>CAWGXJ010000007.1:0-134888 GCA_963826465.1 uncultured Alphaproteobacteria bacterium
CGGGTACCGCATTCTCGATCCCGAAGGCGAGCCGTCGCTCATCACGCAGCGCCACGCGGCGCCTGCGGCTGCCGGCCACTAACGCCGGGCGGTGCTGCCGCTAACGCGGCCCCGCGCCGACGGCGGTCATCAGCGCCGCCATTGGCGGTTTGCCCGAACCACTCGCGATCTCCGAGAGCCGCTGCTCCGCGGACGTGACCGTGAAGCCTTCCGTCTCGAGCCGGGCTACGAGCGAATCCGCCGGGACATCGAGCACGCGGCCGAGATCGGCGAGCTTCGCCTCCTGCAAAGACTGTATGAGGGCGTGCCTCGGATCGTCACGCCCGGAGAGGGCGGCCGGCACGATGAAGACGCCGGCCGCGATCGCGGCCAGAGCAAGCGGCGCCACGATCGTTCGGCGCCGGACATAGGTCATCATCGCGCCCCAGTTCCTATAGACGTGCAGCGCGATGGCCGTGACAAACACGAGGGCGAGCCATTGGTGCATCTCTTTCACGAGGTCTTCGCCGACATGAAAGAACATGGCGAGGCCCGAGGCGGCCACGACCAGGAACAACGCCGCCGATATGGCGGTGATATACGTCTTCAAGTGTTCGTTCATTCGGCGTGCGCGCCTCCGTCGGGGTGGCGCGCCAGCCGCCACCGCTCCATAAGGCCTGGGCCGACGACGCCGACGATCAGCAAAGCGGCAACGCTCCAACACGCAAGCGCGGTGATCCACAGGAACGCGGTCATCGTGTGTTCCTCCTCGTATTTGCGTGCGCACCAGCGCAACGCATCCAGCGCCAAGGCTCCAACAGACCAGGCCACACGACGCTGACGACTAGCAACGCGGCGAGAATGCGCAATCCGGCAACCCATAGGACGACGTTCATCGGGGGACCCCTCCTGGAATTGACGTTCCCCGAGGGTAGGGCCCATTCGTTTCAGCTTTTCGGCGGTGGTGTTTCCGAATGTTTCGCGTGCCGCAAATTTGTGTCGAAATGTTTCTGGCCTGGCCAGACGCCCGGTTTCGTTACAAAAAACTCATGATGAGCAGGGCTTTGCGGCGCTACAAGTTGATCTCACATAAGGTCCCATCCGCTTGTCCGTGGAAGGTCATGCAGGCGGACAGGCAGTGAAGGGTCTCCATGAACGAGCTAGTGACGTCGGAAAAGGTCGAGGCCGAAAAGGTGAAGGCCGACATCGAGGCGGTGCTGGGCCTCAATAAGCCGAAGAAGAGACTGGGGCGGATCCGGCTCGCGCCTCTCGTCGCGGTTCTCGCTGCCGCCGGCCTGCTTCTCTATTTTGTCTTTGGAACCGGCGGCTCCAGCGACGGCGTCAGCTACGTCACTGAGCCTGTGACCAAAGGCGACCTCACGGTGACCGTGACGGCGACCGGCACGGTCCAGCCCACCAACGAGGTGGAGGTCTCGAGCGAGCTCTCCGGCATCGTGCGCAGCGTGCTCGTCGATTACAACAGTGCGGTGACCACCGGGCAGCCCCTCGCCGAGCTCGACACCGACAAGCTCAAATCGACCGTGGACAGCTCGAAGGCCAAGCTCCAAGCCGCCAAGGCCAAGGTCAGCGAGGCCGAGGCGACCGTGCTGGAGACAAAGCTCGAGCGGGACCGGCAGGAGAGGCTCGTGACCAGAAAGGTTGGTGCGGAGCAGCAGCTCGAGACCGCCGACGCCGCGTACAAGCGCGCCCTGGCCGGAATCGAAAGCACCAAGGCCGACGTTGCCGCCGCCGCCGCCGATCTCGCCCTCAACGAAACGAATTTGGAGAAGGCGCTCATCCGCTCCCCCATCACCGGCGTGGTGTTGAGCCGCAATGTCGAGCCGGGGCAGACCGTAGCCTCGTCGCTTCAGGCGCCGGTGCTGTTCACCATCGCCGAGGACCTGACCAAGATGGAAGTCCAGGTCGATGTGGATGAGGCCGATGTGGGCAATGTGCAGGAGGGGCAGCAGGCGACGTTCACCGTCGATGCCTATCCCGACAAGAAATTCACCGCCAGGATCCGCGAGCTCCGCTTCGGCTCCGAGGTCGTGCAAGGTGTCGTCACCTACAAGGCGGTGCTCACCACCGACAACTCCGAGCTCTTGCTGCGTCCGGGCATGACCGCGACCGCCGAGATTGTCGTCGCCCATGTGAGCGATGCCCTGACCGTTCCCAACGCCGCGCTGCGCTTCTCGCCGCCCGCGGAAACCGAGAATGTCGACCACAGGAACTTCCTCCAGAAGATCATGCCGGGGCCGCCGCATTTGCGCCGGCCGAGCGTGACCGAGCAGCCGACCGGCGCCGACCGCAAAGTCTGGGTGCTCAAGGATGGCAAGCCCGTGGAGGTGAGCGTCACCGTCGGCCCGACCGACGGCAAGCGCACGCAGATCGTGAAGGGCGATCTGGAGCCGGGCGAGGCGGTGATCGTCGACACCGCGACGCGTAAGTGACCGCCCATGGCTCGGCCGCGTAACGCCAACATCCCGACTCTGATCGAGCTGCGGAACGTCACCAAGATCTACGGTCACGGCGAGGCGGAGGTGCGCGCGCTCGACGGGGTCAACTTACGCATCGATCGGGGCGAGTTCACCGCCGTGATGGGGCCGTCAGGCTCCGGCAAGTCGACCGCCATGAACATCATCGGCTGTCTCGACCAGCCGACGAGCGGCAGCTATCTGTTCAACGGCGTGGAGGTAGGGAACCTCGACCGCGAGCAGCGCGCGCTGCTCAGGCGGAACTATCTCGGCTTCGTGTTCCAGGGCTTCAACCTGCTGGCTCGCACCTCGGCGGTCGAGAATGTCGAGCTGCCGCTGACCTATCGCGGCATGAGGCAGAGCGAGCGCCGCCCGATTGCCATGGAAGCGCTGGAGCGCGTCGGCCTTGCGGACAGGGCGCGGCATACGCCGGGCGAGCTGTCCGGCGGACAGCAGCAGCGCGTCGCCATCGCCCGCGCCATCGTCACTAAGCCCGAGGTGCTGCTGGCCGACGAGCCGACCGGCAATCTCGACACCAAGACGAGCAACGAAATCATGGAACTCCTCGTCGATCTCAACCGGACGCAGAAGATCACCATCGTCATGGTCACCCATGAGCCCGACATGGTCGTCTACGCCGACCGCGTGGTTCACTTCCTCGATGGCAAGATCGAGAGCGACAGCCAGAAGCGGGAAGCCGCCTGATGTTCTACGAGACCTTGAAGCTCGCGGTGCAGGCGATCAGGCGCAACGCCTTGCGCTCGTTCCTCACCCTGCTTGGCATCGTTATCGGCGTCTCCGCCGTCATCGCCATGGTGACCATCGGCAACGGCACCACCGAAAAGGTGAAGGAGGAGATGGCGAAGCTCGGCACCAACGTGCTGTTCATCCGGCCGGGTCAGTGGGGTCCGGGACGCTCCAGCGCCACGGCCAAGCCGTTCAACGCCCGCGACATCGCCGAGCTCCGCAGCCAGCTTAACGGCGTGAAGGCCGTCGCTCCCATGGGGCAGCAATCGGTGACCGTGATCTATGGTTCGGAGAGCCGTAGCGTCGGCACCATCGGCACCGATGCCGATTACATCGTCACCCAAGATTGGGGGCTGACCGGCGGCCGCAACTTCCTCGACAGCGAGACCCGCAGCGGCCGCGCGGTCTGCATCATCGGCGAGACCGTGCACGACAAGCTGTTCGGTTCGACCGACCCTATCGGCAGGCGCATCCGCGTCAACAACGTGTCCTGCGAGGTGATCGGCCTGCTCGAGCCGAAGGGCGAATCCGGCTTCGGTACCGATCGCGACGATGTCATCCTCATGCCGCTCCGCACCTATCAGCGGCGCATCGCCGGCAATACCGACATCAATACCATCAACGTTTCGGCGATGGATGGCGTCGACACCTCGAAAGTACAGGCCGACATCGAGCGCCTGTTACGCGAGCGCCGCGGCATCACGCCCGGCGAAGAGGACGATTTCCGCGTCGCCGACATGAAGCAGATCGCCGACACCCAAACCGCGACCACCTCCATCCTCACCGCGCTGCTCGGCGCCGTGGCTGGCGTCAGCCTGCTCGTCGGTGGCATCGGCATCATGAACATCATGCTGGTGTCGGTGACCGAGCGCACGCGTGAGATCGGCATCCGGCTCGCCATCGGCGCGCAGGAATCCCAAGTGCTGATGCAGTTTCTGGTGGAGGCGGTGGTGCTGTCGCTGTTCGGCGGCATGATCGGCGTGCTCTTGGGGCTTGCGCTCGCGGGTGCCGCGTCCGCCGGCATGAGCATCCCCTTCGTGCTCGATCCGAGCATCGTGGTGATCGCCTTCGCCTTTTCGGCATTGATCGGAATCGTGTTCGGCTATTTTCCGGCGCGCCGCGCGGCGCAGCTCAACCCGATCGACGCGCTCCGTCACGAATGATCTGGATCAGCCTCCATTAACTGACGGCGCACGCAAATGTTTGCGGACTGCAACACTCCTTGGCTAAGCTGCGCGCCGTTCGGCCTTCAGGGAGAGCACGATGAACAAGCTATGGGTTGCCGCGTTGGCGCTTTGCGCCACGGTTGCTTTCACGATCACTTCGCCCGCGGTTCACGCCAACGGCGCTGAGCAGCACTGTGTTATTGTCACCGGTGCATCGGACGCGAGAAACCAAGAGCTTTCGAGATTTCGGGCACAGAAGAGATTGACCCGAAACATCGCGGATTATCTTGCCGGCGCCCCGGCGGGAGCCACCGTCGGCCCGACCACGATCAACTGCATTCTGAGGGCTTGCGAAGCCACGGCGACCATCTGCTTCCATTAGTCTGCGACAACGGGCATGAGCGGAGGTTTGCCGCAGGCGTGGTTGCGGCTCACGCGGCTTGCGTGATCCACAGCCGCGCCTTCGCCGCGTCCGCCGTCGGGTAGATGCGGATCGTCCCCGGTAGAAAAATGCTGAATAGCCGCGTCGCGAGACCGATCCACGCGACGTCGGTGATTACCGCGATCCGCTCCCAGCGGGAGAAATGCTCCATGCCGACCTTGAAATCCTCCCACGCGGCGCCGGCATCGACGCCATCGAATTCCGGGCCGGCCTCGTACAGCAGCCGGATCTTGTCGTGCGACGTGAGCGCCTTCTCGACCGCCGGAACGAGCACCGTGTCGTAGTCCTTCCGCGTGACTTCGCCATGGCATTTGATGGCCACGACGTTGTCGGGAAAGCCTCTGAGCAACTCGATCATGACGGCTTGCTACGGCCTCAGCCTTATCAGTTTTTGCTAACGCACTTTTTCTCGTCTGCATTCCAGGCGCAGCCGAGCGCGGTATCCGACACACAGATCGACTCGCCACCATGCACGTTGCAGGCGTCCTCCGCCGGGCGCGGACCGTCTAGGCATCCATTGTGGTGGGCGGCGTCGTACCAACAGGACGGCTCCGCCGCGCACATGGCCGAATCCCGGATCGCGGAACAGCGGACCTTTTCCGCATGGGCAGAGACGTCGCCGAACATCAGGGCAAGAAGCGCGAGCGAGAACGCGATGAATGTGGCACGCATGCGTGATTCCTCTTCGGTTCAAGTGTGACGGGTCAGGACCTTTTAGCCGAACCGGACCGCGCATGAACAGCCCCGCCGGGCATCTAATCGGCCGCGGCGTTGGCTGGCCTTTGGTAGGCGAAACGTCGCACCACGGCCGGCAACGTCAGACCCTGCACGATGAGGGTGAAAAGCACGACCGCGTAGGTTGCGGCAAGGATCTGCGGCCGCTCGGCCACCAGCGGGATCGACAGCGCCAGAGCCACGGAAATGCCGCCGCGCACGCCACCCCAGGTGAGGATCGGGATCGTGCCTTTCACGAAGCGCTGCGCGGCGCTGAGGACCGTGACCGGCAGCGCCACGGCGGCCAGTCTCGCCACGAAGACGATGGGCACTGCGGCCATCGCCAGAGGCAGGACCGAGACGTCGAACCGCACGACCAAGACCTCGAGACCGATCAGCAGGAACAGGACCGAGTTCAGGATCTCGTCGATGAGACTCCAGAAGTCGAACAGATAGCGCCGTGTCGTCTTGCTCATCGCATAGGTGGCGCCACGATTGCCAGTGATCACGCCGGTGACGACCACGGCGATCGGACCGCTGACATGAAGTGGCAGCGCCAGCGCATAGGTTCCGGTGACGAGCGCCAGCGAGATCAGGACCTCGACGGGGTAGTCGTCGATGGCACGCATGGCGAGATAGGCGATGTACCCGGTCACGAAGCCAAGTGCAGCGCCGCCGAGGGCCTCGACGAAGAACAGCCGGCCGAGCTCCACGAAATCGATGCCGCTTTCGCCCGAGCTTCCCATGGCCGCGGCGAGCAGGATCGTGAACAGCACAACGCCAACGCCGTCGTTGAACAGCGACTCGCCCGCCATGTCCATTTCGAGCGTCTTGGCCACGCGCGCCTGCTTCAGCATGGCGAGCACTCCGATCGGGTCGGTCGGGCTGATCAGCGCCCCGAACACGAGCGCCCAAGCGAAGGGGATGGGAGAGGAGAGGATCTGACCTGCGCCCCAGAACAGGACGGCGATGACGATCGTCGAGATGATCACGCCGAACGTCGCCATGGCGCCAACCGCCCACGCCCGGTCGCGCAGCACCGAAAGGTCGATCTGGAGAGCGCCGGCGAATAGGAGAAAGGCGAGCATGCCGTCGAGCAGTGCGGTCGAGAAGTCGATCTTCTCGATGAAGTCGTGAAGGTCGGCATAGATCGCGACGTTCGGGATGAGAACCTCGAACGCGACCAGCACGAGCGATGCCACGAGCCCCATGATGAGGAGGCCGACATTGTTCGGCAGCCGCAAATAGAGGTGGTTCACCCAGGCGAACAAAGCGGTCAGCGTGAGGAGACTTGCGACAACTTCAAAGATGGAGAGCAAATCGAGCCTCTTTGGGAGGGAATCACAACGCCTTGGACCAGGGTAGGCGCCGCCGCTGCGCGCCGAAAGACGGCATCCCGGTAAAGCCCCGTTGGCCCCAAGATGCCGCACGTCCGAATTTATCACGATCCGGGCAATGCGCACGATCGCCAGCACGGGCGCCAGGTGCTCCGCTAGTGGGAGTGCCTGGACGGCAGGCGGGGAAGCGGCTAAGCGAGGTCCATGACCGGCACGGGCCTCCCATGATCAGCGTCGACGTGGCGCTCAAGCTCGGCGCCTTCGATCTCGACGTCACTTTCGAGAACGAGGCCGGCATTACGTGCTTGTTCGGCCGCTCGGGCGCCGGCAAGTCCATGACCATCAACTTGATCGCCGGGCTCGCCCGCCCCGACCGGGGACGGATCGTGCTCGACGGCCGCACCCTCGTGGATACGGAGGCTGGCGTCTTCGTGCCCCCGCACCGGCGGCGTATCGGGCTCGTGTTCCAGGACTCCCGGCTGTTTCCCCATCTCACCGTGAAGCAGAACCTCGTCTTCGGCCGCTGGTTTGTGACGAGGTCCTCCCGCCGCGTGGCGTTCGACCCGGTCGTCGAGACCCTCGGCATCGGACATCTCCTCGGACGGAGGCCCGCGCTTCTCTCCGGCGGCGAGAAGCAGCGCGTCGCCATTGGCCGGGCGCTGCTCACCTCGCCCGAGCTCCTCCTCATGGACGAGCCGCTCGCTTCGCTCGATACCGAGCGCAAGCTCGAGATCCTGCCGCTGATCGAGTCCTTGCGCGATGCGTTCGGCATCCCGATCGTCTACGTGTCCCATGCCGTGGATGAGGTCGCGCGTCTCGCCTCGCGCGTCGTGGTGCTGGAGAACGGCCACGTCACGGCGGTTGGGCCTGTCGAAGAGGCACTGGGCCCCGCGCTGAAAGGCGCCGGCATCAGCCCCTTTGCCCGGTCCTCCGTGATCACCGGCAAGGTGTCTGCCGTGGATACGGCCTACGGCCTTACCGAAATTTCACACCCGGCAGGCAAGATTTCGCTCATCGGCCGGGCCGGTCCCGAAGGCCGCGAGGTCCGGATTGTGGTCATGTCGACCGACATCACCCTGTCCCGGCACCAGGAGGAGGGCCTCAGCACCCGCAATGTGCTTTCCGGAACCGTGACGGGCGTCGAAACGGAAGATGACGGCGGCCCGTTTGCCGGGGTATCCATTGCCCTAGATGGCCACGGCCAGCTCTTTGCCCTTGCCACACGCAAGGCGGTCGACGAGCTTAAGCTCGGTCCGGGCGAGCGGGTTTTCGCCTTGATCAAGACAGTGGCCCTCGATGAGCGCGCGGTGGCGCTCGCCGAGCCATAGACCTGACAGCACCGAGGGAGTCCGTGTGATGAGCCTTCTCCAAGTCCCCGTTGGCGCGAACCCGCCACACGAGGTCAATGTCATCATCGAGATCCCGCAAGGCGGGGCCCCGGTGAAATACGAGGTCGACAAGAAGTCCGGCGCCCTGTTCGTCGACCGCTTCCTGCACACGTCCATGTTCTATCCGGCGAATTACGGCTTCATCCCGCACACCCTGTCGGAGGACGGCGATCCCCTGGACTGCATGGTCATCGCGCCGACGCCGGTCGCCTCAGGCGCCGTCATCCGCGCGCGTCCCGTCGGCGCACTTCTCATGGAGGACGAGAAGGGCATCGACGAGAAGATCATCGCCGTGCCCATCGACGAACTTCATCCGTTCTATAAGCGCGTGACGAGCTATCGCGACCTGCCTGAAATTCTGGTCGAGCAGATCGGTCACTTCTTCGAGCACTACAAGGATCTGGAGAAGGGCAAGTGGGTGAAGGTGCTCCGCTGGGCGGAGCATGCCGAGGCGGCCGACCTCATCCGCGCCGGTATCGAGAGGGCCAAGGCCGATTAGGGCAAGAGGGCCCCCCGCTTGACCCGGCTTGATTTGCCTCAAGGCCGTTGCGCGCCCGTTCCGGTACCTAGGGCAATGCGCCATCAGGCGCTGAAGAACCGGGAGGGGGAAATCATGAGAGGCTCAAGGCCGGAACTTGCTGATTTTCACCGGAAAGTCTTGATGGACGACATGATGCAGGTCGTCGGCGTCGACCTTCTCGATGCGATCGATGTGGATGGCGGCCAGGGCTACGTCAGAGCCCGGGCGAGTTGCCATGGTTGCACCGGCAAGACCTCCTGCCGCGACTGGCTCGTCGAACACCGCGAGGGCGTGCCGCAAAATTTCTGTCCTAACGCAGAATTTTTCCGCGCGGTCACAAGCAGCGACTGCTGAGATAGAACAGCCGACCAATAGTAAGTCCAGGTTGCATCTCGGTATTCCTCTGCGGGCGCCGTGGCCGCATGAAGGGCACTCTCTAAAATTATCCTGAAACTCTAGCGGCCGAATAAAGGCTGTCGTGAGCCTCCCCGGGCTAGCGTCGCCGCGAGGTCAGATCCCCGCAGCGAGCCGCCCATGCAACTCGACATGATCACGATGTCGGCCGTGGACTTCACGGTCACCACCGTTCTGGGTCTTGTCCTCGTTTTCACATGGCTAAGGGAGCGCGGCGTTCGTCTTGTCGGCTGGTGGGGCCTGCTCATGCTCCTCGAGGCGGGGGGCGTCGTCGTGACTGCCTGCGCCGCATTTTTCGACGACCGGGAGTTCCTGACCTTCGGCCTGGCCCTCATGGTCTTGTCCAACTCTCTGAAATGGACCGCCTCCCGCGAATTCGCCAATCGTCCCACGCCCGTGGCCTGGGCTCTGCTCGGCCCCGCGGCCTTCCTGCTGGTTGCCTATTCCGGTTACGTCGATTCCTTGCTCGACCGCTTCCTCGTCTTCTGTGTGCTGACGGCGCTCTGCAATTTCGGCGCGGCCTTCGAGCTGTCACGCGATGACGGCAAGCCCCTCATTTCCCATTGGCCGGCGGTGGTCCTGCTCGCGGTGACTGGCGTCGCCTGCATGACCTGGGTCCCCCTTGCGCTGGCCCGGCCGTTTCACGAGTCCAGCGAGGCCTTCATCTCGAACTGGTTCTCGGCTCTCACCCTCGTCATGGTGACCGCCCGGGTCGCCTTGGCCTTCGTCGTTCTCGCCATGGCCAAGCAGCGTCAGGAAATGCAGCAGCGGGTTGATGCCCTGACCGACACGTTGACCGGTCTGCCCAATCGACGCGCCCTCTATGATTCGATCGACGCGCTCGAACAGGACAAGACGTTCCAAGGGAGCGAGATTTCGGTCCTGTTCTTCGATCTCGATCACTTCAAGGACGTCAACGACACGTTCGGTCATGAGACCGGTGACTGCGTGCTGAAGCTCTTCGCCGCGACGGCCGCGGAATATCTTAAGGGCCGCGGCACGATTGCCCGCATGGGCGGAGAGGAATTCGCCGCCGTCCTGCCGGGCGTGGAGGCGGCTGAAGCGACCGAGACAGCCGAAGCCATCCGCCAGTCCTTCGCGATGTCCGCCGCCGAGGTCGACGGTCACAATACGGGCACGACGGTGAGTGTGGGTATTGCCTCCCGCGCATGCACCCCGTGCGACAGCAGTGACCTCGGAGCGCTCTTCCGCCGGGCCGACGCGGCGCTCTATGTCGCCAAGCGTTCGGGGCGCAATCGGGTTGAGTTTGCGGAGCCCAAGGGCGCTCCGTTACCCGACGTTACGGTTCGCGCCTCGCGGCGGCGCAAATCCCCGGCCGCGGGCCGGGTCGTTGTCAACGCTTGACGCTGGCGAGTAAGGGGGGAAGCCAATGCATCTCGACTTGATGACGATGTCAGCCGTGGACATCGCGCTGACCGGCATTCTCGCGGCGGTCTTGCTGTTCACCTGGGCGCGGGATGCACGGGAGCCGGAAGGCGGACCCCGCTTCGTCGGCTGGTGGGGCCTCGCCATGCTGATCCAAAGCATGGGTGTCGTAATCGCGCTCGCCGCAGCGCTGCAAAACAACGACGATCTCGTCACAATAGGAACGGCGACGATGGTGCTGGCCGACGCCGTGAAATGGAATGCGGCCCGGGAGTTCGCGGGTCGTCGGACCGGGCCCCTGTGGGTCTTCTTGGGTCCCGTCGGGTTCTTCTTCATCGCTCATTCGGGACTGATTGAAACCTTCGACGGCCGTCTCATTCTCGTCTGCGCGGTCTTGGCCGCCTACGACATCGCGGCGGCGGTGGAGTTGGGGCGTGCCGGCGACCACCAACTGGTCACCCATTGGCCCGCGGTTGTCCTCCTCATCGCCACCGGTGCGAGCTATCTGGCATGGGTGCCGCTCATCGTCACCACGCCGCTCCATGAAGCCGGCGCTGTATTTTCCAGCCACTGGTTCCCGCCGGTCATTCTCGCCACCGTGCTGATCCGTGTTGCCTTGGCGTTCATCGTGCTGTCCATGGCCAAGGAACGCGAGGAACGCGAGCAGCGCCTGGATGCGCTCACTGACAGCCTGACGGGGCTCCCAAACCGCCGCGCCCTATTCGAGGCCGCCGATGCGGTCGGCCAGCGCCGCATCCTTGGCGGCACGCCGGTATCGGTGCTGATCTTCGACCTCGATCACTTCAAGGACACCAACAACTCCTACGGCCACGACCTCGGCGACGAGGTGCTCAAAGTGTTTGCCAAGACCGTGGCCAAGCATCTCAACGTGACGAGCATTGTCGGCCGCCTGGGCGGCGAGGAGTTTGCCGCCATCCTGCCCGGCACCGACGCAGCCGAGGCTCTCGTGGTGGCGGAAGCCGTGCGCCGCGCCTTCGCCCGCGCGGCTGCGTTCGTCAACGGCCTCGCAGTGGGCGCGACCGTGAGCATCGGCGTCGCCTCGGACGTGATCGTCGACACCGATCTCGCAAGTCTATTCCGCCGGGCGGATGCAGCCCTTTACGTCGCCAAGCGCGCGGGCCGCGATCAGGTCGCGCTTCTTGAGTCCGACGACGAGAGCGTGCTGCACCCAAGCTCCACTGTCCGCACCTCGCCCACGCGCGTGCGCCCGAGCCCTGCCGTCACCCCGCCGGCAGCCGGCCCGGATCACCTGATGGAGCATACCGTCATCGGCCGAGTGCTGACGCGCGCGTCCGCCGCCCGAGGCAGGACGGCGAGGGGTTGATTGTGACAGTCGGATGATGGCTCTGTCCTCAGGTCCCGCGATTGGCGTATGGCGGGCATCGGGAGTTCTTGACTGTGGTAGCGGGCAAGTCGGAGCACGAAGCAAAGGAGATTGAGCTCAAGCTCGACTTCGATCCAGCCGATGCGCCTCGCATACTCTCTCACCCCAGCCTTGCGGGAAGCGACGCAGAGCCCGAGACCCGCGAACTGATCTCCATTTACTACGATACCGGCGACGACGTCCTGCGCCGGGCCGGCGTGTTCTTGCGGGTCCGTTCGACGGGTGATGGCTATGTTCAGACCATCAAGACGGGGCCCGAAGCGGAGTTCCTCGAGCGCGATGAGTGGGAGCAGGCCGTCCCAACCCATGAGCCGGATCTGAGCGCCGCTGAGGGCACGGCACTGGCGCCGCTGCTCAGCGCCGAAGTCCGCGGATCCCTGCAGCCGCGCTTTCACACGCGGTTCGTGCGCAAGACATACCGGATCAGGCGCGAGACCTCGGAGATCGAGCTTGCCGTCGACCAAGGCGAGATCACGGCCGGTGTCAAAGCCACGCCGATCTCCGAGCTGGAGCTCGAGCTGAAGGCCGGCGACAAGCGGGCGCTGTTCCTCCTCGCCGGCGAGCTTGCTGAAACCGTACCGCTGAACCTTGCCGTCAAGACCAAGGCCGAACGCGGGTTCGAGCTTCTCGACGGCGGCGACCATTCTGTGGAGAAGGCGGGCGACGTCGCCATCGCGCCGGATATGACGGTTGTGGAGGCTTTCCGTACCGTCGGGCGCAGCTGTCTCCGGCAAATCGTGGCGAACGCGCCTGCGGTGCGCGGTGGCCGCCCCGAAGCGTTGCACCAGATGCGGATCGGCCTCAGGCGCCTGCGTGCCGGGATCGTGCTGTTTGGCGATGTGCTCGCCGGCGAAGAACTCGACACCATCACGGACAAGCTGCGATGGATCGCCCAGGAGCTTGGTCCGGCGCGCGATCTCGACGTGTTCGCGGCGGATGTGCTCGAGCCCTTGCGCGCCGCCCATCCGGACGATGCCGAGCTCGCCGCGGCCCAGCGCGATTTCGTTGAGCTTCGCGCCGCCGCCTACGCCCGCGCCATCGGCGCCGTCAGTTCGCACCGCTTCCGCCAAACGCTGCTCGATGTCGCGGCATGGATCGAGACCGGTGCGTGGGGCGCCGGAGATCGGGAGCAGGCAGCGTCGCCTGTCGCAGACTACGCCGCGAGGGCGCTCTCTCGCCTGCGCCGGAAGGTCAAGAAGCGCGGCCGGAAGTTGCATGATCTCTCGGCAGACAAACGGCACAAGCTCCGCATCGCCGCCAAGCGGCTGCGCTACGCGACCGAGTTCTTCGCCGCCACCTTTCCCGGCAAGAAGAGAGCCAAGCGCCATGAGGAGTCGCTTGCGTCACTCAGAGAGCTTCAGGATTCGCTCGGTTTGCTGAACGACATCGCCACCCGGAAGGCCATGCTAGCCGCCGGGGAGGAGGCGTTGCCGCAGCACATCCTCATGGCCGCCCCAGGCGACGAGGCGAAGTGGCTGAAAGAGTCCGAGCGCGCCTATGAGCGCTTTGCCAAGGTCAAAGCCTTCTGGAAAGACTGACGGCTACTCGGCGGCGGGCGCCGTCCCGCCCCGCGGCGGCGTGGGATGGGATTTGACGTCGCCGCGCATGCGCCGCGTGTGGTCTTCGAGCTGCCGCGTCGCCGCATCGAAGGCGTCGCGAAGCGCCACATAGACGTCCTCATGAGAATGATGGAGCGGCTTGGCGCGGTCGACCACCAGGTCCTTACCGGGCAAGCTGATATCGATATGCACGCTGTAAAGCTTGCCCTTGTGATGATGCTTGTGCGGCGCTTCCACCACGACGGTGCAGCCGATGATACGGTCGTGGAAGCGTTCGAGCTTTGCGGCCTTCTCGCGGATGCGGGCCTCCACTGCTGGCGAGGGGTCCATGTTGCGGAAACTGATTTCCAGGGGAATTTGCATAAAGCGCCTCGTTACTCTGTCCGTGCTTTATCTCTCTAGGGCACATTGTGCGATAGAATGAGGAAGAATAGCGACAGCTTCTTTGCGTTGGGTCAATGAGACATAACCCGCCGGGGCCTAAGCGATTTATCAGGCGAACGGGGGCTTCGGAGGAACGTTTTTCGGAAAGGAGGGGGCCATGCGGTCTCTCGTCGTAGCCGCAGTCATTGCCGCGCTGGGCGTCTCTGGCGCCGCCGCAGCCGAACATCCGGGCGATCCGCAAGCCGGCTTTGAGTATGCCAAGAAGGTCTGTTCCGCCTGCCACGGCATCTCCGCCGAGCCCTCGCCCGTGCCGCAGGCGCCGCGGTTCAGGGAGGTGGCCGATCAGCCCGGTATGACCGGCACGGCGCTGCGCGTGTGGATGGAGACCATGCATCCCACCATGCCCAACATCATTGTCAGCAAACAGGACATGCTGAACGTCATCGCCTACATCCTGGACCTCAAAGGCCGGGACGAGCCCAAGAACTAGATCTCAACGAAGGAACGTCAGCCGTGAAGCTCGTGAGGATCTTGCTGCCCATCGGCCCGAACGGGACGACGGATGCGTGCGCCGACGTGGGGTTCGGACTCGCCGAACGGTTCGGGGCGGAGCTCGAAGTGCTCCACCCGTGTCCTGCGCCGCCGCAGCGCCTGCCATACGCGACCGAGCTCAGCCCGGTCTATTTCGAGGACCTCATCGATGTCGGCAGGAAGCAGGTCGAGCAGGAAGAGAGCCACGCGACGGCGTGGTTCGAGAAAGCGGTGAGGGCCCATCCCGAAATCAACGCCGATCTCCTCACCGTGGAAGGGCTTGTCGGCCCTGCCATCGCCATGCGGGCCAAGGTTGCCGACGTGACCGTGTTGCCGAGCATTGCCGCCAAGGAGAATGGGCGCTGGGGACCGGCGCGTGACGCGGCGCTGTTTCAGTCGGGCCGTCCCGTGCTCATCGTGCCGGACGAGGCTGGCGGTCCCATCGGCGAGACCGTGGTCATCGCCTGGAAGGATGCCGTCGAGGCGGTCCGCGCGATCGCCGCGGCCGCGCCGTTCCTGGCCACGGCCAAGCGTGTGAGGCTGCTCAGCATCGCCGAGGACGGCGAGGACGAAACCGCGCCCGCCATGGCCGCCTATTTGGCTAAGGCTGGGTATCCCGTCGAGACCGTGAGCGTCGAGCTCGGCGGCCGCGAGGTCGGCGAGGTCCTGCTCCAGGCGGCCGGCAGCGGCGTCCTTCTCGTCATGGGCGGTTACGGCCATTGGCGCTGGCGCGAGTGGGTCTTCGGCGGTGCGACACTCTACGTGCTGCGGAACACCGACGTGCCCGTGCTCATGAGCCATTGAGAAAGGCGCGCGAGCGCCGGGCGGAGCTAGCGCCGCAGGAACGCCCCGACGAAGAAGCCGATCCCGAGCGCGATCGCGAGCGACTTCACGGGCTCGCGCCGCACGGCCTCTTCCACCGAGCGCATGGCTTCGTCGGCTTGCGCCTGCAATGCGTCGGCCTGGTGCGTGCCGGTGCGGCCGATCGCCCCCACCAGGCTGTCGACCTCAGCCCGCAGGCTCGCGAGGTGCTTGGTGATCTCTTGAAGGTCGTCGCTCAGACGCTTGTGATCTGGCATTTCGGCGTCGGTCGGGGCCATAGGCATCCTCCTGTCCGTGCAGACTCTACGCCTGCATTGCGGCGCAGGGAGAGCTAACAATAGAGAGCTAACAGAATTGCGATATCGGGCGTTGACGGAATTCGGTTAAGCGTTACTTGGTTCCACAGAGTAGTATTCGCCATGCACGGTCCTGTTGCCAAGCCCGGCGAGGAGGGCAGAGTCGAGCGCTATTGGCACGCGCTGGCCGACCCTCGCACCCGCGCCGGCCATTATTGGGCGGCCGCCGGCGCCGTGGTGCTCCTCGCCATGCTCGCCTGGGGTCTCCAACCGTGGCTGCAAGGCAGAGCCTCTTTTCTCATCTTCATTCCGGCCGTCTTGATCGCGGCCGGATTCGGCGGGATCGGTCCCGGGCTTCTCGCGACCGCGCTCAGCACCGCGCTCGGCATCGTCCTCACCGTTAACGGGGTGCTGCCGGCCGCAACGGTCGTGGAGGGGGTGGTATTCGCTGTTGTCGGCATCTGCATCTCCTGGATGGGAGAGGTTCTCCGTCGCACCAGGATCAGAAGCCGCCGCCACGCAAAGGACTTGCATGCACGCGAGGCGCATCTGCGCTCGGTCCTCGACGCCGTTCCCGACGCCACCGTGGTCATCGACGAGAAGGGCATCGTCCAGTCTTTCAGCGCCGCGGCCGAGCGGCTGTTCGGATATGAGAAGGACGAGGTGGCCGGGCGCAATGTCGGCATGCTCATGCCCGCCCCGTTTCGCCAGGAGCATGACGGCTATATTGCGCGTTATCTGGCTACCGGTGAGAAGCGCATCATCGGTATCGACCGCGTGGTCACCGGCCTGCGCAAGGACGGGTCGACCTTTCCCATGAAGCTCGAAGTCGGCGAAATGCGGACCGGCGACGGCCGCTTCTTCACCGGCTTCATCCGCGATCTTACCGAGCGGCAGCGGACCGAGCGCCAGTTGCAGGAGCTTCAGACCGAGCTTGCCCGCCTGTCGCGGCTCACCGCCATGGGCGAGATGGCGTCGACTTTGGCGCACGAGATTAATCAGCCGCTCTCGGCGGTCACCAACTATCTGCAGGGCTGCACGCGTTTGCTCGAGCAGATGGACGGTCCGAACGTGGCGAAGGTCCGCGAAGCGCTGGCTGAGAGCACCAAGCAGACGCTGCGCGCAGGCCAGATCATTCGCCAGCTCCGCGAGTTCGTGACTCATGGCGAGACCGAACGGTGCCCCGAGGACGTCAACAGGCTCGTGGAAGAAGCCAGTGCGCTCGGCCTGGTCGGCGCCAAGGACGAAGCGGTCAAGTCTGTGTTTCAATGCGACCATCGGCTGGGGCCCGTCCTGGTGGAAAAGGTTCAAATTCAGCAGGTGCTCCTCAACCTCATGCGCAACGCGATCGACGCCATGGAAGGCCGTGATCGGAAGGAGCTGAGCGTGACGACCGCGCTGTCGAAGACCGACAAGGACGAGAAGGGTAGGCCGATGATCGAGGTCCGCGTCGCGGATACGGGGTGCGGCATCTCCGAGGAGATCGCCTCGCGCCTGTTCCAGCCCTTCGTGACCACGAAGCCCGCCGGCATGGGCGTCGGGCTCTCGATCTCGAAGCGCATCATCGAGGCCCATGGAGGACGGATCTGGGCCGAGGCCAACCCTGGCGGCGGTGCGGTATTCCACTTCACTTTGGAACCGGCCGCCAGCGAGAGCGGGGCGTGATGGCCGCCGATCCTGTCGTCCACATTGTCGACGACGACGAGGCCGTGCGCCGGTCGCTCGCCTTCATGCTGAGTTCGGCCGGTCTCGCCGTGCGCCTCTACAACTCCGCCCGCGCCTTTCTCGACGGACTCGACAATGTGCAATGCGGCTGCCTCATCACCGATGTGCGCATGCCCGAGATGACCGGGATCGAGCTGTTGCGCCAGATCAAGGAGCGTGCCCCGTGCCTGCCGGCCATCGTTATCACCGGCCATGGCGACGTGCCGCTCGCCGTCGAGGCGATGAAGGCGGGCGCGACCGATTTCATCGAGAAACCGTTCGACGAGGGAGCCATCCTCGATGCCGTCAAGACCGCGCTCGAACGGAGCGGAGAGGGGGAGGACGGCGACGTTGCCGCGGTCAATGCTCGTATCGCAAGCCTATCGGAGCGCGAGCGGCAAGTGCTCGAGGGGCTGGTGGCCGGGCAGCCCAACAAGGTCATTGCCGCCGCCCTCGGCATCAGCCCGCGCACCGTCGAGGTCTACCGCGCGAACCTGATGGCCAAGATGCAAGCCAAGAGCCTGTCGGAGCTGATCCGCATGGCGATCCTCGCCCACGTGCCCATGCCGAGCCGCCGGCCGAAATAAGGCTCGGGGCGCGCGCCATTTGACCTAGCTCAAGGCTTCCTTCCGCAACCCTCGTAGCTTGGCCCTGCAAGGACACGTCGAGACGTGAAAGGCGTAGTGCATGCGTTTGGGAGAGACCGGATTGGCGCAGGCAGAAACCATTCTCATTGCTGTCAGCGATGGCGTTCTCGCCGATAGCCTGCGCTTTTCCCTCGAGCTTGAAGGCTTCGAGACGCGCTTCTGCGACGAGTATTCGCTGTTCGACGTCATGAGCATGGCGCGGGCGCGGGCCGGCTGCCTGGTGCTCGATCAGGACGTGTTCGCCCGCATGGTGGACGGGACGAGGGGAACGATCTTCGCCGACCGCGGCATGCCGGTCGTCTTGATGGCGTCTCATGTCACCAAGCGAGTCCTCGCACGGGCCTCGGCGGCCGGGGTTACCGAGGTGGTGGAGAAGCCGCTGCTGGGCGAAGCCTTGTTCACAGCGATCCGCCAAGCCATTGACAGCACTGCGCATTCGAGTCCGCCCGGTGGGCGCCGCTAGAGCAGCCGCGCCTACGTAGTTTCCCTTAGGGAGCCGTCACGATTTTTGCTGCCTCCCGGCAGGGCGTATCTATGGCGTCAACAAACATGATCTCCGGGAGGATCACCCATGCTGACGCCGACACCCGTTGCGGAACTCACGCGTACCAAGCATCATCCGCTCGCCCCTCACAGAGAGACAAGCGAGCCCGAAGCCTTCCTCCCTTCCAGCGTGCCCATGAATTTCGGGCGCAACGCCGAGATCTTCGCCGAAGGCGAGACGGCCGGTTACGTCTACAAGCTCGTGTCCGGCGTCGTCCGCATCTCCCAGCTGCTCCCTGACGGCCGCCGCCAGATCAGCGCCTTTCACCTGCCGGGCGACATGTTCGGCTTCGAGGTGGACGATATTCACCACGCTTCCGCCGAGGCGATCGTGCCGGTGAAGGTCATCGCCTTCAAATGGCACGGTCTGTTGAGTGCCACCGTCTCGAGCCGCTTCGTGCACGAGTTGCTCAACCGCACGATGATCGGTCTGCGCCAGAGCCAGGACCACCTGCTCCTTCTCGGCCGCAAGAACGCCCTTGAGCGGCTTGCCGCCTTTCTGCTGGAAATGGCCCGCCGCTCCGGCGACGACGACGTCATCGACCTTGCGATGCCGCGCCACGACATCGCCGACTATCTCGGGCTGACGCTCGAGACGGTCTCGCGGATGTTTGCCGAGCTGAAGGAGGCGGGCATTGTTCGGCTCGAATCGGCGCGACGCGTGCACCTTGTCGACATGGCCAAGCTGAAGGCGATGGCCTCCTGAGGCCCTGTAAGCCTTAAAACCGCCCGACATCTCGACATGATGGGGCAAGGCGCATATGGAATGCGTCTTGATAAGGGAGGCAATTGATTCTCCATGGATGCACGGATCGTTTTCGTATTTGCGTCGCTCTCGGTGTTTTGCGCGGGCGCGAGCCATGCTGGCCTGACCAGCGCTCCGGACCCTGAGAGCGGCAAGCTAGCTGGCACAAAAGCTGTGCTCCAATTGTCATCTCGTCGAGAGCGGGCAGGAGCATGCCGTCGCCGATGTGCCGAGCTTTCACGAGATTGCCAACATGGAAGGGCAGACCGAGGGCTCGATCATGGGCAAGATCATAATCCCCAAGCACCCGATGCCGGTGATGCCCATCACCAAGAGCGAACTTGCCGACCTCGCCGCCTATATAATGTCTATGAAAAACCCCAGTAACGGTTGAGGCCATGAAGAAAGCCAAAGTTTGGTATGCCATCGCCGACGGCGGCAGGGCGCGCTTCGTCGAGCGCGACGAGAACGGCGCATACCGCACCATCGTCAGTTTTGATTCCGCCGACCTGCACCACAAGGCGAGGGACCTCGGCAGCGATGGCAGGACGGGTCATGGAAAGGGCGACGCCCGGTCGCTCCGCCGTCGAACCGCGGCAGGACCCGAAGCGCGCAGGCCAAGGAAGATTTCGTCAAGCTGGTCGCAGACGAGCTCGCCGCCGAGCACGAGCGTGGGGCTTTCGATCAGTTGATGCTCGTGGCGCCGCCGCGTGTGCTGACGGAGCTCAAGCAGAAGCTCGCCAAGCCGATTGCCGACCTCGTGGTGAAAGATCTCCAGAAGGATCTCACCAAGGTGCCCGATCACGATCTGACCGAGCACTTGGCGCCGCGCTAGCGGCGAGCTACGCCGCGTCCTGCAAGCGGGCGGGGAGCTTGAGCCGTACCTTGCGCAGCGACACATCCTCGGGATTGGCAGCGATCTCGAAGCCGAGCGACCGGCACATCTCGAGCATGCGCTCATTCCCCGCCAGAACGTCGCCGCTCAGCGCCCGCAGCCCCTCCTTCTCCGCGTAACGGATTAGGTGCCGCATCAGGATCCAGCCGAGCCCGGCACCTGTCAGGTCACTTCGCACGATGATGGCATACTCCCCTTGCGAGTAGTCCGGGTCGGCAGAGAGCCGGGCCACGCCCAACAGCTCGGTCTCGTCCTTGTTGAGCGCGACAAAGGCCATGGCCCGCGCGTAGTCGATCTGCGTGAACCGTGCGATGAACTTGTGGGAGAACTCCTTGCGCGGCGCGAGGAACCGGAAGCGGATGTCCTCCGGCGACAGTTTTGCGATGAAGTCTCCATAGAGATGCTCGTCGGCCGGTTTGATCGGCCGGATCAAGATCCGATCGCCGTCGGCCGTCTCCGTCCACCGCTCCCACTGGTTGGGATAAGGCCGGATGGCGAGCCGCGGGTTGGGGCCGTCCTTCTCGACCTCCTTGGGGTCGATATGGATGCGGGCATCGAGGGCGATGACGCCCATCTCGTCGGCAAGCAGGGGATTGATGTCGAGCTCTCTCACGGCCGGGCAATCCACCACGAGCTGTGACAGATGCACGAGCGCCTCGGCGATCGCCGTGAGATCGGCGGGCGGCCGGTCGCGATAGCCCTGGAGCAGCTTGTAGATGCGCGTTTGCGCCATGAGGTCGTACGCGAGCTCGAGATCGAGCGGCGGCAGCGCCACGGCGGTGTCGGCGATGATCTCCGTCGCCGTGCCGCCCGCGCCGAACAGGATCATTGGCCCGAACAGCCTGTCCTCGTAGACGCCCATCAGCAGCTCATGGGCGCGCTTGCGCATGACCATCGGCTGGATGGTGAAGCCTTGGATCCGGGCCTCGGGCACAAGCTCGTGCGTACGCATCAGCATGCGCTCGGCGGCATGGCGCGCTTCTTCCGGCGTGCGCAGGCCCAAGCGGACCCCACCCACGTCCGACTTATGCGAGATGTCGTTGGATAGGATCTTGACCACCACCGACTCCGCCTGTTGGAGCAGAGCGGCCGCGAGTTCTGGAACCTCTTCTACTGATGCGGCTACCCGCGTCGGCACCGTGGGAATGCCGAAGGCGGACAGCACGGCCTTGGCTTCCGGCTCGGTGAGCATGGAGCGGCCGGCCCGCGCGGCAGAGCGCATGATCGTGCGGGCCGCCTCGTCGGCGATGGGCGTGCGGCCCGTCTCCTTGGGCGGAGTGCGCATCAACGCCTCTTGGGCCTTGGTGTGTTGCCACAGATAGAAGAAGCCTTTGATGGCGTCGGTCGGCGACTCGAAGGTCGGGATATGCGCCTCGCGGAACTTCTGCCGGCCGCCGGCAGCGGCCTTCTCGCCGAGCCAGTTGGTGAGGATCGGCGGCAGCTCCTTGGGGTCGGGCGCCTGGTGAATCGCGTCGAGCACGGCCTGTGCGGCATCGGTCGACGAGGCGAGCGCCGTAGGGCAGTTCATCACGAGAATGCCGTCGGCGTGGGGGTTGGCAAGCACGGCATCGAGCGCAGCCTTGTAACGCTCCGGCCCCGCATCGCCGATAATGTCGATGGGGTTGGCCCGCGACCAGTTGGCGGGAAGCACCTCGTCCAGCTTCGCGATCAGGCTGTCATCGATCGGCGCGAGCTGGCCGTCGAGGCGCATCAGGTCGTCCACGGCGAGAACGCCGGCGCCGCCGCCATTGGTGATGATCAGAAGCTCGTTGCCTTCGACCGGCTTCAGGCTGGCAAGCGTCTCGGCTGCGGCGAACAGCTCCTCGAGCTCGCCGACCCGCACCAGGCCGGCCCGGCGGAAGGCAGCGCTGACGGCGGCGTCGCTGCCCGCGAGTGCGCCCGTATGGGTCGCGGCCGCGCGCGCCGACTCTTTGTTGCGCCCCGACTTGATGACGATCACCGGCTTCGCCCGCGCGGCGGAGCGCGCCGCCGACATGAACTTGCGCGCGGCGGGGATCGTCTCGAGATAAAGCAGGATCGAGCTCGTGGAGACGTCGGCGGCGAGGAAGTCGAGCAGGTCGCCCACGTCCACGTCCGCCATGTCGCCCATGGACACCACGTAGGAAAAGCCGATGTCGCGGGACGCGGCCCAATCGAGAATGCCGGTCATCAACGCGCCGGACTGCGACAGGAAGGCGAGCTTGCCGACCTTCGGATGGTTCAGCCCGAAATTGGCGCTCAAGCCCAACTCCGGCACCGAGATGCCAAGACAGTTCGGGCCGATGATGCGCAGGCAATAGGGCCGCGCCTGGTCGAGCATGGCCTGCTTGAGGGCGGGGCTGAAACCCGCCGTAATGACCACGGCAGCGCGGGTGCCCTTTTTGCCGAGCTCGCCGATGAGCGCCGGCAGCGTGTCCGGCGGGGTGGCGATGACCGCAAGCTCGGGCGCCTCGGGCAGGGCCGAGACCGACTTGAAGCATTCATGCCCGTGGATCGTGGCGTGGTGCGGATTGACGAGGTAGACCGAGCCCTGAAACCCGCTGGTCAGGATGTTCTTGGTCAGCGTATGTCCCACCGACCCCGGCTCTCCGCTCGCGCCGATCACCGCGACCGAGCGCGGGCGTAAACAATGTTCCAGATTACGAACCGTCATGCAGCGTGCGCGGACCTCTCAAAACTAGCGCCTCACTCTAGAGGCTGGGCCATGACGACCTTGAACGTGCGCATCACGTCGTCATGCTCCTTGATGGACACATACTCGCCCGGCCGAAACACGTGGTTGCCGAAGCGATAGCCGGACTCGTCGTCGTCTGGATCGCCAAGCAGGTCGTAGTGGAACGCCCACGATCCGCCGGGTTTGCGGATCAGATGGCCCACCTCGTCGTCGTTACCTTCCCAGAAGCGCAGCACTCGGCACTGGTCGCGATTCGTCTTCCACGCCTCGTGGTCGATGCGATCTTCCGCGTCGAGCGGCGCGGTAAACTCATATCCGCGCATTCGGCTCCCTTCGGGAAAATCGTGGTCGCGGGCAAGCTCCAGGCGAATCTTGTACAGGCTCATGAATTCCTCCCTCGAGTTAGGGCGCAAACGCTGTGATTTCATGACCGAAGGAAGACCAGAAGCGATTTGCCGCAGCCTTGAGAAAAATCAATGCCCACAAATAGGGCAAACGGCGTCACCGAAACGTCAACGTAAACGGTAAGAGGCGGCCCAATCCCTGGCCTGCTATGGAAGCGGCCATGACGCCCCCGTCCTCAGCCCAAGCCGCGCCTGAAGCCGCGCCTCAGGAACCAACGCTGCTCGACAAGCTGAGAGGCGCGCTGATCACCCCGATCCGCGCCATGCGGCTGCGCTATCTGCCGCTGCTCATGATCTATTTCGCCTATGGCGCGCTCGGCCTCGTCGCCATCGCTGAGACGTTCTGGGTCAAGGATGCGTTGAGCTTTACCCCGGCGGAGCTCGCCGCCATCGGCGTCTGGCTGACGCTCCCCTGGACCATCAAGATGGTGTTCGGCCAGCTCGCCGACTCCGTGCCGATCTTCGGCTCCCAGCGCCGGGTCTACGTGCTCATCGGCGCGAGCCTCGTGGCCTCAGGGCTGGTGCTCATGGCGGGCGCCGCGGGCGGTTGGATCACCATCGCCGGCAAGAACGCACTCTATGTGACGGCGCAACTCCTGATCGTGGTCGGCGTCGTCCTGCAGGACGTCATCGCCGACGCCATGACCACGGAGGTGGTTGAGCGTACCCGGCCCGACGGGACGCCGAAACCCAAAGCCGAACTCGAGCGCGAGCTTGGGCTCGTGCAGGTGTTGGGGCGGCTCGCCTTGTGGTCCGGCATCTTGTCGGTCTCCGGCCTCTCCGGCTGGCTCGCGCAAGTTTATTCCTACGAGACCGTGTTCCTGTTCGGGCTCATCGTGCCCGCCATCTCGCTCACCGGCGCCATGCTGGTCCGTCTCGACGGCGCGGAAACGAAGCCCATCGACTGGCGCATCCTCGGCGGCGGCCTCGTCTTCGGCACCGTGGTCCTCGCCATCGGTCTCAGCGGGCTGCCGCTCGGCCAGGAGCTCGTCTTCCTGATCTCGCTCACGGTCATCGCGCTCATGCTCTATCGCATCGCCGAGGATCTCGATGCGGCGTTCCGCAAGCGCATCCTCTACGCGGCGCTTGTGATCTTCCTCTACCGCTCGGCGCCGGGCGTCGGCGAAGGCTATCGCTGGTTCACCATCGACATGCTCGGCTTCGACGAGGCGTTCTACGGCACGCTCGCCCAGATCGGTGCAGGCCTCGCGCTCGCCGGCGCATGGCTCTTCTCCGACGTCATCACGCGCAAGCCCATCGCCAAGGTTCTGCTCTGGCTGACCGTCATCGGCACGCTTCTGTCATTGCCCAATATCGCGCTCACGCTCCGCCTCGATCAGTGGACGGAGGCGCATCTCGGCTTCGGCGCCCGCACCATCGCCATTATCGACACGACCACGGAATCGCCCTTCGCCGAGCTCAGCATGATCCCGGCGCTCACCCTCGTCGCCATCAACGCGCCCGCAGGCCGCCGCGCCACCTGGTTCGCGCTCATGGCGTCGCTGATGAACGTGGCGCTGGTCGCGGCCCAGCTCCAGACCAAGTATCTCAATTATTGGTTCGAGGTTGGCCGCGGCGCATATGCCGAGCTCCCGGCGCTCATCGTCGTCGCCGTCACCATCGGCTTCATCGTGCCGGTCGCAGGCATCATCGCCTTCGGCAAACGCGCCACGTGAGCCGTTACGCTTCAGCCAAGGATGTCGCGCTTCTTCTGGAGATACTCGTCACGGTCGATTTCGCCGCGCGCATAACGCTCTTCCAGAATTTGAAGACTGTCCGAGCGGCCCGGTGCGGCCCCCTGCTGCGACCGCATGAACCACACTGCGGCAGCGACGAGCGCGGCCAGGATCGCGAGCCAAAAGATAAAACCGAGTCCCATGAAGCCCCAATCTCCCATCATTCCCCACCCAGACCCGTGGTCAAACATGATTGCGACTTTCTATAGAGCTGGGCACTGGCGAGTAACGCCTTCCACCCAGATTTGTTCGGGTCCGGGCGCTCTGACTTGTTGAGAACCCGGCCTAAGCGCCGACCCGCTCGCTGAAGAAATTATAGAGCCAAGCCAAGATTGCGCCGCAGATCGCCCCACAGACAAATCCCCAGACCAGCCCGATCAGGCTGCCCAGCGCTGTGACGCTATAGCCGTAGTAGAAGTGGTCGAGGAGCACGGGAGCGGTGGTGTCGTTGCCTCTAGCGATGAGCCACCAGGTCGCGATGAAAATACCGCCGCCCCACCAAACCCCAAATGCGAGGGCAAAGGCGCCAATATTGAGCTTCATCATGCGTCTCCTGCTTAAACCAACAGGAAACCAAAGACTAACATCAGGCAGGAACTACGCCTTGATTTTCATCAATGAGCCTCACGATCACGTCACTTGACCGCGCGGGAACCGGCGGATAATCCTCGAAAATCGCCATGAGCACTCTGCGAGCCATTATCGTCGCCTTTGTCGCCCTTTCGCTGGCCATGCTGCCGGTCGCGGGCGCGCAGGCGCGTGGCCTTCCCTCCGACGTCTCGCAGATCTCGTCGCATTCGGACTGCTGCCCCCATGGGCAGCCCTGCGCGATGCAGTCAATGGCCGGCGACGCCCAGAGCGGTCACGCAAAAGGCCACTGCGGCGATCATG
This sequence comes from uncultured Alphaproteobacteria bacterium, assembly GCA_963826465.1. Classification (GTDB taxonomy): domain Bacteria; phylum Pseudomonadota; class Alphaproteobacteria; order Rhizobiales; family Methyloligellaceae; genus Methyloceanibacter. Next base: position 25,804 of record CAWGXJ010000007.1, read on the forward strand.
CCGCTTGCGGCGGCAAATGCCTGTGCCTCGGCCTGACGGCGGTTCTGTCGGCGTCGACGGGCGCGCTTTCCGCCCGCATGCCGCTGGTGAAGACCGCACGTGTGGTCGAGAGCACCAGCTCGCCAGCGTATATTCCTCCATCACCGCCTCCACGCGTCTGAATCCTCCAATGAAGTCACGCCGTTCCGCGTGAGCGCCCGCTCGCGCCGTCGCGGCGCGCGTCGATCCTTTGCCGCATGACGGCGAGGGCCCGCCAATCGAGGATTTGGAGACGCAGCGATGAAGCGTCTAAGCACTTTGGCCATCCTGGCCGCCGGCATCTTGGCCGGCGCCGCAGGCAGCTATTGGTATGCGCATCGGCCAGGGCCGATGGTGATGCCGGCTGCCGCGGAGCAGGTCGCGCCAGCAAAGGACGACCGCAAGATACTCTATTACCGCAACCCCATGGGGCTCGCCGACATCTCGAAGGTGCCGAAGAAGGACTCCATGGGCATGGACTACATTCCGGTCTACGCCGACGAGGCCGGGGACGGCGGCACCGTCACGGTCAGCCTCGATAAGATCCAGCGGAGCGGCGTCAGGACCGAGAAGGTCGGAACCAAGATCATCGCGCGGCCCGTGCGCGGGGTCGGACTGGTGGAGCACGACGAATCCTTGCTCACCATCATCACGGTCCGCTCCGACGGCTACATCGAGGATCTGTTCGTCGACAAGACGGGCCAGCATGTCGAAACAGGCCAACCGCTGTTCCGCTTCTACAGCCCGCAGATCCAACTGGCCCAAGTCGATCTTCTGGTTGCCTTGCGCGCCCAAGGCCGCGACGGAGGCCGCGATGTCGAGGGCGCCGTTCAGAAACTGCGGAACCTCGACGTGCCCGAGGCGCGTATCGAGGAGGTTCGAAGAACCAAGGAAAATCCACGCACGCTCGATTGGCCGTCGCCTACGACGGGCGACGTGACCGCCAAGAGCGTCATCAAAGGCCAATTTGTGAAGGCCGGCGACGAGTTGTTCCGCATCGCCGACCACTCCCGCGTTTGGGTCATCGCCGAGGTGGCGGAGGCCGACATTGGCGACATTGCCGTGGGCACGCCCGCCACAATCACGCTGCGCGCCTTTCCCAATGAGCCCCACGAGGGAAAGGTCACCTTCATCTATCCGGAGATGATGAAACCTGAAACGCGGACGCTCTCGGTCCGTATCGAGCTGCCGAACCCTGACGGCCGCATCAAGCCCGGCATGTATGCCGATGTTCTCCTCGATCCGGGAGCTAAGAAGGCGCCCGTCACCGCCGTGCCCGCAAGCGCCGTCATCGACAGCGGCACGCGGAAGGTGGTCCTGATCGCCAAGGGGGAGGGCCGGTTCGAACCGCGCGCGGTCAAGCTCGGCAATTCCGGCGGCGGCTATTTCGAGGTGCTGGACGGCGTGAAGAGCGGCGAGGAGGTGGTCACCTCGGCCACGTTCCTCATCGATTCCGAGAGCAACTTGAAAGCCGCCTTGCAAGCTCTCGACCAGACGGACGTGACGCCATGATCGCAAGCATCATCCGCTGGTCGGCGCGGAACGTCGTCCTCGTCGGCATCGCCACGATCTTCATCACCTTGGTCGGCGTCTATGCGGTCAAGCAAGTGCCGCTCGACGCCATCCCCGATCTCTCCGACGTCCAGGTCATCGTCTACACGGAGTATCCGGGCCAGGCGCCGCAAGTGGTCGAAGACCAGGTCACCTATCCTCTCACGACCGCGATGCTGACGGTGCCGAAGGCACACGTCGTGCGCGGCTTCTCCTTCTTCGGCGTGTCCTTCGTGTACGTGATCTTCGACGACGGCACCGACCTCTATTGGGCGCGCTCGCGCGTTCTCGAATATCTGAATGCCGCCGCCAAGGATCTGCCTTCCGGCGTCACGCCGGAACTCGGTCCGGATGCGACCGGCGTGGGGTGGGTCTATCAATATGTCCTGCGCGGCACGCAAAAGAGCCTGGCCGAGCTCAGGACCCTCCAGGACTGGTATGTGCGCTTCGGTCTCGCCAAGGCCCAAGGCGTGGCCGAGGTCGCGAGTGTCGGCGGCTTCGTCAAGCAGTACAGCGTCGTCGTCGATCCGCGCCGTCTTCAGGCGCTCGGCATTCCGCTCTCCAAGATCAGGGACGTCATCCGCGAGAGCAACATGGATGTCGGCGGCCGTACCGTGGAGATCTCCGAGCGCGAGTACATGGTGCGCGGCCGGGGTTACATCACGAGCCTCAAAGACCTCGAGGACATCGTCGTCAAGAACGAAGGCGGCGTTCCGGTGCTTCTGAAGGATGTCGCGCGGGTCGAGCTCGTTCCCGACGAGCGTCGCGGCATCGCCGAGCTCAACGGGGAAGGGGAGGTCGTCTCAGGCATCGCGCTCCAGCGCTTCGGCGAGAATGCGCTGTCGGTGATCGAGCACGTCAAGGATCGTCTGGCCGAGCTCGCGCCGAGCCTGCCGAAGGGCGTGACTGTGGAGGCGGTCTACGACCGCTCGGGCTTGATCTATCGCGCCATCGATACGCTGAAGCGGACGCTCATCGAGGAAAGCATCATCGTCGCGCTGGTCTGCGTCGTCTTTTTGATGCACGCGCGCAGCGCCCTCGTCGCCATCATCACCCTGCCGCTCGGCGTCCTCATGGCCTATATCTGCATGTGGGCCCTGGGCCTCTCCTCCAACATCATGAGCCTCGGCGGCATCGCCATCGCCATCGGCGCCATGGTCGACGCCGCCATCGTCATGATCGAGAACGCGCACAAGCGTCTCGAGCATGCCCCGCCGGACAAGCCCAGGACCGAGGTCCTTATCGAGGCCGCCGTCGAGGTTGGGCCGGCACTGTTCTTCAGTCTCCTCATCATCACCGTGTCGTTTCTGCCGATCTTCGCGCTGGAAGCGCAGGAGGGGCGCCTGTTCAAGCCGCTCGCCTACACCAAGACGTTCGCCATGGGCTCCGCCGCGCTTCTGTCGATCCTGGTCGTGCCGGCCTTGATGATGGTCTTCGTGCGCGGCCGCATCATGCCCGAGCACAAGAATCCGGTGAACCGGTTCCTGGATTGGATCTATCGGCCGGCGATCGAGCTCGTCTTGCGTTACAAGGGAGCCACGATCCTGATTGCGCTCGGCGTTCTCGCCGTGAGCCTGTGGCCCGCATCGCGGATCGGCAGCGAGTTCATGCCGACCCTGAACGAGGGCACATTGTTCTATATGCCGACGACCTTGCCGGGACTCTCGGTCACCGAGGCTGGTGAACTGCTCCAGACCCAGAACAAAATCATCAAGAGCTTCCCCGAGGTGCAGTCGGTCTGGGGGAAGGCGGGCCGCGCCTCGACTGCCACGGACCCCGCGCCGATGGAGATGTTCGAGACGGTGATCAATCTGAAGCCGGAAAGCGAGTGGCCTGACGGCATGACCATCGATGGGCTGATCGCCAAGATGGACGAGGCGTTACAGTTCCCCGGCGTCTCCAATTCCTGGACCATGCCCATCAAGGCGCGCATCGACATGCTGTCGACGGGCATTCGCACCCCGGTCGGCGTCAAGGTGATCGGCAGCGATCTCGGCGAGATGGAGAAGCTTGCGCGCAAGATCGAGGCCGCCATTCGCACCGTGCCGGGGACGACCAGCGCCTATGCCGAGCGCGCCACGGGCGGCTACTACGTGAACATCGATCCCGACCGGACGCAGCTCGCACGCTACGGGCTCATGGTCGGCGACGTGCAGAGTGTCATCGCCAGCGCGCTCGGCGCCGAGGCGATCACCACGACCGTGGAGGGGAGGGAACGCTACAACGTCGCCCTCCGCTATCCGCGCGATTACCGCAACAATCCCCAGGCCATCGCCAACGACGTGCTGATCCCGACGCCGAGCGGCGGCACCGTGCCCCTGGGCGAAGTGGCGAAGGTCAGTCTCGGCCAAGGGCCCTCCATGATCCGCACGGAGAACGCGCAGCTTGCGCTCTATATCTTTGTCGATTTCCGCGGCCGGGATATCGGCAGCTATGTCGCCGATGCGCAGAAGGCGGTGGCGGCCGAGGTCGACTTTCCGCCGGGCTACTACGTCACCTGGAGCGGTCAGTACGAGTACCTCGAACGCGCCAAGGCGCGGCTTGCGATCGTCGTGCCGTTCACCATCCTGATCGTCTTCGTGCTGCTCTATCTCAACTTCCGGCGCCTCACCGAGACGCTGATCGTCATGTTGTCGGTCCCGTTCGCCCTTGTCGGCGGACTGTGGCTGATGTGGTGGCTCGGCTTCAATTTCTCGGTAGCCGTCGTCACCGGGTTTATCGCGCTGACAGGCGTCGCCGCCGAGACCGGCGTGGTCATGCTCATCTATCTCGACGGTGCCCTCAAGAAGCGCGTGGAGCAGCGGACCGCCGAGGGCCGCGCCCTCGATGCACGCGACGTGCATGAAGCAATCATGTCCGGCGCGGCCGGGCGCGTACGGCCCAAGATGATGACCGTGGCGGCGATCATGGCGGGGCTCTTGCCGATCATGTGGAGCCACGGGACCGGCTCCGAGGTCATGCAGCGCATCGCCGTGCCGATGATCGGCGGCATGGTGTCATCGACGCTGCTGACGCTTCTGGTGATCCCGGCGATCTACGCGATGGTGAAAGGCGTCTCGTTGTTGCGCCCAAAGCGCGTCGGACCTGAGCCGCAGATAAGCGCCGCTCGCACGGACTGACAAAGAAGAAGGGCGCACCCGCCACATGACGGGCACACCCTCCGGGAAATCAGTAATAGGCGGTTCAGCCTACTGCATGTCTTTGACGGTCGCCTCGTCGGCTTTGACCATGCCTTCCGAGCACGCCTTATTGAATTCATCCTGATCGATAGCGCCGTCCTTGTTGGAATCGACCATCGTGAAATCCAACACGACAGGCACATCGGCGCCCTTCGAAATGGTATCGCCGTCGGGCGAGGCCATGGACCACGCCTTGTCACATTTGTCGGCAGGGACGGCCATGTCGGCAGCCAGCGCAAGGCTGCTGCCGAAACCGATCGCAAGCACGCCTGCAAGGCAAGTCAGGTTCACCAGTTTCATCTTCCGCACTCCTCCTCTAGATGGTCCATCGGACCGGTTGAAAAGCTTGCACGCGAAAGCACAGGCCGGGGGGTTGTCTCCCCGCAAGTCTTGGCCCACCGGTAATCAGCCTGAACGCGTGTTACCTATGCCTCGCCGTGATTCGCGGCAAGGCGGCAATCCTGCTCCTCGTCAGAAAACGAAAGCCTAGTCAGTGTTAGAAACGCGCGCGCCGGGAAAACGTTCATCGAAGGCCCGCCGCCGCTCGGCAGCGTCTGGTTCCTCACGCAGCCAGCATCCATCGGCGGTACAGGCCGTCACGCTTCATCAGATGCTCCGGCGACCCGTCCTCCACGACCCGTCCGTCCTGCAGCATGACGATGCGCTCGAAATCCCGCAAAGCCCGCAAGTTATGGTCGATCGCGATCACGGTTCGCCCGCGCATCAAGTGGGCGAGGGCGTCGCGGATCATGTCCTCCAACTCGATGTCGAGCGCCGAGGTGGCCTCGTCGAGGAGGAGAATCGGGGCGTCCTTCAGGAAGGCGCGCGCGATGGCGATCCGCTGCCGCTGTCCGCCCGATAGTTTGATCCCCCGGTCGCCGACGATCGTGTCGTAGCCTTCGGGCATTGCGGCAATGAACTCATCGCAATGCGCCGCCGCGGCCGCGCGGGCCACGTCCGCTTCGGATGCCTCGGGGCGCCCGTAGCGGATGTTCTCCAGGATCGACCGGTGAAACAGCGAGACGTCCTGCGGCACAAATGACAAGGCGGCGCGGACGCTGTCCTGGGTGAGGCACGCGATGTCTTGGCCGTCGATCAGGATGCAGCCGCCTTGCGGATCGTAGAACCGCTGGAGCAGCGCAAACAGCGTGGACTTGCCGATACCCGAAGGCCCGAGCAGGCCGACACGCTGGCCCGGCTCGACATTGAGGCTGAAGTCCGTGAACACGCGTCTCCCGTCGGGATAGGCGAACGAGACGTTCTCGAAGGTGATTTTGCCGTCGCGTCGCTCGAGCGGAACGGCCTCGGGGTGATCGCGCAAGGCATGCGGAACGAGAAGCGTGGCCAAAGCCTCTGCAAGGCGTGCCACGTGCTGGGTCACGTCGACCAGCGCGACGGCGAGATCCCGTGTGGCGTGCAGCACCGTCAGTCCGAGCGTGCAGATGAGCACGACGTCGCCCGTCGTTGCCGCCCCGCTCTGCCACAGCGCAATCGCCCAACCGAGCAGCCCGATCGTCAAGACGACGGTGACCACGGCGTGAAACAGCCGGAGCTTCTCCAGGTAGATGAGGCTGCGCTGTCGTGCGCTCAACTCGCGATCCACGGTGTTGTCGAAGCGGGCGAGCTCTCGACCAAGTCCGCAGAACGACCGCACCAGCGGCATGTTGCCGACGACGTCCACCATCTCTCCGTCGACGGCGGCCGCTTTGTCGGCGAATGCGTAGTGCAGCGGCTTGCCCGCCGCGGCAAGGCGGAACATCACGACGATCACCACGCCGGCGACCGCAATCAGCACGGCGGCCATGGGGAGGCTCACTGTCATGATGGCGATAATCGCACCGACCGTGGCGATGCAGGGGGGCAGCACGTTGCTCGCTGTCATCTGCTCGATCATGAAGACGGCGTTGGAGGTTGCCGTTACCCGGCTTGTCAGCACGCCGGGCGACCGCTCCAGGAAATATGTCGGCGCGTGTCCGGTCAGATGACGGAACAACTCGCGTCGCACGTCGCCGGTGACGCCGACGAAGGTGAAGCTGCCGACCCATCCGGCAAAGCGCCATAGCAACATGTCTGCTGAAATAAGCGCCGCGAGCACGATGAACGCGCTCATGACATAGGCAGAGCGCGGACCCGCCGACAAAGTGTCGATAAGATATTTCAAACCGTACTGAGTGCCGACCGAGCAGGCGACGGCGCCGACCACGGCCGACAAGATTACAAAATGTGCAATTGCACGGCGGCGCACGTACCGGCCGATGAAGGCGAAGGGCCGGTTCGCGTAGCGACAAAGATCGTGCGTCACGTCATCACCTCATCGAGAACATGGTTTCGACACAGCCGTCACGGCTTCGCCACAACTCGTCGTCCGCATCTCCGCATCAACGCGCGAACATGACTCCGGTTCGCCTGCGACCTTTTGTACGCGCTGGAACGTTTGGTCGCGTCTGCGGTTGCTAAGCCGTTCTAAGCCAGTTGGCAGGGAGACAAACAAAATGCGAATTGCGCAGATCGGACCGCTCACCGAAGCGGTTCCACCGAAACTGTATGGCGGTACCGAGCGTGTCATCTCGTGGTTGACCGAAGAGCTGGTCGCCATGGGCCATGATGTCACGCTGTTTGCGAGCGGTGACTCGCGCACGTCGGCGAAGTTGGAGCCGGTGTGGCCGCGCGCATTGCGCCTCGACGGTACGGTCCGCGACGGCAACGCGCTGCACATGGCGATGCTCGAGAACATTTATCAACGGGCAGGGGAGTTCGATGTCCTCCACTTCCACCTCGACTACTATCCGTTCTCGCTGTTCTCGCGGCAGGACACGCCATTCGTGACGACGTTGCACGGCCGGCTGGACCTCCCGGAACATCAGGTGGTGTTCAAGAGCTTCCCGCGGGCGCCCCTGATCTCGATCTCGAACGACCAGAGGAAGCCCATCGCGGACGCGCCGTGGCTGGGCACGATCTATCATGGGCTGCCGCAGGGCCTCTTGATGCCCCAGCCGATGAAGCCGGAATATCTCGCCTTCATGGGACGCATCGCGCCGGAAAAGGCGGTCGACCAGGCCATCGAGATCGCCGGCCAATGCGGATTGCCGTTGAAGATCGCGGCAAAAGTCGATCCGGTCGATCGCAATTATTTCGAAGAGAAGATCGAGCCGCTTCTCAGTCGCCGCGGCGTCGAGTTTATCGGCGAGATCGGTGACGACGAGAAGTCGGCGTTCCTGAGTGGCGCCATGGCCTTGCTGGTGCCGATGGCCTGGAACGAGCCGTTCGGTCTGGTGATGATCGAGGCCATGGCCTGCGGCACGCCGGTCATTGCTTATAACCGCGGCTCGGTGCCCGAGATCGTCGAGAACGGCGTGACTGGTTTCGTCGTCGAGGATGTGGCGGATGGGGTGGCTGCGGTCGATCGCGTGCCGACCTTGTCGCGCAAGCACATCAGGCACCGCTTCGAGGAACGGTTCACGTCGCGGCGCATGGCGCAAGATTACCTTGCGGCCTACCACTCTTTGGTACGCGCCGCGGAGCTGTCGGCCGAGAAGACGCCGGCAATTGCCGTCTAACATGCAGGCGAGCGGCGAAGGTGCAGTGGCACCTTCGCCGCGGAACCTTTGGCAACGCCCGGCAGAATAGTGGCGCTGGCGTTCGCCGCGTTCTTGGCGATCGCCGCGCCGCCTGCATTCGCCATGCAGATCTTCGTCTCGAACGAGAAGGACAATACGGTCACGGTGATCGACGGCGACACGCTTGAAGTCACAAAGACCATCAAGACCGCGAGGCGTCCGCGCGGCATCATCGCCAGCCCCGACGGCAAGGAGTTCTATGTCGCCTGCGGAGACGGCGAGAAGCTCTACGTGGCCAATGGGCTTACCAACGACATGACGGTGATCGACGTGGACACGCTCAAGGCCGAGAAGTCGGTAAAGGTGGGCCGGCTGCCGTGGGGCGTGGCAATCGTTCCGTAGCGGCTGGCTCCACCTCCAGCCATGAAAAAGGGGTGTGCGCGCCATTCGGCATCGCACACCCCCTTTAGCAGCGAAGCGGACTGCCTAAGGCGCCCGCTTACTCCATGTCCTTGGTGGTCGCGGTGTCGGCCTTGACCAGACCCTTGTCACAGGCAGAGTTGAACTCGTCCTTGGAGATCTGGCCATCTTTGTTGGAATCCACCATCGTGAAATTGATCACGTAGTCGACGGCCTTACCCTGGTCCAGCGTCTCGCCGTTCGGCGAGGCCATGCTCCAGGCCTTGTTGCACTGCGTGGAGTTGAGGGGCTGACCCTGGGCCGCATGCGCGGCACCAGCAAAACCAAGAGCAACCACACCCGCAAGGCATGTCAGGGTTACCAGCTTCATCGTTTCACTCCTCCTCTAGTTGGCCCTCTGGACCGTTTGAATATTCAAAGGCCGAGTCGCGGGGCCACGGGATGTCCGCCGCGCGCGTCTCAGCAAGATGGCAAGTCTTGCTCCGGCTTCGGGTAAAGAGGGCTTAAGCGGCTTAACGATACTTCTTACTCAGCTAACGGCGACTAACTGGTCTCTTGAGAGCTTTTGCTTCTCGGGTAACCATTATTTAAGCATGCTCACCCGCCAGGAGACCTTTTGGGCTTGCGCGCCAAGGACATGGCGTGAGGCCGGCCGGATCGAGATCGGAACCGGGGATTTCTGCGCCGGGGAATCGGGAACATTTGGCAATGGGATTGCCAGACTTGCCATTGCTATTTCCTCCCGTCCGGCCTGCAGTAGGCGAGAGAAGGGCGCCGGCAAACGGTGCTGCGTGCGGCGGGCACATTCCGCCGGAGCGCTGCAAAGAATAGATTAGAGCGCGCGCCGACGGCTTATGACGTTAAAACTAAATGCCTTTAGCCCTTGCCATTGGCGCCGGCTCGATGGTGTGACGCGTCTGGCTTGGTGGAGACTTTCACGGCGTGCTGCAAAAGCTCTGGTATGACCGCCCGCTCCGAACGCAAGTTCTAGTCGCCATCGCGGCGATCAACTTTCTTGCCGCGATCGTGGCTGGCGTTCTTTCGATTGTGAACACGCGCACGGCCACGAAGGTCGAGATGCAAGCCTCGCTCGAGATCGCGGATCGCCTGGTCGAGGCCACGATGAGCGGCGTCAAGAGCCCAGACCGGATCGAGGAGACCAAGCGGGAATTGCCGGATCAGCTCAAGCATCTTCGCCATGTTCGCATCATGTTCATGGACGAAACCGGCCGCCTCACCATCGCCGCGCCCCACAGGATCGTCGAGGACGGCGCCAGGCCCTACGTGCCCAGCTGGTTCGTCGCCCTGGTCCGGCCGAGGGTCGGCGGCCGCGCGGTTCGCGTCGTGACGGTCGATCATTCGACGCCGATTGTCCTCGTCGGCGAGCCGGCCGATGAGATCGCCGAGGCGTGGCAGGACTTCTCCTCCCTCGCCATCGTTTGGCTCGGCCTCAACGTGGTGGTTCTCGCCATTCTATATGTCGTGCTCGGCCGCGTGCTCGATCCGCTTGCCAGCCTCTCCAAAGGCCTGCTCGATCTCGAGGACGGAGACTATGCCGCGCGGCTTGAGCCGCCCAAGGTGAAAGAGCTCGCCGTCATCACCAACCGCTTCAACACCTTGGCGAGCGTGCTCAGCACGGCGCGTGACGAGAACAGCAGACTCTACCGCCAGCTCATCACCTTGCAGGAAGAGGAGCGGCGCGAGATCGCCAACGATCTTCACGACGAGGCCGGCGCCTGCCTGTTCGGCATCACCGCCAACGCATCCTCCATTCGCACGATCGCCGGCCAGCTTCCCAAGACGCGCTCGCTTGAGATCTCGCGCCGGGTCGGGGAGATTCTGTCCATCACCGATCGGCTCAAGGCGATGAATCGCGCTCTGCTCAAGAAGCTGCGGCCGGGACCCCTCGGCAGGGTCAAGCTTGCCGACCTGATCGACGAGCTCACCGCGGGCTTCCAGCGCCGCCATCCCGACACGCACGTCGTCCTCAATCTCGGCCCGCTGGCGAAATCCTATGGCGAGCAGATCGATCTCACCGTCTACCGGTGCATCCAAGAGGGGATCACCAATGCGATGCGTCACGGCGCGGCAAGCACGCTCACCGTCGATCTCGCTGAGGGGCTCACGAATGGCGGTGAGCATGCCGCGCGGTTGCAGCTGATCATTGCCGATGACGGGCGAGGGATTAGCGCGTCGACGCCGAAAGGATTCGGACTCTCGGCCATGACCGAGCGCGTGCGCTCGCTCGGCGGGTCGTGCGTGATCGACAGCGCGCCTTCCAAGGGCACCACGATCCGCGTAGAAATTCCGGTAAGCGAAAGCAAACAACGCGCAAGAGCGCCAGAATTGGTTGGGGAACTATCATGACCCATGTTCTCGTCATCGACGATCATCCGATCGTCCTACAAGGCTGTCGGCAGTTGCTCGAGGACGCCGGCGTCGAGAAGATCGTTCAGGCACAGAGTCTGGCCGATGGATTCCGCATCTATCGCACCCAGAAGCCTGACGTGATCATCGTCGACCTTGCCATGCGCACGGGCGCGCTTGGCGGCTTGTCTTTCATCCGGCGGCTTCGCTTGCACGACCAAGAGACGCCGATTCTGGTTTTCACCATGCACTCCGATCCCGTCATCGTGAGCCGCGCGCTTGAAATGGGCGCGACCGGTTACGTGCTGAAGGACACCGCGCCCGACGAGATGCTGAAGGCCTTTCGGAAGGTGCGCGAGAACCGGCCCTATCTCAGCCACGATCTGGCGTCGGAGGTAGCCTTCATGGAGGCGCGCGGCACCACCAATCCCTTGCGCCGCATGACGGTACGCGAGCTGCAGACGCTCGCGCTCGTGGCCGAGGGCAAGCCTTACGGCGTCATCGCCGAGCATCTGCATGTGAGCTACAAGACCGTCGCGAACACCTGCACGCAGCTAAAGGCGAAGCTCGGCGTCCGCACGTTGCCTGAGCTGATGCGCATCGCCATCCAGCATCTTCCGTCTGTCGCGACGAGGACGCGCTAGTCGCCGAGGACGTTCCGTACACTCCCTATCGGAGGGAGTGGAGGAGGAGTCGCTCCACGGGCGAGAACAGGGCGAGAACTCATGCCCGCGATGGGCATGACGCCGGCGGCCACGCCGGCGCGACGGCGCGCGTCGAACTGTGATTCTGGAATCCGGTGTTCGTGTTTTCGTCCAGCACACGTCAGTTGAGACGTTGCATCAACTCGCCAGTGCGCTGCACACAAATTCCGAACAAATCTGACTTGACACCAAGACTTCTAACGTTGTGCCTTTGATGCAGTGCAGCGAAACGTGTTCGCGTATGGCACAATTGATTGCCGCGAGCACTTTTCGCTTGCAAAGCCATTACATTTGGCAATTATGAGCCTGCAGCCTGGCAGCGTGTGGGGTGTTCGTTCCTAATGAATACGCCGGAATGCTCACACCGCACGACCTGTTAGGTTGGATTCCTCGTGAGGTGTCACCGCGTGATGTGTTCATCGGAGAACCCGCCGCCAATAGCGGGCGCGAGGGCAACTTTGTTGCTTCGACGCTTTCGGGCGACCTCCAATTTCCACAGACACAGTGACAACTTGAAAACTTGCAAGGGCTCGGTGCTCTCTCTTGGCATTTCGCTCAAGGGTGAGGGCTAACCTAAGCAAAACAGAATAGCTCAGCTTTCGTTTCGGTGAACTGAGTAGCTAGGGAGAGGAGAACGATATGAAAATGAAGTTTGGTGTTCTGGCCGGAACCATCGTCGCAATGACGATGGCGTTCGCCGGCCAGGCGGTAGCGCAAGACACGGATGCCGAGCAGTTGGCTCGGATGAAAGATCCGGATCAGTGGCCGGCCCCCGGTCGCGACTTCGCGTTGACGCGCCACAGCGCGCTTGCCGACATTACGACCAAGAACGTGAACAAGCTGCAGATGGCTTGGCTGCAGGGCACGAACGCCCTTCGCGGTCATGAGGGTCAGCCGCTTGTGATCAAGGATGTCGGTGGCAAGACCATGCTGTTCATGGTCTCTGGCTGTCCGTCTATGGCCAACTGCAACGTGGTCCAGGCTCTCGATCTGAGCGATCCTGACAACCCCAAGCAGGTTTGGTCGTATGTTAAGAAGACCGACCGTGACGAGTCGGCTGTGCCGCGCGCTTGCTGCGACACGGTCAACCGTGGCGGTTCCTATGCCGATGGCAAGTTCGTGTATGGCACTCTCGACGGTTTCGTGATTGCCCTCGATGGCCAGACCGGTAAGGAAGTTTGGGTCGTCAAGTACGCTTACCCCGAGAAGGGCGAGACCATCACCCCCGCTCCGTTGATCGCCGACGGTAAGGTGTTCGAGGGTTTCGGTGGTGACGAGTTCGCCGCTCGCGGTCGCGTCACGGCCTTCAACCTGAAGGACGGCTCGGTGGCTTGGACCTGCCAGAGCACGGGTTCCGACAAGGACGTGTGCCTGACGCCCGAGACCAACAAAGCCAACCCGCAGTTCGGTCAGGCTGGTTCAGACCTGGGTATCAAGACCTTCCCGGGCGAGGACTACAAGATCGGCGGCGGCGCCGCTTGGGGCTGGTACAGCTACGATCCTGAGCTGAAGCTGGTTTACTACTCGACCGGTAACCCCGGCCTGTGGAGCCCGTCTTATCGTTGCCCGGACAAGTCTCACGAAGAGTGCAATGCTGGCGCCTTCGACAACAAGTGGTCGATGACCATTTTCGCTCGCAAGATCGAGAATGGCGACGCGGTCTTCGCTTATCAGATGACCCCGTTCGACCAGTGGGACTATGACGGCATCAACGAGAACATGCTTACCGACATGGATATTGACGGTAAGAAGGTGAAGGCTCTCACCCACTTCGATCGTAACGGCTTTGCCTATGTGCTCGATCGTACCGACGGTACCCTTCTCCGCGCCACGAAGTACGTGACCGTGGACTGGGCCGAGAAGATCGACATGAAGACTGGCCGTCCGGTGAAGGTGCGTGAGCATTCTCCGCTCGAAGTTGGCCGCAACGTCGAAGCTTGCCCGTCTGCTATGGGTGGCAAAGACCAGCAGCCTGGTTCGGTTGATCCTAAGGAGCCGAACATCTTCTACATGCCCACCAACAACTGGTGCATGGAGCTGGAGCCCCAGGAGCGCACGCACACGAACCAGGGCACGGTCTACGTGTTCGCGAACGTGTACATGTATCCTGAGAAACCCGGCACCACCGGCAAGATCAAGAAGTACGACGTCCTGAGCGGTAAGACGATCTGGGAGATCCCGGATCCCTATCCGAACTGGGGCGGCACCATGAACACGGACGGTGGTCTGATGTTCTACGGCTCGCTTGGTGGCGACTTCCGCGCGGTCGACCGGAATTCCGGTAAGGTCCTGTGGAGCCGCAAGCTTGGTTCCGGCATCATCGGCAACCCGATCACCTATAAGGTGGGCGGCAAGCAGTATGTCGGCGTTTACTCCGGTATCGGCGGCTGGATCGGTCTCCCGGTCACTGCTGGTCTGGACCTGAACGACAAGTTCGGCGCCATTGGTGCCACGGCCATGACCAAGGCTGCGGGCCTGAGCTTCATCCCGCAGGGTGGTGAGCTGAACGTCTTCCGCATCTACGAGTAATCGTAGCGGAAAAGTTCTTAGATTAACGGCGTCCGATGCCCCTTGCGGCATCGGGCGCCATTTCCTTTATTACCGGGTAGTATGCTCCTGGGCCTAAGGCCCGGCCGCCCCTGAAACCCGAGAACCCCGATGCCCCCCATGTTTTCACGAATTCTTACGGTGCTGCTTTCCATCGCCGCCTTGGCCTGCGCCTCGGCGCCGGCCGCTGCCAAGGCCCAGATCACGCGGGATCTAAGCAAGGATTTCGAGGATCTCCTGCCTAGCGAGAAGATCGCCATCCGCGCCGCCGCCAAGGCCGCCTATAAGGCGAAGAAGCTGAAGGAGCTCAAGGTCTGCGTCGACCCCGGCAACATGCCGCTCTCGAGCATCAATCAGGAGGGTTACCAGCAGAAGATGGCGGAGCTGCTCGGCAAGGCCATGGGCGCCAAGGTGACCTTTGCTTGGCGGCCTTCCATCGAGCGCGGCCTGACGCGGCAGACGTTCGCTATGGACATGTGCGACGTGATGTTCGACATGCCGTCGCACTATGGGCTGATGCTCACGACCGAACCAGTTTACAAGACCACTTACGTGCTCGCTTATCCCAGCAACAAGGGCCTCAAGCTGAGCGGCCTCGACGATCCCAAGCTGAAAGACCTCAAGATTGGTGTCTTCCAGACCTCGGCCATCCGTCAGGCCCTCGCCAAGCGCGGCATCGTCAATAATGTCGAGCTTCAGACCCAAACTCACGACGGCGATATCGTTCCGGAGCATCAGCCCTGGTACGTGGTGCAGCGCGCCATGGACGGCGACATCGACGTCGCCGCCGTATATGGCCCCTTCGCCGGCTGGGTCAAAACCATGAAACACGAGCCGATCACCATTCAGCCGGTCAATCTCGACGACGATACCGTGCCGCTCGAGTTTGAGATGGCCGTCGGTGTGCGCAAGACTGATGCGTTCCTTAAATATATGATCGAGTACGCGCTGGAGGATAATGCCGACCAGGTCGCGAAGATCCTGAAGGATTACGGCGTGCCGCTCGTTCAGTGCAGCAGGTGCGTTGTCCCGGGCGACCTGCCTGCACATGGCAGCTACATCGCGATGGCCGATCAGAAATTCGAGGCGCGTCCCGATCTCGCCGCTCCGGATCAGATCGTCACGAAGAAGAAGGTTGAGCAGTGGCTCGCCGCCGGCGCCGACATCGACCAGGAGCTGTCCAATGCGATCATCGCCAGCGATGAGGATCGCGTGAAGTTTCTGATCGGCAAGGGCGCCGATGTGAACAAGCAGGACTCGCAAGGCTGGACGCCGCTCGCCAATGCCGCGCGCCAGCGGAAGGACAAGATTGCCGAGATCCTTATTGAGAACGGCGCCGATCCGAATTTGGCCTCCGACGGGACCACGCCGTTGATCGCGGCGGTGATGCGCGACAGCGTTCCCACGATCGATGTCCTTCTGAAGCACGGCGCCAAGATCGAGGAGCCGGGTCCGGAGGGCTATCGGCCGCTTTCCATGGCCATCGCCGACAGTCGCTATGACTCGGCTAAGGCCTTGGTCGAACACGGCGCCGACATCGATGCGGCGTCCGGCGAGGACGGCCTCACCCCCTTGATGGTGGCCGCGGCGCAGACTGGGCCTGCCGAAGGCGCGCGCTTCCTGCCGGGCAGCACCCGCCCCATCGACATCGCCAAGCTGTTGGTCGACAAGGGCGCCAACGTGAACGCGCAGGCCAAGAATGGCATGACGCCGCTGATGATCGCGGCAGCCCATAACAGCCCGCCCATGATCGGGCTGCTGATGGATGCTGGCGCCGATCCCGAGCTCAAGAACGCTCTGGGTCAGACCGCCACCCAGGTTGCCAAGATCAATGGCAATGATGAGGCGGCGCAGGCCATCTTGGTTCTTGCCAATACAAGGTCGGCTTCTACTGCGTCGGATAAGGCTGCCGGCGCAAGCGAGGAGACAACGAAGCAGTGATGATGATGTCGTCTCAAGTGCTGAAACAGTGGGGGGCCACGGCGATAGCCGTGGCCTTCTGTCTAGTTACGGTCGCGCCTGTCATGGCTGCGGACTACCCCGACTTCGATGAGACCTCTGTCACCAAGAAAACGGAAGAGGTCATCAAGGAGCGCACGAAGGACGGGGTGTTCGTCTTTCACGATCCCAAGCTCGATACCGATCTCAATCTGGTCTACGAGAAGGTCAAGATCGTGCGCGGCATGAAGGGCTATGGTTGGTTCGCCAATGCCATCTTCCACGACAAGGACGAGCCCAAGAAGCAATACGCCATAGACTTCTGGTTCAAGCCGCAGACCGATGGCGACAGTCTCGACTTGATAGACATTCGCGTCCAGAAGGGTCCCAAGCGCGAGGGCGACGGCTACGTCATGATCACACGTCTTCCGGTGGCGTGGTGGTGGTTGCCGGTACAGGAGCACCCCGGCGACATGGAGGTGGTGCGCGCCTGGCAAGTGATGAGCGCGATCCACAACTATATCGTGGAGCACAAGGACAAAAACGGAGACCTCGACCTGAAAGACGAGAAGACCGGGGAGACGATCCCGCTCGAGTTCGTCGAGATGCACCAGCCCGTTCGCCACCTCGAGAAAGAGGGCGAATTCTTTGCCTGCACCGACTTCCGCAAGCCCGGAAGCAAGGACGAGTATTACGATATCGACTTCTGGGTGAACGAGAAAACCGGGAAGCTCGAGGTCAACGACGTGAAGATCCACAAAGTGCCGGTCAAGGAGGATGGCGTCTGGACTCAGGTGCCCCGCTACACCTTCGAGGGCATGGATTTCGAGGTCACCCCTTAACCGTGGTGCGTGGAACCCCCGGCGAAAGGCCGGACGACGAGACATTGCCGTCTTGCGCCCGCCGGGATTTCGATTATGACAACCGGGTATAGACCGGCCATACGTCCTAAGAGAGCGCTTCCTTCACACCCGTCGGAAGCAAGCTCCAAGCAGCTTCTGGGTTCACGGAGGATGACGTCATCATAACCGTGAGAGAGACTATGGCAGGCCGTCCTGGGGACGGCGCCGGCGCGTTGAGCGACCCGATGCCGGGGTCCGCGCTGGCACGTGAGCCCGCCTCTGGCGGTCCGCTCACGATTGTTTTTCATGACAAAACTGGTCCGGGAAGGCACTATGCCGCCCGGCGCTCGCCCGCCCGGGAGAGGAAGGTTTTCGAGGAGCCGGCACAAGTTCTCGCTGGCTTCTAGTTCTCGATAGGCTCAATCAAAACTGCAACTAGGGTAAGGAAACGTAACCGTGCGCAAAATCATCATAGGAGTACTGACCGTCTTTCTCGTCGGCGGCATGAGTGTGCTTGCCTGGCAGGCCTACGCCGCCGATGAATCGGAAGGAAGCGGCGAGAGCGCGGCCGTCGCCGGCGATGCGCCCGCGGCCGGCGGCGACTGCTGCAAGGTAGGCGACACGACCCCACCGCTCGACCTCATCGCCGCCACGCCCATCGGCGGTCTGCACAATCCTTATAACGATCAAGTCGACAAGATCGCCGACGAAGGTCACCACAAGTTCCTATCCTACAGCTGCAACGGCTGCCACGGTGGCGGTGGCGGCGGCGGCATGTGTCCGCCGCTGACCAACGACACCTGGGTCTATGGCGCCGACGACGACACGCTGTTCCGCCTGATCAGCCTCGGCTCCGACGATCTCAAGAAGGCGGGCTATCACCGCGTGAAGCATGAGGTGGTGGTCGGGCCGATGCCGCCGTTCGGCGGTATCATCAAGACCTCGGACGATCTGTGGAAGGTCATCGCCTGGATCCGCACGGTGAATCCGAGCTCGCAGAAGCACGAGTCGGATCCGCCCCAGGACATGACCGTGCCCAATTACCAATAGCCTGGGGTCGCAATCGAGCAAAATTGAAAGCCGCCGGACCGCAAGGCCCGGCGGCTTTTGCATTGCTGGAACATGAAGCGCGCTTTGCGAGAACATGAAGCGCACATGAACTCTTGGCAATCTTCTTGCCATTTCATGGAAGACCGTGTGCTCAGACCCTATATTTCCGGGAAATCCAGCGTCTTAATGGATGTTGTTTGGTTTCCATATTGTGCGGTGCGCATTGCCAACCGGCAGCATCTCTGAGACATAAGGCGCCAAATCATTTGATATTTGAACAGGCTCTTCAGCGCCCCAGAGAGTCGTTAAATCGAAGAGAGATGCACCCATTGAGTTGGTCAGTCACACGTTCCGGCGCCGGGCTCTTCGTTCGTGCCGCCGCTCTTTGTCTTGCAGTCGCGCTGCTGACCGGTCCTGCGACCGCGGAGACGGCGGCACCCGCCTCTGACGCGGTGCCCGCCGCGCAAGAGACGCCGGCTTCACCGCCGGCCGCTGACGCTGCCTCCGAGGCCCCGGCAGAAGCAGCGCCTGCCGCGTCCGATACCGGACGCCCGACCGCGACGCCGGGCTCCGTGGCGGCTTCCGCCGAGCCCGCGGTCAAATCCAAGATCACCGTCAACTATCTCGGCAAGGACTATCCCGAGCCGCTTCCGCTCTCCTATGCCGAGCCCATCGTCACCGACAAAGGCATCCAAGGCGCCCGGCTGATGCTGAAGGAGTCGAACAGGGCAGGGCAATTCGTCGGCTACGGCTTCGACTTGAACGAAGCCATCGTGCCTGAGGACGGCGATGTGGTCGCCAAGGCCAAGGAGATCCTCGCCAAGGGCGACGCCTTCATCCTCGCCGACCTCGAGCCCAAGGACCTGCTCGCCGTTGCCGATCTGCCCGAGGCCAAGAACTCGGTGATCGTCAACATCCGGTCTTCGGAGGATGCGCTCCGCCAGGAGGAGTGCCGTTCGAACGTCTTCCACATCGTTCCCGACTATGCGATGCGCGCCGACGCGCTCGCGCAGTATCTGATTTGGAAGAAGTGGCCGCGGTGGTTCATCGTGCGCGGCACCACGGCCAAGGACAAAGAATATGCCGCGATGATCAAGCGCTCGGCGGCGCGCTACGGCGGCAAGGTGGTCGGTGAGAAGGTTTACGATCTGCCGCCCGGGGCCCGGAACACCGATTCAGGCTACCAGCAGGTCCAGGGCCAAATTCCCCTGGTCACGGAAAGCGCGCCGGAGCACGACGTGATCTGGGCCGTCAACAGTGACCAAGGTTTCGGCGACTATCTGATGTACCGGACCTACAAGCCGGACCTCATCGTCGGCACGCAAGGGCTTCAGGCGCTCGCCTGGGATCCGTCCTACACCGAGTACGGCGCCATGCACTTGCAGGATGCCTTGCCGCGGATCGCCCACCGCGCGCCCACCGAGCGAGACTACACGGCCTGGCTCGGCTTTCGCGCCATCGCCGACGGCTCCATGAAGTCGGGCAAGACCGCGCCGAAGGACGTCAAGGCGTATATGCTCTCCGATCAGTTCAAGCTCGAGGGATTCAAAGGTCAGGCGATGACCTTCCGCGACTGGGACCACCAGCTCCGTCAGCCGATCATTCTCGGCGGCGGCACCCGCACCCCCGTGTCGGTTTCACCCCAGGAAGGGTTCCTGCACCAGACCAACCTCACGGACACGCTGGGCTTCGACAAGCCTGAGACCAAGTGCACGTTCAAATGACATCCGCCAAAGGTAGATCCCCCATGACTCGCATCGGTCTTGCCGCAACCTGCGCGGCCTCTCTGCTCCTCTCCGCCGTGCCCGCCTATGCGGGGACCATCTTCGTGTCCAACGAGAAGGACAACACGATCACGGTCATCGACACCGACACGCTCAAGACCATCAAGACGATCAAGACGGCACGGCGCCCGCGCGGCATCGTGCTGAGCCCCGACCATAAGGAGCTGTTCGTGGCGGCCGGCGACGGCGACATCATCGACGTCATCGACACTGACAAGCTCGAGGTCACCCGCACCCTCGACTCCGGTCCCGATCCCGAGCTCATGGCCATCGGTCCCGATGGCAAGAAAATCTACATCGCCAACGAGGACGACAGCCTCGTCACCATCATGGACATCAAGAGCGGCGACGTACTCGCCGAGGTGCCGGTGGGCGTCGAGCCCGAAGGCATGGCGGTTAGCCCCGATAACAAATACACGGTCGCCACGTCCGAGAGCACCAGCATGGCGCATGTCATCGACAATGGCCAAAACAAGCTCATCGCCAACGTGCTGGTGGATTCGCGACCGCGCGAGGCGAAGTTCACCAAGGACGGCAAGGAGCTTTGGGTATCCTCGGAAGTGGGCGGCACGATTTCCGTGATCGATCCCAAGACCTGGAAGGTGGCCGACAAGATCACCTTCGAGGTGCCGGGCGTGCGGCCGGAGCAGCTTCAGCCCGTGGGCATGGACTTCGCCCGTGACGGCAAGATCCTGTTGGTCGCCCTTGGCCCGGCCAACCGCGTCGCCGTCATCGACACCGCCACCAAGAAGGTCCTTCAGTACATCCTGGTCGGCCAGCGGCCCTGGCATGGCGAGCTCGGGCCTGACGGCAAGAAGTACTATGTGGCCAACGGCCTCACCAACGACATGACGGTGATCGACATCGATTCGCTCAAAGCCGAGAAGTCGGTGCCCGTCGGCCGCCTGCCGTGGGGCGTTGCCATCATGCCGGGCAAGCCGGGCGCTGCGGCCGACAAGTCCTAAGCCGGCAGTCTTTTAAGCGGTGCGTATGCGGCGGCCGATGAACTGGGCCGCCGCTTCCGCCGCTAGCACGGCGCTCAATGAAATCGCGACGGAGATCAGCGTGAGCCGCAGCGCCCCGACGTCGCCGCCGGGCACTTGCGTGAACGTGTAGATCAGGCTCGGCAGGGTCTGCGTCTCCCCCGGAATATTCGACACGAACGTGATGGTCGCGCCGAATTCGCCCATGGAGCGGGCGAAGGCAAGGATGCCGCCGGCGATGATGCCCGGCGCGATCAGCGGCAGTGTCACGGTGAGGAACACCCAGACGCGGCTCGCGCCCAGCGTGCTCGCTGCCTGCTCGAGCCTCTGATCCACCGCCTCGACCGAGAGCTGGATGGCGCGCACGAGCAGCGGAAAGCCCATGATCGCGCATGCGAGCGCCGCCCCCGTCCAGCGGAAGGCGAACACGATCCCCAGATGATCGGCGAGCCATCCGCCGATTGGTCCTTGCCGGCCAAACAGCAGCAGCAGCACATAGCCCGTCACCACCGGCGGCAGAACGAGCGGCAGCAAAATAATGGCATTGAGGAGAGGGCGCCCGAGAAAGCGGCCGCGTCCGATCAGCATGGCCGCGGCAATGCCGAACGGCAGGCTCGTCACCGTGGCCACCGCGGCCACGCGCAAGGAGAGCTTGATGGCGGTCAGTTCTTCAGGCGTCAGGTCGAACACGGGACCAGTCTTACCACCTGCCGCTCGCGCGCTTAAGCGATGCGCTGCCGCAGGCGGCGCAGCGCTCTCGGCTTAGGTGCCCTCGAAGCTCGACGCGCCGTGCTCCCGGGCTTCCTTTAAATGGAGGATCGCTTCCTTGACCTGCGGATCAAGCCCCTCGCCGCCCTGATCGAGATAGGCGAAGATCGCCGTGCGCATCCGTGGATCCCAGAACTTCTTGATATGGTTCGCGATTCCAGGAACGACCTCGTCGGGGCGCTGGTACTGGAAGAACTTGCCGATCTGGTTCGCCATGTAGACGAGATTGTCGGGCTTCATGGGTCCAAACTCTCCGTAACTGCGTGAGCGAGGCGAGGGGCGAGGGCTATTCCGCCGCCACCAGAGGCTCAGCGACCCGCCGGGCCGCCTTGGACAGTTCCTCGTACTCCTCCTGCCACTCGGACGGCCCGTTGGACGGCATGACCTGAACGGCCGTGACCTTGTATTCGGGGCAGTTGGTGGCCCAGTCGGAGAACTCTGTGGTCACCACGTTCACTTGCGTGCTCGGGTGGTGGAAGGTGGTGTAGACCACGCCGGGCGCCACGCGCTCGGTGATCAGCGCCCGCAAGCTCGTCTCGCCGGTGCGGCTCGTCAGCTTGACCCAGTCGCCGTCGCGGACGCCGCGCTGCTCGGCGTCGAACGGATGGATCTCCAAACGATCCTCCTCGTGCCACACGACGTTCGCCGTGCGCCGCGTCTGAGCGCCCACATTGTACTGGGTGAGGATGCGGCCCGTGGTGAGCAGCAGCGGGAAGCGCGGACCGGTCTTCTCGTCGGTCGCCACATATTCGGTGATGACGAATTTGCCCTTGCCGCGCACGAAGCCGTCGACATGCATGACGGGCGTACCTTCGGGCGCCTCGGCGTTGCACGGCCACTGCACCGAGCCGAGCTCGTCGATCTTCTTGAAGGAGACACCCGCGAACTTGGGCGTAAGCGCCGCGATCTCGTCCATGATCTCGGACGGATGGTTGTAGTTCATCGGATAGCCAAGCGCGTTCGAGATCATCTGCGTGATCTCCCAATCCTCATAGCCGTTCTTCGGCGCCATGACCTTACGCACCATCTGGATCCGGCGCTCGGCATTGGTGAACGTGCCGTTCTTCTCGAGGAACGTGGAGCCGGGGAGGAACACGTGCGCGTAGTTCGCCGTCTCGATCAGGAACAGGTCCTGCACCACCACACACTCCATGGCGGCAAGGCCGGCAGACATATGCTGGGTGTTCGGGTCCGACTGAAGGATGTCCTCGCCCTGGATGTAGATGCCCTTGAACGAGCCGTCGAGCGCGGCATCGATCATGTTGGGGATGCGCAAGCCCGGCTCGTTGTCGAGCGGGCGGCCCCAGAACAATTCGAACATTTCGAGCGTCGCCGTCTCCGACAGGTGGCGGTAGCCGGGCAGCTCATGCGGGAACGAGCCCATGTCGCAGGAGCCCTGCACGTTGTTCTGGCCGCGCAGCGGGTTCACGCCGACGCCCTCGCGCCCGATATTGCCGGTCGCCATGGCGAGGTTGGCGATGGCGATCACCGTGGTCGAGCCCTGGCTGTGCTCGGTGACGCCAAGCCCGTAATAGATGGCGCTGTTGCCGCCGGTGGCGTAGAGCCGTGCGGCGCCGCGGATCAGCTCGGCCGGCACGCCGGAGACTTTCTCGACGGCCTCAGGGCTGTGGCGCGGATCGGCCACGAACGCCGCCCACTCCTGGAACTCGTCCCAGTCGCAGCGCTCACGCACGAACTTCTCGTCCACCAAGCCCTCGGTGACGATGACATGGGCCAGCGCGGTGACCACGGCGACGTTGGTGCCGGGCTTCAGCGGTAGATGGTAATCGGCCTGGACATGCGGCGAGCGCACCAGATCGATGCGGCGCGGATCGACGATGATCAGCTTGGCGCCTTCGCGCAGGCGCTTCTTCATGCGCGAGGCGAACACCGGATGGCCGTCCGTGGGGTTGGCGCCGATGATGAGGATCACGTCAGACTGCTCGACGGAGTCGAAGTCCTGCGTGCCGGCCGAGGTGCCGAACGTCGTCTTCAGGCCGTAGCCCGTCGGCGAGTGACAGACGCGTGCGCAGGTGTCGACATTGTTGTTGCCGAAGCCGGCGCGGATCAGCTTCTGCACGAGGAAGGTTTCCTCGTTGGTGCAGCGCGACGAGGTGATGCCGCCGACCGAGCCCCGGCCGTATTTGGCCTGGATGCGCTTGAACTCCGACGCCGTGTGCTGGATGGCCTCCTCCCAGGAAACCTCGCGCCACGGATCGGTGATCTTCTCGCGGATCATCGGGTTGAGGATGCGGTCCTTGTGGTTGGCGTAGCCGTAGGCGAAGCGGCCCTTGATGCAGGAATGGCCGCGATTGGCCTTGCCGTCCTTGTAGGGCAGCATGCGCACCAGCTCATCGCCGCGCATCTCGGCCTTGAAGGTGCAGCCGACGCCGCAATAGGCGCAGGTCGTCACCACCGAGTGCTCCGGCGTGCCGATGTCGATGATCGATTTCTCGTTCAGGGTGGCGGTGGGGCAAGCCTGCACGCAGGCGCCGCACGACACGCATTCGGAATCGATGAAGGGCTGCTCCATGGACGGCGACACCACCGACTTGAAGCCGCGGCCGGCGATGGTCAGCGCAAACGTGCCCTGCACCTCCTCGCACGCCCGCACGCAGCGCGAGCAGACGATGCACTTGGAGGGCTCATAGGTGAAATAGGGGTTGGACGCATCGATGCCCGGGTTCGGGTGGCGTTCGCCGTCATAGCCGTAGCGCACATCGCGCAGGCCCACGGCGCCGGCCATGTCCTGCAATTCGCAGTCGCCGTTGGCCGAGCAGGTCAGGCAGTCGAGCGGATGCTCGGAGATGTAGAGCTCCATTACGCCCTTGCGCAGACGCTTCAGACGGTCGGTCTGGGTCTTCACCACCATGCCCTCGGCGACCGGCGTGGTGCACGAGGCGGGCGTGCCGTTGCGGCCTTGGACCTCAACGAGACAGAGCCGGCAGGAGCCGAACGACTCGACCATGTCGGTGGCGCAAAGCTTCGGGATCTGCGTGCCCAACTCCATGGCCGCGCGCATGATCGAGGTGCCCTCGGGCACCGTGACCTCGGTTCCGTCGATCGTCAGCGTGACGGTCTTCTCGGCTTTTGAGGTTGGCGTGCCGTAGTCGATTTCTTGGATCAGAGACATCTGGGCTTCCTCATTCAGCGGCTTCGAGGCGCTTCTTCTCGGCGCCGAAATCCTCGGGGAAATGGGTTAGGGCACTCATCACTGGATATGGGGTGAACCCGCCAAGGGCGCAGAGGGATCCCCATTTCATGGTGTCGCACAGGTCTTCGAGCAGGAGGAGATTGGCCTCCCGGTCCTCGCCGGCCGTGATCTTGTCCAGCACTTCCATGCCGCGGGCCGAGCCGATGCGGCAGGGCGTGCACTTGCCGCAGGATTCGATGGCGCAGAACTCCATGGCGAAACGCGCCTGTTGGGCCATGTCCACCGTGTCGTCAAACACCACGACGCCACCATGGCCGATCAGCCCGTCGGCGGCGGCGAACGCCTCGTAGTCGAACGGCGTGTCGAAGAGCTCGCGCGGGAAATAGGCGCCGAGCGGACCGCCCACCTGAACCGCGCGCACGGGACGTCCCGTGAACGTGCCGCCGCCGATATCGTCCACCAGTTCGCCGAGCGAGATGCCGAAGGCGGTCTCGAACAGTCCGCCATGCTTGATATTGCCGGCAAGCTGGATCGGCATGGTGCCGCGCGACTTGCCCATACCGAAATCGCGGTAGAAGTCACCGCCCTTCGCCATGATGATCGGCACGGTGGCGAGCGACAGCACGTTGTTGATGACCGTCGGCTTGGCGAACAGGCCCACATGCGCAGGGAGCGGCGGCTTGGCGCGGACTTCGCCGCGCTTGCCTTCGAGGCTGTCGAGCAGCGAGGTCTCCTCGCCGCACACATAGGCGCCGGCGCCGAGCCGGACCTCCATGTCGAAGTCGTATTTCGAGCCCGCCACGTTCTTACCGAGGAAGCCTGCTTTGCGCGCCTCCTCGATGGCGATCTTCAGGGTCTCGAACGCGTGGGGATATTCAGAGCGGAGATAAATGTAGCCGTAGGTGGCGCCCACCGCGATGCCGGCGATGGTCATGCCCTCGATGAGCACGAACGGATCGCCTTCCATGATCATGCGGTCGGCGAACGTGCCGCTATCGCCTTCGTCGGCGTTGCACACGATGTATTTCTGCTGGGGCGGCGTCTGGGCGACGGTGCGCCACTTGATGCCGGTGGGGAAGCCCGCGCCGCCGCGGCCTCGCAGGCCCGAGTTGATGACCTCTTCGACGATCGCCTCGGGCCCCACTTGAAGCGCCTTTTTGAGGCCCTCATAGCCCTCATGGGCCCGGTAGTCCTCGACGGAGCGGGGGTCGATGATGCCGCACCGGGCGAAGGTGAGGCGGGTCTGGCGCTTGAGCCAGGGATAGTCGTCGACCACGCCGATGCATTTGTCGTGCGGCTTGGCCTCGAGGATGCCCGCATCGAGAAGCGAAGCCACCTCTTTGACCTTCACCGGCCCGTAGCCGACGCGGCCCTTGTCCGTTTCGACCTCGACCAAGGGCTCCAGCCAATACATGCCGCGCGAGCCGGTGCGGACGATCTCGACGTCGAGCCCGCGCTCCTTGGCTTCCTTGCTGAACGTCTTGGCGACAGCCTCCGCGCCAACGCACAGCGCGCCGGCATCGCGGGAGATGAAGATCCGGGTCACGACTGCGCCTCCTTGACGAGCGCATCGATGCCCTCTTCATCGAGCATGCCGTAAACGTCGTGGTCGAGCATGGCGGCGGGTGAGGAGTGGCAGAGGCCGAGGCAATAG
The DNA here is from genome assembly GCA_963826465.1 of uncultured Alphaproteobacteria bacterium. Classification (GTDB taxonomy): domain Bacteria; phylum Pseudomonadota; class Alphaproteobacteria; order Rhizobiales; family Methyloligellaceae; genus Methyloceanibacter. The sequence continues at coordinate 52,320 of CAWGXJ010000007.1, forward strand.
ACCGGCTCCAGCGTGACGCGGCGGTCGAGCGTCGTCTCGCCCATGCCGATGCCGAGCTTCTGTTTGCACCGGTCCTCGATGGCGCGGCCGCCGGCAGCCTGGCAGGACTCGGCGAGGCACAGCTTGAGTGTCCTGCGCCCGGCCGGCTCGCGGCGGAAATCGTGATAGAAGGTGACGCAGCCATGCACCTCCGCGCGCGAGATGTTCAGCGCGTTGGCGATCAGGGGTTCGGCGTCCAACGGCACGCACCCGAAGACCTCTTGCAAGGCATGCAGGATCGGGAGCGTTGCGCCCTTTTCATGCTGATGCTGCGCGATGACTTCGGTCGCGCGCTCAGGCGTCCATGGTTCAAATCGTGACATTGCCCAGCCGCGTTTGGATGAACTCTAAAAATGGGGAGAAATACCTGTGAAATCAATAAAGCAGCCCCATGGCCCGATCGGGAATCCTGATCGATGACAAGGGCTTAGCGGGCCCGCTTTGGGCTGTCTCAGGCCCGTTCCTTGGCCTTGTTTCCGGTCCGTCCCGGGACCGGACCTGAGGGCACTGTCGCGCTCAGCATCGGCGCGAGCTGCTTGGCTTCGCTCACCAGAGCATTAATCAAAGGGGTCAATGGGTTGCGCTGTGGCACGACAAGCCCGATCGAGTGCGTGACATCCGGGTCGACGATCGGGATGGCGCGCACCTTCTCCGTGAGGCCGAGCACTTCGGCAAGCTTTGCCGGCATGACCGACGCCCACCGCCCCGTGCGCACATGAGCGAACAGGACGATGATGGAGTCCAATTCCATGGTCGGCGCCACGTCGGCACCCGCCTTGCGGAGCAGGGTCTCGATGATCCGCCGATTCTGCATGTCGGGGGTGAGGAGGCAGAGCGGCACCTTGCCGACCTCCGCCCACGTGACCTCGTCCCGGTCGCCGAGCGGGCTGTCGGAGGAGGTGATCAGCCGGTACTGCTCGCTATAGAGCGGCACGGTCTGGACCCGCCCCAGCGGCTCGTTGTCGAGATAGGTGAGCCCGGCATCGACCTCGAGATTCTCGAGCATGCCGAGCACCTCGATGGAGTTCCGCGACCAGATGGTGAAGCTCACATCCGGGTGCTGCGCCCGGTAGGGCGTGGTGAGCATGGCCACCATGGCGAGCGCGGTCGGGATGGCGGCGATGCGGATATGGCCGGAGAGGCCATGCTTCAGGGCTTCGATCTCCTGGCGCATGGCGCGGGTATCGCCGACGATGCGCCGCGCCCAGTCGAGCACCCGCTCGCCCTCCGGCGTGAAGCCCCGAAAGCGTGAGCCGCGCTGCACCAGCAGCACACCCATAATGTCCTCTAACTGCTTGATTCCAGCCGAGAATGTCGGCTGGCTCACGCCGCAGGCTTCCGCCGCGTGGCCGAAATGCCGTTCGCGCGAGAGGGCAATGATGAATTCGAGCTTATCGAGCATGCCGCGCCGGGGGCCGATCCTATCTGTACTGGAATTGGCGGATTGTGGGCCGCCTGCGCCGCTTCATCAACCGGGAAGAAACGGGCGCCTAGTCCTTGTCCTTCTCGGCCCTGAAGGTCTTGTGACAGGTCTTGCAGGCGTCGATCACTGTCTTGAACTTCCCCTGCCAGTCGGGCGCGCTGGCGTCGAGCGCCTCGACGAGGCCCGTGGCCGCTGCGTTGAGCTTGTCGGCATTGCCCGTGAACTCGTCCCACTTGGTCCAGATCTCAGGCTTCGCTTCGCTCGGATCGCCGGTCGAGCCTTCCGGGAACAGCGCATGGATCTTCTGTGACGTAGTCCCGATGTCCCGGGCCGCTTCGGCCGCCTTGCCGGCATCGAAGGGCACCTTGCCCTTGGCCATCTCGCCGATGACCTTCATGTCGTCCTTCTGGCGGTCCATCAGGTCCATGCGCTCCTTGACGATGCCGGTCGCTTTCTCATGCGCGAGCGCAAGAGGCATCGAGACGACAAAGGAAAGTCCAGCGAGCAGGGCGAATCGGGAGAGCATGCGGTAGTTCCTCGGAAGTTATGGCCTTTTGACGTGAGGGGTGTCCCCGCGCATTTGTTTATCATGCGCGAAGCCTCCGCAAGCCTCGCGAGCCGCCACAAAATGGTTTACCACCGGCCATAGAGTCCTGCTCGCGCGGGCCCTGCGAAATTCACATGAGCGACACGAACAAAATCCCCTCCCGTGCCCTCGTCGCCGACATCGGCGGCACCAATGCGCGCTTTGCCGTGGCCGATCTCGTGACCCTCGACATCGCCGCCGTGAAGGTCTTTCAGACGGCTGCTTATGCCAGCTTCGGCGAGGCCATTCGCGCTTACTTGAAGGACATTAGCGATCCGATAGAGCACGTGGCCATTGCCGCCGCGGCGCCCATCATGGGCGACGAGGTCAAGTTCACCAATTCGCCGTGGTCGTTCACAGCAAGCGCGCTCCGTACCGAGGCCGGTCTCAAGGATGTCCACGTGCTGAACGACTTTGAGGCGCTGTCCTTGTCTCTGCCGCACCTGAAGCCCGACGAGCTCCACCAGATCGGCGGCGGCGACCCGTTGCCCCATGGTCCCAAGGTGGTGCTCGGCCCCGGCACCGGGCTTGGCGTCGCGGGGCTCGTGTGGTCCGGCATGGGCTGGATCGCCATGCCCGGGGAAGGGGGGCATGTGACCCTCGGCGCCGAGGATGCAGGCGAGCTGGCGCTCATCGAACGCCTCCGCAAAGGGCGCGACCGGCTCTCCGTGGAGCGCGCGTTGTCGGGCCCGGGGCTCAGCGAGCTCCATCAGGCCGTCGCCGCCTCCCACGGCCATAGCGCGGAGGCCCTGAGTCCTGCCGAGGTCGAGACGCGGGCGCTCGGCGGCGAGGATGAGATCGCCGAGGAAGCCCTCGATGTCTTCGTGCACTGGCTCGGCCGCTTCGCCGGTGACATCGCGCTGGTGATGGGCGCGCACGGCGGCGTCTATCTCGGGGGTGGGATCGCGCCGAAACTCATATCGCGCCTCGACCAAGGCGATTTCCGCGCGGCCTTCGAGAGCAAGGGGCGTATGACGGCGTTCGTCGCGCCGATGCCGATCTATGTGATCCTGGCCGAGTTCGCCGCGCTCAAGGGTGCTGCGGCGGGACTTCGGGCAAAGCTCGCAAGCGCCTGAAACAATTCGGCCGGCACCATTCAGCCAAAGGCGACGGCGACGGCTTGGCCGATTGCGGCGAGTGCGGCGTTCTGCCGATCGCGATCGACCGTCGCGTCCGTGAGATAGGCGGAGATCACGATCGGCGCCCCGTGCGGTGGCCACACGACGCCGACGTCGTTCGCCGTATTGCTATTGCACGTCCCCGTCTTGTCGCCGACGCGCCATTCTGCCGGGAGGCCCGCCCGCAGGCGCGCATCTCCGGTCTTGTTGGCGGTCAGCCACGCGGTGAGCTGATCGCGGGACTTCGGCGTCAGGGCGTCACCAAACAGAAGCGTCCGAAGGTCTGTAGCGATGGCCGACGGCGTCGTCGTATCGCGGGGGTCGCCGGGGGCCACGTCGTTGAGATGAGGCTCGGTACGGTCGAGGCGAGTCGCGGTGTCGCCGAGCGACTGCGCATAGGCGGTGACGCCTTGAGGCCCGCCAAGCGTGGCCAGCAGAAGGTTTCCGGCCGTGTTGTCGCTCAACGTCAAAGCCGCCTCGCACAATGCGGCAAGCGTCATGGACCCACCGGCATGGGGTTCCGTCGCAGGCGAATAGTCCACGATGTCCTCGCGCCGGATGGCGATGGGCCGGCCGAGATGCTCCTGCCCAGCATCGACACGCGCGAGGATCGCCGCGGCGGCGAGCAGCTTGAAGGTGCTGCACAAGGGAAACCGCTCGCCGCCGCGATGCGCGGCCTGGAGTCCCGAGCCCGTGTCGATAACCGCGACGCCGAGCCGCCCGCCAGTCGTCTCCTCGATCTCCGCAAACCTGCGTTCGAGCGTGGCGGCAGCACTATCGGCCGCGCGGATCCGGTTCCCGGGTATTAGGGCGGCCGTCACGAGGAAGGCAGTGGCACCTGTCGCAAACTCACGTCGCGTGATCATGGCGCCGCTCGATGCGGTGGAAGGGACAGGACTGGGACTCGAAAGATCCAGCGACCGGCTATTTGTACTCGACCTTGATGATCTCGTAGGACTTGCCGCCGCCGGGCGTCGACACCTCGACCACGTCCTTCTTGCGCTTGCCGAGCAGCGCCCGGGCTATGGGCGAGGTAATGGAGATGCGGCCTTTCTTTACGTCGGCCTCGACCTCGCCGACGATGCGGTACTTGACCTTCTCGTCGGTGTCCTCGTCCACGAGCGTCACCGTGGCCCCGAACATCACCTGGTCGCCCTTGAGCTTGGACACGTCGATGATGTCGGCGCGCGAGAGCTTATCCTCGAGGTCGGCCATGCGCGCCTCGGTGATGCCCTGCAGCTCCTTGGCGGCGTGGTACTCGGCGTTCTCCGAGAGGTCGCCATGGGAGCGCGCGTCGGCGATGAGTTTGATGATCCGCGGCCGCTCGACGGTCTTGAGCTGTTTGATCTCGGCCTCGAGGGTGGCAAAGCCCTCGGCGGTCATCGGCACCTTATCCATGTCAGTCCAAAGCTCCTAAGGGCTTCCCCTTGAATACTGTCGAGGAATTAGCCCGTCCAAGTCAAGAATCTGGTGATTTTGACCGCTTTTCCCTAAGCTGTCTCGGCCAGCTCTTGCGGGCCCTTGCCGACATAGCTCTGTAGGGGGGCGACGGTCAGGCTGCCTTCCCGGAGGGCCTTGATGGCCTCGGTGACGGCTTGAGCGCCAGCCAGGGTTGTATAGTAAGGAATGTGGTGGAGCAAGGCCGACCGGCGGATCGACATGGAATCGGCCAGCGCCTTGGCCCCCTCCGTGGTGTTGAACACGATGTCGATCTCGCCATTGGTAATGGCGTCGACGATATGGGGCCGCCCTTCCAGCACCTTGTTGATCTTCTCGCAAGGGATGCCGTGGGCGTCGAGGTGACGCTTGGTGCCCCGCGTGGCGATGATGCGGAAGCCCATCTCCACGAGCTTGCGCACCGGCGCCACCAGCCGGTCCTTGTCGGAATCCTTGACCGACACGAACACGGTGCCTGAGAGCGGCAGCTTGGCGCCGCCGCCGAGCTGGCTCTTGGCGAAGGCGACCGCATAGTCCCGGTCGATGCCCATGACCTCGCCGGTGGAGCGCATCTCCGGGCCCAGCACGGGATCGACGCCGGGGAAGCGGGCGAAGGGAAACACCGCCTCCTTGACCGCGATATGGTCGAGCTTCGGCCGCTTCAGGCCGAACGCGGCAAGCGGCTTGCCGGCCATGACCTCCGCCGCGATGCCGGCGATGGGAAGCCCGATCACCTTGGCGACGAACGGCACCGTGCGCGAAGCCCGCGGGTTGACCTCCAGAAGGTAGATGTCGTCGTTCTGGATGGCGAACTGCACGTTCATCAGACCGACGACGTTGAGCGCGCGGGCGAGCTCGATCGTCTGGCGCTCCAGGTCGGCGATGATCTCAGGTCTTAGGGAGTGGGGCGGCAGCGAGCAGGCACTATCGCCCGAATGCACGCCCGCCTCCTCGATATGCTCCATCACGCCGCAAATGAACACGTCCGTGCCGTCGGCGAGCGCGTCCACGTCCACCTCGATGGCGTCGCGCAAATAGGAATCGATCAGGACTGGGCTCTTACCCGACACGACCACGGCTTCCGCGATGTAGCGCGCGAGCTGCGCCTCGTCGTGCACGATCTCCATGGCGCGGCCGCCCAACACATAGGACGGGCGGATGACCACGGGGAAGCTGATCACCTTGGCGATGGCGACCGCCTCGTCCGCCGAGCGGGCGATGCCGTTATTCGGCTGCTTCAGGCCGAGCCGCTCGATCAGCGCCTTGAACCGGTCGCGGTCCTCGGCCAGGTCGATGGCGTCTGGCGAGGTGCCGAGGATCGGCACTTCGGCACGCTCGAGAGCGGCGGCGAGCTTGAGCGGCGTCTGACCGCCGAACTGCACGATGACGCCTTTCAGCGTGCCGTTCTCCTGTTCTTTCCGCACGATCTCCATCACGTCCTCTTCGGTGAGCGGCTCGAAATAGAGCCGGTCGGACGTGTCGTAGTCGGTGGAAACCGTCTCGGGGTTGCAGTTGACCATGATGGTCTCGTAACCGGCATCCGACAGCGAGAACGCGGCATGACAGCAGCAATAGTCGAACTCGATGCCTTGGCCGATGCGGTTCGGGCCGCCGCCGAGGATGATGATCTTGGTCGCGTCGGAAGGGCGCGCCTCGCAACTCTCGCTGCCGGGAAAGCCCGTCTCGTAGGTCGAGTACATGTAGGCCGTGGGCGAGGCGAACTCCGCCGCGCAAGTGTCGATGCGCTTATAGACCGGATGCACGTCGAGTTCGCGGCGCCGCGTCGCGACCTCCGCCACGTCGAGCTTGGCGAGTGTCGCAAGCCGCTCGTCCGAGAAGCCCATGGCCTTCAGCGCGCGGAACTGAGCCGCGCTCGTCGGCAGCCCGTGCTGGATCACCCGCAATTCGACATCGATGATGTCTTGCAGCTGGCGAATGAACCACGGATCGATCTTGCAGGAGTCGTAGATCTGATCGTGATCGACGCCGAACCGCAAGGCTTGCGCGACCTTGAGCAGCCGGTCGGGGGAGGGGGTGCCGAGCGCGGCGCGGATCGCGTTCTTGTCGTCGCCCTGGCCCAGCCCTTCGAATACCAAGTCGTCGAGGCCGGTAAGCCCCGTCTCCATGGAGCGGAGCGCTTTCTGCAAGGATTCGGGGAAGGTGCGGCCGATGGCCATGGCCTCGCCCACCGATTTCATCGACGTGGTCAGCACGGGCGTCGAGCCCGCGAACTTCTCGAAGGCGAAGCGCGGGATCTTGGTCACCACGTAATCGATGGTCGGCTCGAAGCTCGCCGGCGTCGCCCCGCCGGTGATGTCGTTGGCGAGCTCGTCGAGCGTGTAGCCGACCGCGAGCTTGGCCGCGATCTTGGCGATGGGAAAGCCCGTCGCTTTCGAGGCAAGCGCGGACGAGCGCGACACGCGCGGATTCATCTCGATGATGACGAGGCGGCCGTCCTCTGGGTTCACTGCGAACTGCACGTTGGACCCACCGGTCTCCACCCCGATCTCGCGCAACACCGCGATCGAGGCGTTGCGCATGATCTGGTATTCCTTGTCGGTCAGCGTCAGCGCCGGCGCCACCGTGATCGAGTCGCCGGTATGCACGCCCATCGGGTCGATATTCTCGATGGAGCAGATGATGATGCAGTTGTCGTCCTTGTCGCGGACGACCTCCATCTCGTACTCCTTCCAGCCGAGCACCGACTCCTCGATCAACACCTCGCACGTCGGCGAGGCGTCGAGCCCGCGCTCGACGATCTCCAGGAACTCCTCGCGGTTATAGGCAATGCCGCCGCCGGTGCCGCCGAGCGTGAAGGAGGGGCGGATGATGGCCGGGAGGCCGATATCCTGCATCCCCTCGAGCGCCTCGATCAGGCCTTTCTCGACATAGCGCCGGCGCCGCTCGCTCTCGTGCCGCGCCCAGTCCGCCTCGAAGTCGAGCATGGCTTTCGCGCGCGCCTCCGGATCGGAATTCTCCGCCTCGATGCGCGCGACCTCTTTCTTGTAGGTCTCCCGATCGGCGCGCTTCAGCGAGGCGGCGTCGGCGAGCCGCGAGCGTGGCGTCTCGAGCCCGATCGCGTTCATGGCCTCGCGGAACAGCTCGCGGTCCTCGGCCTTGTCGATCACGTCGGCCTTGGCGCCGATCATCTCCACGCCGAAATGGTCCAGCACGCCGGCGCGGTGCAGGCTGAGCGCGGTGTTGAGCGCGGTCTGCCCGCCCATGGTTGGGAGCAGCGCGTCGGGCCGCTCCTTCTCGATGATCTTGGCGACCACGTCCGGCGTGATCGGCTCGATATAGGTGGCGTCGGCGAGGTCCGGGTCCGTCATGATCGTGGCCGGGTTCGAGTTCACCAGCACGACCCGGTAGCCCTCGTCCTTGAGCGCCTTGCAGGCTTGCGTGCCGGAATAGTCGAACTCGCACGCCTGGCCGATCACGATCGGTCCGGCCCCGATGATCAGGATGGACTTTATGTCTGTGCGTTTGGGCATGGTCTCGGTGATGTCACGGGCCTTTCCGCGCCGCCATCAATTCGACGAAGCGGGTGAAGAGATAGCGGCTGTCTTGCGGGCCGGGCGAGGCCTCCGGGTGGTACTGCACCGAGAACACCGGCTTGTCCTTCACCTTGAGCCCGGCGTTGGAGCCGTCGAACAGCGACACATGGGTCTCCTCGACGGTGTCGGGCAGGCTTTCGCGATTGACCGCGAAGCCGTGGTTCATCGAGGTGATCTCGACCTTGTGCGTGGTGAAGTCCTTCACCGGGATGGTTCGCGCCGTGATGGCCCTGATGCATCTTCGAGGTCTCACCGCCGAGCGCGAGCCCCAGCATCTGATGGCCGAGGCAGATGCCGAAGGTCGGCACGCCGGAGTCGATGAGCTTCTTGATCTCCGGCACGGCATATGCGCCGGTCGCCGCCGGATCGCCCGGGCCGTTCGAGATGAACACGCCATCGGGATTGCGCGCGAGGATCTCTTCGGCGGTCGTGGTCGCCGGCACCACCGTCAAGCGGCAGCCCACCGTGGCGAGCTCGCGGAGAATGTTGCGCTTCAGGCCGAAGTCGATGGCGACCACGTGAAAGCGCGGGCGCTCCTGCCGCCCAAAGCCCGTGCCCCACTGCCATGCCGTCTCGTCCCAGCTGTAGCTCTGGCCGCAGGTGACCTCCTTGGCGAGGTCGAGGCCGACCATGCCGTGCCACGCGGCCGCTTCGCGCTTCAGCGCGTCGATATCGAACGTGCCGTCGGGCGCATGCGCGATCACCGCGTTCGGCATGCCCTTCTCGCGGATCAGCGCGGTCAGCGCGCGCGTATCCACGCCGGTGATGGCGATGATGCCGCGCGCCTTCAGCCACGCATCGAAATCTTGCGCCGCACGCCAGTTCGACGGTGCGGTGATCGAGGCGCGCAAGACGCAGCCGCGCACGCCGGACGACGCAGCGAGATTCGATGTCTCGATGTCCTCGGTGTTGGCGCCGACATTGCCGATATGGGGGAAGGTGAAGGTGATGATCTGGCCGGCATAGGAGGGGTCGGTGAGGATCTCCTGATAGCCGGTCATCGCCGTGTTGAAGCAGACCTCGCCCGCCGCGATGCCTGTGGCGCCCGCGCCGTGTCCCTCGATCACCGTGCCGTCGGCGAGAACGAGCAGCGCCGTCGCCGCCTCGTCGGCCCACGGCGGCGTATTGCGCACGCGCAAGGTTGCGGCCTCTGCAGCCAGAGTTTCAGTTTCGTCAGTCATTGGCGCAAACTTTGGGCGGCTGCTTGGCGCGGCCCGGCCCGGTCGGTTCGGTCGGATGTGAGGGCGTCGCTGTCAGGGCAGGCTCCTCAATCCCGCTCTTTACGTCAGGCGCGTTCCGCGAGTCAATGCACAGGTCAAAATATTTTCCTGTGAAAACAATGCGTTAGACCGGCAAATTCGCTTGCGCCGGCTGCCCCCGTCGATTACTTTGGGAGCTTCTTCCCTGAACGCCCGTAAGAACATCCATGCGCGAGACCATCACCGCCGCCGTGCAAGCTGCGACCAAGGCGCGCGATGTCCGCCGCGTCTCCACGCTGCGCCTCGTGAGCGCGGCCATCAAGGACCGCGACATCGCCGCGCGCACGGCCGGCAAGGAGAAAGCCTCCGACGCCGAGCTGCTCGAGCTCCTCGCCAAGATGATCAAGCAGCGCGAGGAGTCGCAGAAGATCTATGCGGAGGCCGGACGCGGCGAGCTCGCCGCGCTGGAAGGCGAGGAGGTCGCCATCATCCGCGAGTTCCTGCCGAAGCAGCTCTCCGATGAGGACATGGGCAAGGCGATCGGCGAAGCGATCGCCGAAACGGGTGCTGCCAGCGTGAAGGACATGGGCAAGGTGATGGCTGTGCTCAAAGGCCGCTACGCCGGCCAGATGGACTTCAGCAAAGCGAGTGCCGCCGTGAAGGCGAAGCTCGGCTAGACGCACACCAAAGCGAGCCTATTGTGGTCATCGCTTGGCTTGACCGGGCGATCCAGTAACCCTTGCGGCACGACATCACGACGTTCGGCGGGTGCTGGGTGCTCGCCTTCGCGGGCATGACACGAGACGAGTGTGCACAGAAGCTGTGCATTTTCGCGCACGCATCACGATCACAAAAGCAAATCGACTCTTCGGAGAAATCGTGCGGCAGCCGGCCACGCGGCAGTATGTCAGTGCACTGCAACATGGTTTTGTCGCGATGCAACATTACATTCCCGCAATGCAGCACGGACTGATTCTGTGCTGGTCATGCGAAAGAATGGAGGCCAACCAATGCGATCTCTGCGTATCCTACCCATTGCCGCGGCGACCGCTCTGTCGGCGCTTGCCTTCACCCCCCTGGCGTCAGCCGAAGAGACGCGGGTCAATCTCGGTCCGGTCGGTCCCTACGAGCCGATCCTCGCCACGATCGGCGACAAGCGTCTCATCGCCTATTACGCGCCTGACGGCGACACGTGTGATGTCAGCGCCGTGGTGTTCGATGCGGCGCCCTCGAGCGGCGATCACACTTCGGCGCGGGTCCGCGTGTCTCTGCATCCCGGCGAGCTGCTTCATCTCGACAACGTTTGGGAGCAGAGCGCAGTGCTCACCTGTGCTCCTCACGCGGGCATGCTCACCGTGCTCAACAAGGGTCAGCTCCTGACCCCGGCGGCGAACGTCAACTAGGACATAGATCAGACGCGAGGAGGCCATGAGCCGGGCGGAGCGGAAGCGCTCCGCCCGGCTTTCTTTTACCGTTGTGGCCATTTTCCTCTGGCGCGGGAGTACGGGCGACGGGATGATGCTGGCATTGGTCTCAAGAGAGAGGGATGTCATGCGAGTTTCGGGATTCCAGGCTTTGGCGTTTGTTGCAGGGATTTGCGTCGTGCCGCTGCAAGCTTGGGCGGCGCCGGCTTACGATTGTCAGCTCACCGAGGTCTTTGAGTGCACCGCCCAAACGGGCTGCACGAAGACGACCGCTGCGGATAGGAATTTACCGCCGATGGTGACGCTCAACGTCAAGCAGAAGAACTTGTTCTCCGGCCTGTTCGGCGGGCAGGGGTTTCTCGAGTCCGGCGATGTCTATGAAGACGACAAGGTCCTCATCCTACATGGGCGGAGAGCGCTCCAGACCTGGACCGCAGTCGTGGCCAAGGACACGGGTGCTTATTCCGGATCGGTCTCCCAACTGGGCACGACCTACGCCGAGTTCGGAACCTGCACCGGCAAAGATCTGGAGTAGCGCTTAGCGCCTGCACCGGGAGAGAGAGCCGGGCCCCGCCCGGCTTTTTCTTTGCGCGCTAAACCTGCGGCCCTCTGCGGCGCTTGAAGAGAAAGTAGATGGCGAAGCCGCCGATTGCGAGCAGCGCAATGCCGCCTGCCCAAGCGAGCGGCGTGCCATACCAATAGACGAGGCACACGCCGACGATGGGGGAGACGATGCTCGCCACGATGTCGGCGATATCGATGTCGAGCACCCACCAGGCGACCAGTGCCACGAATGCAAAGATCGTGAGCACGATGATGAGGATCAGCTCCATCGCGCCTGCTCCAGCCTCCGTTCCGTCACGTCTGCCCGTCGGGCTGGTGGCTCCGCTTGCTCAAGTGGCGATACCAGGCGAAGGCGCCGATGCCGATCAGCACCAGGCCGAACGCGAGGCCGGCCAGGGATCCAGCGCTCATAAAGAGAATGAGAAAAACGACGCCGGCGATACCGGCGGCCGTGCCGACCACCGAATTGGGGACTTGCTTGCCGCGTATCGCCCAGGCCGCGAACACGGCGATCAGGGCGATGATGATCAATGGGATATAGGTGACGACGTCCGACGACATTCGATTCCCCTCTGAACCGACTATCTCATGTCACAGCGGGGCTGTCCCGGCCACCGAAAGCTGGCGGCGTCTCGCCCCGTTGGTACAGTATCCGTCATGGAAAGCGCCACGCGGCCATCCCAACACAAGCCAAACCGCCTCTACGTCTGGGGCCACGGGATGGTGAATAAGCTCAAGAGCCTGACCCGCAAGCGCCGCAAGCGGGAGGCGAGCAAGAAGCGCCGCCAGGCGCTGAAGCAGGAGAGGGGTGAATAGGGCGCCAGCGAAGTTCCTAATTTGTTCGCAATCGGTGGATAATGGTGATGAGCGCGATTCGCGAGGCGCGCCGCCACCCTTGAGGCTCCACTGTCGCACCAATGAAATTCTCCAATTCGTTCCTGGATGAGATTCGCGGCCGGCTCCCCGTCAGCCAGGTCGTGTCGCGCCGCGTGCCCCTGAAGCGGGCGGGGCGGGAATGGAAGGGGCTGTCGCCGTTCAACCGGGAGAAGACCCCGTCCTTCACCGTCAACGACCAGAAGGGCTTCTATCACTGCTTCTCTTCCGGCAAGCACGGGGACATCTTCACCTTCCTCATGGAGACGGAAGGTTTGAGTTTCCCGGAGGCGGTGGAGCGGCTCGCCGGCGAGGCGGGCGTGCCGATGCCCGCACCCGACCCGCAATACGAGCGCACGGTGAGGGAGCGTCTCGGTCTGCTCGATGCGCTCGAGGCTGCGGCCAAGCTGTTCGAGGAGGCGCTCCACGCGGGCGCCGGCCGCGAGGCGCTCGACTATGCGCGCCGGCGTGGGCTAAAGCCCGAGACCCTCAAGACGTTCCGCATCGGCTACGCGCCCGGCTCGCGTGATGCGCTGAAGACGGCGCTTCTCAAGAAGGGGTTCACCGAGGCGCAGCTCATTGAGGCCGGCCTCCTCATCAAGCCGGACGACGGGCGCGCCTCCTATGACCGCTTCCGCAACCGGCTGACCATTCCCATTCTCGATGCCAAGTCGCGCGTCATTGCCTTCGGCGCCCGCGCGCTCGATCCCGAGGCTCAGCCCAAATATCTGAACTCGCCGGAGACGCGCCTCTTCGACAAGGGATCGATGGTCTACAACTTCGCCCGCGCGCGCCAATCCGCCTTCGACAAGGGCGAACTCGTCGTGGTCGAAGGCTATATGGACGTGATCGCGCTCCATCAGGCGGGCTTCCCCAACGCGGTGGCGACGCTTGGCACCGCCTTCACCGAGCGCCAGATGGAAGTGCTGTGGCTGCTCGCACCCGAGCCCGTCATCTGCTTCGACGGCGACCGCGCGGGCGAGGCGGCCGCGGCGCGGGCCATCGACCGCATGCTGCCGCATCTACGCGAGGGCCATTCCTTCCGCTTCGCCTTCCTGCCCGAAGGCCAAGACCCTGACGATCTCGTGCGAAGCGAAGGCCCAAGCGCGTTCGGCGCTTGCGTACAAGGCGCGCATCCCCTCATCGACATGCTGTGGACGCGGGAGAAGTCTGCCCTCGCGCTCGATACGCCGGAGCGGCGCGCCGCTTTCGAGGCGCGTCTCGACGCGCTCCTCGGCGAGATCGCCAACACCCGGGTGCGGGAGCATTACCGGCGCGAGGTGAAGAACCGGCTCTTCAATCTGTGGCGCGAGCAGCCGGCGCGGAGGCGCGACGCGCGCCCCACGGGCCCGCGCTCGGGTGGCCGGCAAGACGCCCGCAAGCCGGAGCGGCGCGAGGTGACGCCGCCGCCATCCCCTTACGGCTTCGCCACCATCGTGACGCTCGCGCTCGTGAACCATCCCTGGCTGCTCGACCACTTCGCGGAGGAGGTGGCGAGCGTCGAGGTGCGCGATAAGCCGCTTGCCGCGCTGCTCGGTGCCGTCACCCGCGCGATCTTCGAGGAGCCCACCGTGACCCGCGAGCGCCTCATCGCGCAGCTCGAAGAGGGCCCCCACGCGAAGCTCCTGGAGCGCCTCTTTCGCGACAGCCCGTTCATGCGCGTCGCCTTCCTCCAGCCCGAGAGCCCCGCCGCCGAGGTGGAGCAGCAGTTCGCCGCCGTCATCTATCGCTGGCGGGCGCTGCCGACCCTCAGCCGGGAGATCCAGGAGAGCGCTCTGGATCTCGCGGAAACGTCCGAGGACGACTTCGAGCGCTTCGTTGCGCTCCAGCAGCAGGTGGCCAGCATCGGCCAGCACCACGAGGCGGACGATGCCGGCGAGCGCGACGCCAATAAACGCTTCGAGGACATGCTGGCCCGCCTCAAGAAGGAGCCGCTATCCCGTGGCCGCCGCACCGAGAAGCGCCACTAGGCCGCGCCCAGCCCGTTCCGGCCCCGAATTTGCACCCCTCCGGATAGGTGTTTCACGAGGAAACGACGAGAAAAACCTCGGCCGAAAGGGCTTTGTGGCCTTGACAGGGGGAGTGCCTCTCGCCAAGTCATCCTTGATGGCGAAAGAGGCCATGCGCCCCTCGCAGATGGCTAAAAAAGCGCCAAGTGCCGCGTCCAAAAGCCTCGATGTTTCAAGGGGCCGGGGACCGTCCGGACGGCCCGAAGGCCACAAAATGGGCCCATAGCAGGGCCAGTCAAACGGAAGTAACGGCGCGTCGGTAGGCTTATCTCTAGTCTTTTGAACGGGATGTTCTGGGAGAGTGGCAATCGGCGGAAGACGCGGGCGCCAGCAGGACATAAAGCAAGGCAAGCCGCCCAACCGCCGGGTCATGCTTAATTGACGATTAAGGGTGCGCCCGTTAATCGCTTGTCGGACGAGCCGTCACGGACGTCCCCGACTGTAAAAGGTGCGAGAGGCCTTGCCCTCGCTGAGCTTGAGACCGGCGCCCCGCAAGGTGATGCGCTTCGGAGTGACATGAATGGCAACCAAGACCGCTGAAGCTGAAGACCAGACCGAGACCGAGACCCAGTCCCAGGATGGGCCGGTGCTTGATATGTCTGACGCTGCAGTCAAGAAGCTCATCAAGACCGCGAAAGCGCGCGGCTTCGTGACCTACGACGAGCTCAACGAGGTGCTTCCTAGCGAGGAAGTGTCCTCCGAGCAGATCGAGGACACCATGTCCATGCTCTCCGACATGGGCATCAACGTCATCGACACCGACGAGGCCGAGGAGGCCGAGGGCGGCGCCGAGGCGCCCGAAGGCAAGGCCGTGGTGGCGCCGACGCCGATCGCCAAGGCCGAGACCACCGCGAAGGAGCCCACCGACCGCACCGACGATCCCGTGCGCATGTACTTGCGCGAGATGGGCACCGTCGAGCTCCTGTCCCGCGAGGGCGAGATCGCCATCGCCAAGCGCATCGAGGCCGGCCGCGAGGCCATGATCGCCGGGCTGTGCGAGAGCCCGCTCACCTTCCAGGCCATCATCATCTGGCGCGACGAGCTGAACGAAGGCAAGATTCTGCTCCGCGACATCATCGACCTCGAAGCCACCTATCAGGGCCCGGACGCCAAGCAGGTTCCCTCCCAGCCGCTTCCGGGCGAGGAACCCGCGGAGGACGGCGAAGCCAAGGCCGAAGGCGAGGAAGAGGAGAGAAGGAGAAGGAAGAGGAGTACGACGACGACGACGACGATCTCGAAAACTCGCTGTCGCTTGCCGCCATGGAGGCGGAGCTCAAGCCGCAAGTGCTCGAGACCTTCGACCTCGTCGCCACCAACTACAAGAAGCTCCGCCGGCTCCAGGACCAGCTCGTCGAGCGCGCGCTGAAGAACGACACGCTCTCGTCCTCCCAGGAGAAGCGCTACAAGTCGCTGAAGGACGAGATCGTCACCGAGATCAAGTCGCTTCAGCTCAATGCCAACCGCATCGAGTCCCTGGTCGAGACGCTCTACGACATCAACAAGAAGCTGCTCGGCTATGTCGGCCGTCTGCTGCGGCTCGCCGAAGGCTATGGCGTCCCGCGCGAGGACTTCCTCGCCGAGTATCAGGGCAACGAGCTCGACCCCAACTGGCTGCGCCGGGTGGGGCGCCTGAAGAAGCGCGGCTGGGCCGATTTCATCCACGACGAGCGCGGCCTGGTCAAAGAGCTGCGCGCCGAGATCCAGAACCTCGCCGCCGAGACGGGCCTCGAGATTTCCGAGTTCCGCCGCATCGTGTCGATCGTGCAGAAGGGCGAGCGCGAGGCGCGCATCGCCAAGAAGGAGATGGTGGAGGCGAACTTGCGCCTCGTGATCTCCATCGCCAAGAAATACACGAACCGCGGGCTCCAGTTCCTCGATCTCATCCAGGAAGGCAATATCGGCCTGATGAAGGCCGTCGATAAGTTCGAGTACCGCCGCGGCTACAAGTTCTCCACCTACGCCACGTGGTGGATCCGTCAGGCGATCACCCGCTCGATTGCCGACCAGGCGCGCACCATCCGCATCCCCGTGCACATGATCGAGACCATCAACAAGATCGTGCGCACCTCCCGCCAGATGCTGCACGAGATCGGCCGCGAGCCGACCCCGGAGGAGCTCGCCGAGAAGCTGGCGATGCCGCTCGAGAAGGTGCGCAAGGTGCTCAAGATCGCCAAGGAGCCCATCAGCCTCGAGACGCCGATCGGCGACGAGGAAGATTCCTATCTCGGCGATTTCATCGAGGACAAGAACGCGGTGCTGCCCATCGACGCCGCCATCCAGTCGAACCTGCGCGAGACGACGACGCGGGTGCTGGCCAGCCTCACGCCGCGCGAGGAGCGCGTGCTTCGGATGAGGTTCGGCATCGGCATGAACACCGATCACACCCTCGAGGAGGTCGGCCAGCAGTTCTCGGTCACCCGCGAGCGCATCCGCCAGATCGAGGCCAAGGCGCTCCGCAAGCTGAAGCACCCGTCACGGTCAAGAAAGCTCCGCAGCTTCCTCGACAACTAGGGCAGGAAGCCGCGCGGGCCGAGGGAGGCCCGGCATATCGGACACCTGGAACAAGGCGCGGATCGTCAATCATTTGGCCGCGGTGCATGGCTACCGGAATTATCTGGAGCTCTGCGCCGCCACGACCGGCCAGCGCTACGAGGAGATCGACCGGCGGCTTCTGTCCTGCCGCAGGCTCTCTTATCTCACATCGGATCAGCACGCCGACGGCCTCGGCACCGACTATCGCAGCGCCGGCCGGGAGATTGGCGCGTGTCTTGCGCAGATGGCGCAAGACGGGTTCGCCTTCGACATCGCCCTCGTCGACCCCTGGCATGAATACGAAACCTCCTGGCGCGATCTGAACGAGGCCTTCCGCCTCCTTCCCGAAGGCGGGCGCCTGGTCGTGCACGATTGCCTGCCCACCCGCGCCGAGATCGTCGAACCGTACTACCGGGAGGGCGTGCCGGAATGGTGCGGCGTGACCTATCAGGCCTATGTCGATTTCGTGCACAGCCGCAACGATCTCGCCTTCTACACGGTCGACTGCGACTATGGCTGCGGGGTGATCCGCAAGAAGCCGCGAACGGGCCGGCTCGGCATGCGCGCGCGGACCGCCGCGTCCATGGTGCGGCGGCTGCCGCAGCGGCGCCTCCGCCGCCGATGGCTGGAGGCGAAACAGGCGGGCGGCGAGGAGGTCTTCGCCTTCTTCCTGGCGAACCGCGCCCCGCTCCTCAATCTCATCTCGGTCGAAGCCTTCCTCGCCCGCGAAGGCGCGCCGTCGCCCTAAGCCCGCATCGGCACGAGCGCCCGGCGCGGCGGGACTTAGGCCGCCCCCATCATCGGGCTTGAGCACGGGACGGAAAGCGGCCACGCTCTCTCCCCTCGCGGCGCTCACGATCGGACCCGGCGATGTTCGAAGATCCGCTCTTTTGGCTGTTTGTCGGCCCGGGCCTGTTGCTCGGCCTCTATGCGCAATCGCGCATCAAGATGAACGTCACCAAATATTCGCAAGTCCCCACGCCCGGCGGCGTCACCGGCGCGCAAGTCGCCCGCGCGCTGCTCGACGCGCAAGGGCTGCAAGCCGTGAGGATCGAATCCACGCCCGGCGTCCTCAGCGATCACTACGACCCGCGCGCCAAGATCCTGCGTCTCAGCCAGAAGGTGTACTACACGCCGAGCATAGCTGCCGCCGGCATCGCCGCGCACGAGACGGGGCACGCGTTGCAGGATGCGGAGGATTACTTCCCCATGGAGGCGCGCACCTATATCGTGCCGGTCGTGCAGCTCGCCTCGCAAGCCGCGCCTTGGCTGTTCGTCGCAGGGCTGATGCTGCAATGGAACGCGCTCACCTGGACCGGCGTCATCCTGTTCGGCTCGTCCTTCTTCTTCGCGCTGCTCACCCTCCCCGTTGAGTTCAACGCCAGCGCGCGTGCCAAGGAGCTTCTGGTGCGCTACGGCATCATCAAGGGCGAACAGCAGATCGAGGGCGTCGACAAGGTGCTGAATGCGGCCGCGTGGACCTATGTCGCCGCGGCGGTATCGGCCGTCGGCGTCTGGCTGTTCTATATCTTCATGCTGCTGGGCCGAGGCCGCAGCTCGTCCGCGCGCGCCTGATGGGCTTGCTGTGACAAGGCGAGAGGGCATCCGCCGATCGAGGCCAAGGCGCATCGGAAAGCCATGCCCTCGGGCTTGACCCGAGGGTGAAGCAGAAGCGGTCGCGGAAGCTCCGTAGCTTCTTGGACAACTCGCGACTATCAGAGAATAAAGTCGCGAGGTGAACTAGCGCCGCGTGGTGGCGAAGCCATACCCTCTATTCGTTCCAAAGCGGAAGGAGGTGTCCATGGCAACCTACACTCAGATTGGTAAGCGCGTCGTCGCGACTCACGGCTTCATGCCTAAAACGTGCCGGATTGCTCACGTGATGGCGGACCACGGCCTAACAAGGCGCGTGGCCTCTAACCGTCTTGATCCAAGGAAAAGGAAGCACCCCTGTCCGCCGGACAAGAGACCGGCAATCGAGAACGCCCTTCGCTATTTCGGGATGACCTAAGCCCCTGCCTCTTCATGCCCGGCTTCGCCGCTCTCGGGCAACTCAAACACCCTCACACCGTCAGCGTCCACGATGGCCTTGATCCGCCTTTTGCCATCAATCTTGAATTGAAAATGATGGGGAAGCCATGCGCCGGGGTGCGGCGGTGCCTCTCCAATTTCAGTAACCTCAACCTTGTGGTCCCAGCCGCCGCCAGTGGGGTCTCCGGTCATATAGCCTTCAAGAACGATCGACTTCGGTAGCGTGCCGAGATGCTCGATTACCGCATTCACCGCGAGAGCGTAGGCCCCGTCCTGTTCCAAATACGTGTATCGGCCGCTGACGTACTTTTTGAGTTTTTTGGCTGCTTCGACATAGAAGTTGACGACACCAGCAATGTTTTGAGGGGTCAGCGGTGAGCACGCTTTGCGTGGAAGCCGCGTCGATAGAGGACTCACCCCCTCACCCTTTCCACCGTTGCTCGCTTCGCTCGCGGCGGAAAGCCCTCTCCCACAAGGGAGAGGAAAAACAGAAAGGAGACGCGGACCATGACGCGCAAAGGCGAGGGGAGGCGATCGGAGACGGCGGCGCTGGCGCGCTATTGCGCCGACCGGCTATGCCTGTGGTGCCTGTGCCGCAAGCCGGCCTGTTCACGCGCGAAATCCTGCCGCGGCGACGTCGCGGCCTGCTCACGCCTGCTCGTGGCGTGGCTCGCGGCGCTGGAAGGCTTGAGGAACGCCGCGCCGACCTTTGCGGACATGGAAGCGCGGATCGAGACGCCCGCCGAGATGCGGCTTTACCGGCAATGGCGCGAGATTCTCGCCCGCGCGGAGGACAGCGCGAAGATGCCCCCGGCCGAGACCGCTCTCTTGCGGGACCGGCTCCGGCGCCAGATCGAGGCGCTCCCGCTCCAGGGCTCACACGCGCTCAAGTAGGCCAGAGGCCGGTAGCGCAAACAACACGCGCTCAAGCAGGCCAGAGGCCGATAGCGCAAAAACGACCAGCTCAGCCGAGCTTGGAGGCGACCCAGGCAAGCGCCACGGCCAGGCACGCATTGATCGCGATCGGCAGCCATAGGAACCAGGGCGCGCCGGCATAGCCGCCGACGAACAGGCTGTAGAGCAGCGACAGGGCGATCAGCACGGTCGCGACCATGAGGCCCACCACGAAGGGCCTCTGGGTCTGCGGTTTGGCGGCAGCGAGGTAGCCCATCACGCTCACGCCGATGAGAAGCCCGCCGCTCCAGCGCACCCAGCCGGCGCTGCCGGGGGCTCCCGGGTCTTGGCTCAGTGCGAACATCCATTCCGGGACGAACAGAAAGGCGAGGCCGTACACGAGGTCCACGATCGCCGCGATATAGAGGATGGTAGTTGAGGATTTCACGTCTGATTGGGTCATTGCCGTTCCTCCTCTCTTGGGGCTCGAGAGTACACCCGGCGCGAAGCCCCGGGAAAACTATCCCCGCCTTCGATGATCGAGGAGCAACGTTGCGCAACCTTTTGATACGATTCGGAAACGCCCCCGCGCTCAAGTAGCGCGAAGCAAGGGTGCGCCAAATAAGAACTAGCCGTGAAATGGCCTTGGACCGCCTGCTATAAGGGCAGCATGACCAGCACCATGATCGCCCCGCCGCTCCTCGACTTCAGCACCATCATCGCCTCGGGCCTCGGCGACGAGCCGGTGGCGCATCTGGTGGAGACCGCCATGCGGCGCCTGGTCGAGGCCGGCGTGCCGCTCCACCGCATGCATGTGGGCTTCCGCATCCTGCATCCGCTGTTCGACGGCATGTCCATCAACTGGACGGACAAGGCGGGCGTCGAGGTCGAGTATTTCGAGAATCTCGACGTGGACAACTCGGTCTATCGCCTGAGCCCGTTCTATCACATGCTGTCGAACGGGCTGACGGAGTTCCGCGCGCGGCTCGACCGCGATGCGTGCGTCGCCGATTACCCGCTCCTCGCCGACTTGAAGGAGCGGGGCCATACCGACTATCTCGCGCTGATCGTCGCCTTCGGCGGGGCGGCGCTGCATCCCGAGACCCATGACGGGCTCGGCACCTCGTGGGCGACGCGGGATGCGCGCGGCTTCTCGGACGCCCATGTCTGCGCCATGCGCCAGGTGCTGGCGCCGCTCGCGCTGGCGCTCCGCGTCGTCATCAAGGACCAGATCACGAGGAACGCGCTCAACACGTTTCACGGGCCGCTCGTCGGCGGGCGCATCCTGTCGGGCACCATCAAGCGCGGCGCCGGCGAGCGGCTGGCGGCGGCGCTGTGGTACAGCGATCTCAGGAACTCGACCGGGCTTGCCGACCAGATGCCGGTCGAGGACTTCCTCGACCTGCTCAACGTCTATTTCGATTGCGCGGCGGGGGCGGTGATGGAGGAGGGGGGCCATGTGCTCGATATCGTCGGCGACGCCATCCTCGCCTTCTTTCCCGTGACTGGGTTCCCCGCGAGCGAGTTCCCCGCGAGCGGGTTCCCGGGCGATGACCTGAACGAGGCGGAGGCCTGCGCCGCGGCGCTCCGCGCGGCTTTTTGCGCGCAAGCGCATATCTCTGCGCTGAAAATGGCGGGGGACGAGCGGGCGCAAGCCATCAATTTCGGGATCGGCGTCCACTTCGGCGATGTGGTGTTCGGCAATGCCGGCACCCCGGAGCGCTTGAAGTTCGGCGTCATCGGCCGCGCCGTGAACGAGGTCGCCCGCGCCGAGGACATGTCGAAAGCGCTGAAGCACCCGGTCATCGTCACCGACGCCGTCGCGTCGCGCGTTTCAGCGCTCGACGGTCAGGCCGGAACCCTAACGAATCTCGGCCTTCACGACCTGCGCGGCATCCCCACCGCACGCCGCCTCTGGGCGCTCGGGCTTGGATAAAGTCGCGGGGGTCATTCGATGTCCAGGTGCCGGGGTGCGCCGGCC
Source organism: uncultured Alphaproteobacteria bacterium (assembly GCA_963826465.1). Classification (GTDB taxonomy): domain Bacteria; phylum Pseudomonadota; class Alphaproteobacteria; order Rhizobiales; family Methyloligellaceae; genus Methyloceanibacter. The sequence continues at coordinate 73,984 of CAWGXJ010000007.1, forward strand.
AGCGCATCGTCGATGCGCCGCACCCGCACCGTGGCGACGCCGTCCTTGATCATGTCGAGCCGCTCGGCGGCGCCCCTGGACAGATCGATGATGCGGTCGCCCGCGAACGGCCCGCGGTCGTTTATGCGCACGACGACGCTCGCTCCGTTCTCGACATTCTCCACCAGCACGCGCGTGCCGAGCGGCAGCGAAGGATGCGCGGCCGTCAGCGCGTCCGCATCCATGCTCTCGCCGTTCGCCGTCTCGGCGGCATCGATGTCATACCAGGAGGCGAGGCCCATCTCGGCCGCTTCGGGCGTCAGCTGCGTGGCCGCCGCGTGGTGACCTTCGGTTGCTGCGACGGGCTTCGGGGTTGGAAGTCGCGGGCTTGAGTGCTTCGACCGCTCTCCCGTAAGCGGCGCATCGCTCGTCGCCAGCGCCGCGTCAGGTGTCTCGCGCGCGTCGCCGGGCCCGAGCGTGGCGTAGCCCGCGGCGAGTAGAAGCGCCGCCGCCGGCACATAGATCCATAAACGGCTGATGCCGACTGCTGCCGGCCTGGCGATCTTACGCATGACGGAACATCCCTGAGTTCTCTCCAGCCGATTCAACGCGGAGATGACGACCCGGTTCCCGCCGTAAAGCGTGACAAATCATGATATTAGATGAGCGACGGGTGCCGGCGTCGCCTCAACGACCTCGGCCTTCGAACCGGGCCCGGCATCGGGGTAAGGTACGCGGGGGGCAAGCCCGCCAAGACGAGGTGGGCCAGAGGCCCGCTCGCGCACCAAAATCTCCTCATGCCTCCGCGTCGTCGGGCGGGATCGAGGCGAGCATGAGCTTGAGCGGGGCGCCGCAGGCGCCACAAGCCAACGTCGGGATGTCGTCGAGCCGGAAATCGGCGCCCTGCTCTTCGATGAGGCGGTCGAGATCGAAGGCGTAGAAGCGTCTGCAGTCTGGCGCCTGGCAATGGGCCTCGAGCGCGAGGTTGTGCGCCTTGATGCTGCCCAGGGTCCAGTCGCTCACAGCAAGCTCTTGGTTTGGATCTTGTCCGAACCCTTCGGGAGTGTGATCAGAAGCCCATCGTTTCCCATCATTGTCTCGCCGTTCCCGCGCGCCTCCGCGACGCCGCGCATAAGGGCACCCCGTTTATTGGCTTGGCGGCAGAGAGTGGCACATTCGCCGCGGCCTACACCAAGCCAAAAAACATCACCCCCGAAAGCGGGGCTGCCGGGGGTGATGCGGAAACGCTGTTCGGCGACGAAGGCTATTTGTTGATGTCGTCGCTTTCCTGCATTTGCTGCTGCTCAGCCGAACCCTCCGACGTGGACGGCTGGCTGTTCTGCATGGCGCCGCCGGATGACGGCTCGGTGTTCTGGTCGAGTTGGATGGCGTCGCTCTCGCTCGTGGCGTCGTTGGCGACGGTGATCACGAGGTTGGATCCGTCGACGGGCGCGATCACGGGCGCGGCCTGGGCGGCGCCGGCAAGAAGCGTCATGGCAATGACGGCAAGTGACGTGCGAAGCATGTCTGATCTCCATTGCGCCCGCGCGTCCGGCCACGATGGCTCGGGATCTCCACGGGGCGTGAAGCGCGGTCTTGCCATGGCGTGCGTCACCGCGACCTTAGGAGCCAGCACTGCAAATTGCTGCGAATTTTTCCGATCTCGGCTTGTTTCAGGCGGGCGTCACGGGTTGCTCGGGCTCGTCGTGGGGGCCTGGGTCTTCTCGCCGCCGGTGTCGTGGCCGCTATAGGTGCCGGGCGCGGTGTCCGGAGGGGCATAGCGCTTCACGTAAGGAAGGGCGTAGCGGTCGTAATAGTAGTTGCCGGTTGCATTGCCCGTGGGATCGGTGTTGCGATCGTCGGCAAGCGCGTGGGCGAATGTGGCAAGAAACGCGCCGAGGAACAGTGCCGCAGTCAACACGAACGAGAGAACTGCGGTCATGCGGCTTGGCGCGTACGAGATCACGGCGCCGTGGTTCCTCAGGACCCGCTGGGTTTCGGGAGAGAGTGTCGGGGACATGGGGGGTGGCCTCCTGTTTTCGTCTCGCCCGGTTGCTGTCTGCTGCGGGCTGTTGTCTCCTCCCTAGCAGAGGCGTCTGAAAAAACTGGCCAGCCTTCTTCCCCCAATTTTCCGACAAAGCGCGGTCGCCGGTTCAGCTTCAGGTAAGGCCTGGGGCGGTGATGTGGCGTGCGGCAGGTCACGATGCTGCATTGCAACAATCGCCGCGCTGCCTTATATCGGGGCGAGTACAAAGCGGCCGCGGGACGCCGCTGGGACTTGAGGACGAGCACGTGTTCCTGACCATGCTGAAGGCCAAGCTGCACCGGGCCACGGTCACGGGTGCAGACATGCATTACGAAGGGTCGATCGGCATCGACCGCGATCTCCTCGATGCGTCGGGCATCCTGCCGCACGAGCAGGTGGACGTGCTGAACATCAGCAACGGTGCGCGCTTCACCACCTATGCCATCGAGGCGCCGCGCGGCTCTGCCGAGATCGCCGTCAATGGCGCGGCGGCCCGTCTCGTGCAGAAGGGCGACAAGGTGATCATCGTCGCCTATTGCCAGATCCCGGCCGAAGAGGCGCGCAATTACCGGCCGACCGTCGTCGTGCTCGGCGAGGGCAACGAGATCGTGAGCATGCCGTAAGGCTGCGCGGTCTCCCGTTTCAGCCTCTCAAAGTCCGAATGGATAGGTCTCGTCGGGCCCATGCGGGTGGGCGACCGGCCGCGCCGCCACGGCATCCGTCTCGGTGAACCAGATCCACGCATCGAATTGCTTCGACAGCTCCGCCTGGAAGTAGTGCGAGAGCAGCTCCGTCTCCGGCCGGTAGATCACGCCGATAGCGCGCTCGAGGAGCGGCTCGGCCAGCGCCTCGCGGACGCTGTCTTTCTGGCCGGGCCCGGTCTCAAGGAAGAAAGCCTCGATGCCGGCATCGCGCGAGCGGCCTTCGTAGGAGTCGTTGCGGGCGGAGCGCACGCGCTTGATCTCCATCGGCTCGTCCCAGTTCGACGCCGCCGCGACCGTGCCGTGATCGGTACCGAAGCCGATGAGGGCACAGTCGTCGCCAAATCGCGCGCGGGCGAGCTGGCCGATATTGTGCTCGCCGCGAACCTGGCCCATTTCCGTGTATTCCGCGTTGCCGATATGCGAGTTGTGCGCCCAGACGACCGCCTTGGAATCCCCCGCCGAAACCTGCGCAACATGCGCCAAAATCCGCTCCAGCGTGTCGAACATGTGCTGATCGCGCAGATTCCATGACTGCGCGTCGCCGTAATACATGATGCGGTAATACTGCTCGGCCGCCGCCACGATGCGCGCGTTCTGCTCGGCGTTGAAGAAGGCATCGCCGTCATGCGCGAGATAGCCGAGCCGGTTCTTCAAGAGATCCACCAGCGCGTCGGTGACCGGCTGCTCGCACACGGCAAAGCCGTGCGACAGCGCCATGTGTCCATAGCGGGCAGGCTCGGCGCGGAACGGCGCCAGGCAGCCATAGCGATGCCGCGCGATCCGCGCCGCTTCCGGGTCCACCCGGTCGAGATAGCCAAGCACGGCCTCGATCGAGGTGGCGAGACTATAGACATCGAGCCCGTAGAAGCCGGCGCGCTTGCTCGGATCGGCGATGGTCTCGTTGACCGCCTTCAGCCGCGTGAGAAATTCGCCGACCTGACCGTTCCGCCACATCCAGGTCGGGAAACGCGAGAACGCGGCCCTGGGCACCTCGGGCCGCTTGAACCCGCGCACGAAGGAATCGTACACGGCGGCGTCGGGCCAATCGGCTTCCACCGCCACGATGTTGAAGCCGTGATTCTTCACCAGCATCTCGGTGATGCGCGCGCGGGCGTCATAGAATTGCGCCGTGCCGTGGGTCGCTTCGCCGAGCAACACCACGCGCTTATCGGCAAACCGCTCGGCCAAGGCGGCGAGTTCGTCGAGGTCGCCGAACGGCTCGGCGGCGTCGGCGATCAGATGGCTCAAGTTTGTGCGGACCACCTTCGCCCGTTGCGAGGGGATGAGGAGCCCGTTGGCGAAGCCGGACGTCTCCGAGTCGATATTGGTCTCGGCCTTCGCCTTCTCCGGCCCGCCCCAGCCTTCCTCGCCGATCAGGGGGACGAAGGTGACCGCGCCGTGATCTTCTTGCTCGAAACGGTCTTCGCCCGTGCGGCGCACGAGCAGCAAGGTCTGATGGACGTCGCGGCCCACCGGGATCACCAGCCGGCCGCCAATCGCCAATTGCCTCTTCAAAGCTTCCGGCACTTTGGGACCGCCGGCCGAAACGATGATGGCGTCGAACGGCGCCTCGTCGGGCCAGCCCTTGGTGCCGTCAGCGCAGATGATCTCCACATTGTCGTAGCCGAGCGTCTGCTCGCGGGCGCGGGCTTGGGTCGCGAGCTCCTCGTGCCGCTCGATGGCATAGACGTGTCCGGCAATGCGGCTCATCACCGCCGCCGCGTAGCCGGAGCCGGCGCCGACCTCCAGCACCTTGTCGCCGGGGCGGAGCTCGGCGAGCTCGATCATGCGGGCGACGATGTAGGGCTGGGAAATGGTCTGCCCGGCCTCGATGGGGAGCGCGGAATCCTCGTAAGCGAACTCGGTCAATGGCCCGGTCACGAAGGTCTCGCGCGGGACTTTGCCCATGGCCGTGAGCACGTAGGGATCGGCGATGCCGCGGGCTTCGAGATGCCGCGCCACCATGAAGGCGCGGTCACGGGCGTGGACGTCGTCCCCGCCGGGCTGCTGCGCATTAAGGGCTGTCATGGCGCTCCACCTAGCATAAGGCTCGCCCCGTTAGCCTTGATTTGGATCAGCAGGTCTGCCCCGACTATACGGAGCAGGCCGGACCTTGGTCCCTTCGAACGGCCGCCCTACCTTAATTCCCAGGTAACCCTGATCGTGACCTGGACGGTCGCCGTGCCGGCCTCGATGGGCACGGCCTTCTCCATGGCCATGGCGCCGCCGTCGAAAGCATAGCGGGGCTGAGGGCCGCTTTCTTCCTCAGAGATGGTGAGGACCGGGCCGAGCTCCACGCCGGCCGCTTCCGCATAGAGCTTGGCGTCGGCGATAGCGTTGCGCATGGCCTGCTTGCGCGCCTCGTCCTTGAGCGCGTCGGGCTCCGACACGCCGAACGAGATCGAGCCGATGTCGTTGGCGCCCAGGCTCACCACCTTGTCGAGGATATCGCCGAGCTTCGCGGTGTCGTGCACGATGATATTGACCTGGTTGCTCACCCGGTAGCCGGTGATGAAGGCCGCCTGGCCCTCTTTCCGCTGCTCGTAGACGGGCGACACGGAGAAATTCGTGGTCTGGATGTCCTTGGCCTCGATGCCGGCCTCCTTCAGCCCGGAAACGACCTTGGCCATGGCTTCCGTGTTCTTGTCGAGCGCCTCGCGCGCCGTCTGCCCCTCCGAGGTGACGCCGGTGGTGATGTCCACCTTGTCGGGCGTGGTCTTCACCGCGCCGGTCGCCGAGAGCGAGAGGGTCCGCTTGTCGGGCTCGTCGGCGCGCGCGTCCGGCGCCTGGGCCGCGACGGCCGAGGCGAGCAGCGCCAGCATGGGCGCGATATAGCGGTAGGGGGAGGGATTGGAGCGCATGGGGAGATTCCGCCGTTGACGATGGGCTTCGGTGTCGGGCGTATGTGGAATCTGTTATGAGGCGGAATTGTGAGGCAGGAATATCGTCCCGAAACACAAGGGATTTTGACTCACGCGCATCATCCGGAAAAGTGGAAACCGGTTTTCCGATAAGATGATGCGGCAATAAAAAATTGCGCGGTCGCCGGCAGGCGAAGCGCGCGTGGGGGCCCGTAGCTCAATTGGTTAGAGCCGGCGGCTCATAACCGTCTGGTTGGAGGTTCGAGCCCTCCCGGGCCCACCATTTCGTCAAAAGCATCAACTCGGATTAGCGCTGCTACCCAAACCGTCGGTGGGCTCGCTCCTAAGATGCGGAGATCTGCCAACTGGCACTTAAGGGACCCGGCTGGGGTCGGACGGCATGTCCGCTTCTGACCTGCAGCGGACATGGCGCCATGTGCAGTTCGGCATCTAGCTAACTGCGGGGGCAATAATTGAGACCATGGTCCCCCGAGGCCCGCCAGTTTTGTGAACCGTAGCCTCAAGTTGATGCGCCAGCGCCTCGACGATGCTCGTGCCAAGGCCAATGTGCGGAGGCTCGTCGTCCGTCGCTTCTTTGGCCCCCGAGCCGTTGTCGGCAACTGAGAGGCGCCAACCGGAATGCTCCGCGTCGTAGCTGACCAGAATTTCACCCTCATCGCCCTCCGGGAAGCCATGCTTCAAGGCGTTGATTACGAGTTCCGTCACGATCAACCCGAGGCTCACAGCTTCGCTGGATGTCCCCGAGCCACTAGTGGCCTTGACCTCGATGGAGATCGGCCGACGATCGCCGATCATCGAGGTTGCAAGACTGGCGCACAGCTTCGTCAGATAAGGCCCGATCTCGATACGTTCGTTTAGCCCAGAGGCGTGCAGCTGTTGTTGCACCGTTGCCACCGACATGACGCGCTGGTGGGCATCTTGGAGGTGGAGACGCGTCTCTTCAGACTGTACGGTCCTCGCCTTCAGCAGAAGAATGCTGGCGATGATCTGAAGACTGTTGGCAACGCGGTGCTGCATCTCCTGGAGCAGGATTTCCTTTTGTTGAAGCAACTCGTCCTTTTCGCGCTCAGCCTCGCGGCGCCGGGTTACGTCCTCTATCGCCAGCAGAATGGCGGAAGCCGAGCCATCTTCGCCGAACACGCGGCGGGCATTGAGTAGCATCACGCGTCGACCAATCGACGGGAAGTGGTGGTCGACCTCATAGGCATCGACGGTGCGGCGCTTCGGAATGATGTCTTCGAGGAGTGCCCGGAGCCCTGGAATGTTCCACTGCCCGTCGCCTAGCTCGAAGATCAGCTGGCCTTCCGTCTTCTGCGGCGTCACTGCGAAAGTACGGTAGAACGAGCGGCTTGCGGCGATCACGTGGAAGTCCGGGTCGAGCACGAGAAGGGGCTCCCGTATGGCGTCGACGATGGCCTCAGCCAAGCTATGACCATGCGCGATGGCGGCGAAAGGATTGCGTTTGGCCACGCCGAAAACTTCCATCAATCTCCTTATCCTGCAAGGCGCATTTATAGCAAAACCTCACGACGAAACGAACCTCGTCAGATCAGGAAAAAGGGAACGGCCCCAGGCGACACCCGAGGCCGCTTCGTCACTGGCGTTACACTGGCGCAGTTGCTTACGCCCGAATAACGCGAGCGGCCGCCCATTATGGAACTAATGGTTGAGGTGCGGGTTATGCATTTAGTTGGACCGGTGGCTCCCTCCCCCGAACTGCCGGGTCCAGTTACTTTGTAAAAGCGTAAGGCCTCGGACGGGAGCACTACCTGTCCGGGGCTTTTGCACTTACACGGAGCAAGACCATGGATACCACCACACTTCTCATAATTATCGTTGTGTTGCTGTTGATCGGCGGCGGCTGGTTCGGCCGCGGACGCTGGTACTAGTCAGCTACTAGTCGCCGAATTTTTTCCCCAAATCCGCTTGTACAGGCCAAGCTGGAGGTTGATCCGATGTTCAAGAAGCCGCCAGCCACTGCAAGTTGATCGCTTGCCCATTAAGTCGTCACCTTCCGGGACAGCCGCAGCCGAAACCTCGCTAACGGGGAACGTGCTGCGTAAGACTGTCAGCGGCACGAACCGATTTACCTCAAGATCTCAGGCTTCGAACTGCCAGATCCACTGATGCTCAAGGCCGGCGGCAGCATGACGGTGCGAGGTCACAAGCTCGATCAGTCTTCCGGGTAGCGGAGGCGAAGGCAAGGCGGGCTGATGGAGTATGAGCACGGTCGCAGCCGCCTTGGCGCGGGGCGACGGCTCCTCTGACCGCGGCAAGTGGTGGATCTCAGGCGATCAGCTCTGCCAGCGCTGGACGACCTGGATGAACGGCAAGTCCTATTGCTACAAGCTCACCCTGAGAGGCAAGGCGACCAGTTGGGTGCGCAATGACGGCCGCTCGGGAACGGCGCGGATTGGCGGCTAAGTCGTCGTATTGGATTTGGGATTTAGAGTTCGATGGACTCTAGGGACGCTGAAGTTTGAAGACACGGCCGCAAATTGAGGAACGCTCGCGCAAGACGACATTTACGAGAAGGATACCCGGCCGACTGACGGCCCGACAAGGAGGCTAGACGATGACGATTTTGCTGCAAGGGCTCAAGGGCGAGCCAGTGAAACATCTTCAGAAAAAGCTCGGCGTCAAAGCCGACGGCATTTTCGGGGCAGAGACCGAGAAGGCGGTCAAAGAGTATCAGCAGAAGAAGGGGCTAAAGGTGGACGGCATCGCCGGACCCGACACGTTTGCCTCGCTTGGTCTCAACGAGCTGATCTTGTTAAAGCACGGGTCGCGCGGTGATACGGTCAAGAAGCTGCAGGAAAAGCTCGGCGTCAAAGCCGACGGCATTTACGGCGCGGGAACAGCGAAGGCGGTCAAAGAGTATCAGGAGAAAAATGGCCTCAAGGCCGACGGGGTCGCAGGACCGGCCACCCTCGCCAAGATGAGTCTCATGGGGATCACCCAGGCTACAGTCCATGCATCGCTGACGCCCCTGGGCCAAAGCGTGTGGGACACGATCCAAGACACCACCGAAGGAGCCTTCAGCAAGGTAAAGAGTGCCCTCGGGATTTAAGGCCCGACGAGATAGGGCTTGTAGAAGCCATGCTTGCGGCTTATCTACATGCATCGACATTTGGCCGGACAATATGGCCGTTTCGCCTTCGCTGATTGCCAGGCGCGCGTTCAGACCCTCCCAAACATCGACGAACAAGCTTCGGGCCGCGCCTCCGGTGCGACCTCGAGCTCAACCGCAACTGACGACAGCGAAAGGACGACCCCTTATGACGAAGGGCACTGTGAAATTCTACAACGAGCAAAAGGGCTTCGGCTTCATCGAGCCGGAAGACGGCAGCAAAGACGTGTTTGTTCATGCCACCGCGCTTGAGCGCGCCGGCATCAGCAGGCTGGTCGAAGGCCAGAAGGTCTCTTTTGACACCGAGCTGGACAGCCGCAGCGGCAAGACCGCCGTGGCCAATCTCCAGGCCGCCTAGTCCTCACGGACCACGCGAGCTTTGAGAAATGAGAGCCGTCCCCTTCGGGGGGCGGCTTTTGCCATTTCTGCTTAGATCGGCACGACGTGGGCTTTCTAGATCAGGCGGCGATGCCAAATCTGCGTCCTCCGCGAACAATGGCAATGAATGGAGGGTGTCATTAGCCGCGCGGCGACTTCTAGACATACTGTCATGTCCGTCCTAGACCAGCCGACACGTGGCAGGAGCATTTTGAGGAGAGCAGGACCATGATCAAGGTCAGCGTTTTTTACCCCAACGAGCCGGGGGCGAAATTCGACCACGCCTATTACGCCGAGAAGCACATGCCCATGGTGGCAGCGAAGATGGGCGATGCCTGCCTCCGCTATACCGTCGATAAAGGCATCGCGGGCGGCGAGCCGGGTAGCCCGCCGACCTATGTCGGGATGTGCCACATCTTCTGCGACTCGGTTGAGAGCTTCCAGGCGGGCTTCGGCCCTCATGCCAAAGAGATCATGGCGGACATCCCGAACTACACGAATTTCTCCCCCGTCATCCAGATCAGCGACGTCGTCGTCGCGTAATCTAGCGCTCCAAACGGGTTGACGCTGTGAAGCTAAGAGCCGTCACTGACGGTCACAAACGCCATGATCTTTCGGCAGCTTTTCGACAGCACGTCGAGCACATACAGCTATCTGCTCGCGAGCCGCCACGGCGGCGAGGCGCTGATCATCGACCCCGTGCTCGAACGGGTCGACCGCTACATTCAGCTCTTGCGCGAGCTGGACTTGCGCCTCGTCAAGGCGATCGACACGCATCTGCATGCGGACCATATCACCGGCCTTCCAGCGCTCCGCGAGCGCACGCAGTGCATCACGGTCATGGGCGAGCAGACCAAGGCCGACGTGGTCTCCATTCGCGTCAGCGACGGCGATCATGTCGATATCGAAGGCGTGAGCCTCAATGTTCTTTACACGCCGGGCCACACCGACAACTCGTACAGCTTCCTCATGGCGGACCGCGTGTTCACCGGCGACACGCTGCTCATTCGCGGGACGGGGCGCACCGATTTCCAAAATGGCGATCCGCAGGCCCAATACGACTCCCTCTTCGGCAAGCTGCTGAAATTGCCCGACGAGACGTTCGTCTATCCCGCCCACGATTATAAGGGCGACACCGTCAGCACCATCGGTGAGGAGCGCGCGTACAATCCCAGGCTTCAGGTCAAGTCGGCGGCCGAATATATCGCCCTGATGAACAACTTGAATTTGCCGAACCCGAAAATGATGGACGTGGCGGTCCCGAGCAATATGCGGGTCGGGCTTGCGCAGGACATCGTCGCCGAAAAAGGCTGGGCGCTGAGCCCCGAGCAGCTCCGGGATCTTCTCGAACAGCGGACCGTCGCGCTCATCGACCTCAGGGAAGATCAGGAGCGCAAGAAGCACGGCATGATTCCGGGGTCGTTGCACGTTCCTTATGCCCGCCTCGGGCCCGAGCTAGAGCGAGGGGGTCTTCTGCAACAGCTTGCGACGGACACGCCAAAGGCGCTCGTCTTCTATTGTGCTTTCGGCGAGCGCTCGGCCATGGCGGTGCAAGCGGCCCAGAAGGCGGGGATCGCCGGCGCGCGCCATCTGCAAGGCGGGCTCGCATCCTGGAAATCGGCAGGCGAGCCCGTCGCGCCGTGAGTTTCTTCCGAGGCCCTTCCTAGGCGAGACCCATGACAAATCTTCGCGTCTTCACCTTCAGCCCTCATTGGGGGCTCCCCTCTGCTGGGCCGTTCGCCATCAAGCTCCTCGCGTGGCTGGAGCTGGCAAAGATCCCTTACGAGCAGGTCATCGAGGACAATCCGAGCAAGGGGCCGAAGGGCAAGAACCCGTGGATCGAGCTCGACGGGGAGCCGATGGGCGACAGCGAGCTCATCATCGATTTCCTGTCCAATAAATATGGAGTCGATCTCGATGCCGGTCTGAGCGCCGAGCAGAAGGCGACCGGCCTTGCCTGGCGCCGCACCTTCGAAGAGCATTTTCATCAACTGCTGGAGTGGGAGCTGTTCGTGCATCCCGCGGGCGCCGCGTACATCCGCAAAGCCTTGGTGTCACAGATGCCGCCGGTCATCGGCCCGCTCGTTTTCTCGATGCTGAGCTCGAAGCTGCGGAAGCAGCTCTATGCGCGCGGCCTCGCGCGGCACGCGCCGGACGTCATCGCGGCGAAGGGCAGGGCGGACGTCGACGCAGTGTCTGCGTTTCTCGCGGACCGGCCATTTCTGCTGGGCGACCAGCCAGGCACCGCGGATACCGCCGTGTTCGGTCAGCTCGCGCCGCTGGTCTATTGGCCGATGGAAACGCCGGTCGCATCGCACGCCAAGACGCTGGGAAATGTCGTGGCCTATTGCGACCGCATGCGCGAGCGGTGTTTCGGGAAATAGCCACACGCTGTTCTGTCAGGGCTTTCGATGCCGCCGGCACCACACTTTGGGTCTTTCCGTGGCACGCTGCCTTAGTTTGCATCAGGCACGGAACCAACCGAGTGAAGGGACGTTCTCCGCGCGGCCCTGCACGATGGCAGGGCAACGCCAAAGGAGAGAACGACCATGAAAAGCTTCATCGCCATGCTCGCCGTCGTGACGGCGGTTGCCTTTACCGGTTCTGCATTCGCTCAGGATGCCGCTCCCCCGAGCAACAAGGCCGACTGCGAGGCCGCCGGCGGTATGTGGAACGCCGACAGCAACACCTGCGCAGACAAAGAGTAACCTAGGCTGCGGCGGGCCCACGCCGGGCCCGCCGCTTCTCCTTGCTTCCGCGCCGTATGGCCCGCGTTTCCGGTGCGGGCCCGTCCCGTCCCGCGGCACCCGAGCCCCATGACGGCCCTGACCCAGCGTGCTATGGACCCCGCTGGCCGGGCGAGGTCGAGCGGGAGCGGGAGAAGAATGGCCGGGAACAGCAAGCTGATCGAGAGCTACGCGGAGCTCCACGCGACGGAGCTTTACGGCGCGACCTCGCTCAAGAACCTCCGGCTGATCCGGCCGGAGATCAAGCTGCTGCATCCCCAGTCCATCATCGATTACGGCTGCGGCCAGAGCATGCTGATCGACCGCTTGGATCTCGGCTACCCGCTTCGGCTCGAGCGCTACGACCCCGCCATTCCCGCCTATGCCGAGAAGCCCAAGTTGAAGGCCGACCTCCTCATCAATATCGACGTGCTCGAGCATATCGAGGAGAGCGATCTCGACGACGTGCTGGCCGAAATGCGCGCGCTGTGCCGTGACGCGTTGATCATCGTCGACACCGCGCCGGCGAAGCGCGTCCTCGCCGACGGCCGGAATTTGCACGTGACGCTGAAGCCGCATGACTGGTGGCGGACAAGGATCGCGCGGCATTTCGGTCCGCTCTATCCCGTCCGCACCCTGAGGCGGGCGCGGGCCGGCTTCAAGACCTGGCAGCGCAGCGCGGCGGACACGATGCGCTATCACCTCATGCGGACGGCTGAGGATGCGCGCTATTACGCAAAGCGTATGCAGGGAAAGTCGAAGCTCCGCTGAGCGGACGACGCGGGCTCAGAACTCGTAGCCGAACGCTTCGATCTCAGGCGCGTACCAGTCCTCGACGAGCTTGCGCGTCGTGTCGGTATAGAGCTGCCGGTAGTCGCCGCCGCCTCCATAGACGTTGAGCTGGGGCAGGGGCTCGCTGCTCCTGACGCCGATCTCCTTCAGCACGTTCGCGAGGTCCTCGTTCAGGGTCTCGTAGCGGCCGAGGAAATCGACGGCGATCTTCCCGTCCGTCGTATAGAGCGAGTAGTTTTCGACGAGCGCCTTGTCCTTGTCGCCCATGAAGCTCTCGAAGGACGGACGCTGCGCTTTCGATTTCGTTTTGTAGAAATACCAGGAGATCTGCTTGTCCCAGGGATTCCGCTCGAAGGTGAACTTGTAATAGCTGTTCCAGATGTCGTCGCCGACATACGCCTTGATGCGCGAGGCGGGGATATGCTCGTAGAAGCCGATCGACGGGTGGTAGTGGCGCTCGGGCCGGCCCAGCAGGCGGCGTAAGAACGGGCGCTTCGGCACGAGCGGATGATCGAGCCGGTAGTTCTGCGGCGGCAGGCGTTCCCCGGTCATCAGCCGGTCGGTGGTGGGCGTGATCACGTCGTCGGGCCCGCAAAGCCGCGACAGCATGGCTTCGATGCTCGACGAGGCGGTCTTCCGCGTCTTGATGTAGATGAACTTATGCTTGTGGGAGAGGATCATCTTCCGGTCAGCGATTCTGCCCGGCAAGCCAGATGGCGAGGTCCTCCAGGATCGCGCCGAAATGAATCTCCGGAACCTTCAGCGCCGCGGCAAGGTCCTGGAGCTTCTTGCGCTCCTCGCCGGCGATGCGGTCGTCGGCGAGCAGCACGAGGTAGGCCGCGCGGATCATCTCCTCCTTGGTGTCTTTGTCCAGCACATCGCCGGCCGCCGCGAACTGGGCGAGCACGTCGCCCTTGGCATTGGCGTCCGCGGCGTGGGCGATCTCGTCGGCGGACAGGCTCGTGCCCGACTGGTCCTTGTAGATCTGCTGGATGAGCCCGATCTCGCTGGGATCGAGCTTGCCGTCGGAGGCGGCCACGGCCAGCATCGCTTTGAGAATCCACTCGGAATGGGCGCTCGGGGAGGTTTCTGCCACGTCCTGCTCCTTAGATGTTTCACCTGCCGCCATTTGTGCTAAGGCGCAAGCCCTTTGCAAGCCGCGCGAAAACGAGGCTTTGAAGCGCAGGCCCCGGTTGGGCTATGAGGCGAGCGCGACAGCGCCCAAGGAAAGTGCCGGTATCCAGGTGACCCCGCTCAAGATCATATTCCTCGCCGACACCAGGCCCGGCCATTATCACCTGGCGCAAGGCGTGATTGCGGCGCTTCAGCGTCTGCGGCCGGTCGAGGTCACGCGCGTCGAGGTGAAGCGCAAATGGATCGTGCCGACACGGTGGCTCCGCGCACGCATCAATGCCCAGACCTTCTATCCGCCGCGCATGCTGCGCATGGCCTATCGCATCGATGCCGAGACGCTGCCGAAGGCCGATCTCGTGGTCTCCGCCGGCGGCGAGACGCATATGCCCAATCTCTGCGTGACGCGGCTGCTCGGTGTGCCGAACATCTTCTGCGGCTCGCTGCTGCGCGGCCTCGGGCCTGAGAATTTCAGCCTGATCATCTCCTCCTACGATCGTGACGCCGAGAGCGAGCGCCATCTCGTCACGCTGAAGCCTTCGTCCATCGATCCGGACACGCTGGGCCGTCCGGCGGTCGTGCCGCGCTACGGGCCCGACAACCCCCCGGCGGTCGTGGGCCTGCTGATCGGCGGCAATGCCGGCACGTTCCGCTACAAGCGCAAGGACTGGGACCGCCTCTTGGCGTTCATGGCGGCGGTGTCGAAGGCCTGGGGCACGCGCTGGCTGGCCTCGACTTCCAGGCGCACGCCCGACGGGGTCGCCGACCGCATCGCCGCGCTCGCCACGGACGAGAGCGTCATCGCCAAGTTCATCGATTTCCGCACCGCAGGGCCCGGAACGCTGCCCGAGATTTTCGCGCAAGCCGACGCCATCGTGTGCACCGAGGATTCCAGCACCATGATCTCGGAGGCCGTCTCGGCCAGGCTCCCCGTGGTCGGGGTCGCGCCGGAAGCCCACCGCTTCACGCCCGAGGAGAGGGAGTATCGGGACTTCCTCATGCGGAATGGCTGGTGCCGCGCCGTCCCCATCGCCCAACTCTCGCCGGAGACGTTTGCGCGCGCGCTCTCCGAGATCGAGCCGATCCAAGAGAACCCGCTCGATGCGCTCGCCGCCGAGCTGAAGGAGCGCCTGCCGCAGCTGTTCTGACATTGCATCGAAGCGCCCGCTTCTTACATTGAGTTGGCGCGCCCGAAAGGCTAAAAGCCCGGGCTGATTTTCCTTCGAAACCCCGATTCCCCGAACGGACGCCCATGGCCAACCCGCAATACGTTTACGTCATGAACAAGCTCAACAAGACCTATCCCGGCGGGAAGCAGGTCTTGAAGGACGTGACGCTCGCCTTCCTGCCCGGCGCCAAGATCGGCGTGGTCGGCGTCAACGGCTCGGGCAAGTCGACGCTGCTGCGCATCATGGCCGGCGAGGAGAAGGAGTTCGTGGGCGAGGCCTGGGCTGCGGACGGCGTGACCGTCGGCTATCTGGCGCAGGAGCCTAAGCTCGACGACAGCAAGGACGTCATGGGCAACGTCATGGAGGGCGTGGCCGCGAAGAAGGCGAAGCTCGACCGCTACAACGAGCTCGCCATGAACTATTCCGACGAGACCGCCGATGAGATGGCGCAGCTCCAGGACGAGATCGACGCCCAGAATTTATGGGACCTCGACTACGCAAGTTGAGCAGGCCATGGACGCGCTGCGCTGCCCGCCGGGCGACGCCGACGTGAAGAGCCTCTCGGGCGGCGAGCGGCGCCGCGTGGCGCTGTGCCGGCTCTTGCTCTCCAAGCCCGACATTCTCCTGCTCGATGAGCCCACCAACCATCTCGACGCCGAGAGTGTCGCCTGGCTCGAGCATTTCCTGGTCGACTATCCCGGCACCGTGGTCATGGTCACCCACGACCGCTACTTCCTCGACAACATCACTGAATGGACGCTCGAGCTCGATCGCGGACAGGGCGTTCCCTACAAGGGCAACTACTCGTCCTGGCTCGAGCAGAAGCAGAAGCGCCTCGAGGTGGAGGGCAGGCAGGAGGAGGCCAAGCAGCGCACGCTCGCCCGCGAGCTCGACTGGATCCGGGCGAGCCCCAAGGCGCGCCAGGCGAAATCCAAGGCGCGCATCCGTGCCTATGACGAGCTCCTGGCCGAGGCCGGTAAAGACAAGTCGGCCAAGGCGCAGATCACCATCCCGCCGGGGCCGCGGCTCGGCGAATTGGTCATCGAGGCAGACGGCCTCGAGAAGGGCTTCGGCGAGCGCCTCCTGATCGACGGCCTGTCCTTCAAGCTGCCGCCAGGCGGCATTGTCGGCGTCATCGGCCCGAACGGCGCCGGCAAGACCACGCTGTTCCGCATGATCGTGGGTCAGGAGAGCCCGGACGACGGCGCCATCAGCGTCGGCGACACCGTCAAGCTCGGTTATGTGGACCAGTCGCGCGATGCGCTCGATCCCAAGAAGAGCGTCTACGAGGAGATCTCCGAAGGCGCCGAGGTGGTCAAGCTGGGAAACCGCGAGGTGCCGGCCCGCGCCTATGTGGGCTGGTTCAACTTCAAGGGCTCCGACCAGCAGAAGAAGGTCGGCCAGCTCTCGGGCGGTGAGCGCAACCGCGTCCATCTCGCCAAGATGCTGAAGTCGGGCGCGAACCTGATCCTGCTCGACGAGCCCACGAACGACCTCGACGTGGAGACCTTGTCGTCGCTCGAAGCGGCGCTCGAGGACTTCCCCGGCTGCGCGGTCATCATCAGCCATGATCGCTTCTTCCTCGACCGCATCGCCACCCACATCCTCGCCTTCGAGGGCGACAGCCACGTGGAGTGGTTCGAGGGTAATTTCGAGGACTACGAGGAGGACAAGAAGCGCCGGCTGGGCGAGGATTCCGTGCTACCGAAGCGCATCAAATACAAGAAGTTCGCGCGCGCCTAAGGCTCGTTCGACCAGGCGTGGAGGGCGCGCAGCGTCGGCGTCTTCTTCACCTGGTGCTCGCACATTCGGCATAACAGGTGATTGAGCGAGTCGACGCCGGCGAGGATGTTCTCACCCTTGTTGAGCATGACGCATTCCGCGCGCGCCGACATGGCGGCGTCCGTCATCTCGCCGCGCGACGCCAAGCCGGTCTTCACCAGATCCTCCAGGACCTGCGTCGCCCAGATCGCGGGAATGTGCGCGGCCTCGCAGATCCATAAGATCTCCTCCTGCATCTCGGCGACGCGCGAGAACCCCATCTCGACGGCGAGATCGCCGCGGGCGATCATGACGCCGAACGGCTGGCGCGTCGCGCCCTGCACGATGATCTCCGGCAGATTGTGGACCGCGCGCGGGGTCTCGATCTTGGCGATAAGGGCGAGCTTCTGCCAATCGGCGCGCCGGCCCGCGAGCTCGTCCTGCAGATAGGCCACATCCTCCGCCGTCTCGACGAAGGAATAGCCGATCATGTCGGCATGGAGCACGATGAAGTCGAGGTCGTGCCCGTCCTGCTCGGTCAGCGGGTCGAGCGCGAGATCGACGCCGGGAAAGTTGAGGCTCTTCTCGGGCTTCAACTTCATGCCCTTGAGGCGTCCGTCATTCATGCGCGCCACCAGCCCGGCCGCGATCTCGCGCACGATGGTCCCTCTGAGCTTGCCGTCGTCGATGGAGACGGGGTCGCCGACCTTCAAGCGGTCGAAGGCGCCGCGCAATGTGCAACGCGTCTGAAAGGGGACGTCGTCGATATCGGAGGCATGTTTGTCGCGCACGAGCAGGATCTCGTCGCCGATATGCAAGGTGTCGCGGTGGCGCGGTGTGACCACCTTGCGCGTGCGGATCTTCGGGCCGGCAATATCCATGAGCACGCGGATGCGGCGGCCGAGCTTCGCTTCGGCGGCGCGCACATGCGCGATCATCTTGCCCCAATGGGCCGCATCATCATGGGCGCAGTTGATGCGCACCGCATCGGCGCCGTGCTCGGCGAGCCGCAGGATGAAGTCCGGCTCTTCCGCCGCTTCGGTCGCGAGGGTCACGAGGATGCGGCCGACCCGCCCTTGCGGCGGCGGTCCGAACAGGATGTCGGTGTTCTTCTTGAGCCGCTCCTCGCCGCGGAAGAATTGGCGGTAGCTGGGCATGCGGACCGGCGAGGGGACGCCGGCTTGCGCGGCCAGAGCGACGGTCACGCTGTCGAGGGTCGCAAGCACGCGTCCCTCGGCGCGGCCGAGCGAAGACAGGCCAAGGGCCATCAGTCGGCGCTGCAAGGGCCTGAGGTCGCGGCTGCGCAAGGCCAGGTAATGGGCAAGGTTAAGAGCGCTCATGGCAAAGGGGCGCCGCTCGAGCTGCGGGCGCCAGCGCTTGAAGGTCGCTTTCCCGTCTGCAGCCACGCTCATACGAAGGCGCGCAACCTCGTTCAGGAGGTCGCTCGCTTCGCGGTAAAACCGTCTTCCGTCAGACATGGAGGTTGGCCTGCGTTGAGGGTCTCGGTCCCTGCCGATTCCTGCGCTCCGTGTTATTACCAGCGTATGACAGGGAATTGGCGGTGCCGGGCACCCGCCCCCAGATGCCCGAAACGCACCGGCTCTTGCGGCGCTCGCCTAAAAGGCATAAACATATCTTTATGTCAGGTGACGCCGAAACCAGCGCCTTAAATCCGGGCCTTTCCCGCGCCCACGCCCTTGCGGCCTTGCGCGCCGCGGGCGAGGCCACGCGCCTGCGCATCCTGGCGCTGCTTGCGGGCGCGGAGTTGAACGTCAAGGATCTGACCCAAATCCTGGCGCAGAGCCAGCCGCGCATCAGCCGGCACTTGAAGCTCATGGCCGAAGCCGGCCTCATCACCCGCTTCCGCGAGGGCTCCTGGGTGTTCTTCCGCCTCGCCGACAGCGGACCCGAGGGCACGCTTGCTCGCGCCATTGTCGAGAGCCTGGACCCGACCGACCTGACCGTTGATCGCGACCGCGCCCGCGCGGAAGCCGTGCAGAGGGCGCGCGCCGAGGCGGCCCAGGCCTACTTCAAGGCGCACGCGGCCGAGTGGGACAGGATTCGCACGCTCCATGTGGCCGAAAGCCAGGTCGAGGCCGCCATGGACGAGGCGCTGGGCGAGGGGCCTTTCGACCTTCTGGTCGATCTCGGCACCGGCACCGGGCGCATCCTCGAACTGTTCGGCCCCCGCGCGAAGAAGGTCCTCGGCTTCGACCTCAACCACGACATGCTGGCCTATGCGCGCATGAAACTGGAGCGGGCCGGTCTCACCCAAGCGCAAGTCCGCCACGGCGATCTCTACAACGTGCCGCTGCCGGACGGCGCCGCCGACGCCGTCGTGCTGCATCAAGTGCTGCACTTCCTCGACGATCCGGCCGCGGCGGTCGCCGAGGCCGCCCGCGTGCTCGCCCCCGGCGGCAAGCTGCTCGTGGTGGATTTCGCGCCGCACGAGCTCGAGTTCCTGCGCGAGCAGTCGGCCCATCGGCGGCTCGGCTTTGCCCGCGATCAGCTCGGCCGCATGCTGGAGAGCGCAGGGCTCAAAGTGGAGCGCTTCCGCGATCTGAGCCCGCACCCAGCCGAAGGCAAGCTCACCGTCTCCCTGTGGCTGGGCCTGAAACCGATAACCGCCGGCAAGAAAAGAAAATTGAGTCCCAAAGTGGAGGTCGCCGCCTGATGCTCGCATCCTCAGAACCGCCGAAGCGCCGCTTTCTCGGGCGTGGCGACATCGACGTGTCGTTCGAGTTCTTCCCGCCCAAGACCGCGGCCATGGAGGAGACCCTGTGGCGCTCGATCCGCCGCTTGGAACCGCTGCGGCCGAAATATGTCTCGGTGACCTATGGCGCCGGCGGGTCGACCCGCGAGCGCACCCACGCCACCGTGGCGCGCATGCTGCGCGAGACGACGCTGAAACCTGCCGCGCATCTCACGTGCGTCTGCGCCACCCGCGAGGAGATCGACGAGGTGATCCGCGACTATTGGGACCTCGGCGTGCGCCATATCGTGGCGCTGCGCGGCGACCCGCCGGACGGCGTGGGCGAACGTTACGAGCCGACGCCGGGCGGCTATGTCAACGCCGCCGATCTCGTCGCCGGCATCAAAAAAATCGCGCCGTTTGAGATCTCGGTCGGCTGCTATCCGGAGAAGCACCCGGAATCGCCGTCCGTCGAGGCCGATATCGATATGCTGAAGGCCAAGATCGACGCCGGCGCTACCGGCGCCATCACCCAGTTCTTCTTCGATAACGAGGTCTATTTCCGCTATCTCGACCGCGTCCGCGCCGCCGGTATCGATATCCCCATCATTCCGGGGCTCATCCCCATCCACAATTTCCGCCAGGTGTCGAGCTTCGCGCAGCGCTCGGGCGCGAGCGTGCCGGACTGGGTCGGCCACAGATTCGAGGGGCTGGACGATGACCAGGAGACGCGGCATCTCGTGGCGGCGGCCGTGGCCGCCGAGCAGGTGCTGGGCCTCGTCGACCAGGGCATCACCGAGTTTCACTTCTACACGCTGAACCGCGCGGACCTCGTCTACGCCATCTGCTATCTGCTGGGCCTGCGCCCCGCCAAGGCCTTCACCGAAGTGAAGGCGGAGTCTGCGTCATGACCAGAGAAGAACGCATCACAGCGCTGAAGCGCGAAGCCAAGGAGCGCATCCTCATCCTGGATGGCGCCATGGGCACCATGATCCAGCGTTACAAGCTGGACGAGGCCGGCTATCGCGGCGAGCGGTTCAAGGACCACAAGCGCGACCTCAAGGGCAACAACGATCTTCTGGTGCTGAGCCAGCCGGACATCATTCGCGAGATCCACGGCAAGTATCTCGAGGCGGGCGCCGACATCCTCGAGACCAACACCTTCAATGCGCAAGCCATCAGCCAATCCGATTACGGGCTGGAGGATCTGAGCTACGAGATGAACGTCGCCGCGGCGAAGCTTGCCCGCGAGGCGGCGGATGCGTGGACGAAGAAGACGCCCGACAAGCCGCGCTTCGTCGCCGGCGCCATCGGGCCGACCAACCGCACCGCGTCCATCTCGCCCGACGTGAACAACCCGGGTTTCCGCAATGTGAGCTTCGACGAGCTGGTCGAGGCCTATGCCACGCAGACCCGCGGTCTCATCGAGGGCGGCGTTGATGCCATCATGATCGAGACCGTGTTCGACACGCTGAACGCCAAGGCCGCCGGTTTCGCCGTCGAGGAGGTGTTCGACGAGATGGGCGTCGAGCTTCCCATCATGGTCTCCGGCACCATCACCGATCTTTCGGGGCGCAACCTGTCGGGCCAAACGCCGGAGGCCTTCTGGTACTCGATGAAGCATTTGAAGCCCTTCTCCATCGGGCTCAATTGCTCCTTCGGCGCCGAGCAGCTCCGGCCCTCCGTCGATGAGATGGCTCATGTCGCCGACACCTATGTCAGCGTCTATCCCAATGCGGGGCTCCCCAACGAGATGGGCGAATACGACGAGACCCCCGAGCACATGGCGAAGCTCTTGGAAGATTGGGCCAAGAACGGGCTCATCAATGTCGTCGGCGGATGCTGCGGCACCACGCCCGACCATATCCGCGCCATCGCTAGCGCCGTGGCCAAGTATCAGCCCCGCCAAGTGCCGGAGGTGGAGCATGCCCTCCGTCTCTCCGGCCTCGAACCCTTCGTGCATGGATAGGTAATAGTGACCAACGCAGCCCAGAATTTCGTCATGGTGGGCGAGCGGACCAACGTCACCGGGTCCGCGCGCTTCCGCAAGCTGATCGAGGCCAACGACTACGCCGCGGCGCTCGAGGTCGCGCGTCAGCAGGTCGAGAACGGCGCCAACATGCTCGACGTCAACATGGACGAGGGCATGCTGGACTCCGAGAAGGCCATGGGGACCCTGCTCAACCTCATCGCCGCCGAGCCGGACATTTCCCGCGTGCCGATCATGATCGACTCGTCGAAATGGTCGGTCATCGAGACGGGGCTGAAATGCGTGCAAGGCAAGTCGGTGGTGAACTCCATCAGCCTCAAAGAGGGCGAGGGGCCGTTCCTCGACCATGCGCGCAAAGTTCTGCGCTACGGCGCGGCGGTCGTGGTCATGGCCTTCGACGAGCAGGGCCAGGCCGAGACGGCCGAGCGCAAGTTCGAGATCTGCAAGCGGGCTTACAAGCTCTTGACCGAGAAGGTCGGCTTCCCGCCCGAGGACATCATCTTCGACCCGAACATCTTCGCCGTCGCCACCGGTATCGAGGAGCACAACGACTACGCCCGCGCCTTCATCGATGCGACCCGCCGCATCAAGCAAGAGCTGCCTTACGTGCATGTCTCGGGCGGCGTGTCGAACCTGTCCTTTGCCTTTCGCGGCAATGAGCGCGTGCGCGAGGCCATGCACTCGGTGTTCCTCTATCACGCGATCCAAGCGGGCATGGACATGGGCATCGTCAATGCCGGGCAGCTTGCTCTGTACGACGACATCGATCCCGAGCTGCGTGATCTCGTCGAGGACGTGATCCTGAACCGGCGCTCGGACGCCACCGACCGGTTGCTCGAGGCGGCAGAGCGCTACAAGGGCGGCGCCTCGCAGAAGAAGGAGGCCGATCTTTCCTGGCGCGAGAAGCCGGTCGAGGAACGTCTCACTTACGCGCTGGTCCACGGCATCGGCGGCTATATCGAGGAGGATACCGAGGAGGCGCGCCTCAAGGCGGAGCGCCCGCTCCATGTCATCGAAGGCCCGCTGATGACCGGCATGAACGTGGTCGGCGATCTGTTCGGCGCCGGCAAGATGTTCCTGCCGCAAGTGGTGAAGTCCGCGCGCGTGATGAAGCAGGCCGTCGCTTATCTGATGCCGTTCATGGAGAAAGAGAAGGAGGAGCAGGGGCTGGCCCAAGGCGAGCCCGCCGGCAGGGTGCTGCTCGCCACCGTGAAGGGCGACGTGCACGACATCGGCAAGAACATCGTCGGCGTCGTGCTTCAGTGCAACAATTACGAAGTGATCGATCTCGGCGTCATGGTGCACTCGCAAGTGATCCTCGACACGGCGCGCGAGCGCAACGTCGACATCGTCGGCCTCTCGGGTCTCATCACGCCATCGCTGGACGAGATGTGCCATGTGGCCGCCGAGATGGAGCGCGAAGGCTTCGACTTGCCGCTTCTCATCGGCGGCGCCACCACGAGCCGCGTACATACGGCCGTCAAGATCAGCCCGAACTACCATCGCAGTCAGGCCATCTACGTGACCGATGCGAGCCGCGCCGTCGGCGTCGTCTCCGGGCTGATGTCGAAGGAGGAGCGGCCGAAGCAGATCGCCAAGGTCCGCGAGGAATATGTGCGCATGGCTGAGTCTTACGCACGCGGCCAAGAGGAGAAGACCAGGGCGCCGCTCGCCCAAGCCCGCGCCAATGCGCTCAAGCTCGACTGGGCGGGCTACACGCCGCCGAAGCCCAGCTTCCTCGGCACTCGAACCTTCAAGGCTTTCGACCTCGCCGAGCTTGCCCGCTATGTCGACTGGACGCCGTTCTTCCAGGCCTGGGAGCTGAAAGGCCAGTACCCGCGCATCCTCGAGGACGACAAATACGGCGAGGCCGCGCGCTCTCTGTTCGACGACGCGCAAGCCATGCTGCAGCAGATCATCGCCGAGAAATGGCTGACCGCGAATGCCGTGGTCGGCTTCTGGCCGGCCAACAGCGTCGGCGACGACATCGAGCTCTATGCCGACGAGACGCGGAAGACGCCGTTCGCCACGCTGCACACACTCCGCCAGCAAATGGCGCGCGACTCCGGCAGGGCGAACCTGGCGCTCGCCGATTTCGTCGCGCCGAAAGACACCGGTCTTGCCGACTATGTGGGCGGCTTCGCCGTGACCTCCGGCATTGGCGAGGAAGATGTGGCGCGGCGGTTCGAGCGCGCCAATGACGACTATTCGAAGATCATGGTCAAGGCGCTTGCCGACCGGCTGGCGGAGGCCTTCGCCGAGGCCTTGCACCAGAAGGTGCGCCGCGAGCTGTGGGGCTACGCGCCGGACGAGAAGCTTTCGAACCAAGACCTCATTGCCGAAGAGTTTGCCGGCATCCGGCCTGCGCCCGGTTATCCGGCCCAGCCCGACCACACCGAGAAGCGCACGCTGTTCACGCTGCTCGATGCCGAGAAGGAGATCGGCGTGAAGCTCACCGAGTCTTGCGCCATGTGGCCGGCCGCCGCCGTCTCGGGCTTCTACTTCTCGCATCCCGAGAGCCGATATTTCGGCGTCGGTAAGATCGGGCGCGATCAGGTCGAGGACTATGCTGCCCGCAAAGGCTGGTCGATCGAGGAGGCCGAGCGCTGGCTCGGGCCGATCCTCAATTACGATCCGAAGCGACTCGCCGACGCGGCGGCGTAAGCCCGCCGTCCCCGGCGGGAGGTCGCCCAAGCGGTTGGTTCCGCCGGTGGCGCCTCATCGTGATGCCAATGTCGGGTGTGACCCTATGGGGCCGATGCCTCGCCCTTAAATCATCCCCAGGATGACGGCGGCGAGGAAGCCGAACGATACGATCGCCATAAGGGCGGTCAATTTGGCTGTGTTATCCATCGGAAGCTCTCCTTTCCGATTGGAGGGGGCCCGTCCGCAACCTGGCGACTCTACTGGCTCCCCTCAGCCAGTGCCAAGCCGTTTCCTTGCTGCATTGCACAATCGTGAATTGCTGCAAGCTGAGCCCAACAACGCCCCAGCAGCCTCCCGGTTTCATTGATTCACGGATTTTTTTTAACCCTGCCAGCCTCCTAAAAACGATTGCCGGAGGAGGCGGCGAGGGTGCTAAAAGGCGCAAATTCCACGAGCCGGGGTTTTGAACAGCCTGTGGAAAATTTGGCCCCGCAAGCCTGAGATCGGCAGCGCCGGGCCGGCAAAACGGCACAATGGTGGGCAGCGCCGGACCCGCGGGTCCGAAAAGAGGGTGTCAAGATGAAGGTCGTCAACGTACTCGGCCTCGGCCTTGTGGCAGCATTGTTCGCGTCTCCGGCGGCGGCACTGACCGTCACCAACAACGATCCCGATGCGGTCACCATCAACGTGATCGTCGATGGCGAGGGCACCGAGCAGTCCATCGAGCCCGGCGCGTCCGTCGAGCCGGCCTGCGAGAAGGGCTGCGTCATCGAGCTTGAGAGCGGGGACCAATACGAGATGAAGGGCGACGAGGAGGCGTCGATCGAGGACGGCGCGCTCTATGTCGACGAAGCCCCTGGCGTCCCCGAAGACGAGTACCCCAACGTCGACACGCCGGATTCTGACCAGCCTGACTCCGGCGCGCCCGCAGAGGCGCCACAGGACGAGTAGCCTCAGACGTCGTCGCGCTCGGCTGCGGCGATCGGGAACTTGCGCAGCAGGATCTCGTCGAAACCGCTGGCGACGAGGTCCGGCAACGCGGCTGTTTCCGCGAAGCCGTGGCGCCGGTAGAACGCAAGCGCGCCGGCGTTGAAGCGGGAGGCGCAGACCCAAAGATTGCGCGCCTCGTGGCGGCGGGCTTCCTCTTCGAACCAGCGCAAGAACGCGGCGCCGATCCCTTGGCCCTGATGCTTAGGGAGAAGCGCCAGCAATTCGAGATAGGGTCCTTTCAGCCAAGGATAGCGCAGCGCGGCGGCGCCTGCCGGCGCGCCGCCGATATCGATCACGTAGCGGCGCGCCCCGTCGCCCTCTGCCGCGAGGTACCGTGTTATGGCCTCGGCTGACGTGCCCGTCACCGACCAGGGGGGCATGGCCGCGAGGCCTTGCGCGAGCCCTGCGCACAGCTCGGGCGCGAGCGAACGGAGACGGACGCGCCCAAGGGCCCCCCCGCCGAGTTCGAGATCAGCGGCGCAGAATGGACCAGATGTCATCGCTGATGACGCGCCGCTTGGCGTGCGCGACCTGTTGCACCTCACCCGGCCGGTCGAGATAGCACGTGTCGGCGATGACCGGCTTGCCGGCGGCGACAAGCTCGCTCACCGTGACGAAGCGATAGCCTTCTTCCTTCAGTTTCGGCAGAGCGATCGCGAGCGCCGCGGCGGTGTTGCGGCCGCGGCCATTGGCGTGCGCGACGATGATGGCGCCGGGATGGGCGTGCGTGAGGATGGTGTTGGCGATGGCCTTGGCCGAGATATGCGGATCGGGGTCACCGGTCACGACGTCCCATTGGATGGCGAGTTCCCCGGCCTTGGCGACGGCCGCCAAGGACTTGGCGTTGCACCGCCCATAGGGAAAGCGCATCACGGTAATCCGCTGTTGCACGGCATCGGCGGCCTGCGCTTCGCTCGTGACGCATTCACGCGCCTCCAAGGCCTTCCGGGCCCGCGCGAAGGCCGCCTCCGTGAGGTTGATCTCCTCCGCCATGGTCTGGTCGGTCGCTTTGGAGAGATCGCGGTGGAGCAAGCCATGCCCCCCGATCTCGAAATTGGGATCGGCGATCAGCTGCTGCGCGCGCTCAGGGTGGGTCTCGAGCCACTTGCCGCCGGCGAAGAAGGTGGCCTTCGCGCCTTGGGCGCGCAGAAGATCGACGATGCGGCCGTCATAGCCGGCACGGTCGCTCTTGGTCTCGCAAAGATCGAAGGTCAGCGCGATGAGCTTCTCGCCCGGCGGCAGTTCGACGCCCCTTATCGAGCCGCGCATGTCTTCGGCGACCGGCGCGGCGTCGGGGAGGGGCTCCTGCTTGAGCCCCGCGAGATCGAGCCGCTGGCCGGGGCGGACGGGCTTCAGCTCCTTGTCGGTCCCGGCCAAGGCCTCGGGGGTCCAGCAGCGGTGCATCAGCCCGAAATCGGCAGGTGAAGGAGACGGCGTTTCAGCCCAAGCCGACGAGAGCCCGGAAACCGCCAGCACGACAATGGCAAAACCGACCACGCACTTCGACGCCATCGGCGGGTTACTCCATTTTGAGCCGGCGTATTGAGCGCGCTTCGCGCGGTTCGTCAACGAGATTAGCGGATCGGATTCAGCGGCGCTTGCGACACCATGGGGCAGTCCAAAGTCTTCTCCAGCGCCTCGACGAGCTCGCCCTCGTCGTTGGCCTTGATGTAAAGACCGTTGTTCTCGTCGGCGAGGCACATCAGGTCGGTGACGCTGTTGGTGCCCGTCCACGAGAAGGCTTCATAGCGGAAACCGATCACGTGGATGGTGAGCTGCTCGGCGGAGTCATGAAGCTGCTTCGCCAGATCGCAAGGCTTCCGGCCGCACGTCTCCTCGCCGTCGGTCACCACCACGATCACGCCGGGTTTGTGCCGATAGTCGAGCGCCTCGGCTGCCTTCTCGACGCCCTCGGTCAGCGGCGTCTTCCCGGCGGGCACGAGCGAGTTCACCGCACGCATGATCGGCTCGGCCGCATTGGCCGTCGGCTTGAGATCGAGTTGCACGTTGCACTGGTTGTAAGGGCCCGGGCCGAAAGTAACGAGGCCAACGCGGCGGAACTTGGTGGCGCTCGGCAAGACCTGGGAAAGCGCCGAGCGCACCTCGTCGATGCGCGCCCGCGAGTTCGGGATGCCCAGAGTTTGGTTGCCTGACATCGAGCCCGAGGCGTCGAACACGATCATGGCGTCGTCGGTGCAAGGCCCCGGCTTGGTGTCGTCGGCGAGCGCCAAAGAGCTGCCATTTGCAAGAAAAGCGATGAGCACGGCGGCGGCGGCCCGAAACGGCCGACTCTTGGCAGGATCATTTTCTCCAGACTGCAAGGCCATTGCTCAACGCTCCCAAAGATTTTTGCCAAGTCTATGCAAAATCGGGTGCCGTTGGAAATAGCAAGAGTGGCGGAAGTCTGCGCCTTTTAACCTTTACCTTTGGTCCGTGTACGGCCTTGGGCCGCATTTCGCTCCAGGAAATCAATCATCAGTCCGGCCACGTCGACTCCGGTTGCCTGCTCCAGCCCCTGGATGCCGGGTGATGAGTTGAGCTCCATCACGAGCGGCCCGTGCTTGGAACGGAGCATATCGACACCGCACACATTGAGGCCGAGCGTGTGCGCGGCCTTCACCGCGGTCGCGCGCTCTTGCGGCGTGATCTTCACCCGCTCGCCGAAGCCGCCGCGATGCAGGTTCGAGCGGAACTCTCCCGCGGGCCCTTGGCGCATCATCGCCGCCACCACCTTGTTGCCGATGACGAGCGCCCGGATGTCTGCCGCGTCCGCCTCCTTGATGAATTCCTGTACGAGGATGTTTACCTTCGCCCCCTGGAACGCCTCGATGACCGATTTCGCCGATTTCATCGTCTCGCCGAGCATCACGCCGATGCCTTGGGTGCCCTCGAGCAGCTTGATGACCACCGGCGCACCGCCCGCGAGGTCGATGACGTCCTCGGCCTGTTTCGGGTCGTTGGTAAAGGCAGTGGTGGGTAGGCCGATGCCGCGCCGCGCGAGAAGCTGGAGACAGCGCAGCTTGTCGCGGCTGCGGCCGATGGCGACGGACTCGTTCAGCGGATAGACGCCCATGACCTCGAACTGGCGGAGCACGGCGAGACCGTAAAACGTGATCGAGGCGCCGATACGCGGGATCACCGCGTCGAAGCCTTCGAGCTGCCGCTTGCGGTAGTACAGAGTCGGCTTGCGCGACGTGATGTTGATGGAGACGCGCAGCGTGTTGATGATCTCGATCTCGTGGCCGCGGGCGCGCGCCGCCTCGCAGATGCGGCGGTGGCTATAGAGATTGGGATTGCGGGCGAGCAATGCGATCTTCATCGGGCTCTCTTGTTATGGGTCGGGGGCTAAGCCGTCCGCGGGCTTCGCGAAGCCGGGCGATGTCTATGGGTCAGTCTGGCGGGGGCCGCGCCGAGCAGGAAGGAGCGGCCCGGCTCGATCACCGTCCGCCCCCGAAGCGCGGTGCGCCCGAGCAGCATGCGAAAGCCCATCTCATCGCGGTTGGCAAGCGAAAGCTCTATGGGCCAGGCGACATCCCCGATCCTGAGCAAGGTCTTGATGATGTAGCGGCGATCCACGCTGCCGTTTGAGCTGCGCACCGAACGCTCGTCGACGACGCGCGCCTCGCACGTGACCTTCATGGCCCGGCTGCGCTGGAGCGGATGGAGTTCGAAGCGTACCCAGCTCGCGTCCTCGCGGCTGAACGGCTCGATGCGGAAGGCGTGCAGGGAACTGGTGCGCGCGCCGGTGTCGACCTTCGCTTTAATGGCGTCGACGGTGAGGTCCGGCAGGCTGACCCATTCGCGCCAGCCGATCGTCAGCGGGGTCTTAGAGAGGTGGCGTGCGTCCATGGCTCCGGTATCGCGGCGCAAGGCCGACTGCTTCATGTAGCACACCGCGCGCGCCGATGGCGTCGTCTTCTGAGGGCCGTCACGGGCTGAAGATCAGTATCACATAGACGAAGAACAGCAGCAGATGCACGACCCCTTGCAGCACATTGGTGCGCGCACCGCCGAAGGTGAGGCCGCTGACGAATAGGGTCAGCACCAAGAGCACGGTCTCGACCTGGGTCAGCCCGAGATGCACGTCGCGTCCGGTGACGAGCCCGATCATGAGCACGGCGGGAATGGTGAGGCCGATCGTGGAGAGCGCCGAGCCGAGGCACACATTGACCGCCCGCTGGAGGTGGTTGGCGAGCGCCGCATAGAAGGCGGTGAGCCCTTCCGGCGCTAGCACGAGAATGGCGATGACAACGCCGCCAAGGGGGTCTGGCAGGCCGAGATCCTCGATGCCGAAATCGACGATGACGGCAAGGAACTCCGACAGCAGCACCACCGGAATTAGCGTGACCACCAGCATGCCCACGTGAAAGCCGAGTGACCGGCTTGTCGTCTCGGGGTGGCCACGCTCCTGATGAAGCGGGTCCTCCGCGCACTCCAACGGCTCGGCGAAATAGGACCGATGCCGCATCGTCTGGATGAAGATGAACACCGCGTAGAACAGAAGCGTGACCACGAGGAACATGACCGCCTTGGTCGGCGCCTTGATCGGGTCTGGGGCGGTCTCTGTGTAATTCGGCAGGACGAGCGCGAACACCGACAGCGCGGCGATGACCACGAGGAAAGCGCGGGCCCCGGCGAGGTTGTACTCCTGCTCAGAATAACGCAGAGCCCCCATGAGCAGCGCCGTGCCCACCATGCCGTTCAGCACGATCATCAGCGTGGCGAACATGGCGTCGCGCGCGAGCGTCGGGTTGTTCTGACCGTGCAGCATGATCGAGGCGAGCAAGGCCACCTCGATGATGATCACCGAGAAGGTGAGCACCAGCGTGCCGTAAGGTTCGCCAAGGTTCTCAGCGATGGCTTCCGCATGACGCACCACGCCGAACGAGCACCACATCATGATCCCGAACAGCCACACGAACAGCACGATCGCGAGCGCGTCGCTCTGGAGATTCGAGAGCATCGTGCTCCCGAATGCGAAGAAGATGAGCGTCGTGACGATGCCGGCGAGCGCCGGCGCTTCGCCGACAATGATGTGCCGAGCCGCTGGCCGAGCGGCGACGGCGGTCCTTGGCGTTTTGTGCGGAGCGGTGGTGTTCTGTTCGTTCATGGAGCCCGTTTCACCCAGCATCTTGCGCGAATCTCGGCGGCGATTTGAGCGAACCCTAGCATGACGGCGCTTTCCGGGCGTTTACCGGGCACGACGCTTCGCTAGCCGCCGTCAGGTCTTTGATGTAAAAGCCCTTTACATGAATCAGTCCGACCGCGGCTGGCGACGCCCACGCTCCTATCATCACGGCAACCTCAAAGAGGTGCTGCTGGAGGCCGCCCGCAAGCTCATCGAGGAGCACGGCGCCTTCGGTTTCAGCCTCACCGAGGCGGCGCGTCTTGCCGGCGTGAGCCCCGCCGCGCCTTACCGTCACTTTCGCGATCGCGACGCGCTTCTCGCCGAGGTCGCCCGCAATGGCTTCGAGCGCTTCGCCGCGCGGCTCGATGCCGCGTGGAACAATGGCGTCCCGACGCCGCTTTCCGCGTTCGAGAATCTCGGCCGCGCCTATCTCGCCTTCGCCCGCGAGGAGCCGGCGAGCTACACGGTGATGTTCGAGACGGGACTCGCACCGGGCACCGCAGGCGAGACGCTGCCCGCGGCCGAGCGCGCCTTCGATGTGCTCCAGCACGCGGCGGCGGCGTTGTGCCGCCACCTTCCCGAGGATGAGCGGCCGCCGCTCAAGCTCGTGGGTCTGCATATCTGGGCCATGTCCCACGGCGTCGCCACGCTCTTCTCGCAAGGCGGGCGCGCGGCGCGCAAAGTGCCCATGACCGCTGAAGAAATTCTTGAAAGCGGGCTTCTTATCTATCTGAAAGGACTCGGCGTGCTGCCCGATGCGAAAGGGGAGGATAAAACCCCCTAACGGCTCGCCTCGAGCCATTGCAGCACGCGGTCCCAGTCGCTGCGCGTGCCGTTATAGATGTTGCGGTCCACCTTGCCGGCGATGCCGGGCACTTTGCCGGTGGTGGTGAACTGCCAGAACGCCCAGCTCCGACGGCCATAGACGTCGTCGGGCTCCGCCGCCACCGAGCGCAGCCAGAAGTGATAGCTCCTGAACTCGCCTTGGAGAACGTCGCGGTAGAAGGTGGGGTCCGTGTAGATGATCGGGTGCTTGCCCGTGTGCGCCTCCATGGCGTCGAGGAGGATCTTGATCTTCTTGAGAGCGAGATCGCGTGAGACCTTCCCTGGGCAGGTCTTGGAATGAGTGTTCCATTCGAGGTCGAGCACCGGCGGCAATGCATCGGGATCCTGCGGCACGTTCAGCATGAACCACAGCGCCTGCTCCGAAGCAGGCCGGCACCAATAGATGAAGTGATAGGCGCCGCGTGCCACGCCGGCCTTCTTTGCTGCATACCAGTTGTCGAGGAACTTCGGATCGACATAGTCGCCGCCCTCGGTGGCCTTGATGAAGGCGAACCGGACGCCGGCGTCCTGCACCTTGTTCCAGTCGATGTCGCCCTGCCAGTAGGAGACGTCGATGCCCTGGATCGGCATGGTGTGGGCGCGGGTCACGCCCTTGTGCGGCTTCAGGTCCTTGAGCGACAGCGCCTGGACGGGGCCTCCGCCGGCAAGGCCCACAGTGACCATGACCGCGGCCGCCAGGCTCGGACCCAGGACACGGCGATACGCAAACCCCATCTGACGCGTCCCTCGCGAACAGTCTGAACTCAATGCAATTTTCCGCGAATTGCGGCGACAGTCTGACCCGCGGGGGTTAAGATTTTTTTGGCCCGGCCTATGCCTTTGGCGCCGCGCATCCCATATTTTCGGAGCGTCCCCTTGACCGCCTTGCCAAGCGAACGCATCTATGTAAATGTGAATAACATTCACACCGAAGGAAGGACCCTGATGCACCTGGTTGCGACCTTGGATGATTACGGGAAGCCAGCTTGGATTGCGGCGACGATCCTCGGCTTCATCGTTTGGTGGCCCATTGGCCTTGGCGTTTTGGCCTATCTGATCTGGAGTGGACGCATGGGATGTGGAAACCAAAAAGCTTGGCGCTCGTACTTCAACGATGAGGCGCGGCGCTTTCGTAGCGGCTTCACCGCGACCGGCAATCACGCCTTCGATGAGTACCGCGAGGAGACCCTGAAGCGGCTCGAAGAGGAGGCGAAGGAGTTCCAGGGCTTCCTCAAGCGCCTGCGTCACGCCAAGGACAAGGCGGAGTTCGACCAGTTTATGGCCGAGCGGCGCCAGAGCAGCGCGCCGACGGCGGTCTAGGCTCTCTTACGCTCCCCTGCGAACGAGCCGAATAGCCTGAATTGAGAGGCAACAGTTGCGTAAGAGGCGCGGGATTTCGGTCCCGCGCCTTTACTTTTGCGCGACGTGAGGGCTTTTCTTGCCCCCGGTCCTCTGTAGGATGCCGCCCCACGAACCCCCACCGCCCCTTGAGAGGAAACCGATGAGCACGACGCAACACGAAGCGCAAACCGCCGGCCGCACTCTTGTCGGCCTCCTGGTATCAGGCGCGCTGCTCTTTTCGTCCGCGGCCTTTGCCGCATCCACCGACATGCAAGACCTTCAGAAGAAACCGGAGACTTTCCTCGGCCAGGAGGTCGAGATCGTGGGCGTTTGCGTGAAGGGTGGCAAAAAAGGGGACGTGCTCGGCTATGAGTGCACGACCGAGGAGGGGATCTATGTCGACGCCCGCGACGTCGAGCCCGAGACGGTCAAGGAGAAGTTGGACGGGAGCTGTGACGGTGATAGCTGCCGCGTGACCATCCGCTTCATGCCGCACTCCTACACGACCTCGGCCGTGGTCGAGCCCGGCAAGGACATCACCATCTTCAACGCCGACAAGGCGACGGTGAGCTCCGAGTCTGGGAACTAGCTAGGTATAATCCTCGAGCACGCTTTCCGCGCCGAACCAGCGGAACACGAACGGCAGCACGAGCGGGCTGAACATCAATTTGATGGTGAGCTTGCGTAGCCATGGCCGCGACCGCGCGGACGGAATGAAGAAACGGGCGAAGGACGCCGCATCGTCCTGCCGCTCGGTCACCTCCGGTTTGAGCTTCGCCTCGTAGGCGGCAAAGGCGGCAGTGTGGTCGCCGTCATGGCGGGCGAGCTCCCGTGCGATCACGTAGGCGCCGGCCATGGCCATGTGCGAGCCCTGGCCTGCCAGCAGCGTGAGGCAGCCGCAGGCATCGCCGAGAAGCGCCACACGGCCTTTGGACCAGTGCGGCATCACGATCTGGGTGAGGGAGTCGAAATAGATCGGCTCCGAGCCTTGATAGGCGTCGAGCATCTTCTCGGTGATCCAGCCCGCGCCTGCGTAGGCCTGCCGCACGAAGGCAAGCCGCTCCGCGTGCGGCACGTGGACCTCGTCGTGACGGAACACGTAGGTCGCCGCCAAGCGCGTCTCATCGAGCGGGTAGAACGCCGCGAGGCGATTGGTCTCCTCGTAGAGCTTCAGCGCGTGGCCCAACTCGAAGCGCGGATCGTCGAGATGATAGGCGGCGACATAGCCACCGAGGAACCGTGCGAACTGGCTCTCCTCGCCGAATGCGAGGTGCCGCACGCCCGAATGGACACCGTCGGCGCCGAACACGAGGGCGAATTCGCCTTCGCTGCCGTCATCGAACTTCGCATGGACCGTGTCATCCGTCTCGACGAGCGCGCTGATCGCGCGGCCGAAGCTGATCTCGACGCCGGAGGCCTTGGCGCGCTCGTGCAAGATATGTTCGAGGTCGGAGCGTCGCAGATAGACATATTTGTTATCGAGCGCGCGGGCGACGCGCGAGATCGGCACCGCGGCGTAGACCTGGCCATGCGTGTCCACGAACTGGAGCGCGTCGATCGGATAGCGGATGGCGCGAAGCTCCGGCACCAGACCCATGCGCTCGGCCACGTCCCAGCCCGAGCCGAAGAAGTCCATCATATAGCCTTCGGCGCGCAAGCTCTCGTCCCGCTCGACCACGAGGAGGTCGTGGCCCTGATCTTTCAGCAGGATCGCCAGCGTGAGCCCGGCGATGCCAGCGCCCGAGATCAGGATCTTGCCGTCGATGGCCATGCGCGCCTCCTCTGGCTCAATCAGTCGCGCTTCTTTTTCGCGTCTCTCTTCCCGTAACCACCGCCGGTCGGCGTTTTGATGACAACGGCTTCGCCCGCCGCGATCACCGTCTGGTCGGCGCCTTTCAGCCGCTCCAGCCGGCCGCCGTTCCGCTTCGCCCAGTTCTCGCCGGTCTGCCCCGGCGCGCCGCCTTTGGACCCGAAGGGACGCACCTTGCGGAAGCCCGACAGAATGGCGCAATCCATCTGCTCGAGAAAGCGAATGACGCGAAGCGTCCCGTCGCCGGCGCGCCATTCGCCCGTGCCGCCCGAGCCGCGCACGATCTCGAACCGCTCCAAGAGCACAGGGTAACGCAGCTCCAGCACTTCCGGGTCGGTCAGCCGGGAGTTCGTCATATGCGTCTGCACCGCCGCCACGCCGTCGAAGCCGGGCCCGGCCGGCGCGCCCGAGCAGATCGTCTCGTAATACTGGAACCGCGCATTGCCGAAGGTGAGGTTGTTCATCGTGCCTTGCGCGGAGCCGAGCACGCCGAGCGCGCCATAAAGGCAGTTCACGATGGTCTGGCTCGTCTCCACATTGCCGCCCGCGACCGGCGCCGGATATTTCGGCTTCAGCAGCGAGCCCTTCGGCACGACGATCTTGATATGCCGCAGGCAGCCGGCGTTCAGCGGGATGTCGTCGTCGACCAAGGTGCGGAACACGTAGAGCACGCAGGCCCGCGTGATGGGCTCGGGCGCGTTGAACGTGGTGCCGGTCTGCGCGCTGGTGCCGGTGAAGTCGACGGTCGCCGTCTTGGCTTGTCTGTCGATGGTGATGGCGACCTTGATGACGCTGCCCTGATCGGTCTCCACCTCGAAGCGCGAATTCTTGAGCTTGCCGATCACCGCGCGCACCGCCTCGGCTGCGTTGTCCTGCACGTGGCCCATATAGGCCTTCACCGTGGCAAGCCCGTAATGGCGCACCATCTTGCGGAGCTCGATCACGCCTTTCTCGTTGGCGGCGACCTGGGCTTTCAGATCGGCGATGTTCTGCTCGACGTTGCGCACAGGGTAGGGGGCGCCCGTGAGCAGCGACCGCACCGCGTCCTCGCGGAAGCGGCCCCGACCCACGAGCTTGAACGGATCGATATAGACGCCTTCCTCCTCGATGCTCTTCGCCATCGGGCTCATGGAGCCCGGCGCGATGCCGCCGATATCGGCATGGTGGCCGCGCGCGGCGACGAAGAACAAAAGATCGGGGCTGTTCTCGGCGAACACCGGCGTCACCACGGTGATGTCGGGAAGGTGGGTGCCGCCGTTATAAGGCGCGTTCAGCATCCACACGTCGCCGGGCTTCAGCGTGTCGCCAACCTCGCGCAGGATCGTCTCCACGCTCTTGTCCATGGAGCCGAGATGGACCGGGATATGCGGGGCGTTGGCGATGAGGCGTCCGCGCTCATCGAAGATCGCGCAAGAGAAGTCGAGCCGCTCCTTGATGTTGACCGAGCGCGCCGTGTTCTGCAGCGCATAGCCCATCTGCTCGGCCACTGACACGAAGAGATTGTTGAAGACTTCGAGCATGACCGGATCGGCCTTCTTGCCGACCTTCGCCTCTGCCTTCTTGCTTGTGCGGGTGAGGAGGAGATGGTTCTTCGCCGTCACCTCCGCCTGCCACTCCGGCTCCACCATCACCGTCTGATGGTCCTCGATGATCAGCGCCGGGCCTTGGATGCGGTTCCCGGGGGCGAGATCGGCGCGAAGAAAGACGGGCGCCTCATGCCAGCGCCCATGGGTGAAGACATCGGCGTTGGTGTGCGGCTCAGGCGGCGTTGCTTCGGTCGCAAGCGGAACGTCGCGCTCTTCCACCAGCGCACCGCCGCCCATGCCTTCGACCTCGACCGCCTCGATCTCGATGTCCTTCTCCGGGCTGATGAAGCCGAACCGTTGTTGATGCGCGATCTCGAACCGGGCGCGCATCCCGTGCAACGACCCGGCCGGGATGGGGAGCGCGCTGTCGGTGCCGGCGTAGCGGAGATGGGCCTGCGCGGTGACTTTCACGTCGTCGCGCGCGATCCCCTGGCGCACCAGCTCCTCGCGGACCTCTGCTTCCAGCGGCGTGCGGATCTCGGTCAGCGCGGCGAGGCCCGCATGGTCGAGCCGCGCCAGCACGGCTTGCGTCCGCGTGGCGCGCAAGGAGGCGAGCCCCATGCCGTAGGCTGAGAGCACGCCGGAAAGCGGATGGAGCAGCACGGCTTTGATGCCGAGCGCGTCGGCCACGAGGCAGGCATGCTGTCCGCCGGCGCCGCCGAACGAGTTCATCACGTACTCGGCGACGTCGTAGCCGCGCTGCACGGAGATGGTCTTGATGGCATTCGCCATGTTGACGACGGCGATCCTGATGAAGCCGTCGGCGATCTCTTCCGGCTTGCGCCCGTCGCCGAGCTTCCGCGCCAGCGCCTTGAACGCTTTGGCGACCGCCGCCCGGTCGAGCGGCTGATCCTGACCGGGCCCGAAGATGTGCGGGAAGAAATCGGGCTGGAGCTTGCCGGTCATGACGTTGGCGTCGGTGACCGTGAGCGGGCCGCCGCGCCGGTAGGAGAGGGGCCCGGGATCGGCGCCGGCCGAGTCGGGTCCGACCCGGAACCGCGCCTCGTCGTAATGAAGGATCGAGCCGCCGCCCGCCGCCACCGTATGGATCAGCATCATCGGCGCACGCACGCGCGCACCCGCCACGACGCTCTCGAAGGTCCGCTCATACGCGCCGTCATAGTGGCAGACGTCGGTGGAGGTGCCGCCCATGTCGAAGCCGATCACCTTGCCGAAGCCCGCGCTGTGCGCCGTTTCCACCGCGCCCACCACGCCGCCCGCCGGCCCCGACAGGATCGCGTCCTTGCCGCGGAACAGATTCGCCGAGGTCAGCCCGCCCGAGGACTGCATGAACAGGAGCCGCGGACCGTTCCCGGCGCGATCGGCGGAGAGCGCCTTCGCCACGCGGTCCACGTAGCGGCGGAGCAGGGGCGAGAGATAGGCGTCCACGACGCTCGTGTCGCCGCGCCCGACGAACTTGACGAGCGGGCTCACCTCATGGCTCGCCGAGATCTGGGAGAAGCCGAGCGCGTTCGCGATCCGCACCGCCTCGTGCTCGTGGGCCGGATAGGCGTAAGCATGCATGAACACGATGGCGACCGCATCGATCCCGGCCTTGCGCGCGGCTGCAAGCGCCTCGCGCGTGGCGTCGAGATCGAGCGGCACCTCGATCGTGCCGTCGGCGCGCACGCGCTCCGGCACCTCGGCCACCCGCGCATAGAGCATCGACGGCTTCTCGATCTGTCGCGCGAAGATCTTGGGCCGCGCCTGGTAGCCGATCTCGAGCGCGTCGCGGAAGCCTTGGCTCACGATGAGCAGCACGCGGATCGCCCTTGCGCTCGAGCAGCGCATTGGTGGCGACGGTCGTCCCCATGCGCACGCTGCCGATTCTGTCCGGCGGCAGACGCTTGATGCGCGGCGCGCCGATCAGGTCGGCGATGCCGGCGATGGCTGCGTCCGGCATAGGCTTCGGGGTTCTCTGAAAGGAGCTTGGTGGTGACGAGCCGCCCGTCAGGCGCGCGCCCGACGATGTCGGTGAACGTGCCGCCGCGATCGATGAAGAATTGCCATCTGCCGCTCATGATGCGGAGTTACCCGCATCAGGCGATGCGCTTCAAGCCCGCCGCGTATTGCTTCCACCTTCTGACATAGACATCGGCGCCGCGGGCGATCATGGCGCGAGCCTTCTCGTCCACCTCGCGCACGGCCTTGGCCGGCGCGCCGAGGATCACCGAGTTGTCGGGAAATTCCTTGCCTTCGGTGATGAGCGCGTTGGCGCCCACCAGGCAATTGGCGCCGATCTTCGCGCCGTTGAGCACGGTGGTGCCCATGCCGATCAGCGTGTTATCGCCGATCGTGCAGCCATGCAGGACGACATTGTGGCCGATGACGCAATCGTGGCCGATGGTCAGCGGGAAGCCGGGGTCGGTGTGGAGCGTGGCGTTGTCCTGGATCTGCGAGCGCGCGCCGATCTCGATCCACTCATTGTCGCCGCGCAGCACCGAGCCGTACCAGATGCTGACGTCGGACTGGAGCCGCACCCGCCCGACCACGGTCGCGGTCTCCGCCACCCAATAGAGGCCGTCGGCCGGAAATTCCGGGGCCTGCCCGTCAAGCTCGTAGATCGCCATGCACCACTCCTTTCGCGCTTTAGGTGCGTGGATACCCTTCCTGTCCGCCGTTGTCATTCCCGCGAAGGCGGGAATCCGGGTAATCAGCTGGCGAGGACGGAGGCCGGGGAGGGAACAATGGCCAAAGCAGAAAGCGAACCGTCAGCGCCGCAAAGCGGGCTCGACCGGTTCTTCGGGCTCACCGCACAAAGGACGAGCGTCGCGACCGAGCTTCGCGCCGGTCTCGCCACCTTCCTCACCATGGCCTACATCATGTTCGTCAACCCGGCCATGCTCCAGCAGGCGGGCATGGACCACGGCGCCGTGTTCGTCGCCACCTGCCTCGCCGCCGCGGCGGGCTCCGCCATCATGGGGCTCTATGCCAACTACCCCATCGCGCTCGCGCCCGGCATGGGGCTCAACGCCTATTTCGCCTTCACCATCGTGCCGGAGCTCGGCGGCAACTGGCAGCTCGCGCTCGGGCTCGTTTTCCTCTCCGGCATCCTCTTCCTCGCGTTGTCCGCCTCGCCCATCCGCGCCTGGCTGATCGACGCGATCCCCATGAACCTGAAGCTCGGTATCGCCGCCGGCATCGGCTTCTTCCTGGCGCTGGTCGGCCTGCAAAATGCCGGCGTGGTCGCGGGCGACCCCACGACCCTCGTCACCCTCGGGGATTTGTCGCAGCCGAAAGCGCTTCTCGCCGCGGGCGGGTTCCTCGTCATCGCCGGGCTCGCGGTGCGGAAAGTCCCCGGCGCCATCATCATCGGCGTCCTTCTCGTGACCTTCGCCGCCGTCGTGCTGGGGCTCGAGCCATGGCACGGCGTGGCGTCCATGCCGCCGTCGCTCGCGCCGACCTTTCTCGCCATGGACCTCAGCGGCGCATTCGAGATCAGTCTCGCGGTCATCGTGCTCACGCTGCTCCTGGTGACGATCCTCGACACGGCCGGAACGCTGATCGGGGTCACGCGCCAGGCAGGCTTGCTCGACGCGGAGGGGCGCCTGCCGCGCCTCCGTCAGGCGCTGCTCGCCGATTCCGGCGCGGCGGCGCTCGGCGCGGCTCTCGGGACCTCCACCACCACCGCCTATATCGAAAGCGCCGCCGGCGTGGAGGAGGGGGGCCGCACGGGGCTCACGGCCGTCGCCGTCGCCGTGCTGTTCCTTCTCGCCCTATTCCTTTCACCGCTCGCCCATACTGTGCCGCCTTACGCGACGGCCCCGGCGCTCCTCTTCGTCGCCTGCCTGATGGCCACGAGCCTCGGCGCCATTCATTGGCAGGATGCGACCGAGTACATCCCGGCCCTGATCGTCGCCCTCATGGTGCCGCTCAGCTTTTCCATCGCCACGGGCATCGGTCTCGGCTTCATCGCCTACGTGGCCCTCAAGCTCATCACCGGACGCTTCCGCGACATCAACGCCGCGGTGGCCGTCATCGCGGCCGCCTTCCTGCTCAAGCTCGTCTTTGCTTGAGGCGCCGGGTGCACGGAAAAGCCGCTCATCCAAGCCCTTGTAACCCGGGGCCCCCGCTTGTATGGAGGGGGCGGCCAGGGGCCATTTTTCGCAGATTGAGTGAGCCGAATGAACACCGAAGCATCCGAACAGCCAGCGCCGAAAGGCGGAAATCCGTTCGTTATCTTCATTATCTCGCTGTGCGCGGCCATCGTCATGGCCGGCGGCTTCGGCATCGTGGTCGAGGCGTTCATCGTCGCCGCCGCCAACCTTTTCGAGCTGGGCGGGACCTTTGTGTATGCGGCGAGCGGCGCCAATGTGCTGCTCACCCTGTGGTTCGCCGTTTGGACCTTCGTCCGCTCCTGGCATGTGGAGCGGCGCTTGCGGGCCGGCCTCGAGGTCGACGAGCCCAAAATGTCGATCCTCGCCAATCTGCGGAGCTAGCCTCGTTTTCCGGCTCAAGCCGTTGGATAAGAAGGGCGATTATCCACATGCGGCACGGGCCAAAAGCCCTTATGCTTTGGCCAAAGCAACACAATCTGGGGGAGTTCGGGAATGTCGGTTTGGGGAAAGCTCGCGGGCGCGGCGGCGGGCCTCGCGATCGGAGGGCCGATCGGCGCGTTGCTCGGGGGCGTTGCAGGACATTACGTCATCGACCGCGATCAGGAGCAGGACGGCCCTGCGGAGAACCAGGTCGCCTTCACCGTGGGCGTGATCGCGCTCGGCGCCAAGATGGCTAAGGCCGACGGCGTGGTCACCATGGACGAGGTCAACGCCTTCAAGGAAGTCTTCAAGGTCCCCGAAGGCGAGATGAAGAACGTGGCGCGCGTCTTCAATCTCGCCAAGCAGGATGTGTCCGGCTACGAGGCCTATGCCGAGCAGCTCGCGACCATGTTCAAGGGCAATCGCAAGTTGCTCGAGGACGTGCTCGAAGGCTTGTTCCACATCGCCAAGGCCGACGACACGCTGCATCCGGGCGAGGAGCAGTTCCTGTCCCAGGTGGCCAAGCGCTTCGGTTTCACCGAGACCGAGTTCAGCTACATCAAGGCGCGCCACGTCATCGCCTCCAAGCGCAACCCGTACGACGTGCTCGGCATCGATCCCTCGATCAGCAACGAGGATCTGAAGAGCCAGTACCGCAAACTGGTCGCCGACAATCATCCGGACAAGCTGATGGCGCGCGGCGTGCCGAAGGAATTCATCGCCATCGCCACGGAGAAGGTCGCCACCATCAACGAGGCCTATGACGCGATCGCCAAGGAGCGCGGGATCTAGCCGCTCGACATGCGATGATGTCATTCCCGCGAAGGCGGGAATCCGGTAACCACTGTTTTCAGACTTATACGATTGCCTGGGTTGCTGGATTGCCCGGTCGAGCCGGGCAATGACGATAGAGACACCATGACCGCCGCCCCCGACAGCAAGCTTGCCACCTTGTGGTGCCCGTCGCCCAACTACGGCGCGCGCAACAATGGCCGCGTCGATCGACATGCTGGTCCTGCACTACACCGGCATGGAATCGGCCGAGGGCGCGCTCGATTGGCTGACGCGCGAGGAGGCGAAAGTCTCCGCGCATTATCTTGTCGACGAGGAAGGGCGCATCACCCAGATGGTGGCGGAGGCCGACCGGGCGTGGCACGCCGGCCTCGGCTCGTGGGCCGGCGAGACCGACCTCAATTCCTGCTCGATCGGCATCGAGGTCCATAACCCGGGTCATGAATTCGGGTGTCCGGAGTTTCCTGACTGCGCAGATGCAGGCGGTCGAGGCGCTCTGCCTCGACATTCTCGGCCGGTGCACGATTCCGCCCGAGCGGGTCCTCGGCCACTCCGACGTCGCGCCCGGTCGCAAGCGCGATCCCGGCGAGAAGTTCGATTGGGCGCGGCTTGCTCGGGCCGGCATCGGGCTTTGGGTTGAGCCCGCGCCGCTGGCCGGCGACGAAGGCTTGGGCGAGGGCGACGAGAACGAATCCGTCACCGCGCTCCAGCGCGACCTGCGCGACTATGGCTATGGCGTGGAGGTGACCTCGACCTATGGCAAAGGCGTGGGGCAAGTCGTGGAGGCTTTCCAGCGCCACTTCCGCCCCTTGCGCGTCGACGGCCGCGCCGATCAGTCGACCCGTGACACCCTGGCGAGGCTGCTCGCGGCGCGCCGCGCCTCACCCATGGCATGAGGCCGGTAGCAGCTCGGCCCCCGGCAGCCTCCGGGTCCGAAACAAAAGGCCCGCTCGAGCGGAGCGGGCCTTAGGTGGAGGAAACCGTATCCCCGGGTGGGGCGACGCGGGTTCCTACATGGTCTCGTCGAAGTCCATGCCTTCGAAGGTGTAGCGCGGCACCTGGGTCCAGACGCCGTCTTCCTGCACCGGCACTTTGTGGATCTTGACGTTGTCCACCACGAGCTTGCCGGTCTTCTCGTTCACCCAGAAGTCGATGTCGTAGTACTCGTCCTTGCTGCCCGGCTTGCGGAAGTCGGTGCAGACGAAGAATTCGCCGTTCTTCTTCAGGTGACGGACCGGCTGGTGGATCTCGACGAAGTCGAGAGGAATGGTCTCTCCCGTCTTGTCGTCTTTGATGTCGAGGGCGCCGTCCTTGTCCTTGTTCTCGGTGATGTACTCATGGATCGCGGCCATCACCTGCCAAGCCCGCGCCCCTTCGATGCTGCCGGGATGCTCCTGCACCGGCAGCCACCACCAGGCCACGGGCAGCCGCGTAATCATGTAGTAGCTGTCTCCGTCGCGCTTCGGGCCTTTCTGCACGCGGATGTCCATGAGGGTCAGCTTGTCGCCTTGCGACTTGAACCAGAAATCGATGGCGTACTGCTTCTTCGGCTCGTCCTTGTCGTGGA
The DNA here is from genome assembly GCA_963826465.1 of uncultured Alphaproteobacteria bacterium. Taxonomy (GTDB): domain Bacteria; phylum Pseudomonadota; class Alphaproteobacteria; order Rhizobiales; family Methyloligellaceae; genus Methyloceanibacter. The sequence goes on from CAWGXJ010000007.1 coordinate 116,507, forward strand.
AGATGACGTTGGCGAACCAGCCATAGCCTTCCATGCCGCGCACGATCTTGATGTTTTCGAACACGAGGTCGAGGTCCGCATCGAGCTTGGGATCATGGAATACGAACGCACCGTCCTTGGTGCGGTCGTTGATGACCTCTTGGACACGGGCGTCGACGTCCTTCTCGGTGAAGACCTTGTTGCCGGCCGCCGCAGAGGCCTGCTGGGTCTCCATGAATTCCTTCGCCTTGGCGATGTTGCCTTTCGGGTCCTTGAGGAAGGCCTCCTTCGAGCTCTCGCTCGAGAAGCAATAGACCTTGCCGTCGTCGGGATCTGTCCAGTTCACCGAGCAATCGGTGTGGATGGTCTGTCCTTCGGACATGCCCATGGCGCAACTGTCGTCGAACTCGCCATGGACGGGCGGGACGGGAGACATGTCCTCTGCGGCGAGCGCGAAGCTCGCGGTGCCAAGGCACAGGGCCGCGGCGAGCGCCGCGGACCGTGCCAGGGAGAAAAGGAGCCGATCGGCCGGGATATTGTTCATTGTCTTGGTTTCCTTGAGCGTTTCCTGTTGGATTCCGAGCTGTTCCCATTTTAGTCCGCAGCTGTGCATCCGGTATGTGACTTAGGTCACGTTCGGGAGGCGGAGCGGAGCGGCGGCCGCATTTCCTCTTCGTTGCAGTTGGCGTAGCTCGCCAGGGCCGCTTGATCGAGAACCTCGATGGACCCGCGCGAAGAGCGCACCCAGCCCATCCGCTCCCATTCCGACAGATAGCGGCTGATCACCTCGCGCACGCTGCCGAGGTCGAGGGCCAGCTGCTGATGGGTCTTGGACACGACGCCTCGCGCATCCGCCTCCGCGAGGAGGCGCCGCGCCAAGCGCAAGTCGAGGCTCGCGAAGGCGACTTCGTCCACCAGCATGATGAGGCTCGACAAGAGGTCTCCGTAATTGCCGAGCACGTAGTGACGGAACTTCGGCGATGAGATCATGAGGCGGCGGAACGCGCTTGCCGGAAGCGCGGCGAGAAGGACGTCGGCCTGGGCCGTGCTCTCCGCGGGAAACGGATTGCCTGCGATCAGGCATGACGTGGTGAGCACGCAGGTCTCCCCGGGGCCCACTTGATAGAGCATGATCTCGCGGCCCGACTCCGACGTCTTGAAGACACGGGTCTGCCCCTCGATGCACATGACGTAGTTGTGGCAGGTCTGCCCCTGGTGGTAGGCGATGTCGCCCTCGCGCAGACGGTTGAACTGCGTAGCGCCAAGCAGCTCCGCCTTAGCCTCCGGTTCGAGTTCGGCAAGCTCGGGAAAGACATTGAGCCAGCGTGTGATCAGGATTTGGTTCGCCATCGACGCCCAACTTGTTAGGGCCGGACGCCCACGATTTGCGCGGCAAAAAGCCGGAGGGACCGGGGCGACGCGGCAGATCGCCGCTAGGATATGGGAACAATGGCAAGCGGGGGATCAAAATGCCGTTACGAGCCCGGCAACCACGTCCAGGCTCGATTAAGCATGGCGCGGGGAGGGCGGCTTGACGGCAAGGGCCCGCAAACCCCTTATGTAATTGTGTCAGCAGGCCGGATGGCCGCTCCGCCAGTATTGCGTATCAGGCGGGGAGGAAAGTCCGGGCTCCATGGAAGTACGGTGCCGGATAACCTCCGGCGGGGGCGACCCCAGGGAAAGTGCCACAGAAAGCAAACCGCCCGCGAAGCCTTCGGGCAAAGCGGGTAAGGGTGAAAGGGTGCGGTAAGAGCGCACCGCGTCTTTGGCAACAAAGGCGGCACGGCAAACCCCACCGGGAGCAAGACCGAATAGGGGCGGCGCGGGCGAGAGATCGCTCATGTCTGCTTTCAGACGAGCTGCCCGGGTTGGTTGCACGAGGCGCCTCGTAAGATGCGCCCCAGATGAATGGCCATCACCTCGCGCAAGCGAGGAACAGAACCCGGCTTACAGGCTTGGTGACATGTTACGGCCGGCGTGAGGGTAATCCCCTCGCGCCGGCCTCCAATTTTTGCGATCTATCTACCAAGATGAGTGAAACTCATAGGGCGCTCGAACGTTTACTCCCAACATTGAACGGTTCAACGAAAGGAGAACCCGACATGCTTGGTTGGGCTTTAACGTTCCTCGTCATCGCGATTATTGCCGGTGTTCTCGGCTTCGGCGGCATTGCCGGTGCGTCGGCGAGCATCGCCCAGATCCTGTTCTTTATTTTCTTGGTGCTGCTCGTGATCTCGGTCGTCATGCACCTCATGCGACGCGCGGCGCTAGCAAGACCGGATTCGCAAATGAAAACGGCCGGCGTGGAGCAACTCCGCGCCGGCCGTCTTGCATGAAGCGCGGGAGGAAGGGCGCTTCAGGAAGACCTTCAACTGAGATCAGGCAAGGTCGAAGCGATCGGCGTTCATCACCTTGTTCCAGGCCGCCACGAAGTCGTGCACGAACTTCTCTTTCGCGTCGTCTTGAGCATAGACCTCGGCGAGGGCGCGAAGCTGGGAGTTCGAACCGAACACGAGGTCGACACGGGTGCCGGTCCACTTCAGGTCGCCGCTCTGGCGGTCGCGCCCCTCGAACACGTCCTCGTCTTCCGAGACGGCTTCCACTCCGTGCCCATGTCGAGCAGGTTCACGAAGAAGTCGTTGGTGAGCGTTCCAGGCTGTTTCGTGAAGACGCCGTGCGGGGACTGTCCGACATTCGCGCCCAAGACGCGCATGCCGCCGAGGAGAACGGTCATCTCCGGCGCGGTCAGCGTCAGAAGCTGCGCCTTGTCGACCAGCAGCTCTTCCGCCGATACGGTGTACTTGCCCTTCTCGTAGTTGCGGAACCCGTCCGCGATCGGCTCGAGCACGGCGAAGGACTCCACATCGGTTTGCTCCTGCGAGGCGTCCGTGCGGCCCGGCGCGAAGGGAACCTCTATCGTCGTGCCCGGCGTTCTTCGCGGCCTTTTCCACGGCGGCGCAACCGCCAAGGACGATCAGGTCGGCGAGCGAGACCTTCTTGCCGCCAGATTGCGCGTCGTTGAACGCCTTCTGGATGCCTTCGAGTGTGTCGAGCACCTTGGCCAGCTGGTCAGGCTGGTTGACCTCCCAATCCTTCTGGGGCTCCAGGCGGATGCGCGCCCCGTTCGCGCCACCGCGCTTGTCGGAGCCGCGGAAGGTCGAAGCCGACGCCCAGGCGGTCGAGACCAGCTCCGGGATCGACAGACCCGAAGCGAGGATCTTGCCCTTGAGGTCGGCGATGTCCTTGGCATCGATCAGCGCGTGATCGACCGCGGGGATCGGGTCCTGCCAGATGAGGTCCTCCGCCGGGACCTCGGCGCCGAGATAGCGCGACTTCGGGCCCATGTCGCGGTGGGTCAGCTTGAACCACGCGCGGGCGAAGGCGTCGGCGAACTCGTCGGGGTTGGCATGGAAGTGGCGCGAGATCTTCTCGTACTCCGGGTCCATGCGCATCGCCATGTCGGCGGTCGACATCATGATCGGCACGCGCTTGGACGGGTCTTCCGGATCCGGCGCCATGTCCTCTTCCTTCAGATCCTTCGGGTGCCACTGCCAGGCGCCCGCAGGGCTCTTGACCCAGCTCCCACTCGTAGCCGAACAGGACGTCGAAATAGCCCATGTCCCACTTCGTCGGGTGCGAGGTCCAGGCGCCTTCGAGGCCGCTGGTGATGGCGTCCCGGCCCTTGCCGCTCTTCCAGCGTTGACAGCCAACCGAAGCCCATCGCCTCGATCGGCGCGGCTTCGGGCTCGGGGCCGACTTGGTCGGCCGGCCCGGCGCCGTGGGTCTTGCCGAAGGTGTGGCCGCCTGCCGTCAGCGCCACGGTCTCGTAGTCGTTCATCGCCATGCGCGCGAACGTCTCGCGGATATCGCGGGCCGAGCCGAGCGGGTCGGGCTTTCCATCGGGACCCTCGGGGTTCACGTAGATGAGGCCCATCTGCACGGCAGCGAGCGGGTTCTCGAGTTCGCGGTCGCCGGAATAGCGAGCGAGTTCGTGGTCGCTCGTCGCCAGCCACTCGTTCTCAGCGCCCCAGTAGATGTCTTCCTCAGGCTCCCAGATGTCCTCACGCCCGCCGGCGAAACCGAAAGTCTTGCCGCCCATCAACTCGATGGCGCAGTTCCCGGCAAGGATCATGAGATCGGCCCACGAGATCTTGTTGCCGTATTTCTGCTTGATCGGCCACAGCAGCCGTCGCGCCTTGTCGAGGTTGCCGTTGTCCGGCCAGCTGTTGAGCGGAGCGAAGCGTTGCGTGCCCGATCCGGCGCCGCCGCGGCCGTCGGCAGTGCGGTACGTGCCGGCGCTGTGCCACGCCATGCGGATGAAGAGCCCGCCATAGTGTCCGAAATCCGCCGGCCACCACTCTTGGCTGTCCGTCATCAGCGCGTAGAGGTCCTCTTTCAGGGCCTTCAGGTCGAGCGTCTTGAACTCTTCCGCATAGTTGAAGTCCTTGCCCATGGGGTCGGACTTGGTGGAGTTCTGGCTGAGAATCTTGAGGTTCAGCTGGTTCGGCCACCAGTCGCGGTTCGACCGCATGCTCATGTTCGTGGCACCGTGCGCCACGGGGCAACCGCCCGCCTTATCGACTTTTTGGTCCATGTCTCTCTCCGATCGGAATTCTTGGGTGTTTTCGATGCGCGCCGGGAAGGCGTGACAGTGCTCGCCAAGCACGATAAGTGCAAATCGTATTTGCCTATCGGCGCGATAAGGCAAGCTTATGACAGCGGCGTCCTGGCTCGCGGCACCTAAGGCTCTGCGTCGCCGAGAAATTCCTGGAGGTAGCTCAAAGTGGCGTCGGGCTGCTCCTCCTGCGGCATGTGCCCGCAGCCGTCGACGATGCGCAAAGACGAGTTCGGCAGGGTCCGCCTGAGCTTCAGTCCGACGTCCAGCGGGACGATGCGGTCGTGGTCGCACCACATGATGAGGGTGGGCATCGTGATCGTCTTGTAACGCGCGGAGATCTCGTCGAGTCCCTCGGGCATGATCTGGCGCGCGCTATGGATGATGGCGTGCTTGCCGGCCGCGGTCCGGAGCGGCGCGGCGTAAGCCTCCACCTCGTCGTCCTCGATCTTGCTGTTGTCGAAATAAGCGATCCTGAGCGCGATACGCGTCTGCAAGATCGGCGGGACCATGCGCACGCCGATATGAGAGACGAGCGGCATGTCGAGCATGCGGAAGAACACCGGGATGTCTTGCGGGTAGGCGATCGTATCGAGCAGCACGAGCTTCGAGATGCGCCCCTTGAGACGCTGGTCGGCCTTGAGCGCGAGCACCAGCGCGACGCCCCCGCCGAACGAATGGCCGACAATGGTCAAATTCTTTAGGTCGCGATCTTCGATCAGCTGAGCCAAGAGATCCGCCTGGTCGAAGACCGAATAGTGATCGTCGAACGGCTTGTCCGACTGGCCGAAGCCTTTGAGATCGACGGCGATGACATGGTGATCGCGGGCGAGCTCAGGCGCGATGTGCCGCCACGTATAGGTGCTCGCGCCGAAGCCGTGGATCAGGAGGAGAGGCGGGCCGTCGCCCTTCTCTTCGTAGAAGAGCTTCACCGGAGCGTCGGGCGGTCCCAGTCGCGCATAGCCCGGATTGTCGTCGGCGCCGTTTGCGAGAGGCCCGAAGGCGATCAGCGCGAGGAACGCGAGGCCCGCTCTGCCGAACGCTGCACTCAAGGCTCTTCCCGCCATCGCCGCAAAATCCGTGGCCCTGGTCCCGAAACGCCAATAGGCACCGCAAATACGCAAACCGTAAGGCCGCCTTAACGAATCAGTTGGTCCCCCGGGCGTTAGCCCTCAGCCCTTGTAGCGTGCTTCGTGCGCCCGCGGCAATTGCCGGGCCGCGCGAGAAATTGCCGAGACATTCCGGATGTTAGCGAGCGTTTCCCGCAGAAACACAACACATACCCAGCGCTTTCCATTGACGCCCATATAATCCCATGTTATCCCATTAATGCCCGTTCGGTGAGTGGGGTGGAGGAAGCCAGGCAGCGCTTCCTAAGAGGCCACGGGGGGATTCGCGCCGCTTCCTCCACCCATTTTTCCCGATCCGGGCGCCTGCGCCGAAGCGCTGTTTGTCCAGTCAATTCGTCGGCTTCGAGGCGCGTGAGGGGGAGATGGACCAGTTTGTCTCGACATTCACAAACAAGATCGACACCAAAGGTCGCGTCTCCGTTCCCGCATCATTTCGCACAGTCCTGGCCAAAGACGGGCTCGACGGCATCTACTGCTATCCGTCGCTTGATGCCCCTGCGCTCGACGCTGGCGGCCAGCGTCTCATCGATAAGATCAATCATCTGGTCGAAGACCTCGCGCCTTATTCCGATGAGCGCGATCAGCTCGCGACTGCGCTCTTTGGCACCAGCGAAATCCTCACCATCGATCAGGACGGTCGTACAATTCTCCCCGAGCGTTTGCGCGAGCACGCCGGGATCACCAGCCACATCACTTTTGTCGGGCTGGGAGAAAAATTTCAGCTTTGGGAGCCGAAGCGCTTCGAAACTCATCTCGCGGAGGCACGCAACAAGGTTCGTGACCTTCGCAAGTTACTCGGCGCGGGGCGTCGCGGAAGCGGCGGGCCAGAGGGAGCACGGGAATGATGGCGGGTCGCGGCAGCACGGCTGCCGTTGGCGGACCGGCCCGCCACATTCCCGTGATGCTCTCCGAGGTCTTGGCCGCGCTTAAGCCGGCCGACGGCGACATCATCCTCGACGGCACGTTCGGCGCCGGCGGCTATGCAACCGCCATTCTCGATGCCGCCGACTGCAAGCTCATCGCCATCGACCGTGACGCCGAAGCCTTCGCGCTCGCGGGCGCACTCGCCGACAAATTTCCCGGACGCCTCATGGCCGTGCTCGGCCGCTACAGCGAGATGGAGGCCATCGCCGCGAGCGAAGGCTTCGCGCGCGTCGACGGCGTGACGCTCGATCTCGGCGTCTCCTCCATGCAACTCGACCAGGCGGAGCGGGGCTTCTCCTTCGCACAGGACGGTCCGCTCGACATGCGCATGGGCGCCGAAGGCCCGACCGCCGCGGATATCGTCAACACCCTCTCCGAGGCAGAACTAGCTGATATTATTTATATTTTCGGCGAAGAGCGACGGTCGCGCGCCATTGCTAAGGCCATCGTGGCGCGCCGCGCCGAAGCCCCCATCGCGCGGACCGGCGAGCTTGCCGACATCGTCGTCGGCGTGCTCGGCCGCAAGCGCGACGAGACCAAGCATCCCGCGACCCGGACCTTTCAGGCCCTCCGCCTCTACCTCAACGCCGAGCTCGACGAGCTGGCCATGGGTCTTTCCGCCGCCGAGCGGCTGCTGAAGGCCGGGGGGCGCCTCGTCGTGGTCACCTTCCATTCCCTCGAGGACCGCATCGCCAAGCGGTTCTTTGCCAGCCGCAGCGCGCCGGGCCCGAAAGGCTCCCGCCACCTGCCGGACCAGGGGAAAGAAACATTTGCGCCAAGCTTCCAGCTTCTTAACCGTCGTCCTTTAGAACCCAGTAACGATGAGATTCGGCGGAACCCGCGGGCCCGCTCGGCGCGGCTCAGGGCCGGCGAGCGCACCGAGGCGCCCGCCCATCCGCTCGATCTCGGGGCGCTCGGAGTGCCAAAGCTGCCCAATTGAGGGTCGCGTTAGTCATGTGAAGGGGGAACGCGCACATTTAGTTCGCGCGTCAGTGTCATGTTGCGTTTCGTGAATATCTGCCTCGTCCTCGGCCTCGTGGCGCTTGCCTATGTCATCTATCAGGTGAAGTACGAGGCCCACGGCCTCGACGAGCGGATCGTCGTCCTCAACAAGCAGATCGACGAGGAGCGCGACTCGCTCGCCGTGTTGCGCGCCGAATGGAGCCTGCTCAATCGGCCCGACCGCATCGAGCGGCTCGCCAAGAAATATCTCAAGCTCGCGCCGGCGGCGCCCCAGCAGCTCGTGATCCTCGATGAGGTCACCGATCGCGACTTCGGGCGGGACATTGCCGCGGCGTCCGCGACGCCCGCGCCGGCGCCCAAGACGGCACCCCTGAAAGCTGCTTCCAACTAAAGCGGTACGGACCTTGCGCGAGACCGAAACATCCGATCCAGCCGAGGCGCGCGCTGCGCGCGCTTATCACGCCCGCTGCCGGTACCGGTTTCGCATGGCGTGCCTCGGCTTCGCCGTGGCTTTCGTTCTCATCGGCGGGCGTCTCGTCTCGCTCGGCTTCGCCGGCACCGAGCAGGGCGGCGGCGGCGCCTACGACATCTCCACGACCATCCACCGGCCCGACATTCTCGATCGCAACGGACGGCTGCTCGCCACCGACATCAGGGGCGCCACGCTTTACGCCGATCCGAAGAAGGTCATCGATTGCGACGAGCTGGTCGAACAGGTCGCGAGCGTGCTTCCCGACATCAACAGGAAGAATTTGCGCGCAAAGCTGAAAGCCGGCGGCCGCTTCGTGCGCATCGCCCGCGAGCTGACCCCGACCCAGCAGGGCGAGATCTATGAGCTTGGGCAACCCGGCCTCGGCTTCATCGAGGAATATCGCCGCGTCTACCCGGTGGGCGCCACCGCAAGCCACGTCGTCGGCCTCGTGGACGTCGACAATCGCGGCCTCGCCGGCATCGAGAAATTCATCGACGAGAATCCGCAGCTCACCATGGCGAGCCCCGAGACGGCTTCGGGCGAGGAGACGGTGACGATCTCCCTCGACATCGGCGTCCAGTACGTCCTGCGCGAAGAGCTCATGAATGCCATGAACACCTTCAAGTCCAAGGCCGCGGCCGGCATCGTCATGGACGTTCACTCCGGCGAGGTGTTGGCGCTCGCCTCGCTGCCGGACTACGACCCGAACCATCGCGAGCAGGCGCTCGAGAAGGACCGGCTGAACCGCATCGGCTTCGGCACCTATGAGATGGGCTCGGTGTTTAAGGTGTTCACCGTGGCCGGCGTGCTCGACCTCGGACTTGCCTCGCTCAACACGACCTACGACGCGTCGAACCCTATCAACTATGGGGGGTTCACCATCCACGATTTCCATAGCATGCACCGCCCGCTCACGACGGCCGAGGTCTTTATTCATTCCTCGAATATCGGGGCGGCGAAGATGGCGGTGCAAATGGGCGTCGATCGCCACCGCGCCTTTCTCCAAAAGCTCGGTCTCCTCACACCGGTCACCACCGAGCTTGGACCGAGTGCCGCGCCCATCCTCCCGACTCACTGGGAGAAGCTGAACACCATGACGATCGCCTTCGGTCACGGGCTTTCGGTGACGCCGTTGCAGCTCGCCACCTCGACGCTGCCCATCGCCAACGGCGGCATCGCCGTGCAGCCGACCTTCTTGCCGCGAACGCGCGAGGAGGGCATGGCTGAAGGTCATCGCGTGCTGAAGGCCTCGACCAGCGCGGCCATGCTCAAGATCATGCGTTTGAACGTGGAGAAGGGTACTGGCAAGCGCGCCAATGCCGAAGGCTACCGCGTCGGCGGCAAGACGGGCACGGCCGAGAAAGTGGTCCACGGACGCTACTCGGGCTCGGCATTGCTCACGAGCTTTCTCGCCGCGTTCCCCACGGACGACCCGCAATATCTCGTGCTTGTCATGCTCGATGAGCCGCAGCGCGTCGCCGCGAGCCTCAATCATGCGACCGCCGGCTCAACGCCGCCCCGACCGTGGGCAAGATCGTTGCCCGGATCGGCCCGATCCTCGGCGTGCAGCCCAAGCTCGATGTCGCCGCGCGCTAGTTTGACGCCAAGGTTTCCGCCACCTATTAGAAACCTTTCCCGCCTCGCGGGGTTTTGGCCAAGCCCTTGAATTTCTCAAGGGAAACGGCCCTTCATAGGTCTGGGCGGAGCATGACTCTGGGTGAGCTGATCGGGCCGGACGCGAAGCTGCCCGCGCCGTGGCGTGCCGTGCCTGTTCTGGGCCTTGCGGCGGACAGCCGCCAGGTCGAGCCCGGCTATCTGTTCGCGGCGCTGCCCGGCGTGAACACCGACGGCGCGCGCTTCATCGCCGACGCGATCGGGCGGGGCGCTGCGGCCATTCTCGCGCCTGAAGGCACCGTGCTTCCCAAAGACGACGTGCCGCTCGTGACGGGCGCCGACCCGCGGCGGCTGCTTGCGCTCATCGCCGCCCGGTTCTTCGGTCTTCAGCCCGAGACCGCCGTCGCCGTGACCGGCACCAACGGCAAGACGTCGGTGGCCGCCTTCGTGCGCCAGCTATGGGCCGCGCAAGGCTACCAGGCCGCTAGCCTCGGCACGGTCGGTGTCGTCGGCCCGCGCGGCGCGCAAACCTTGCGGCACACGACACCGGAGCCGATCGAGCTCCACGCCATCCTCGCCGGGCTCGCCCGCGATGGTGTCACCCATCTCGCGCTCGAGGCCTCGAGCCACGGCTTGCAGCAGCGCCGCATCGACGGCGTTGCGCTGAAAGCGGGTGCCTTCACCAATATCTCGCGCGATCATCTGGACTATCACGCGAGCTTCGAAGAGTACTTCGAACAGAAGCTCCGCCTGTTCCGCGAACTTTTGCCGCCGGGGGCAGGGGCCGTCGTCGATATGGACAGCGAAGGAGGTCTGCGTGTCGCCGATGAAGCGAAGGCGCGCGGGCTCGAGCTGATATCGGTCGGCCGCGCCGGCGACACCTTGCGTCTGATCTCCAGCGACATCGACGGCTTCGCGCAAACGCTTCTCATCGAACATGACGGCAAGCGCCACACCGTGCGGCTGCCCCTGGTCGGCGGCTTCCAGGCCGCCAACGCCCTCGTCGCAGCAGGCCTCGCCATGGCCACGGGCGCATCCGCCGAGGACGTGCTGCCGCACCTTGCCGATTTGCAAGGCGCGCGCGGGCGGCTCGACCTTGCCGGAACGGCGCCCGGCGGCGCGCCCGTCTTTATTGACTATGCCCACACGCCGGACGCACTCGCCAAGGCGCTCGATGCCTTACGGCCTTATGTCGAAAGCCGGCTCTTGGTCGTGTTCGGCTGCGGCGGCGACCGCGACAAGGGCAAGCGGCCCGAGATGGGGGCGGCTGCCGTCGCCAGAGCGGACCTCGCCATCGTCACCGACGACAATCCGCGCAGCGAGGATCCTCAGCAAATTCGCCGGGAAATTCTGGCTGGAGCGCCCGGAGCGCTCGAGATCGGCGACCGCGCGCAAGCCATCGGCGAGGCCGTCGCCATGTTAAGAAGGGGCGACGTGCTGCTCGTGGCCGGCAAGGGTCACGAGACCGGTCAGACCGTTGGTGCGACCGTCATCCCGTTTTCCGACCACGACGCGGTGTCGGCCGCGCTGGCGCAAGAGGCAAAGCTTGGCTGATCCGCTGTGGACCATAGGCGAGATCGTGGCCGTCACGGGCGGCGCGTGCACAGCTGAGGACGCCGCGCCGGTTGCGGGCTTCTCCATCGATAGCCGGAGCCTTGAGCCCGGCGAGGGCTTCATCGCCATCCGCGGTCTAAACCGCGACGGCCATGCCTTCGTCGCCGCGGCGCTCGAGGCGGGTGCGGCTTGTGCCGTGGTGGAGAGCGCTTTCCCGTCCGGTGATGAGGCGAAGCTGGTGCGCGTCGCCGACACCTTCGCCGCGCTCAACGACCTTGGCCGGGCGAGTCGCGCGCGGGTGGAACGCGCCGTCGTCATCGGCGTCACCGGCAGCGCCGGCAAGACAGGCACGAAGGAGGCGCTGCGGCTCGCGCTCACCCCGAGCGGGACGGTGCATGCCTCTTCGAAGTCCTACAACAATCAGTGGGGCGTGCCGCTGAGCCTCGCCAATATGCCGAGATCGATCGACTTCGGCGTGTTTGAGATCGGCATGAACCACGCGGGCGAGATCGACGTCCTGACGCGGCTCGTCCGCCCGCATGTCGCCATCGTCACCACGGTGGCGCCGGTGCATCTCGGCTACTTCCATTCCGTGGAGGAGATCGCCGACGCCAAGGCAGAGATCTTCCACGGGCTTGAGCCTGGCGGCACGGCGATCATCAACCGCGATCTCCTCTATTATGAACGGCTCGCCGCCCACGCCCGCGCGCACGGCGCCAAGATCGTCGGCTTCGGCGGCGCCAAGGAGGCGGACGTCCGGCTGCTGTCGAGCGAACTGGCCGCCGACGGCTCGACGATCAGCGCCGACATCCTGGGTGAGATCGTCGAATACCGCCTCGGCGCGCCGGGAAGCCATCTCGTGCACAACTCGCTTGCCGTGCTCGCCGCCGTGAAGGTTGCAGGCGCCGATCTCGCGCGCGCAGGCGCGGCCCTCGGCCGCCTCCAGGCCCAAGCCGGGCGCGGCGAGCGCTTCCTGCTCGAAACCAAGGGCGGCGCGGTCGCCATCGTCGATGAGTCCTATAACGCCAACCCCGCTTCCATGCGCGCGGCGCTCGCGACCCTCGGGCTTGCGCCCCGGAGCGATTTCCGGCGCCGCGTGGCGGTGCTCGGCGACATGCTGGAGCTTGGCCCGGAGGGGCCCAAACTCCACCAAGAGCTTGCGGAGGCCGTTGACGGGGCAGGGGTAGATGTTGTCTTTGCCTGCGGCGCGCTTATGTCCTCCCTATATGAGGCTTTACCGGTAAGCCGCCGGGGTGCCTATGCCGAGACCTCCGAGGAGCTTGCGCCCAAGCTGATCGAGGCGGTCGGGCCCGGGGATATCATCATGGTCAAGGGGTCGCTCGGCAGCCGCATGGCCCCGCTCGTCGAGGCGCTGAAGCGCCGGTTCGAGGCGGAAAGCGTTTCGGCGTAAGGCGCCGCTGAGAGGGGGAAGGGGCGATGCTCTATTGGTTGGCCGAGCTTGCGCCTGAAATCGCTGCCCTCAATATCTTCCGTTACATCACCTTCCGGACTGGCGGGGCGGTGATCACGGCGCTCCTGTTCGTGTTCCTGTTCGGCCCCCGCGTGATCCGGTCCTTGCGCGTGCGTCAGGGCAAGGGGCAGCCGATCCGCAAAGAGGGTCCCGAGCGCCATATTCTGCAGAAGCAGGGCACGCCCACGATGGGCGGGCTGATGATCCTCTCCGGCGTCACCGTCTCGGTGCTGCTCTGGGGCAATCTCACGAACCCTTATGTCTGGATCGTGCTGCTCCTCACGCTCGTCTATGGCGCCGTCGGTCTCTACGACGACTATCTCAAGGTGACGAAGCAATCGGCCGAAGGCTTCCGCGGGCGCATCAAGATTGTCATCGAGACGTTCGCAGCCCTCATCGCCACCTGGGCCATCGCCTCGGTCGGCGAGGCGCCGCTCTCCACCTCCCTCGCCATCCCGTTCTTCAAGGACTTCATGATCCCGCTGGGCCTATGGCTGTTCGTGATCTTCGGCACGTTCATCATCGTCGGCGCGGGCAACGCGGTGAACCTGACCGACGGCCTCGACGGCCTCGCCATCGTGCCGGTGATGATCGCCGCCGCCACCTTCGGCTTCATCTCCTACCTCGTGGGCAATGCGCTCTTCGCCGATTATCTCCAGATCCATTTCGTCAACGGCACCGGCGAGCTCGCCATCGTGTGCGGGGCGCTGGTCGGCGCCGGCCTCGGCTTCCTGTGGTTCAACGCGCCGCCCGCGCTCATCTTCATGGGCGATACCGGCTCGCTGGCGCTCGGCGGTGCGCTCGGCACCGTCGCCGTCGCCACCAAGCATGAGCTGGTGCTGGCGATCGTCGGCGGCCTGTTCGTGCTGGAGGCCGTGTCGGTCATCGTCCAGGTCGCCTCGTTCAAGCTGTTCGGCAAGCGGGTGTTCCGCATGGCGCCGTTGCACCATCATTTCGAGCAGAAGGGATGGCCGGAATCCACGGTTGTGATCCGATTCTGGATTATTGCCGTCGTCCTCGCCCTTCTTGGTCTCGCCACCCTGAAATTGCGCTAAGTTCCCATCATCATGATTCCCGTGACGATCTTCGCCGGCTGCGACGTTGCGGTTGTAGGCGCCGGGCTTAGCGGCCTTGCGACTGCGCGCGCGCTTGCGCTCGGCGGCGCGCGTGTCGTCGTCTGGGACGACAAGGAGAAGGGGCGCGTCGAGGCCGAAGCCGCCGGCCTGACGGTCAGCGATCTGTCTTTGGCGGACTTCTCGCGGTTCGCCGCCCTGGTGCTCGCGCCCGGCATTCCCCTGACCCACCCCGAGCCGCATTGGAGCGTGCGACGCGCGCGCGGTGCCGGCGTCGAGGTGATCGGCGACATGGAGCTGTTCTTCCGCGAGCGCGCCAAGCAAGGGGCGCCCGGCAACGTCGTCGTCATCACCGGCACCAACGGCAAGTCGACCACGACGGCGCTCACGGCGCATCTCCTGAGCAGCGCCGGCCGGCGCGTGGAGCTCGGCGGCAATATTGGCGCGGCGGTGCTCGATTTGGCGCCCTTTGCGCGGGATTTGACGTATGTCTTGGAGCTGTCGTCGTTCCAGATCGATCTCGCGCCGTCGCTTCAGCCCGACGCCGCGGCGCTCCTCAACATCACGCCCGACCATCTCGACCGTCACGGCACGCTCGAGAACTATGCCGCGATCAAGGCCCGAGTGTTCTCCAACCTCCGGACCGGACGGCACCGCCGTCATCGGCGTCGACGATGAGCCCTGCCGCGCCGTCGCCGAGACCTTGCACGGTCCGTTCGCCGTCAAACGCATCGCCGTAGGCCACGCCGTCGAGAACGGCGTGTGGGCGGCAGACGGCGTGCTCGTCGAGATGGAAGGCGGGAAAGAGGTGGCGCGCGCCGATCTTGCCGGCATCGGGTCGCTGCGCGGCGCGCATAATTGGCAGAATGCCGCCGCCGCCTACGCGCTCGCCCGCTCGCAAGGGCTGGATGCGAGCGCCATCCAGCACGGCCTCAAGAGCTTCGCCGGCCTCGCCCACCGCATGGAGCAGGTGGCGCGGCGCGATCGCGTCCTGTTCGTCAACGACTCCAAGGCGACCAACGCGGACGCCGCGGGCAAGGCGCTGGCGAGCTTCGCCGACATCTATTGGATCATCGGCGGCCGGGCCAAGGAGGGAGGTCTCGCGGGGCTTGAGCCCTTCTACCCGAAGATCGCGCGGGCCTATCTCATCGGCGAGGCGGCGGATGCCTTCGCCCGCCAACTCGGTGACGCGGTCGATCACGTCCAATGCGGTACGCTCGACCGGGCCGTGGCGGAAGCGGCGGCCGACGCGAGCCGCTCCGATGCGGCCGAGCCCGTCGTGCTACTGTCGCCCGCCTGCGCCTCTTATGATCAGTTCGACAACTTCGCCAAGCGCGGCGACGCCTTCCGCGACATTGTCATGGGCCTCGATGGCGCGAGAAGCGTGACACAGCAGGGAAGGGCGGCATGAGGATCACACGCGCCGACAAGAGCGTCCTCTCCGATTGGTGGTTCACCGTCGATCGCCTGATGTTCTTCGGTCTGCTGCTCTTGATGGGCGCAGGACTCGTGCTCTCCTTTGCGGCGAGCCCGCCCGTCGCCGCCAAGTACCACCTCGAGCCGTTCTTCTTCGTGCGCCGCCACGCGGTCATGCTTTTGCCGGCCGTGGCCATCATGTTCGCCGCCTCCACGCTCGCGCCGAAGCAGATCAGGCGGGCAAGCCTCGTGATCTTCCTGGTCGGCATCGGCCTGATGATCCTCATTCTGTTCCTGGGTCCCGAGGTCAAAGGCGCCAAGCGCTGGCTTGAGCTGGGGACGTTCTCGCTCCAGCCGTCCGAGTTCGTGAAACCGGCCTTCGTCGTGCTCACCGCGTGGCTGTTCAACGAGAGCCAGAAGCGCAAGGACGTGCCGGGCCTGGAGCTCGCGATCCTGCTCTACGGCGTGTTCGCGCTGCTCCTCGTGCTTCAGCCGGATTTCGGCCAGACGATGCTCGTGACGCTCGTTTGGGGCGCGCTGTTCTTCATGGCCGGCATCAACATGGTCTGGATCGGCGTGCTGGCGGTTGCCGGCATTGGCGGGCTGTTCGCCGCTTATTTCCTGCTGCCGCATGTGGCTTCGCGCATCGACCGCTTCCTCGATCCCGCGTCCGGCGACACCTATCAGGCCGACCGGTCGCTCGAACTCTTTTCTCCATGGCGGCTGGTTCGGCCGCGGGCCGGGCGAGGGGACGGTGAAGGACGTCCTTCCCGACTCCCACACCGACTTCATCTTCGCCGTGGCGGCCGAAGAGTATGGCTTGATCGCTTGCCTGATTTTGCTGACTCTGTTCGCGTTCATCGTGCTGCGTGGTCTGTCCAAGGCGTCTCAAGAGCCCGACGGCTTCATCCGGCACGCGGTCGCGGGACTTATCATGCTGTTCGGCTTGCAGACCTTGATCAATATGGCGGTGAATGTCGGCATGCTTCCGGCGAAGGGCATGACCTTGCCGTTCATCTCTTATGGCGGGTCGTCACTGCTCGCCATGGCGCTGACCATGGGCTTCGCACTAGGGCTCACCCGCAAGCGGCCCATGGCGGGACGGATGAAATCGCCTGCACGGACCGAGCACGAGAGCGAAGCCACGGGCGCAAGGGGGCAGACGGCTTGACCGTAAGGACCATTCTGCTCGCCGCCGGAGGCACGGGCGGACATCTCTTTCCAGCTGCCGCTTTGGCCCAGGAGCTTGCCCGCCGCGGCTTCGCCGTCGAGCTCGCTACCGACGAGCGCGCCGAGCAATACGGCAGCGACTTCCCCGCGCGCGCCGTATACCAGGATTCCGTCGGCCACGTTCACCAGCCGCGCGCCGCTCGCCGTGGCGAAGACGTTCGGCCGCTTGGCCAACGGGTTCATCCGGGCGCGGCGGCTGCTCGAAATGGTGCAGCCCCACGTGGTCATCGGGTTTGGCGGCTATCCCACACTGCCGCCGATCATGGCCGCGCGGTCGCTTGGTATCCCGACCGTCATCCACGAGCAGAACGCGGTGATGGGCCGCGCCAATCGCTTGCTCTCGCGCTTTGCCGATGCCATCGCGCTCTCCTTCACGCCGACCAAATATCTGCGCCGCAGCGCCGAGAAGCGGGCGCAAGTCACCGGCAACCCGGTGCGTGACGCGGTGATCGCCTATCGCAAAGTCCCGTACACGCCGCCGGAGCCGGCCGGGCGCCTGCTCCTGCTGATATTCGGCGGCAGCCAGGGTGCGCATTTCTTCTCCGAGACCCTGCCGGCCGCCTTGCGGACGATGCCGTCGCCCTTCCGCTGGCGCCTCACGGTCGTGCAGCAGGTACGGCCCGAGGATCTTTCGGCGGTACGCGAAGCTTATAAGGAGGCCGATATTGCTGCGCATCTCGCGCCGTTCTTCCGCGACCTGCCCGAGCGCATTGCCAATTCCCATCTGGTCATCGCCCGCGCCGGGGCCTCTACCGTGGCCGAGCTGACGACGATCGGCCGGCCGGCGCTTCTGGTGCCCCTGCCGCACGCCCTTGACAACGACCAGCTCGAAAATGCAACTCGGCTCGAGGAAGGCGGTGGCGGCTGGTGCATGCGCCAGGCGGAGATCACGCCGCAGCGCCTGGCCGACGAGCTGGCCCGGCTGCTCGGCGCGCCCGACCTGTTGGCCAAGGCGGCGGCAAAGTCCAAGGCCATGGCCAATACCGATGCGGTGAACAAGCTCGCCGACCTGGTCGATGCGTTGGCCGGCCCCGAAGAGCAGGCGTAAAGATGCACTTGCCCCCACCGGAGACCACAGGTCTGTTCCACATCGTGGGCATTGGCGGCATCGGCATGAGCGCCATCGCCGAGGTGATGCACACCCGCGGCTACCGCGTGCAAGGCAGCGACCTGAAGGAGGGTGCCAATCTCGCGCGCTTGCGCGATCACGGCATCACCTGCCTCATCGGCCACGACCCGGGAAACGTCGAGGGCGCCGCCTATCTCGTCATTTCGAGCGCCGTGAAACCGGGCAATCCCGAGTTCGAGGCCGCGAAGGAGCGCGGCATTCCCATCATTCGCCGCGCCGAGATGCTGGCCGAGCTGATGCGCCCCTGCACCACGGTGTCCGTGACCGGCACCCACGGCAAGACCACGACCACCTCGCTCATCGCCGATGATTTCGCATGGCGCCGACCTCGACCCGACGGTGATCACCGGCGGCATCATCAATGCCTGGGGCACCAATGCGCGCATCGGCAAGGGCGAGTGGATGGTGGTCGAGGCCGACGAATCCGACGGCACGTTCCTCAAGCTGCCGACGCAGATCGGCGTCGTCACCAACATCGATCCCGAGCACATGGACTTTTGGGAGTCGGAAGACGACGCTGCATCAGGCCTTCCAGCAGTTCATCGACGCCATCCGTTTTACGGGGTCGCTGTCGGCTGCATCGATCATCCCGTCGTGCGCGAGCTTCTGGCTAAGCTCGGCGGTGCGGCCAATGGGTGGCGCACGCTCACCTATGGTGTGGCGCGGACGCCGACATCAAGCTCTCCAATGTCCGCCCCAAGCACGCCAGGATCACATTCGACGTCTCGCTCGGTCCTGCCGTCGCAGGTGGCCCGCGCAAACTCACGGATCTGATGCTGCCGGCCCTCGGGCATTACAATGCGCTGAATGCT
>CAWGXJ010000008.1:0-255588 GCA_963826465.1 uncultured Alphaproteobacteria bacterium
AGACTTCAATACCGAAGCCGATGAAGTCCGCTAAAGAGCCGTAAAGAGGACCTCTCTCAATTGACGCCGCGTCGGGCGACGAAGAGGGCCAGCTAATAGTAGCCGATGCACTCGTAATAGCGGTTCCACCAATAGGGACTGCCCGTCGCTACAGCCCTGCTGTAGAGCCAGCCGCAACCGCCACCATGATAGCCAGGCCAGCCGTAATAGCCGTAACCACGATATTGGTGGCCGTAGTGTTTGGGCCGGTAGTAATGACCATAGCCGCCGCCCCTGTAGGCGTGGTGCTTCCCGCCACCGCCCCCATGAGCGCGCTTGCCGCCACCGCCATGACCGTGGCCACCACCGCCATGACCGTGTCCACCACCGCCGTGACCGTGTCCGCCGCCACCGTGTCCGCCGCCACCGTGACCGCCGCCACCGCGACCGACGAGTGTTAAAAGGCCGTGAGGGGAATCGCTCTTCAGGACTGGCATATAGGTCGCCTGTGCCGACCCCGATACAAAGCAAGTGGCGATTAGAGTGCCTGCAAGAGCAGTCGCCACGCTTAGCCGGATTACCATCAAGTACGCTCCTTCAAAGGGGTTTGGCACGACCCCCCGAACCTCGCGCCTGACGCCTAGGAATTTTGTGCCGGGCTACCTGAACCCTGCATGAACGAGTGAGTAGGCGCCGTTCTGCGGGTCTCGATGCAGCGATTTGAGAAGCGGAACTGACCCCTCATGGCACGGGCCGACACTTCAGCTGACGAGCGTCGTGTCAGCTTTTCGCGCGGAGCTGACATGCTGGCTGAGGGAGACTCAACGTCTGCTTTTGAACTCCGGTTGATTCAGTACGGCAAGCAGCGACCATACGGACCAAGGTAGTAGCCGTATGGGCACACAGGTGGTGCCACCACCACGGGGGACGCATAGCGCGGCACCACTACCACAGGCGGCGCGACCACCACGGGCGGGGCGGCCACTGTGCCGTTGCGAATGCAGCCGCCATATGGGCCACGGTGAAAGCCCAGACCACAAAAACCGCGCGCCAACGTGATATCAGGCGCCGCAGTCTGCGCCGGCACCGATAAAACGGATAACGCCTGGGCGTTGAACGAAAATAACGACACCGGCACGCTACAAGCCAGGATCAAAGCTAGCTTTCTTGACATCGGCAAAACTCCGTTACGCTCTCCCGTCCGTCCTAATCACAGAGAAACGAAGAAGATCGGCTTCGTCTCTATCCCAACCTACCAGCGCCATTGCGGCACGTTTAAAGTGGATCCTTCTCTGGTGCTTTTCTGGTCTGGAGTTCAGTCGAGCTAGTCTCCTCTAACGGTGGACTTAGCCTGAATTCCGGACGCGCAGATGTCGGTATCCTGACACTACAGCCCGTAATCACTATGGCCGCCGCCACCGAAGGAACAATGGCAAGGCAGGCAGCTATGCTGTTCCTGACCATGATGCAACCTCCCATCATTCCGAGTTTAGAAGGTCACCCATGACTTAATCGTTGACAGGAGCGGCCAGTTGAAAACGCAGTGAATCAGCGATTGAGATTAGCATTCGCCCATTAATCTGCTGGCCCTATGCCTAGATCACGCGGCCACAATTAGAGAACGGCCAACACGGCCTCAAATCCCAAGGCCACACTGGGCGCGAGGTGCAATGCGTGGGGCCGTTTGTCCTAGAACAGCGGGCCGCCGTAGGGGTAGTAGAATTTCCAGTAGCGATACTGGTAGGGGCGCCAATAGGGGTAATCCGTCCAAGAAGGCCGTCGCCTGCGCTCGTAGTGGCAGCAATGCGGACGTTTGCGCAAATAGCGCTGGGCCGCGGGCTCGACGACGGTAACGCTCAAGGCTCGACTGATGGCGCCGTGCTCGGACAACAGTAGGGGCGCAGCTGAAACTGTCCCCGGAGCAGCAAGTAGGGTCCCTATGGCAAGCGAGAAGGCAATGTAGATACGCATGGGGCTTTCTCCTAAGCCTACAGCGAGCCCGCTTCTAGTGGCCGATGTACTCGCAGTATCGGTCCCGCGAGCGTGTCGCCAAGTGCGGCAGGGCCAACCGCACCCAGCGTTGTAGCTACGTGGCTATATAGGCACGCTATACCAACCGTAGCAGCCGGTGTTTGTGTCGGTAGTAATGGCCGTGACCCCCCTTGTGGGCGTAGTGCCTGCCACGGCCGCCCGTTGTAGTGCTTGCCGCCACCATGATGAGCACGACGACCGCCACGATGAGCATGTCGACCGCCACACAGTAGTGGGCGCCACGTGACGCTTGTCCCCCCGCCGCGGACACGGCCGCCAACGTGGCCATCACAGTGACCCTCCGCAATCAGAATACCCGAAAGTCGCCTCTCAGGGCCGGGAAGGCTGCCCGAGAAGGACAATCACGACCATGAGCGCTCTGCCGCCTACCGGTCCGGGTGATCTGGAGTTGCTGCCAGATGCGAAGGCCGCGGCCGCGAGGCGTTCGAGACCAATGCAGTTTTCTTATACCCACGATTTTGGCCCGAATCTTTATCCCAGAGTTTATATTTGCCAATCAGGCCTCGATTGCGAAAAGTGACCTCAACAGCGAGGCCACGAGCAGTTGGGGTTTAATCCTCCGCCAGAGGAGCCGAGCCCTCTCGCCAGTCCTTGTGGCCGGGAACAGCTTGATGCCTTGGTCGAGGAGATCGGCCTCGATCTCCCTAATTTCCGCCCGCGAGCCCGCTATCCACACCGGGTTCTGAGTTCTGCGATTCTCATGCTGGCCTATGCCGTCCAACGACTAGCGTCTTCTCTAGTTCGCCAATTTCAGTCCCGTGATCCCGCCTTGTTATGTTCGGTGCCATGCTGTGTCGTGCGGTTGGTTTGCAAATTGGTTTGCAAGCTCCCAATCCAAACCTTATCCAATTTGGAGGGTAAATCGGGCGCGATGATTTGTTGGCCTCGCCAATGACCCACCGCACCCGGGTCACTAATCACTTGCCACCCGCGATCACCCGTTCGGTGGGTTCAACGGTAAGAATTGTGGCTACCATGGTGCTCAATAAAGCATCACAGATCGGCTCGAGACGAGGCCTTGGGAGGCAAAATTTCCCAGTTTCCGAGGCTCCAATCGAGCTGTCGCGGAAACTCAATCTCCCAACTCCTACTAGCCCACAATCGACTATGCCCATACGCCGGAATTGCCCTAAATTACCTTCGCAACAACAACATAGTGGAGGTGTGTCGTGGCGGGGAAATCAACGAAATCAGAAGCCGAATTGATCGATCCCGTAGCCGCCGCGCAGTTGGGGAATGGCTCGCTTGGTGGCGGCGAGGCCGTCGGCGTGGATAAGATCCGCGATCTGCTGTTTGGCAACCAGATGCAGGACTACGACCGCCGCTTCTCCAAGTTGGAGGAGCGGTTTCTTCAGCGCTTCAAAGACGTCGAGTCCGAGACGGCACGCAATCTTAGCGCCTTCGAATCGAACGGGAAGAAACAGGTCGAATCGCTCGTTAGCCAACTCCGCGAAGAGAAGGACATACGCGCCGATGCCGACAAGGAAATCGAGCGGACGCTGCGCGAGCACAGTCAGGCGATGGAAAAGCGGCTTCGCGCGATATCGGACCAATTGAGCCAGCTCGAGCGCGACATGGCCGACCGCCTGACCCAGGAAGCGCAGTCGTTGCGCGAGGAGATCAAGCACAAGAACGACGATCTTAAGCACGCGATCGAAAAAATGTTCTCCGAGCTCAGCAACGTCAAAACTGATCGCAACCTGCTTGCTGGGCTGTTCGTCGAGGTCGCCAAATGCCTGAACCAGGATGCGGCGAGCGTCGTCAAGGGCGGGATCGAACCACCGCGTGGCCGCGCGGCGAGCTAGCGCCGCGAGTGACCGCCACACCCGACATTCTTGAGCAGCTGCTTCGCCCGCCCTCGGGCGATAGCGCGATCGATCGCAAAGCGCTGGCGGGTCTGCTCGTCGAAATCGCCCAGAGCCTGAAGCCCGAGCTGCGCGAGCAGCAGAATGGCGTGCGCCCGGGCGATCTGCAGCTCGAGCAGCTGCGGACTCTCCTGGTCGGCCGCGAGATTGAGACGGTGTGGCGGCTCGCCGGCGTGGTGGACGATCCTGAGCGCTTGGCTGCTGCCATCGGGCGTATCTTGCCGACGGCGATCGCTCAGGCGACACGCGATGAGCGGATGGGGCATGTGTTGGCGCCCGTCATGGAGAGGGCGGCGGAGAGCTCGATCCGCAACGATCCCAAAACGCTGGTCAACATTCTTTATCCGACCATCGTGCCGGCGATCCGCAAGTCGATCGGCGAGACCATCGACGAGATGTTTCAGCGGGTCAATCAGGCGCTGAAATACAGCCTCACCTGGCGAGGACTCAAATGGCGCTGGGAGGCCTGGCGCACGGGACGGCCTTTCGCCGAGGTGGTGCTCAAGCACACGCTGGTCTACCAGGTCGAACACGCGTTCCTGGTGCACCGTCATACCGGGTTGTTGATCGCCCATGTGGCGGCTGAGGATGCGGTGAGCCAAGACCCGCAGCTCGTCTCTTCGATGCTGGTCGCAATTCAGGATTTTGTCCGCGATTCCTTCAGCGGCGCCGAGCACCAGGGAGTCGACTCGGTGCAGCTGGGCGAGCTGCGGCTATGGTCCGAGCCTGGACCGTTTGCTTTGCTGGTCGCGGTCATCCGCGGCGATCCGCCGGAGGGGCTGCACGAGACGATGCGCAATACTTTGTCGCGCATTCACGCCGAGCGATTCCACGCGCTCGAGGGCTTCGACGGCGACAGCGATGGCCTCGGCGATGTCGAGGCGCGGCTGCGCGAACTGGTGGCGCTTGGCGAGCATGCGGCGCCGCGCACCCTCGTGGCTCGCGTGCTCATCCTCGGCTCGCTGTCGCTTCTGCTGATCGGCGCCGTGGCTTGGGGGGCATGGTGGTGGCATAACCAGCAGCTCTGGGAGGGCTACCTGGAGCGGCTACGGGCGCAACCCGGCATCGTGATCAACGAAGCTGGCAAGCGTGACGGCAAGTTCGTGGTCTCAGGCTTGCGCGATCCGCTCGCCGTCGATCCGCGCGCGCTGCTCGGCGAGGCGGGAATTGATCCGGCACGGGTCGAGACGCACTTCGAGCCCTATCAGGCGCTCGATCCGCAATCGGTGCTGAAACGGCTCAACTTAACGCTCGATCCGCCATCGAGCGTTAAGTTCTCGATTGCGGGCAACCGCATCGTGGCGCAAGGGTCGGCGCCGCGCCCCTGGCTCGACCGGGCGCACGCTGTTGCGCAGATGCTCCCGGCCGGGACGCCAAGCTTGGATCTCGCTAACGTGCGCAATGAGGACGAAGCGGATGAACGCCGCTGGCAGACCTATGTGGACGGGCTGCGAGCCCAGCCCGGCATCGTTGTCACGAAGTCGGAGGCGCGTGACGGCAAATTCGCGGTTTCAGGCTTGCGTGATCCGCTCGCCGTCGACCCGCTCAAGCTCCTTGGTGAGGCGGGGATCGACTCGGCCAGGGTCGAGGCACGTTTCGAACCCTATCAGGCGCTCGACCCGCAGTTCGTGCTCGAGCGGCTGCAGGCTTCCCTCAATCCTCCTCCTGGCGTGATGTTCGCCATCGAGGGCAATCGCATCGTGGTGAAAGGGTCGGCCTCCTCACCGTGGATATCACGCGCCCGCAAGGTCGGCAACGCGCTGCCGGCAGGGGCTCCGGCCTTGGACGTGTCGGCCGTACGCGACATCAGTGAGGGTGCGCTCGGCAAATTGCGTGATGCCATCCAGGCACGCAGCATCAATTTTGACAGCGGCAAGTCGCTGCCGGCCGCCGGCCAGGAGCAGGTTCTCGATGAGATCGCGAGCGAACTGAATGAGCTCGCGAAGCTGTCTTCCACCTTGCAGGCCATCACCAGGGTGACGCTGACCGGGCATGCGGACAGCCAGGGCCAGGGCACCTCCAACCTGTCGCTGAGCGTGGCACGCGCCGAGGCGGTACGCGCACTGTTGAAGAAGCGTGGCGTCGACCCTGATCTACTCCAAGTGCGCGGCGCGGGTCAACTCGAGCCCCTTGAGGACGACACCTCCGGGACGTCTGCGAACCCTGCTGCCGTTCGCTCGGCCAACCGCCGCGTTTCATTCTCGATCGGGTTCGAGGAGGAGCCATGACGGCAATGTCGCAGAAGAAGATCTGCATGCTCGGAGGCTTCTCGGTGGGCAAGACCAGCCTGGTCAAGCGCTACGTCCACAGTGTGTTCTCCGAAGCATATCTCACCACCGTCGGCGTGAAGATCGACAAGAAGACCGTGACCTTGCCTGACCGGACCGTGAACCTTATCCTTTGGGATCTCGCCGGTGAGGACGATATCAAGTCGCTGCGCATCACCAATGTACGCGGAGCCGCCGGATACGTCCTGGTGGCCGACGGCACGCGACCTTCGACCCTTGATGTCGCGCTATCGCTCCGCGAGCGCGTCGAAGCTGATTTCGGTCCGCTGCCGTTCGTGCTGTTGCTCAACAAGAGCGACCTAAAGGAGCAATGGGCGATCGGGGACGCCTACGTGGCGACGCTGCGAGAGCAGGGCTGGTGGGTGCAGCCAAGCAGTGCGCGAACCGGCGAAGGCGTTGAGGATGCCTTCCAGGACCTAGCGGTCCGCACCGCGGGCTGAACATGGAAGACTTGCCCGCGAGTTTGGCCGAGCGGTTGCGGCAGTTGACCTATGACGACCGAGCGGTTGCCTATCTTGAGATCGATGCCGCGCTCATTCTGGTCGGCGCCGGGGGGCATCTCGACAATTATGGTCTGGTGGACATGAGCATCGGTGAGCCAGCGGTCGAGCAGGCCTTCTTCCTCGAGGGACTTCTGCCGCTCGCGGAGTCGCCTTTTTCCGTTCCTTCGCTCGAGCTCGACTGCGGCCGTGCCGCCGACCTCCATTTACATCTCGATGGCGACATCACGTGGGTGGTGCTGTTCGACGTCACGGACTACAGAGACGCCACCCGCCGGCTGCAGCAGAAGGCCTATGAGATGACGCTGCTGCAGGAGAAAGAGGCGCAGCTCAATCGACGCCTGGAGGAGATGAACCGAGAGCTCGAGGCCTCCAACGACTTTCTCGTCAGAATCTCCACCAAGATCTCGCACTATCTCGCGCCGCAAATCTTCAAAAGCATTTTCAGCGGTCAGAAGGACGTCACGATTCACACCGAGCGCAAAGAGCTCACCATCTTCTTCTCCGACATCAAGGATTTCACCGCCACCACGGAAGGCCTTCAGCCCGAGGAGATCACGCACCTCCTCAACGAGTATTTCACCGAGATGTCGTCGATCGCGCTCAAGCATAGCGGCACTGTCGATAAATTCATCGGCGACGCGCTGGTGATCTTTTTCGGTGACCCGGAGACCAAAGGCACGGTGGAGGACGCGCGAGCCTGCCTCAACATGGCGACGGAGATGCAGCGCCGGCTGGCTGAGCTCAATGTCAAGTGGCGCGGCGCGGGGACGGAGCAGCCGTTCCGCGTGCGCATGGGAGTGAACACCGGTTTCTGCAACGTCGGCAATTTCGGCAGTGTCGACCGTATGGATTATACGGCCATCGGTGCCGAGGTTAATCTCGCCGCGCGTCTCCAATCGATCGCCGAGGCCGGACATATCGTCATCAGCTACGAGACCTATGCTCTTGTGCGCGACATCGTGGCGGCGCGCGCGTTGCCGCCGATCTCGGTAAAGGGCATCAACCGCACGGTCGTTCCCTATATCGTAGAAGGCGTCTTGGACGAAGCGGGGCGGAAGATCGAGATTTTCAGCGAGCACATGACCGGCCTCGATTTCTACCTCGATCCCAGGGCCGTCGACGCCGCTGCCATCGAGCGCATTCGGACGACACTTAAGAACGCGATAGCCGCCCTAGATGGGCGGGGCGAACAAGAAGCTTTGGCCGAACTCGCGCAACCGTCCTCCTCTAGGGCCAACGACAAAGCTATTTGAGCTATTTGACGATTGGCGTCGTGCGAAGTCGCCACTCCTCGATCCTCTCACATTATTTGAAAAATTGGCGGAGAGGGTGGGATTTCGAACCCACGGTGCGGATAAACCGCACAACGGCTTTCGAGTTCTGAAGATTCTCGTGCTGGCGCGTGCCGTCCGGTAGCTAAGCGTCTACTCTAGTTCGCCATTTCCGCTCTCATCATCCTAGCTTGTGATGCCCAATGGCGTGCCGTGCCGCGTGGTTCGTTTGCAACTGCGTTTGCAAACTTCCGGATCCGGCAGGGGAGCGTTGATTTAGGTCCCACGTCCGGTTCTGGCTCCTTTTCGGACATCCTGGATGTCTTCTCCTATGTCCGCTTCTGACCCAAAGCGGACATGACATCGTGGTGCTATACTGAAGTTACTACGGTGCACATCGCTGGCCCAAGATCGCCAGTTCGACCGTAGTCAAGAGACCGTAGTCAAGAAAGGAGTACCGCTATGAAATCGATGCTCGCGTCGATGGCTGTCATACTTACGTTTTGTGCGGCTCCAGCAGCAGCTGCGGAGTTTCCGAAGACTGGCAGCGCGGAATACGACACATACTATGTAGATAACACTGTGGCAAAAATCGATAGCGGAGCCGGCACGGGGGCAATCGTTGACGAAACTGGAATCACCCGCAATGTCAAAGGAGAGGGCCCGTTCAATGACATGTCTGTTCGCTGCCTCTATCACACGAGCTCGGTGGGAGAGACATTTCACTACAACGGGAGCTGCGTTGAAACCGACAAAGATGGTGACAACGTTTTCACGACCTTCGACGACAACAACCACTATCTGATGGGTGGTACGGGGAAATATAAAGGTATCACGGGAACGGTTCCCTACACTGTGGTGGAACTTCACGAGACGGTCGGCGGCCGCCAGGCCATTATCGTCAACCACAAGGCCGCTTGGGAGATCAAATAACTGAAGCAGATGCTGCCTGACTAGCGAGCCGATGCCAAGGTGTTGACGCGCAGGTTCAACGGGCCCGCCACACTGGACCAGTCTAATCAAGGCTGTATACGACCGCGCTGAACAGGTAATTGTTGGTATCGCTAATGGCACCTAGCCGACGTGCCCAGACATAGGGCTCGAGGTCAGCCTTCGACACAAAGCGGATTTTCCTGAACGAGCGCCGCCTCTCTCGACGGGGCAGAACTTGGCCGCACTACATGCCGTGCATGTGGTAGGGCCCCGTTTGTCGCTACTCAGGAGACAAAAAGAAGAAGCCCCGTACGGGGGAGGACGGGGCTTCTTCGGGTCCTTTTGGGGGGACCGGTGATGGGAGAGGGAATATCCCATCAGGGACACTTCCTTTACACCCGCCCGCCGACGGCACGGGATTACAAACCAGCAATCTTTCAGTCCGTTTTGTCGCATGGGGCCGACCTACATCGGTGTGTAACCCGTCAGCAACACTCGCACTTTTTTTGTCTAGGATTTGAAGCCGATCCGAGATTTGCCTTTTTTGGGCTTGTAGATGTCCCAATCAGATTTCGGGGGGAATTTGAGGGAACGGGGGAAGCCTCGCCTGCTTGGCGGGGCTTCTTCTGCTTAGAGAGCCGCCTCTTCTGAGGATCGCGCGGCCTTTTCGTCTCTGCCAAGCGCAGCCGTTTGCTCGGCGCCAGAGGTTTACTCGGCTTTCGCCAAGCGCTGGAGCACGTCTGGCACTTTCGGCCCACCAATCTTACCGCTCATACCTTCGATCAGTATGTCCAACAGGACATCGGCATCGCTGACGCCGCTCGCGCGAACCATCTCAGCCAGCTCATCGCGAAGTGCGAGTTCTAGCTCTTCGTCGCTCTCGAGGTCGGCTGGGGTGGGGCCAGCCTTGATCGCGTCTGAGACACCCTGCACAGCCCTCTCCACAATTTCCAAATCAAGAGGATCGAGATCACGTTGAAGCGTGCATACCAACGCCGCACCTCCCGGGCCTGCCATCCGGTGACGACGTCTAATTGGGCCGACATGACGAGAGCGTTACGGCTGGGTGCGACAGTTTCACCGCCGGAGATGCGTGGCATCCCCCGCCAACGAGTGCCTTTGCTATTCTACCCCGATCTACAATAACGGGGGTGGCAATGCTTCATCGAAGGAACCGCACGAACTCGCCCTAGCTAGCACGGCTGTTCTATTGCACCTGCTTCAAAGGCTAGTTGACGACAAGCTGCTCAAGCGCGAGGCCGCGCGGGCAATTCTGGGCAATGCCGCCGATGCGCTAATAGCAAACCCTATCGAAACCACACAGGCGCACGACAAGGCCGCCGATTTGATCAGAAAGGAGCTCGTGCCGAGGGTGTAACCCGGTTGTCCAGCGGTCTGGTTTTGGCACGAAGCGGACCTTCATTCCGACTCTGAGCATGTCTGCTTTGAGGGGTAGAACTGACATCCCCGATCTGCTCGCCGAGGTCCGCTTCTGACCCAAAGCGGACAGTAAGGTGCTGGGCTATCGCTACTGAGGCTCACCGTGCGGCGAGTGTGCACAAAGCGTAATCGTCGTACAACCTCGAGTCGAGCTGCCGGTTTGGCCAGAAGGTGCGAAACAAGTCGACCACTTTGATGTTGTCGATCACGCTCAAGCCTGCATTTCTGGCGACGGCGTCGAGATCATCGATACCAAAACTCCAAGGCGCGCCCATATCGGCGAAGCCCTTGACGAATGAAGAGATCCGTTCATCGCCCGTCGCATAGGCGATCACCGCCTCGTTCATATAATCGAAGGAGATGGTAAACCTGCCAAGGCTGCTCCGCAAATCCGTCAAGACTTTAAGCACCGCCGGCCGATTGAGATACATGGTATTGCCTTCCCAGAGAACATAGGTCGGCAGGTCAAAGTCGAAGCCGTTGGCAGCGAGCAGCTGGAGCAGGCCGTCGACGACATAGTTGCCGGGGATGTAGACGACCCGGGCGTTGATTCCCGCTTCGGCTAACCGCGTCTGCTTAAAGTTGAGGATGTCCGCATCGTCGATTTCGAAATAGGTCACGCCGGAGACTTGTTTTCGTACCGCACGGGTGTCGAGGCCAGCACCTGGGATGACGACCTGTCGGCAGCCGCTGTCAAGCTGCTCGTCCAGCCGGTCGTCGAAATAGCGCGTGCGGAGCCTCACGCCCCGCGCGCCTGGTGGAAAACCTGCGGCAATACGATCGGCTGCTTGCCGCGTCTGCTCGCCTAGAAACAGTGGAACGATTGGATCGAGATAGAGAGGATTTTGCTCCGCATTCTCTAGCGCACGGTACTCGGCCACGATAAAGGCCGTTCCGATCACGTTTTGAATTTCGGTCATTGCCCTACTGCCACCTCGTTGTGCTTGGCGATGACATGCCAGTCTTGTCGCCGGGCCGCAAGGATAGTCCTCGAGATCGCACGGCGCCTAAGGCTGCGAACGGCACCGCCGCCCAAGAACATTAAGTTGGTCTCTCACGTCGCTCTACTAAGGACTGATGTCCGCTTATGGCACGAAGCAGACGTTCATTCCGACGCCGAGCATGTCTGCTTTGAGGGGGAGAGCTGACATCCCCGATCTGCTCGCCGAGGTCCGCTTCTGACCCGAAGCGGACATCGCCTTCTGGATTACGGGGCCAAGAACCCTGCTGATCGTTCCAGTTGCCTGCACCCCGCTCTTTCCGAAAAGCGTAACGTTTGAGGGCTTGAACATACCGACTAGTCGGTCTATATACGCGAGCCATGACACAGGCTGCGATCAAATCTGCCGGCAAAACAAATGCACGAGGGCGGGCGAAGCGTACCTCCAAGGATAAGCTCGTCCGCGCCGCTCGCCACCTGATGCTTGCTCAGGGCTATCCGGTCACGAGTGTCGATGACATCATCGAAGCCGCCGGTGTCAGCAAGGGAAGTTTCTATCATCATTTCGACTCAAAGGAGGAACTTGCCCTCACGGCGATGCATGAATTTCTTGCCGATGGAGCGGCGCTGATGATGGACGGCCCATTCCGCGACATCGCTGATCCTGAAAAGCGCGCCATCGCCTTTCTCAAACATGTCGAAAGTGTCGCCATGCGGCTTTGGGATCACGGGTGCCTATTGGTGATGTTCTCCGTCGAGTTGGCTGGAACCAGTCCGAGGGTCCGCGAAGAGACAAGCGCCGTCCTTCTTGATCTGATCGGCAAAGTGGCGGCCATTTTGCGGCCCTTGACTAAGGAAGGCGGCGGGAGACTGCCTATGACGGCCGGCGCAATGGCGAATATGTATATGGCGGTGATCGACGGTTCCTTGGTGTATGCGCGCGCGACCGGCGACTCGGGCGGTATTGCCAGGAACCTGAAAACCTTTCGTCAGCAGATCGAAGCCGTGAGCAAGAACGCGTGACGATGATGCCGGCATGGCTTGCCCCCCATATTTTTTTGGTCAGTGACTAAACCGACTAGTCGGTATACACGCGGAGCCGTGCACGGATGACCCAAGCTTTTTCCTCCACCCTTTCGGTCTGGCCGAGACGCCAGAGCTTCGTCAGCGCCAAGGAGGCGCGCGAACTGATCGCGCTGACGGCACCGATAACGGGCACGGCGCTGACCAACATGGGCATGTCGATTACCGACACAGTGATGATGGGCTGGAGCGGACCGGAAGGCTTGGCCGCAGGCGCGGTGGTGAGCGACCTCTATTCCATCATCTATTATTTCATGGCTGGAATCCTGTCCGCCTCGGCCGCCCTGATGGCGCACGCCCTGGGCGCGCGCCGCGGCGCCGAAGTTCGGCGGGTCCTGCGCCAAGGGTTTTTCGCGGCGGCGATCTTGACCGTCCCGGCCTTCATCTTGGTTTGGAACGTGACCGCGCTGCTTCGCATGTTCGGCGTCGAGGAAACCGTCATCGAGCTCGGCAACGGCTATCGTCAGATGATGGCGTTGGCCATTGTGCCGATGATGTTCGTTGCGGTCTGGCGCAACGCGTTTGCCGCCCTGGGACGGCCCAAGATCTTCTTGATCGCGACTTTGTTGGCGTTGCCGGCGAACGGTCTGGCAAATGCGGTCTTTATGTTCGGGGTTGGTCCCATACCGGGCATGGGTCTCGCCGGGGCCGGATTGGCGTCGGCGATCGTCGCCGCGGGGCTTGCCGTAGGCTTCGCCGCGTTTGCCGCGCTCAATGGCGAGATGCGCCGGCTTTGCCTGTTCCGGCGCTGCTGGAGGGCCGACAAGCGGCACCTAGCGGAGATCTTCCGCCTCGGCATCCCGATCGGTTTTTCGAGCATCGGCGAGGTTGGCGTCTATCTGGTTTCCACCGTGATCATCAGCCTGTTCGGGGCGGCGGCGCTGGCGGCCCATGCAATCACCCTGCGGATGGCGGGCGTCGTCTACGCCTTGACCGTCGGACTGTCGCAGGCGGCAACCGTGCGGGTCGGCTATGCCGCCGGTCGTGTCGACGCGCGGGGGATGGCGGAGTCCGGCTGGACCGCGCTCGTCATTGGCACGGCTTTTGGTCTCAGCATCTTCCTTGTCCTCGCCGGCACCGCCTACGAGCTGCCTTGGCTGTTCCTCAACCATGGCGAGGCCGGCAGCTACGAGGTCGCCTCCGCCGCGGCGGGTCTGCTGTTCTTGTTAGGAACTCTCAATCTTGCGGTCGGACCGGCCTCGTCGGCCACGGCCATTTTGCGAGGGTTCAAGGACACGCGCGTCCCGATGGTGCTGGGCCTCACAGCCAAATGGATCGTCGGCATGCCCGTGGCCTATTTCGCGGCCTTTCGCCTGGGTTGGAGCGCCGATGGCGTGTGGGCGGGACTCGTCATCGCCGAGGCCGCAACGGCGATCCTGATCGGCACACGATTGTTGCGTCGCGGCATGGAGCCGTAACGCGAGCTGTCACGAACCAAGTGGAGACGGAACATGAGCGAAGTGAACGTAGAAAATCGCATGAACCCGAATAAAGCCCTTTGGGAAAAAGGCGACTTCACGCGCATCGCGCGGACCATGCGAAAAAGCGGCGAGGCGCTCGCAAACTCGTTCGGCATCGCCAAGGGTCTCAAAGTCTTGGATCTCGGATGCGGCGATGGAACGACAGCATTGCCGGCGGCGGCGCTCGGCGCGGACGTGTTGGCAGTCGATATTGCGCGCAACCTGGTCGAGGCCGGCAACAGGCGAGCGCGCGAGCAGGGACTGTCCAATTGCAGGTTCGAGGAAGGCGATGCGTCGGATCTGCACGCGCTGGACGATCAAAGTTTCGACCTCGTCGTCAGCATCTTCGGCGCGATGTTCGCGCCCAAACCGTTCGATGTGGCCAAGGAGATGGTGCGGGTGACCCGGCGCGGCGGCCGGATCATCATGGGCAATTGGATTCCCAACGATCCCACTCTGATCGCGCAGGTGCTGAAAGTCAGCGCGTCCTACACGCCACCGCCGCCGGAAGGTTTCGTCAGCCCCATGACCTGGGGCATCGAGGACGAGGTGATCGCACGCTTCGCTCGCGCCGGCATTGCCAAGGACAAGATCGCGTTCGCGAGAGAAATTTTCACCTTCGATTATCCGGCGCCGCCGTCGGACGTCGTCCACGCCTTCAGATATTATTACGGACCGACCATGAATGCCTTCGAGGCGGCGGACAAGACGGGCCGCGCCGACGCGCTGCAGGCGGAACTGGACGCGCTGTTCGACAGCCACAACACGAGCCCGAGCAAGGAGGCCACCTGCATTCCGGCGACTTTCCTGCGCGTGACCGTCGCTCGGGATTGAAGGACTGCTCGTGGCGGCCAGCGAACTTGGTTTCCACGCTGAGACGGTCGGCTTGTGGCACGACCCGGACGTAGAAGGTAGGGCAGAGCATGTCCGCTCTGCCCAGGTATTTCAGACATCCACTTGCTCAGCTATCGCCAGGGCGTCGTCGACCTCGATCCCGAGATAACGGACCGTGCTCTCGATCTTGGTGTGACCGAGTAGCAACTGCACTGCCCGGAGGTTGCCGGTCCGCCGATAGATCAAGGCGGCTTTTGTCCGACGCAGGGAGTGGGTGCCGAAGTTTCTCGGGTCCAATCCCACGCTTGCGGTCCAGTTTGCTAGTAGGCGCGCGTATTGTCGGGTCGAGAGGCAGCGCGAACCATCGCGACGGCTGGCGAACAGGAAATCACTAGGTTTCCTTTCAAACCGCCTCATGTACGTATCAATTGCCTCTCGTGTCTGCTCTGTCAGCTCGAACTTCACCGGATGTCCGGTTTTCCGCTGGCGCACGGTTGCCCGTTCCAGAGCAAATCCGTGCGGAGCAACGGCCTCAACTTTCAAGCTCACGAGATCGCAGCCTCGCAGCTTGCTGTCGATCGCCAGGTTAAACAGCGCGAGGTCGCGAAGCCGATGCTCGACCTGCAGCTTTGTGCGTATCGCCCAGACTTGCTTGGTCTGGAGCGGTGGCTTCGAGCCGAGCAATTTGCCCTTATTCCACGAGACCTTGGGCGTGATACCGCTTGCAGCTTCATCGAAGGTTTGCATGGCCGAACTCCTCTATCGAGATGCTCGGCAAGCGTATGGCGGGGCATTGGATAGGCGAGTCGACGTCAGCTTTTAGCCTAATCCGGGCCCCGTGGGACGGGGACGGTCAAATGGCAGGACCGCTAATGACCCAATCCTGACATCAATGCAGCCCAATTTGCCTGAAGGAAGATGTGGCTTTTGCACAGCCCGTCATGGGTGGAGATGTCGATGCCGGAGCTTGATCCTTCGCACATAATGCAAGTTGGCATGGGCTTTTTTGCCTCGAAGACACTACTTTCTGCTGTCGAGCTGGGACTCTTCACCGAGCTCGCCAAGAACTCGATGACGGCCTCAGAGATCGCCAAGGCCCTGGGGTTGCACCCTCGCGCCGTCCCGGATTTTCCGGATGCCCTCGTGGCTCTAGGGCTCCTCCAACGTGCAGGTGATGGACCGGACGGGCACTACTCCAACACACCCGAGACCGCCGTTTTCCTTGATCGAACCAGCCCCAATTATATCGGTGGCATCCTGGAGATGGCCAACGCTCGCCTGTACCGGTTTTGGGCAGACTTGACCGAGGCGCTCAAGACGGGCGCGCCACAAAACGAGACCAAGCACTCCGGCGAGCCGATGTTCGCCAAGCTCTACGAGACGCCAGAACGTCTTGAGCAGTTCATGAATGCCATGTCCGGTGTCTCGGCTGGAAACTTCCAGGCATTCGCTCAGAAATTCGACTTCTCGAAGTACAAGACCTTGTGTGATGTCGGAGGGGCGACTGGCCAGCTATCCTCCATGGTCGCAGCGGCACACCCACACATGCGTTGCATGAGCTTCGATCTTCCCAAAGTCCTGCCAATCGCTACCCGCAAGATCGAAGAGGCCGGACTGACCGACCGCGTCACGGCCATCAATGGTGACTTCTTCGCTGATCCGTTGCCCGAGGCAGACGTCATCACCATGGGAATGATTCTGCACGATTGGAATCTTGCGAACAAGAAGGTGCTCATCCGCAAGGCCTGCGATGCGCTGCCTCCTGGCGGAGCGTTCGTGGTTATTGAGGCACTGATCGACGATGCACGGCGCGAAAACGCATTTGGCCTACTGATGTCGCTCAATATGTTGATCGAATTCGGCGACGCCTTCGACTACTCGGGTTCCGATTTCGCGAGCTGGTGCCGCGAGGTCGGCTTTCGCGAGTTCGAGATAATCCCCCTTACCGGCTCGTCGAGCGCTGCGGTCGCCTACAAATAGACCGACAGCAAGCCGTTGAAGATAGGGCCTCAGATCTGAGGTCTCGCATTCCTCTGCTAACCTCCAAAGGAAACAGAAATGCAGCAAAATACCATTGGCCTCCGGGTCAATCCTTCGGACGAGACCATCCGCCTCGGGCCGCTCGCAGTGCGCTTCTTGGTCACCGGAGAAAATTCGAGCGGTAGCGTCGCTGCCTTTGAACTCAGTGTCCCGGGCGCACAGCGCCTAGCGGCTCCGGCGCATAGCCACGATCACTACGAAGAGACCATCTACGGCATCGACGGCGTTTTGACATGGACTGTCAACGGAAAGCAAATCGACGTCGGACCAGGGCAGTCGCTATGCATTCCGCGCGGCGCCATTCACCGATTCGACAACAACGGGCGCAAGAATGTGAAGGTGCTTTGTGTGATCACGCCAGCCGCGATAGGTCCCCAGTATTTCCGCGAAGTCTGCCGAGGTAATCAACGCGGTGCCTGGTGCTCCACCGGACCCGGCAAAAATGATGGAAATCATGCGTCGCCATGGCCTTACGCCTGCCTAGCCGGCCTGTCCGCCTTTGGCCACAAAGCGGACCTGGGGCCCGCCGCTATCGGAGGTCCGCTAATGACCCATAGCGGACGCCACGCGGAGTTAGAACAACCAGGCGAAGCGGCCTCTGACGGCGTTGTCCTCGACGCCGTCGCCGTACTGGCCTGAGTAGGACACGCCCGCCGTGGTGTTGGGGCCAAGCGCAAAATCCAGTCCCGCGTCGATCAGGGCTGAGTCTTCGGCCAGCGGTACGCCGGTGATGCCGAATCCGATGCCGGTGCTTGCGAAAGCCAGAGCGGGCGTCACGTCGTCGAAGGCATGCTGCCACGCAGCGGACACATGCGGCACGACCAGCATGTTGTCCCAGTGCATCGTGCTGGCGGCGCGCAGACCCAGCGTGGAGTAACCTACGTCTTGATCGGTGTCGCGGCCGCGCAAGCTGGCGAGGCTGCCGCCATGCTCCTTGAAGCTGTCCGTCTCGACCGAGACGTAAGCCAGCCCGCCGAAGGGTTCGACCGCCATGCCGCCCATCGTCGTCGGATAAGCGACCTCGCCGAAGATCTGCCCCGTGTCGGCGTCGTATGACGCCTTCTGCTGTTCGTAGAAGCCGGGAAAGACAACGGCGCGCGACGGTGTCTATGTTGCTCCACGCCCAGGCGCCACCACCACGAAGGGCAAAGGCGCCGGCCATGCCGCCGGTGCAACCGGCGAGCGTGTAGCTCTCGATATCGGCGGAGTGCTGAAGTCGCCCAAGCTGGAGGGCGATCGATTGACCTTCGCCGTGCAAGTTCTGGAGGGGGATCTGGCAGGGGCAGAAGGTCCCGCAGCCGTTTTCATCGACATCATCGGTTTGCCGCGTACGCCGCTGTCGTTTGCTGGTGTCGCACGCCGCACCGCTGTGCGAGGAGCTTGGTATGGCGCAGCCGCCGCAGGTGCGGCAGTAGCAGCAGGAGCCGCTGCAGCCGCGGCAGCACCGTACTACGCGCCGCCGCCCTACTACGGCCGGCCGGCTTGCGGCTATTATCCTTACCCGCCTTGCTACCCTTACTAAGGGCTTTGAAATGCCTGGAACTGGGTTCGGAAGCTCTTGAATAGCGTTCTGGCCCAACTCGGGCCAACATAGGATCTCCGACGAGCGGGGGTTCTATGTTGGTAGCTTTGGGTTGAGGGAAGACAGTGCGTGCCCCCCTTTCTTGTTTTGCGGTTACATGTGCCTTAATGGCGCTTGTCGGCTGCGCAGGTGCGATCACGCGCACTGCAGTTCCGGCAGCTTTCGAGGGCCAGGCTGAGGTGGTGGGGATGGGTCAGGCACCCATCCGCTTCTGGGGGGATCAGCTCCCGCCTAACGCCGACGCCATGGTCAAGGAAAAGTGGGCGCAGGCTCGTGCGGCGCGGCCCAGTCTTGCAGCCAAGGGCCGTCGCCCCGTTGTCAATTTCCTCGCTCTTTCCGGCGGCGGCGACGATGGCGCCTTCGGAGCGGGGTTACTGAACGGATGGACCGCCTCAGGCAAACGGCCCGAGTTTGACGTCGTCACCGGCGTGTCGACGGGTGCTCTCACCGCTCCCTTTGCCTTCCTTGGTCCTAAATACGACGCCGCGCTGAAAGACGTCTTCACCCAGTCCGACACCAAGGACATCGCCATAGAACACCCAGTCAAGGGGCTTCTCGGCGGCGATTCGCTTGCGAGCAATGCGCCTTTGGCCAAGATCGTCGCTCACTACGTTGATGAGAGTTTTCTGCAGGAGGTCGCGGAAGAGCATCGTAAGGGACGCAGGCTCTTGATTGGCACGACCAACCTCGATGCCGAGCGCCCGGTTATCTGGGACATGGGTCAGATTGCCATCAGCGGAAGTCCCGAAGCGCTGGAGTTGTTCCGCAAGGTACTTCTCTCCTCGGCGGCAATACCCGCGGTCTTTCCGCCGGGCTTCATCAAGGTCACTGCAGGGGGCGCCGTCTACGAGGAAATGCATGTGGACGGAGGGGCCACACGCGAAGTCTTTCTGGTGCCGACTCAATTCATGGCAAAAAAGGTTGATAGCCAGGTGGGCATCAATCCCATCAGACGCGCCTACATCATCCGTAATGGGCGCGTTGCACCTGAGTACAAAGCCGTGAAGGCGCGAACCCTTTCAATTGCAAGCTCGCCGTAGAGCTCCACTCTGAGCTTTCCATCCGCCGGCACGAGACGGATCTCCTCGATGAGCCTACGAATGCATTCGGCGGCCCATTCAAAGAGACGCTTGTGCTCGACGACGTCTCTAACGTCCTGACGAACGGCGGCGCCAATTCGTTCGTGGTCTTCGGTCGAATAGGTCGCCATGGTCTAACCATTCCAAGCTGTTTGGGCGAGGTTAGCAGGCATTAGAGCGCGGATCAGGGGTGTCTCCGCTTTACCGCCTATAGCAGACATGCTCAGTGTCGCTATCGAGGTCCGCTAAGTGCCATGAGCAGACGTCGGTGGCGCGAGTTGCCAATATTCCGGCGCGTGTGTTTAGTCGTCTAACGCCGGTAACACGAGCCCCTCCTCAAAGAAGAATCGCAGCATTTCTTGGGAGGCGTCGGGGCCGTGCGGATCAGTGTAAGTTCCGTCTGGGCTGCCGCCGGACCAGGCATGGCCGCTTCCGTGGACGAGCCATTGCTCAACCACCACGGCGCCGGTCTTGTCCCGGGTTACCGTGCGGGTATGCGCACGGTTAGTAGCGTGCCCGGCTTCCGCGTGCTCGACGCTCTCACCACCTATTTCCGCCTCGACCATGTTTGCGGCATTCGACGGATGGACGATGTTGTCCGCATCGCCATGGAAGATGATAGTACGAATGCGTGGGCTGTCGTCGCCCGTGCCGCGCGATTTCCTTGACCGCCGGCCTTGTGGTGGTCTCGCATCGCCACGCATGGCCGCGAACGCTGAAGGGAGATCGGCCGCCGACCGGTAAGGCAGCCCGGAATGGACGCCCACCGCGGCGTAAAGATCGGGATAGGTCGCGCCCATCACCGCTGCCATGGCGCCTCCGGCGGAGAGACCGGCCACGAACACGCGGGCCGGATCGACAGCGTATTCGGCGACGATTTTCTTGGTGATCCCGGCAATGATGGCCGGCTCACCGCGTCCGCGCATTTGGTTCTCGGGGCTAAACCAGTTCCAGCACAAAGTTGCATTCGCGGCTTTGGACTGGCTCGGATAGGCGACGATAAATCCATGCTCCTCGGCGAGAGCATTCATCCGGGTACCTGCCGCGAAGTCTTCGGCATCCTGCGTGCCGCCATGCAGCATGACGATCAAGGCGCGTCTGCCTATCTTAGGACGACGCGGAATATACAGCTTGTAGTTTCGGCTACCGGCCGCGCAGGTAAAGGACCGGCTCAGGAACTGAGCCCCGTCCGGGATCTCGAGTGCCTTGCGCGGCCGGCGGAGTGTCAACCCATCAAGGCTGAAGTGTGGAAGCTCCGCGTGGCGGAGCTTCGCGAGAGCCTTGCCCACCGGTCCGGCATTCCATTCTGCGATCTTTGACGGCTGTGACTGCTCCGATGGAGTGTTCGCCTCAAGCTCAGAGGATGCCATCATCTCGGGCTCTACGACCTCAGCTGTGAGGTCGATGACATGGGATTCGATGGCTAGACTTATGGCCGCCACTTTCCTCGGGAACTCGGATGGGACCGTGCCCCGGCCCGACAAGGCGCGTTGAATGACGCGTGTGGCTTCGACGAGCTTTTGGGCACGTGTTAGGTTCATTGCCGCACGCATGGCGTCCGCAAAATCTATGTGCATGTTTTAGGTCCTTGAGAGTCGGATTTCGTGCAGGGGTCAGCCAATGCGATCGGCCAGCGCGTTCTTGATCTCTTTGCTGGCGTGAAGGGCGCCAAGCACCGTGATCAATTCGATGGTCGCCAAAGCAAGCGAGGGCGTCACGTCGGGGGCAATGGTGGCGAGTCCGAGCACCTTGATGTGAAGCTTTTCACCCGCGGCTTTGACGGCCTCCAGATCCGCGCGCGTATAGTGCCTGAGACCAAGCTCTAGCGTATGCCGCACGATAGATTTCCGGACCTCCTCGCCATGGGTCGCAAGCTGGTTGCGGATGGCCGTGCGGATGAGGTCCGTGCGGTTGGAATAAAAACCCTCCTGCACCAGCAAATCGATGTGGCCGAGGTCGACGTAACCCAGGTTGATTGTGATCTTTTCGGTTTCGCTCGCTCGATCGCGGAGCCTATGAATTTCAGACGCCATTGGCCATCACTCCATCTGATTGGATGGTATATGGATGGCCAAGGGATGATTACAAGAGGCGTAACAAGCCGTGGGTAGCGGGGCTTGCCGCTAGAGCCGTGGAGCAGGCGTGTATTCAGAGGTGTTCTGTAAGCGGCTCGTCCCCTGGATCAGGTTCCCCGCACTAGAAACGTGACTTGAGGATATCTCGAATGGAAGAAACGACGATCGACCGCGCAGCCATGGGGCGCTTGGTGAAGGCCTTGGTTTTCGTTTGTGGCCCAGATCATCCGACTACCGTGGCCCTGCAGGTGGCCGCGGAGAGTGGGTCTGAGCGAGATCTCAAGAATGCCCGCACGCTGTTTCTTAGATTGAAGCCCGGAGAACGCAGGGCTGCATTGGCCATGCTCGACGATTGATCTCGCTGACTCCGGACTCTCCAGCACAACGTCTGCTTTGGGTCATTAGCGGACTTTAGTGTGTGTCATCGGCGTGTCCGCTTTTCCCACTAAGCAGACGTGCGTGGCTCTACCCACTGCACATATGCGGCGGTGTGCTTCCCCCAGGGATGTTACCTGGGCCCCCAACGGTGACTATAGGGGGTAGCGGGTCCCACGATGGTGGCCAGCACACTCATTGTGCAATGCAGCATACACCCCTTGCAATTTATTGTGCGCCGCACCATATAACTCGTATGATCAACCACAGACCGCTAGAGCGGTACCGCATAAGAGGTACGAAATGACCGAACATTCCAAGATTGCTGATGAGTTTCAGAAGGTGGGCAAGGATGGCTTCGACGCCGCTGTGCGCTCCTACGGCGACGCGAACAAGGGCTTCCAGGCCATTGTCGCTGAGGTCACGAATTATTCGAAGAAGGCGTTTGAGGACGGCACTCGCGCTTTTGAGCAGCTCGTCGGTGCAAAGTCTGTCGAGCAAGCAGTCGAAATCCAGTCTCAGTACGCCAAGAAGGCCTACGAGGCCCACATTGCCCAGATGACGAAGCTCGGTGAGATGTATGTCAGCCTGGCGCAGAATGCGTTCAAGCCACAGGCTCGCTAAGAACGTCTCCAAAGCACTCCGCGATTAGGATCGAAGGTCCGGGGCTCAGCCTCGGGCCTTTTTTCGTGACCCCACCCGTTTGCGGCGTTGTGCTTCCCCCGGGGGCCTATGGGACCCATGACGGTGAGTAGAGGGGTATCCGTCTTCTGCGCTAGTCGTCAGCCAGAGTGTTGCAGTGTTGCGGCTAGGGAGCGGGCGCTGCATCGATATCCGCTTTCCGCCTAGGAGCGGACCTGTTCAGTGCCGACAGCATTGTCCGCTAAGTGCCACAAGCAGAAGAAGCCCCGCCATGTAGGCGAGGCTTCCCCCGTTCCCCCGAAAATCCGATTGGCCCATCTACCGGGTCAAAAAGGGCAAATGTCGGGCTGCATTGAACCAATCGGCGGAAAAAGGACGAGCGTTGCCGACAGGTCACACAGAGCGGATCGATCAGCCACATGCGACAAAACAGACCGGAAGATTGCTGGCTTTTAATCTCCGGCCGCTCGCAGCGGGTGTAGGAGAAGCGGTCCCCCGATGGGGATCTTCCCTCTCCCCATCTCTAAGGTTCCGTTCCACTCTTCGGAACCCGAGAAGCCCCGTCCTCCCCCGTACGGGGCTTCTTCTTTTTCAGATCACGCCACGGCCTTCGGCGCAGGGGACGCTAACGCGTTCTCTGCTGATTTACGCCTCCCGGCGCGGCGGTATCGGCGTGTCCGCGGACCTCGCTAAACTCCGCGGAGCAAATTTCCGGCGGCGAGCACCAAATAGCCCACAAGCAAGACGACGAAGCCGCTGTGAACATGCGGAATCGCGACGTGACCATAGTGAATGACCACGGCGATCAAAGCTATAACGACCGATATGACGAACGTGACAACTCTTGGTGCTGAAAGATCGATCATTTGTCCCCCCATGAGAGCCCTGAACGGCGGGCTGAGGGCCAGTCTAGCTTCTCCCGCAAAATATAGCGAATACCATTAGGTCTCGGTGTCATGCTCAACCTCACATCGTCGAGGCAATAGCCCATCGACTCAACGCCGCGGTGCA
The DNA here is from genome assembly GCA_963826465.1 of uncultured Alphaproteobacteria bacterium. GTDB lineage: Bacteria > Pseudomonadota > Alphaproteobacteria > Rhizobiales > Methyloligellaceae > Methyloceanibacter. The sequence continues at coordinate 23,453 of CAWGXJ010000008.1, forward strand.
AAAGACGCGGTGCAAAAGACAAGTAGCCCTCAGGGCACCAAGGTCTCAATTATTGCCCCCGCAGTCAGCTAGAAGCCGAACTGCACAGGGCGCCATGTCCGCTACGGGTCATTAGCGGACGATTATTGGCAAGTCGAAGTGTCGACATGGGCCATCGTGCATGGAGATTTGAAACGTCCGCTTAGGGTCAGAAGCAGACGTCAGAGAACTCAGCGCACATGTGTCAGCAGCCGCTACGGATCCTCCCGTCCGCCCAACTAAATCCGAGGACCGCCGACACGGTTACGCAAGACGGAAGTGACATTTTACCGTTGGTGCACTGGCTGTCGCGTCCCAGTGCATGCCTGCCTTTTCACAGGCAGCCTGAGTCTTGGGCGCGCCCTCTCCGGCGCATGCCGATGCCGTGAATCCAACTGCGAAAATGAAAATAAGGATCGTCACAAGGCCTTTCATGGCGCGTCTCCTTCGATTTGTGAGCCCGTCAGGCTTGGCCTTCAAGGATTCTGGGTAGTGTGCTGGCGAACGGCCTGGCAGTCGCCGAACCAGCCCCCTAACGGGGGCGCTTGGGTGCTGATTTTTCGGGAAAGGGGCGTGCACGGAATTGGCACGGTAGTCTTTACCGTCAGCGCCTAGGGTCCGGCGTGCCAGTAATAAAGATATGGGCATTGACTAAGCCTATTACAAGCTTAGCGAGCCAAATCGCCACAATTGCCCGCTATAGTTGCATGCGCCTCTCGGCGACGAGGCCGAGCAGCTTCATCGGCCGCCGCCTCTGCCACTTCTGATGAGGGGCTGGCTCAAGCTCGTGGGCCTGTTCATGTCGCGCGAACGTCGGCGGGCCCTGGCGCGCCATGTCGCCTACGTGCTTCTCGTGCCCAAGTAGCCTGGCGCGCTTCGGCCTAGGCCGCTTTGAGCTCGATGACCATGTTGGTCGGCTCGGGCGGTCCGGTGGAGGGCCGACCTAGCTTGCATTTCAAAGGCCCGTTTCAGTGCCGATGACAGGGAGAGTTCCCGTCCGATCGACTGTCCAGCTATTGCGTCGCGTTCCCTCGGCCACAGGAAACGGCTAGAACCGCGCGCTGACATTTCAACGCCGCGGCCCCCCATGAACCAAGTCATCAAGAACGTGTCCGACACGGCCTTCCTCGTGGCCGGCCTCAGGGCGCTCGAGACGGAGCGCCCCGACCCGCTGTTCCGCGATCCCTTGGCGGCGAAGCTTGCCGGCGAGCACGGCCGTAACATCCTCGCCACCGTGCCGAAGCGCTTCCCTGGCTCCTGGTCGGTGGTGATCCGCACCGTGATCATCGACGACTACATCACGGACGCCATCAAGAATGGCGTCGACACGATCCTCAATCTCGGCGCCGGCCTCGACACGCGGCCCTACCGCATGGACCTGCCTAAGGCGCTGCGGTGGATTGAGGTCGATTTCCCCCATGTCATCGATTTGAAGGCAGAGCGTCTCGCCGGCGAGCGGCCGAACTGCACGCTCGAACATGTCAGGCTGGATCTCACCGACCGCGCCGCGCGGCAAAGCTTCTTCGCCGAGGTCAATGGGCGCGCGAAGGCAATTCTTGTCATCACGGAGGGCGTGACGCCGTATCTTACGGAAGACGCAGTTGGCGCGCTTGCCGACGATCTCCGCGCGCTGGACAAGGTCCGTTACTGGGTCGTCGATTACTTCTCGCCGCTGGTCAACAAATACTATGGCGCCAGGGGCCGCGCCCGCTTCATGCAGGCGGCGCCCTTCGTCTTCCAGCCCAAGGACTGGTTCGCCTTCTTTGCCGACCGTGGCTGGAAGGCGGGGCAGGTCCGCTACCTCGCCGACGAAGGCGATCGCTTGAAGCGGCCGCTTCCCCTCCGCCCCTTGATGAGGCTATGGCTCGGCATCGTCAGCATGATTGCAAGCCCCGAGCGCCGGCGCGCGATGCGGAGCTACGCGGCCTACGTGCTTCTCGTGCCGAAATAGCTGGAGCGCTTCGGCTCAAGCCGCTTTGAGCTCGATGACCACGTCGGTCGGCTCGGGCGGATGGGGCGCGAGGCTGGTGCGGCTCTCGTCGCTCCAGCTGGCGAGCTTGACCACCACGCCTTGCTGAGAGCCGGAGTCCGTCGCCTCGGTCAGCTCGACGATGTGCAAGCCGGTGCCGTCGAGAAAATACGTGTGGTCGCCGAAGATCTGATTGAGCTGCGCCACCGCCGGATGATTGTCGGGAAGAGGCTCGGCCTCGAATTGGGTCAGCGTCTGTTCGACCGCTTCAGAGGACAGTTTCATCGGAACTCCTTTCGCTCGGCGCCGGCTTCGGCCCACGCGGTTTGAAGGTTCCCCCCTTGGATCAGTCCTCGATCCCGCGTCCACCTTAGACCGTATGGAGCGCATGGCCAAATTTGGCGGTCGAGCACAATCTTTCAGGCGCGTCGTCAGGCATTGCTGCGCGGTTTTTTGCTTGACGAGCGCCGTCGTAAAGAGTTGCACCGAGCCCGCGCAACCGTAAGGAAATGAAGTCTTGCTCTTCAAACAGGGTTCGGCCCAAGTCTGAGGTTCGATGTCCGAGAAAGACGTTCTAGCGATCCTGGAGAAGCGCCTTGGCCGGCGGCATGCCCGCCAGCGTCTCGGCATCGAGAAGGATCATGAGGCCCAGGTCTTCGGCCAAGGCATCACCTTCTTCCACATCGAGAATCTGCAAGTGGGTCATGCGCTGATCCGCGCCGTCCTCATGGCGAGCGGCCTCTATTGGCGGGGCTTGCGCAATACGGCCAAGGTCGAGCTTCGGCACAATCCTATTCACCTACCGCACCTGCCCGAGGCCTTTGATGGCTTCACCATCCTCCAGATCACCGACCTCCATGCCGACATGAGCAAGGCCGCCATGGCGCGCGTCGCCGAGCTCGTCCGCGACCTCGACTACGATATCTGCCTCCTGACCGGCGACTACCGGGGCAAGACCTGGGGCCCGTACGAGCCGTCGCTCGCTTGCATGTCCAATGTCTGTGCCGCGCTGAAAGGGCCGGTCTACGGCGTGCTCGGCAATCACGACACGATTCTCATGGTGCCGGGACTGGAGGCGATGGGCGTCAGGATGCTGATCAACGAAACCGAGCTCATTGAGCGCGACGGCGCGCGCATCCATCTCGCCGGTGTCGACGACGCCCATTTCTACCGCATGGACAATATCGAGAAGGTCGCCGACCAGATCCCCAACGACGCATTCTCGATTCTCGTCACGCACACGCCGGAAATCTACCGGCAGGCGGCGCATGCGGATTTCGATGTGCTGTTGAGCGGCCATACCCATGGCGGCCAGATCTGCCTTCCGGGCGGCATTCCCATCACGCTGAGTGCAGTCTTGCCGCGAAGCTTGGGCCGCGGCCCTTGGCGCCATCATGGCATGGTCGGCTACACCGCGACCGGCGCGGGCTCGTCCATCGTGCCGGTGCGCTTCAATTGCCCGCCCGAGATCACCCTTCATCAGCTTCGCCGGTCGCCTTCGAGCCCGGGTCAGTAGGGCTCGTCGCGCATGCGCAGCTTGAACAGAATGCGGGACACGGCAATTTCGCACACAAGGAAAATGACCGTTCCCGCCGCCATGTCGAGCAGGGTGACGGGGAAGAACCAGCGGGCGGCGATGAACGGGAAGAGGGATTCCGGAATCTGATCGAGGCCAACGGCCATGCTGCTTGGCGGGAGCCCGAGCCGCCGTTTCACGAAACTCGAAAAAAGATCTCCGGCCATGGCCGCACCGGCGACCAGGGCGCCAAGCTCCCAGTCGAGCCCTAGCAGCGCGGCGGCAATGGGTGTCGCCACGAGCGAGGCCACGATGCCGCGGATCGTCTTGGACCCCCCAAGCAGCGGCCGGCCATCGATGAACACAGCGCCGCCGTCGAGCGGGAAGGCAAAAGCCTCTCCGAAGATCTTCTTGGTCACGACGGGGCTTGCGTTGGCCACGCCCACCAAGATGAGGAGTTGAACGACCAGGGCCGGGTGCATGAAACGTCCTGACGGCGCGGCGGAGACAATCGCCGAACCGTGCAAATCTATAGGAGCCGGCCTCGTTCCGGCTACGCTGCAGTCCGCGAGGAAATGAGCTCTTGCCCTCGATCCACGGTTTGGGCCAATTCTCGGCCCGTCCCTTGAGCAGATCGTGAGACATGGCGATGGAAGCCGACAGCAGCGCAAAGCATAGCGCGGTCCAGCAGACCGCGGTTGCCGTGCTTGCCGCCATCAGCGTCTGTCACATGCTGAACGATGTGATTCAGTCGCTGATCATGGCGATCTACCCCATGCTCAAGACGAGCCTCGCGCTCGACTTCGCCCAGATCGGCTTCATCACCTTCACCTTCCAGGCGACCGCCTCGGTGCTTCAACCTTTGGTCGGATACGTCACCGACCGCTACCCGACGCCGTACTCCCTCGTGGTCGGCATGGCCTCGTCATTGCTCGGCCTCATCCTGATCGCATTCGCCTCGACCTATGTGGCCGTGCTCGCCGCGGCGGCGCTGATCGGCATGGGCTCCTCGGTCTTCCATCCGGAGTCCTCGCGCGTGGCGCGGCTCGCTTCCGGCGGTCGTCACAGCACGGCGCAGGCCGTGTTCCAAGTGGGCGGCAATTTCGGCACGGCGCTCGGGCCGCTGCTCGCGGCCTTCATCGTGCTCCCTTACGGCCAGCACACCATCGCCTGGTTCTCGGTGGTGGCGCTCCTCGGCATGGTGCTGCTTGCCGGCATCGGCTCGTGGTACGGCAAGAACCTGAAGCTGAGAGCCGTGTCGCACGCGGAGGAGCGGAAGGCGATCGCCGAGCTCGGCCGCCGCAAGGTGGCGAAGTCGATCCTGATCCTGATCACGCTGACCTTCTCCAAGCACTTCTACTTGGTCTCGATCACGAGCTTCTACATCTTCTATTTGATCCACACCTTCGACCTGCCGGTGCAGACGGCGCAGCTTTATCTGTTCCTGTTTCTGGGCTCGGTCGCCGCCGGCACCGTGATCGGCGGCCCTATCGGCGACCGCATCGGCACGCGCCGCGTGATCTGGTGGTCCATTCTCGGGGTTCTGCCCTTCACGCTGGCCCTGCCTTATGCCGGGCTGGTCGGAACGGCGGTGCTGAGTGTGATCATTGGTCTCATCCTGGCCTCGGCCCACCCGGCGATTATCGTTTACGCGCAAAGCCTTCTGCCTGGCCGGGTCGGCATGGTGGCGGGCCTGTTCTTCGGGCTCGCGTTCGGGATAGCCGGCATCGGCGCGGCCCTGCTCGGCCGCCTCGCCGACGCCACCAGCATCACCTTCGTCTATCACGTCTGCGCTTTTCTGCCGGCCATCGGCCTGCTCGCGGCCTTCCTGCCAGAGACGAAAAAGCCAAAGCCCCGCCGACGCCAGAAAACTGTCGCCACCCCTGCGCCGGAGCCCCACCAGTTGACAAGATGATGACGCGACATCTGCCGGCCTCTTCGTTTCTGTTCAAAAAGCGTCTTGGTTTTGACTTAAGCGTTTGCTCTTGAGAGGCCCAAGCGACGGAGCAGGATCGACGCAATGCTCGGCGAAACTGTTTGAATCGGCAAATGCGAGACTCGGTAGGTGGTTAGGGGTAGTATGGCGATCAGAGCGCCGATGCTGAGGCTGTGTCCGGCGCTTTTCCGTTCAGTTCGCGTAACTTGCCGCACGGCGGTCGGCAGGCGTTTTGCGTCTGTGAGCACCTCCTGTTCGGCCTGTCGTTCTGTTGAGGTCAGTGATCCAGGGGGCATTCGATGCGTGATATTCGCGGGGACCTACAAGACCGTGCCGGCTTCCTCGAGGAGCAGATAAGCGCGGCCGAGGCGCAATTCGAGAAACGGATTGAGCAGTTGAAGCGGGAGCATCAGGCGAAGATCGAAGATCTTCAGTCTGAGCTTGAGGCCGTGACGACGCTCATCGAAGGGGAGTATCGGCGGCTGACCAGCGCGCCGGTGCAAGACGACCGGCGCCCAGCGGCGCCGCAGGCCGAGGCCGCGCCGCGCCGTCAGGCGGCACCTGCACCGGAGCCGGAGCACTATCGCAGGCCCGTTCAGGCCGAGGCTGAGCCGCGCCGTCAGGCGCAAGAGGCTGAGCCCTATCGCCGGCCCATGCCGGCTGAGGCGGAGCACCAGCGTCATCCGGCGCCCGAGCCCGAGCCCTACCGCAGGCCCATCCAGGCTGAGGCCGAGCAGCCGCGCCGTCAGGCACAAGAGGCGGAGCCCTATCGCCGGCCGATGCCCGCGCAAGCCGAGCATCAACGCCGTCCGGCGCCAGAGCCCGAGCCCTATCGCCGGCCGATGCCCGCGCAAGCTGAGCATCAGCGCCGCCCGGCGCCCGAGCCCGAGCCGTACCGCCGGCCGATCCAGGCCGAGGCCGAGTACCAGCGCCGCCCTGAGCCCATGCCGGCCCCCGAGGCCGAGCACGAGCACCGGCCCGCTGCGCCTCAGGTCTATCGCCGCGCGCCGATTGCCGCGGCCCCGGAGACCGAGCCGCGCCGTCAGGCCGCCATGGCACCCCAGCAGCCGCAACAGCCGCCGCTGGCCGACTTCCTTCTCCGCAAGCTGAGCGAGATCGGGGCTCTGACCCACGACGAGCTCTGCCAGCTCGCGGTGCAGGAGGGCTATTTCGCCGAGGGCGAGATCGCCGACCGCGCGGTCCATGTGACGCTCACGAACGTGGCGAAGGCGGGCTTCATCCGGCAGCTGCCGAATGGGACCTTCGCCCCTGCCACGGTCATGGACACGATCCGGCTGAGGCGCGCGATCTAAGCCTTACGCGGTTCGCCGTTTACGGGCCGTCCGCGCAAGAGCTCGACGACGTCCTTCCGGACTTTCTCCTCCGCATAGCGCGCAAGCGCTTTGCGGTCGGGGAAGTCGTCGAGCGGCACGGGCGGCCCGATCCGGATATTGGCATCGAGCGGACCGAGGCCCAGCAGCTTCCAGGCGTGGCTCGCCATGTCCATGTCGCCGTACCAGGCGACCTGGTGACGCGCGCGGCGGCCGAGCGGCAGCCCATAGACCCTGGTGTAGGCGAGCGCGAGCGTCTGCGCCGAGACCTTCGCGCCCATCTTCTGGCCGCCGGTCGGCTTGGCCGCGGCGAACAGCGCGGTCCGGAACGGCAGCACGCCGTTGCCGTCGCTCGATGTGCCTTCGGCGAACAGAACGACGTGATCGCCGGCTTCGAGCCGGCTCAGGATCTCGTTGGCCTTGGCGCCCACCTCGTTCCGCCGCTCGCGGTCGACGAACACCGAGCGCTGCAGCTTGGCGAGCCAGGAGACGAACGGCCAGGTCGAGACCTCCTGCTTGGCCACGAACGAGACCGGCGCCACCGCCGACAACACGGTGATGTCGATCCAGGAGACGTGATTGGAGATCAGCAGCACGCCCTGCTCTTCGGCGACCTCGCCCTCGATGTTGAGGCGGACGCCGATGATCTTGCACACCTGGCGGTGATACCAATGGGGAAAGGTGCGGGCGTAGCGCGAGCCCGTCCACACGAACAGGAGTTGCAGCGGCATCAGCGGCAGCGTGAAGGCGAAGAACGCCGCCAGCACCAGGAACGCACGCACGCTTCTCATAAGAATGCCGTCAATCGGATTGCGGGCACCGTATCAATAGCAGGTGCGGAGCCCGTACCGTGTGGTGCAGATGCCGCGCAAGGCGGGATTGCCGTGCCGCGGCGGCAGCGCCTCGCTTCGGCAATCTCTGCGGATCTCACCGTAGCCCCAGTTGCTGAGCGTGCAGACCTCGCGGGTAGCCGCCGGGACCAAGTACACATCGACCTCCGACGGCAGCATGGCTTGGACTTGCGGTGCCGGCTGAGGCGCCGGTGCGACCATCGGAGTCGGCGCCGGTGCGGGTAAGGCCGCAGACGGTTCTGCGGCCGCAGGCGCTTGTGAGGGCGCCGGCGCCGTTTCAGGCTCCAAAGTAAAGGCATGCTCCGCAAAGGCCGTGCTGCTGAGCAATGTCAGTACTGCCGTGAGAAAAATGCGCATTCCCATCACGCCACCCCCGTATTCTTATTGCGCAGACGTGCCCCCACGTTGTCCCGGCGCGGGCGCGAAGTCAAACGGGCGGAAAACCGGCTTATTTTCCGTTCTTGAGGGGGAGGCCGAACAGCTCGAGCCGGTGCCCGGTCAGGCGAAAGCCGAGCTCCTTGGCGACGCGCTCTTGCAGGCGCTCGATGTCCTCGTTCTTGAACTCGATGACCTCGCCGGTCTTCACATTGATCAGGTGGTCGTGGTGATCGTGGCGCGCGGGCTCGTAGCGCGCGCGGCCGTCGCCGAAATCGTGGCGCTCGACGATCCCGGCGTTCTCCAAGAGGCGCACGGTCCGGTAAACGGTCGAAAGCGAGATGCGCGGATCGCGGGCGCTCGCGCGCCGGTAGACCTCCTCCACGTCTGGATGATCGTGGGCATCGGACAGCACGCGGGCGATGATGCGCCGTTGGCCGGTCATGCGCATGCCCCGATCGGCGCAGAGACGCTCCAGCCTGCTTTCCCGTATCGCTGGCCCGGACATGGACCTCTCGCTATCGCTGGTCGTCATGTGGTTCCTCGGCGATTTGCCCATCATCGGAGGGTGACTCTGAAAGGGCAAGGCTGAAGATCACGGCGTTTGCGCCACTTTCGTAATAGCCCGGGCGCCGCCCCACCGGACGCGCGCCGAAAGCGCGGTAAAGCGCGAGCGCGGCCTCGTTCCCTTCGTCCACCTCCAGGAAAAGCTGCGTTGCGCCGCTCACGCGCAAATCGCCGATCGCCTGCGCAAGGAGGGCGCGGCCAAGGCCGGCGCGCCGGCAGGGCGGGGCCACGGCGAGCGTCAGGAGCTCGGCCTCGTCGTCGGCGCGCCGCGCGATCAGGAGTCCTGCAGGTGTTGCCATGATCTCCGCGGCGGCTCCCATCAGGCACAGCACCCCCGGGCTCGCGAGGAATTGCGCCATGGCGGCCTCGTCCCAGGGCGGGCTGAAGCAGGTTGCGTGGATGGCGGACATGACGGCGGCATCGGCCGGCGTGGCGCGATGCACGGCGAGCGCGTGCAGCTGGCGGTCGACGCGGGGCGGCATCAGCGCCGCTCCACCGCTTTCGACTGCGGCTTGGCGTCGGGCGGCCGCAAATAAAGCGGACGCAAGACTGCGGTCGTCTCGCCTCTCTCGAGCGCAATCTCGGCGAGCGCCTCGGCGCTCGGCTGAAGCGTGGGAAGCACGGGCTCGAGCCGCGCGCCCGCTGCGTCGGCGAGCAGTTGCGCGCCGCTTCCGACTGCAAGGCGAAGCTCGGGCGGCAGAAGTGCCACCGCGTCGACCGGCGCGATGAGCAGAGGGCCCTCGATCTTGCCGCCCTGCTCGTCGTAGACCCCGAAATAGAGCATGCCGCGCCGTGCATCGACGGCGACCGCGAACGGGCCGGCAGGCGCCAACCCGTCCATGATCGCGGCCCGCGCCATCACCGTGAGGCTGTCCGTCCCGAACAATCGGGCATGCGTCACGAGCGCGAACCCGCGCGCCGCGGCAATGGCGATGCGCACGCCGGTAAAGCTGCCGGGTCCGACAGTCGCGGCGATGAGATCGAGATCTTGGGCTGCAATTCCGGCCGTCGTCAGCACCTTGTCCACCAAGGGCATCAGCGCCTCGGCATGGCCGCGTTGCATCTCGACCTGGAACGCGTCCAGCCGACGCGCGCCTTCGGCGGTGCGAAGCACGGCGGCGGAGCAGGCGCCCATGCTCGTGTCGAGCGCGAGGATGTTCATGGGGTGCTTCTTAAAGGATGCGGGCCATGTCGTCGAAGCCCAGGCGTGGTGAGCGCGGCTTCAACACCGAGGGGTCGCCATATCCCAGACTGCAGAGGAAGTTCGACTTGATGTTGGTGCCGGCGAAAAACTCCCGGTCGACGCCTTCATTGTCGAAGCCCGACATGGGCCCGCAATCGAGCCCGAGCGCTCGCGCCGCCATGATCAGATAGGCGCCTTCCAGCGAGCCGTTGCGGAACGCAGTCTCCTCGATCTTCTTGGGCTTGCCCGCAAACCAGCTCCTCGCGTCGGTGTGCGGAAAGAGCTTGGGCAGGTGCTCGTAGAAGTCGAGATCGTAGCCGATGATGGTGCACACCGGCGCCTTCATGGTCTTGTCGCGATTGCCTTCCGACAGATGCGGCTTCAGCCGCTCCTTCGCTTCGCGCGACTTGACGAAGAGAAACCGCGCCGGCTCGCAATTCGCGGACGTCGGGCCGAGCGCCACGAGTTTGACGATCTCGTGCAGCAGAGAGTCGGGGACATCTTTGTCGTGCCACGCATTATGCGTGCGCGCGTCGTGGAACAGCTGAGCGAGACAGGCCTCTGGCAGCTTGTCCGTCAAATCGGACGGACCTCCTGCACCTCGGGGATGAAGTGCCGGAGCAGGTTCTCGATGCCGTGGCGGAGCGTCGCCGTCGAGCTCGGGCAGCCCGAGCAGGCGCCGCGCATATGCAGGAACACGACGCCGTCGCGATAGCCCTGGAAGGTGATGTCGCCGCCGTCTTGCGCCACGGCCGGGCGCACCCGCGTGTCGAGCAGCTCCTTGATGGTCTTGACGGTCTCCTCGTCCTCGGGCGCGAAGGACTCGTTCACGCCGTCATACTGATCTGGCGCGCCATCCGTCATCGCCTCGCCGGACAGGTAATGTTCCATGATGGCGCCGAGGATGGCGGGCTTCAGATGCTGCCACTCGCCGTCGCCCTTGGTGACGCTGATGAAGTCCGAGCCGAGAAACACACCCTTCACGCCATCGATGTCGAATAGGCGCTGAGCGAGCGGCGAGCCCTCGCTCTCGGCGCGGTCGCGGAACTCGATCGCACTTTCTTCGCCGAGCACAGGCCGGCCCGGAAGGAACTTCAGGGTGGCGGGATTCGGGGTTGCTTCGGTCTGAATGAACATCGTAAGCGCCTCTTTGGCTCCTGCCCGCGGCCCTGATAAAAGCCGCAATAGCTTAGAACCATTCTATTCCTTAATTGAGCCTCCAACTGCCTAAAGTCAAGGCTGGTCGGCTGTCCATTGCGGTCAAGCGAGCGCCAGGATTTCGTCGGTGGTGAGGTGGCCGGGGACGATGGTGATCGGCACGGGGAAGGACCCCGCGAGCCTGCCGCCGGCAAGGCTGGAGACGAGGGGTCCCGGCCCCGAGGGGTCCTTCGAGGCGCCGAGCACCAGCACGCCGATATCCTGATCCTCCTCGATCGCCTTGGGGATCTCGTCCGCCTTGGCGCCCTCGCGCACGATTTCCTCCGGCGCCAGATCCTCGAAGCCCATGGCCTTGAGCTTGCGCCCGAACAGGCGGAACACGGCCTTCGCCTTGTTCTGACCTTCCTCGCGCGCGATTTCCTCGACGCCGAGCCAATGCAGCGCCTCGTCCTCCTGCTCGATCACGTAGAGCAGCGCGAGCTGGCCCTTGGTACGCTGGGCGCGACTCGCCGCGAAGGCGAGCGCGCTTTCGCATTCCGGGGTCTCGTCGACGACGACCAGGAATTTCCGCTTGTGACCTTCGACATAGATCTGCCGCTTCTTGCGCGGTTTCGGCGCCGCGGCAGGCGCCGTTTTCTTCGCAGCCTGCTTTGTCTTGGCCATGCGGGCCATGCTGCCACCTCCGGGCGTCGCCAACAAGAAGGGTTGGAGAGGCGGGTGCCGCCTCAAGCCATGTCGATTGCGAAGAGAATCACGTCACGCCAAGTCGATGGCGTAGCGCTTGAGGTCGTCGAAATCGACGACCTCAAGGGTCGCCTCGTGGGTTGCGGCAAGGATCACGCGTGGCGCTTTGCCGGCTTCGAACGCTTCGCGCCAGCGCGCCGCGCACAGGCACCAGCGGTCGCCGGGTTTCAGCCCCGGAAATCCGAAATCGGGATGCGGCGTGGAGAGATCGTTCCCGCGCGCCTTGGAGAACGCCAGGAAGTCCGCCGTCACCTCGACGCACACCGTGTGCAGGCCGAAATCCTCGGGCCCCGTGTGGCAGCAGCCGGTGCGATAGAACCCGGTCACCGGCCGGTCGGAGCAGCCTTTGAGCGGCTCGCCGAAGACGTTCTTCTGACCTTCGAAGGGATTTGCCCGCCGCTGCAACATGAGTGGATTGTGCCCGATGCGTCCTGAGAGTTGAAGGGGGTGCGGCTGCTGCTCTTGCGCGCAGGATCACCGTTTCGGGTTGCGGTCGGGCAGCGGCATGCCGAGCTGGCCGCCGTTGAGCAAGGTCTCAAGCTGCGCCTGGGTGAGCCGCGGAGGTGGCGGACCGGCCTCCTTCGCCTCCATGGCCGCGACGGCTTCGGGCGGCAGCTCGTCCTCCGGGGCTAGAGGCTCGTTCCCACCCGCCGTGAGCACGGTGCGGCAGTCTTTCGGGAGATCGGCGAGCTGAATCTGCTTCTTCTTCGGCGCCGGCTTGGCGTCGGGGGGGATGTTTTGCTGCGCCTGCCAGATGGCCGACTTCTTCAGCATGTCATACCAGTTGTCGAGCTCCTTGCCGCAGCCGTCGTCGCCGGACACGGGCGCTTGGTTGACGCAGCCCTCCATGCCGGGCGGGCAGGTGAGGCGGATGTGGAAGTGGTAGTAGTGGTTCCACCACGGCCGCACCTTGCCGAGCCACGCCCGGTCCGTGCCGACCAAGGACGCCTCCTGACAGAGCGCCTTCTTGATCGCCGGATGGACGAAGATGCGGGCCACTTGCGGATAGGAGGCGGCCCGCTTGATGAGCTTGACCTGCATGATTGTGAACTTCTCAGGATCGACAGTGAACGGGTCCTTGAGCATCGATATCGCGCTCAAGTCCTCCCGCTCTTCCCGCGTCAGGATGTGGTCCGGCATCGGCGTGAGCCAGATGTCGGCGTCGAGCCCCACTTGATGGCTCGTATGGCCTGTGAGCATCGGGCCGCCGCGGGGCTGTGACATGTCGCCGACGAGAAGGCCGGACCAGCCGTCGAGCGCACGCGCATCGCTCGACAGCCGCTCCAGAAAGTCGATGAGTTGGGGCGTGCCCCAATTGCGGTTGCGCGAGAGCCGCATCACCTGCCAGTCGGGCCCGTTGATGGGCAGCGAGATGCCGCCGGCGAGACAGCCCTTGGAGTAGCTGCCGATCGAGCGCGCCTCGAGTGGGGCCGGCTCCGTCACCGAGCCGAACAACTCCTTGGCGGGGGGACCCTTAGGCGGCGGTGGCGGCTTCTTCTTCTTGGCAGGCGCAGGCGTATCCGCCGTTTTCGATGCAACCGATTTGGTCACGCTCGGCTGGATCCGCATTTGTGCGGCGGCCACGCCACTGCAAACCAGCAACACTGTGAGGCTCAGGATTAGCCTACGCATCCGCCCTCGACCCCGTTTCGTCCACAAGACTAGCACAAAGGAGGGAGCCAATTGGAGCCCATTACCCCTTATGATTGTTTGCTGCGCGCCAATTCGGCGCGTTCAGGAGATGTTCAGGCGCTGTCCCTAGACTGGGCTGTGTCGTGATTTGAGAGCCGCCGAGTGCCGGCACGCATCCGGCGGTGGGCACAAACAAATCTGAGGGAGACTGATCATGCGACGTTGTCTGCTTATAGCCGCGCTCTTCAGCCTGGCGCTCTTACTGCCTGGCGCGGCCTTCGCCGGCGTCATCGCCCAGATCAGCCTTTCCCATCAGCGCATGCAGGTCTATGTGAACGGCCAGCCTGCCTATAACTGGCCGGTGTCCACGGCCCGCCGCGGCTACCGCACGCCGACCGGCACCTTCAAGCCGCAGGCGCTCGCGCGCTATCATCGCTCGACCATCTATAGCGGCTCGCCCATGCCCTATTCGATCTTCTTCTATAAGGGCTACGCGATCCACGGCTCGTACGAGACCAAGTATCTCGGCAGCCCCGCCTCCCACGGCTGCGTGCGGCTGCATCCCTCGAATGCTGCGAAGCTCTATTCGCTGGTGAAGCAGTACGGCGCTGGCAACACGACCATCCGCATCACCCAATAAGAGGACGAGATGGGCCTTCTCAAATGGGCGCTGATCGCGCTGGTGATTTCGCTGATCGCGGGCGCGTTCGGCTATACGAAGCTCGAGCGCGGCGCTGCACAGGTCGCGAAGATCCTGTTCTTCGTCTTCCTGATCATCTTCGTGGTGATTCTCATCGCGGCCATCCTGTAACGCCCGCCGCTATTTCCCGCAAACCGTCGGCGCCGGTGCGCCACGGAACCGGTCGTCCATCCATTTGAGCGCCGCATTGACGCTGTCGCGCGCGGCGAAGGTGTGCGTCACGCCCGGCAACTCGACGAACATCACCTTGGCGCCTTGCTTGCAGAGCAAGTCGCCGAACTGCTTGGTGATGGCGGGCCGCACGGTCGTGTCGGCGGTGCCTTGCGCGATGAACACCGGCGCGCCCGCCGGTGCCTGGCCCGGCGTGTTGCGCTTCATGATGGACTCCCACGGCTCGGTCTCGGCGGGATTGGCCTTCAGGAACTTCTCATGGGTGAGCGGCTTCTCCGCCTTGTCGAGCGCCTCGAACTCGGCGACAAACTCGATGCAGTCATGCGCCATCGCTTCGTAGACGCCGGTGGCGTCGGGCTCGACGAGACTCGATGCCGGGTCGTTGAAGAGATTCGACCACGAATAGATTGTCATGGCCGTGAGCTCCTTCCCTTCGGCGCTCGACTTGTCCGCATCGAACAGCTCGATGAGATAGGTTGCGGGCGCCGCGGCGGCGACCCCGACCAACTCCAAGTCCGGCGCGTAGGACTTGGCGAGCTGGCCCGTATAGAGCGCGGCGTGCCCGCCCTGGCTATGACCCCAGACGACAAAGCGGTTCGAGGCGCCCGACTGCGGCATGGCGCGGGCGGCACGCACCGAGTCGAGCACGGCGCGTCCTTCGCTCACGCCGATGAGGTAAGGATGGATGCCGGGCGTGCCGAGCCCCGGATAATCGGTGGCGACCACGACGTAGCCTTTGGCGAGCATCGACGGCAGGCCCCAGATCATGCCGGCCGTGTCCGGCATGAGCGACGGCGCACATTTCTCGACGACGCCGGAGGTCGGGTGCGCCCAGGCGATCACGTCGCGGCCCCCTGGGGGCGCTTTGCCTCCGGGAATGAAGATCGCGCCGGAGACCTCGATGGGTTCCCCTTTGAGGCCCGTAGAGCGGTAGAGAATGCGAAATGCTTGGCTCCCGCCACCGTCGCCGTCGCTCGGGCCGCCGCCTTCGAGCGGCCAGACATTGAGGATGGCGCCGGGCTTGTCGGCGTGGGCCTCTGGGACAAACCCGAGACCGAGCCAAAGCGCGGCGATGGCCGTGACAACAAGCCTCAGGCGGGACGTCACAGAATGCATGGTTTCAAATCCTCTTCTGGCGGCGCGGGCCGGATCATAGCCCGAGAAATCAGCACTTTCACAACAGCGACGGGCCGGGGCTGTTCGTACGCGGGCATTTCATTCCGCCCGCTTCCGGGGCACAATCGCCCCCCGAATGCCAAGAACACCCGCCTGCGGAGACCCGCGGGCCCGCAACAAAGCCGGGGGATTTTGTATGTCATCAGCCGCAAGCACGCTCGACGCCTTCATCAATCGTGTCGGCGGGATCGCGACGCCCTTCTCCATTGAGCTGCCGGACGGCGCGAAGCGGAACATCGGCCAGGGGGATCCCGAGTTCCACGTCGACCTTCACAACGACCGCGCGATCAAGGCGCTGCGCACGCTGGACGAAGGCGACATCGCCGAGGCGTATCTGCAAGGCGATATCGACATCGAAGGCGACATGCTGAAGCCGTTCGCGCTGCGCGCCTCCCTCGACGACAGCCATCCCTTGGTCGCCGCCTGGCGCTTCGTCCAGCCGATGTTGTTCGGGCAGGTCTACACCAACAGGCAGGCGATCGCCTCCCACTACAATCTCGATCCGAAGCTGTTCCTGAGCTTCCTCGATCCCGTCTTTCCGGCTTACAGCCAAGGCATCTACGAGAACGACGACGAGCCGCTGTCGACGGCGCTGCAGCGCAAGTTCGACTGGGCCATCGAGAAATGCGAGCTCGGCAAGGGCAAGCGCGTGCTGGAGATCGGTCCCGGCTGGGGCGCGTTCTCAGGGCATGCGCTGCAATCCGGTATCCAATACACCGGCATCACCAACTCGGAAGTGTCGCAGGCCTTCCTGCGCGACAAGCTCGCCAATTTCGGCGACCAGTTCGACATCCTGCTCACGGACTTTTACGACTACGAGCCCGACGAGCCGTTCGACGCCATCGTCATCATGGGCGTCATCGAGCATCTGCCGAACTACGAGAAGGTGCTGCGGAAATTCTATCGGCTCTTGAAGCCGGGCGGCCTCGTGTTCCTCGACGGCAGCGCCGCGCGCAAGAAGTACGAGCTCTCGACTTTCATGGTGCGCTACATCTATCCGGGCAATCACTCCTTCCTCGTGCTCGACGACTTCCTCAACAAGATGAACAAGACGGAGTTCGAGTGCGAGGAGTTGCACAGCGACCGCTGGAGCTACTACCTCACCTTCAAGCAGTGGGCCGAGAATCTCGAGTCCAACAAGGACTATGTGTTGAAGACGTTCGGCGAGTTCGAGTATCGCCGCTTCCGGCTCTATCTGTGGGGCGCCGCCTACGAGTTCCTGGCCCGCAATCTCGACTGCTACCGGATGATCCTGTCCAAACCTAAAAACGTCTAAGTCGGGAAGCGTAAGTTTAAGAATTGACCGCGTAAGGGTTGAGCTTGACCGTCGCGGCGTGCCCGGAAGGGTGCGCCCCACAAGGGAGGCTCAAAGCTATGTGCGGAAAATGCGATTCCAAATCCATCTCGCGGCGCAGCCTGATGGCTGGCGCCGGTACGCTGCTCGCGGCGAGCGCGTTTACCTTCCGTCCAGGCCGCGCGGCCGAGCCGGAGATGCCGGCGCCGAACGCCATCGCGCCATCCGAGGCGCTGGATCTCCTCAATCAGGGGAATGCCCGCTATCGGGCGGGCGAATTCAATGAAAGGGATTATTTCGCCGGCCGGGCCGCGCGCGCCAGCGCGCAGTATCCCATCGTCGCGGTGCTTGCCTGCGCCGACAGCCGCGTCCCGCCGGAGATCGTCTTCGACCAGGGGCCTGGCAAGGTCTTCGTCGTGCGCGACGCCGGCAACGTGGTCAGCACCTATGGGCTGGCGAGCATCGAGTTCGCGGTCGCGGTCCTCAACGTGCCGCTCATCATGGTTCTGGGGCATTCCAGCTGCGGCGCCGTCGCCGCGGCGCTCCAGTCGGCGCGGGAGCGCAGCAAGCTGCCGGGCCATCTCCCTGAGCTGGTGAGGCGATCCAGCCCGCGGTGGATGCCGCCCACGGCAAGCATCCGAGCGATCTCCTCGCCGCGACCATCAACGAGAATGTCCGCCTCGGCATGAGCCGTCTGAAGACGCCATCCGATGTCATCGGCAAGGCGCCGTCAGCGCCGGCAAGGTCGCCATCAAGGGCGGCGTCTATGAGCTCGCCACCGGCAAGGTGGACATGGTCTGAGCGGGCTGGGGGCACGCATGCAAGACACGCTGACGCGCTGGCGGTCGGAGAAGACGGCCGCCTATCTCTCGGCCGCCGTGGCCGCGGTCGGAGCGTGACCCGACACGCGCCAAGCTGTTCCGCGACATGGCGGCGTCGGCCGAGAAGCAGGCCGGAATCCTCGCCAAGGATCTGAAGCCCGTCCCCGGCTTCACGCCCTCGCTCCGCGCGCGCGTCACCGTCTTCCTGCTCGGGATCTTCGGCCCGCGCGCCATGCGCCATGTGCTGTCCGCCTCGAAGGTGCGCGGCGTGTCGGTCTATCGCGGCAAGGCGACATCGTCAGGCGGAGAGGTCGCCGAGGGCCATCCCTGGCCGACCTCCGTGGAGGAGGTCGGGCGCCAGCACAAGAACTATGGCAGCGGCACGCTGCGTGCCGGCGTGTTCGGCGTCAATGACGGCCTCGTCTCCAATACCTGCCTGGTCATGGGCGTCGCCGGCGCCGGCACCGGCGCGAACGTCATCCTCTTGACCGGCGTCGCCGGCCTCCTCGCCGGCGCCTTTTCCATGGGTGCGGGCGAGTTCATCTCCATGCTGTCGCAGAAGGAGATGTTCGAGCACCAGATCGGGCAAGAGAAGGACGAGCTCGAGCGCTACCCGAAGGAGGAAGCCGAGGAGCTCGCGCTGATCTACGCGGCGCGCGGCATTCCGCTCAAAGAGGCACGCCATGTCGCCGACCACCTCATCGCCAACCCCGAGAAGGCGCTCGATACGCTGAGCCGCGAGGAGCTTGGGCTCAACCCCGACGAATTGGGCTCGCCCATCAGCGCGGCCATCTCCTCCTTCCTCACCTTTTCCGTCGGCGCGAGCTTGCCGCTGATCCCTTACGTGTTCGGTCTATCCGCCCACGGCATTCTGATCGCCTCGCTCATTTCGGGCACGGCGCTGTTTTGCGTCGGCGCCGCCTTGAGCCTGTTCTCAGGGCGGAACGCCTTTCTCGGCGGGGCGCGCATGCTGGCCATCGGCGCGGCCGCGGCCGCGGCGACCTATTACATCGGCTCCCTGTTCGACGCCGTGGTGTGACCCGCAACATTGCCGCAAATCCTCTGGACTTCGGCCACCCGTCCTTAAGCCTGAGGCGAGGCTCTGGGGCGTGCTTAATGGCGCTTTAAGCGGGCACCGTGATGATCCATGCCAGGTCATCTTGGGAGGACATCATCATGTTTCGCCGCGCTGCGATTCTCACGCTTGCCGCCTCGCTCGCCCTCGCCACCACGCCGGGCTTTGCCTGCACCGGCATCAGCCTGAAAGCTCAAGACGGCGCCGCCATCCGCGGCCGCACGCTCGAGTTCGGCTTTCCACTTCAGTCGAACGTCATCGTCGTTCCCGCCGGCAAAGAGTTCGCCGCCACGCTGCCCGACGGCAGCAAGGGTCTCTCCTACAAGACCCGCTACGGCATTGTCGGCGCCAACGCCTTCGACGAGGTGGCGATCATCGACGGGCTGAACGACCAGGGCCTGTCCATCGGTCTGTTCTATTTCCCGGGCTATGCCCAATACGCGCAAGCGACCAAGGAGAACGCCGCGCACGCGCTCGCGCCCCAGGACTTCGGCATGTGGGTGCTCGGCAATTTCGCCACGGTCGATGAGGTCAAGGCCGCGCTGAAGGACACCGTCATGGTGCCGACGCCGATGCCCGGCCTCGGCAGCGCCAAGGGCATGCCCGCCGACGTGCACTTCTTCATTCAGGACAAGTCCGGCAAGTCGATCGCGGTCGAGCCCCGTGACGGCGTGCTGCAAGTGACCGACGCGCCGCTTGGCGTCATGACCAACGCGCCGACCTACGATTGGCACATGACCAATCTCGACAACTACCTCAACCTCTCCGCCAAGGACCTCACCTCGGACAAGCTCGGCCCGGTGACGCTGAACGCCACCGGCTCGGGCTCCGGCATGCTTGGCCTTCCCGGTGACTTCACGCCGCCCTCGCGTTTCGTGCGCGCCGCGATGTTCAGCCAGGCGGCGACGCCCAACGCCGATGCCGAGGACGCCGTGCTCAGCGCCTTCCACATCCTGAACCAGTTCGACATCCCCAAGGGCTCGGTGATCAACGGCTCTGTCGGTCAGCCGACGCCCGAGATCACGGAGTGGACCAGCGTCAACGACCTCAAGAACCTGCGCTGGTACTTCCGCACCTTCCAGGATCAGTCGATCCGCGTGGTCGATCTCAAGGAGGCCATCAAGGCCGCCAATGGCGAGATCCGCACCATCGAGATGGAGAAGTCGACCCAGCCGGTCGCCGATGTCTCCACCGAGGTGCAGAGCATGAAGCAGGCTGCGAACTAGGCAGTTCGCCTCATCCGGCAGTCTTCGCGGCCTCGGGGTCTTCCCCGGGGCCGCTTTCATTTTGCCGGGCGGTCTCTCCCGCATATGTCCCATTTAGGGACGGGCAGAAGAAGTGCGCGCTAAGTGTCTTTGAAGGCGAGACAACCGGCGTTTCGATGAATAGGATGCGGCGCCAGGGGAAAATTTCTCGGCTGCGCTCCACCATGTCTCATCATTTTCTGCCTCATAGCTTCGCATGCCTGCGTGTTGCCGCGGCCGCGATCTCGCTCACCTTCGCGTTTGTCGCGCTCGCGCCGCCCGCCGTCTTAGGACAGGACGCGCCGGCCGGAGAGGCCGCACCCGACGCAGCGCCGATGGAGCAAGCTGCGCCGGAGCAAGCCGCACCGGAAGAAGCCGCGCCGGAGGAAGCTGCGCCGGAGGAAGCCGCGCCGGAGACGCCGTCCGCCGAAGAGACGAAATCATGGGACGTCGCCAAGCCGTGCGAGAACGTCCAGCATCCCTACCAGGCCGAGCTCTGCCAGCAATCGCGCGTGGCGGAGGCTGCCGAGGATACGGCTGCTGCGTCGAAGCGAACCGCCGCGCTGGCGCGGCTCCTGATGCTGATCGGCGCGGTGGCGACCGTGCTTCTGCTCCTGATGTTCATTCCGCTCTTCATGGCGGCGTTCGCCGCGCGGCGCGCGGCGCGCGATGCCGGACTTGGCGGTGGTGGGGGCAGCAGCGCGCCTGTCGCCGACCGGGATCGCGAGGAAGAGCTGCGCGCTTATCTCGACGTCGACAAGCTCGAGTTCATCGAGACGCCGGAGTCGGAAGGCATCGTCAAGGTGAAGGTCGCCTTCCGCAACTCCGGCCAGACGCCGGCCTTCAAGATCAGGAGCGCGACGGAGATCGGCATCCGCGACGTGGCGGACGAGGACCTCGTGCCGACCATGCCGCTTCCCGACCGGGCGAAGAGCGCGACGCGCGCGCGGCTCGGCCGCGACGCCACGATCGTCGAAATCACGGAATGCCCCTCCACGCCGAGCCTTGCCGACCGCGTCATGAACGGCGATGCCACCATCGTTGTGTGGGGCTTCGCCGAATACATGGACATGTTCGACCGCAAGCGGCGCACGAACTTCCAATATCTCTGCAATGCCGACACCCTCGACACGGGCCAGATCTTCAAGCCCATGGTCCGCGGCGACGAGGAGGCCTAAAGCTGGCCCGGGGCTGGGGACAGCGGCCCGCCCGGTAAGAACGGCCCTCACGCCTCAACGGTTTCTTGGCGTATTCTGTGTGAGATGGTGATCCCTTGGGACCTGTGGCCCCGAGGATCGTCCGCCGGGAGACCGTCATGCCGCCCCGTCCGTCCCTGTTCGCAAGCTCGACCGACAACCGCGCAGGTATCCTGCAAGGTCTCCTGATCGCGACCATCGTCATCTGCGGGCTCTATTTCGGGCGCGAGGTGCTGCTGCCGCTGGCGCTCGCCATCCTGTTGAGCTTCGTGCTCACCCCGCCGCTCCTCCTGCTGCGCAAGATCAAGGTGCCGCGCGTGGCCGCCGTTGCCATCGTGGTGATCACCGCCTTCGCCATCATCGGCGGTCTCGGCTGGCTGATCTCGCGCGAGGCGACCAAGCTCGCCGCCGATCTGCCGAACTATCGGGTCACGCTCTCCGAGAAGATCGCCTCGCTCCGCGCCACGACGAGCGAATCGAAGGTGCTGCAAAAGGCGGGCGACGTCCTCACCGACCTGCAGGCGGAGCTCAACGAGCCCGCGCCCGATGCCGCCCCCGACGAGGTCGAGGTCGGCGAGCCGGCCGAGCATCCGAAGCGCGAGCCCGTCCCCGTCGTGATCCAACAGCCCCCGCCGACCGGGCTCCAGCTCTACCAGAACATCGCCGGCACGCTCTTGCCGCCCCTCGTCACCGCCGGCATCGTGCTCCTGTTCGTGGTGTTCATCCTGCTCCAGCGCGAGGATTTGCGCGATCGCCTCATCAGGCTGTTCGGCGCCTCCGACCTCCAGCGCGCCACCTCCACCATGAGCGACGCGGCGACCAGGCTCTCTCGCTACTTTTTGAGTCAGGTGCTGATCAACGCGGCCTATGGCGTGTTCATCGGGCTGGCGCTCTGGGCCATCGGCATGCCGAGCCCCGTCGCCTGGGGCATCCTCGCCATGCTCATGCGCTTCGTGCCGTATGTGGGCTCGTATATCGCCGCCGCCGCGCCGGCGCTGATCGCCGCGGCCATCGATCCCGGCTGGACTACCGTCCTCCTGGTCATCGGACTGTTCGTCGCCGGCGAGATGACCATGGGCCAGGTGGTCGAGCCGCAAGTGTTCGGCCGCGGCACCGGCGTCACGCCCATCGCCGTGATCGGCTCCACCATCTTCTGGACGTGGCTGTGGGGCCCCCTCGGGCTCCTGATCGCCATGCCCATCACCGTCTGCCTCAACGTGCTCGGCCGCCATGTCGAGGGCTTGCACTTCCTCAACGTGCTGCTCGGCGACCAGCCGGCGCTCACGCCGGAGGAGAGCTTCTATCAGCGCGCGCTGATCGGTGACGCGGCCGAGGCCACCTATCAGGCCGAGCTCGCCCTGAGGGACGAGAGCCTCATGTCATATCTCGGCCAGGTGGCGCTCGGCGGGCTGAAGCTGGCCGAGCGCGACGCAGCGCGCGGCGCGCTGAGCGCCGACCGGATGGCGCGCATCGCCTTAACCGTCAAGGAGATGCTGGAGAACCTCGCCGATTTCGAGCCGCGCCGCTGGTTCGCCAAGTTCCGCAGGCCGCCCGAGACGGGAGGCGAGGGCGCGCCTGCGGAAGGCCTTGCCTCGCTCGAGGCGTCCGCAGAGGAGGACGCCGACGAAAGCCACGTCATCCCCCGCGACGCGCTCGCCGCCGGCTGGGTGGTGGACACGCCGATCCTCGTCATCGGCGGACGCTCCATGCTGGACGAGGCCGCGGGCGCCATGCTCGCCGCCGTGCTGGCGAAGCGCGGGCTGGGCGCGAAGGCGTTCCCGCCCGAAGAGATTTCCGCCGGCCATATCACCACGCTCGCCGGCACCGACGCGAAGGCCGTCTGCCTCTCTTATCTGGGCCTAGGCACCGGCCCCGCGCACATCCGCTATCTCGTGCGGCGTTTGCGGCGCATCCTGCCGAAGGGCACGCTGATCTTCGTCGCCTATTGGTCGGACGAGCACGACAAAGCGAGCGTCAAGACCTTGCTCGAGACCGCGGAGGCCGACGCCTACGCGACCACGCTGCACGAGGCCGTCGAGATTTTGACGGAGGCCGCCAAGGGCAAGATCTTCGGCACGGTGACCGCGAAGGCGGGGGCTAAGCCGAAGTCCGAGCCGAGGGGCAAGAAGGCTCCGGCCCCCGCTGCTTGAACGGGTCGAACGACCGTCTAACGCAAACGATCAACGTGAAACGAGACCGTCCGGCATCGCACCGGCGGACCTCACCAGCAGGCGTGGAGACTTCTTGCCGACGATCCAGCGCACCAAAGTGAAGGGGATGAGTGAGCTGCCTCAGTGGGGCCGATAGCCGTATCCAACCCGGTAGTAAAAATGAGCGATCTTGGCTCCGTCCTTGTAGACCCAATCCTGCTGCTGCGGCCCCAGCTTTTGGAAATGGTGGGATAGGTATCGAGCCGTAATCGGCATCCAACTCACAAATACGATGTCGCGGCCCGCTTCCTCTGCGGGGCTGAACCAGCGGTCGTACATCAAGCTGCTGAACCCATAGAAGTTACGTCCAGCGGTGTTCAACACCCTATCGGGATCATAAAAGCTGATCTCGCTCGATTGGAAATATCGATCCATGCCGACGACAAGGGCCTCTTTGCCACTGGCCTGTTCGACATGGGTTTCGAGATCCTCGACCTTCTCGCCGAATTCCTTCCATCCGATCGGCAGCACCTTCATGGCCAAGTCGCCATAGCCCACACCAGGGAGTCCGAGAACCATGTAATGGAGCGCTGCGCCGTATGTGAGGAGCGCGATGGCGACCGTCGCGATCCAGGCGCGCCGGGCCCTTGTCGTCGTCGTGGGCGCGTTCGGCACCTCAGCCGCCAATTTGTAGGCGATGGCCGGGAGCAACGCGATCCAAAGGGGCCCCGTCCACTCCAGCTTCACCTCATGAAACAGGCTAAAGGCAGCGAACACGGACAGCGGCACCAGCGTATAGACGGTGATGAATGCCGACTTTTGATCCCAACGATCGGCGCGAGACGATCTGAGCGTCGAACGGAGTGTCTTGACCGCGGCCACGAGACCGACCGGCGTGAGGAGGACCAATATCGAGCCTATCAGCAGATGCAGTGAAAACTGCATGGGCTCCTCAAGCCGCCGCGTTCCCTGGAAAGCGAACGACGCCCAATCGTTGTGGAAATTCCAGATCAGCACGGGAGAGAAAATCAGGGTGGCGATCAAAGCGGCCATGTAAGGCAGGGGATCCCGCAGCCAGCGGCGAAGGCTCGGATCAAGCAAGATGAAAGCGAGAGTCGCCGGGGCGAGGAGGGCGATCGTGTACTTTGAGAGCAGTCCAAAGCCCATGCATAAGCCGACCCCCCACCAGGCCGAGCGACGATTCCCGATGAGTGCCCTCTCCAGGAAGTACAAGGCCCCGGCCCAAGCCGCTGTCAGCGGGGCATCGGGTGTCATCATGAGCCCAGTCGCAAAGAAAAAAGGAAGGGTGCCGAACAGCAAGGCGGCCACGAACGCCGCGGTCTTGCCGTAAAGGTTTTGGGTTAGCTGGAAACAAAACCACAGGGCGACGAACCAGCTCAAAAACGCGCCGATCCGGACAGCGAACTCCGTATTGCCGGCAAGGCTCGTGGCAATCCAGATAACCCAGGCCACCATCGGAGGGTGGTCGAGATAGCCGATGTCGAGGTGCTGAGCGTAGTTCCAGTAATAGGCCTCTTCCGGGAACAGATTGAGACTGCCCAAGAAGACGAACCGTAGCGCCAGCACGTAGACCAATATCCCCAGTGCAAGGACCCGCCACCGCACGCTGCTGGAGACATTTCGGTTCGTTGAAGGAAATACGAAGAAGGCGCTTCCAAGAAAATTGACGGCCGCCCCGGCCGCGATGCCGAGCAGAATAGCGATGTTCGGTCGCCACCCCCAGTTGTTCACCGCAGTCGCCAAGATGCCGCCGCGAAGGAATAACGCCAAGAGGCACACGGTGAGAAATCGAGCGTAACGAAGCCAATTGAACCCCGGCGCGGCCGGCGATTCACGGGAGAACGACCACCTCGAGTTCAGGGTGTAATTGGAAACGGTCGCCAGAACGAAACTGGAGAAATGGGCGACCACAAGGCTCGTGCCCGTCGCGAGGAGAGTCGTGAAGGCGAGAAAGTCGATACCGAGGCCAAGCACGCCGACCGCTGCGAAGCGCGCCGCAGTACCCATGGATACGGCACCGCCGGATAGAACCATCAGCCGCCGCGCAAAGGCAGCCATCTGGAACACGTCGATTTTCGATGTGCCGCGTTCACGGTCTACAAACGCAATCGGGATCTCCGTGACGCGCAGAGTATCGCCCGCGGCCGCCATGACCTCGAGCCCGATCTTGAACCCGTTGGCGCCCGGTTCCACAGCGAGAAGACGATCGCGGCGAACGGCGAAAAATCCGGACATCGGGTCGCGAACGTCTGACAGCGGCCAGGCCAAGGCGCCGCCGATGCGGGACAAGAGCCGCCGGCTCAGAGGCCAGCCGGGCGTCGATCCTCCGCGCACATAGCGGCTGCCGATAACCATGTCCGCTGTCCCCGCCAAGATCGGGGCTACGAGATCGGGAATCGACTCCGCCGGATGGCTGAAGTCCGCGTCCATGACGACGACGATGTCTGAGCTTGCTTGCCGTGCCGCAGCGAGGACATCGCCAGCCAACCCGCCGCCGCTGTCGCTTTGGATCAGCCGAACCGGCGCGCTTTTCTCCCAAGCGCGCACGCGGTCTATGGTCCCGTCGGTCGAACCGCCGTCAGCGATAAGCAGTTCGATTTGCAATTGTGCGGAAGCTTCGGCGAGAACCGCGCCGATCAGGGCGTCGACGTTTTCGGCTTCGTTTAGAGTTGGGACAACGACTGAGATGTGTCGAGCCGCGCTAAGACCTGCCTTGATGATCTCGAACTTCGCCAAGGCTGATCCCCCACGTCCCGTCTACGGGATTGTCGCCAGCACACTGGCGTCCGCGCCTTACGGGGGGATTACGGCGCTCTGATGGTGCCTTAGGCCACCCAATTGAGGCGACAATACAAGGAAATCGGCCAAGGCCAAGCCCCCTGCGCCTATGCGCGCCTGGACGGGGCGCCACCCGTCCATTAGGTCCCAAGCCCATGACCGAGACCCCTGCAGCCTCCGACTGGGCCGCCGCGCGCGGCGAGAAATGGCGCGCCCAGCTCGCATCCATGGAAGCCATGCTCGCGCCCGTCGACGACCCGCTGATCGATGCGCTTGCGCTCGATGCGCCGCTCAGAATTGCGGACATTGGCTGCGGCGGCGGCGGGACCACGCTCGAGATCGCGCGGCAAGCGCGGCCAGGCAGCGCCGTGTGCGGCTTCGATATCTCGCCGGTCCTGATCGAGACGGCGCGCGCCCGCGCGGCTTCCGAGGACCGCGCTGTCGCCTTCGGCGTGGCCGACATGGGGACGGCGCCCGCGCCCGCGGAGCCATACGACCGGCTCGTCTCGCGCTTCGGCATCATGTTCTACGACGATCCGCCTGCCGCCTTCGCCAACCTGGCAAACTGGCTTAGCCCCGGCGGCCGCTTCGCCTTCGCGGTCTGGGGCCCGCCGTCCGACAATCCGTGGATGACGAGCGTCCGCGAGGTGGCGGGCGAGATCATCGACGTGCCGGCGCCCGATCCGCAAGCGCCGGGTCCATTCCGCTATGCCGGGGCCGACACGCTGCTCACCCTGCTCGAATGCGCCGGCTTTCGCGATCTCGCCGTGCGCGACTGGCGAGGGCTCCTTCCGCTCGGCGGCGGTCTGGCGCCTGCGCAAGCCGCGGATTTCGCGCTTGCCGCCTTTGGAGCCGGCGATCTCGTCGCCGAAGCGGGGGAGGCGGCGCGCGATCGCGTCCGCCGCTCCTTGACGGAACGCTTTGCCCGGCATGAAGAGGATGGCGCCGTCCGCATGGACGCGCGCGTCCACATCGTCATCGGCGCTGGCGTCTCAGGCTCCCGCCTAACCGTCCTTGACGGCGAAGCCGGACGGCTTGGCCTGCACGTGCGCGTAGAGCGCGATGTCTTCCTTGCAGTATTCATCGCACAAGGCCTCGGCCATGCGCCGGTCGCCCTCGTCCGACAACTCCCGCGGGCTCGTGATTCTTGTGGCCGGTCTCGACCGCCGGCCAGTCCAGCCGTTTCCCGAGCGCCTCGACCATCGCCGCAAGGCCGGTCGTGGTGGCGATGGCGGTGAAGCGCGTGTCGGCATACTCGATGGCCCGCTCCTTCTGCCCGCCGGTCAGCAACGAGGATTGCTGGCTGCCGAGGATGGTCATGTTTTGCGTCTCGACCATGTGATCGAAGAACTGGGCGCAGCTCATGTGCTTGGTCTGCCGGTAGAGCGGGTGCGGCGGGAAGGTGCGGACGAAGCGGGACACGGAGAGCAGGCGGTCGACCGGGTTGCGCACCACGGTCACATAGTGGATCTCGCGGCCGGCGAAGACGCCTTCCGCGTCGTCGGTGTGCGCCCGGCCGAACCGGCGATGAAATCCGTATGGAAGGTGGCCGCCGATGGCGAGGATGTCCTTGGCGTCGTCGGGGGTCACCGTCTCGGGCGGCGTATGCCTGAGGCGGAGATTGGCGAAGAAGCCGCTCCCGTAGACCTCGAACAGGACGTTCTTGAGAGAGGTCCCGGCCGTCTTGGGGACGTGGACGAAGCAGAGGAGCTGGGCGCGGTGGCTCTCCTTCAGCCAGACCGGCGCGGCGTCGCGGACCTCACGGGCCGGGGCATTGTCCCGATACCCGCGTTTGCGGCCCGTCCATAACGCTCTCCACAGCACCCGAAAGTCCCCCGTCGTTTGCGAGGAGGCCATTCTGCATATCCGCGCGGAGGATACCACCAGGGGTGGGAGGCGGGAGGCTCAACCCCTCGAGGGCTCCCGGAAGAACAGGGCCATGAGGGCGCCGAGCGCCAGCGCGGCCGCCAGGAACAACAGCGCCGCCGAGAAGCTCCCCGTCGCCTCTTTCAGGAGGCCGACGGTGTAGGAGCCCACGAAGCCCGCGATGTTGCCGATCGAGTTGACGAGCGCCAGCCCGGCCGCCGCCCCGGTCCCGGCGAGGAAGGCGGTCGGCAGCGACCAGAACGGCCCGAGCGCGGCGTAGAAGCCGACCGTGGCGAGCGTGAACGCGATCATGGTGGGGAGGAGAGGCTCGGAGAAGGCCGACCAGGCGAACGCGCACGCACCGAGCAGGAGCGGCAGGGCGATGTGCCAGCGGCGCTCTCCCACCCGGTCCGAGTGACGGCCCCAAAGCACCATGCCGGCGGCGGCGAAGAGGTAAGGGATCGCCGTGATCAGTCCGATGCTGAGCGGATCGAGGCCGAAGCCTTGGATGACCTGCGGCATCCAGAAGCCCATGCCGTAGAGCCCGATGACGATGAGAAACCAGAGCAGGCCGAGCGCGAGCACCTTGGGGCGCGTCAGCGCGTTGCCGATATCGGCATAGCCGACCTCCTTGGCGGCCGTGTCCTCCGCCTCGATGGCTTGTGTGAGTGCGCGCCGCTCCTCCTGCGTCAGCCATGCCGCGTCCGCCGGCTTGTCGATCAGGATCTTGAGGGCGAGCACGCCGAGCACGATCGCCGGTATGCCCTCGACGATGAACAGCCAATGCCAGCCTTGGAGGCCCGCGATCTCGTCCATCTCGAGCAGCGCCCCCGAAATCGGGCCGCCGAATACGGTGGCGAGCGGCACCGACGCCATGAACACGGCGACGATGCGCGCGCGGTGCTCCGCCGGGAACCAATAGGTGAGATACAAGATGACGCCCGGGAAGAAGCCCGCCTCCGCCACGCCGAGCAGGAAGCGCATCACGTAGAAGCTCGTCTCGCTCCATACGAGCGCCATGGCGCAGGCGACGATGCCCCACGAGATCATGATGCGCGCGATCCAGATGCGCGCGCCGAAGCGGTGCAGCGCGAGATTGCTCGGGACCTCGAAGGCGATATAGCCGAGGAAGAAGATGCCGGCGCCGAACCCGTAGACCGCGGGCGTGAAGCCGAGGTCCTCGTTCATGTGCAGCGCGGCGAAGCCGATATTCACCCGGTCGAGGAAGTTGACGATATAGGCGAGGCAGAGGAACGGGATGAGCCGCCGCGTGGCCTTGGCGATGGCGCTGTCGAGATGCGCGCGATCCTGCGCGTGGAACGCATTTTTGCGGGTCGTGCGCGCGTCTTGGCGCTTGTCTTGGCGCATTCCCTCTAGCCCCCCTCGCCTTTGGCGTATGCTGGCCGCGGCCATCATACTGATTCGGCCGGAAGCTTTAAGAGGAGGAGGCTCGACCCATGCCCATTTCCTTGGATGAAGCTGCTGCGGTACTGCGCCAAGCCATGCGCGAGACCGTGAAGCGCTATTCGCTTTGGTATCTGATCCAGGGTGTGCTGTTGGTGGTCGCGGGCGTCCTGGCCCTGATCTATCCGTTCATCGCCTCGGTCGCCATCGTCTATCTGCTCGCCTGGATCCTGATCGTGAGCGGGATTCTGCAAGGCATCGGACTGATCGGCGCGCGCCACGTGCCGCATTTCTGGCTGCAGCTGATCTCGGCCGTGCTCGCCATTTTGATCGGACTTCTCCTGCTGCGCGCACCCGACAGCGGGCTGTTGCTCATCACCGTGCTGCTGATCGTGTATTTCATGGTCGAGGGTATCGCTAAGGTCATCTTCGCGCTCACCATCAAGCCCTTCCCCAATTGGGGCTGGGTGCTCGGCAGCGGCGTGGTCGGTATTTTGCTGGCGCTCATCCTGTGGGCCAGCATGCCGCTCAGCGCCGAGTGGGTGCTCGGGCTCTTGCTTGGCATTCAGCTCGTGTGCGAAGGCGCGGCGCTCACCTATCTCGCCTGGCACGTCCGCACAGCCACGTCGTGAGCTACTAGGGGGCGTCCGTCTCCTCGAGGAAGCGCGTGTAGATCCACCCTTCCTCGTTGGTGTCGGGATTGGCGACCTGTATCCAGTTGCCGTCGCGGCTTTTGACGCGAAGCTTTGTGCCTTTCTGCACGACCTTCAGGATCTTGCCGTCGCCTGATGCATCGGTCCGCATGTTGACCGCGCTCGCGACCTCGACCCACTGATCCTTGCTCGTCAGCTCTGACGCCGCAGCCACGAGCCGGCCGAGCGGCCCTGGCTCCGGCTCTTGGCGCGCCGCTTTCGGTTGCTCCACGGGTGCCGGTGCGGCCTCTTCCGGCGCAGCGGCCGCGGTCTCGGTCTGTGGTGCGCTGGGCTTCGCCCACGCTTGCTTGAGGTCTGCGAGCTTCGCCTCGCGGTCCGTGATGCCGAGCCCAGAGGCGCGGTCATACCAAGTCTTGGCCGCGTCGGGATCGGGCTTAATGCCTTGCACGCCGAGCTCGGCGATGACGTCGGGATCGTAGGTGGCACCAATGGAGAGCGCCGCCTCGCCGCTGCCGGCCTCCGCCGCTCGCTGGAAATAGGCGCGCGCGCCGGCGAGATAGCCGACGGAGACCATCTTGCGGCCATGCGCCATGAGATCCTCCACGCGGTCCGCCTCGCCCGACCGGACCACGAGCCCTGCCGCAGGGTTCGGTGCAACGTCGAGATGCGTCGTAGTGCCGGCAAGCACGGCGCCGTCCGCCGCCACCAGCTCGACCCGCATATCGGATCCGCCGCTCTGGTCGTCCGGCAGGCGCAAGCTCAGTCCGGCGATCTCGTCGGGCCGCAGGCTCCACTCACGCGTGCCGAAAGGGCGACCTTCGGAGAACGCGGCACCTTGGGGGATGTCGCGGATGGCGATGACGCTCCGCTCGGGCAGCGCCTCGTCCGTGTCGATGGCGATGGCGAAGTCCACCGCGTCACCCGCCTTGGCCACGATCTTTTCAGGCGCCGTCAGCGCGATCTCAGGGGGCTGCGGTGCCGGGTTGAACGCCGGTGCCGCGGCCACGGCTGCCTGCTGGGCCGGTGGGGCGCCCGGCTTGCTCAAATTGAGGACCGCCTCGGGCTTGCTGATCGCGCCGAACCACAAGAGTCCTGCGAGGATCGTCGCGGGCGCCAGCGCCACGGCCGTCAGCACGAAAATGACTCCCCGCGCCGGTCCGGAAAATCGCGGCCGTCCAGGAGGCCGGCTCGCCAGCACCGCATCATCGGGCAGCAGCCGCTGCGGCTCAGGCCGACTCGCCCGCAAAGCGTCGGGCGCAAAGCGTTCGGCCATCGACGACACGGTGGGCTCCGGCTTCGGCACGCGAGGCAGCTCCGCCTCGATGCGCTCCACCAAGCTTTGCGGTCTCGGCTGTCCTGACATTTGAATTGATCTGAGCGCCGGCTGAACCATGGCACCCTCCTACGCGTGACACCAAACTTGAAGGACCGTTAGTTCTGATCGTGCGTCTTGCTCCATTCGAGAAAGTCGCGAAACAGCTTCGCCCGCTGCGCCTCCGACGTGGCCGCAGCCTTCGTGTCGGCTTGGGCGAGGAACGTCTCGAACCGCGCGCGCGCGTCCGGATCGGCCGCCAGGGTCGTCTTCGCGTGGTCGATCCAGGCTTGCGCCAGCGGCGAGCGCTGCCAGCCTTCCAAGGTCGCGGCGAAGTTCACTTGTTGCCATTTCGGATGACGCGGCGGCGCCAGGAACGCATTGAAGTTCGAGAAGAAGCGATTGACGAACCGGTCGAGCTTTTGCGTACGCGGGCTGTCCTTGTCCCAGTTGAACGACACCAGCACCGCGCACACGGCAACGGTGTCGATACGGGTGCCGTCGCCGATCAGCTGCGGATAGTCGGCTTGGGTCAGCGTCTCCGGGTAATAGTTGTCTTCGAGACCCTCGGCGTAAGGCACGCTGAGGAGCTTGAGGCCGCTCGCATCATCGAGATGCGCGAGAATCGGTGCCGGTTTCCCGGCGACCACGACCATGGCGTCGATGTCGCCTGCTTTCAGCTTCGCCAACGCGTCGGCTTGCTCGAGATGTGCCTCGCGCACCGTTATGCCGATTGCGTCAAAGACAGCACGCGCGGTGATCTCCGCGCCGTTGCCCTCAGGTCCCACGTTGACGGTCTTCCCGTCCAGCGCCCGGATGTCGCTCACCTCGGTGCGCGCCAGCACGTGCATTTCCTCGTTGAACAGCTTGGCGATGTAAGCGACCTGGCTTTCGAGATTGGGCCCGAGTTCGCCCGTCTTGGCGTAATGCTTGAGAACGTTCGCTTGCGTGATGCCCATGTCGACGCCGCGCATGAAGAGGACATCTTTCAGGTTCTGGGACGGTCCTTTGCCCACCATGGGCACGACCCGCAAATGCTCGCCGTCGTCGAGCACCGCGGCGAGATCCTGCACGATGGCAAGGTCGGTGCCGTCGGCGCTACCGGCCATGATGGTGACCGTGTTGTCGTTGAGCTGTGCGCGATAGCTGTCGCGGATGGTCTGCGCCGATGGCCGGTCTTCGGCAGAGGCGCTATCCGCCGCCGCGGCGGAAAGGACGCCGAGCAGGCACAGTCCGATAGCGAGGGCGGTACGCATCACTCCCCTCTAGAAACACGCCTCACCCCGTACATGGCCGGTTCGCTCGAAGCGCAAAGAGTCGAGACGGCCCTGATGCAGCAATCGTGTTTTTGCTTGCGGGAGGAGGTGGCGGAGGGTTTTGGCCCAGCCCGACTCCCCCGTCGTGCTGCTATCCCTGTGGCGCCGATGGAAAGTGATACTTTGGCCGCTGTCAAGTAGATACGTTAACAAGACATAACAATATCAAGCTATTGCCACAAGTAAGGCAACAAGGACTGGAAAGAGGCAAGAACAGGGCAAGTCATTAGGAATACATTAACCAATAACAATTATCCGCCGACGGCGTAATGCCGTGGCGACTTCTTGGCGCAGCATTGCACGCACCCCGCATGAAGCGGCGCGCCCACTCACAACGCCGATAGGTGAATTTGGTTTCCTCGGGGGAACGCTAATCCGCGTCCATCTTGAGCGCGGCGATGAACGCCTCTTGCGGAATGTCGACCTTGCCGAAGCTCCGCATCTTCTTCTTTCCCGCCTTCTGCTTTTCCAGGAGCTTGCGTTTGCGGGTGATGTCGCCGCCATAGCACTTGGCGGTCACGTCCTTGCGCAGCGCGCTGATGGTCTCCCGGGCGATGACCTTGCCGCCGATCGCGGCTTGGATCGGGATCTTGAACATGTGCCGCGGGATCAGGTCCTTCAGCTTCTCGACCATGGCGCGCCCGCGCATCTCGGCGCGTGAGCGGTTGACGATGATCGACAGCGCGTCAACCGGCTCGTCGTTGACGAGCAGTGCCATCTTAACGAGATCGCCTTCCTCGTAGCCGATGATGTGATAATCGAACGAGGCATAGCCGCGCGATACAGACTTCAGCCGGTCGTAGAAATCGAACACGACCTCGTTCAGCGGCAGCTCGTAGACCAGCATGGCACGCGCGCCAGCATAAGTGAGCGTCTTCTGCCGCCCGCGCCGGTCCTCGCACAGTTTCAGCACGGCGCCGAGATACTCGTCGGGCACCAGGATCGTCGCCTCGATCCACGGCTCCTCGATCTTGGCGATCTTTTGCGTCTCCGGCATGTCGGCCGGGTTGTGCAGCTCGATCATATTGCCGTCCGTGAGATAGACGCGGTAGATGACCGAGGGCGCCGTGGTGATGAGGTTGATATCGAACTCGCGCTCGAGCCGCTCGCGCACGATCTCGAGATGCAGCAAGCCGAGAAAGCCGCAGCGGAAGCCAAAGCCGAGCGCCGCCGACGTCTCCATCTCGTAGTCGAAGCTCGCATCGTTGAGGCGGAGCTTGCCGACTGCCTCGCGCAGGTCCTCGAACTCGCTCGCATCGACCGGGAACAGACCGCAGAACACCACTGGCTGGGCCGGCTTGAAGCCCGGCAGCGGCTTGGCCGTCGGTTTCCTTTCGTCGGTAATGGTGTCGCCGATGCGGGTGTCGGCCACCTGGCGGATCGAGGCGGTGAAGAAGCCGATCTCGCCGGGCCCGAGCCGGTCGCGCATCTCCTGCTTGGGCCGGAAGATGCCGACGCGGTCCACTTGATAAGAGCCGCCGGTCAGCATCAGGCGGATGCGCTGACCCTTTGACAGCTTGCCGTCGATGATGCGCACGAGCACGACGACGCCGAGATAGGCGTCGTACCAGCTATCGACGAGCAGCGCTTTCAGCGGTGCGTCGATGTCGCCTTTCGGCGGCGGCAGGCGATGCACGATCGCCTCCAGCACGTCCTCGATGCCCTTGCCGGTCTTGGCCGAGATCTCGAGCGCGTCATGCGCGTCGAGCCCGATCACGTCCTCGATCTGCTGGCGCACCCGCTCTGGCTCCGCCGCCGGCAGATCGATCTTGTTCAGGACCGGCACGACCTCATGGTTGTTGTCGAGTGCCTGATAGACGTTGGCGAGCGTCTGGGCTTCCACGCCTTGGGTCGCGTCCACCACGAGCAGCGAGCCTTCGCACGCCGCGAGCGACCGGTTCACCTCGTAGGCGAAGTCCACATGGCCCGGCGTGTCGATCAGGTTCAGCTCGTAGAGCTTGCCGTCCTTGGCCCGGTAGTCGAGGCGCACGGTCTGAGCCTTGATGGTGATGCCGCGCTCGCGCTCGATATCCATGGAATCGAGCACCTGCTCCTTCATCTCCCGAGCCGTAAGGCCGCCGCAGAGCTGGATTAGCCGGTCTGCGAGTGTCGACTTGCCGTGGTCGATATGGGCGATGATGGAGAAGTTGCGGATGTGGGAAAGGGGCGTCGCCTCGGAAGGACTCATGGGCGGCTAGGTAGGGGAGCAATCTCCCGACGGTCAAGCGGCTCCCTGCGACAATTTGGGATGAAATGTGATTGGGTCCGCCCAAATTTTGTAGCTGTCCGGTCCTATTCCTGATCTGCTACACACGTGCTCCCAACCGATTGGAGACTCAGATGTTGAAAAAGGTTCTTCTGGCCGCCGTGGCGGCAGGTCTGGTTTCTGCTGCGTCGCTTCCCCTCCAGATCGCCCCGGCCCAGGCTGCGATGACCTGCAAGGAAGCCGCGAAGATGAAGTTTCCCGATATGATGAAGGACATGAAGGAGCGTCATGCCTTCAAGAAGGATTGCAAGGACGCCTGGAAGGCTTCGCAGAAGTAGTTGATTTCGCCTGAGAGTTTTTAGGCAAGGAAGGGGGGCCGACCAAGGTCCCCCTTTTCTCATCAAGCAGCCGAGCGTCGCCCCGGCTGGATCAACCGATTGGAAACAACGATTCACTAATTGGCATGCGGCGTACCGCCTACCGGCTTATGGCGCCGTGTGACTTCGCGTTTCTCAACAGGAGGAAGTCGATGCTTAAGAAGATCCTTGTCGCCGCCACCGCCACCGCCATCGTCGCTGGCGCCACTCTGACCGTGCCGGTCACCGCCCAAGCCGCGATGACCTGCAAGGCCGCCGCGAAGATGAAGTATCCCGACAACCACAAAATGCGCCACGCCTTCAAGAAGTCCTGCAAGGAAGCCTGGAAGGCTAGCCAGTAGTCACTGATTTGGCCTGAAACTTCAGGCGCTTAAGGGGGGCACGCCTCCCTTCGCTCCAAAATTGAAGCTCTTCACAACGCAAAGGAGAATCCCATGATTAAGAAAGTACTTTTGACCGCTGCGGCGTCCGCAATCCTCGCGGGCGTCTCCATGACCGCTCCGATCACCGCCCAAGCCGCGATGACCTGCAAGGACGCCGCGAAGGCGAAGTACCCCAAGGCCCTCATGCAGCGTGTGGAATACAAGCATCAGTGCGTGAAGGCCTGGAAGGCTGCCAACGGCAAGGGCCTTCTGAACAAGCTCAAGAGCAGCTAGCCGTCGACGCTCTGTTTGAAAAGTGCTTCGAAAGGGGGCCGTGAGGGCCCCCTTTTCTCTTTGGGGTCAATGCGTCGCGGGATGGATCAACTCCGCGCCCCAAACGTTGAGCTAGTCGGCTCCGCAAGGCGGCGTCGGCGTAAACCCTGCCCACTGGGAACTCGCGCCAGTGCTGCACAACCAGTAGGAGAAGTCCATGCGTAAGAAGATTCTTTTGGCTGCCGCCGCTTCGCTCGTGCTTGCCGGTGTTGCGACGACCACGCCAGTTCAGCCGGCTCAGGCAAAGGCCCACGCAACAACCGGCGTCACCTGCCGCGAGGCAGCCAAGATGCAGTACCCAGCCGATCGGAAAGAACGGCGCGCCTATAAGAAGGCCTGCAAGGTGCACTACAAGTCGCTGAAGAAGGGCAACAGGCACGGTCTGCTGAGACAGCGCCAGGCCTCCTAGCACGGGTCTTGAGCCTGCCAATTGAAACGGCCCGCCTGTGCGGGCCGTTTCTCTTTCGATGGCGCGATCAGAGAAGATCAACCGAATCGCAACACTGTGGCTGCTACGGCGAAGCGCGGCGTCTCTCGATTGGTGGGGCGGAGTAGCCCTGTCGCGCCGTTGAACCTCATCCACAGGAGCGACCAATGCGAAAGATGGTTTTTCTGGCTGCCGCCGCGTCACTGATCTTGGCCGGCGCGATGACGACGGCGCCGATTTCGGCTCAGGCTAGAAGCGGCTGCGATGCCCGCGCCGATGCGCTCTACCCCCACAACAAGAACGCCCGCAAGGCCTACAAGAACCGTTGCAAGGCCAACTACCGCGCCTGGAAGAAGCGCCACGACAAGGGCATCTGGATCATTCTCTGACCACGATCGCCTGAAGGACGAGGAGGGGTCTCGCACGCCGCGGGCCCCTCTTTTGCGCGCTCAGATGCCCGCGTACCACGCGTAGCCGCGGTCTTCCCAATAGCCGCCCTGGCCGCCGCGGATGTCATCGAGACTGCCGACGGCTTCGATGCGCATGATGTATTTCGCCATCTTGTAGCCGAGCTGGCGCTCCACCCGGAGCCTGAGCGGCGCGCCATGCGGCACGGGCAGCACCTGGTCGTTCATCTCGTAAGCGAGGATGGTCTGAGGATGGAAGGCATCCTCGAGCCCGATCGAACTCGTAATATTTTTCGCCGGTGCTGCGCCCGAGCGTGTCGGCGCAATAGAACACGATGTAGCGCGCATCGGCTTTCATCTTCGCGCGCTCCAGCAGTGCGCTGAGCGGCACGCCTTTCCACTTGCCGATGCAGCTCCACCCCTCCACGCAGTCATGGCGGGTGATCTGGGTGCGTGACGGCATCGTGCGCAAATCGGCAAGCGACAGGGATAGCGGTTCGCCGACGAGACCGGCGACGCCGAGCTTCCAGTCGGCGAAATCGTTGGCGGCAAGCGCCCGGTAGTCGGGATCCGGCGGATTGATCGAGCCGTTCGCCTTGAAGTCCTTCGACAGATCAGCCTCGCTGTACTCGCGCGCGAGCGCCTTGGGCGACAGCAAGGCGCGCTGCGTAACCCGCGTCAGCGTCTCGGCCGAAGCGAGGATGCGCTGCACCCAAGGCTGGCTCGAGAGATCGTCACAGCCGCCGAGCAGGGCGGCGCTCGCGACGGCGAGACCCCGCGCAAGGAAGCCGCGCCGGTCGAGGTCGCCGCTCATGACTTTTCCTCCGCCTCGTCGATGACGTAGCGGCCGGTGATCATCGATCGGAGATTGTTCCAGACGCCCGACACCAGAACCATGAAGATGTGCACGGCGACGAAGATCACGATGAGGCTCGCCGAGATGAAATGGATGGTGCGCGCCGACTGCCGCCCGCCGAAAATGTCGAGCAGGACGGGGAAGGCCGCGTCCATGCCCGGCGACATGGCGAGCCCGGTGAGCAGCATGAGCGGCAGGAGGATCAAGGCCACAATCAAATAAGATAGCTTCTGCAAGACGTTATAGCGCTTCGCCTCCTCTCCCTTGGGGAAGCGGAAGCGCGCGTGCTCGGCGATCGAGCCGCCGATATGGCCGAGCTCCTTTCCGGACGGCAGGAGATCGCGCCGTATATGCCCGCTTGAGAAGCTCCAGATGAGATAGACGAGGCCGTTGATCAGGAACAGCCAGGCGAAGAAGAAATGCCAGAGCCGGCCCGTGGCCAGGCTGCGATGGCCGGGGAGCGTGACCGACCACGGAAAGCCTCGTTGCTTGGTATCCGGTCTCGGCGTCGCCGCCGAGGCCGAACACGCCCGTCGTGTCGAAGCTGTAGCCGAAGAGCGTGGTGACGCCCTTCGGGCCACCGGGGCTCTGCACCGCATCCATCGACATCACGGGATCGTCGAACACGGATTTGGAGCCGAGATAGAGTGCCGAATGCGCGTTGAAGATCTGCAGGCCGCTCATCAAGAGCACGAGCAGCACGAGCGCATTGATCCAGTGCGTGAGGCGCACGGCCCTTGCGTGCCGATAGATGACCTCCCGCTTATCCATAGGCAGGGACCTCTCGGTCAGGTCTGAAGCCGCATGAGGTCCAGACTATGCATCGCTCAGCTGTGCTTGTCGCCCCAGATATCGGCGAGCCGCTGGGCGCGTCCGCAATTCCATTTGTAGTACTTGTAACTGACCGGATTCAGATTGTGATAGTTCTGATGATATTCCTCGGCGGCGGTGAAGGTCGTCGTCGGGCGGATTTGGGTCGCGACCTTCTGCTTGTACTTGTCCGCGATCTCCTGCTTGGTCTTCTCGGCCAGCGCCTTCTCTTGATCGTCGGACGTGAAGATCGCGGTGTGGTAGGCGGGACCCTTGTCGCAGAACTGACCGCTCGCATCGAACGGGTCGATGTTGTGCCAATAGTCTTCGAGCAGCTGCGCGTAGGTCACCTTTGACGGGTCGTAGGTCACCTTCACCGCTTCGACATAGCCTTCATGGCTGCCATAGGTCGGATTGGGCTTCGTTCCGCCGGCATAGCCCGAGATGGTCTCGGTCACGCCCTTCACCTCGTCGAAGGCCGCTTCCATGCACCAGAAGCAGCCACCGGCGAAGATCGCGGTCTTGGTGTCCGCTGCCTGGCTACTATGTGCCCCGCCCGCGACCATGAACGCGGCAAGGAACGCCGCCGTCAGTCCCGCGCAAATCCATCGCGCCACCATGGGTCTCTCTCCACATTGTTGTCCGGCTGAGACGATAAGGAGGCCGGGCGCCGGGGCATAGGGCCTCTCGCGCGACCGTGATTGGAATTGATGCGCTGGCGGCCTCGCGGATAAGCGCTTGGGGCGACTTCCTGATCTGGGTTATTGAGGGGCCATGCAACAGACTTTGTCTTCACCCCAAGCGGCCATGAAGCCCGCCTATGACGTTGTCGTGGTCGGCTCCGGCTATGGCGGCGGCGTCACCGCCTCCAGGCTCTCCCGCGCCGGCCAGCGCGTCTGCGTCATCGAGCGGGGCCGCGAGGTCCCGACCGGGGCTTTCCCGGCCCGCCTGCCGGAACTCCGCCGCGAGCTGCAATTGAACGGCGGCAAGATGCGCTCCGGCTCGCGCACCGGCCTCTACGATTTCCGCCTCGGCGCCGACATCCATGTGCTCGTCGGCTGCGGGCTCGGCGGCGGATCGCTCATCAATGCCGGCGTGGGCTTGCGCCCGGACGCCCGGGTGTTCGCCGACCGGGCCTGGCCGGAGGAGGTGGCACGGGACGGGCTGCTCGATCTCGGTTTCGAGCGGGCGCAAACGATGTTGCGCCCGTCCCGTTACGGAAAAGCGCCGGAGCTCACGAAATACCGCGCGCTGGAAACCGCAAGCGCCGCGTTCGGTCAGCCCCCGGTGGCCGCCCCCGTGGTGGTGAGCTTCGAGGACACCGTGAACCCTGCGGGCGTCGAGCAGCCGGCCTGCACGCTGTGCGGCGATTGCTGTTCCGGCTGCAATGTCGGCGCCAAGAACACCGTGGCCGTGACCTACCTTCCCGACGCGAAGGCACACGGCGCGGAGATCTTCACCGAGCTCACCGTGAGCCATCTTGAGAAGCGCGGGCAGAGCTGGCGTGTCCACTTCGCCTCTACCGAGGAGAAGGATGCCGCGCCCCGATTCGTCGACGCCAAGACCGTGGTGCTCTCGGCCGGAACGCTCGGCTCGACCGAGATTCTGCTCCGCTCCCGCGAGCGCGGGCTGGGTCTCTCGGACCGGCTCGGTGATGGTTTCTCGGCCAATGGCGACATCATCGCTTTCGCTCTGGGGGGCCGCGAGAAGGTGAACGGCATCGGCGTCGGCGAGCCGCCGAAATATACCGGCGATGCGATCGGTGCCTGTGTCGCCGGCCAGATCGAGCTTCCCGATCATGGCGATCTCGATCACAGCATGATCATCCAGGAAGGCGTGCTGCCGTCGGCGCTGGCGCCGCTACTGCCTGTGTTCTTCATCTCGGGCGGGCGCATCCTCGGCGCGGCGCAGAGCCTCATCAAGGGCGTCTATCAGGGCCCGCTGTCCCATCTGCACACCTTCTTCGTCGTGTCGCACGATGACGCGAAAGGCCGCCTGAAGCTCGACAATGGCAGCCTCCAGCTCCTCTGGCCCAACGTCGCCGACCAACCCGTCTATCAACGCGTGGACGAGGCGCTGACCAAGGCCGCGCAGGCCGTCGGCGCGCGCTACATCAAGAGCCCGCTCGCCGCCACCAATATGGGCACCAAGCCCGCGACCGCGCATCCGCTCGGCGGGTGCGGCATGGGCGAGGACGCAGCAAGCGGCGTCGTCAACCACAAATGCCAGGTGTTCGACGGCGCGAGCGGCGAGGGCGTCCATGCAGGACTCTATGTCTGCGATGGCGCGATCATCCCGCGCTCCATCGGCTGCAATCCGCTGCTGACCATCACCGCGCTCACCGAGCGCGCCATGGTCCACCTTGCCCGCGACCACAATCTGGGATTCGATACGGAACCGATTCGCAACCTCTCGGAACGGGCCACGAGCGAGGCCACGACATGAGAGCCGGCTGATCATGCCAAGCCACCTGCTCAAGCCTTTTGGCGCCGCAGCGGTGGTCATCGCGCTCGTTGCCGGCGGCAGCGGGCTCCAAGGCGCCGTCCGCCTTCAGCCATGCGCCAGTACCGAATACACCGCGTCCGTCGAGAGCGAGGCGAACGGACCGGGTCCCGACCGCCTCACCATCGTGCTCGTCGGCGATACCGGCTTCAATTCGGATGACGCGCCCGTCTCGCCGGAAGGGTTTCGCAAGGACGGCAAGGTCCTGAGCTTCAAGGACTCGCTGTCGGGCATTGCCAGCGAGGTCAACGGCGACCTCGCCTTTCTCAATCTCGAGACGGTCGTCACCGACCGCAACGATCTCGTCGCCGATCAAAAAGGACAAAAGTCGCCGTACAACTTCAAGAGCCACCCGCTGGGGCTGAAGGCGCTCATCGACACCGGTTTCAACCTGTTCTCGCTCGCCAACAACCACTCCATGGATTACGGCGCGACCGGCGCGGAGGAGACGCTCTATCACATGGCCGTCGCCGCAGCGGAGCGGGCCATCGCCTATGCCGGCATCGGCGCCAATATGGAGGAGGCGACGCGGCCCGGCTGCCTCGAGCTCGGAGACACCAAGATCGCCTTCGGCGCCACCGGCATCATCACCGGACAGCGCGAGGAGCATCGCGCCGGCAAGGACAAGCCCGGGCAGGCGTCGTATCGCAACCACGCCGATTTCGAGCTGGTGGTGAACCGGCTCGCTGGCTTTCCAGCCGACTACCGCATTCTCTCCATCCATTACGGGCTCGAGGGCCGGGTCGTGCCCGACCAGCGCCAGCTTGAGGATTGGCGCGCATACGCTGCGCAGGAGAAGGGCATCGACCTGATCGTCGGCTCCCATCCGCATGTGGCCCAAGGCGTGGAGCGCGTGGGGAACTCGCTGATCTTCTATGGGATGGGCAATTTCCTGCATCCCGGCACCGCCGAGATGAGCCGCTTCGGCATCTGCCGCGACTATGGGCTCATGGCGAAGGTGCATCTCGCGCGCCTCGACGGGCGCTGGCGGGTCGAGGCCATCGAGGCGATCCCCCTCACCAAGACCCAGATGCATCCCGAACGCTTTCCCGCGCAGGAGAGCGCGCGCCGCATCTACGCGCTGAACTATCTCGGCGCGCAACTCGGCGACGGCAAGACGGCGGAAGGCGTGCGCTTCACGCCGCGGCAGGACGGCTCGGGGCTCTATTGCTCAGCCGACGCTGCTTCGCTCGGCGGCAAACTGGGCGCGCTCTGTGCCGCTTGGCACCCGGCGCCGGCGATCCCCAAGCAGCTCTCCCGCCAGCTTGCGTCCGCGTGCGCCGACAAGCCGTTCTATGGCGCTGGTCAACAGAAGCGTCGCAAGTCGAATGGGATCTTTGGCTTCGGCCAGTTCTAGCTGGCTAGCCCCGGAGTTCGCCGCCCGTGGCCTTCACCACCGCGGCGACGATCTTCTCCGCTACCGCGTCGATCTCCGCGTCTGTCAGCGTCTTGTCGCGGGGCTGCAAGGTCACCTCGATGGCGAGCGACTTCTTGCCGTCCGGCACGCCTTGGCCCGTGAACACGTCGAACACACCGATATCAGCGATCAGCGCGCGGTCGGCGCTCGACGCCGCGCGCACCACGTCGCCTGCGGCCACGTCCCTGTCGACCAGGAAGGCGAAGTCGCGCCGCACCGCCTGGAGGTCGGACGCTTCCAGTGCCGGCTTCGCCGTACCTTTGCGCTTTGCCGGCGGCAGCGCTCTCGAGATAG
The DNA here is from genome assembly GCA_963826465.1 of uncultured Alphaproteobacteria bacterium. Taxonomy (GTDB): domain Bacteria; phylum Pseudomonadota; class Alphaproteobacteria; order Rhizobiales; family Methyloligellaceae; genus Methyloceanibacter. Next base: position 65,901 of record CAWGXJ010000008.1, read on the forward strand.
AGCTCGAACGCGGCCATCGGCGCCTCGGCGTCGAGCGCGGCGAGGATGTCGGGATGCAGCTCGCCGAACACGCCGAGCGTGACCTTCGGCCCGAGCTTGAGCGCGCCGGAGCGTCCCGGATGGAACCAGGAAGGCGCGTCGCGCGTGACTTGAACGTTGGCCTGGCTGAGACCGAGCGCGGTGAGCGCGGCGATGGCGTCGGCCTTGACCGCCGCCCAGTCGGCGGCAGGTGCCTCGCCCGACCAATGCCTGCCAGAGCCTAGAAGCGCGGAATTGCCGAACCGCACGCCGGTCGCGGCGACGTATTGATCCTCAGGCGCCGCGCCCCGATAGGCTTGGCCGAGCTCGAACAGGGCGCCGTCGGCGAAGCCTCGGTCGCGGTTCCGCTTGGCGGCGGTGATGAGGCCGGGCAGCAGGCTCGGCCGCATCTGCGCAAGCTCGGTCGAGATTGGATTGTCGAGGGTCAGCGAAGGCGAGCCGCCGCCGAAGAGCTTGGCCTCGGCGACGGGAATGAACGACCAGGTGACGGCCTCGACGAAGCCCCGCGCGGCCAGGAGCCGGCGCGTCAGCTTCTGCCGCGCTTGCAGCTCGGTCAGCACGGGCGCCGCCACGCCGGAGCTGCGTTCGAGCGGCGTCGCCGGCACGTGATCGACGCCGGTGAGGCGCACCACCTCCTCGACGAGATCGACCGGCGCGCTGATGTCCGGACGCCAGGATGGCGGCACAGCCTTCAGCACATTGGCCTTGCCCTCGAGCTTAACGCCGAGCGCCGCGAACTTCCGCCTGATGTCGCGATGGGGGAGCGACAGCCCACTCAAGCGGCCGATCAGCGTCATGTCGAACTTGAAGGGCGGGTTCGGCTTCGGCGTCTTGCCGGCGACCGTGATTGTGCTTGGGCTGCCGCCACAGAGGTCGAGCACCATCTGCGTGGCAAGCTCGAGCCCCGGCACCACGAACTCCGGATCGACGCCGCGCTCGAAGCGGAACCGCGCGTCCGACTGGATGTTCAGGGTGCGGCCCGTGCGCGCCGTGCGCTTCGGATCGAAATAGGCCGACTCGATGAAGACGTTGGTCGTCTCCCCCGTGCTGCCGGTGTCCTCGCCGCCGATCACGCCACCGAGGCCGAGCACGCGGGCCTCGTCGGCGATGACGCACATCTCGTCGTCGACTTCGTAGGTCTTGCCGTCGAGCGCGAGGAATTTCTCGCCCGTCTTGCCGAGCCGCGCGCGGATCGCGCCCGAGAGCTTGTCCGCGTCATAGACGTGGAGCGGACGCCCGCGGTCGTAGGAGATGTAGTTGGTGATATCGACGAGCGCGTTGATGGGGCGGAGGCCGATCGCCTTGAGCCGCCGCTGCAGCCAGTCCGGGCTCGGCCCGTTCTTGATGCCGCGCACGAGCCGCCCCGCGAAGACGGGGCAGGCGTTTGCCTTGTCCTTGGGGAATTCGAGCTTGATGGCGACAGGACTGTCGAAGCCGCCCTTGACCGGCTTGATCGCATCCTTCTTGAGCTTGCCGAGGCCGGCCGCTGCGAGATCGCGGGCGATCCCACGCACGCCGAGACAGTCCGGCCGGTTCGGCGTGATGGAGATGTCGAACACCGCATCTTCGAGGCCGAGCGCCTTCGCCGCGGGGCTGCCGACCTTCGCCTTGGGGGCAAGCTCGATGATCCCGGAATGCTCGTCAGACAGTTCGAGTTCGCGCTCCGAGAGCATCATGCCGTTCGATTCCACGCCGCGAATCTTGGCCTTGGTGAGCGTGAGGTCGATGCCCGGCACGTAGGCGCCGACCGGCGCGAACACGCCTTTGAGCCCGGCCCGCGCGTTCGGCGCGCCGCACACGACCTGTAAGCGCTCTTTGCCGGTGTCGACCTCGAGAACCTGGAGCTTGTCGGCATCGGGATGCTTATCGGCCTTCACCACCTCCGCCACGCGAAAGTCTTTCAGTGCGGTGGCGGGGTCGAACACCTCTTCGACCTCCAGCCCGATGCGGGTCAGCGTCTCGGCGATCTCGTCCACGGAGGCCTCCGTGTCGAGATGCTCCTTCAGCCATGCGAGCGTGAACTTCATGGCGAGCGGCTCAGCCCCGCGGCAAGAGTGGGGATGGCGAGCGGCGCGAAGCCGTAATGCTTGAGCCAGCGCAGATCGCCGGAGAAGAACGCGCGCAAGTCGGGCATGCCGTATTTCAGCATGGCGATGCGGTCGATCCCCATGCCGAAGGCGAAGCCTTGGTATTTCTTGGGGTCGAGGTCGACGGCCTTCAGCACGTTCGGATGCACCATGCCGCAGCCCAAGATCTCGAGCCACTGGTCGCCCTCACCGATGCGGATCTCATCGCCGACCTTGGCGTAGCCGATATCCACTTCCATGGACGGCTCGGTAAACGGGAAGTGGCTCGCGCGGAAACGCATCTTCACTTCCGGCACCTCGAAGAACGCTTTGCAGAACTCCTGGAGCACCCATTTGAGATGCCCGAGATGGGTCTCCTCGTCGATGACGAGACCTTCTACCTGGTGGAACATCGGCGTGTGGGTCTGGTCGGAGTCGCAGCGATAGACGCGGCCCGGCGCGATGACGCGCAAAGGCGGCTTCTCCGCAAGCATGGTGCGGATCTGCACTGGGCTCGTATGGGTGCGGAGCACCGGCCGCGTGCCGTCCGGCCCTTCGGCGAAATAGAACGTGTCGTGGTCCTGCCGGGCGGGGTGCTCCGGCGGAATGTTGAGCGCGGTGAAGTTGTTGAAGTCCGTCTCGATGTCCGGCCCTTCGGCGATCCTGAAGCCCATATCGGCGAAGATCTCGGTGATCTCGTCGGTGACCTGGCTCACAGGATGGATGCGCCCTTCGGCGATCGGCCCTTCGCGCACCGGCAGCGTGACGTCGGCGCGCTCATGCGCGAGACGCGCGGCGGTCTCCTTGCTGGCGAGGTCTTCGCGCCTCGCCTCCAACGCCTCGGCGACAGCGGTCTTCACCGCGTTGACGGCCTGGCCGTAGTCGCGGCGCTCCTCGGGCGGCATGGCGCCGAGCCGGGCCATCAACTCAGACACGCGGCCCTTCTTGCCGAGCGCGCCCACGCGCACCTCTTCGAGCGCGCCGAGATCGGACGCGCGCGCGACCGCCTCAAGCAACTCGGCTTTGAGGCTGTCGAGCTCTGGCGCGCTCATGGACTAGGCTCCCTTGGCCTTGCGGCCGGGCTTACGCCCGCGCGACAGCTGAGGCAGCCTCGACCAGGCCCTGGAAGGTTTGCGGCTCGTGCACGGCGATATCGGCCAGCACCTTGCGGTCGAGGTCGATCCCGGCCTTCTTCAAGCCGTCGATCAGCCGTCCGTAGGTCATGCCGTTGGCGCGCGCGGCGGCATTGATGCGCTGGATCCACAGAGCGCGGAACGTGCGCTTCTTCACCTTGCGGTCGCGATAGGCGTATTGGCCGGCCTTTTCGACGGCCTGCTTGGCGACGCGGATAGTGTTCTTGCGGCGGCCGTAATACCCCTTCGCCTTGGTCAGCACCTTGCGGTGCTTGGCATGGGATGTAACGCCGCGTTTCACACGGGACATTTGCGGTGCTCCTTAAGCTTTGAAAGTCTCGCCGATGCCCTTAGGCATTGGGGAGAAAATACTTTTTCACGACCTTGGCGTCTTCGTCCGACAGGACCATCATCCCCCGGGTGTTCCGGATGAATTTCGTGGTCCGCTTGATCATGCCGTGACGCTTGCCGGCCGGGGCGCATTTCACCCTGCCGGTCGCCGTGATCTTGAATCGCTTCTTGGCACCGCTCTTGGTCTTGAGCTTGGGCATTTGGCTTCCTTGACTTTCAGGCCGAGGCTGGCGCGAGGGCCCGCCCGGCGTTCTTGAACTTGATGCTGGAAAGCATGCGAGCCGCCACGGCATGCCCTGCCGGGCGGCTCCTTGAAGGGCGCGTTATAGGGGGATTTTTTGCCGGTTGAAAGCCCCAATAACGCCGCCGGAGGGAAGGCTTAACCACCTCGCTTAACGCTTGCTTCTCTCCCGACTTGTAGGATCTCCCCAGAAATTCTGGTTAGCGAACAATAAGTTGGCGTGCAATCGGCGGATTGTAGCAACCGAGACAGGGAGCCGGAAATGGCGGAGAAGCTGCGTCATTGGCTGAGGGGGATGCCGCGAGCCCAGCGCGATCTTGTCGTCATCGTGGCGCTCTCGGTCCCGGTCTACGTGTTCCTGGTCTGGCTCGACGCCTTCGATCTCTTCTTCAAGTACAGCCGCAGCCACGAAGACTACCAACTCGACGAGCTGGTCGCCCTTGTGTTTTTCATTGGCCTTGCCGCCATCGTCTTCTCGGCGCGCCGCATCAACGACCTCCGCAAAGAGATGCGGGAGCGGCGCGCAGCCGAAAGCGAGGCGCAGCGGCTTGCGCGACACGATGCGTTGACCGGGCTCCCCAATCGCCGTCGCTTTCTGGAGGAGTTCAACAGCCGCGTCAGCAATGTCGGCGCCAACGAGCGCTGCGCGATGTTCGTGCTCGATCTGGACTACTTCAAACCGATCAACGATCTCTACGGACATCGCCTCGGCGATGAAGTGCTGCGCGTCGTTGCCCAGCGCCTGTCCGAGATCGTCGAAGACCAAGGCATGGTCGCCCGGCTCGGCGGGGACGAGTTCGGCATCGTCATGACCGTTGCGGAGGACGACGATGACCTGCCGCTTCGCGTCGCACGCCGCATCGTTCACGAAATCCCAAGACCGATCATTCTTGCGTCCTTGTCCCTCGATGTCGGCGCGAGCGTCGGCATATCGATGTACGACAAGAGTTCACGAGGGGGGCGAAGAGGCGTACCGCGAGAACAGTGCAGTCGAGACCGTGCTCCGCCAAGCCGACATGGCCATGTACCGGGCGAAGACGGAGGGCCGCGGCGGCTACCGCTACTTCGACTCCAAGATGGATGAGCGTCTCCAGCAGCGGGTGCGGCTCGAGCGAGAGATCAAGGGCGCCTTGGAGCGCGGCGAGATCGTTCCGTATTATCAGGCGCTCGTGGATCTCCACACGCGGGAAACCGTGGGCTACGAGCTGCTGGCGCGCTGGCAGCACCCCACGATGGGCGTGATCGAACCCGAGGTGTTCATCCCCATCGCCGAAGACACAGGCGCGATCGCGGCTCTCACGGATTCGATGCTGACCCAGGGGATGAGGGATGCCAAGGCCTGGCCGCCGCAGATCTATCTCTCCGTGAACCTGTCGCCCCGGCAATTCGCCGATCCTCTGCTCGCCCAGAGGGTCCTGGGTATCCTTGCCGAGGCGGGTTTCCCGCCCCGGAGGCTTGAGATCGAGATCACCGAGACGGCCGTGGTGAAGCGTCTGGATGAAGCCAAGGTCACGCTCAAGTCTCTACGGAATCTCGGTGTCCGCATTGCCCTCGACGATTTCGGCACGGGCTATTCCGGCCTGCATCATTTGCGTGAGCTCCAGCTCGACACCATCAAGATCGATCAGTCGTTTGTGACCGACATGTTGAAGGACTCGGAGGACGAGAAGCTGGTCGAGGCGATCGTCAGCCTCGGCCGTGTGCTCGGTCTGCGCACCACGGCCGAAGGCATCGAGACGAAAGATGTGCTCGACAAACTCGTCGCACTTGGATGTGACACCGGACAGGGCTTTCTGTTCGGCCGGCCAGAGCCTATGACGGCTGCCGCCGTGACTGAAGAGCTTACGCGGCGCAGCGCTTAGCGCGGCGCCAGCACCATCACCATCTGGCGTCCTTCAAGCCGCGGCTCAGACTCCACCTTGGCAATCTCCGAGGTGTCCTGCTTGACCTTGTCCAGCAGTTGCACGCCGAGTTCCTGGTGGGCCATCTCGCGCCCGCGGAACCGGAGCGTGACCTTGACCTTGTCGCCCTCCTCGAAGAAGCGGTTCATGGAGCGCATCTTCACGTCGTAGTCGTGCGTGTCGATGTTGGGCCGCATCTTGATCTCCTTGATCTCGACGGTGCGCTGCTTCTTGCGCGCCTCGGCGGCCTTCTTCTGCGCCTGGTACTTGTATTTGCCGTAATCCAGTATCTTGCAGACCGGCGGCTCGGAGTTCGGCGCGATCTCGACGAGATCGAGGCCGGCTTCCGCTGCGCGCGCAAGTGCGTCGCCGATGTCGACGACACCGACGTTCTCGCCTGTCCCGTCAATGAGCTGGATTTGTGGAGTATCGATATCCTCGTTGATACGAGGGCCTCCCCGGTCGGGGGCAAGCTTCATGGGCCGTCTTACGATGTCACATTCTCCTCTTTTGGACTGGCGCCCTCGCCGCGGCGAGGCGCGGGGCGCTAAACGAACGCTGAGCCTGAAAGTTCTACAGGATGGGAAATAGGCCTGACAAGTCGCGCCGTCAGGCCGACGGAGCCGGTGGGTCGGCGGCAGGCGCTGGGGCAGGCTCCTCGAGCCGGTAGAAGTTGACGGCCAAGGCCACATATAGCGCGGTTAGCCCGGTCACGGCCATCAACCAGCTTTGCCACATTCCCCACGAGAACGCGGCAATCATCACAAACGCGGTGATCTCCGCGAGCACGTAGGGCTGCGTCGGCTCCGGCAGCCGCCGCACGGCGAGGATCACAGACGACCCGGCGGCCATGAGGAGAAGCACACCGATGACGCCAAGCTCGTACCAGGATTGCAGGAACTCGTTGTGCGCGTGTGAGCCTGCGCGCCAAGCGTAGACATACCCCTTGGGCTTGATCATCTCCAACCGTGCCTCCGGATCGAGATCCATCTTGCGCGTCGAGGTGAGGCCGATACCGAGAAGCGGCGCCTTCGGAATCTGCTCTGCCGTATAGGCCCACAGGATGACGCGTGCCCGGGCCGAGAGCGGGAGCCACTCGGCTTGATGGAGGTTGGCCTTGAATGCCGTAAGCGCCAAGGGAATGACCAGAATGAATGCGAGACACCAGCCGACCCAAATCAGTCGGCCCATGATCTTCGGCCAGGGCATGGCGAGCGCGAACGCGATGACGCTGAACAGGAGGCCCGCTTTCGATGCCTCGTGTTCCGACAGGACGATCGAGGCCACGGCCGCTACGCAAAGTCCGGCAATGGCGAGAACGCGCCACCGCCTCTCCTTGAGCTGACCCAAGCACAGCAGCGCCGACCAAAACATCAGGAGCAACACCGCGACGTTGCGGTTGAGCTCGAAGGCCTTGATCTTGATCACGTGGCCGTTCTGAAGGACCAGATCCTTCGCGCTGTCCGGCCGCGTGACCGGCAGGACGTTGTAGAGCAGCCGCGTGAGAAGGGCATCGGTGGCGATTTGGAAGAGGACGAAGGCAGTGCCGGCCGCGAGCCCGATCAGAAAGGAATTGACCGCGATGCGCATCTGCTCTCGTTCCCAAGTGCGCAGCGCGCGGCACGAGGCGTAGGTCAGCAACACCACGCCTGCGAACCAGGCGGCTTTGCCGACCGCGCGGCCCGGGTCCAAGGACCACGTCGCATTGACGAACAGATAAGCGGTGACCACGGCAAACAGTGCGAGGCCGAGGTCGAACCGGAAGAGCTCTTTGAAGCTCTGGCCGTGATTGAGCGCAATCAGCACGATCCCGGCCGCCAGGATGATGAGTGTGACGACGGTCGTCAGCGGCGCAATAAGCGTGATGAACGGTGCGAGAAAGAATAGGGTGCGAATGATCGCGGGTTCACGCTGGAGAGCGAACTTGACCATTGTCGCCATGGTTTGACTGGAAGACTGGCCAAGCGCCAGCGTGATCGTCTGAAGGGTCAGGTAGATAACACTTCAAGCTGGCGCGAGAAAGCGATTCTCACGCGGGCGTAGCCCGGTCGCCGCGCAGGACCGGGACCGGCGTGGGGTCGAGGCTGCCCCACCGCCGGTGCACGCGCCGGAGAATCTGATTCACAAAGCGGCTGGCCTCGTCGCTGACAAAGCTCGAGGAGCGCGCGCCCAGCGCCAGCGGGCGCACCGAGCTCGTGTCGTGGCGCGCCTCGCGCCATGTCTCCCACAGCCTCTGATCGAGCGCATTTTCCGTCTGGATGTCGGCGACCATACGGGGCGGGAGCCGGTCCATCGTGATGGGTCTCCATCCGACGCCCCGCACGAGTTCGGCGAGCGTATTGCGCGGCGTGGCGCTGGCGGAGATCCCAAGCCTGTCACTCAGGCCGGTGATGAAGTCGTCGCAAAGCTGATAGTCGCCGACGAACCAGAAGGTCGCGAGAAAGGCGTTGGCGATCTCGTACTTCTCGTCGTCGGACAGACTGGCGATCCGCGCCCAAGACTGAGCTCGAGGAAGTACTTCAGGATGTAGTGGGTGATGAAGTTTCGCTGGGTCGCGCCATAGGCCACCTCGAGGCTGTAGGGCTGCAGCCCCTCCGAGATGTACCGCGCCATCCGGTAGTTGTAGTAGGACACGAAGTGGCTGGCCGGATCCCGCAACAGGATGCTGCGCTTGATCTGACGGCCGGCGAACAGCTGGTCGATCGAAATTCCGAGATAGTGCCCGCCGACCACCTGCGCCTGGTCGGGATTCGGCAAGTCCGTGCGGTCGTACCGGGTGATGAACCGGCCGAGCCCCGTCTCTTCCGCGTACGATGATACGCCGACTGCGGCAGGGCGAGCGCGAGGTGGAGGTCGATGGTGCGGCCAGCGCATTTCGGCACGTGGTAGACGAAATGGACCGGCGAGCCAGCTTCACGCGCTGCCCTAGATCGAGCCGAACTGTGTGACATTACCCCCACTGACATGCCCGAAAGATTGCCACCTGCATGCTTAACAACGCGTTTCGATCTTTCGTTCCAATTTGGGCGCCGTTGGGTTCGAAATGGGGCGTCCCTTTGATGGCGCAAGACGGGCGCGGCGTGCCGCCGCATGCACCGCGCGCGGAGGTTCACACCCAGGATTGAGGCATTTCGGGCTAGCGCAACTTCGCCGCGAGCTCCGAGCCGAGGAGCTCGTCATAGACCGCGAGCGTCGCCCGCTGCATCTTTTCGAGCGCGAACTGGGCGGTAGCGTGCGCGCGGGCGCGTTCCCCGAGTGCGGCGCGCGCGGCCGGGGATAGATCCAGCGCCGCCGCGATCGCGGCGGCGAGTGCGGCGGAATCGGCCGGAGGCACCACCCAGCCGGTGAAATCCCCCGAGCGACCCGCGGGGATCACATTCTCGGGAGCCGCCCCGATATCGGTGAGAATCACCGGACAGCCCATGGCTTGCGATTCGACGCTGGTCCGTCCGAAGGTCTCCGCGCCGGTCGAGGCGATGAGCGCCACGTGAGCGAGCGCGAACGCCGCCGGCATGTCATCGCAATGGCCGACGAGCCGCACGCGGTCCCCGAGCCCGGCGGCGTCGATGCGGTTCTGGAGCTCCTGCCGGTAAGCCTCGCGCCCCTGGGCGTCGCCCGCCAGAATGAACGCCGCGTCGCCGAGCTCGCGCGCCGCGCGCATCCGCTGGGCCGCCTCGATGACGTAAGGCTGGCCTTTCCAGCTCGTCAGCCGGGCGGCGTGCAGGACGACCGGCTGGCCCTCCTCGACCCCCCATGCGTTGCGAAGCCTGTCGAGGCGGTCCTCCGCGACGGCGCCGGGCGTAAAGCGTGAGAGGTCGATGCCGCGATAGATCACCCGCATGCGCTCCATCGGCACATGATGGCGCGCCGCGATGAGCGCGGCCGTATAACGCGAATTGGCGATGACCCGGTCGCCCCGCGCCATGACGCTGCTATAGAACGTCTTGAGGGGCACGCGGCTGCTATAGGCGCCGTGATAGGTCGTGACGAAGGGACGCTTCGTCCAGCGCGCGGCGAAGTACGCGCTCCACGCCGGGGCGCGGCTTCGCGCATGGATCAGCGAGACGTTGCGGTCCTCGACGAGTTTCGCAAGCGCCCGCGCATTGGCAAGCATGGTGATGGGGTTCTTGCTCGCCATGGGAAGCGTGACGATCTCGCCGCCGGCTTCCGTCACCGCGGTTGCCATGCGCCCCCCTTCGGTGGCAACCAGGGCACGCGCGCCGGCGCGGGTGAGCGCTTCCGTGATTTCGATGGTCGCTTGCTCGCTGCCCCCGGTCTCGAGCCGCGGCACGGCCTGCAATATGGTCACGTCTTCCGTCACGGGCGTGGCTCTGGCGAAAAACCCTGTTGGCGCTACGGCGAATGCGAATGGATCAGCAAGAACCACACTTCATCGAGGTTGGCCAAGGGCCGAAACGGCGCCGCATCGCCTATCGCTTTGAGGATCGCGGGCCCGGGGGCGTGGTCGTGATGTGGCTGTCAGGGTTTCTCTCGGACATGGGGAGCACCAAGGTGCTCTCTTTAAGCGACTGGGCACGCGCCGAGGGCCACCCCATGCTCCGCTTCGACTATTCCGGACACGGGCTGTCGGAAGGGAGCCTGCTCGAAGCGGCGATCGGCGATTGGCTCGAAGAGGCGAGCGCCGTGCTCGATCTCATCCGGCCTCGGCCGGTAATCCTCGTCGGCTCGTCCATGGGCGGCTGGGTCGCGCTTCTTCTCGCCCGCGCTCTGGCGCAACACGGGGATACGCGGCTTGCCGGCCTCGTGCTCATCGCGCCCGCCTGGGACATGACCGAGAAGCTGATGTGGGAGGAGGCATCGCCGGAGCAGCGCGCGACCATCGAGCGCGAGGGCGTCTTCTACGCACCGTCGCTCTACGGCGATCCCTATCCGATCACGCGGCGCCTCATCGAGGAGGGCCGCAACCACCTCCTCGCGGGGGCGTCGAGGTCGGCGCGCCCGTCCGCATCCTCCAGGGCATACGCGATCCCGACGTGCCGTGGCGTCACGCGCTGGAGCTCGTCGACCTCATTGCTGGCGACGACGTCGAGCTCACCCTCATCAAGGACGCCGAGCATCGCATGTCGGAGCCGCACGACCTCCGCCGCCTGGAGCGCACCGTCGCAGCGCTGATCGAGACGGCTCAAGTCTCGCGCGGCAAGAGCGATGCGAGTCCTTCGCGGTAGGTGGGATAGCGAAGCGCGACGCCGAGCTCGGACTTGATGAGAGCATTGCCGATGCGCCGGCTTCCTTCGTAGAAGCTGCGCGCCATGGGCGTGAGATCGGCGTCTTCGAAGTCGATCTCCGGTGGCGGCGCCACGCCGATCATCTTGGCGGCGTACGCCACGACATCTCCCGGTGCGGCGGGCTCGTCGTCGGCCACGTTGTAGATGGCGCCGGCCCGCGGCTTCCGCATCGACGCTTCGAGCACAGAGGCGATGTCCGCCACATGGATGCGGCTGAACACCTGGCCGTCCTTGTTGATGCGCCGCGCCGTCCCGGCGCGAAGCTTGTCGAACACGCTCCGTCCCGGACCGTAGATGCCGGCGAGCCGGAAGACGTGGACGGGCACGCCGATCTCCTTCCCGAAATCGAGCCAGGCTTGCTCGGCTTTCACCCGCGCTTCGGTACGCGCGGTGTTGGGATTGGGTTCGGTGGTTTCGTCGACCCAGCTGGCCCTGCTGATCACCATAGACGCCGACCGTGGAGAGATAGCCGATCCACTCCAAGCTGCCGAGCTTGGCGATCTCCTCGCGATAGCACGCAAGCACAGGGTCGCCGTCCGCCCCCGGCGGGATGGAGTGGAGGAGGTGCGTCGTGCCTTCGAGGAGCGACGGCAGCTCCGGATTGTCCTTTGCGCCGGTGAAGCAGGCGGCGTCATAGCCGGATGCGCGGAGCTGCGCGATCTTGGCGTCGTCGCGCGCCGTGCCTGCGATCTCCCACCCTTCGGCCTGCAAGCGGCCTGCGAGCTCCTGTGCCGAGAAACCGAGACCGAACGCGAACAGGCGGCTCACGCGGCCACCTCCAACCATTCACCGCGCACAGCCGCATCAGGTTCGCCGGCTGCGAACGAAGGCCGCAAGGCCCGCAGCCGTTCGGGCGCGAGACGGCCGAGCGCCCACACCGCCATGGCGCGCACGAGCGGCGAATCATCGTCGAGGCGCGCCTCCACGAGCGGCACGAGGCTCGGGTCGCGCGAGTTCCCGGCGGCGATGAGCACGTTGCGCAGGAAGCGGTCGCGGCCCGTGCGCTTGATCGGCGTGCCGCGGAAGCGCGCGCGGAACGCCGCATCGTCGAGCACGAGTAGCTCGGCGAGCGGAGGATTGTCGCTTTCGCGTCGCACCGCGAGCTTCGCCTCGTGCGAGGCTTGCGCGAACTTGTTCCATGGGCACACGGCGAGACAGTCGTCGCAGCCGAAGATGCGATTGCCCATGGCCGCCCGGTACTGCTGCGCGATGTGTCCCTTGTGCTCGATGGTGAGGTAGGAGATGCAGGCGCGCGCATCGATCTCATACGGCGCGGTGAACGCCCCCGTGGGGCACACGTCGAGACAGCGCCGGCACGCGCCGCAATGGTCGTCCTCGGGCGCGTCCGCCTCGATCTCGGCGGTGGTGAAGATCGATCCGAGGAACAGCCACGATCCGAAGTCGCGAGACACGAGATTGGTGTGCTTGCCCTGCCAGCCGAGCCCCGCCTTCGCCGCGAGCGGTTTCTCCATCACCGGCGCGGTGTCGACGAAGACCTTTACTTCGCCCCCGGCAATCGCCTGAACGCGCGCCGCGAGCGCCTTCAGCTTCGCCTTGATCACGTCGTGATAGTCGGCGCTTTGCGCATAGACTGAAATGGCGCCGCGGGACGGCGTATCGAGAACGGCAAGCGGGTCGCCCCCGCGCCCATAGTTCAGCCCGAGCACGATCACGCTCCGCGCCTCGGGCCATAGCGCGCGGGGGGCTTTGCGGCGCTCCGCCGTGTCGGCGAGCCAAGTCATGTCGCCATGGCGCCCCTCGGCGAGAAATCGATCGAGCGCTTGGCCCGCGCCCTCGGCCGCGTCGGCCACGGCGAAGCGCACGGCGTCGAAACCGAGCGCCTCGGCCTCCTCAGCGATCTTCGATTTAAGCTCGTTCGCCATGCCCACCTATGTCGGGGCGCTTCCTCAAAAATCGAGGTCGGCATAGGTCCCGGAAGGGGTGAAGCCCGCGACGCGGTCCTGCAAGAGCGCCCGGAACGAGGGCCGCGATTTCACCAGCGCATACCAATTCTTCGCCGGCTCGAACTCCTCCCAGGGCACCTCGCCGAGATAGTCGAGCGCCGACAGATGCGCCGCCGCCGCGAGGTCGGCGAAGCTCATGGCGTCGCCCGCGAGCCAGCTCCGCGTCTCGGTGAGGTGGCCGACATAGGTCAGATGATAGCGCAGATTGTCGTGGCCGGCGCGCATCGCATCCATGTTGGGCGAGGAGCTCTGCGGCCCAAAGCGCCGGAACACCTTCTCCACCACCAGATAGTCGGTGACCTCGTCGTGAAACTTGCGGTGGAACCAGTCCACCAGCCGCCGGACCTCGGCGCGCATCGCGGCGTCGCCGGGAAACGGCTGAAAGCCCCGCATTTCACGCTCATCCATGGTGTCGCCGAGATATTCGGAGATCGCATAGGCGCCGGCGATCACCCCGCCTTCGTCGGGGATGAAGACGGGCAGCGTGCCTGCGGGGTTCAGCACCAGGAACTCCGGCCGCCACTCCCAAGGGCGCTCTTCGGCAAGGTCGACATCGACCCCACACTCGGCGAGCGCCAAGCGAATTGACCTAGAGAAGGCACATAGCGGATGGTGGAGAAGATTCGCCATCGATGGCTTCGGGCTATTCGGTCCGAAATGAATCGCGCGGGGGGCCAGAGCCCCGTATAGAACCTGCAAGCGCACCGAACAAGCCGGGCGACGAGGGGCCATGACGATAGAACAGATTATCGTGATTGCCATAGTGCAGGGACTGACCGAATTCCTGCCCATTTCCTCTTCCGGCCATCTGATCCTCGTTCCCTACCTGATGCACTGGCCCGACCAAGGCCAGTTCGTCGACGTCATGGTGCATCTCGGCACTCTGCTCGCCATCCTCATCTATTTCTGGCGCGACGTCTGGCGCATCTTCCTTGGCGGGCTCGAGCTGTTCAAAGGCAAGGTCACCGACGAGGGGCGGCTCGCCATCTACATCGTGCTGGCGACGATTCCCGCGGTCGCCTTTGGGCTCTTCTTGAAGAAGTTCGGTTTCGCGGATCTCGAGCGCAACGTCGCCGTCGTCGCCTGGAACACGATCCTCTACGGCCTGCTCATGCTCGTCGCCGACACGGTGGGGCCGCAGGAGCGCACGATGGGCAACATGACGCTCAAGAGCGCGCTCATCATCGGCGCGGCGCAGGCCCTGGCGCTCATCCCCGGCACGAGCCGGTCCGGCGTGACCATGACCGCGGCGCGCTTTCTCGGCTTCACCCGTCCGGATTCGGCGCGCTTCTCCTTTCTGCTGGGCATTCCGGCCATCGCCGGCGCGGGCGTGCTGACCGTGGGGGAGGCGCTGGCCGCCGGCGATACCATCACTATGGACGCGATCTATTGCGCCGGCCTGACCTTCCTCGCGGGCCTTGCAGCCATTGCCTTCCTCATGGCGCTGCTCAGGCGCATCAGCTTCTTGCCCTTCGTGCTCTACCGCATGGTGCTCGGCGGCTTCCTGCTCGTCATGCTCTACACGTGAGGCGGACACCTCACGGCTTGTAGACGGAGAACTGGCCGCGCGGCCGGAACTGCTCCAGATAATCGGGTACGACGCTCGCGACCGCCACCGGATCGATGCCGAGCCCTTCGAGGGTACGCCCGGCCTTGATGGCAGCCTCGCTCACCACGTTGTCGGTCTGAAGCAGCCGGACTTGGTCGACGGTCAAGGGCGGCTTCGGCAGCCATTGCAGAAACGCTCCCTTGAGCTTCGCCAACCAGAACGGCACCGGCACCAGCGGGCGCGAGCGCATGGAGTAGGCGAGCACGCGCTCCATCACCTCGCGCATGGTCATGATCTGCGGACCGCCGAGCTCGTACGGCAGGCTTTGGCTGGCCCGGCCTTCGAGCGCCGCCACGACGGCTTCCGCCACGTCGCCGACGAACACGGGCTGGAACTTGGTGTGGCCGCCGCCGATGAGCGGCAGCACGGGCGAGATGCGGGCGAGCGCCGCGAACCGGTTGAAGAACTCGTCCTCGGGGCCGAACACCACGGACGGCCGGAAGATGACTGCACCCGGATAGGTCTCCTTGACCGCCGCTTCACCCGCCGCCTTGGAGCGGGCGTAGACGGAAGGCGAGTTCGCGTCGGCGCCGATGGCCGAGACATGGACGAGGGTGCGGGCGCCGGCCGCCTTGGCCGCCTCTGCCACATGGCGCGCGCCTTCGTCCTGAACGGTCTTGAAGGTCTGCTTGCCCGAGGCGAACAGGATGCCGACCAGGTTGACGACCGCGTCGGCGTCCTCGGCCGCGGCCAGCAAGGAATCGGGAACGCGCACATTGGCCTGCACCGGCACGATCTGCCCGACGCCGCCAAGCGGCTGGAGATGCCCGGCGAGCTCTGGCCGTCTGACCGCGATCCGCATGCGTGCGCCTGTGCGCGCGATGGCGCGCACCACGTGCCGCCCGAGGAAGCCGGAGCCCCCATAGATGGTCACGAGCGCTCTATTGTTGAGTGTAATGGCCACTTAGATGCCTCTTAACCTGGCTCCGCTATGGTGGAATTGCAGCATTACACGAGGCAGGCCAAGCCTTGAAGGCGCTTCGGCAGCAATTGACAACGAGAAGCACCGATCGTACCTCAACGCACTCAAGCCCAGGTGGCGGAACTGGTAGACGCGCTAGCTTCAGGTGCTAGTGCCCGAAAGGGCGTGGAAGTTCGAGTCTTCTCCTGGGCACCATCCCGCCTCGCCCCCGTGCGCCGTGGGGGCCTCGATGACGGCCAAGACCTGTAGGAAGCCCTTGAGTCAGCCACCGACCGTCGAGCTCTACAAAGGCGATCTGCCCCCAGGCCGGTTCAGCGCCAAGGCCATCGCCATCGACACCGAGACGCTGGGGCTCAATCCGCATCGCGACCGGCTGTGCCTGGTGCAGCTCTCCGAGGGCGACGGCACCGCTGCGCTGGTGCAGGTCTCCGGCAGCCACGAGGCGCCTGAGCTGAAGCGGCTCCTGACCGACGAGAGCATCCTCAAGATCTTCCATTTCGGCCGTTTCGACATCGCCGTGCTCAAGCACTTTCTCGGGGTCATGCCCCGCCCGGTCTACTGCACCAAGATCGCCTCCAAGCTCGCCAGGACCTATACCGACAAGCACGGCCTCAAGGATCTCTGCCGCGAGCTGCTCGGGATCGAGCTCTCCAAGCAGCAGCAATCATCGGATTGGGGCGCCGCCGAGCTGAGCCAAGAACAGCTCAACTACGCCGCGAGCGATGTGCTATATCTGCACGCGCTGCGGGATCGGCTCGATGCCATGTTGAAGCGTGAGGGCCGGGAACATCTGGCGCGCGCCTGCTTCGAGTTTCTGCCGACGCGGGCCGAGCTCGACCTCGAAGGCTGGGCCGAGATGGATATCTTCGCCCATTAGGCCTGCCGAAGGCCCTCGAAAACCAAGGCTTTCGGCCGCAATGTGATCAAAGTCCTGCGGCTAGGTAGGCTAGGGTGAAAGGGTTCGGGGCCCCGCGAAACATTGGCTGATATCATGGCACTCGAGGCGAATCTCGTTCCGGCCGGGCAGCGCTACCGCGTTCGCACGCCCGAGGAGCGCGAGCGCGCCTTTCGGAGCGCCGAGCGGCATAGCCGCATGGTGCGCATTCTCCGCCGGAGCCTGCCAGTCTTCGGCGTCGTGGTGCTGGCGGCCTATTTCATCTCCACCCGGCTCAACGTCTCCGTCGGCGACGTCACGGCGAGCATCGACGGCATGCAGGTCAGCGACGGCAATCTGCGGATGCTCAATCCGACGCTGAAAGGGGCCGACAAGAAGAACGGCAAATACGTCGTGAACGCCGAATATGCCGACCAGGACATCAAGAACCCGAAGATCGTGAAGCTCCACGCCATCAAGGCCGATCTGTCGACAGCCTCCGGCGGCTGGTCGCGGATGGAAGCCGTGCGCGGTGTCTTCGACACCCAGGCCGAGCGCCTCTTGTTGAAAGAGCACATCACCCTTGCCACGAGCGGCGGCGTCACGGGCGAGCTCAGGGACGCCAGCCTCGACATGAAGACCCAGACGCTGCGGTCTCATCAGCCGGTGTCCTTCGTGCTGTCGAACGGTACGGTCAAGGCCAATGCGTTGACCTTCCGGTCCCAGGACAACGAGCTCGTGTTTCGCGGCAATGTGGCCGTCCACCTGGACAAGCGGCAGGGCGACGGCAAGCCGCAACCTAAGGGGACGGCACAGCCGGTAAAACAACAAGTGCCGGCAGAGGCCGGCGGCGCGCAAATGGTGAGCCCGCAATGAGCCCACGCCATGCCCTCCGTCTCGCCCCCGCTGCGCTCGGCGCAGCACTCATGCTCGCGCTCCTCTCGGCAAGCCCGCTCGGTGCGCAGACCCTCACCAATTCGTTCGGCGGCCTGTCGAAGAACTCGAACGAGCCGATCGATATCGAGTCCGATCTCCTGACGGTGCACGACGCGAAGAAATACGCGACTTTCAGCGGCAACGTGAAAGCGGTGCAGGGCTCCACCACGATGCGTGCCAAAGAGCTCGACGTGCACTATGTCGGCGGCACCGAGAAGCTCACGGGACAGAACGGCGGAACTGCCACCCCTGCCGCCGATCAGGCGCCTGCGCCTGGGCCTGCTACGCCTGCGCCTGCTACGCCCGCTGCGCAAGGCGCGGGCACCGGCGCACAGATCAGCAAGATCGAAGCGAGGGGCGACGTCGTCATCACAAGCGAGGACGACCAAACCACCACGAGCGACTGGGCGCTCTACGACGTGCCGGCGCAGCTGGTAACTGTCGGTGGCAATGTTGTGCTAACGCAAGGCCAGAATGTGCTAAAGGGTGACCGGCTTGTCATCGACCTGAAGACAGGCGAGAGCCGGTTCGAAAACACCGGAAACACCGCGGCCGGAGGCCGTATCCGTGCGCTGTTCATGCCGAAGCAGGAAGGCGCCGCCAATGGCGCCAAGCCGGCCGGCGGCAAGCCCAAATCGCTCAAGCCTCCGGCTGCCGAGGAACCGGCTGCCGAGGAAAGCGAGAAGCCGACCGCGGCCGTCCCCGAGGACAGCGCCGCCGCGCCGGCAGACGATGCGCCCGCCAAAGACGCCGAGCCCTGGCAACTCGTACCCGAGTTCCGGTGAGACGCCCCAAGGGCTTTATTCGATGTTAACCGGCCGCCGCCTCAAGTGAGGGAGCGAAAAGGGTCAGTGGGCAAATTGCTGTCGTTTCCAGGTAGCCAGGCTGCTGCTGCTCAAGGGGCTGCCGTGCAGGCAGAGCCGCTTGTGCAAGGCCCCGGGATCGCGGCCCAGCCCGGCAACGGTTGGCTGACCATCCGCTCCGTGGTGAAGAGCTTCAAGAAACGCATGGTCGTGCGCGGCGTCAGCCTCGATTTGGCGCGCGGCGAAGCGGTCGGCCTCTTGGGGCCGAACGGCGCCGGCAAGACCACGGTGTTCTACATGATCACCGGCCTCATTCCCGCCGATGAAGGTTCGATCAAGATCGATGGCCGGGACGTGACCAAACTGCCGATGTACCGCCGGGCGCGGCTGGGCATAGGCTATCTGCCGCAGGAAGCGTCCATCTTTCGGGGTCTTACGGTTGAGGAGAATATTCTTGCCGTGCTGGAGATGGTCGAGCCCGACAAGAAGGAACGGCAGCGTCAGCTCGATGGGCTGCTCGAGGAGTTCCGCATCACGCGCCTCAGGAAGTCGCCGTCCATGCGCCTTTCCGGCGGTGAGCGCCGCCGCGTCGAGATCGCGCGCTCGCTCGCCTCGCGTCCGTCCTTCATGTTGCTCGACGAGCCGTTCGCAGGCATCGATCCAATTGCTGTCGGCGACATTCGTGCGCTCGTGCGCCATCTCACCGAGCGCGGCATCGGCGTCCTCATCACCGATCACAATGTGCGGGAGACACTCGACCTTGTCAGCCGCGCCTATATCATCCATGACGGCTCGGTGCTGACCCACGGCACCGCGCATGAGATCATTAACAATGAGGACGTGCGGCGCGTCTATCTTGGTGATCAGTTCAAGATCTGAGCACCTGATCGCGAGTGAATCGGTATATGGCGATCAACACAAAGCTCGAGCTACGCCAGACGCACAGTCTGGTCATGACGCCGCAGCTGCAGCAGGCGATCAAGTTGCTGCAACTGTCGAACATGGAGCTCGCGACCTTTGTCGAGGGTGAGCTCGAGCGCAATCCTCTGCTCGAGCGCTCTGAGACGGACGAGCCGAACGGAGCCGCCAACGAGCTGCCGCCTGCGGCCGCCAAGGATGAAGGCGGTGCAGAGGGCTCCGAGTCCGGTGACGGCGACGACGCCGATTGGGTCAATCTGGAGACGGGGAACAACTCGGGCCGCACCGAGGATCTTGATGCCGAGCCGCAGGACATGTTCCCCGATTCGGAGAACTTCACCCCCGGCGCGGTGGTGGATTCCGGCTGGAGCGGCCTGACACAGGGCCCCCGCGCCGAGATCGACGAAGGGACGAACCTCGAAGCCTATGTGGCCGAGGAGAGGACGCTGCGCGATCATCTCTCCGATCAGCTCGTTCTCGCTTTCGCCGATCCGGCGCAACGGCTGATCGGCCACCATCTCATCGATATGACCGACGAAGCGGGCTATTTGCGCGGCGAGCTCGATGCGCTGGCCGAGCTGCTCGGCGCGCCGTTGGAACTCGTCGAGGAGACGCTCTGCGTCATGCAGGGCTTCGAGCCCTGCGGCGTGTTCGCCCGCGACCTGCGCGAGTGCCTCACGCTCCAGCTCAAGGAGCAGGACCGCTGCGACCCGGCGATGGCCGCGCTCATCGAGAATCTGCATCTTCTTGCCACACACGACCTTGTCGCCCTGAAGCGCGCCGCGCGCGTTTCCGACGAGGATTTGTGCGACATGATTGCCGAGGTGAAACGGCTCAATCCGAAGCCCGGCCTCAAATACGGTTCGTCGCCGTCTCAGCCCATCGTGCCGGACGTGCTCATTCGCTCGCTGCCGGACGGCAGCTTCCATGTGGAGCTGAACAGCGACACGCTCCCGCGCGTGCTGGTCAACCAGTCCTATTATGCGACCGTGTCCAAATCGAAGATGCGCAAAGAGGACAAGAGCTACCTGGTGGATTGCCTGCAGACCGCAAACTGGCTGGTGAAGAGCCTCGACCAGCGCGCCCGCACGATTCTGAAGGTGGCGCAGGAGATCGTGCGCCAGCAGGACGGCTTCTTCACCTACGGCGTCCGGCACTTGCGGCCGCTGAACCTGAAGACCGTGGCCGACGCGATCTCCATGCACGAATCGACGGTCAGCCGCGTCACCGCCAACAAGTACATGGCCACCAATCGCGGCCTGTTCGAGCTGAAATACTTCTTCACCTCGTCGATCGCCGCCACGGCGAACGGCGATGCGCATTCCTCGGAAGCGGTGCGCCATCGGATTCGCGAGATGATCGACTCCGAGCCCACCGCCGACGTGCTCTCCGACGACAAGATCGTCGAGCGGCTCAAGGTCGACGGCGTCGACATCGCGCGCCGCACGGTTGCGAAGTACCGCGAAGCCCTCGGCATTCCCTCTTCGGTCCAGCGCCGGCGTCTGAAGCGCATCGCGATGGGCGTAAGCGCCTGACGAGCGCATGTAACGCGCTGTTCGCTCTCGCGAATCGTGTAAAGAGAACAGGTCAAATTGATTGAGTTTGACACCCCCGGATGGGGGGTCTAGCTTCCCGCCCCGCGGTGGAGGCCAGTTCAAGGATGGGCCAGAGCGTGCTTCGGGCGCTCTGACGAATCGGGCCTCGAAAAAGCGGTATGCGCCCCGGGAAGCGCCGGTCACCAGAGGTCATTGACAGTCTTCCGCGGGCGATGACGATACAAGTTACCGGAAAGAATCTGGACGTCGGAGAGGCGTTACGCAGCTACGTCCAGGAGCGTGTTGTTCAAACCGTTGAGAAGTACGTGGGGCACGCGCCGACGGGGCATGTCCGCATCGAAAAAGAGCACGGGGAGTTCCGCACCGACTGCACGATCCGTTTGTGGCAAGGCATGAGTCTGGAAGCTCATGGCACGGCGTCCGAGGCTTACCAGAGCGCCGACCGGGCTTGCGAACGGCTTGAGAAGCGAGTGCGCCGCTATAAGCGAAGGCTCAAGCGGCACGGTGGTGGCGAGACTCCTCGGAAACAGACGCCGGCGGTGTCTTACGTAATCCAGGCGGCTCACGAGGAGCGCGATGAGGACAATCCGATCGTCATTGCCGAGGCCGAGACGATGGTGCACGAGATGGCGGTCAGTGACGCCGTGATGCAGATGGATATCTCGGATCGGCCGTTCGTCGTCTTTCGCAACGCGCGCGACGGCGAGATCAACGTGGTGTACCGCCGGGACGACGGCAATATCGGCTGGATCGATCCGGCGGGAAAGAAGGCGCGAGCGGATTAGTTGGTGGCTTCAAGCCTCATCCGCTCCTTCGAACACACGGGTAGTCGAATGCATTTAGGTGATTTCATTTCACCCGAAGCTGTGATGCCTTCGCTCAAGGTCAAGAGCAAGAAGCAGCTCCTGACGGAGCTGTCGGCGCGTGCCGCGCGCATCGCCGGCATTGAGGAGCACGACATCTTCGATGTTCTGTGGCAGCGCGAGCGGCTGGGTTCCACCGGGCTCGGCCAGGGCGTCGCCATTCCCCACGGCAAGATCGCCGGGCTGAAGCGCATCGTCGGCGTTTTCGCGCGTCTCGCCGAGCCGGTCGATTTCGATGCGGTCGACGGCGAGCCGGTGGATATCGTGTTCCTGCTGCTCGCACCGGAAGGCGCGGGCGCCGATCACCTGAAGGCGTTGGCCCGCATCTCGCGGCTGCTGCGCGAAGGATCCGCCGTCGAGAAGCTGCGCGCGTCCAAGGACACCGCCGCGCTCTACGCCGTTCTCACCGAAGGCGAGACCTCCTCCCACGCCGCCTAGCGCGGGGCCTCCAACCTGAAAATCTAGTGCACGCTCACCGGCACGAGATCGTTCTCGATCGCGTTGGCGATCGCCGCGTTGCGGCTGTCGGTCAGCGCAATCGGCGTGCCGTCGGCGCTGAGCACGGCAAACAGGTCGATGCCCTCGGGCGCGTCGGCGAGCGTCGGAAACAGCCGCTCGGCGGCGTCCGTATCGACCTGCTTGATATAGGCAACCTCGCCGTCCCCGAGGAGCGCGAGCTCCTTCAGGCTCATCAATGGGCGAGTCTCGTCATTTGCCATCTTGTTCATCGAACTCCGGGTCCTAGCCTGCTGGGGCGATCCCCACCTTGCGGACGCGTTTCTCCCTATTCGGCCGTTCGAGCTCGATGGCAAGCAGCCCATCGTGCAATTCGGCCTTGCGAACCTGGACGCCCTTGGCAAGTGCGAAGGTCCGTTTGAACTGGCGCGCGGCGATGCCGCGGTGAAGATATTCCTTCGGGGCTTCGTCGCGCTTGGTGCCGTGGATCATAAGTGCACCGTCCTCGATCGTGACATCAAGCTCCTCGAGACGGAAGCCTGCCACCGCAAGCGTGATCCGCAACATCTCCGTCCCATGCTCGTCCTTCGGCAGGAGTTCGACGTTGTAGGGTGGGTAGCCACCCTCGCCAGCCTTTGGGGCTGCGTCCAAGCGCTCGGCCGATAGACCTAACCAAAGATTACCGTCCATAAGTGTCATGCGCGACATCCGGCGGAAAGCCCTTTCCGCCCAGTGCCGCGCGATGCTGGTGAAGCGAGCTTGAAGCCCTGACGGCGCCCCGTCCTTCTCAGCTCGACGCGGCGCTGAGCCCTGAGAAACCAGATGGCATATGGGAAATGCGGCCGCGAATTCAAGCAGAAGCGCGTGCGCCCTGGCGTTCCCACTACAGGAGTTCTACCGGAGCGCACCAGCTTGCTCTAACGTCTCGGTGTATCGAATCGGAGCCTCCCACAATGACCTGGTACGTCAGCCCCACGACCGGCCGCGACTCCAGCGACGGCCGCAGCGCCGAGACGGCGTTCAAGACGCTCACGCACGCCATTCAGGCTGCATCCGCGGGCGATACGATCCTGCTCGTGCCGGGTGCCTATGACCAAGACCTGCCGCAGCACGTGAGTGCCGCCCGCGTGGCCCATATCACGGTCGGCGTCGTCGGCGGCCACTAGGTCTCGCCGTTGCCGTCCTCGGCCACCTCGGGCTCGATCATCCGAAGGCGCCGGACCGTGAGATCGTCGATCTCGACCTCTCCGAGATGAAGCTTGCGCACGTCCGCGCGCTGGACGCTCAAACGGCCGATGGCGAGCGCGCCTATCGCCAACGCCCCGATGGCAAGCGCGCCGATGGCAAACGCGCCTGAGGCGACAGCCGGCACCCGTACGCTCGGCAATTCAAGATTGCGCCGTCGCCTCATCCTGTCCCGCTCTCACCTGCTGCCTCCAGGAACGCGCCTATTCCGTAGGAGAACCATAGCTGAGTCGGTGGGGACAGAGCCGGGCGCTTTCGGGGAAAACAGGGCGTTGACGAACAAACCTACTAGTAGGTAGAGTGCTTGGCCATGACCCTGGATACCAGAGAGCGGCTGTTGCGGGAGACGGAGACGCTGTTGCGGACCTGCGGCTATGCCGCTTTCAGCTACGCCGATCTCTCGGAGCGGGTCGGGATCCGCAAGGCCAGCATCCACCATCACTTCCGCACCAAGGAGGATTTGGGCGCGGCGCTGATCGACAGCTATCTCGTCAAGTTCGAGCGCGCCCTGGTCGAACTCCTGGCCGAGGAACGAGGGGCCGTGCCGCGCCTTTGGCGTTATGCAGGCTTCTTCACCGACAGCATCGAGGACGGCATGATGCCGCTCTGCGGCGCACTTTCGGCAGAGGCCACGGCGCTTCCTCCGGCGATGCAAGGCCGCGTGCGTCGCTTCTTCGAGCTTCACCTTGAGTGGCTGCGAGCCGTGCTTCGCGACGGGGTGGCGGCCGGAGAGCTTCGCGCCGATCTCGACATCGAGAAATCGGCGGCCCTCGTTCTCAGCGTGCTGGAAGGCGCAAGCCTCGTGGCCTGGGCGGTGAAGGACGCCGGCGTGATCCGTCCCGCGTTCGAGCAGGCCGTTGCGAGCCTCACGCCCTGAAACATCCGAATACTGATCCAACAGCTTCGCGTATGGAGGAAATGGAAATGAGCCTGAAGAAATTCATGATCGAGAGAAGCATCCCCGATGTGGGAAGCCTGGACGCCGAGCAGCTTGCCGGCGCGGCGGCAAAGTCCAACGATGCGCTGTGTCAGATCGGCGCCAAGGACATTCAATGGGTGCAAAGCTACGTCGCCGGCGACAAGACGTTTTGCGTCTATCTCGCATCCGACGAGCAGGCGATCAGAAAGCACGCGGAGTTGAGCGGCTTTCCCGCGACGAAGATCACCGAGATTGTGGAGACGATCGATCCCGCGACTGCGGGCTAGATCAATTGGTCTCTGAGGGATTTGGTGGAGCCAGGCGGGATCGAACCGCCGACCTCGTGAATGCCATTCACGCGCTCTCCCAACTGAGCTATGGCCCCTTCAGAAAGACAGAAATCCTTGGCCCAAGGCCGGAGCAGGAGATCAGACCGCATCACTTAGGCCGGGCGACCCGCTCGTTCAAGAGAAATGCGAGCGGCGGCAGCACGCTGCCCAGCCCGGCCGTGACTGCGGTCTAACCTTCCTCTTTCGGACCGCCTCCGACGATGCCGGAAACGTCCTCGTCGCCCTCTTCCTCTGGCTCGAGGAAGGTATCGTCGTCGTCCTCGGCGGCGGGAATATCTTCGTCGTCGCCGAGATCCACAATCTCCTCGTCGTCGACAGCAGCCTCCTCGGCTTCCGCCGCCTCATCGAGACTGATGACGTCAGCGTCGGCCGTCGCGGGCTCTTCGCTCTCGACGACCACGGCCTTCCGGACTTCGGCTGGTGCGGCGCGTTCGCTCCGCCGTCCCGTCGGCTGCGTCGCTTGATAGACGGCTTGGCAGACGGGGCAGGTAATTGGCGAACGACCCAAGTCGTAAAACCGAGCCCCACAGCTCGGGCAAACGCGCTTGGTTCCCCGTGCGGGTTTCGACATGACTCTCCTCGAAGCTAGCCTTGCGTGACTCCCCATTGCCACGCCTCATCCGTAGTGTCAAAAGCTATCGAGCACCCGAAAACCCCTACCGAGAATCTATGCCGCAGCCCCTGACCGCTAGCCGTTCCGCGCGTATTTCCGGCCGCGTTAGGGTCCCCGGCGACAAGTCGATCTCCCACCGCGCGCTGATCCTGGGCGGGCTCGCCACGGGCCGTACCCGCATCTCCGGACTGCTCGAGGCCGAGGACGTGATGGCCACGGCGCGCGCCATGGCGGCGCTCGGCGCCACGGTGACACAACAAGACGGCGTCTTCGAAGTTCTCGGCCAAGGCGTGGGCGGTTTGCGGGCAGCAAACACCCCGCTCGACTTCGGCAATTCCGGCACGTCCAGCCGCCTCATGCTCGGCGTCGTCGCCGGCCACGACATGCGCGCCGAGTTCACGGGCGATGCCTCCTTGTGCCGCCGACCCATGGGGCGCGTGCTCGGCCCTCTCACCACCATGGGTCTCCAGGTGGAAGCCCATGGTGAGGGTGGTACGCTCCCGCTCGCCGTGCGCGGCACGGGCGACATCCTGCCGATTGTCTATGAACTCCCGGTGCCGTCGGCACAGGTGAAGTCATCCATCCTGCTTGCGGGGCTGCACGCGCCGGGACGCACCACCGTGGTCGAGCCGCTTGCCACGCGCGACCACACCGAGCGCATGCTGCGGTTCTTCGGCGCCGAACTCAAGATCGAGGACCGCGCCGACGGCGCGCGGGCCATCACCGTGTCCGGCGATGCCGAGCTCGAAGGCGCGCGCTTCTCTGTGCCGGGAGACCCGAGCTCCGCTGCCTTCATCGCCGCGGCGGCCCTCATCTGCCCAGGCTCCGACATCGTGATCGAGAACGTGCTGATGAATCCGACTCGCATCGGCTTCTTCGAGACTTTGAGAGAGATGGGGGCGGAGATCGAGAGACTCGATCTTCGGGACGAAGGGGGCGAGCCGGTCGGCGATCTCCGCGTGAAGGCGGGTCCGCTTCGCGGCGTCCGCGTGCCGCCCGAACGTGCCCCCGCCATGATCGACGAATACCCCGTGCTCGCCGTGCTCGCCGCCTTTGCCGAGGGCGAGATGCGTATGGAGGGGCTTTCGGAGCTGAAGGTGAAGGAGAGCGATCGCCTCGCCGCCACCGCCGCCGGTCTTACCGTCTGCGGGGTCGAAGCGCATGTGGATGGCGACGACCTCATCGTGCGCGGCACGGGCGAGGTGAAAGGCGGCGGCCTGGTGGAGACGCATATGGACCACCGCATCGCCATGGCCTTCCTCACGCTCGGGCTTGGCGCGCGCGCGCCCGTCACCGTGGACGACGTGAGCATGATCGCCACGAGTTTCCCCGGGTTCGTGGCCCTGATGACAAAGCTTGGAGCCGAGCTCGCATGATCATCGCCATTGACGGGCCGGCGGCTTCGGGCAAGGGCACGCTCGCCAAGCGCATCGCCATCCACTACGGCCTGCGTCACCTCGATACCGGGGCGCTCTACCGGGCCGTCGCCCGCGATACGCTGGCCCATGGCGGCGACCTCACAGACGCGAGCGCCGCCGCGACAGCCGCGTCCCGCCTCGACGTGACCACCCTGGGCGATCCGGCCCTGCGCAGCCCCGGCTTGGGGGAGGCCGCCTCGATCGTGGCCCGCCACGCCGATGTGCGGGCCGTTCTCCTGCGCTACCAGCGCGACTTTGCGCGTGGCGAGCCCGGTGCCGTGATCGACGGCCGGGACATCGGCACGGTGATCTGCCCAGATGCGGACGTGAAGCTGTTCGTGACGGCGACGCCCGAGGAGCGCGCCCGCCGCCGTTTTCTTGAACTCACGCAGAACGGCACCAGGGTTGAGGAGAGCGCGGTGCTGGCCGATATCAAGGCCCGCGACGAGCGCGACCGGACGAGGGGGGCCTCCCCTTTGCGCCAGGCCGAAGACGCGGCCTTGCTCGATACCACGAATTTGGCTATAGACGCCGCGTTCAGGGCAGCTATCGATTTGATCGAAGCTGCGATGCGCCAAGCGGGGCGGGCCGGTTGAGGCCGTGCCCATTTGGCACTGGCGCATCACCTTTGAATGAATTCCGCGGGTGAAGCGAGCGGAGGCCGGGCGGCCGTGAATGGCCTGCCACACCGGCTTTCGCGGGCTTCGCCGCATTTGGATCAACACAAGCCTCGGGTTCAAGCGCCGTAGGCGAGCGTAAAGTTTGAACGCCGAGTAGGAGTTTAGATGACCGAGCCGCAAACCAGCATTAGCCAACCGAGCCGCGACGAGTTCGCAGCCCTTCTTGAAGAATCTCTGACCGGCGCCGCGCTTCAGGAAGGCAATGTTATCAAAGGCACCGTCGTTGGCATCGAAAAGGACGTTGCGGTCATCGACGTCGGCCTGAAAACCGAAGGCCGCGTACCCCTCAAAGAATTCGGCGTCACCGGACGCACCTCCGACCTTTCCGTGGGCGATCAGGTTGATGTCTATCTCGAGCGCGTCGAGAACGCGGCCGGTGAGGCCGTGCTGTCGCGCGAGAAGGCGCGCCGTGAGGAGAGCTGGACCCGGCTCGAAGAGAAGTACAAGAGCGGCGAGCGGGTCGAAGGCGTGATCTTCAATCGTGTCAAGGGCGGCTTCACCGTCGATCTCGATGGCGCCGTGGCCTTCCTGCCCGGCAGCCAAGTCGACATTCGTCCGATCCGCGACGTGACGCCTCTCATGAACATGCCGCAGCCCTTCCAGATCCTGAAGATGGACCGCCGCCGCGGCAACATCGTCGTCTCCCGCCGCTCGGTGCTCGAGGAGACCAGGGCCGAGAAGCGGAGCGAGATCGTCGCCCGCCTCGAGGAGGGTCAGGTCATCGAGGGCGTGGTCAAGAATATCACCGACTATGGCGCCTTCATCGATCTCGGCGGCATTGATGGCCTCTTGCACGTCACCGACATGGCATGGCGGCGCGTCAATCATCCGAGCGAGATCGTGAATGTCGGCGACACGGTGAAGGTGCAGATCATCCGCATCAACCCTGAGACCCAGCGCATCAGCCTCGGCATCAAGCAGCTTGAGTCCGATCCGTGGGAGGGCATTGCCGCCAAGTACCCGGTGGGCTCGCGCTTCAAGGGCACGGTCACCAACATCACCGACTACGGTGCCTTCGTCGAGCTCGAGCCCGGCGTCGAGGGACTGATCCACGTCTCCGAGATGAGCTGGACGAAGAAGAACATTCATCCCGGCAAGATCATCTCCACCAGCCAAGAGGTCGAGGTGCAGGTACTCGAGGTCGATCCCGAGAAGCGCCGTATCTCGCTTGGCTTGAAGCAGACCCAGGAGAATCCGTGGGTCGCGTTCGCCGCGGGCCACGAGCCCGGCGCCATCATCGAAGGCCAGATCCGAAACATCACCGAGTTCGGCCTGTTCGTCGGCCTCGATGGCGGCATCGACGGCATGGTCCATCTGTCGGATCTCGATTGGTCCAAGTCTGGGGAGGAAGCCCTCAAAGAGTTCAAAAAGGGCGACACGGTAAAGGCCGTGGTGCTTGAGGCCGATGCCGAGAAGGAACGCATCAGCCTTGGCATCAAGCAGCTGACGCCCGACCCGTTCGAGGGTGGTGCCACTGCCGGCAAGCTCAAGAAGGGCATGCGCGTCACCTGTGAGGTGACGGCCGTGAAGGACAACGGCATCGAGGCCAAGCTTCTCGACCACGACGTCACCGCCTTCATTCGTCGCTCCGACCTGTCCCGCGACCGTTCCGAGCAACGCCCCGACCGCTTCGGCGTCGGCGAGAAGTTCGATGCGGTGGTGACCCAGGCCGACGCCAAGACGCGCAAGGTCTCCGTCTCCATCAAGGCGCTCGAGATTGCCGAGGAGAAGGAGGCCGTGGCTCAGTACGGTTCGACGGACTCCGGAGCATCCCTTGGCGATATTCTCGGCGCCGCCTTAAGTAAGGCCAAGGGTGGCGAGGCCGAGGAGAGCGACGAGGAGCCTGCAGCCAAGCCCAAGCGCAAGCGCGCGGCCAAGAGCGAGGCTGAGTCCGAGGCGTCCTCCGACGAGTAAGCGAGACGGCCTTTTGAGGCCGCCTGACCTCCAGCGTTGCGCGGGCTCATCTGGCCCGCAGACCGTGAGCGACCAATGGTTCTCGACGCCGAACGTGTGATCGAGCGCCGCCGCTTGAAGCGGCGCGTCACCATCTGGCGCATCGCCGCCGTCGTGCTCGGGCTTCTGCTCCTGGGTGTCGTCGTCCTCAGCGACAAGCAGGTGGCGGGCCCCGCCGGCTTCCTGCCCCATGTCGCCCGCATCTACAATCTCCGGCGTCATCACCGACGACCGCCAGATGATCGAGCTGATGGACAAGGTCGGGAAGGCCCCCCAGGTCAAAGCGGTGATCCTCGACATCAACAGCCCCGGCGGCACCACGACCGGCGGTGAGGCGATGTACGACGCCGTTCGCCGCCTGACCGAGAAGAAGCCGGTGGTCGCGACCTGCGGCACGCTCGCCACCTCGGCCGCCTACATCGTGGCGCTCGCCACCGACCGCATCTTCGTCTACGGCAACACGATCACCGGCTCCGTCGGCGTGATCTTCCAGTGGGCCAACGTCACCGAGCTTCTGAAGACGCTCGGGATTTCGGTCGAGGAGGTGAAGAGCGGTCCACTGAAGGCGGTGCCGAGCCCGTTCGAGCCGACCGATGAGCGCGCGCGCGAGGTGACGGCGGAGATGGTCGACGACGCCAAGGTCTGGTTCGTCGATCTCGTCGAGACGCGCCGCAAGATCAACCCGGATCAAGTCCCGGGTTTGACCGAAGGCCGTATCTATTCCGGGCGCCAGGCCGTCAAATTCAAGCTCGTCGACCAGATCGGCGACGAACGTGCGGCGCTCAGCTGGCTAAGCAAGGAGCGCAACGTTCCTTCGGGGCTAAAGATCGTCGATTGGAAACCAACGTCGGAATCGACGGGCTTATTTGGGTGGTTATTCGGCTCGATGGCCGAGATATTGGATATTCCAGGCAGCAAGATTGCCGCTTTTCTGAGTCAAACTTCCACAACTCTCAAGCTTGACGGTCTCGTTTCTGTTTGGCACCCTGCGTCCAACTAGCGGGGGCGTAGGTCGAGCGGTCGGTTAAAGGCCGGGGCCTGGTGGGGCGTATAATGATCAAATCCGAGCTGATTCAGCGGGTGGCTACCGCCAATCCGCATCTTTTTCATCGTGACGTCGAGCGCATCATCAACATCGTGCTCGATGAGATCACGGGCGCGCTCGCCCGCGGCGACCGCGTGGAGCTGCGCGGCTTCGGCGCGTTCACGGTGAAGCACCGCGCGGCGCGTCAGGGGCGCAATCCGCGCACGGGTGATACGGTCTTTGTCGAGGACAAGTACGTGCCCTTCTTCAAGACCGGCAAGGAGCTGCGCGAGCGTCTCAACCCCGATGGCGACCCCAGCGGGTCGTAAGGCTTCCGCGGGCGCTTAAGGAGCTGCCGTGTGGCGTAAGCTGATCCTCGCCCTCGTGGTCGTGCCGCTTGGCGTCGTGCTCATTGCGCTTGCCGTGGTCAACCGCACGCCGGCCGTGCTTATCCTCGATCCTTTCGGCGGCACGGAGCCCAACCTGACGCTCGAGGCGCCGTTCTTCCTATTTCTGATCGGCGCTTTCGCCGTTGGCCTCATCGTCGGCGGCGTTGCCTCGTGGCTCAATCAGGGCAAATGGCGGCGGACCGCGCGCGAGGAGGCGCGTGAGGCGCGCGACTGGCGCCGCCAAGCGGACCGGCTCGAGAAGGAGCTGGAGAGCCTCGATCCCGCCTCCCACCGCCCGCAATTGACGGCCGACTAGCGGCTGCCGGCAATGGACCTGCTCACGGTCTTCGGCCTCCTAGCGGTCACGGCGATGCTCGTCACCTACGCGCTGGAGGACAGGAACCCCTGGTTCATCCTGGCCTTTGCCGGGGCCTGCCTCCTGGGGTCGGTCTATGGGTTCTTGCAAGGGGCCTGGCCGTTTGGCGTGCTGGAGGCCGTTTGGGCCGGTGTCGCGGCCTGGCGTTGGCGCTCGCGGGCATTTCCTGACCTCGCACGCGGCTGAACCAATCGGCAACGCCGATGTTGCGGTGCGATGGACTTAAGGGCCCGGATTTCATAGGGTGGCCCCGCGCTGAGCCTGTGAAAGGCCGGCAAACCCTCACCCGAGAGCCCTTGAGAGCCCCTGTGACGGTCAAGGTCAAAATCTGTGGCGTGCGGACGCCTGCCATTCTCGACGCCGCGGTCTCCGCCGGCGCCGATTACGTTGGCTTGGTGTTCTTTGCCAAGAGCCCGCGCCATCTGAGCCTCGAGGAGGCGAGCGGCCTGGCCGACACGGCGCGGGGCCGCGTCGGCACGGTTGCCGTCCTGGTCGATCCGGACGATGCCCTCATCGATGCGGTGGCGAAAGCGGTCCGCCCCGATATCCTCCAGCTTCATGGGACCGAGACGCCCGCTCGCGTTGCCGCGATCAAGGCGCGCACGGGGCTGCCCGTGATCAAGGCCGTTCCGGTCGCCGACGCCGCGGACGTCGCAGCGGCGTCCGCCTATGCCGGCATCGCCGACCAGATCCTGTTCGACGCCAAGGCATCGCCAGGGGCGGTGCTGCCCGGCGGCAACGGCGTGCCCTTTCGACTGGGGGATGCTGGCGAAGGCCCCGTCGCCCTTTGCCCTGTCGGGCGGGCTCGATGCCGGCAACGTGGCTGAGGCGGTCCGCCTGACCGGCGCTGCCCTGGTCGACGTGTCCTCCAGCGTGGAAACGGCCCCGGGCGTGAAGGACGAGAAGCTGATCAGAGAGTTCATTCAGGCGGCGCGGTCCGCCATCCAAGAGCAGGCCAGGGCGTCATGAGCACGGTCCAAGACACGCGGAACACCTACCGGGCCGGTCCCGACGAACGCGGCCATTTCGGCATCTATGGCGGCCGCTTCGTCGCCGAGACTCTGATGCCGCTGATCCTCGACCTCGAGCGCGCCTATAACGAGGCCAAGGGCGACCCGTCGTTCCAAGCCGAGATGGACCGTCATCTCGCGACCTATGTCGGAAGACCGTCACCGCTCTACTTCGCCGAACGCCTCACGCAGCACTGCGGCGGCGCGAAGATCTATTTCAAGCGTGAGGATCTCAATCACACCGGCGCCCACAAGGTGAACAACGTGCTCGGCCAGATCATGCTGGCTTTGCGTATGGGCAAGACGCGCGTCATCGCCGAGACGGGCGCCGGCATGCACGGCGTGGCGACCGCAACGTTGTGCGCGAAGTTTGGTCTGCCCTGCATCGTCTATATGGGTTCCGTGGACGTGGCGCGGCAAAAGCCGAACGTTCTGCGCATGAAGATGCTCGGCGCCGAGGTTCGCCCCGTCGAATCGGGTTCGAAGACGCTGAAGGATGCGATGAACGACGCGTTGCGCGATTGGGTCGCCAATGTGCGCGACACGTTCTATTGCATCGGCACGGTTGCGGGCCCGCACCCTTATCCGGCAATGGTGCGTGATTTCCAGTCGATTATTGGCCGCGAGACCCGCGAACAGTTGCTACAGGCCGAAAACCGGCTGCCGGACTCGCTCATCGCCTGCATTGGCGGCGGCTCCAATGCCATGGGCTTGTTCCATCCGTTCCTCGATGATCCGGGGATCGAAATCTATGGCGTGGAAGCTGCCGGTCTGGGCCTCGACAGCGGCAAGCACGCGGCCTCGATCGCCGGCGGCAAGCCCGGCGTCCTGCACGGCAATCGCACCTATCTGTTGATGGACGAAGACGGCCAGATCGAAGAGGCGCATTCGATTTCGGCGGGGCTCGACTATCCGGGCATCGGGCCCGAGCACGCCTGGCTCAATGACGTGAAACGGGTGAACTTCCTCTCGGCGACCGACGACGAGGCCGTGGCGGCGTTCCAGCTTTGCAGCAAGCTCGAAGGCATCATCCCGGCGCTGGAGCCGGCGCATGCGCTGGCCCGCGTTCTCGACATCGCGCCGAAGAAGCCGAAGGATCACTTGATGGTGGTCAATGTCTCAGGCCGTGGCGATAAGGACCTCGATTCCGTCGCAAGCTATCTGAGCGCTAGAGCACGAGGATCGAACTGAACATGTGCGGAACGTGAGCATGACGCGGATCGACAAGAGATTTGCCGCGCTGAAGCGGGAAGGCCGCGCCGGACTCGTCACCTTCATCACCGCCGGGGACCCGGACTACGACACCTCGCTCGCCATCCTCAAAGGACTGCCCGCCGCGGGCGCCGACGTGGTCGAGCTCGGCATGCCGTTTTCCGACCCCATGGCCGACGGCCCGGCCATCCAGGCTTCGTCCCAGCGGGCGCTGAAAGCGGCTCAGACCATGAAAAAGACGCTGTCCATGGTTAAGGCTTTCCGGGCCGAGGACGACACAACCCCCATAGTGCTAATGGGCTACTACAACCCCATATACGTATATCCGGTGGATCGCTTCATCGCCGACGCGGTGGACGCCGGTGTGGATGGGCTGATCGTGGTCGATGTGCCGCCAGAAGAGGACGAGGAGCTGAGGCCAGCTGCGACCGCGTGCGGGCTGAACTTCATTCGCCTTGCCACGCCGACGACCGACGCCAAGCGCCTGCCGGCGGTGCTCGCGAACACCTCTGGCTTCGTCTACTACGTGTCGATCGCAGGCATCACCGGCACGGCGGCGCCGGACATCGCTGCGGTCGGTGCCCATGTCGGGCGCATCAAGGCCCATACGAGCCTGCCCATCGCTGTCGGCTTCGGCGTCAAGACGGAAGAGCAGGTGAGAGCATTGTCGAACATTGCCGAGGGCGTGGTGGTTGGCTCGGCGCTCGTGTCCGCCATCGCCGAGAGCCTCGATGCCGACGGCAAGCCGACAAGCGAGACAAAATTGCGACCGCTCGCGCTTGTGGAACGCCTGTCGGCAGCCTTGCGTCACCCGGCGGAAGCGGCAGCCGTCTAGAGCGGTCCTTATAGAGAGCTATGCCCGTGAACTGGATCAACAGCGTCGTAAGACCCAAAATCCGCAGCATCCTTCGCAAGAAGGACATGCCGGACAATCTCTGGGTGAAGTGCCCGGAGACCGGGCAGATGATCTACTACAAGGATCTCGAAGCGAACCAGTTCGTCGTCCCCGGTTCCAACTATCACATGCGCATGTCGGCGCCGGCGCGCCTCAAGGCGCTGTTCGACGACGGCGAGTACGAGGCGATCGCACTGCCCGACGTGCCGGTCGATCCGCTCAAGTTCCGCGACGAGCGCCGCTACACCGATCGCCTGAAGGACGCGCGCAGCAAGACAGGCCTCACCGATGCGGTGCTCGCCGGCATCGGACGTCTCCATGGCGACACGATCGTTGCTGCGGCGCAGGACTTCGACTTCATGGGTGGTTCCCTCGGCACGGCCGCGGGCGAGGCGGTGATCGCGGCGATGCGGACCGCGGTGGCGCGCCAGGCGCCATTCATTCTGTTTGCCGCCTCGGGCGGCGCGCGCATGCAGGAAGGTATCCTGTCGCTCATGCAGATGCCGCGCACCACGGTTGCCGTGGAAGAGTTGCGCGAAGCCAAGCTCCCGTACGTCGTCGTCCTGACCCATCCGACCACCGGTGGCGTCACCGCGTCCTACGCCATGCTCGGCGACGTCCACATCGCCGAGCCCGGCGCGCTGATCGGCTTTGCCGGGCCGCGGGTCATCGAGCAGACCATCCGCGAGCAGTTGCCGAACGGCTTCCAGCGGTCCGAATACCTCCTTGCCCATGGAATGGTGGACATGGTCGTGCACCGCCATGATCTGCGCGGCACGCTCGCACGCATCTGCAATCTCCTCACGCATCGCCGGCCCATGCGCGATGTCACGGTGTCGGAGCACCGGTTCGGCACGGTGGCCCTGGCGCCCTTGAGCGGCAAGGGTAACGGCCACGCCGTCGAGCCCGAGGCGGAGGAGATCGAGGGCGATGCCGAAGATGAGGCCTTGAGCGCCTCCGGCAATGGCGCTAATCCCAATCCGCCGCAGGGCGCCTAAGGTCTTTCGAGCTTTGACGACACTCCCCTTTAGCGCAGGGCCTCCACCGCGCCGCCCCCGCTCCGCAATGAGCGATACGCTGCTGGAGCGGCTGAAAAAGCTGCATCCTCAGTCGATCGATCTGTCGCTCGGCCGCATTGAGCGCCTGCTCGCGGCCCTCGGCAATCCGCAGGACAAGCTCCCGCCGGTCGTGCATATCGCCGGCACCAACGGCAAGGGCTCGACCCTCGCCTTCTTGCGCGCCATCGCGGAATCTCTTGGCAAGGGCGTGCATGTCTACACTTCGCCCCATCTCGTCGATTTCCACGAGCGCATCGTTCTTGCCGGGCCCCACGGCGCCGCGCCCATCACCGAGGAGGTGCTGGTCGATTGCCTCGCTCGCGCCGAAGCGGCGAACGGCGGCGAACTCATCACCCTGTTCGAGATCACCACGGCCGCGGCTTTTCTCGCTTTCGCCGAAGCACCAGCCGATCTGCTGCTGCTCGAGACCGGCCTCGGCGGCCGGCTCGATGCGACCAACATGGTCGAGAAGCCGCTGCTCACCATCATCACGCCCGTCTCCATCGACCATGTCTCGTTTCTCGGCGAGACGCTTGCGGAGATCGCCGGCGAGAAGGCGGGCATTCTGAAGCCTGGCGTCCCGTGCGTCGTCGGTCGTCAGGAGAAAGAGGCATTCGACGTGATCGAGCGTCGTGCGCAGGAGGTGGGCGCGCCGCTCCACGTGGCGGGCCGCGACTTCGACATGTATGAGCAGCAAGGACGGCTCATCTTTCAGACCACGTCGCGTCTGATCGACCTGCCACTGCCGCGCCTCGCCGGACGCCATCAGCTCGACAATGCCGGCACGGCGATCGCCGCCGCGAGCGTCGTGTTCGGCGACAAGCTCACCCAGCGGGCGCTGGAGCATGGCCTCACCCATGCGCATTGGCCGGCGCGGCTGGAGCGCTTACCCGTGGGGGGTCTGCATGCCTATGTGGCCGAGGGCACCGAGATCTGGCTTGACGGTGGGCACAACGAGGCGGGCGGGCAGGTCGTTGCCCACACGCTCGCCGAGCTTGACGAGCGCGTGTCCCGGCCGGTGCATGTGGTCTGGGGCATGATGGAAACGAAGGACGCGCGGCGCTTCATCGCCCCGTTCAAGGGCCTGGTCGAGCGCATCTATACGGTGCCCATACCCGACGAGCCAAACGCCTTTGCCGCCGAGCCGCTGGCCGAGATCGCGCGTGCCGAGGGCTTCGACGCGGTGGCCGTCAACAGCGTGCCGGAAGCGCTGCTCCGGTCCGCCTCAAGCGGCGTGCCGGCGCGCGTCTTGATCTGCGGCTCGCTTTATCTCGCGGGCCACGTCCTCAAGCTGCAATTGGCTTAAGCGGTGCCGTCGAGCGCGCCGCTGATCCAGGCGGCGAGATGGTTCTTGGGGTAGGCGCCCCGGAGCGTGTCCGCGACCTGGCCGTTCTTGAACAGGATCAGCGTGGGAATCGCCCGGACGTTATAGGCGCCCGGCGTGCGCGGATTCTCGTCGATATTGAGCTTGGTGATCTTCACCTTGCCGTTGAGGTCTTTGGCGATCTCTTCGAGCGCGGGTGCGATCTGCCGGCAGGGACCGCACCATTCGGCCCAGAAATCCACGACGACGGGGGTCGAGGACTTCAGCACCTCGGCGTCGAATGTGTCGTCGGAA
Organism: uncultured Alphaproteobacteria bacterium; assembly: GCA_963826465.1. Lineage (GTDB taxonomy): Bacteria > Pseudomonadota > Alphaproteobacteria > Rhizobiales > Methyloligellaceae > Methyloceanibacter. The sequence goes on from CAWGXJ010000008.1 coordinate 102,539, forward strand.
ACCTTCTCAGTCGCCATTTTCTTCTCCTTGCCGGCTCGGGCTTGAACGGTCGCCCAGTCCTCGGGAACCTAGGTGCGGCCACCTATGGCGTCAAGGCTGCCCGGCGGCTCAACATGTCGCGCTCCGCCCGATCAAGCAAAGTTGAAGAAATCTCCATGAGGCGCGGCCCGTCGGTCCACAACAACGCCGCCCGCAAACGCCGCCCGGGGAAGAGCTTGGCAAGCGCGAGCCGGTAGGCGGCGAGCTGGTTGATATAGGCTTGCGCCACCTCCGCCTCGGTTGAGGGCGGCGGCCGGTTCGTCTTGTAGTCGAGGATCAGGAGGCCGTCGTCCAGGACGGCGAGGCGGTCGATCTGCCCTTCGAGCTCGAAACCGTCCTCCACGCCGCCGATCTGCGCCACGACAGGCACCTCGGCGAGGCTGCCCGGCCGAAACAGTGGCGCGAAGTCTTCGTTGCGCACGATGGCAAGCGTCTCGGCCACGATTTCCTCTTTGAGAGCATCGCCGAGACCCGCCTCCTCGGCGCCGCGACGAAGATCCGCGCCGCCCGCTCCTGGTCGCCCGCGGCCACCTCGGGCAGATGCTGGAGCAGGGCGTGCACCAGGCGCCCGCGGGCAAAGCGCATATTCTCGGCGAGCGCTTTCGGGCCGAGTGGCGGCTGCTCGCGGGCCCCCTCCGGTCCGCCTTCAACGTTGAGCGCGAGCCGCGACGGCGCGAGCCGCGTGCGCACGCGTTCGGGTTTCGCCTGCGTCAGCGCCCAGTCGGGCAGTGGCGGCGACTCGGACGTTTCGGCCTGGGTCTCCTTCTTCTCGACGGGTTTCTCCTGCGCCGAGACCATGCGGCGCGCGGTCGTCCCGTCTTCCGTCTCGACCAGGCTCAGATATCCGTCGAGCGCGTCGCGCACGAGGTGATACCAGCAGTCCTTCTCCGGCTCTCGTTGTCCCTTCCAGCCGCACACATAGAGCCGGTCGCGCGCCCGCGTCATGGCGACGTAAAGCAGCCGGTGAGACTCCTCGATCTCGGCCCGACGCACCGCCGCCTTCGCCTCGGCGATGGCCTCGAGATCCGAGCGTCCTGGCGACCACACGAGATGGGTGACCGCGTCCGGCGGCGCGCCGAGGCGCGGCACGGGGAAAAGCCGCGGCCCTTGCGCCCGCGGCAGCATGCAGGTGTCCGGCAGGAACACGATCGGCGCCTGAAGGCCTTTGGCGCCGTGCACGGTCATGATGCGCACCTCGTCGCGGTCCTGCTCCATGTCGCGCTTGATCTCGATGTCGCCGGCGCGCAGCTGATTGACGAAGCCTTGCAGCGAGGGGGCCGCGTCCCGGTCGTAGGCAAGCGCTGCGTCGAGGAATTCGTCGATCGCCTCGGCCGCCTCCGGCCCGAGGCGCGTCAGCATGCGCTTGCGTATTGCCTGCCCGTCGGCGCCGAGCAGCGCGGCGAAGAACTCGTAGGGCGGCGAGAGATCGGCCTGCGACAGCCACGCCTTCAGCCGAGTTGCCGCCTCTTGGAAGCGCGGATCGTCGGTGTCCTTCAACACCGACCATAGGGAGACGCGCCCACGCCCGTGGGCGAGGTCGAACAGCGCGTCGTCGTCGAGCCCGAACAGCGGGCTCTTCAGCGTCACGGCAAGCGCGAGATCGTCCTCGGGCATCAGCAGCACGTCGGCGAGCGCCACGAGATCCTGCACGGCGAGCTGATCCATCAGCCGCATGCGGTCGGCGCCGGCGACAGCGATGCCTTCGCGCTTGAGCGCGCGGATCATCGGGGCGGTGAAGGGCTCGCGACGGCGCACCAGGATGAGAATGTCGCCCGCCGTGATCGGGCGTCCGGCGGAGGCGAGCATCTCGCCGCGGTCGATCCAGCCCTTGATGGTGCCGGCGATGCGCTTGCACAGCGCATCCACGGCGCGGGCGCCGCTCGCCCCTTCGTTCCACGGCTCGAAGGCGGGCGCGGGCTCGGGCCGGGTCTCATCCGCCACCTCCCACAACTCGACGAGTCCCGCTTCGCCCTGCCGGTTCGCGTGGTGCTTGATGACCGTGCTCTCGACGAAGGTCAGCCCTTGCGCCGCTTCCGGCCGGGCGAACACGTGGTCCACGGCGTCGAGCACCGGTACCGTGGAGCGGAACGACAGGTTGAGCGGCACTTCGTGCCACTCGACGCCTGCGGCGGTCGCCCGCTTCTTGAAGGCGCGTCCAACCGCGCCGAAGCGCGCCGGATTGGCGCCTTGGAAGCTGTAGATCGATTGCTTCTCGTCGCCGACCGCGAACAGGGTGCGCAAGGTCGCGCGCGCGCCGGCGCCGGCGAAGAACTCCTCCGCCAACGCTTCGATGATCGCCCACTGCTCCGGGTTCGTGTCCTGCGCCTCGTCCACCAGGATGTGGTCGACGCCGCCGTCGATCTTGTAGAGCACCCAGGCGGCGGCGCCGGCGCGGGACAGAAGATGCCGCGCCTTGATGATGAGGTCGTCATAGTCGAGCGCGGCCTCGGCCTGCTTGCGCCGCGCGTAGTCGGCTTGGATCGCGTCGGCGAGCGTGAGCACGGCGCTGCTCGCATCCGCCGCGCGCAGCAAGGCCAGCTTCAGATCGAGCGCGGCAACCTGATCGCGCGCTTCGTCAAGGGCCTCGGCGATTTGCGGCACCTCTTTACGAAAGCCCGCGCTGCACACCCGCGAGCGCGGCTTGCCGTCATTGGTGAAGAAGGTGAGCCGCAAGGCCGTGGCGCGCGCCTCGCCCGTGCTACCCGGCACGCCGCGTAAGCCCTCCTCGGTCTTCTTGTCGTCCTGCGTGCTGCCGTAGCTCACGAGCGCGGACAGCATGGTGTTGACCACGCCGTCGTCCAGCACCGCAGCGAGCGCGTCGATCAGGGCCGCGTCCGTATCTTTGTCCACGCCGAACAGGCGCTTCAGCGCGAGCCCTTCGGCCGCCGCCCAATGGGCCAGCCCGTCGTGATGCGCCACCATGCGGTCGAGCTCCGCGCGCTTGCCGAGCACGGCATCGACCACTTGCCGGAACCACTCCTCGCCCGTCACCGTGATGATCGTGTCGAGCGCCACACCGAGAGCGCTTTCCCGGTCCTCGGCGGCGCGTGCGATCACCGCGTCGAACGCCACGCGCTTCAGAAGCGTGGCGCCCTGCTCATCGAGCACTGTGAAGTGCGGCGTGACCTGGGACTCGAGCGGAAAGCGCTGCAGCAGCCGCTCGCAGAAGCCGTGGATGGTGTGGATCTTGAGCCCGCCGCGGGCTTCGAGCGATAGGGCGAACAGGCGCCGCGCGCGCCGCATGTCCTTGTCGTCGGGGGCGTGTCCCATCAGCGCGGCGAGCGTCCCGCGAAGCTTCTCATCCGAGATGGTGGCCCAGTTCGCCAGGTCCTTGAGCAGGCGGTTCTGCATCTCCGCCGCCGCCGTCTTGGTATAGGTCAGGCAGAGAATGCATTCGGGACGCGCGCCGGCGAGCAGCAGCCGCAAGCTCCGCCGCACCAGCACCTCGGTCTTGCCGGTGCCCGCATTGGCCGACACCCAGGCCGACGCGTTCGGATCGGATGCCAGGGCCTGGTTCGCGTCTGCTTCCTGGCTGAGAGGCGCGCTCATCGCCACTCCTCCTCGGCCTCTTCCGTCAGCCACTCCTTCACCCGGGCAAGATGCTCGTACTCGTCATAGCGGTACGCATTGGTGAAGGCCGCCGCGCTGCGGCGCTTCACCTCGTAAGCCGTTTCGGGGTCTTCGAAATGGGCGACGAGCTTCGCCAAGTCCTCGAATGCCCGTTCGGCCAGCATCTCGGCGGCAGTGTTGCTCGCAAGCCGCTCCTCGCCGCCGTCTTGACGTCCCGACGCCTGGATATAGACGAGCGACCGCACGGAACGCCGGCCGAGTTCGGCAAAGCCGCCGGCTTCTGCGATCGCCGCCTCCAGAGGGAGTTGCGGCGCATAGAGCTCTTCCACGTGTTTCGGGATCGGCGGCTTGCCGGTCTTGTAGTCGTAGAGAATGACGCCGCCGTCTTGCGTCACGTCGATGCGGTCGGCGCGCGCCGTCAAGCGGAAGCGCGGCGAGATCTCCATCGCGCCGCCGACCTCCGTGTGCGTCGCGGTGATGGACGCGCGGCGTGCCGGCTCCGTGGCGGCGAACCAGCGGGCGAAGCGCTGGAAGTGCGGCCGCCAAAACGCCTCGACGCGGGGCGAGCCGCCGAGCTTGGCGAAGAGATCGTCGGCCGTCGCCATCAGCGCGCCGTAGATGTCCTCGGGCAGCGACTGGGGATGCTCGCGCGAGAACTGATTGAGCACGTCGTGCACGATCGAGCCGCGCATGGCCGCATCAGGCTCGGCGCCGAGCGGTTTCAGCGGCTCGAGCTTGAGGATATTCCGCGCGAAGATCTCGTAGGGATTCGCGATCCATCGCTCGATGCGCGTGACGCTCAATTCGCGGGGCCTCGCCTCGACCGGCGGTCGGGGCTGCGGCGGCTCGGCCGGCTCAAAGCCGTGAGTGTGGTCGCGCTGCCGCGCCCACGCGACCCAGGGCATGTCGGGCTTGATCTTGTCCGAGAGTTCGGACGCCGCGACCAGCGCCTCGAGCCGCTGGAGCCAGCGGCTCGGCACGGTCGGAACGCCGTTCACTTTCAGTGCGCGGGTCAGGTAGACGGCCGGCGCGCCGAGCGCCTGGGCGAAGTCGTGGGCGCTGAGGCCGATGCGCCGCTCCGGCGGCGTGAGGCCTAGCTTTTCGCGCATCGGCCGGCTGAGCCAAGGCCCCGCCTCTTGTGGGCGCGGCCACACCCCTTCGTTCAAGCTGCCGAGAATGATCACGTCCGGCTGCTGAAGGCGTGCTTCCAGCGGTCCCCAGATGAAGAGGCGCGGGTGCGCGGGTCCGCGCGGACGCACGACCTGGCCGGCCACCAGGCTGCGATAGAAGGCGGGATAGTCCCGCGCGGTCATATTCAAGCCGCCGCCTTCGCCGATCAACTCGGCAAGGAGCAGCGTCAGCGCCTCGCCCGCGTCTCCCTGCCACAGCCCCGACGATGTACCGGTCTCGTCGCGCGCCAATCTCTCCGCGGCTGCGGCGTGCGCCTCGGCGAGGCGCGCGGCGCTATAGACGGTTGGCCGTGCGAACAGCTCGGCGAGCGGCGCAAACGCGTGCTCGAGATCGCGCACGAGACGGAGCGCCGCTTCGTGCTCCGTGTCGGTCAGCACCAGACGCCGCGGCTTGCGCTCCGATCTTGCCGCGACGAGGGCGCGCGAAATACCATCGAGCCCTTGGCCCACATAGATGTCCCGGAAGGCGCCGCGCTCCAGCACCCGCGCCAGACTTCGGATCGCGGCGGGCTCGCGTCCGAGCCGCGCCAAAGGATGCTTGAGCAGCGCCATCAGCTCGGGCGGCGCGAAGCTCGTCTCCGCCGCGCCGAGGATGAGATCGAGAAAGGCGCCGGGCACCGTGCGCGCGATCGCGACGCCGGCGGAGTCGTCGATCGAGAGGCCATAGCCCTTGAGCCGCGCCGCAACGCGCCGCGCGAGAACGCGGTCCGGCGTGACGAGCGCCGCGGTCTTGCCGGGCGCCTCGATGCACGACTTGAGGATGAGCGCGATGGCTTCGGCCTCGTCATGCGCGTTCGGCGCCACGACAAGGCGTAAACCATTGAGTGCGTTGGCAAAACTGGCGCGGCCGTCAGGGGCAAGCTCGTCCGACTCGAGGTAGCGCTGCCACTGCTCTGTCGTCTCGGCAGGGCGGAGCGCCTCGCTCACGAGATGGAGCCGTGCCCGCGCCGGTCCGTCGGGCGCGCTCCCGGCGACGTAATGGACGTCGCGGCGGGAGACGCCAAGCTTGCGCAACAGCTCCGCCATGCCCGTCTGTGGATGCTCGGGATGGTCGGGCAGGCTCTCCCAGCTCTCGTCGTCGAGGGAGAGATCGAGACCGGGCAAGACGACCGCGCCGTTCGGCAGCGAAGCGATGGCTGCAAGGAGCCGGGCGGTCGCCGGCACGGTGCCGGTCGAGCCTGCGGCGATGACAGGGTACGGGCTCCCTCGCGCGATCCGCTCAGTCTCTTGCGCCATGAGCAGATTGCGGCGCGTGACCGGCGACACGAGACCGTTCTCGGCGAGGTATTCAGGCCAATGGTCGGTGACGATCTTGAGGAACTGGATCGTCGCTTCCCAATGGGACGCCAAGTCCTCCGGGACGAGCGTGTCGAGAGACGAGAAATCGACCTCCTCCGTCTCGACGAAATCCATCAGCCGGGCGAGATCGGCCGCAAGGCTCGAAGCCTGGCCTGGGCTGTTCGCCCAACGGATCGATTCGATTTCCGCCTCGGTCGCGCCTGGCGCCGGCACCTGGCTCCACGCGAGGATCAACCGCATCAGCGCGAGCCGCCGTTGCAGCGGCCCGATGGAAGGTCGCCCGAGCGCACCGTCGGCGTCCTCCATGTCCTCCGCGCCGAAGATCAGAGCCGCGTCTTCGTCCGCATGTCCGAGCGCATGGATGCGCGGGAGCAGCAGCGCCTTCCCGCCGGACTCCGCGAGGAACGCTTCGCGCAGAGCCCGCGCCGCGCGCCGCGTCGGCAGGTAGATCGTCGTCAGGGGCAGCGTGAGCGGGTCCGGCTTCGCGCCGCCGGGCAATGGCAGGTCGCCGGAGAGCAGCGCCCGGGCGAGGGTCGTCAGGAACGGCGCCGAGGGCGGGATGGTGTAGAGCCGGGGCGTGTCCTGGGGATCAGGCACCTTCATGCTCGAACGAGGCCTCGGCCTCCGCTAACGCCTCGGGCGTCCCCACATGCATCCACCGCCCGTCGAGCCGCACGCCATAGAGCCTGCCCTTGGCGAGCGCCTGGTCCCACAACAGGTTCAACGAGAACGGTCCGTCCGGCGCGCCCTCGAACAGCCTTGCCGTGCAGAGCGACACGCCGGCGAACGCGAACGGCACCACTTGCCGTTCGCCGCGCCGCGTCAGGCGCCCGTCCGGCGCCATGTCGAAATCGCCCCTTGCGGCATAGCCGATGCTGGTCGTGAGCGGCGCGAGCAGCAGGAGGTAATCCATGCGCCGAGGATCCCAAAGGCGCAGCATATGCGGTAACGCGGGCGTCACGCCCTCGCTCCACACCGAATCCGAATTGTGGACGAAGAACGGTCCGTCCCCTAGAAGGGGCAGCGCTTTCTTCGCACCGCCGCCCGTGTCGAGCAGGAGATCGCGCTCATCGGAGACGATCGTCTTCGGCGGACGGCCTGCGCGGCCGCGCAAATGCGCTTCGATCTGCTCCGGCAGATAGTGCACGTTGACCACCGCCGTCTCCACGCCGGCCGCGGCGAGCCGGTCGAGCACATGGTCGATCAGCCCACGGCCCGCCAGCGGCACGAGCGGCTTCGGCATGCGGTCGGTGAGCGGGCGCATGCGCTCGCCATAGCCGGCAGCCAGCACCATGGCCGTGCGTGCGATGGTCATGGACGGGGTCCTTCAGAGAGACAAGGGTGGCAGGTCATCGGCGGCGGGAAACTCCCGCGCATAGAAGTGGCGCAGGTCTTGGAGCGCATCATGGCGGAGATTGCGCATAAGATAGCGCGCAACGCGTGGAATATGGGCCAGATAGCCGCGCTTACCGTCACGTTTCGCCAACCGCGCAAAAATGCCGAGGATCTTCGAGTTGCGTTGGGCGCCGAGCGTTGCGTAGAGCGTGCGGAAATCACCGCTCGAAAAAGACCCGCTTTGCGCGCTTCGGGCGGCACAGTACCGGTCGAGTAGGTCACGTTCAAGCGCCTCGCGCACGTCCAGCCTCGCGTCCTGGAGGAGCGACACAAGGTCGTAGGCGAGGGGGCCGAAAAGCGCGTCCTGGAAGTCGAGGATGCCTACGCGTTTGATGCCTTCGCGCTTAGGCAGCCACATCAAATTGGGCGAGTGAAAGTCGCGTAAGACCCAGCCGGGATCGGCCTTGGCCGCCTGCTCCAGGTGTGGGCGCCACAGGCCCTCGAACTCCGCGCGCAGCGAATCGGGCGTCTCTTTGCCGTGCAGCGCCGGCCACAGCCAATCGATGATCAGCGAGGCTTCGATGAGCATGGCGTCCGCGTCGTAGGGCGGAAGCCGGTAGGGGGCATGGCCTTCGATGGGAAGCGCGGCGGCAGGGGGCTCCGTGGCGAGCGCGAGCAGCACGTCGACCGCTTGCCCCCAGAGCGCCGCCTGGTCCGCGCCTTGCGCGATCTCCGTGCCGAACACGCGGTCGCCGAGGTCCTCCAGCACGATGAAGCCCTTCTCCAGGTCGAAGGCATAGATCGCCGGCGCTGAAAGGCCGCGGTCACGCAGAGCGCCGGAGACCGCAACGAAGGGCGTCACGTCTTCGGCGAGATGCACCAGCGCGCTATAGGGCTTCCCGTCGCGGATCGGCGGCCCGTCCGGTTGCCGCGGCGCGTTCATGAGGATGGCGCTGCGACCGGGTTCCACGAGCCGGGCGTAAGCGCGCGTCGAGGCATCGCCTTGCAGATATTCGGCGTCCGTTGCGGCGTAAGGCGTATGATCGAGAAACTCTGCGAGCGCATGCACGCGGTCGAGCCGCGCTGCCCACGCCCCATGTCCCGTCAGCACCACGCGTCGCAAAGTGGGCTCCGCCGTCTCTTCGAAAGTGATGTCGAGCCGGTCGGCTGGCAGCCAGTCGCCGGCGCGTTCTGGCCACTCGATCAGCAGCCCGCCTTCGGCGAGCGCGTCGTCGAGGCCAAGCTCGTCGAGCTCGTTCGGCTGGATCCGATAGAAATCGCAGTGGCAGATCGTCAGGCGGGGCGTCTCGTAACGCTGCATCAGGGCGAAGGTCGGGCTCGGCACCTCGCCTTCGCCGCCGAGATGGGTGATGAGCGCGCGGGCGAACGTGGTCTTGCCGGCACCGAGCGGCCCGGCGAGCGCGACGACGTCTCCCGATTTCAGCGAAAGTGCGACCCGGCTCGCAAGAATATCGAGACGTGCGAGATCGACGCCGTCGAGCCGCCAGCTTGCGCTCATCCGGCGCGGTTGACCTTGTAGCGCCGCGCCTCGAATTCGGCCCCCTCCGCTTCGGGCGCCGCCTCTTGCTTGAGAGGCAGGCGCACAGTGACCTGCGTGCCTTGGCCGGGCACCGAAACGAGCGATATCGTGCCGCCGTGGAGCTCGGCGAGGCTCTTGACGATAGAGAGGCCCAGTCCGGCGCCGCGGTGACGAGAGCCGTGGGAACGGCTTTCAAAACGGTCGAACACGGCCTGCTGATAATCCTCGGGGATGCCGACTCCCCGGTCCTCGACGGTAAAGGCGATCATGGAATCCTCGCGGCCGCAGGTAAGCGTGACCGTTTCGCCCGGGCCCGAGAAGCCTATGGCGTTGGAGAGGAGATTATAGAGGATCTGGGTCATACGCCTAGCGTCGGCCACGAACTCGTTGACGGCGGCCGCAACCTCGATGTCGAGCCTCACATCGTTCTGCTTCAGGCGCTCCTCCACGCCCTGCCGCGCCGCCTCGATGAGATCGGGCACATTGACCGGGGCAAGCTTCAGCTCGAGCGTGCCGGCGTCGATGGTGGCGAGATCGAGGATGTCGTCGACGATGGCGCGTAGCGTCGTCCCCGACGACAAGATGTCGTCCACATACTCCCGCTGCTTCTCACTCATCGGACCGAAGGCCGGCTCGGCGAGCATCTGGGCAAAGCCCAACATGCTGTTGAGCGGCGTGCGCAGCTCGTAGGAGACATGGGAGACGAAGTCGCTCTTGAGCCGATCCGCCGCCTCCAGCGCCTCGTTCTTCTCGATCAGGGCGCGCTCCGCCCGCTTCGTGTCGGTGACATCGGAGTAGGTGAGGAGCGTACCCCCGTCTGGCAGCGGCAGCGCGGCGCAGGCGAGCACGGTGCCGTCCGGGCGGTCGAACTCGCTCTCATAGGGGCGGCGCTCGGCGACGATGGCCGTCACTGCGGCCTTGGTGCGCTCCCATTCCTCGGGCGCATCATAGAGCTCGCGGCACCAGGCAATGACGTCCTCCACATGCGGCTGGGCGTCGAGCAGGCGCGGGTTCAACTCCCAGATCGTCGCGAAGGCGGTGTTGTAGAGCCGAAGCCGGCCGTCGGGCGCGAACACGGCAACGCCTTCGCGCAACGTATCGAGCGTTTCCCGCTGCACCTGAATCAGCGCGTTGTAGCGGCTCTCCAGTGCGATCTGCTCGGTGACGTTCTCGTAGAGATAGGTCACGCCGCCATCGCCGTCGGCATCGGCGATGACGTGCAGCGTGCGGCCGTCGGGCAGATACCAGCGGTCCTCGACCTGCTTGTCTGTGCCATATGCGGAAAGCCAACCGCGCTTCCAATCGCGGTAGTCGGCGCGCTCTTCCAGGCGCCGTGCCTGCCGCAGGCGGTCGAGGATTTCGCCGTCGCGAGGAAGTGTCGCCAGCCAGTCGGAATCGAGATGCCAGAGATCCACATAGGCTTGATTGTAATGGGCGAGGCGCTGGTTCCCGTCGAACACCGCAAATGCGGTGGCGAGCCGGTCGAAGCTGCGGAAATGAGCATCCATGCTCGTCTTGACCTCGACCCGGGCGCGCTCCTGCGTCTTCGCTTCATCGAGCAGGGCGCGCAAGGCGGTGACTTGCTCCTCGAGCTCCTTGTGCCTGGCGGCAAGCTCGGCGAGCTCGAGCCGCTGTCCGGCAATGTTGCGCACTTTGAGCACGAGCGACCGCCCCGCCGTGCGGCCGTCGACCTCGACATAGCGGTCGCGCTTGGTGCGCAGCATGAGATTGAACGCCTCGCCGCGCTCGGCGAGCGCCTGCATGGCCGGATCGAGCTCCCCGGTCGACGGCCCATCCAGCCAAGAGGCGAAATTGAGAAGCCGTTCAGGCTCGCGCGGCACGCCGAAGCTCAAAGGCAGGTTCGAGACGAGAAGCTCCGGCGCCCCGGTCTCGGAGAGCGTAAGCAGCGCTTGCGGCTCGGCGGCAAGCACGGTCTCGAGCGTGCTTTCGCTCAAGGCGTAGCGCTCCGCTTCGCTTGCCGCCTTGGCTTCTTGTGCTCGCGCGCGCTTCGTGGCGCGCATGCAGGCGATGGCCGTGCCGACGGCAAAGGCAATGATGCCGAGATTGATGCCGAGCGTGAGCAAAGTCTGCGGGTCGACTCCGGCGGCCTCTTCGGCCACAGCAGCGTTCACGGGCAACAGCACCGCAGGAACGGAATAGATGAGTACGCGGGACAGCACTGTGGGCCACCCTGAATCAGGTGTCGCCTCGCCTCTGCTGGTCCGCATGGTCCCCCTCGCTCCCACGCCGCCGCTAGAACGTCGTCGCCCAACGCCACTGTCTATGGCCTCGCCTCGCGCCGCTGAACGCTGCCACAGACTTTCGCGCCGGAGCCGGCTGGCCCTCGCGAACCCCAAGGCGAATCACGTCTAGACTAGCCGCTTCGCGGACTCTTGCCCACAGGCCCGCGCGCCTTGGTTAACTCAGGGGTTGAAGCCGAATTTGTAGGAGCCTTGCACGAGCAGGTGCGCCTGCTCGGCCGCATAGCGCATGGGAATGATCGTGCCGGTGCCGCCGAAGTTGACGTCGCCGCTCGTGGTCCACATCGACCAGTAGCGCCCGCCAATGCCGAGGCTGAAAGCATCGGTCACGGCATAGGAGAGTGTCGCCTCGAGCTGCACGCCGATGCCGTCTCCGTCCTCGGGCGACACGAGATTCCTCAGGATATGGTCGTCCGTGCCCTTGAACGTCACATAAGGCAAATAGGCGGCATCGCCGGTGAGGCTCAGCCGCGGCGCAAGCGCCACGTCCACCGCCGCTCCGACCCGCACAGCTTGCCATGTGTCGTTCTCGGTGATGCCGCGGATGTTTGCGGCAATGGGCGGGACGCAATCGGAGAAGCGGTTGGCGATCTGTCGGCAGCCGAGGCCCGCCATGTCCTGTTTGAATTGGGTGTAGCCGACAAACGGTGCGACGGAGTAGCCCTGCCCACGCCACACCGCATAGCCGACATCGACGATCCCGTAATGGATGCGGTTGTTCACGTCCGACAGGGTGTTGGAGTAGGCGACGTCTTCCGTGGGGAACGCAATCTCCCAGTCCTCATCGTTCAATGTCCCGCCGCCGAGACCGCCGCCGATAAGGCCTTTGACCAGGACCCCGAACTTACTGTCGAGACGGGCAAATCCCTCGACGCCGTTGATCGGCGAATTGTCGTAGGTGAGCCGCGAAGCGAGGGACCTCACGCCTTGGTGCGGAATGCCAAGATCCTTATGGAACTGACCCCAGCCATAGACGTAGCGCACGCCCGCGGTGAGCATGATGGCCTTTGCCGGTCCGTGGGGGTTCCGCATTGTCTTGCCGGGTTCCGGTCCTTGCTGCGTGCCCCCGAACCGGTAGTTCATCCCAACCTTGAACTGATGAATGTCTTGAGTGATGTCGGTCGAGGCGGCCGGTACGGGTGCGCCGGCCGGGCCAGGAGGGGCAATCTGCATGGAACTTCGCGGCGCGATGAAGCCCTGATCGAACGAGAGGAAGTCGTATTCCGCCTTCACCGTCCAGCGCGGCGCCACCGCGCGTTCCACCCCGGCGCCGACCGTCCAGCCCCAATCGACGCCGCTGTCGCGTGTCGCCCTCGATCCCAGTCCGCCGTTGGCAATCGCGTCGATCTGCATATGCGCCCACGCGAGACCCGCCTTTCCGAACACGAGCGTCCGGTCGTCGAACGGCAGGACCCATCCGACCCGCCCGGCCAGCGTCCCAAGCGCGTCGATCTCGGCGCGGCAGTTCGCGCTGACATAGAAGCCGCTATAGGCGAAGCAGGTATTGGTGCCGTCGAGGTCGGCGCCACTGACATCGGCCTCGAAGCCGTAAAGGATCGACCCGTGCTGCCAGTTATATCCGGCCTGGCCGCCGGCCAAGGGCCCCGGCATGCGCACGGTATCGCCGAAGATCGAGTGGCCGAACGGGTCGCGGACGTCGGCAAGGCCGAGCGCGCCGCCGACGTGATAGCCGAGATAGAAGCCACGCCAGTCGAAGGGCGGCGCATCACCAGCCGCCGCCGGCGCGACCGGCGCCAGCAGTGCAAGCATCAGAAGAAGGAAGGCCCCCGTGCGCCAGGCCATGCTTCAGCTCCTTGCATGTCTGGAATGCCCAGAGTGCCGTGATTCGCGCCCGAGTTGCGAGGATCAATGGTCAAGACGCGGGAACGCCTTGGCGCCAAATGGCAAGATTCGAGGGGCGCACGGCGCTATGACTTCCCATCCGCCGATGGTGGACTGGCTGGCGCTATAGTCGGCTTTCCGAAACCATCGGGTGCATCCACACGCAAAAAGGGGAGGGCGATATGCGGCAACCTCGCTCCAATGTCATGACATCATTCGATACATTTGCTCGCGCCGGACTGCTCGGTGCCAGCCTGCTCGTCTCGGCCATGCTGAACCAAGCCCAGGCCCAAGAGACCACGGGCGTGCCGGGGTCGCCGACTGCCACAACGACTATCGACGGGCGCTACCTCCCCAATCCCCCGGCACCGTTCGGCGGCGAGATCAACCTGAACGCCTCTCAATCAAAGCCATACTGGCCGCCGCGCGTCGTGCCGCCTAAGGGTGCACCAAACATCTTGCTCATTATGACCGACGATGTCGGCTTCGCCGCGCCGAGCACCTTCGGCGGGGTCATCCCGACCCCGGCGCTAGACCGGATCGCCAATGCTGGGCTGCGCTACACCAACTTCCATTCGACGTCACTGTGTTCGCCGACGCGGGCCGCGTTGATCACGGGGCGCAATCACCACGCGGTCGGCTTCGGCGTCATTACCGAGCAGTCGACGGGCTTCCCCGGCTACAACAGCATCATCGGCCCGGAGAACGCGACCATCGGCCGGATCCTTCTCGACAACGGCTACCGCACCTCCTGGTTCGGCAAGGATCACAACACGCCGGATTGGGTGGCGAGCCAGGCCGGTCCCTTCAATCAATGGCCGACCGGGATGGGGTTTGAGTATTTCTACGGCTTCGTCGGCGGTGATACGAGCCAGTGGGAGCCCAACCTGTTCCGCAACAGGACGGCCATCTATCCCTATGTGGGCCATCCCGGCTGGAACCTGACCACGGCGATGGCGGACGACGCCATCCACTGGCTGAATCAACTGAACGACATCGATCCCTCGATGCCGTTCTTCCTACATTACGTGCCTGGCGGCACCCATGCGCCGCACCACCCGACTCCGGAGTGGATCAAGAAGATCACCGACATGCATCTGTTCGACGGTGGTTGGAACAAGCTGCGCGAGACGATTTTCGCCAACCAGAAGAAGCTCGGCGTCATCCCGCAAGATGCACAACTGACGCCTTGGCCGGACAAGCTGTTGCGGCAGTGGGATACGCTCTCTGACGAGGAGAAGAAGCTCTATATCCGTCAGGCGAACGTCTATGCCGCCTACCTTGCCTACACAGACCATGAGATTGGCCGCGTTATCCAGGCGGTCGACGACATGGGCAAGCTCGACGATACGTTGATCATCTATATCAGCGGCGACAACGGCTCGAGCGCCGAAGGCTCGCCCGAACGGCACGCCCAGCGAGGTGCTCCAATTCAACGGCGTCGAGTTGCCGGTTGCCGAGCAGATGAAGTTCTATGATGCCTGGGGCACGGATCAAACCTACCCGCACATGGCCGTCGCCTGGACCTGGGCGTTCGACACGCCTTTCAAGTGGACCAAGCAGATCCCGTCCTTCTTCGGCGGAACGCGGCAGGGCATGGCGATCTCATGGCCTGGGCACATCACGGACGCCGGCGGCATCCGCAATCAGTTCAGCCATGTCATCGATATTGTGCCGACCCTGCTGGAGGTCACCGGCATTCCGGCGCCCGTCATGGTTGATGGCGTCGCGCAAAAGCCGATGGACGGCGTGAGTCTGGCCTACACCTTCGACAAGGCCAATGCGGACGCGCCGTCGCGGCACCACACGCAATATTTCGAGATGATGGGCGTGCGCGGGCTCTATCACGACGGTTGGATGCTGAGCACCGTTCCCCAGCGCGCGCCGTGGGTTCTTGTCGGCAAGACGATCCTCGACCCTGCCAATGCCTATCAGTGGGAGCTTTACGACGTCAGCAAGGACTGGACGCAGAACAACAACGTTGCTGACAAATATCCGGACAAGCTGAAGGAGATGCAGCAGCGTCTATGGGCTGAGCTATCGAAGAATCAGGCTCTGCCGCTCGATGCCTCCGTGGCGACGCGGCTCGTCGCGCCACGCCCCAACGTCACGGCCGGAAAGACCGAGTTCACCTATTCGGGCGAGACGGTGACGGGCATCCCCCACGGCGACGCGCCGAACCTGCTCGATACCTCGTATACGATCACCGCGGAGGTGGAGATTCCCGAAGGCGGCGCCGAGGGCATGATCCACACCAATGGCGGCCGGTTCGGCGGCTATGGCTTCTATCTTCTGAAGAGCAAGCCCGTCTTCCTGTGGAACTTGCTCGACCTCGAACGGCCGCGCTGGGAGGCATCGGAGCCGCTCAGCCCCGGCAAGCACACGATCGCGTTCGACTTCAAATACGATGGATTGGGCCTGGGCACGCTCGCGTTCAACGATATGAGCGGCATCGGTAAGGGCGGCATGGGAACGCTCAAGGTGGACGGCAAAGTGGTCGCCGAGCACCGCATGGAGCGCAGCGTGCCGCTGATCCTCCAATGGGACGAGACCTTCGACATTGGCGCTGACACTGGGACGCCCGTCGACGACAAGGACTACCAGGTGCCGTTTGCGTTCACCGGCAAGCTCGACAAGCTGACGATCGCTATAGATCGCCCGCAGCTCACGCCGGAGGACATCAAGAAGCTGGAGGAGGCGCAGAAGGCTGCCGCAGACGCCAACTAACGCGACGAGACCAGCAAGCGGGCGCTGGAGCGCCCGCTTGCCCGGCGTGACGCCTAGTAGCGGTAGTGTTCGGGCTTGAACGGGCCTTCCGGCTTCACGCCGATATAGGCGGCCTGCTCGTCGCTGAGCTCGGTCAGCTTGGCGCCGAGGCGCCCCAGATGAAGCTGCGCGACCTTCTCGTCGAGATGCTTCGGCAGCACGTAGACCTTGTTCTCGTACTTGCCCGCATATTGCCACAGCTCGATCTGCGCCAGCACCTGATTGGTGAACGAGGCGCTCATCACGAAGCTCGGATGGCCGGTGGCGCAGCCGAGATTGACGAGCCGCCCTTCGGCCAGAAGGATGATGCGCTTGCCGTCGGGGAACTCGACCTCGTCTACTTGCGGTTTCACGTTGTGCCAGCGGAAGTTCCGCAAGCCGCCCACCTGAATCTCCGAATCGAAATGGCCGATATTGCAGACGATGGCGCGGTCGTGCATGGCGCGCATGTGGTCGACGGTGATGACGTCCTTGTTGCCGGTGGCGGTGACGAAGATGTCGCCCGTGGGCGCCACCTCCTCCATGGTCGTGACCTCGTAGCCTTCCATCGCCGCCTGCAAGGCGCAGATCGGATCGATCTCGGTGATCGCCACGCGCGCGCCCTGGCTCTTCAAGCTCTCGGCGCAGCCTTTGCCCACGTCGCCATAGCCGCACACCACGGCGCGCTTGCCGGCGAGCATCACGTCGGTGGCGCGCTTGATGCCGTCGGGCAGGCTCTCGCGGCAGCCATAGAGGTTGTCGAACTTCGACTTGGTGACGCTGTCGTTCACGTTGATGGCGGGGAAGGGGAGGATGCCCTTCTTCTGCATCTCGTAGAGACGGTGCACGCCGGTCGTGGTCTCCTCCGACACGCCCTTCAGGTTCGCCTTCACCTTGGAGTAGAAGCCGGGATCGCGCTCGAGCCGCTTCTTGATCGTGGCGAACAGCGACTTCTCCTCGTCGTTGGACGGTTTCGAGAGGACCGAAGGATCGGTCTCCGCTTGCGAGCCGAGGATGACGATCAGCGTCGCGTCGCCGCCGTCGTCGAGGATGAGGTTCGCGGTCTCGCCGCCCGGCCACTCCAGGATGCGGTCCACATAGTCCCAATACTCGTCGAGCGTCTCGCCCTTGACGGCGAACACCGGTGTGCCGTTCGCGGCGATCGCGGAGGCGGCGTGGTCTTGCGTGGAGAAGATGTTGCACGAGGCCCAACGCACCTCCGCGCCGAGCGCTTCCAGGGTCTCGATCAAGACCGCGGTCTGGATGGTCATGTGCAGGCAGCCGGCGATGCGCGCGCCCTTGAGCGGCTGTGCCTTGCCATACTCCGCGCGCACGGCCATGAGCCCAGGCATCTCGGTCTCGGCGATGGCGATCTCTTTGCGGCCCCAATCGGCGAGCCCGATATCCTTGACGTGGTAGTTCATGCCGTACTGACCTCTCACTGCATAAAGATATAAAGAAGTCCTTATATCTTATCCCCAGGGGCCGGGAGTCAAGGCCGGGGCGCAAAAGGCGGCGCAAAACGGAAAAAAACAGCGCGCGTCAGGATCACGTCAGGCGCCGAGCGCTATAAGATCGTCACTAACGCGCAGCCCCCCTCGGAGCCCATAGCAAGCCATGCTCGAATCCCCGAAAAAGTCCGTTTCGCCTGAGGTCTATGTCTGGGACCCGTTCGTGCGTGTGTTCCATTGGACCGTGGTCGTAGCCTTCACGGTCGCCTACCTCACGGAGGACGATCTTCTCACTGTCCACGTCTGGGCCGGCTATGTGGTCGGTGCCCTCGTCGTGGCCCGGATTGTCTGGGGCTTCGTCGGATCGCTCCATGCCCGCTTCTCCGACTTCGTCTATGCGCCGGCGACCGCGTTCTCCTATGTCCGGGAACTCCTCCGCTTTCGCGGCGCCCGCTATCTCGGCCACAGCCCAGGCGGCGGCTATATGGTGATCATCCTACTGATCTTCCTGGCCGCCACAGTGGCCACGGGTCTCGTCGTCTATGGCGGCGATCAGCAGGCGGGACCTCTCGCCGGCATGTTCACCAAGGACTTCAGCGAATTGTTCGAGGAGGTGCATGAGGTCATCGCCAACATCACGCTGGCGCTGATCTTCTTCCATGTGTCGGCGGTCGTGCTCGCGAGCTTCGTGCATCGCGAGAACCTGGCGCGCGCCATGGTGACCGGTTACAAGCGCCGCTGAGTTTAAGTCCGCGCGGGCTCAGTCCTCCTCGCCGAAACCGTTCTCGACCAGCGCGACGAGCGCCTCGAGCGCTTCCTTCGCCTGCGGGCCGTCCACCTCGATGAGGATCGAGTGGCCCTGGCCCGCGGCGAGCATCATCAAGCCCATGATCGACGTGCCGCCGACCGTATGGCCCTCGCGCGTCACCCGCACATTGGCGGTGAAGCTCGAGGCGCAACGCACGAACTGGGCGGACGCGCGCGCATGCAGGCCCTTCTTGTTGGGGATCATCACCTCGGCAAAAAAAACGCCCGCCTGCCGCTCGCCGGTGATGTGGCGCGCCTTTGTCACCGGCTAGTTCGCCGCCAGGATCTGGCTTGCCACGCTGATATATTTGCGGCCGGCTTCCTGCGCCTGCATGATCGCCTCGTCGAGACCGCACTCGCCGCGGACGGATGCGAGCTTCACCAGCATCGGCAGATTGACGCCGGCGATCACCTCCACGTTCGCGCGCTCCATGGCGGAGATCGCAAGGTTGGAGGGCGAGCCGCCGAACATGTCGGTGAGCACGACGACACCGTCGCCGGAATCGACGCTGTCGAGCGCGGACAGCATGTCTGCACGCCGCACGTCGAGATCGTCGTCCGGCCCGATCGAAATGGTCTCGATCTGCTCTTGCGGACCGACCACATGTTCGAGCGCGGCGCGAAATTCGCGTGCAAGCATGCCATGGGTGACGATGACGACGCCGATCATGTTACCTCGTGAATGAATGCCGCCCGCTCAAAGGCCGCTATCTTTGTCGGGAGAGGGGTCGCGCGCAAGCCCGAACCTGCTTTCCTAAACCTCATTGTTCCGCCGCTTGCAAGAGGGCCATTCGCAACTTTAGTGGCGCCGACGCCTCGAAGGCCGACAGCATTAACGACGGAAGCGAGATTCCGGCGAGCACCGTCCGGTCCCACGGATCGGGCGGCATACGCGGCACCTCGTCGGGGGCTACCAGATCGCACACGAGCACGAGTGGCGCCGTTGCAAGAAACGGCATTTCGGCAATCCCCAATCCCCTCACCTCGATCAAGCCCGCAAGCGTCTCCGGAGCCGAAACCCTCGCCCGGCCGTCGCCTGCCGCCTCGACCCAAACCTGATCGTCGGCGATGAGGTATGGGCGAAGCTCGCCCTCGCCGTGCAGCGCCAGGAACCGGAGCGCCAGATCCGACTTACCGGAGCCGGACTCCCCGCGCAGCAACACGGCGCGATTGCCGAGGGCCACGCAGGTGCCGTGGACGAGCTCGCGCGCCAAGTGTCCTCTCGCCGTCCCGTTGACCCTTACACCGCCGGCAGGCGGATCACGAACCGCGCGCCGCCGCTTTTTCCACCTTCGCCCGACCGGTTCTCCGCATAGAGATTCCCGCCGTGGGCGATCACGATCTGGCGCGAGATGTTGAGCCCGAGCCCGGAGTTCTGGCCGAAATACTCTTGCGGCCGGTCGGTATAGAAGCGCTCGAAGATGCGCTCGAGGTTTTCCGCCGGAATGCCGGGTCCCTCGTCCTCGACCACGATCTGCACGTCGTTGCCGATGCGGCGCGCCAGCACGGCGACGCGGCCTCCAGGCGGCGAGAACGAGATGGCATTCTCGAGCAGGTTGACCATGACTTGGTGCAGGCGGCTGTCATGGCCGCTGACGCGATAAGGATGCGCGCCCGGCGCATAGGCGATGTCGACCGCCACCTCCGGTATGTCGTCGCGGTGGATGTCGTTGAACAGCGACACCGTGGCGCGCAGAAGCTCGTCGATGGCAATCGGCTCCGCGTCCTCGCGGGCAAGTTCGGCGTCGAGACGCGAGGCATCGGAGATGTCGCTGATCAACCGGTCGAGCCGCCTCACGTCGTGCTGAATGATCTCCATCAACCGCTCGCGTGAATCCTCGGTCTTGGCCAGCGGCAGCGTCTCGGTGGCGCTCCTGAGCGACGTGAGCGGATTCTTGAGTTCGTGCGCGACGTCGGCAGCGAAGCTCTCGATCGCGTCGATCCTGCGGTAAAGTGCGCCTGTCATGTCGCGCAACGCACCGGACAGATGGCCGATCTCGTCGGAGCGGTCGGTGAAATCGGGAATTTCGGCGCGCGCCTTGACGCTATGGCGCACGCGCTCCGCCGCCGAGGCGAGCCGCTGCATGGGACCGGCGATGGTGTTGGCGAGAATGAGCGACAAGACCACGGTCACCGCAGCGGCGAACAGCGACACGCGCACGATGCCCCAGCGCTCTGCGGCGACGATGTTGTCGATGTCGCCGCCGCGCGTCGACAGAAGAAGCACGCCGAGCACGGCGCGCATGCGCTGCACCGGCACGGCGACGGAAACGATGAGTTCGCCCTTGTCGTTGACGCGCACGATCGGCACCGACGTTCCGGTGAGCGCCGTGGCCACTTCGGGATAGGCCTTGCCGTTGGCGCCACCGATCTCGGTATAGAGCGGCAGGCCGTAGGGGCGCATACGCGTCGTCACCGCCTGCCAGAACTTGGTGAGCACGTCGGGCTCGCTCGTTTCGGGCGGCGGCAGGTCGTAGCGGAGCACCTGGCCGCGCGAGTAGAACGTGTCGGAATCGAGGATCAGGGTGCCGTCGCGATTATAGATGCGCGCGCGGCTCCCCGTGGGCTTGACCAGCGGACGCAAGATCGGCGCGGCCCGCTCCGGATCGATGGTGAAGCCGATCGCATTAGAGAAGGCGGAACTGTCGTCGCCGGCAGTGGTGCTGTCCGGGCCCTGGCCGGCCTCCGTCTCGAGCAGTTTCTCCGGATCGACCTGCACATCGCCGGTGTCGACGCCCGCAGAGGCCGCGATGGCGCGGGCGATGATCTCGCCTTGCGTGAGGAGGCTTTGCACCTTGGCGTCGATCAGCCCGGCGCGGAACTGGTTGAGGTAGAGGATGCCCGAGACGAGGATCGCGAGGCCGATCAGGTTGAGCACGACGATGCGCCGCGTCAGGCTGGAGAAGCCGTGCCGGAAGGGCCGGTGCTCGCCGACCCACCGCGTGACGCGTTTCGTTCCGACAAGAATGCCGCGCAGGCCGCGGCGCACGCGGTCCTTGAACGACGCGTCGGTCCGCTGCCATGACCTATCGGCCTCGGCAGTCATCGTTCGGACCCGCTATTCTTTGAACCGGTAACCCACGCCATAAAGCGTCTCGATCACATCGAAGCTCTGGTCGACGGCCTTGAACTTCTTCCGCAACCGCTTGATGTGGCTGTCGATCGTCCGGTCGTCGACATAGACTTGGTCATCATAGGCCGCATCCATGAGCGCGTCCCGGCTTTTTACCACGCCCGGCCGCGCCGCAAGCGCCTGGAGGATCAGGAACTCCGTCACCGTGAGGGTCACCGGGCGGTTGTCCCACACGCAGGTATGGCGCTCCGGGTCCATCTTGAGCTTGCCGCGCTCCAGGACCTTCGACTTGTCCTCGACCACTTGGGTCGTGTCGCGCGGCTGCGACCGGCGCAGCACCGCCTTGACGCGCTCCACCAGGAGCCGTTGCGGGAAGGGTTTGCGGATGAAGTCGTCGGCGCCCATCTTGAGGCCGAACAGCTCGTCGATCTCCTCGTCCTTCGAGGTGAGGAAGATCACCGGCAGCTCGCTCCGCTGGCGGAGCCGGCGCAAGAGCTCCATCCCGTCCATGCGCGGCATCTTGATGTCGAGGATGGCGAGGTCGGGAGGACACTCGGCAAATCCGTCGAGCGCGCTGGCGCCGTCGTTGTACGTCTGCGTCTTGTAGCCTTCGGCCTCGAGCACCATGCGCAAGGAGGTCAGGATGTTACGATCGTCGTCGACAAGGGCGATTGTGGGCATTGGGGGGCCTTTTGCGCGATTGACGCGATTTGCAGGGTATTATGGTCATAGGGCTGCCCTTAATCGTGGCAGCATCGGGGCGCTTCGCGCCACACCCTTCATCACCGGGATGCAACAAATATCGTTATGGCGCAAGTAAATAACTCGTCAGAAATGCCTAGCAAATCTGAGATTGCGGCGGATGCGCGCACCCTCACGCGCCGGGCCTTCAAGGGCTCCCTGGCGAGCCTTGAGAGCCCCTCGGGAGCCCCTTACGCCTCCCTGATCACGCTGGCGACGGACGTCTCAGGCGCGCCCGTCTTCCTCATCTCCACGCTCGCGCGGCACACCAAGAACCTCGCGGACGATCCGCGCGCGGCGATCCTTATCGACGGCTCGGGCGCCGCCGCCGACCCCCTCCAAGGCGCGCGCCTCACCCTCTCGGGCCGGGCGGAAAAGGTTAACAGCGAGGCCGTGAGGCGCCGCTTCCTCGCCCGCCACCCGGAGGCTGCGTTCTACGCGGATTTCCCCGACTTCGCCTTCTGGCGTCTGGCGCTCGAGGGCGCCCATTATATCGGCGGCTTCGGCCGCATCTTCGATCTCGCACCGAGCGACCTCCTGGTACCCTTGGAGGGGGCGGAGAGCCTGGTGGAGGCGGAAGCAGGCATCGTCGCCCATATGAATGACGACCACGCCGATGCCCTTGAACTCTATGCGCTCGCCTTCACAGGGGGCGACCCGGGACCCTGGCGCATGACCGGCATCGACCCCGAGGGTTGCGATATCGCCCTTGGCACCGACGCCCGCCGCGTCCTCTTCGCCACGCGGGTTCTGACCCCGGGAGATGCGCGAAAAGAACTGGTCCGGTTGACGGACGAAGCCAGGGCCACGGCCGAGCCGTCTTGAGAGGCGGCGCATGCCCCGGTTTCTGTCACAGGACCTTCCTTGAAAGCCTCCTAAGTTCAGGGTAGCTAGAGGGCGATACCAAGAGACTTTTCCACCAATTCGAGATCTGGGGACGGAACCGCATGAGCGTACAGCCGAAGATTGTGGCCGAGGGGGCCAAGACGACCAATCCAAAGGTGCTCGCTTTCGTCGAGGAGGCGAAGGAGCTGTTCAAGCCGGACGCCGTGCGCTGGTGCGACGGCTCGAAGGAAGAGTACCAGGAGCTCTTGAAGCTCATGGTCGATTGCGGCACCGCCATGTGGCTCAATCCCGACAAGCGCGGCAACTCGATCCTCGTGCGCTCCGATCCCGCCGATGTCGCCCGCGTCGAAGACCAGACCTACATCTGCTCGAAGAACAAGGAAGACGCCGGCCCGACCAACAACTGGTTCGAGCCCTCCGAGATGAAGGAGACCCTGCGCAAGCTCTATGACGGCGCCATGCAGGGCCGCACCATGTATGTGGTGCCGTACTCCATGGGCCCGGTCGGTTCGCCCATCGCCGGCATCGGCGTCATGGTCACCGACTCAGCTTACGCCGTCGCCAACATGCACATCATGACCCGCGTCGGCGACAAGGTGCTCAAAGCCCTCGGCGACAGCGAGGACTTCGTGCGCGGCATGCACACGGTCGGCTATCCGCTGCCGACGCCGCAGACCGCCGACGTGCCATGGCCGTGCAACAAGACGAAGTACATCTCGCACTTCCCGGATACCCGAGAGATCTGGTCCTATGGCTCCGGCTATGGCGGCAACGCGCTGCTCGGCAAGAAGTGTCACGCGCTGCGCATCGCGAGCGTGAAGGCCCGCGACGAGGGCTGGATGGCCGAGCACATGCTCATCCTCAAGCTCACCAACCCCAAGGGCGCGGCGAAGTACATGGCCGCTGCGTTCCCGTCGGCCTGCGGCAAGACCAACCTCGCCATGCTCAACCCGACGATCCCCGGGTGGAAGGCCGAGACCATCGGCGACGACATCTGCTGGATGAAGTTCGGCGAGGACGGGCGTCTCTACGCCATCAATCCCGAGACCGGCTTCTTCGGCGTGGCGCCGGGCACGTCGGAGGCGTCGAACCTCAACGCCATGCGGGCGCTCGATGAGAATTGCATCTTCACCAATGTCGGCCTCACCGAGGACGAGGACGTTTATTGGGAGGACATGAGCAAGCACAAGCCCGCGAAGGCCATCGACTGGATGCGCCGCCCATGGACGCCGGAGGCCGGCCGGCCCGCCGCGCACCCCAATGCACGCTTCACCGCGCCCGCGTCTCAGTGCCCGGTGATCGCGCCCGAGTGGGAAGACCCCAAGGGCGTGCCGATCGACGCCATCCTGTTCGGCGGCCGCCGCGCCACCGTGGTGCCGCTCGTCACGGAAGCCGAAGACTGGCAACAGGGCACGTTCCTCGGCTCGATCATGGCCTCGGAGAAGACGGCCGCCGCCGCCGGCAAGATCGGCGATCTGCGCCGCGACCCGATGGCGATGCTTCCCTTCTGCGGCTACAACATGGGCGACTACTTCGCCCATTGGCTGAAGATCGGCGAGAAGGCCGGCGCCAAGCTGCCAAAGATCTTCTATGTGAACTGGTTCCGGAAGAGCACGGAGGGCAAGTTCCTGTGGCCGGGCTTTGCCGAGAACTCCCGCGTGCTGAAATGGATCTTCGAGCGCTGCGACGGCACGGCCGCCGCCGTCGACACCCCGATCGGCAAGATGCCGACCGAGGACTCGCTCGACACCGACGGTCTCAACGTGGACGACAGCGCAATGAAGGAGCTGCTCAAGGTCGACATCGAAGGCTGGAAGGCCGAGATTCCCCTGATCAAGGAGCACTTCGCCACCTTCGGCGACAAGCTCCCCAAGGGCCTGAAGGACGAGCTCTCCGAGCTCGAGAAACGCCTCGGCTAGCGCGCTCTCATTGACCAGAACGCGCATTCGTCATGGCCGGGCTCAGTCCCGGCCATGATCGTTTCTAGGCCACGCAACGCGCTTGCCGCATCGTGCGCTTCGCCTTAGGCAACTCCGCATGGACAAGGGAAAGAGTGTCGTCGCGGCGGGCCACGCACTGACCGCATCCGCGGCCGCCGAGATTCTCGCCGATGGCGGCAATGCCTTCGACGCCGCGATCGCCGGTCTGTGCATGGCCTTCGTCGCCGAAGCCGTGTTCGCTTCGCCTGGCGGTGGCGGCTTCCTCATGGCGCGGCGTGCCGGAAGCGATGCGGTCAAGCTGTTCGACTTCTTCGTCGAGACGCCGCTAAAGCGCCGGCCCGAGAATGAGGTCGAATTCTTCCCCATCCACGCCGATTTCGGCCCCGCCACCCAGGAGTTCCACATCGGCCTCGGCGCGAGCGCGACTCCCGGCATGGCGCAAGGCCTGTTCGCGATGCACGAGGCGCTCGGCCGGATTCCCATGAAGCGCCTGGTTGAGCCGGCGGTGCGCGCCGCGCGGGCCGGCTTTCCGCTCACGAGCTTTCAAGCCTATCTCTTCACCGTCATCGCCCCGATCCTGAAAGCGAGCGAAGGCGTGCGGAAGATCTTCGCACCCGGCGGCAAGCTGCTCGAAGCGGGCGAGACCTTCCGCAACGATGGCTTGGCCGAGACGCTCGAATGGCTTGCGGAGGACGGCGCGCGCCTCTTCGTCGACGGCGACGTCGGCCAGGCGATCGCCGCGCAGTCCCGCGATCTCGGCGGGCACCTCACGGCCGAAGATCTCAAGCGCTATGGCGTCGCGTTGCGCGACCCGCTTCTGTGGCGCTATCGCCGCGCGACCGTGGCGCTGAACCCGCCGCCCGCGGCAAGCGGCGCGCTCATCGCCTTCGGCCTCGGCTTTCTCGAAGCGCTCGCCGAGACGGGGCAGGACATCGATGCGCTGGCGCTGCATGCGGCCATGACGGCGACCAATGAAGCGCGCGTGAAGCATGGCGAGGGCCTGGCCGCAAAACTCGATGGCGGCGCATTGGCGAATGAGATGCGCGCTGCGGCCAACCACCCCAAGGCATATCGCGGCACGACCCATATCAGCGTCATCGACGCGGACGGCAACGCCGCCGCCGTCAGCCTCTCCAACGGCGAGGGCAACGGCTTCATCGTCGGACCTTTCGGCTTCATGCTGAACAACATGCTGGGCGAGGAGGATCTCGCGAGCGGCCGTCTCGACGCTTGGCGCGAAGGCGTGCGGCTCTCGTCCATGATGGCGCCGACCATCATCATGGAGGCGGACGGCACGGTGACCGCGCTCGGCACCGGCGGCTCGAACCGCATCCGGACCGCGATCCTGCAAGTCGCGGTCAATCTCATCGCCCGCGGCCTGAGGCTCGAGGAGGCGGTGGCCGCGCCTCGTCTTCACGTCGAGCGCGACGGCACCACGAGCTTCGAGCCGGGCCTCGCTGAGGAGGCGGAAGCCGCCTTCCGCGCGCTGGGCGAGAAGGCGCACGCCTGGCCCGCCCAAAACCTGTTCTTCGGCGGCGTGCACGCCGCGCGTTGGCACCCCAAGAAGGGCGCCGAAGGCGCCGGGGATCCGCGCCGCCAGGGCGTGGCGCAGGTGGTTTGACCGGCGCGATGTCGTAAAAGGTCAATCGGCCGCCGCTAATTGACAACTCGCCACCGTCGCCTGTCGCAAGATGTGGCTGCGCGCAACGCCGATGAGGGATGCCATGAAGAATGCCGTCGCCATCTACCATGTGGCCTTCGAGGATGCCGGCACGCTCGGCCCCGTGCTCGAGGAGCGCGGCATCGGGCTCCAATATCTGCAAGCCGGGCGCGACGACCTGTCGCCGGCCATGGACGCCGATCTCCTCCTCGTGCTCGGCGGTCCCATCGGCATCTACGAGATCGACCGCTATCCCTTCCTCAAGAGCGAGCTCAACACCATCGAGGCGGTGGTGAAGCAGGGCACGCCCGTGGTCGGCATCTGCCTCGGCGCGCAGGCGCTCGCCGCCGTGCTCGCATCGCGCGTCTATCCTGGCGCGCAAGCCGAACTCGGCTGGGATGAGCTGACGTTGACCGAGGAAGGCAAGGCCTCGCCGCTTGGCGTGCTCGAAGGCCTGCGCGTGCTCAACTGGCACGGCGACACGTTCGACCTGCCGTCGGGCGCCACGCGGCTTGCTTCGACGCCGCTCACGCCGAACCAGGCGTTCTCCTACGGACCGAAAGTGCTCGCGCTCCAGTTCCATGTGGAGTTGCCGGAGCGCGACATGGAGCGCTGGCTCATCGGCCACACGCTCGAGCTCGCCAAGAACAACGTGAACCTCGCCGAGATGCGGGAGCGGACCGCGCGCTACGCGCCGCCCACCAACGCAGCGAGCCGCACCCTGTTCAACACCTGGCTCGACAATCTCTCCGCTTAGAGCACGCCGGATCTAAGGCTTGGGGGTCAAAGGCTCGGCCGGCTGCTCGAGGCGCGTCCGGCGCAGCGACACCGTCTCGCCCGGCGTGGTCGGCAGCTCGGTGATCGCGGCCTTCTCGATGACGTTGCCGCGCCCGTTCCACCACGTCGTGGTGTAGGCGCCGTCCGCCTTGATGAGATGCGTCCACACCATCTCGCCGGGATAGTAGTAGACAGTCCAGGCACCGAACACGCCCGTGGGAATGGCGTGAAAGGTGATGGCGACCTCGCCGCCTTTCATCTCGTCGCCTTTGATGACCTCGATCAGCTCGGCCTTCGCGCTGTAGCTCGGCAGGTCCTCGCCGGTGCGCGCATCTTTTGTCACGCCCGTGCAGGTGACCGCGAGGATGCGAACCAGCGCGACGAGGTCGCTCTTCGACAGGAGATCGCTCTTGGACATCGGCGCAGCCAGCGCGAGAGCGGGCTGCGCCATGAGGCAGCAGAGCAGCGCGAGGCTGAGCAGCCGAAACACGGGGGCCAGGCGCGCGCGGGTCATGGGGACCTCCTTAGGGAGCCCGGAGTTTACCCGTGGAAATGCCCCGAAAGTAGGGCGCGAAGGCCCAGCGAGGAATCACAGGATGGTGAACGTCAAGATTCCCAAAAACAGGCGCCTCACGGGAGGGCGCTGGCGACCTTCTGCGTGCAGAACGCATCCGCCGCATTGGCATCGTCTTCAGCCACGACCTTCCATTCGCGGGCGACCGGATCGAACTTGAGCAGCACGACGGATTTCTGTTCCGGCGTCACCGGGTTGCCGCAATACGCCAGAACGTCGGCGACGGCGTCTTCCCAGTTCGCGATGTATTGAGCGCCGACGATTCGGTAATCGTCGTCCCCTCTATGGACCGGCTCATTGCGCGTGATCTTTTCGATCTTCGGGAGGCCCTGTCGCATTGCGAGCATGTCGGGGTCATCCGAGACATTCTTCTTCCGGCCCTCGGCCGTGACCGTCACGGCGATCTTCTTAGCTGCGCCCGGATTGTTCTGTGATCGCGATCACGCCGGCCTTGTTGAAGCGGCAGATACCAACGCTCGAGCGCGGCCTCGGGCATCGCATCTGGGCCTCCCTCGGAGTCGTCCGGCACGACGTCGAACGTGCCCAGCGGGACATGGAACAGCGACGCGTTCCAGTACGCCTCGATCACCTCTATGGCTTGAGCATCCGAAAGCGGTTGCTCCGCCAGACAAAGGGTCGGCAGACCGATCGTGAGCGCGGCCGCCAACAACAATTGCTTCATGCCAACCTCCCTGACGGCGTGATCGCGCGTGCCCGAAAACCCTAATGCGCGGCCTCCCAGTTATCGGCGGCGCGCGCGTCCACCTTCAGCGGCACTTGTGAGCTGCAGCGCCGGCTCCGGCGCGCGCTCCATGATCTCTTGCGCCACCTCCATGGTCTTCTCGGCCTCCGCCTCCGGCGCCTCGAACACGAGCTCGTCATGCACCTGGAGCAGCATGCGCGCGGAAAGGCCCGCTTCTTCCAGCGCCGCCGCCATGCGGATCATGGCGCGGCGGATGATGTCGGCGGCCGAGCCCTGGATCGGCGCGTTGATGGCGGCGCGCTCGTAATTGCCGCGCAAGGACGGGTTTTTGGTGTTGATCTCGGGGTAGTGGACTTTGCGCCCGAACAGCGTCTTCACGTAGCCCGTGCGCCGCGCCTCCGCCTTCATCGCCTCCATGTAGTCCTTGATGCCGGGGAAGCGCTCGAAATAGGTCTTGATATAGGCGCCGGCCTCGCTCCTGCCGATGCCGAGCTGCGCCGCGAGGCCCACCGACGAGATGCCGTAGATGATGCCGAAATTGATGGCCTTGGCGCGCCGCCTGATCGCCGGGTTCATGCCCTCGATCGGCACGCCGAACATCTCCGATGCCGTCATGGCGTGAATGTCGAGCCCGTCGGCGAAGGCTTGGCGCAGCGTCGGCGTGTCCGCCATGTGCGCGAGCACGCGAAGCTCGATCTGGCTGTAGTCCGCCGAGATCAGCTTCTTGCCCTTCTCGGCGACGAACGCCTTGCGGATGGAGCGGCCTTCGGCCGTGCGCACCGGGATGTTCTGGAGGTTCGGCTCGGTCGAGGCGAGCCGCCCCGTCGTGGTCGAGGCGAGCATGTATGATGTGTGCACCCGTCCCGTCTCCGGATGGATATGGGCGGGCAGCGCGTCCGTATACGTGCTCTTGAGCTTGGCGAGCAGGCGCCACTCCAAGACCTTGCGCGGCAGCTCGTGGCCTTCCGCCGCGAGCTCCTCGAGCGCCGCGGCGTCCGTGCTCCACGCGCCCGTTTTGGTGCGCCGTCCTCCGGCCAAGCTCATCTTGTCGAACAGGATCTCGCCGAGCTGCTTGGGCGAGCCGATATTGAAGTCCTCGCCGGCGAGCTCCCGGATCTCGTCCTCGAGCCGGGCGATGGTCTGAGCGAACGAGCCGGACAGGCTCGCCAGCGCCGACCGCTCCACCTTGATGCCGGCCTGCTCCATCTCGGCGAGCACGGCCGCGATGGGCCGCTCAAGCGTCTCGTAGACGGTGGTGACGGACTCCGCCGCAAGGCGCGGTTTCAGGATCATCCACAAGCGCAGGCCGATATCGGTCTCCTCGCCTGCATATTCCGTGGCGCGCGCCACATCCACGCGATCGAAGCCCACGGCCGCCTTGCCGGTGCCGAGCACCTCTTTTTCGGTGAGGCAGGTATAGCCCATCAGCGTGCTGGCAAGCTGGGCGGGCAGATGCTCGGCGCGGCCCGCGTCGAGCGCATAGGACATGAGGCAAGGATCGTCGATCGCGTTCAGCGCGATGCCGTAGCGGGAGAGCGCCACCATGTCGAACTTGGCGTTCTGCACGATCTTAAGCACGGCCTCGTCCTCGAGCACGGGCTTCAGCAGATCGAGCGCCTCGCGCATGGGAATCTGCGCGACCGCCGCCTCGCCGCCGAGATCGAGCTCGTCGCCAGCACGATGGGCGAGGGGGACATAGGCCGCGTGTCCCGGCACGAGCGCGAGCGCCACGCCGGCAATCTCGCCCACCATGGGATCGCTCGCGTTGAGCTTCACCCGGAAGGAGAAATGGCCTTGGAAGCGCGCCGCCTCCAGCAAGTCCGCGAGCCGCTCGGTCTCCGTCACCGTCTCGTAGTTGGAGCGGTCGAAGGGCACCCCTTCCAGCGCGCTCGCCCGCTCGATCGCGAGCTCTGCCGGCGAGCCGCCTTGCACCGCAGGCTCGCGCGGCGGCCCGGGCTCGCCGCGGGGGCTGCGGCGCAAAGGGTGATCGTAGTCGTCTTTCTTCTTGCGCACCGGCGCCTTCGTCTCGCCTTCGGGCAGGCTTGCGCCCAAGCCTTCCGCCACGCGCCGCAACAGCGTGGAGAACTCCATCTTGCGCATGAATGAAGTGAGCGCCTCGGCCTCGGGTTGGTGGACCGCGGTCTCGGCAAGCGGCACGTCGAGCGCCACGTGGCAGTCGAGCGTAACCAGCGTTTTCGACAGGCGCGCCTGGTCGGCGAAGGTGATGAGGTTCTCGCGCCGCTTCTGCTGCTTGATCTCCTCGGCGCGGGCGAGGAGCGATTCAAGATCGCCGTATTCGTTGATGAGGAGCGCCGCGGTCTTCACGCCGATGCCCGGCACGCCCGGCACGTTGTCGGACGAATCGCCGATCAGCGCCTGCACCTCGATGACCTTGGAGGGCGGCACGCCGAATTTCTCGATCACGCCTTCCTCGCCGATCACCTTATTCTTCATGGTGTCGTACATGACGATGCCGGGCTGGACGATCTGCATCAAATCCTTGTCCGACGAGACGATGGTCACGTCAGCGCCGGCGTCCAAGGCCTGAAGCGCATAGGTGGCGATGAGGTCGTCCGCCTCGTAGCCTTCCTTCTCGATGCAGGCGACGTTGAAGGCCCGCACCGCGTCGCGCACGAGCGGAAACTGCGGAATGAGATCTTCCGGCGGCTCCGGCCGGTTGGCCTTATAGCCGTCGAACAGATCGCTGCGGAACGTCTTGGCCGAATAGTCCAAGATCACCGCCATATGGCTCGGGGGCGCGAGTTCGCCCGTCTCGCGCAAGAGCTTCCACAGCATGCCGCAAAAGCCATGCACGGCGCCGACGGGGAGGCCATCGGAGGGCCGCGTCAGGGGCGGCAGCGCGTGATAGGCGCGGAAAATGTAGCCGGAGCCATCGATCAGATAGACGTGATCGCCGCGAGCGACCGGCTTGCCCGCAGCGGGAGAATTGGTCTTTTCGGTTGTCATGATGGGGGGAATATAGGCATTGCGGCCGGCTCAAGGGAGTCGGTTCGCAGGCTCATCCACTGCCACTGAGGACTTAGGAGGTCTTGGCCAGCTCGGACTTCTGCTGCTGATTGGTCGAGCCCGGCGCGAAGGCCTTGTCGGGGCCGCCGAAGGTCTTCGCGATGTACTCCTTGAAGTACTGGTCGAGGAAGGGGAAGGCCGTGGCGAAGCGGGTGAAGTCCTTCTGCGCGATGAACAGGAGGAGCCCGTCCTCGAGCGCTTCCACCAGCCCGGTCCGGAGCTCAGACTTGACCAAGACCCGCTCGCCGAAATGCTCGCCGGGCCCGAACACCTTCTCGAAATGCTCGCTTGTATCCGGATTGTCGATGGTCAGCCTGAAGCTGCCGTTGATCACCGTATAGAAGCCGTCGATCAGCATGCCCGGCTCGAACACCTTGTCGCCCTTCCAGAAATGGATGTAGCGGGTCGCCGGCAACGGCATCCTGAGCTGCACGATATTCGGCGGCATGATGCTGTTGAGGATCCAGTTCACGCCGACGCGGAATTTGGCCGCGAAACCGGGCAGGAACGACAGATAGAAGCCGCGCCACAGAAGCCACGCCCACAGGCCGGACATCTTGACGCCGTAGACGTCGGCCACGGCCTTGCTCATGCCGAGCGAGGCAAGCGAGCCCTTCGAGGTATAGGCGAACGGCTTGAGCTCCTGGGCGTTGAGCTTGGCGAGGATGTTCTGCGCAAGCTGATGGCCCTCGCGTACGGCGAACTGCGCAGTCTGGGTGGCGTAGTCTGCCGGGTCTTCCTGCGGGTTGTCGTTGAGCGGAATGAGCGCCGCGTCGCCGAGCGCCCACACATGATCGTGTCCCGGCACGCGCATATAACGGTCGGTTTTGATGCGTCCCCAATGCAAGTCGATGCCGAGCTGCTGGACGAGCGGGTGCGGTCCGTTGCCGATGGTGGCGACGATGGTCGAGGAGTTGATGATGCGCCCGTTGGTGAGCTCGACGCCGGTCGACGTGGCGGATTTCGTGCCGATGCCCGTCAGCACCTCGATGCCCTGGCTCCGCAATTGCGTGGTCGCATATTCGGCGAGGTCGGCGGGGAAGGTCGGGAGGATTCGCGGCGCATATTCGATGAGATACATGCGTATCTCTTCGGGCTTGATGTTCCGATAGTAGGGCAGCGCGCGCCGGATCAGCTCGCGCAGCTCCGCCACCGTCTCGACGCCCGAAAAGCCCGCGCCCACCACGACGAAGCTGAGAAGCTGGTCCTTGACCGGTGTCTCCGTCGTCACGTCCGCCGTCTCCAGGCAGCCGATCACGTGGGTGCGCAGCATATGCGCATCCGTGAGGTCCTTCATGGTCAAGGCATGGTCGGCCATGCCGGGAATGCGATTGAGGTCGACGCCGGTGCCGAGCGCCAGGACGAGCTCGTCATATTTGAGCTCGACGGGGGTGAGCCGCGCGCCCTGCATGACGACCACGGTCTTCTTGGCGAAGTCGATGCCCATCACTTGCGCCTGCCGCACCTGCACCGTGGTCAGGAGCTGCCGAAGCGGCACCACCGCGTCGGCCGAGTTGATGCTCGACGAGGCGACTTCCGGCAGCAAGGGCTGAAAGACGAAGTAGTTGTTGTTGTTGACGAGTTGGACCTCGACTTGGCCCCGGCCGAGCTTCTCCAGGGACTTCGCGGCGAACACGCCGCCGAAGCCGCCGCCAAGCACGAGGACCTTCTTGTTCTTGTCTTCCATAGGCCTGCCCAGCCTTTCGTCGCCGAAGAGGAATACCTACGCCAATGCCTCTAGAGGTCAAGTCGCGCGTGGACTTTAGCCCGAGCGCGGTTATCAGACCGTTGGAGGATGTCGCGTTCCCGGAAGCGGCGGAAGGAGCGATTGCCTATCGATTCGATAGCATCCGCCGCTCAAGCGGTTGCCGGCGCAGGCCGCGAGGAGGCCGGTGGCAGCTTCGCCCAGCCCGGCCGGACGAACAGGAAGCGGAGCGACGTGCTCTTGATCAGCGCCTGCAAGACGAGCGGCGTCACCACGCCCACTGCGGTCACCACGAGGGCGACGACACCGAGATCGAGCCCCGGCGCGAACCTGAGAAGCGCGATCCGCGTTGTCGCCATCGGCAGGAAGAAGGCGAGATAGACGACGATCGAGTTCTGGCCCGCATAGCGCAAAGGGAGCGCCCATCTGCGCGTGGACAGCAGCACTGACGTCGCGATCACGGCGAGCGCGCCGAGGAAGCCGAGGCCGAGCCCGACGATGGGAAGCTCGGAATAGCCGTTGAACACCATCACCGTCTCGAACAGGGCCCAGGCCGCGAGGAACAGCAGCGCCTCGCGCGTGTTTGCTTCCACCGTCGCGGCGAAGTCGAACACGTAAGCGGCCAGCACATAGCCCGTGTAGAAATAGACGAAGCGGGCGCAGAACTCATCGATGACCGTCCAGCCGGTATGGACGCCGGCGACTTGGAGCAGTGCCGCCACGAACCAGACCATCACCGGCGGCACGTCGCGGGTGAGCTTCGTCACCACGAAGAAGATCGGCAGCAGGTAGATGAACCAGAGCGTACCGAACGGGTCGATAAAGGAGAGCGCGTAGGCCTTCGCCACGCCGGCCCAGCCGAGCTCCGCGGCGAAGCTTGGCGCCTTGAAGGCGAATTGGATGGTGACCCACAGCGCGTAGAAATATGCGAAGTGGAGCACTTTCTTGTCCAGGTAATCGCGCCAATTGCGGTCGATGACGCGCGCCAGGAACAGTCCCGAAATGAGAAAGAAGTCGGGCATGCGGAACGGCTTGGCGAAGGCGACCCAGGCCCCCATCCAGCTTGGCTGCCCGGCGGCGTCCTGGACGCCCAGGGTCGAGTGCATCATCACCACCATGACGATGCAGAAACCCTTGGCGTAATCGACCCACCCAACCCGGTTCGGGTTGATATCCATGCCGCTTCTCTCCCGGATCCGTCCCGATCCGGGACGTGTCCGGGGGTGCGTTGCAAGGACCGGGCTAGAGCCCGATATGAAGGTTGCGGCGGCCGCCGTTGCTTAACGGGGAGGGTTTGGCTAGGTTCGGCCCGCGAAGCACCCGTAGCTCAGTTGGATAGAGCGCTGCCCTCCGAAGGCAGAGGTCACAGGTTCGAATCCTGTCGGGTGCGCCAAATTTTTCTCAAGTCTTTGATAGTCGAAGCAGACTTTGGCGCGTCCTTGCGGGAACGCCAATTAAGACATCTGCGTTGATGTCTGGGGATACTCTGGGGGCCCTATGGTCTTTGGCTCAGGTGTCGGCTATTTTTCCTGCTCCCGCGCCAAAGAAGACTTTCCCCGGAAACAAGAGGTGCGTGCAAAGAGGAGACAGGCATGCGCAGATTTCTTTTGATCGCCTCAGCGGCGATGATCGCACTCATTGGCTTGTCGGCCAATCAGTGTAGCGGCGGCAAGGAAGACAAGGCCGAGCCGGCACAGACTGAGGCGCCCGCAGCCAAGCCGGATGATTCTGGCAACATGGGTTCCGATTCGGACAACATGGGCTCAGGCTCTGACAACATGGGCTCCGACTCTGACACGGGCGAGACGCCGTCCGAGTAATTGGACTTCGAAATCTCAAAGGGCCGTATCGCCGCTTGCGATGCGGCCCTTTTCGTTTCAGCGCTCCCCGATGGGGAAGGCGTTCACCAGCGGCGCGAGGTCTCGCGCATTGTCCCAATCGCCGCCCTCCTGCGTGAGCCCGAGCCGCACGATGACGAGATCGCGCGAAGGCACGATCGCCACCACCTGATCGTTATAGCCGAGCATGTAATAGGCATCGTCCGGCATCGGCGGCTCGCCCAGCCCCAGCGAGTCCGGAAGCTTGAGCCAGACTTGTGCGCCGTACTCGTCCTCCGGTGATTGCGGCGTAGGCTTGAGCGAATAGGCGACCCAGCCTTCCGGCAGAAGCCGCTTTCCCTGCCACACGCCGTCGCGCAGGAAGAAGAGGCCGAGCCGCGCCCAGTCCCGCGCCGAGGCAATCAGGAACGAGCAGCCGACAAATGTGCCGGAGGCGTCCGGCTCGAGCACGGCACTTCGCATGTGGAGCGGTTCGAACAGCCGCTCGCGAGGGAAGCGCAAATAGTCGCGCTCGTCGGCGAACGTCTCCCGCAGGACGCCGGCGATGATGTTGGTGGTGCCACTGGAATAGGAAAAATGCGTACCCGGCGGATGCGCGAGCGGCTTTGCTGCGGCGAAGGCCGCGGCATTGCCTCGCACGAAAAGCATCTGTGCGGCATCGCCGAGATAGTCGCTATAGTTCTCCTCGAAAGTGAGGCCGCTCGTCATGCGCATCAGCTCATCGAGCGTGATGGCGCGCCGCGGATCGTCCTTGCCTCGCCACTCCGGCATCAGCGCGTTGTCCTGCAGCGCGATGGAGCCGTCCTTCACCCGCATGCCGACCAGCGCATTGATCGCTGTCTTGCTCATCGACCAACCGGTCAGCGGCGTGTCTTTGTCGAAGCCGGGCGCATAGCGCTCGGCGACGATCCGCCCGCCATGCACCACCACCAGCGCGCGGGTGTTGCGGGGATGCGCCGGATCCGGCTCGGCAAAGATGGCGTCGATCGCCTTGGCGAGCCCCGCGCCGTCAACGTCTGCGGGGAGCGGCGAAGCCGTGACACGCTCGCCTTCAGGCCACTCCGTATCGTTCGCTGGAGCGTCCGAGGCCGGGAAGAGCCCCGCTGCCTGCGCCCGCAGACGCTTCTCATCGTTGCCGTCGGACCGTGTGCAGCCGAGCCCGTCGCGGTGGATCGCGGTCTGCCGCCCGATCCCGTAGGCCGATGCGGTCACCGTCTCGGCATCGCGGTCGACGGTCGGCTGGAAGAGGGCCAACAACCCGAGGCCGGAGCCCGACAAGTCCTCGGCCATGACCTCGTCCATGCTGCGGCCCGAGACGAACATGCCGGTGCAGAGGATTTGCGTCATGTAACCCGAGCCGAGCAGCGCTACGCCATAAACGCGCGGGATGACGATAGCCCCGGCAGTCACCACGAGGATTGCTGTGAGCATCAGCCAGAAACTGCGGGAGAGCCCGAAGCGCATCCGTCCCCCTAGGGTGACTTGGGCGGGACGAAGGACTGGTTGCTGAAGGGCTGCGCGGCCGGAACCTGGATGACGATGAAGCCGCGTCCGATCGCCTTGTGGCAGGCATTGCACGTCGCGGTCAGATCGTTGAACCCCTTGGTGAACTGCGCGACGTCCTTGGCCTTGATCGCATCGCCGATCGCAATGATCGGCGCGGTCGTCGCCCCCACGTAATCCACGGGGATGCCGTGATAGAAGCTAGCGGCGTCATCGAGGCTTTGGGTGACCTGTTGCAGCTCGTAGTGCGCAAGCTCCCAATTCTTCTCCTTGCCCGCGAACCACAGCTTCATGTGACGGAATTGCGCCCAGCTCATGATGTCGGCAAGCGCCGGCACGTAAGCCTGCGCCTGGGCGGCCGCCACCGTCGCCCCCACGATAGCGATGAGCAGAGCACCGATAGACACAAGCCGTCGCATCTCGTTCTCCTTGTCGCCGTTACTTCAGTGCTTGAGCAGCCTTCAACACCGCGTCGGCGTGGCCCGGCACCTTCACCTTGCGCCACACATTGCGGATCACGCCCTTGCCGTCGACGAGGAAGGTGGAGCGCTCGATGCCCATATATTTACGGCCATACATACTCTTCTCCACCCAGGTGCCGTAGGCCTCGCACACTTTGCCGTCTTCATCGGAGGCAAGCGGGAAGGGCAGGTCGTACTTTGCCTTGAACTTGTCGTGGCTTTTCACCGGGTCCCGGGAGATGCCGATGATCTCGGCTTTGACCTTGGAGAAATCAGGGAGCGCGTCGCGAAAGGCGCAAGCCTCCGCCGTGCAGCCCGAAGTGTCGTCCTTCGGGTAGAAATAGAGCACCACCGTCTTGCCCTTGAGATCCTTCAGCGAGACCTTGCCGCCGCCATCGGCCGGCAAAGTGAAAGACGGCGCCTTGTCGCCCACATCCACGCTCATCGTGCCTCCTCGTGATAGGCTCCCCGCTCGCGGCAGCCCCAAGATGAGGTGCCCGGATGACGGAAACTGACATGTGGCCAGAGTTACCATACGCGGCATGGCGTGACACCTATGCCACCTTGCACCTTTGGACGCAGATTGTCGGCAAGATCCGCCTGGTCCAGACGCCGTGGTTAAATCATTCCTGGCATGTGACGCTCTATGTGACGGCGCGTGGCCTGACCACGTCGCCGATCCCGTACGGCCACCGCACCTTCGAGCTTGCGTTCGATTTCCTGCGCCACGTGCTCGTGGTCTCAACCGATGACGGCGCAAGCCGCGAAATCGGCCTCTACCCGAGGACCGTCGCCGACTTCCATGCTGCCGTGATGCAAGCCCTGTCGGAACTCGGCATTGCCGTTCGCATTCACGAGATGCCGAACGAGATCCCCGACGCCATCCCCTTCACCGCGGATCGCGACCATGCGGCCTACGACCCCGTCTTTGCCGAGCGCCATTGGCGGGTTCTGCTGCAGGTCAACCGGGTCTTCAACGCGTTCCGCTCATCCTTTATCGGCAAGGCGAGCCCCGTCCATTTCTTCTGGGGAAGCTTCGACCTGGCGGTGACGCGCTTCTCGGGCAGGCCTGCGCCGCTGCATCCGGGCGGCGTGCCGAACCTTCCCGACGCCGTGGCGCGGGAGGCTTATTCCCATGAGGTGAGCAGCGCCGGCTTCTGGCCGGGCACCCCGCCGATCGACTACCCCGCCTTCTATTCCTACGCCTATCCCGAGCCGCCGGGCTTCGCCGCGGCGGCTGTCTATCCGGCTGAGGCCTTCTACAGCGAGGACTTGCACGAGTTCGTCCTGCCCTATGACGCGGTGCGCACCGCGCGGAACCCTGACCGCGTGCTCCTG
Source organism: uncultured Alphaproteobacteria bacterium (assembly GCA_963826465.1). Lineage (GTDB taxonomy): Bacteria > Pseudomonadota > Alphaproteobacteria > Rhizobiales > Methyloligellaceae > Methyloceanibacter. The sequence goes on from CAWGXJ010000008.1 coordinate 140,804, forward strand.
GCCTTCCTGATGAGCACCTACGAGGCCGCCGCCACGGCCGCCGATTGGGACCGCGGCGCGCTCGAATGCGCGATGGGCGTGCCGGGAAAGCCGCGGGCGATCTGACGGGGAAGCGTCAGCGAAGCCATTTGACCATCCGGATATGCGGGATGGTGTTCTCCTCGAACGGATCGCCCTCGAGGGCATAGCCAAGTCTGAGATAGAACCCCTCGGCGCCGATCCGCGCATGGAGCACCATGAGGCGGAAGCCGGCTTCCGCCGCCCAGCCTTCGGCGTGGGCCAGGAGCTGCGCCCCGATCCGCTCCTGCCGCCGCGCCTCCGCGACCGCCATCTGCTTGAGGTGCAGCGTCGTCTCGTCGAGCGGTCGCAATGACACCGTACCGACCACGGCGCCATACGACACCGCGCAGAAATGCTGACGCATGGCGTCGTCGAACAGCTCCTCGCGTGTGACGGTGAGGCCGAGCGGCTTGCGCAAGACCGCCTCGCGCAAGCGCAGAGCCTGCGCGTAGAGCTCCGAGCCGAGCGGCGCCTCGAAGATCAGGACGGCGGTCTCGTCGGCCATCTCGGCCTCACTCCTGTGGCTGCTTCGCCAAGTGCTCGACCATGGCCCAGATGGCTTTGATCTGCGGCGCATCCTTCCCCAGGTAATCGAGTCCGGTATACCCCCACCAGTCCCAGCAGCCTTCCGGGTTGATCCCGGTGATCGACTTGGCTTGCGGGAAGAGGATGACGAGGCGATTCGAATCGGCGACCTCGGCGAAGCCCGACTCCTTGACAAAGGCATCCCCCACCGCCTCGCGCGACTGCTGGCAGCCGTGCAGCGCCACATGGACGCGGCAGCCAGGCTTCTCGGCGCAGTCGGGCGGGATATAGACGACGCCCTCGTCGGCGAACCCGTCGCCGGGATCGGAGAAGGGATCCTGGTCGAACACCACGAACTTGCCTTTGGCTTCGGCCGAGGGCGTGGCAAGCGGCCCGTAGATCCAGGCGAGGATCGCCTTCGCCTGATCGTAGTCGCAATCGCTCACGAACGGCGCCTCGGTCAGGCCGCACGCGGCCCCGCCCTGCTCGGTCAGGAAGGCGTGCCCGCCTTCCTTCTCCACCAGCGTGACGTTGCCCTCCGGCACACCCACATCTTTGTAGAACGCCGCCGCCGCCTCGACGACCGGCCGTGCGACGGTGTCGTCCTCATTGCCCGAGAACAGATAGACATTGTCGTCGGCCAGCCCGGCCAGCGGATCGATATCGCCGTCGTCCGCCAACTCTTCGGCGCGCTTTGCCAATTCGGCCGCGTCCGGCGTTCCCATGGTCGTCTTCATGCACTCGTAGAGCGCCTGCGTCGCGTTCAGTCCCACGGCCGTCGGCCAAAACGGAAAGGTCCGGCTCGCCGCCGTCTCGGCGCAGGCGAATGGTCCGCCAGCCACGATGCCGGCGCCGACGATGTGGGTCGAATGCGCGACCTCGATCTGGCTGGCCATGAAGGCGCCTGACGAGAGTCCGGAGACGGAGGTGGCGTCGAGGTCGGCGCCGAGTGCCGGAAGGGCTTCGGCGGCGCTCGCCACGTGCGGGGTCACGGCGAGCCCGGCAAGAAGCGCCGCGGCAAGGAAGGCGAACCCTGTTTTGCTCTTGCGTCGGCCCATCACGGAACCTCCTTCGTGTGCGTTACCGCCAGCGTCACTGTCACAAAGAGAGCGCCGCGGGTCGTGAGCCCGCTCCCAACGCCTCGTCTGCGGCCATTCTGTCTCACCGCTCCAAAAACCGCTTGCATCGCCGGAACGTGGGGTGCAAATAGCGCCTCTTGTTGACTTGGATCTATCTGCTGGTTGGGGAGGACGCCATGTCCAGTGACGCCCTCTTCCAATTGGGGATGGACTTGGATCATGGTTCAAGCACCGCCCAAACGGAAGAAAAGCTTTCCCGGTGCCTCGCTCCCGATGCGGGAGAGGGACGCAAGGACTTTTTCTGTGAGCGAGACGGGGTCCGCTATGCGGGTACCCATCTCATCATCGATCTCGTTCGGGCCGAGCGCCTCGACGATCTAGACCACATCGAACATACCCTGAGGCGTTGTGTGGAGGCTGCGGGAGCCACGCTCTTGCACATCCATCTCCATCACTTCACGCCGAATGGTGGGGTCTCGGGCGTCGCTGTGCTCGCCGAGTCGCACATCTCGATCCATAGCTGGCCCGAATACGGCTACGCCGCGCTCGATGTGTTCATGTGCGGCCATGCCAATCCGCGAGCGTCTATCGACGTTTTGAAAGAGGCGTTCTCGCCTGGCAAGGTGGTCGTCAAAACGCAACTTCGTGGCAAGGAAATTCAGCGATGGAACGGTGGGTCGAAGAGACGCTCCATGGCGGCTTCCGTGTCCGCCTGAAGGCGGACCGGGTCCTCTTCGATAGTGAGACCGAACATCAGCAGCTGATCATCTTCGAGAACTCGGACTACGGCCGGGTGATGATGCTGGACGGCGTCGTCCAGCTCTCCACCCGGGACGAGTTCGTCTATCACGAGATGATGTCGCATGTGCCGCTGTTCGCTCACGGAAAGGCGAAGAAGGTTCTGATCGTCGGCGGCGGCGACGGCGGCGTGCTGCGTGAGGTGCTGAAGCACCCCGAGGTCAAGAGCGCGACGCTCTGCGAGATCGACCGTAGCGTGATCGACCTGTGCCGCGAGCATTTTCCGGACGTGTCGGCGGGCGCCTTCGACGACAAGCGCACGAACGTGGTCATCGCCGACGGCACCAAGTTCGCGCACGAGACCGACGACCGCTTCGACGTGATCATGATCGATTCGACCGATCCCATCGGGCCGGGCGCGGTGTTGTTCACGAAAGAGTTCTATACCGACTGCCGCCGCGCGCTTAAGCCCGGCGGCGTCCTCGTCACCCAGAACGGTCTGCCGTTCCTGCAAGCCGCCGAGCTCAAGCAGTCGGTCAGCTATTTCCGCGATCTGTTCGACGACGCCTTCGCCTATCTCGCCACCACGCCGAGCTATTTCGGCGGCTCCATGTCCTACGGCTGGGCCACCGACAACAAGAAGCTTCGGACGCACAAGCAAGACAAGATCGAGCGGCGCTACAAGAAGGCGGGCGCCTTCCCGACGCGCTATTGGCGCCCGGACATTCAGCTCGCGGCCTTCGCGCTCCCCAACTACGTCCGCGAGCTGGTCGAGACCTAGCCGCTCTAAAGCCGCTCGAACTCCGGCAAATCGCCCACCAGCGGCTGGCAATAGTCGTAAAACGCCGGCGTCACGTTGTTGCGCCCCGAGAGGAACTCCTCCGGCACGTGACGCGCATGGCGCGCCACCGCCGAGAGCTCGGCGCGGCCGAAGGCGCTGCGATAGCTGTCGATGGCATTCGAGGTGCGGATGATGGTCACCGAGGCGCTCGTCTCGCCGCCGGCCGCGAGATCGGCGGCATGGCGCCCGACGCCCCGCGCCTCCTTGGCGTCGACCACCGAGGTCTCCGGCCAGCAGCGCTGGAGATAGCCGAACGTGTCGGCGCGCACGCGAAGGCTCTTGCCGCCGGCGGGCGTCAGGCCCTTCTTGAGAAAGTCGGCCAGGCCGTCGCCGAGCGCGCCCGAGCCGGAGAGCTGGACATTGCCGTGGGCGTCGACCTCGCCCGAGCGCATCAGCTGCGGCCCGATCTCGTTGCCGTCCGCGTCGCGGATGCCTTCGCTCACGGCGATCTGGCAGCGGCCGAGCTTCGAATAGACCGCGTCCACATCGGCCAGGAACTCCTCCATGACGAACGGCACCTCGGGTACGTAGATGAGGTGCGGCGGTGGACGCTTCGCCGGATCGGCATCCGTCTCGCGCGTCTCGCGGGCAAGCGCGGCGGACGCGGTCAGGAATCCCGCGTTGCGTCCCATGATGATGTTGATCTTGATGCCGCCGAGGCTCGCATTGTCGAGCGCATCGCCCATATGGGCGAGCGTCACGAAGCGCGCGGCGGACGGAAAGCCCGGCGTGTGGTCGTTCTCGCGCAGATCGTTGTCGATCGTCTTCGGCACGTGGAAGCAGTGCATCACATAGCCGGCGGCTTGCGCCTTCTCGCTGACGATGCGGCACGTGTCGGCGGAGTCGTTGCCGCCGATATAGAAGAAATAGCGAATGTCGTAGTCGCGGCAGCCTTCCAGGATCATGTCGCAATAGGCGTCGTCGGGCTTGTCGCGGGTCGAGCCGAGTGCGGCGGACGGCGTGCGGGCGATACGCTCGAGGCGCTCGGACGAAATATTGGTGAGATCGACCAACTCTTCCGGGTGGCCTTTGGAGATGCCGCGCACCCCATGGCGCGTGCCGAAGATCCTTTTCACTTTGCCCTGCGCGGCAAGGCCGGTCTTCAGGCCTTCGATGACGCCGACCAGCGATTGACTGATGACGGCGGTCGGGCCGCCCGACTGTCCGATGACCGCATTGCCGGTCGGAAGATCAACCACGCTCTTTCCCCTCTACCCGTTCAAGAGGCGGGCACAATGCCCAACGGTCTCGCCGCTGGCAAGTTGCCATGCCCATAGGTTGCCGCGGCGCGCCAATCGCGGCGATTTTTGCACCACACACCGGGCCGCGCTTTCGCCCAAGGTCTCCCGCTCCCCGTGCCGTGACCGAAGCGCACAAGATGCGGGCTCTCCATTGAGTATTCCGTAAGGGTGGGACCTTGATAATGGGGCGTCATGATGCAGAGGGACGAGACACGCGCGCGTACGTCGTCGCCGGACGCGGAGGGGGAAGCCACCGCCTCCAAACGAAATCGTTGGCCTCGTCTCTTGAGCATCTTGCTCGTCGTGCTCGTGGTGCTCGTCGCGATCGGCGCCGCGCTGGTGACGAATGTCATTCCGGCCGCGGACCACACGGGAATCCAGATCCGCACGGTCGCGGCCGCGATCATCTTCGTCGGAAGCTATCTGGCCCTGGCGCTCGGCCGAATCCCCGGCTTGCAGATCGACCGTGCCGGCATCGCGCTGGTCGGCGCCGGTCTCATGGTGGCGTCCGGCGCGTTGTCTCTCGAAGAGGCCTATGCGGCGGTCGACGCCGACACCATCGCGTTGCTGCTCGGCATGATGATTGTCGTCGCGAGCTTGCGTCTCTCGGGCTTCTTTGCCCTTGCCAGCGAGTGGGCGATCGAGCGCACCAAAGGGCCGTTTTGGCTTCTCTGCGCCATCGTCGCCACCTCCGGCATCTTCTCCGCCTTCCTGGTGAACAACTCCATCTGCCTCGTGCTGGCCCCGCTCGTGCTGGAGCTGACGCTCGCGCTTGGGCGCCGGCCCGTGCCTTATCTGCTGGCGGTGGCGATGGCCTCGAATGTCGGTTCGACGGCGACGATCACCGGCAACCCGCAGAACATCATGATCGGCAGCTTCTCCAAGATTCCCTATGCCGATTTCACTTTTGCCTTGGCGCCGGTCGCGGTGGCGGGGCTGATCGTCACGGTCGTCCTCATTGCGCTCAGCGACCGCCAAGAGTTTACGAGCGGCGTGCGGCTCCAGCTTCCCGAACGCCGGATCCGTACCAATCCCGCGCTGATAACCCGCGCGGTGCTCGCGACCCTCGTGCTGATCGTTCTGTTCTTCGCCGGCATGACCCCTGCGAAAGCGGCGATCATCATCGGCGGACTCCTGCTGTTGACGCGCCGCGTGAAAAGCCGGCGGATCTACGAGGAGATCGACTGGTCGCTTCTTTTGATGTTCGCCGGCCTCTTCATCATCATCGCCGGCGCCGAGCGCACGCTTCTCACGCCCGACGTCGTGGCGGCCGTGGGGCGCCTCCACCTCGATGAAGTCCCGGTGCTCGCCGGCGTGACGGCCGTGCTGTCCAACCTCGTCAGCAACGTCCCTGCCGTGCTGATGCTCAAACCGTTCGTCGAGCCCTTGGCGGACCCGGAAAAAGCCTGGCTGGTCGTGGCGATGGCCTCGACGCTCGCCGGAAACTTCACGATTCTGGGGTCAATTGCCAACCTGATCGTCGTCCAGAGAGCGGCCGCCTCAGGCGTGGAGATCGGCTTCTGGGACTATTTCAAGGTCGGCGCGCCGCTCACCCTCATCACCCTCGCAATCGGCACGTGGTGGCTGTGGCAGTAGCGGCCGGAGCCAACTACTTCGCTGGGATCTGAGTTCCGCGCTTGCTGCGCTTGGGCGCACTTCGAGTGGTCTTGGCAGCGGCCACCGCCAGGGCCGCATCGGCGCCGCCCTCTGTCAGCGTTGGCGCGGTCTCCGGCATGAAGAACGCGAATATCAGGACGCCGACGACAGCGATGCCGGCCAGGAACAGGAAGGCGACCGAATAGCTGGACAGCTGCACGATCCAGCCCGCGATCACATTGCTGAGCGAGGCGCCGACGCCGATCAGCGTCGTCAGTGCGCCCTGCGCCACATTGAATCGGCCGGTCCCCCGCGTGAGATCCGCCAGCACGAGGAGGAAGATCACGCCGAAAATGCCGTTGGCGACCCCGTCGAGCGACTGCACGCCGACCAGGAAGAACGAGTTGTCGGACAGCGTGTAGAGCACGCCGCGGATCGGCAGGATCGCGAAGGCGAAGAGGAACAGCGGCTTGCGGCCCCACACGTCGGCCTTCGCGCCGCACAGGAGCGCCATCAGGATCATGAAAAACTGCGCGGCGATAACGCACGCCGACGTGAAAGCCATGCCCCTGTCCGTGTCGCCGCCAAGCGCCAGCTTCTGGCTGACGAGCGGCAGCATGGCCGCATTGGCGAAATGAAATATCACCACGCTGATCGCGAAGATCACCAGGGCCTTGTCCGACAGCAACGTTCTGATTCCGGCGGGGCGGCCGTCATCTTTCCCCTCGCGAATGCCGCCGCGCGCAACGTCGTTGTTGATGGCCTTGCCGTCGATCAGCGCGATGCAGACGAGCATGCCGACGGCCATGCCGGAGATCAGCCAGAACATGCCTTCAGGCTTCCACAAGACGGCGAGCGCCGCCCCACCTGCGGCACCGAACACGTTACCGGCGTGGTTCCAGGCTTGGTTTGCGCTGGTTTGCGAGGTGAAGCGCTTTGGCCCGACCAGCCCGAGGGTGACGGCGGCGATCGCCGGGGCGAGAAAGGCGCAAGCCACGCCGATTGAGATCTGGGCGGTATAGACGATCCAGGCCGGATTCTTCGTCAGGACGATCAGCGACGCTGAGGACCCGATTAAAACCGCGCAGACCGCGAGGATCGCGCGCTTCCACGTGGTCTCGTCGATGATCGCGCCTGCGGGAGTCTGGACGGCCACCGTGGCGATCGAGCCGGCGGCGAGCGCCATGCCGATACCGCCCGGCTGCCAGTGATACGCAGAGAGGAGATAGATGGCGATATAGGGCCCGAGCCCCTGGACGACATCACCGGCGAAGAAGTTCGTGCCGAGAAGAGCGCGATTATGTTGGTGCTTCGCAGTCGAGGACGCCATTCGATTTCCCTCATCGCTGGCGCTGGAGACATGAGGGTACCCTGTCAGCCGCCCGTGAACAAAACCTAAAGCGGCCAATATGCCGCAAATTGATTCGAGCGCAGGATTTGCCGCGCGCGCTAGACCAAGCGCAGCAAATGCAGACTGAAGAGCCGATCGTCGTCGGTCCACGCCGTGACGGGCATCCAGCCGGAAGACTGCGCCAGGTCCTGAAACTCGGACACCGTATATTTGTGCGAGTTCTCGGTGTGAATGCGCTCGCCTTTGGCAAAAGCGAAGCTGCGGTCAAGCACGCGGACCTTCTGATCCATCTGACTCTCCAGATAAATCTCGATGCGGCCTTTGCGTGTGTTGTAGATCGCGAGATGCGCAAACCGGGTGGTGTCGAAGTCGCCGTCGAGCTCCCGGTTGACGCGCGCCAGCAGATTGAGGCTGAAAGCGGCGGTGACGCCGTCCGCGTCGTCATAGGCGGGGATCAAGATGTCGAGGCTCTTCTTGAGGTCGACGCCGATGAGGAAGGTGCTGCCCTGTCCGAGAACATGAGCGGCATTTTCCAGAAACGCCTTGGCTTCCGCATGGGTGAGGTTGCCGATGGTCGAGCCGGAGAAGAAGCCGAGTTTCGGGCCGCGCGAGGCATTGTTGAGCGCGCGCGTCGTGGTGAAGTCCGCGACCACGGGCCTGACATTGAGCCCGTCATGACGGGCGGCCAGCCGCTTGGCCGCTTCCGCCAAGAACGATTCGGACACATCGATGGGCACGTACGTGCCGAGACCCGGAAGCGCATCGATGAGGAGGCTCGTCTTGCGGCTCGAGCCTGAGCCGAACTCGACGAGGATGTCGGTGTCGCCCACGTGTTGCGCGATCTCGGCGCCGAACGTCTCGAGCATCTTGGTCTCGGTTCGAGTCGGATAATACTCCTTGAGCTTGGTGATCTCCTCGAACAGCGCGGAGCCCACCGCATCGTAGAGGAACCGCGAGGGAATGCTGCGCGGGCGGCGCGCCAGCCCGTCGAGCACAGCCTCCGCGAACGCCGCGATCTCCGCCGCACGCCGCGCCGCCTTGGCGGGCGCGCTTGGCCGGCCCTCGGCCAGCAAGGATGAAATGTCGGTCACTGTTACGCGTCCGCCGCGAGGCGCAAGCCGGTGAACTGCCAGCGCTGATGGGGATAGAAGAAATTCCGATAGGTGCGCCGGACATGGCCTTGCGGGGTGGCGCACGACCCGCCCTTGAGCACGAACTGATTGCACATGAACTTGCCGTTGTACTCGCCGACGGCGCCGGGTGCGGCCTTGAAGCCCGGGTAGGGCAGGTAGGCGCTTCCCGTCCACTCCCACACATCGCCGAACATCTGAGCGAGACCGCCGTCCACCTTGGCCGGCATGGGCCGTCAAATGATCGGCGCCGAGGTCACGGCCTTCGACCGGCACGTTGGCCGCCGCCACCTCCCACTCGAACTCCGACGGCAGCCGGTAGCCCGCCCAGCGGGCGAAGGCGTCCGCCTCGAAGAAGCTCACATGGGTCACGGGCGCCGCGGGATCCACCGGGCGATGACCGAGGAGGCTCATCTGCATGTAGCCGCCTTCGGCCTCCTCGAAATAGAGCGGCCCCTTCCAGTCTTGCGCGTTGACGGTGGCCCAGCCGTCGGCGAGCCACAGCGTCGCGGTTCGATAGCCGCCGTCCTCGATGAAGTCGACCCACTCCGCGTTGGTGACGCAGCGATTGGCGAGCTTGAAGGGGCGGATCAGCTCTTCGTGCCGCGGCCCCTCGTTGTCGTAGGCGAAGCCATTGCCGTCATGGCCGGCCTCGTAGATGCCGCCGTCGAAGGCGGTGAACGCGAGCGGTGCCGTGATGTTCACCTCGACGCCGGGCTTCGCCGCGCGATAGGCGGGCTTGAGCGGCTCGGATGCGAACAGGCTCAAGATGTCGGTCAGCAGAAGTTCTTGATGCTGCTGCTCGTGATTGATGCCGAGCTCGACGAGGGCCGCGGCCTCATCCGGCAGATCGGCGTCGAACAGCCGCTCGAGCGCTGTCGTCCACATGTGCGCGATAGGCGCGTACCTGATCACCGGAGGGGCGCGTCAGCAGACCGCGCTTGGGACGCGGATGCCGCGGACCGACGCTCTCGTAGTAGGAGTTGAAGCAATACTCGAACGTCTCGTCGAAGACGCGGTAACCGGGGAGGAAACGGCCGAGCAGGAACGCCTCGAAGAACCACGTGGTATGCGCAAGGTGCCACTTGGTCGGGCTTGCATCGTCCATGGCCTGGACGACCTGATCCTCGTCGCTCAGCGGGGCGGCAAGCGCCAGCGAGAGCCGGCGTGTCTCCATCAGGCGATCGTGTAATGCGCGGGAAGATGCGGCGCCGAGTCGGGGCTCGGCGAGGGCGGTGGTCGTGAGGTTCATGGTCCCTCCCGGGGGGTTCGGAGGCCTTCTCTCAACGTGCGATTTAGCAGCTTGTTCCAGCGGATGAAACGAGCAACCATGCACAAATCCGTGACGATTGTGCGACTTACGAGGGCATAGTCCCGTGCTTCAGCGCGACAGGCAAGACCCACTGATCTCTTTGGACGGGCGTCAATCGCAAGTTGCGGCCGAGCTGCAGCGCGGCGTTTGCCGCACGTTTCGCGCGCTGGGGCATTCGGTCGTCACCGAGTTGCCTCTGGCGAATGGGCGCCGCGCCGACGTGGTGGGACTCTCGGCCTCGGGCGACGTGGTGATCGTCGAGATCAAGTCGTGCCTGATCGATTACCGCACCGACGGGAAGTGGCACGAATATCTCGATTATTGCGACAAGCTCTATTTCGCCGTCGCCGCCGACTTTCCCTCAGACGTGATCCCGGAGCACGCAGGCCTCATCCTCGCCGACCGCTACGGCGCGGAGCTCGTCCGGGAGCCCATCGAGGAGCGGCTCAACGCCGCGCGGCGCAAGGCCATGATGCTGTGTTTCGCGCGCGCGGCCGCGCTCCGCCTCCAGCACCATCTCGACCCCGGCTGCGGCCTGGAGAGTTAGAGTCCTCATTGTTCATTGTCATGGCCGGGCTTGTCCCGGCCATCCACGGCGTCTTTTCCGAGAGGCCAAAACGTGGATGCCCGGCACAAGGCCGGGCATGACGAAATCAATGAAGGGAAACCGAAGCTTACTTCGGCGCGCGCTTGGCGAGAATGCGCTGCAGCGTGCGGCGGTGCATGTTGAGCCGCCGCGCCGTCTCCGAGACGTTGCGGTTGCAGAGCTCGTAGACCCTCTGGATGTGCTCCCAGCGCACCCGGTCGGCCGACATCGGATTCTCGGGCGGCGGCGCCTTGGCGTTGGTCGAAGCAACAAGCGCGTTGTAGACGTCGTCCGCATCGGCGGGCTTGGCCAGATAGTCGACGGCGCCGATCTTCACCGCGGTGACGGCCGTCGCGATATTGCCGTAGCCGGTCAGAACCACGGCGCGAGCATCGGGACGCACGTCCTTCAGCGCGGCGATGACGTCGATGCCGTTGCCGTCGTCGAGACGCATGTCGACAACTGCGAAGGCCGGCGGGCGCCGCTTGAGCGAAGCCAGCCCCTCCTCGACCGATCCCGCTGCCTCGACCTCGAAGCCGCGCGCTTCCATTGCACGTGCGAGCCGCGCGAGAAAGGCGCGGTCGTCTTCGACGATCAGCAGGGTATTGTCTTGGGGCACAAAAACGCTCGGCGGCGTGGTCGAGATCGTTTGGGCATCCATGTCTTAGCTCCCATCACACAGTCCAAGCCCAACCACGACGTCGCTCCCAAAAGAATTCGTTCTTTTAATTGCAGGTAGAGGTAGGGACTTTCGCACCGCCAGGCAAGCCTTAGGGGCGCCTTCGTTGCATCAAAGTGAATGGTAAACCGCGCGAAAATCAGCCCTTTTTTGCCTGAATTGACCGCGAACGCAGCCAATTTCCCGGCTGAAGCGGCTAAACCAGCGCCGCTTGGGCCTGCTCGAACTTGCTGCGGGGCCAAATCACCGTGACCACGGCGCCCCCTTGCGGCTCCGGCCGATTGGCGAGCTCCAACTGCGCGCCCGACCGCTCCAGCAAGGTCTTGGCGATGAAGAAGCCGAGCCCCATGCCGATATGCTCGTCCGGCTGCTCCTCGCCCCAGCTCTCGCCGGGCCGCGTGGTGACGAACGGCTCGCCGAGCTGCTCGAGCACGTTGGGCGGGAAGCCTTCGCCGTCGTCGGCGATGACGATGCGCACCTCGTCCTGGTTCCAATGCGCGTCGACCTCGACCCTGGTTGCGGCGAAGTCGATGGCGTTCTCCACGAGATTGCCGAGGCCGTAGAGGACGCCCGGATTGCGCTGGGTCACCGGCTCGCGGGCCGCGGCGCTGGTAGGCTCCAGGCCTGCAAACGGTCCGGTCCGAACTTCGATGGGCACGGTGATCGCCCGGTGCGGCTCGACCACCTCTTCGATCAGGTGGCTGACGGGCATGCGCGAGACGATGATGTCGAGTTGCTCGCCGCGTCCGGCAAGCTCCTTCAGGATCTCGCGGCAGCGTTCGGCCTGGGCCCGCAACAGCAGCAGGTCGTCGTAATGAGGGTCCACAGCCTTCGCATCGCGCAACAGTTCCTTGGTGACGACGGCGATGGTGGCGAGCGGCGTACCGAGCCCGTGCGCAGCCGCCGCGGCGAGCCCATCGAGCGCCGAGAGCTTCTGCTCGCGGGCGAGCACCACCTCGGCGGCCGCAAGCGCTTCCGCCATGCGCCGTCCTTCCTCGGCCGTGCGCCAGGAATAGAGACTGATGAACAGAATGCCCGAGACGACCGCGGCCCACACGCCGACCACGTAGGGCATCGGCAGGTCCAGATAGGCATTGCCGAACCAGGGCAGCGGATAGTGAAAGCGCGTCAGCAGGCTCGCCGTCCCGATGGCGAGTACGCCGAGCGCGACCGTGATCCTGACCGGCAGCGTGGAGGCCGACACGGTGACGGGTGCGATGAGCAGGAAGGCGAACGGATTCTCGAGCCCGCCGGTAAGATAAAGGAGCGCGCCGAGCTGGAGGATGTCGTAGCCCAGCATCATGAAGGCGTAGTTGCTCTTCAGCCGCTGGCTCGCGGGGTAGCGGATGCGCAAGACGACGTTGAGCCAGGCGGAGAGCGCGATCACCGCGAAGCAGCCGCCGATCGGCAGGTCCATGCCGAGCACCCAATAGGCGATGATGACCGTCAGGCTCTGGCCGAGCACGGCAATCCAGCGCAAGCGCACGATGGTCTGCAGGCGCAATCGGCTGTCGCTGGCGCGGAGCCATTCCGGCACGGCGCGGCGGGAGGCGGTTTGACTATTGTCGAGTGCGGCCATAGGTGAACCCTAGCACGTGGTGGAGAGCCATAATTCCGACAAAGCGGGCGCGCAGCGCAAGGCCATGGACGAGACGACAGGCAGTTTTCGTGAAGAATTAGGCGCGGGCTCCGAGCCTTCGAGCCTGCCCGTCGTCGTGCACGGTCTCACCAAGCTGTATGGCAGCGTCACCGCCGTCGATCACATTAGCTTTACCATCGAAGCGGGCACCACCGTGGCGCTGCTCGGCGGTAACGGCGCCGGCAAGACCACCACCATCGCCATGCTCCTCGGCCTCGTCATGCCGACCGCCGGCGAGGTCCGGGTGTTCGGCGCCGACATGAGCCGCAATCGCTACGACGTCGCGCAGCGGCTGAACTTTCAAAGCCCGTACGTTGATTTGCCGGCGCGGCTCACCGTGAAGCAGAACCTCACCGTCTATGCGGGGCTCTACGGCATCGCCAACGCGGCCGAGCGCATCGCCTGCGTCGCCGAGGAGCTTCAGGTCGCGACCCTGCTCGACCGGCAGACCGGCAAGCTCTCCGCCGGCCAGAAGACGCGGGTCGGCCTTGCCAAGGCGCTCCTCAACGCGCCCGACCTCTTGCTCCTCGACGAGCCCACCGCCTCGCTCGATCCGGATACCGCCGATTGGATTCGGCACAAGCTGAAAGACTATGCGCGACGCCGCAAGGCCACGCTGCTGCTCGCCTCCCACAACATGGCCGAGGTCGAGCGCCTGGCCGATCGCGTCATCCTGCTTCAGGCCGGACGCATCATCGAGGACGAGACGCCCAAGGCGCTCATCGCAAGCCACGGGCGAGAGACCCTGGAAGATGTGTTCCTCGACGTCGTCCGCGGCCGCGCCAGGCCGGCCGAACAAGATGCCGCGCCGGAGGTGGCAAAGGCGTCATGACTGCGCGCCACGCGATAAGAGACGTCGAGCCCGTCCTGCTGCCGCCCGCCGGACTTCACGCGAGCTTGCGGCGCATAGCGGCGCTGGTCCGCCGCTACATGTATCTCTTGCGGAGCTCCGGCGTGCGCCTAGTGGAGTTGATCTACTGGCCGTTCCTGCAAATGCTCACCTGGGGCTTCCTCCAGAAATATCTCTCCGGGACGCAGAACCCGTATGCCCAAGCCGCCGGCGTGCTCATCGGTTCGGTGCTCCTGTGGGACATCCTGTTCCGCTCGAAGATCGGCTTCTCGACAACGTTCATCGAGGAAATGTGGTCGCGCAATCTCGGCAATCTGCTCACGAGCCCGCTGCGCCCCTACGAGCTCGTCGCCGCGCTCTCCCTGTGGAGCATCATCAGGCTTGGCGTGAGCATGGTGCCCGTCGCCGTCGCCGCGTTCTTCATCTTCGGCTTCAACCTGCTCGATCTGGGCTTGGCGCTCGCCGCGTTCTTCTGCGTGCTCGTATTGACGAGCTGGTCGCTCGGCCTGATCTCCGCCGGCGTGATCTTGCGCTACGGCCTCGGCGCCGAGGAGCTCGCCTGGTCGCTCGCCTTTTTGCTGCTGCCGCTAAGCTGCGTCTATTATCCGGTCTCGGCGCTGCCCGGTTGGCTCCAGCCGGTTGCGCTCGCGCTGCCGCCGACGCATGTGTTCGAAGGCATGCGCTCCATCCTGCTGCACAACACGTTCGATGCGACGGACTTGTGGTGGGCGCTTGGGCTGAACGCGATCTATCTCGCGGTCGGCTATGCGACGTTCAGTTGGTTCTTAGGCAGCGCCCGCGTCAACGGGACGCTGCTGCAACTTGGTGAGTAACGAAATGCGACGTCCTCTGCTCCTGATCATCGTCGGCGGCTTCCTTTTGGGAGCGCTTGTCGGCGCCGGCTTCCTCATCCTCAACCCCGACATGCGGCCGCGCGTGGAGACGAGCGGCAAGGCGCTCATCGGCGGCCCCTTCGAGCTCGTCGGCAAGGACGGCTCGACCGTCACCGACAAGGTTTTTCGCGGCAAGTATATGCTCGTCTTTTTCGGCTACACCCACTGTCCCGACATCTGCCCGGCCGAGCTGCAGGTCATGGCCGCGGCGCTCGACGGGCTCGGAAAGGACGCCGACAAGATTATCCCCATCTTTATTACCGTCGACCCCGAGCGCGACACGCCGCGGGTCGTGGCTGACTATGTGATGAATTTCGGGCCGCGCTTCGTCGGCCTGTCCGGCACACCGGAACAAATCGCCAAGGCTGCCAAAGCCTATCGTGTCACATACGACAAGCATCAAGAGGAGGGCGCGGGCGACAACTACAGCGTCGACCACTCGGCGCTTGCTTATCTGATGGGCCCCGACGGCCAATACATCACCCACATCCCTTACGGCACACCGGCGCCCAAGGTGACGGAGATCCTCCGGCGCTACCTTTAGCCGCGCGGCCGTTGCCCCTGCGGCACCATGTCATTGCACTGCAGCATAGAATCACCATTTGATTCCGCGATGCAGCATTAGAATGCATCTGAGTCGGAGGCTTCTATGCTTTACCATCTTTATGAGCTGAACCAGGCTGCCTTGCATCCGGCCCGGGCGACGGCGGAAGCCTATCGATTCCTGTTTCGGAATCCTTTGAATCCCGCTTCGTACACGGCGCTCGGCCGCGGCGCGGCGGCCGCGCTCGAGCTGTTCGAGCGATCGACCCGCCGTTATCGCAAGCCCGCTTGGGGCATCGACGCGGTCACGGTAAACGGCCGTGAGGTCGCGGTCCGCGCGACGACGGTGGTCTCCAAGCCCTTCTGCGATCTCGTTCACTTCGAGCGGGACCTCCCCGCCTCACAGCGGCGGAAAGATCCGAAAGTGCTGGTGGTGGCGCCCATGGCCGGGCATTTCGCCACGCTGCTCCGCGGCACGGTGCGCGATCTTTTGCCTGACCACGATGTCTACGTCACCGAGTGGAAAGACGCGCGCTTCGTGCCGCGCGACACCGGTCCCTTCGACCTCGACGATTACATCGACTACATCGTCGAGTTTCTGCGGTATTTCCGCGGAAATGTGCATGTCATGGCGGTCTGTCAGCCGACCGTTCCGGTGTTCGCCGCCGTCTCACTGATGGAGGCGAAGCGCGACCGCGCGGTGCCGCGCTCGATGGTCCTCATGGCCGGCCCTATCGATGCGCGCGAGAGCCCCACCGCGGTTAACCGTTTTGCCGACGCCAAGCCGTTGAGCTGGTTTCGCCACAACGTCATCACCCAGGTTCCGTGGCCCTATCCCGGCGTGATGCGCCTCGTCTATCCGGGCTTCCTGCAGCTCTCGGGCTTCATGGGGATGAATATCGACCGGCATCTCAACGCCCACCGCGATCTCTTCCACAATCTCATCCGCGGCGACGGCGATTCCGCCGACAAGCACCGTGAGTTCTACGACGAGTTCCTCGCCGTGATGGATCTCTCGGCCGAGTACTACCTCCAGACCATTGAAACCGTCTTCCTGGAGCACAAGCTCCCCAAGGGCGAAATGCGCCACCGTGGGACCCTGGTCGACCCGAGCCGGGTCAGCCGGGTGGCGTTGATGACCGTCGAGGGCGAGAAGGACGATATTTCGGGGATCGGACAGACGAAAGCTGCACAAACCTTGTGCAAAAACCTCCCTGAGACCATGCGCGCCCACCATTTGCAGCCGGATGTCGGACATTACGGCGTTTTTAATGGATCGCGCTTCAGGGCCGAAATATTGCCGAAAATCCGGGATTTTTTCCGGGCCCACCAGCGCCGCAGAAGCGTCTTGGGGCGGGCTTTCGGCCGGGCTGCCTAAATCACGGGCGCGCGTTCCCAGAACTCCGGTGCTACTCTGGGTCCATTCAGATTCGGGTGGCCCTAAAAGTACTGTGTAAGGGGAGCGTGGCATGCTGAAGCGGCTGAATCTCGGGCGCGGAGAGACCATCGAGGTCAAGATTCGGGGTCTGGAAATCCCCATGTTGCTCCGCCGCAGCGCGCGAGCGCGGCGCTTCAGCCTGCAAGTGAGCGAGGCCCGCCGCGGGGCCGTTCTCACCATGCCGCTCTATTCGAGCTTCGCCGACGCCGACGAGTTCCTGTCGCGCCATTTGGATTGGCTGAAGGAGCGCGTCGCCGGCCTTCCAGAGCCTGTGCCCTTTAGCGATGGCGCCATCATTCCTTTGCGCGGTCTCGCCCATGTCCTGCGTTTTTCCGGCTCTGAGCGCCGGCGCGGCGTGGTGTGGGTCGAGGAGCCGGAAGATGCGAAGGTCGCGCCCGCATGGCCGGCGGGCGCGCGCGTCGCCAAGAGGCGGCTATCGCGCCTCCATGTCTCCGGCGGCGAAGAGCACGCACCGCGTCGCCTCCTCGATTGGCTGAAGCGCCAAGCCCATCTCGATCTCAAGCTACGCGTGGATCTGCATGCGAAGCGTCTCAACCTGACGCCGAAGCGCATCTTCGTGCGCGACCAGACCACGCGCTGGGGATCGTGCTCCACAAGCGGCGCGTTGTCCTTCTCCTGGCGTCTCGTGCTCGCGCCGCCTTTCGTGCTCGACTATCTCGCCGCGCACGAGGTCGCGCATCTCGCCCACATGAATCACGGGCCGCGCTTCTGGTCGCTGGTCGCCAAGACGATGCCGCGGCACGAGGAGGCGCGGAACTGGCTGCGCAAATACGGCTCGAGCCTGCACGCTTACGGAGCGGAAGGGATCGCGCAGCCCTCGCAAGGCATCTCGCCGACGCGCAGCATCGAGTAGCCGCGCGAGCCTTAGCCGCCGCCGAAAATCCCGAACACACGCTGATAGAGCGGCGGGTCGTCGCTGCGCTCGGGCTCGCTCGACGTCGCCGACCATGGCACCCGCGCGGCGATGGCGTCTTGCAGCGGCCGCGGGGCCTCAGTGCCCGGCAACGGCAGTGGCGGCTTGTCCTTGTGCGCATAAAGCATGATGTCGTGCCACAGCTCGGCCGGCAGGGTGCCGCCCGTGACCTTGTTCATGCGCGAGTTGTCGTCATTGCCGACCCACACGCCGGCCACGTACTGGGCGGTGTAGCCGATGAACCAGGCGTCGCGGGAGTCCTGAGTGGTTCCGGTCTTGCCAGCGGCGACATGGCCCGGGATCGCCGCGCGCTTGCCCGTGCCGCGCGTGAGCGCCGCGTTCAGCATGTCGTTCATGGCGCCCACATAGTGGAGCGCCACGACCTGGCCGGCGGTCGAGTAGCGGCGCCGGTAGAGCACCTTGCCGTCGCCGTTGCGGATCCTTGTGATGACGTAGGGCAGCACCCGCTGGCCGCCATTGGCGAAGGGGGCATAGGCGCCGGCGAGATCGAGCAGCGTCACCTCGGCCGTGCCGAGCGCGATCGAGGGCTGGGTGTGCAGCTTGGAACTGATGCCGAGCCGCCGCGCCGTGCGCACCACGCGCCAGGCGCCGACGGCGGAGGTCAGCTTGGCGGCCACCGTGTTCAACGAGTGCGCCATGGCATATCTGAGCGTGACCTGGCCTTTGTAGTTGCGGGTATAGTTTTCTGGATGCCAGCCGCCGATATTGACCGGCCCGTCATAGGCGACCGAGTCCGGCGTGTAGCCGCTTTCGAGCGCCGCGAGATAGACGAACGGCTTGAATGCCGAGCCCGGCTGCCGCAGCGATTTGAGCGCGCGGTCATAGGGGCTCTCCTTGTAGGAGCGCCCGCCGACCAGCGCCCGCACGGCGCCTTGCGGATCGAGCACCACGACGGCGCCTTCGCTTGCGGCGCGCTCTTTGCCTTCCGTGTCGAGCAGCGTTCCGAAGCTTCTCCTGGCTCACGCGCTGAAGGCCGGCGTCGATGGTCGTGTCGACGATGAGATCGCCGTTCTGCTTGCCGACATATTCCGGCAGCAGGTCCGCGACCCAGTCGACGGCATAGGGGTAGCCGGTGTCGTCGCCCTTGGCGCGAAGATCGAGCGGCTCCCGCGCCGCCTTGGCCGCCTCTTTCTTGGTGAGGAAGCCGGCTTCCACCATGTTGTCGAGCACCTCGTCGGCGCGGGCGCTGGCGACCTTGATGCTCCGCGTCGGCGCGTAGCGGGAGGGGGCCTTGAGGAGGCCCGCGAGCAGCGCCGCCTGGGGAAGCGAGACGGAGCGCGCCGATCTGCCGAAATAGTGACGGGCCGCGGCCTCCACCCCGTACGTGCCGCCGCCGAAATAGACCCGGTTGAGGTAGAGCTCGAGGATCTCGTCCTTGGTGAAGCGCTGCTCGAGCCACACGGCGTAGACCAGCTCTTCGAGCTTCCGGGTGATGGTGCGGTCCGGCTTGAGGAACAGGTTCTTCGCGAGCTGTTGGGTGATGGTCGAGCCGCCTTCGACCACGGTGCCGGCCACAAGATTGCGATAGGTCGCGCGCGCGAGCCCGATCGGGTCGATGCCGAAATGGTGGTAGAAGCGGCGGTCCTCGGTCGCCGTGACCGCCTCGATGAGGTATTTCGGCAGCGTCTCGATCCGCACATGGCCGCGCCGCAAGCCCCGCTCGGCGAGCACGGTGCCGTCCGCGGCGAGGATGGTGACGTTGGGCGGCCGGTCGTCGAGGGTGGCGAGCACGGGGTCCGGGACCCGCGAGATGAAGTAGACCACGGCGCCGCCGAGCACGATGGTGCCCCAGATGCAGGCGAGAAGCCCGAAGCGCAGCGCCTTGAACAGGTATGGATGCTGCTGCGCGGCGCGCTTCAGCCGCCACAGCCGCCCCTTGCGGTTTTGCGGGCGTCGCCTCGCAGGGGGCCGGCGCCGCGCGCCGAACTTGGGCGCCGGGCGCGGCGGCTTTTGCCTTGCGGTCTCGGGCTGCGCCGTGCGCCGCTCATTCAGACTTGCCCCAACTGAACACACAAAAACGAATCGCGCGCGCGAAGGACACGCGGCGCGACTCAGGATCAGGCGGAAACCTTAGGGGTCCCGCCTTGCCATGGCGTTAAGGAATGGGCTGATCCCCGGCTTAGACGTCCAGATTGGCGACTTGCAGCGCGTTCTCCTGGATGAACTCGCGCCGCGGCTCCACCACGTCGCCCATGAGCCGCGAGAAGATATCGTCCGCGTCCTCGCCTTCCTTGATCTTCACTTGCAGGATGGTGCGGGAGTCGAGATCGAGCGTGGTCTCCCACAGCTGCTCGGGGTTCATCTCGCCGAGACCTTTATAGCGCTGGAGCGATAGTCCCTTCTGCCCGGTCTCCATGACGGCATTCAGCAGGTCCGAGGGTCCGTGCACGACGAGGCTCGTGTCCTTGCGCTTCAGCGTGGCCGGCTTGGCGTAGACCTCTTGGAGATGCGGCGCGTAGTGGTCGAGCTTCAGCGCATCGGCGGAGGCGATGAAGGGGCCGTCGATCAGGTGGGACTCCATGACGCCGCGGACCTCACGCCAGAAGCGCAAGCCGCCTTCGGGCAGCGCCTCGCCGTGCCAGCCCTGTTCGGTTTCCTCCGAGAGCGCATCGAGCCGCTTGGCGATATAGGCCGCTGCCGCGTGGGCCTGCTTTTCATCCTTCAACAGCTTCGGGGCCAGCGCTCCGGCAATCGCCGCCTGCTCGATAACGAAGCGCGGATATCGGCTATGCAGCCCTTTGAGGATCGACGAGATCTTGCGGGCCGTCTCGACGATGTCGCGCAAATCGCCGCCACCGCGCGCGGCGTCGTCGCCGGTCATCAGAACGGCGTCCGCGAGCCCCTCGGTGATGAGATAGTCTTCGAGGCTCGTCTCGTTCTTGAGATAGTGCTCTTGGCTTCCACGCTTCACTTTGTAGAGGGGCGGCTGCGCGATGTAGAGATAGCCCGCCTCGATCACCGACGGCATCTGCCGGTAGAAGAAGGTGAGCAGCAGCGTGCGGATATGCGAGCCGTCCACGTCGGCGTCCGTCATGATGATGATCCTGTGGTAGCGGATCTTGGCGAGATCGAACTCATCGCCGATGCCGGTGCCGAGCGCCGTGATTAGCGTGCCGATCTCGGCGCTCGACAGCATCTTGTCGATGCGCGCCCGCTCCACGTTGAGGATCTTGCCGCGCAAGGGGAGCACCGCCTGGAAGGCACGGTCGCGCGCCTGTTTGGCGCTGCCGCCGGCGGAATCGCCCTCGACCAGGAACAACTCGGACTTGGCGGGATCCCGCTCCTGGCAGTCGGCGAGCTTGCCCGGTAGGGACGCCATGTCGAGCGCACCTTTGCGGCGCGTAAGGTCGCGCGCCTTCCGCGCCGCTTCGCGCGCGGCCGCGGCCTCGACGATCTTCTGCACGATGTTGCGCGCCTCGCCCGGATTCTCCTCGAACCATTGCGAGAACGCCTGCGCCATCACGCTTTCGACCACGGGCCGCACCTCGGACGAGACGAGCTTGTCCTTGGTCTGGCTGGAGAATTTGGGATCCGGAACTTTGACCGACAGCACGCAAGTCAGCCCCTCGCGCGCGTCGTCGCCGGTGAGCGCCACCTTCTCCTTTTTGGCGATGCCGGACTCCGCCGCATAGGTGTTGACCGTGCGCGTCAGCGCCGCGCGGAAGCCGGCCAGATGCGTACCGCCGTCGCGCTGCGGGATGTTGTTGGTGAAGCACAGCACGTTCTCGTGGTAGCTGTCGTTCCACCACAGCGCCGCCTCGACCGTGATGCGGTCTTGCGTCTTCTCGACGACGACGGGCTCGGTGATGAGCGGATGCTTGGTGCGGTCGAGGAACTTCACGAAGGCGCGCAAGCCGCCTTCGTAATACAGCTCCTCGGTCTTCGGCTCGACGCCGCGGTGATCCGACAAGATGATGCGCACCCCGGAATTCAGGAAGGCAAGCTCGCGCAGACGGTGCTCGAGCGTCGCATAATCGAACTCCACCATGGTGAAGGTCTTCTGGCTCGGCACGAAGGTGATGCGCGTGCCGGTCTTGCCGTCCGCATCGCCGGTGATCTTGAGCGGCGCTTTGGGCACGCCGTCGGCGAAGTGCATGGTGTGCTCTTTGCCGTCGCGCCAGATGGTGACTTCGAGGTGGCTCGACAGGGCGTTGACCACGGACACGCCGACGCCGTGCAGACCGCCCGACACCTTGTAGGAGTTCTGGTCGAACTTCCCGCCGGCATGGAGCTGCGTCATGATCACCTCGGCAGCGGAGACGCCTTCGCCTTTGTGGATCTCGGTCGGGATGCCGCGGCCGTTGTCCTCCACCGTGACCGAGCCCTCCGCGTTCAACGTGACGTGGACCGCGTCGCAATAGCCCGCGAGCGCCTCGTCGATGGCGTTGTCCACCACCTCGTAGACCATGTGGTGCAGGCCCGAGCCGTCGTCGGTGTCGCCGATATACATGCCCGGCCGCTTGCGCACGGCATCGAGCCCTTTGAGCACTTTGATCAACTCCGCGCCGTAATCGGCAGCAGCTTCAGCTTTGCGTTTGGCAGCTGGTGTCATGGGTCCCTGGAGATGTCTTGAGTGGTCGTTGTTGGTCTTCTCGGGAGGCCCGGGAGGGGCCCCGATTCACGCATCGATATTACCCTGATTCACAGCCGAGATTGGGGCGTTGTGGCGATTAGCCCTGCCCGGCCGGGCAGGTGGAAACCACGGCCGCGTTAACCCTGAAGGGCAGCGTCTCCGAGTGCTCGTAAAGGCCGGAAAGCGGAAAACTTTCTATGTCATTCAATGGCTTACGGCCGCAAAGTTCCTGCAGGAGCCGGATGATGCTGCCGGGAGGGCTCGTCCTCTTGGCCTGGCTCCAGACGAGGAGCACGGGCGCCGTCTGGCCCTCTGGCTCCGCGGGCCAAAGACCGTACTCGGGCTCCGCAACCGTGCTCTCGGGGAAGTGCAGCTTCAGGTTCCCTGCAATATAGGAATTGTCCGCCAAAACGTAACCCTTCTCGAAGCCATGCGCGCGGATTTGCTCGGAGATTGCGCCGAACGGGGCCGCGGCCGACGGCGGGTCGCCGTACAAATCGGGTTCCAAAGAGGCGACCATGAGCCCGACCATGGCGCCGAGACCCATCAGGGCCGACAGGATGATGAGGAGCCTCTGGCGGCGCGGCGTCAGGCGGTCTTCGAACAGGATGAACAGGGCGAGCGGCAGGGCGATCAAGAGGCATTGCAGCCAGCGGTCCTTGACGTAGGTCACCCGCGTGGCGAGCACCATGACGACGACGAGCGCGAGCGCGATGACGACCATCCGCAGGATGAGCGTCCGCCCGTCCTGAAACCCGGCCTTGGCGACGACGCCCGCGGCCGCGCGCCTCATGGGGCTGAAGGCGGCGATCGCGAACACGAGCACCGAAACCGCGGCGAAGCTCACGGCCGCCAGGACCGTGGAAAACAGGCCCTCGCCCCAGGCGAGCAACAGGCCTGTGTCCTGTTGGATCTTGAATTTGCGCGTGCGCGACAGCGTCTCGGCCTCATGGGTCGCCACCCAGTGGAGATGCGGAACGAGAAGGAGCGCCATCAGCAGGAGGGCGGCCGCGAAGCGCACCGACAGAATGCGCGGCCTGAGCGACGGAATGGTCGCGGCGGCGATGAGGAGCGCGAGAGCGAACGGGACGTAGCTGTATTTCGACAGGACGCCGAGCGCCAAGGCGAGCCCAAGCGCGAGATAGCTTCCCCAGCTTCCCGTCTTGAGCATGACGAGCGCCACGTAGAGCGTAAACGAGGCGGTGGTGATCGACAGCACCGAATGGGTGAGCGCGCGCTGTGCCTCCCAGCCGATCTGCGGGAGCGTGAAGAGCGCAAGCGCCACGGCCGCGGCCTTGACGTCGTCCTCGAGCACGACCCGCGCCGAGAGAAACATGAAGACGAAGGTGAGCCACAGAAGCAGGAAATGCGTGATGACGAACGCCGGCACGCCGAGCCCGAAGATGTCGGTCGCGAGAATCTGGATCCAGTTATAGAGCGGCGGCTGCGAGCCGTAGCCGGCGGCGAAGTCTTGGGTGATCACTGCCATCTCGGCGTCGTCGAGCCCGAGCGACGACAGGCTCGCGATCCGCAAGACCGCCTGGAGCACGAAATAGGCGGTGAGGAAGGCGAGCACTAACGTGGAGGCGCGCGAGCCTTTGATGCGGGCGATGGCCGGCGCGGTCATCGAGGCATTAGCCACTCAGGAACTCCCTCAGGTGCCGGCCTTCCGGCTCAGGCCCCGAAACACGAAAATCAATGCGCGATCAGCCGGCGATATTACCTTGGCTGACCGCCAAGATCTGGGCGTCTTGCGCGATCGGCGAAAAAAGCTCCCGGTCCGTTCCCGTCATCCAGGCCTGGACGCCGAGCCGCAGGATCTCGCTAAAAAGCGCCTCGCGCCGGGCCTGGTCCAGGTGAGCCGCGACCTCGTCGAGGAGGACGAGAGGGGCGGTGCCTTCGAGCAACGTGATCAGCTCGGCCTTGGCGAGAACGAGACCCAACAGGAGGGCCTTTTGCTCACCCGAGGAGCACTGCGCCGCGGGCGCGTTCTTCGGCCCGTGCACGACGAGAAGGTCGCTCAAATGCGGCCCATCGAGGGTGCGCGCCGCCGCCCGGTCCCGCTCCCGGCCTTCTTCCAGGATCAGGCGGAACACATCCTCGACCTCCGTTGCCGGGCGCATGGCAAGCTCCGTCTCGAGCGTGCCGTGTAGCGCGAGCACCGCATGCGGGAAGGGGCCGTCGCCGCGCGCCGCATGCGTCTCCTCGATCAGGCTGGAGAGCCGCTCCACCGCGTCGAGCCGTGCCGCGGCGATCGCCGTGCCGGCCTCGGCCATCTGCTCCTCCAGCCCCTCGAACAACGCACGCGAATATTCGCGCAGCTGAAACAGCCGATTGCGCTGGCGCATGGCCCGGTCGTAGCGGCTAAGCGAGTTGCGCATCTTGGGGTCGATGGCGAGCACGAGACGGTCGAGGAAGCGCCGCCGCTCCGAGGCCGCCCCCGTGAACAGCCCGTCCATCGCGGGGATCAGGAACACCTGCTTGACGTAGTCGCCCAGCGCGCCCGCGCTTCGCTCCTTGCCGGCAATGCGCACGGTGCGGCCGGCGCCTTCCTCGCGCGTACCCGGCAGGAAACCGGTTCCGATATCGATCTCGCCGTGGCGCGTCATCACCGTGGCGGCGATGGCGAAGCCGCCTTGGCCGTCCTTCCGGGCAAGCTCGCCATAAGGGCGGCCGCGCAAGCCGTGGCCGGGGCCAAGCAGCGACACCGCCTCGAGCAGGTTCGTCTTGCCCGAGCCGTTGTCGCCGACAAGCACGACGGGCGCAGCCTCGAGCGTGAGCCTAAGGCTGGCATAGTTGCGAAAGTCGGTGAGCTTGAGCGCAGCTGACGAAGAGGCGCTCCACGGCTGCCTCGGCGCCGCCGTCCGTCCCTATTTCCCCGCTGCCCTCTGCCGTCGCCTTCGCCCTCATACCCGCATCGGCATGAGCACGTAGAGCGCGGACGTATCCTTTCCGTCGCGCACCATGGTGGGGGAACCCGGATCGGCGAGATGGAACTCGGCCGTGCCGCTCTCGAGCTGACCCGAGATGTCGAGCAGGTAGCGGGCGTTGAAGCCGATCTCCAGAGGATCGTATCCGTAGTCGACGGCGAGTTCCTCCGTGGCGCTGCCGGAATCGGGATTGTTCACCGACAGCGTGAGCTTGCCGTCGGCGAGCGCGAGCTTCACCGCGCGGCCCTTGTCGCTCGACAGCGTCGACACGCGGTCGACGGCCTGCGCGAAGGCGGCGTTGTCCACCTCCATGCGCTTGTCGTTCCCTTGCGGGATCACGCGCTCATAGTCGGGGAAGGTGCCGTCGATGAGCTTGGAGGTGAGCACCACCCGGCCCGCCGAAACGCGGATCTTGGATGGCGACAGCTCGACGCGTACCTCGCCGTCGGCGTCCTCCACGAGCTTGGAGAGCTCGAGCACGGTCTTGCGCGGCACGATCACGCCGGGCATGCCCTTGGCCCCCGAAGGAAGCGGCAGCTCCACCTGCGCGAGGCGGTGCCCGTCCGTGGCGACCGCCCGCAAGGTCGGCTTGCCGTCGCTTCCCGCCTCATGGAGATAGATGCCGTTGAGGTAGTACCGCGTCTCCTCCGTGGAGATGGCAAAGCGCGTCTTCTCGATCAGGCGCTTGAGGTCGGCCGCGGGCACCGTGAAGGCATGGCCGAGGTCATCGACGCTGAGGGCCGGAAAGTCGTCGGCAGGCAAGGTCTGGAGCGAGAACTGGGCCGGCCCGCTCGTGATGACGAGACGCTCCTGCTCGGCGTCGCGCACGAGCTCTATTTCGTTGCCCTCGGGCAGCTTGCGCACGATGTCGTAGAACATATGCGCCGGCACCGTGATGGCGCCCTCGCCCTTCGAGGTGCAAGGCACCGTCTCCACGAGCTCCATGTCGAGATCGGTCGCGGTGAGCTTGAGCTCGTTCGCGCCGGCCGCCAGCAGCACGTTCGACAGGATGGGAATGGTGTTGCGCCGCTCGACCACGCTCGCCACATGGGCGAGCGCCTTGGCGAGGCTCGGCTTGTCGATGGTGAGGCGCATGTTTGGAGAATACCCCGAAATTGACGTCTTTTTCGCTGGTTGACCCCAGCCCGGAGCGCCTTTTCTCGGCTCCGGTCCGGCCCGGTTGGGGCCTAGGCGAGGCGGGCGGAAATCCCGCTCGAACTTGACGCGGCGCCGCGCAATTTGCAAGACCGGCGGGAGAGGCCTTGGTTCAGCTCGAGGCCCCTCCCGCCTTCCCTCTAGTCGCGCAGCAAGCGCTTCAAAAGCTCGACCTCCTCGCGGAGCTGATTGTCGTCGGTCATCAGCTGCTCGATTTTCCGGATCGCGTGCAGCACGGTGGTGTGGTCGCGGTTGCCGAACCGCCGGCCGATCTCCGGCAACGAGCGCGAGGTCAGCAGCTTGGCGAGATACATGCCGATCTGACGCGGCCGGACGATCGACCGGTTGCGCCGCCCCGACAACAAGTCGCCCCGGTTCACGCCGTAGTGCTTGGAGACGGTCCGCAGGATATCGTCGATACGCACCCGCCGCGGCTCCGTACCCCGCATGAGATCGCGCACGATCTGCTCGGCGATCGTGATGCTCACCGGCTCGTCGGTGAGCTGGTAGCTCGCGCGCAAGCGGTGGACCGCCCCCTCGAGCTCGCGGCCGCTTTCGGTGAGCCGTTCGGCGAGGAAGGCGAGCACGGTCTCCGACACTTCGAGCCCGGGATTCTCCGTGCAAGCCTCTTGTGCGCGCTTTTCGAGGATCTGGTGCCGCAAGTCGTAGTCCATGGCCTTCATCTCGGCCACGAGCCCGCCGCCGAGCCGCGAGCGCATACGCGCATCGAGCTTGTCGAGATGCGTCGGCGCGCGATCCGCCGCGACGACGACCTGACGCCCGCCGTCGATCAGCGAGTTCAGCGTGTGGCAGAATTCCTGCTGAATGGTCGGCCCTTGCAGAAACTCCATGTCGTCGATCAGGAGGATATCGATATTGCGAAGCTTCTCCTTGAAGGCGAGCGCATCGCGCGCGCGCAAAGCCTGCACGAAGCCCGACATGAAGCGCTCGGCCGTGAGATAGAGCACCTCGGATTCCGGCTTCTGCTGCTTCACTTCCCAGGAGATGGCATGCAGCAGGTGAGTCTTGCCCAAGCCGACATTTCCGTGGACAAACAGCGGGTTAAATGGCGATTGCGGGCTTGAGAAGGCGTTCGCGACCTGCTGTGCCGCGGCATGGGCGAGCTTGTTCGAGCACCCGACCACGAAGCTTCCAAAGGTCAGCCGCGGGTCGAGCGGCGATCCCTCGAACCCGCCATAGCCCGTGCGCAGCGGCATGGGCAGTTGCGCATGATCGGCCGCGGCCGGCATCGCCGGCGCACGGCGATCGCACGGCGCCTCTTTGGGCGGCTCGACGGCGAAGTGCGGCTGCCTGACCGTGAACTCGATGCGTTCAGCCGTTGGCCATTCGGCGCGCGTCAGCCGCAGCACGGAATCGTAGTAGTGCGCGCGTAGCCAGTTCCGCAGGAAGCGGGTGGCGACGGTGAGATGGACGACGCCGTCCTCCACCTGATCGAGCTCCACGCCCCTGAACCAACTGGCGTAGACGTCCTCCCCCAACTCGCCGCGTAGCCGGGATTTGACTTTCGCCCAAGCCTCGCTTGGGGCGCACTGCTCCTTTTGCTGAGGCTCTTCGTGCGGAGCCTGCGCATGTGCCTGTGCCACGATTTTTATCTTTCCCATTCATTTTTGTCGCGCCTTTACGCACCGCACGCTTCACACAGGAGCAGCCAACTAGATCGACGCGGACAGCCACAACCGTCCCTTCGACCGGCCCCCTAGCCTTGCTGCCAGGGCAGTCCGATCGCCTTCCAACCTAAGAGCGTGCCGCGATGCCTCTCGTCGTCGAGCGGTCCTTCGAACCCCTCCGAGACGTTATGGCAGGCACGGAACCCCGCCGACGCCATCGCCCTGGCCGCGGCCAGGCTCCGGCTTCCCGAACGGCAAATGAAGAAAAGGTCGTCGTCCAACTGGACACCGAGCGCCTTCAACTCGTTGGCAAGGCGTTCGGCAAACCGCGGATCCACGGACTGATCGGGAAAGGTCTGCCACTCGACGAGGACAGCCCGTTTGCCCAAGGGCCCCAGATCGGGAATCCCTACATAAGTCCACTCCGCGCGGGTGCGCACGTCGACCAACTGCGACCGAGGGCTCGCCTGGAGGCCTTTCCAAGCCGTTGCCACATCAACCTCACCGACCGCGGTTTCGTCATGATGCGCGCCCAAAATCGAGCCTCCTCCCCTAAAAATGTGAGCACGTCGCAAGAACAGTTTTTGTGGTGACCACAATAGGTGGTGACTCTACGCAATCTACACCCGCAATATTCACAGCTTACGCATAAGCATTCCACAAGATTTTCATCCACCCTTACTGCGAAGACAAAGAAAACCTGTCCTGGCAAACGCCAAGTCCAAGATACTCGATTGTAAGGAGGGGAATTCCCCGTTCGGATAATTGGACTATACACACGCAAACCCCGCCAATCAAGCGAACGAACCGGGGGTGTCGCCTAGTATTGATCCGTGGACGCCCCGCGCAACCCCTCTTGGCAAGCCTCTGTGCGGTAAGCGTGAATCGACCACGCTTCGGGCGAAAAACCCGCCTTGGACGGGCTTTCTTCGCACCGAACGCTGCAATTTTTTTTTCGAGGGGGAGGGGCGGTGGATAAACCTGCGCAAGGCGCGCCACCGGCCGACTGTCAAACAATTGAAATGTTCGTCAAATTGACATGGAGCGCGCAAAACGGCGCGCAGCTCCTGTGGCGCGCGGGCAACAGGGGGAGGCTTTTCGACTCTTCGGTGAGAGGTGTTTGGGCGCCTAAGCGCCCATGGCGCCGACGCGCTTGGCGAGGCGGGAGACTTTGCGCGAGGCGGCCCGGCGGTGCAGCAGGCCCTTTTGCGCGGTCCGCGCCATGACCGGCTCGGCTTCCTTGAGAGCGGCCTGGGCGGCGTCCTTGTTGCCGGAGGCGATCGCCTCCTCCACCTTGCGGACGGACGAGCGCATGCGGCTCCGCCGCGCCTTGTTGGCGGCGGTCCGGCGGGCGATTTGGCGAACGGCTTTCTTCGCCGACTTAGTATTGGCCATGTCTAGGATCCTTCGAGGCGCCTTCGGCCCGCTAGGTCACGGGCGAAAGCGCGAGAAACGCGTGATTTGACGTGCTCTATAGCGAGCACCCCTGGAGGCGTCAACTGGGCGAAGAGGAGGGCCGACTGCCCTCTTTCCGCGAACCGGGAGCGCTAGCGGTTCTTGAACGCAGGCTTCCGCTTCTCGATGAAGGCGGCCATGCCCTCCTTCTGATCCTCCGTGGCGAACAGCGAGTAGAACTGCCCACGCTCGAAGCGGGTGCCTTCGGCGAGCGTCGTGGCGAAGCCGCGATTGATCGCTTCCTTGATCATCATCACCGCGTGCTGCGACAGGTTGGCGATCTTGTCGGCCACCTTCAGCGTCACATCGAGCAGCTCGACGACCGGGACGATGCGGCTCACGAGGTTGGCGCGCTCGGCCTCTTCCGCGTGCATCTGGCGCCCCGTGAGGCAGAGCTCCATGGCCTTGGCCTTGCCCACCGCCCGGGTCAGCCGCTGTGTGCCGCCTGCGCCCGGCATGATGCCGAGATTGATCTCGGGCTGGCCGAAGACTGCGTTGTCGGCGGCCAGGATGATGTCGCACGACATGGCGAGCTCGCAGCCGCCGCCGAGCGCGTAGCCCGCGACCGCGGCGATGATCGGCTTGCGGATGGTGCTGATCACGTCGAACGGCGCCAGAAAGTCGCTGCCATAAGCCTCGACGAACGTCTTGGTGGCCATCTCCTTGATGTCGACACCGGCCGCAAACGCCTTCTCATTGCCGGTGATGACGATGCAACCGATGTTTGGGTCGACGTCGAATGTTTTCAGCGCGCGGTTGAGCTCTTTGATGAGGAGTGTATTGAGCGCGTTCAGTGCATGCGGCCGGTTGAGCGTGATGAGCCCGACCTTGCCGTGGCGTGTGACGATCAACGTCTCGTAAGAAGCGGCCTCGGGCGCCCCTTCGCCCTTTGCGATCTCTTCGACATACATGTGTTCAGTTCCCTTATCTCTGGCAGGTTGGACAATAGAAGGTCGAACGGCCGCCTTGGACGATGCGGCGGATGATGCCGTCGCATCCGGTCCTCTTGCAGGGTTTCCCCTCGCGGCCATAGACCTTGAAGTTGTGCTGGAAGCGGCCAAGCCGGCCGTCGGTATGGCGATAGTCGCGCAACGACGATCCGCCGGCCTTGATGGCGCTTGTGAGCACCGCCTTGATCCCCTCAACGAGCGCTTCCGTCTTTTTGGTTGGCTTGCCGGATTTCGTGGCGAGCGTTCCGGCGAGCTTGAGCGGTGAGATGCGGGCGCGATAGAGCGCCTCGCAGGCATAGATGTTGCCGAGCCCGGCGATCAGCCGCTGATCGAGCAGCGCCGCCTTGATCGATGTGGCCTTGCCTTTGAATTTGCCTGCGAGCCATGCCGGCGTGAGCCCGTCGCCGAGCGGCTCCACGCCGAGGCCCTTGAACAGAGCGTGGGTTTCGAGCGCCGCCGCCGGCACGAGGTCCATGATCCCGAAGCGGCGCGTGTCGGAGTAGCGGACCGCTGTGCCGTCGCCGAGATGGAAGACAATGTG
Organism: uncultured Alphaproteobacteria bacterium; assembly: GCA_963826465.1. Taxonomy (GTDB): domain Bacteria; phylum Pseudomonadota; class Alphaproteobacteria; order Rhizobiales; family Methyloligellaceae; genus Methyloceanibacter. Next base: position 171,492 of record CAWGXJ010000008.1, read on the forward strand.
CTCGTGCTTCGGGATGGTCCTCTGAGGGTGCGCGAAACCACCGGGCTTGGCCGCGACGCCGTTCGCCTTGTCGATGGAAAAGCGGCCGGTCATGCCGAGATGCATGACGAGCACCGCGCCGTCGTCGAGCCGGGCGAGGAGATATTTGGCGCGCCGGTCCAGCGCCTCGACTTTTCGCCCCTCCAGCCGCTCGCCAAAACGTTTGGGCAGGGGAAAGCGCAAATCGGGACGTCGCTGCTCCACGCGCGCGAAGACGTTGCCCACGAGAATGGGCTCCAGGCCCCGGCGCACCGTCTCGACTTCAGGAAGCTCTGGCATGGCGTTCCGGCATACCGCAGTGCAGAAGAAACCTCATTGCAGTGCAACAATAGCCTGAACTGGGGGCTTAGGCTATTGTCCGCTCGCAATGTCCGAAGACCTGAAAAACCCCGATTCCAGCGAGAGCGAGACGAGCTTCGGCTTCGCCCGCGTGGCGGAGAGCGCACGCCAGGGCCTGGTGAACGACGTTTTCGCCAAGGTCGCGCGCCGCTATGACCTGATGAACGACCTGATGTCGGGCGGGCTGCATCGCCTATGGAAAGCCGAGCTGATCAACGCGCTGGCCCCGCCGAAAAGCGCCACGCCGTTCGCGCTCCTCGACGTCGCCGGCGGCACTGGCGACGTCGCCTGTCGGTTCCTCGACGCAGCCGGTGCCGGTGGGAGCGCCGTGATCTGCGATATCAGCCCCGAGATGCTCGGGGCGGGCAGGGCGCGGGCTGGGGGCCGAGATCGCCTTACGTTCGTGCAAGGCAATGCCGAGGCGCTGCCCTTCGAGGACGCGTGCTTCGACGCCTATACGATCGCCTTCGGCATTCGCAACGTCACCCATATCGACAAGGCGCTAGCTGAGGCCTACCGCATCCTGAAGCCGGGCGGCCGGTTCCTCTGCCTCGAGTTTTCGAGCGTGGAGATGCCGCTCCTCGACACGCTCTACGACGCCTATTCCTTCAACGCGATCCCGCGGCTCGGCGGCCTTGTCGCCGGTGACGCCGAAGCCTACCGCTATCTTGTGGAAAGCATCCGCCGCTTCCCCGATCAGGAAAGCTTCATGCGGCTGATTCAAGATGCGGGCTTCGAGCTTGTGCGCTATCGAAATCTCACCGGTGGCATCGCGGCGATTCACACCGGCTGGCGGCTTTAGATGAGGCAGGGACGGTGAACGCCATCGCCAACATGGCGCGGCTGACGAAGGCGGGTGCAACGCTCGCCTGGAGCGGCGCGCGGGTCTTTCCCAACGATACGACGATGCCTGCGCCGCTCGCTCTGTTCGGCCGGGTCACCGCCCCTTTGCGCAAGAACGGGGCGGCGTCCGGCAACCAGGCGCGGTTGTCGGAGGCGCTCACCTCGCTTGGGCCGTCCTATATCAAGCTCGGCCAGTTCCTCGCCACCCGCGACGACATTATCGGCCGGGAGCTTGCCCGCGATCTCTCCACGCTCCAGGACCGCTTGCCGCCGTTCTCGCAAAGCGAGGCGGTGAAGGCCGTCGAGACGGAGCTCGAAGCGCCCATCGACAAACTCTTTGCCGAGTTCGGTCCGCCGGTCGCCGCCGCGTCCATCGCGCAAGTGCACAAGGCGAAGGTGAAGATGCCGGACGGCGCCCTGAAGCCGGTCGCCGTCAAGGTGCTCCGCCCCGGCATCGAGCAGCGCTTCCAGAAGGACCTCGACTCTTATTTCTTCGCCGCGCGCATGATCGAACGCTTCCATGCGCCGTCGCGGCGCCTGCGCCCGATCGCCGTGGTCGACACGCTCGCCAAGTCCGTCGCCATCGAGATGGATCTGCGCATGGAGGCCGCCGCCATCTCCGAGATGGCCGACAACTCGAAGGACGACGAAGGCTTCCGCGTGCCGAAGGTGGATTGGACGCGGAGCGCCCGCCGGGTGCTGACGCTGGAATGGATCGACGGCATCCCCATCGCCGATCACGACAAACTGCGCGCCGCGGGCCATGACCTGAAGGCGCTGGGCACGAGGCTCGTGCAGACCTTCCTGCGCCATGCCATGCGCGACGGCTTCTTCCATGCCGACTTGCATCCCGGGAATCTGTTCGTCGACAAGGACGGAAACATCGTCGCCGTCGATTTCGGCATCATGGGCCGCTTGAGCCTGAAAGAGCGGCGCTTCCTGGCCGAGATCCTCTACGGCTTCATCACCCGCAACTACACCCGCGTGGCCGAGGTGCATTTCGAGGCGGGCTACGTGCCGCGGAAGCACTCCGTCGCGCAATTCGCCCAAGCCTTGCGCGCCATCGGCGAGCCGATCATGGACCGCCCGGCGAGCGAGATCTCCATGGCTCAGCTCTTGGGTCAGCTCTTCCAATATACCGAAGTCTTCGACATGCAGACGCGGCCCGAGCTGATCCTCCTGCAAAAGACCATGGTGGTGGTCGAAGGCGTGGGCCGCAGCCTCGATCCCGACCTCAATATCTGGGTCGTTGCCGAGCCCGTGGTGAAGGAGTGGCTCGAGAGCCAGTTCGGCGCCGGCGCCCGCTTCGAGCAAGCGGCGGAAAGCGCGGTGTCCGTGGGCCGTTTCGTCGGCGACATCCCGAAGCTGCTGCTTCAGGCCGAGCGCACGGCGGACGCCTTCGCCGCCATGGTCGAGGAGGGCTTGCGCCTGGACGATCAGAGCGTGGAGCGGCTGGCGGAAGCCCAGCGCCGCCAAGACCGGACGAGCCGCATCGGCATCTGGGTCGCGGCAATCGCTCTCGTTGTCATCGCCCTCGCGCTGGTGTTTTGATTTTCGGCTACTAACCTTATTTCCTGGTCATTGCCCGGCTTGACCCGGCAATCCAGTAACCACCGTGTTCCATAATTGCTAAAGTCAGGAACGACTGGAGTCCCGCCTTCGCGGGAATGACAGCGGAGCGAGGACAGAGTGCAAGGAAAGCGCATCCTCTTGATCGTCGGCGGCGGCATCGCCGCCTATAAGAGCCTCGAGCTCGTGCGCCGCTTGAAGGAGCGGGGTGCATCCGTGCGCGTGATCCTCACCCATGGCGGCGCGGCGTTCGTGACGCCGCTCTCCTTCTCCGTGCTCTCCGAGGACAAGACCTTCACCGACCTGTTCGACCTGAAGGACGAAGCGGAGATCGGCCACATCCGTCTGTCGCGTGAAGCGGATATCGTGGTCGTGGCGCCGGCGACCGCCGACCTCCTCGCCAAAATGGCGACGGGGCTTGCGGGCGACCTCGCGTCCACCGTGCTGCTCGCCACCGACAAGCGTGTGCTCGTGGCGCCGGCCATGAACGTACGCATGTGGCAGCACCCGGCGACGCGCCGTAACGTCGCCGCGCTTCGCGCCGACGGCATCCGTTTCGTCGGCCCCGAGGAAGGCGAGATGGCCTGCGGCGAATACGGCCCAGGCCGCATGGCCGAGCCAGCCTCCATCGTGGAGGCCATCGCGCGTCTGCTCGAGGACAAGCAGCAAGGCCCGCTCTCCGGGCGGCATGTTCTGATCACCTCGGGCCCCACCCACGAACCGCTGGATCCGGTGCGCTATATCGCCAACCGCTCCTCGGGGAAGCAGGGCCATGCGCTCGCCCGCGCGGCCCAAGCCCTCGGGGCGCACGTGACGCTGGTGACCGGTCCCGTGGCGCTGCCCGATCCCGAAGGCATGGACGTCGTGAAGGTCGAGACGGCGAACGAGATGCTGGATGCCGTGCTCGATGCGCTCCCCGCCGACATCGCCATCTGCGCCGCGGCGGTCGCCGATTGGCGCGCACATGCCGAGGCCGCGCAGAAGCTCAAGAAGACGAGCGGGGCGGACGTTTCCCTCACCCTCGCGCAGAACCCGGACATTCTCGCGACCATCGCCATCAGAGGACCGCAACGCCCGGACCTCGTCATCGGCTTCGCCGCCGAGACCGAGAACGTAATCGACAACGCGCTTGCCAAGCGCCGCGCCAAGGGCGCCGATTGGATCGTCGCCAACGACGTCTCGGCCGGGACCGGGATCATGGGCGGCGACCGCACGCGCGTGCATCTGGTGACGGGCGCGGGTGTCGAGGACTGGCCGCCCATGAGCAAGGACGAGATGGCGTCACGCTTGCTCTCCCGCGCCGCCGAGGCGCTCTCTTCGCTGCGCTCGGCCGCTGAATGAGCGAAGCGCGACCGCCGCAACAAGGACTTACCGTGCGTGTGCGCAGGCTCCGTCATGGGCATGGCCTGCCGCTTCCCACCTATCAATCCGCGCATGCAGCAGGCCTCGACCTCCTTGCGGCCGTGCCGGATGGCAAGCCGTTGGAGCTTGCGCCGGGCGCCCGCGCGCTCGTTCCCACCGGGCTCGCGCTCGAGCTGCCCCGGGGCTATGAGGGGCAAGTCCGCCCGCGCTCAGGCCTCGCGGCGAAGCACGGCGTCACCGTGCTCAACAGCCCGGGAACCATCGACGCCGACTATCGCGGCGAGGTCATGGTGCTCCTTGCCAATCTCGGCAGCGAGAGCTTCCGGGTGTTTCGCGGGGAACGCATCGCGCAGCTCGTGGTCGCGCCTGTCGTCCGTGTCGAGCTCGCCGTCGTGGAGGAGCTGGGGGCCACGGGCCGCGGGCAGGGCGGCTTCGGCTCGACTGGCTGATGCCGCACCGCCCTGGCAGGGCGCGTGCCCAAGGCATAGATTGAAGCCATGCTCACCAAAGACGAGATCGAGCGCTACAAGCGCCATCTGGTGCTGAAGGAGATCGGCGGCGAAGGCCAGCAGCGGCTCAAAGCGTCGCGCGTGCTCGTGGTCGGCGCCGGCGGCCTCGGCTCGCCGCTCATTCTCTATCTGGCGGCGGCAGGCATTGGCACGCTCGGCATTATCGACGACGACCGCGTGAGCCTCGACAATCTCCAGCGGCAGATCGTTCATGACACGGGAAGCGTCGGGCGCAGGAAGACGAAGAGCGCCGCCGCCACCGCCGAGCGCCTGAACCCGCATGTGCAGACGAAGCTTTATTCGACGCGGCTCGTGCCGGAGAACGCGCTCGACATCATCCGCGGCTTCGACATCGTCGCCGACGGCTCGGACAATTTCGCCACGCGCTATCTGGTCAACGACGCCTGCTATTTCGCGAAGGTCCCGCTCGTCACCGCCGCCGTCGGTCCGTTCGACGGCCAGCTCACCACCTTCCGCGCCTTCGAGACGGACGCCGACGGGAACCCGCGCCCCAACTACCGTTGCCTGTTCCCGGAGCCGCCCCCGGAAGGCACCGTGCCGCCTTGCTCGGAAGCGGGCATTCTCGGCGCCGTCGCTGGCGTCGTCGGCTGCCTCCAGGCGGTCGAGGTGGTGAAGGAGCTTCTCGGGATCGGCGAGGGGCTCGTGGGCCGGCTCCTTCTTTACGATGCCCTCCTGGCGCGGGTCTCGACCGTGGCTTACGGCTGGGACCCGGAAAACCCGCTGAACGGCCGGAATCCTGAGTTCCGCGACCTGTCCCACCACCGGCAGGCGGTGGAAGCGGCGGACGGCTAGAATTGGCCACAGGCTCGCGTTAACCAAATTCCGCTACCACTGGTCGCATGAGCACTGAGACCCTCACGACGCGTTGCGCGATCGCCGGCGGCGGCCCTGCCGGCGTGATGCTCGGCTATTTGCTGGCCCGCGCCGGCGTCGATTGCGTCGTGCTCGAAAAGCACGCCGATTTCTTCCGTGACTTCCGCGGCGACACCATCCACCCCTCGACCCTTCAGGTCATGTACGAGCTCGGTCTGCTCGACGAGTTCCTCAAGAGGCCCCACCAGGAGGTGCGCCAGCTCGCCGCGCAGATCGGTGACGATCTGGTCCAGGTCGCCGACTTCTCGCACCTGCCGACTCATTGCGGCTTCATCGCCTTCATGCCGCAATGGCACTTCCTCGATTTCCTTGCCGAAACAGGCAAGCGCTACCCGACCTTTCATCTGCATATGCAATCGGAGGTCGACGAGCTCTTGAAGGACGGCGATCGCGTCGTGGGCCTGAAGGCCGCGACCCCAAAAGGCGATCTGGAAATCCGCGCCGACCTCGTTGTGGGCTGCGACGGCAGGCACTCCACGGTGCGCGCGCTCGCCGGACTGGAGGTCGAGGATCTCGGCGCGCCCATGGACGTGTTGTGGCTGCGCCTCTCCAGGCATCCCGAGGACGGTTCGGAGAGCTTGGGCCGCATCGAGCCCGGGCGCTTTTTCATCATGCTCGATCGCGGCGACTACTGGCAGTGCGCCTTCGTCATCCCGAAGGGCGGCTTCAACGAGCTGCGCCGTAAAGGGCTTGAGGCGTTCCGCCTGGCCCTCGTCGCGCTCAAGCCGGAACTCAAGAACCGCGTGCGCGAGATCGCCTCGTGGGACGACGTAAAACTCCTCACCGTGCGCGTCGACCGGCTGAAGAAGTGGTACCGGCCTGGGCTCCTGTGCATCGGCGATGCGGCGCACGCCATGTCGCCGATCGGTGGCGTCGGCATCAATCTCGCCATTCAGGATGCGGTGGCGACCGCCAACATTCTGGCCAAGCCCTTGCGGGACGGTACCCTCACCGAGGAGGATTTGCGCAAGGTGCAGAAGCGGCGGCTCCTGCCGACCGAACTGACGCAAGCCTTGCAGGTCTTCATCCAGAATCGCGTGATCTCGAACGTGCTCAACATGAAAGCGGAGCCGAAGCCGCCGCTCGTTGCCAAGCTGCTCAATCGGTTTTCCTGGCTGAGGCGTTGGCCGGCGCGGCTCATCGGCATGGGCTTCCGCCCGGAGCACGTGCACACGCAAGAGGCCGCGCCTGCCGCGGCCGAATAGCGCCGGTCTTAGAACATCGCAGGATGGACGCGGTCCGGCGGCGCATGGCCGTCGAGGAAGGTCTTGATGTTGATGATGACCTTCTCGCCCATGTCGATACGGCCTTCGAGCGTGGCCGAGCCCATATGCGGCAGCACGACCACCTTCTCGCTCTTCAAGAGCTTCGGATTCACCGCGGGCTCATGCTCGAAGACGTCGAGGCCAGCACCGGCCAGCTCGTTGTTCTCGATCATGCGGGCGAGCGCATTCTCGTCGATCACCTCGCCGCGCGCCGTGTTGACGACATAGGCGGTGGGCTTCAGCAGGGCGAGCCGCCGCGCCGACAGCAGGTGATAGGTCGCCGGCGTGTGCGGGCAGTTGACGGAGATGATGTCCATGCGCGCCAGCATCTGGTCGAGGCTGTCCCAATAGGTCGCCTCGAGCGCCTTCTCGACGTCCGGCTGCACGCGCCTGCGGTTGTGATAGTGGATCTGGAGGCCGAACGCCTTGGCGCGGCGCGCCACGGCCTGGCCGATCCGCCCCATGCCGACGATGCCGAGCCGCTTCCCGTAGATGCGATGCCCGAGCATCCAGGTGGGCGACCAGCCCTGCCATTCGTCGGTGCCGGCCCTGAGCAGGGTGGCGCCCTCCGTCAGGCGGCGCGGCACGGAAAGGATCAGCGCCATGGTCATGTCGGCGGTGTCCTCGGTCAGGACGCCGGGCGTGTTGGTGACGATGATCGAGCGGTTCCGCGCCGTGTCGAGGTCGATATTGTCCACGCCGGTGCCGAACTGCGCGATCAGCTTGAGGTCGGGACCCGCTTGGCTCAGCACGGCCCGATCGATGCGGTCGGTCACCGTCGGCACGAGCACGTTGGCCGTCTTCACCGCCTCAATCAACTCGTCCCGCGAAAACGGCCTGTCCTCGAGGTTAAGCCGCGCGTCGAACAGTTCCCGGAGCCGTGTCTCCACGACGTCTGGGAGCTTGCGCGTGACGATAACGAGCGGTCGATCAGAAGCCATAACTTTTCCCGTCAGGAGGTCTGCGGCGAAGAGGATCCCCGGAGATGATTGCCAGAAGCTTAGATTTGCGCGCTTTGTCTAACAGAAGGGGCTTTCCCAGATAAAGCGTCATATTGGCTCTGGGGCCCGGAAACAGGCTCCGGGCCACGATCCGTTCACTTTTCTCGGCCATTGAGAGAGGCTCGATTCGGGGTGCCAAGACGGGGGTTAAGACGTTGCGCTATCGCCTTTTAGTCGGAATCGCGCTGGTCTTCAGCCTTGCCGCGGCGGCGGGCGTCGCACGGGCCGCCGACGATGGCGTCACGCAGGCGGTCGTGGCCAAAGGATCCCAGACCGGCCTCAGCGTGCCTCGTTTCGTCAGCCTCAAATCCGATAAGGTAAATGTGCGCAGGGGACCCAGCACCGATCAGGCCATCGTCTGGGTGTTCGCCCGCGCCGGCTTGCCTGTCGAGGTCATTGCCGAATCCGACAATTGGCGCCGTGTCCGCGACAGCGAAGGCGCGGACGGCTGGGTGTTCCACAGCCTGCTCAGCGGCCGCCGCACGGTGCTCATCAGCCCGTGGTCGAAAGGCAAGGAAAGCATCACCATGCATGCGGGCCGCTCATCGAGCTCGCGCGCGGTGGCCCAGCTTCAGTCCGGCGTGATCGGCAACGTGATCTCGTGCGACGGCGACTGGTGCGAGCTCACGGTCGACGACTATGACGGCTATGTCGAGCAGAACAAGCTGTGGGGCGTCTATCGCGGCGAGAAGGTCGAATAGCCGCGCGGCTTGCCGAGTCGAACCCGGGCAACGACAAAAGAGACGACAAAGGCTGGAGCTAATTGCCGCTCTTGTTGACGAGCCGCACCAGCACGTCGACGCGCGAGATCGTCATGCCCTCGGGCGCCTCGGGCAGGCCCTCGATGCGGATGTCGCCGGTCGCGATATCCAGAAGCTTGCCCGAACGTTCGCAGAAGAAGTGGTAGTGGTTCGACGTGTTGGTGTCGAAATAGGTCTTGGCGCCCTCGATCGCGACTTCGCGAAGGAGCCCCGCCTCGGTGAATTGGTGGAGCGTGTTGTAGACCGTGGCAAGCGACACGGGGACCCTGGAGGCCAAGGCCTCTTCATGGAGCCGCTCGGCGGTCACGTGCCGGTCGCCCGTGGCAAACAGAAGCTGCGCAAGAGCCACCCGCTGCCGCGTGGGCCTAAGGCCCGCGCCGCGCAGAAGCTCGGCAACATCCCCGGTAATGATCTCTCCGGCCGCTTCGTCCGGCCCTTCTGGCAGCTTTTCCATGGTCTCTTATCGCGAAACAGTTGAATTCCGAGAATATAGGCTGAAGGGTGCCCTACCGCAACGTTGTGGCCTAGCTGACCTTTTGCCACTTTGACCCAGGTCAGGAAAGCGCTTCCCACGCACGGGGGCGTTTCGGCCCCAAGGGCCAGTTTGAGGTCAAGGGCAGCGAGCGGGTGAACGTCCACGCGGTCGCTGTCAGCGAGAACGAGGCTGCGGCCTCATCGCATGGCCTCCTGGGCTCATGCGGGCTCTTTCCGGAGGCCACCGGGTCCTCCTCCTGGGCTTTTGATGGGCTCTCGTCTGTGTTAGGTAACCACCCCATATTGAGGCTCGAAGTGATCGAAGGACTAAAAAGAGTGCAGAAACCGACGGCCGAACGGCGGGCTCAATTCGACTATGAGGACCTGCTCGCCTGCGCCCGGGGCGAACTGTTTGGTCCGGGCAATGCCCAGCTGCCCTTGCCGCCGATGCTGATGTTCGACCGCATCTCCCATGTGGAGGAGGAAGGCGGCGAGCATGGCCATGGCCGCATCGTGGCGGAGCTCGACGTAAAGCCCGATCTCTGGTTCTTCGCCTGCCACTTCAAGGGCGATCCGGTCATGCCGGGATGCCTCGGCCTCGACGCTCTGTGGCAGATGCTCGGCTTTTTCCTCGGCTGGCTCGGCGCCCCCGGCAAGGGCCGCGCGCTCAGCGTCGGCGAGGTCAAGTTCTCCGGCATGGTGCTCCCGACCATGAAGAAGGTCGAGTATATCGTGGAGCTGAAGCGCGTGATCCGCCGCAAATTCACCCTCGGCACGGGGGATGGTTGGCTGAAGGCGGATGGCGAGACCATCTACACGGCCAAGGACCTGAGGGTTGGCCTGTTCCAGGCGGACGAAGCCGCACCCGCCGGTGCTTGATCGTTAGCGGCACAGACTTCAAGGACGTTGACACGAATGAGACGCGTGGTCGTGACCGGCATGGGCATCGTGTCCTCCATCGGCAACAGTGCCCAGGAGGTGCTTGCGTCCCTGCGCGAGGCCAAGTCCGGCATCGTCAAGGCCGACACCTACGCGGAGCTCGGCTTCCGCTGCCAGGTGCATGGCGCCCCCAAGCTCGATTGGGAGGCGATGATCGACCGCAAGGTCCGCCGCTTCATGGGTGCGGGCTCTGGCTGGAACTACATCGCCATGGAGCAGGCGATCCGCGACGCAGGACTCGAGGAGAAGGATATCTCCAACGAGCGCACTGGGCTTATCATGGGCTCCGGCGGGCCGTCGACCCGCGCCATCGTGCAGGCCGCCGACACGACCCGCGAGAAGGGTCCGAAGAAGGTCGGCCCTTTCGAGGTGCCGAAATCCATGTGCTCCACCAACTCGGCTACGCTGTCGACGCCGTATCACATCAAGGGCGTGAGCTATTCCATCTCGTCCGCCTGCTCGACGAGCGCGCACTGCATCGGCAACGCCAGCGAACTGATCCAGCTCGGCAAGCAAGACCTGATGTTTGCCGGCGGCGGCGAGGAGCTCGACTGGACGCTGTCGGTCCTGTTCGACGCTATGAACGCCATGTCGTCCGACTTCAATGACCAGCCCGAGAAGGCAAGCCGGGCCTACGACACGGCCCGCGACGGCTTCGTGATTGCCGGCGGCGCCGGCGTCGTGGTGCTCGAGGAGCTCGAGCGCGCCAAGGCGCGTGGCGCGAAGATCTATGGCGAGCTGGTCGGCTACGGCGCCACCTCGGACGGCTTCGACATGGTGCTGCCGTCGGGCGAGGGCGCCGCGCGCTGCATGCGCATGGCCATGCAAAATCTTGATGGCACCAAGATCGACTACATCAATCCCCACGCCACCTCCACGCCGATCGGCGACGTGCGCGAGATCGAGGCGATCCGCGAGGTGTTCGGCGACGAGTGCCCGCCAATCAGCGCGACCAAGTCCTTGACCGGCCATTCGCTCGGCGGCGCCGGCGTGCACGAGGCGATCTACTCGCTCCTCATGATGAACAACGGCTTCATCTGCGAGTCCGCCAATATCGAGAACCTCGACCCGGAGGTGGCCGACATGCCCATCGTGCGCAAGCGCGAGGATAATGTGCCGATTAACGCCGTGATGTCGAACAGCTTTGGTTTTGGCGGCACCAACGCCACACTCGTATTTCGCCGTTTGGATAGTTGAGGGACGGGGAGCCGGCGGAAGTTAACCCCTTAAGCAGAGTAAGTAACATGGCAACAACGAAAGACATTGCTGAGCCGAGGCCGCTGATGGCGGGAAAGCGGGGGCTGGTGATGGGCGTCGCCAACGACCGCTCCATCGCTTGGGGCATCGCCCGCGTATTGCACGGCCAGGGCGCGGAGCTTGCCTTCAGCTATCAGGGAGGCGCGTTCGGCCGCCGCGCCGTTCCCTTGGCCCAGTCCATCGGCGCCAAGATCATCGAAGAGGTTGACGTCGAGGATCTGGCGAGCGTCGAGCGGATGTTCGAGGTGATCCGCAAGGAATGGGGCTCGCTGGATTTCGTTGTGCACGCGCTGGCCTTCTCCGACCGCAACGAGCTCAAGGGCCGCTACTGCGACACGACCCGCAAGAACTTCGAGCACACTATGGTGATCTCGTGCTTCTCGTTCACGGAGATCTGCAAACTGGCCACGGACTTGATGACCGAGGGCGGCTCGTTGCTGACACTGACCTATGGCGGGGCCACACGGGTGGTGCCCTGCTACAACGTCATGGGCGTGGCCAAGGCGGCGCTCGAAACCAGCGTCAAATATCTCGCGTCGGATTTCGGCCCGCGGGGCATCAGGGTGAACGCGCTCTCGGCCGGGCCGATGCGCACGCTCGCCGGCGCCGGCATCTCGGACGCTCGTACGCTGCTTCATTATCAGCAGCGCCATGCGCCGATGCGACGCTCGCCGAAACTTGATGAGGTCGGCGGGGCCGCGCTCTATCTGCTGTCGGATCTGTCAGGTGCCGTTACTGGCGAGGTGCATTTCGTGGATTGCGGCTACTCGACCACGTTCATGCCCGATCTGGAGTCGCTCAAGGCCATCGAGCGCGCCGAGGAGATCGAGGACGCCATGGAGAAGGCGGCGCCCCGCGAAGCCGCGCAGTAGCTATCGATAAGCCTAGCGAGCCGCTTCTGTTGACAAGTCCGGGGTCACCATCCTACCTCGTTCGGCAACCACGCAGAAAGCGGGCCGGCGCCCTGGGCGAGCATGCCGCGCGAAGGAGGAACGATGTTCGAGATAGTTGTCATGGTGTGCCTCGCGGCGACGGGGGAGCAATGCCGTGAGTTCAAGCTTCCGGGCAAGGAATACCCCGACGTGGTGCAGTGCATCACAGACAGCCAGGGCGAGGGCGCTGCTTGGCAACTCAAGAACAACAAGTACACGATTATCGGCACACGTTGTGCCAAGGACGCCAAGGTCCCCGACGCCCCCAAGAGCTAGCCTAGAAGACAAAAAGATCGGGGCGCCGAAGCGCCCCTGAAGAGATTTCTCTAGTGGAAGAGTCGCGGCTCAGCTCGCTTCGGCCTGCTCGATCTCCTTGCCGGTTTTCTGATCGACGATCTTCATCGACAGCCGGACCTTGCCGCGCTCGTCGAAGCCGAGCAGCTTCACATACACTTCGTCGCCTTCCTTGACCACATCGGTGACGGCCTTCGGACGCCCGTCGGCCAACTGCGAGATGTGAACGAGACCGTCCTTCGGGCCGAAGAAGTTCACGAAGGCGCCAAACTCCATCACCTTCACGACCTTGCCCTTGTAGATCTCGCCGACCTCGGGTTCCGAGGCGATCGACTTGATGCGGGCGATGGCCGAGCGGATCAACTCGGCGTTGGCCGAGGCGATCTTGACGGTGCCGTCGTCCGAGATGTCGATCTTGGCGCCCGACTCGGCCACGATCTCGCGGATCACCGAGCCGCCCGAACCGATCACTTCGCGGATCTTGTCGGTCGGAATGTGAATCGTCTCGATGCGCGGCGCGTACTCGCCGAGCTCGGGCCGCGCCATGTTGAGCGCCTTGTCCATCTCGCCGAGGATATGCATGCGGCCGTCGCGCGCCTGATCGAGCGCGACCTTCATGATCTCCTCGGTGATGCCGGTGATCTTGATATCCATCTGCAGGGACGTGACGCCCTCGGCAGTGCCGGCCACCTTGAAGTCCATGTCGCCGAGATGGTCCTCGTCGCCGAGAATGTCGGACAGGACGGCGTATTGATCGCCTTCCTTGATGAGGCCCATGGCGATGCCGGCCACCGACCGTTTCAGTGGCACGCCTGCATCCATCATGGCGAGCGAGGAGCCGCACACCGTGGCCATGGACGAGGAGCCGTTCAACTCGGTGATCTCAGACACCACGCGGATCGTGTAGGGAAAGTTCTCGCGGTCGGGCAGGACCGGGTGGATCGCCCGCCAGGCAAGCTTGCCGTGACCGATCTCGCGGCGTCCCGGAGAACCCATGCGGCCAACTTCGCCGACCGAGTAGGGCGGGAAGTTGTAGTGCAGCATGAAGGTCTCTTTGTAGGTGCCTTGGAGCGCGTCCACATACTGCTCGTCCTCGCCCGTCCCGAGCGTGGTGACGACCAGGGCCTGCGTCTCGCCGCGGGTGAACAGCGCGCTGCCATGCGTGCGCGGCAGGATGCCGACCTCGCAGGAGATCGGCCGGACCGTGACGAGATCGCGGCCGTCGATGCGCTTCTTGGTGTCGAGAATGCTGCCGCGGACGGTGTCTTTCTCGACCTCCTTGAAGGCGCTCGACACCTTGGCGGCCGAGGAGCCGTCGTCGTCCTCTGGAACGAGCGCGGTGACCACCGTCTCCTTCACCTGGGCGACGCCGTCGCGGCGCTCCTGCTTGCTGGCGATGCTGTAGGCCTGGCGCAAGCCGCCGGCGGCGAGCTCACGCACCTTGGCGAGCATCTCCGCGTTATCCACGGGCTTAAGCTCCCAAGGCTCCTTGGCGGCGCGCTCGGCGAGCTTGACGATGGCCTCGAGCACCGGCTGGAAATGCTGGTGCCCGTACATCACGGCGCCGAGCATGATGTCCTCGGGCAGCTCCTTGGCTTCCGATTCCACCATGAGCACGGCGTCGGCGGTGCCGGCCACGACGAGATCGAGCTTCGTCTCGGGCATCTCGTCGACCATCGGGTTCAGCACGTAGTTGCCGTCGATATAGCCGACGCGGGCCGCGCCGATCGGACCTAGGAACGGCACGCCGGAGAGGGTCAGCGCCGCGGACGCGGCCACCATGGCCACGATGTCCGGATCGTTCTCCATGTCGTGCGAGAGCACGGTGGCGACGACTTGCGTCTCGTTCTTGAAGCCCTTGGCGAACAGCGGACGGATCGGTCGGTCGATCAGCCGCGAGGTGAGGGTCTCCTTCTCGGTCGGGCGTCCCTCACGCTTGAAATATCCGCCGGGGATCTTGCCCGCGGCGAAGGTCTTCTCCTGGTAGTTCACGGTCAGAGGAAAGAAGTCGATACCCGGCCTCTCCTCCTTGGCGGCGACGACGGTCGCAAGAACGGACGTCTCGCCATAGGTGGCGAGCACGGCGGCGTCGGATTGCCGGGCGATGCGCCCGGTCTCGAGCTTGAGTGGGCGTCGGGCCCAATCGATTTCTACAGTGTGTTTATTGAACATGTGCGTGTCCCATTAAGGGCGGAAAGATAAGGCCGTCCCTGATGCCCGATGGCGCAAGGACAGACCCGTTCAAATGCGCGGAAGCTCAAACCTGATAAACAGGCTCGCCCGACGATGGCGTTACCGGCGAATGCCAAGCCGGTTGATGAGCTTCTGATACCGGTCCTCGTCCGCCGACTTGACGTAGTCGAGCAGCCGGCGCCGCTGGCTGACCATTTTCAGCAGCCCACGACGCGAATGATTGTCCTTGCCGTGGGTCTTGAAATGCTCGGTAAGATTGGTGATGCGCTCGGTCAGGATCGCGACCTGGACCTCTGGAGATCCGGTATCGTCTGCTTTGGTCGCGTATTCTTTGATAAGCTCTTGCTTGCGCTCAGCGCTAATCGACATCGGATGATCCTTGCTATTTAGGGGTTTGTCAGGGGCCGGGCCGGGATGTCGTCCAGCACGGTCGGTTCAGAATGCGCCAAAAGGCCCCGAAAAGCGGGGCCCGCGCAACCGCTGCAATATAGGGATTATCTGGCCCGAGACCAGTGGAATTTATGGGCTTCTGGCGCCCGGATTTCTGGCTTTAGCCGGGTAGGTTAAAGATGCGCCGGGGCCTGAATTCGCCTTGGGCGACCTCTCCGAGAGCCACCAGCGCCCCCTTTGAGATCGCATAGACCGGCCCGCTCACGATCGGCGCGTCCCGGCCGCGCAGCAGCACGGCCTGGCCCTGGCGGAGCCGTGCGGCATCGGCGCTGCTCAAAGAGAGCGCCGGGAGGTCGTGAAGTGCCGTCTCCACCGGCCGCAGGAGGGCAAGAAGGGCGTCAGGGCCCTCGTCCGCGGCAGCCTCGACGGCGTCGAGGCGGGCCGCATCCTCCTCCCGGAAGAACCCGACCCGCGTCCGGCGCAAGACCTCCACGTGACCGAGGCAGTGAAGCGCGCGGCCGAGATCCCGGGCGAGCGCCCGCACATAGGTGCCTTTGCCGCATTCGGCCTCGAGCACGCAATGGTCGGGATCGGGATGCTCCACGAGATCGAGCCGGTTGATGACGACGGTGCGCGGCGCGAGCTCGAAGTCTTCCTCGTCGCGGGCGAGATCGTAGGCCCGGGCGCCCTCGACTTTCAGGGCCGAGTAGCGCGGCGGTACCTGGGTGATCTCGCCGGTGAAATGGGGCAAGGCCGCTTCGATTTCCGCGCGGTTCGGCCGCCGCTCCGATGTCGCGGTGATCTTGCCCTCGGCGTCGTCCGTGTCGGTCTCCGCCCCGAAGCGCACCGTGAAGCGATACGCCTTGATGCCGTCCATGACGAAGGGAACGGTCTTGGTCGCCTCCCCGAAGGCGATCGGCAGGATGCCGGTGGCGAGGGGATCGAGCGTGCCGGCATGGCCTGCCTTGGCCGCATCATAGAGCCGCTTCAGGCGCGACACCGCCTTGGTCGAGGTCATGCCTTGCGGCTTGTCGAAGATCAGCCAGCCGCTGACCGCTTGGCCTTTGCGCCGCCGCGCCATGCGCCTCGCCCCTTGCCTGTCGCTATTCGTCGAGGTCGCGGGCGACCTCGGGCGAGGCGAGCAGTTCGTCGATCCGGGCGGACGCTTCGAACGAGGCGTCCACCTTGAACCTCAGCTCCGGCATGAACTTGAGAGCCACGCGCCGCGCGATCTCCCCGCGCAAGAAGCGCTTGTGCTTGTCGAGATGAGTGACCACCTCCGGCGCCTCGCCGCCGCCGAGCGGCATGACATAGGCCGTGGCGAGCTTGAGGTCGGGGCTCATGCGCACTTCCGGCACGGTGAGCGAATGCCGCGCCAGGACCTCGTCCACGATCTCGCCGCGGGAGAAGATGTCGGCGAGCGCATGACGGATCAACTCACCGACTTTGAGCTGACGTTGGCTCGGGGGCCGCCCTTTGTCGCGCGCGGTCATGGGAATGGACTCTTTCGAAAGCGTCGAAAATCAGCCGAGCGCGCCCGCTTAGAGCGTGCGCTGGACGTGCTCGACCTCGAAGCACTCGATGACGTCGCCCTGGCGCATGTCCTGATAGCCCTCGAACGCCATGCCGCATTCTTGGCCGGCCACTACCTCTTTCACCTCGTCCTTGAAGCGCTTGAGGGTCGAGAGCTTGCCTTCGTGCACCACGACGTTGTCGCGGATCAGCCGGACATGGGCGCCGCGCTCGACCTTGCCTTCGGTGACGCGGCAGCCGGCCACCTTGCCGACCTTGGAGATGTTGAACACCTCCAGGATCTCGGCATTGCCGAGGAAGGTTTCGCGCCTGGTAGGCGCGAGCAGGCCGGACATGGCCTGGCGCATGTCGTCGACGAGGTCGTAGATCACCGCATAGTAGCGGATCTCCACGCCGTCACGCTCGGCCGCCTCGCGGGCTTGCGTGTTGGCGCGCACGTTGAAGCCGAGCACGACCGCGCCCGAGGTGGACGCGAGCGACACGTCGGATTCGGTGATGCCGCCGACGCCCATATGGATCACGCGGGCCCTGACCTCGTCGGAGCTGATCTTGGCAAGCGCGGACGAGATCGCCTCGACCGAGCCTTGCACGTCGCCCTTGATGACGAGCGGGAATTCCTTGACGCCAGCCTCTTTCAGCTGGCTCATCATCTGCTCGAGGGTGCCGCGCTGGCCCGCG
Organism: uncultured Alphaproteobacteria bacterium; assembly: GCA_963826465.1. Classification (GTDB taxonomy): domain Bacteria; phylum Pseudomonadota; class Alphaproteobacteria; order Rhizobiales; family Methyloligellaceae; genus Methyloceanibacter. The sequence goes on from CAWGXJ010000008.1 coordinate 188,764, forward strand.
ACGGCAAGCCGCTTGCGGCGCTCGCGCTCGCGGTAATCGGTGATCTCCCGCGCGCGCGACTCGCTCTCGACCACGGCGAACTGATCGCCCGCCTCGGGCGCGGAATCGAAGCCGAGCACCTCTGCCGGGACCGAAGGCCCTGCCTCCTTGACCTGCTCGCCGAGATCGTTGATCAGCGCGCGCACCCGGCCCCAAGCCGCGCCGGCGACGATGATGTCGCCGAGCTTGAGCGTGCCGCGCTGGATCAGCGCCGTGCCGACCGGACCGCGGCCGCGCTCGAGCTTCGCCTCGACGATGACGCCTTCGGCGGGACGATCGGGATTGGCCCTGAGCTCCAGCACCTCGGCCTGCAAGACGATGGCCTCGAGCAGTCTTTCGAGATTCATCTTCTTCAGCGCCGAGACCTCGACCTCGAGCGTGTCGCCGCCCAGGCTCTCCACCACGATCTCATGGCTGAGCAGTTCCGTGCGCACGCGCTTCGGATCGGCGCCTTGCTTGTCGATCTTGTTGATGGCGACGATCATCGGCACGCCGGCGGCCTTGGCGTGATTGATCGCCTCGATGGTCTGCGGCTTCACGCCGTCGTCCGCCGCCACCACGAGAACGACGATGTCCGTGACCTTGGCGCCGCGCGCCCGCATGGCGGTGAACGCCTCGTGGCCCGGTGTGTCGATGAAGGTGACTTTCTGGCCCGTCGGCAGCTCGACCTGATAGGCGCCGATATGCTGGGTGATGCCGCCGGCCTCTTGCGATACGACATTCGCCGTCCGGATGGCGTCGAGCAGCGACGTCTTGCCGTGATCGACGTGACCCATGATGGTGACGATGGGTGCGCGGGGCTGTAGATCCTCGGCCTGGTCCTCAGCGCCGATGAAGCCTTCCTCGACATCGGCCTCGGACACGCGGCGCACGGAATGCCCGAATTCCTCGGCGATGAGCTGCGCGGTATCGGAGTCGATCACATCGGTGATCTTGTGCATGGCGCCGTCCTTCATCAGGTGCTTGATGACGTCGACGCCGCGCTCGGCCATGCGGTTGGCAAGCTCCTGGATGGTGATGATCTCGGGAATCACCACCTCGCGCTGGATCTTCTGCTGCTCCTGGGGGCCGGTCTGCTTCTTCTGGCGCTCGCGGTGGCGCTTCAGCGAGGCAAGGCTCCGCTGGCGCTGCTCCTCGTCGAGCGCGTTGGTGATGGTGAGGCGGCCGCGAACGCGCTTTTCCTCGCCGCGCCGGGGCGCCACGGGGCTCTTCTTGTGGCGGGCGTCGGGCGTGCGCGACGGCGCTTCCTCGGTCTCTTGCTTAAGGTGCTTGCTGCGGGGCGGCTCCTCGACCTTGGGCTTCGCCTGCTCCTCGGCGGCCGTTTTCTCTTGCTCTTGCCGCTGGAGCTCCTCGGCCTCTTTTTCCTCTTTCGCCCGCTGCTCGGCGAGAAGCGCCTCTTGGACGGCCGTCTCCTTGGCCCGCTCGCGCTCCTCGGCGTCGCGCACGCGCGAATCGGCGAGCGCCTTGGCGCGCGCGTCCTTCTCCTCCTCGGAGAGTTGCTTCAGCACGACGCCCGAACGGCGCTGCCTCGTCTCCTCGGCGCCCGGCTTGGGTGCGGTCTTGGCGGCGGGCGCAGCCTTGGCTTCGGCCTTGGCTTCGACCTTGGGCTCCTCGGCGGGGGCACCACCCGAGCCGATCGAGCGGCGTTTCTTTTTCTCGACCAGAACGGACTTGCTGCGCCCGTGGCTAAAGCTCTGGCGCACATGGCCAGACTCCACGGTCCGGCGCAGGTTCAGGGTCATCTTGCGCCCGCGAGTCTTGCCTTCAGTCTCGTTGGTCTCACTCATTCTTTGTCCGTATCCGATCCGTTCACGTCCGCAAATGCGGCACTACCCTTGCGGTAGCGCTCTACGCGCGAGGCTGCCGCGAGGAACTTTCGAGCCGCTCCGCCCTGGATTAGGGCAGCATGTATCACATTTGACCGGCCCGATGCCAAACCCAATTCATCCGCGCTGAAAGCGCGAACGGCCGGGATGCCGCGCCCTTCGGTCACGCTGCGCGCCTTCCCGTCAAGCTTCCGGCAACCATCTTCGGCAGCGTCCCGGGCATGGATCAGGGCGAGAACGCGCCCTTTTCCCAAGGCTTCTTCGACCTTTGCATGGCCGAAAACGACCTCGCCGGCCTTATTGGCCATGGCGAGAGCGCCCAAAGCCGCCTCGGCCAGGAGCGTGTCGACGTGCTCGGCCAGGCCTTCGGCAGGCTTGGCCTCGGCCTTGAGCGCACGGCCGAAGGCCTTGCGCTTGACCGCCTCGGCGACCGTGTCATGGGCCGCCGTAAGCCAGACGCCGCGGCCGGGAAGCTTCTCTTTGAGGTCCAGGACGACGCTGCCGTCGGGCCCGAGGACGAAGCGGATCAGGTCATCCTTGGGACGATGGGCGCGCGTCACGGCGCAGCGGCGCACCGTGTCCGTGCCCCGCGTCTGCCGCGTCTCGCTCTGCTCCGCCGCCTCTAGCCGCAACAGCCCTGTCTCCTATCCGCCTCATGACGCTTGTGCGTCGTCGGCCGCAGGCGCCTCGCCCGCTTCCACTTCCGTCTCGTCCTCGGGCTCCTCGGCCGCGAGGTCCGCCTCGGTGATCCAGCCGGCCTTCACCCGCGCGGCGAGGATCAGATCCTCCACCTGGGGTCTGGCGAGGCCGAAGCCCTCGAGAAAGCCGCTGTGGCGGATGGTCTCTTTGTCCTTCCGCTCGCTCCAGCCGGCGAGGTCGTCGGTGGCGCAATCGGCCAAATCCTCGACCGTCTTCACGCCGTTCTCGCCAAGGGCCACGAGCATCGCCGTGTTGAGGCCCGGGACCTCCATCAGCTCATCGGCCACGCCGAGCTCTTTGCGCTTCGCGTCGAGCTCCGCCTCGAGCTTCTCCAGGTGCTCGCGTGCGCGCGTCTGGATCTCGGCGGCGGTGTCCTCGTCGAAGCCCTCGATGGTGGCGATCTCGGTCGGCTCGACATAAGCCACTTCCTCCACCGAGGAGAAGCCTTCCGAGGCGAGCAGCTGCGCGATCACCTCGTCGACGTCGAGCGCTTCCATGAACATGGCCGAGCGCTCGGCGAACTCCGCCTGGCGGCGCTCCGACTCAGAGGCTTCCGTCATGATGTCGATGTCCCAGCCGGTGAGCTGCGAGGCGAGCCGCACGTTCTGGCCCTTGCGGCCGATGGCGAGCGACAGCTGCTGATCGGGCACGACCACCTCGATGCGCTCGGCGTCCTCGTCGAGCACCACCTTGACCACCTCGGCCGGAGCCAGCCCGTTCACGATGAACGTGGCGGCGTCGGGCGACCACTGGATGATGTCGATCTTCTCGCCCTGGAGCTCGTTCACCACCGCCTGCACGCGGCTGCCGCGCATACCGACGCAGGCGCCGACCGGATCGATGGACGCATCGCGCGACACCACCGCGATCTTGGCGCGGCTGCCGGGATCGCGCGCCACCGACTTGATGGTGACGATGCCCTCGTAAACCTCGGGCACTTCCTGCGCGAACAGCTTTGCCATGAATTCGGGATGCGTGCGCGACAGGAAGATTTGCGGTCCGCGCTGCTCGCGGCGCACGTCGTACACATAGGCGCGAATGCGGTCGCCGTAGCGGAAGTTCTCGCGCGGCAGCGTCTCGTCGCGGCGCACGATGGCCTCGGCCCGGCCGAGATCGACGATCACGTTGCCGTATTCGACGCGCTTGACGATGCCGTTGACGATCTCGCCGACGCGATCCTTGTACTCGTCGTATTGACGCTCGCGCTCGGCCTCGCGCACCTTCTGCACGATGACCTGCTTGGCGTTCTGTGCCGCCACCCGGCCGAAATCGAGCGGGGGCAGGGGCTCGGCGATGAAGTCGCCCACCTGCGCTGCCGGGTTCTTGCGCCGTGCCTCGGCGAGGGAAATCTGCGTCGCCTCCAGGGTCACGTCGTCGACCACTTCGAGGAGACGCGCCAAGGAGATCTCGCCGGTCTTGGGATCGACCTCGGCCTTGATCTCGTTCTCGCTGCCATAACGGGACTTCGCCGCCTTCTGGATTGCGTCCTCCATGGCGGTGATGACCACCTGGCGGTCGATCGCCTTCTCACGCGCGACCGCATCGGCGATCTGCAAGAGCTCCAGCCTGTTGGCGCTGACGCCTGCCTGAGCCATTCTCTTTAAACCTCCAATAGTTACATCCGGCGCAGCCGCTTCGGCGGCCGCGTGAAAACTCAATGCACGGGCTTCTTGCCCGAAAGGTCTGCCCTGAAGCCGTCCATGTCGGGGACGAGCTTCGCTTCGCCGATGAGCGAGAAAGGAAGGCCGATGATGATCGGCTCGGCATTGCCGTCGAGCTCGATGCGCAAATGCACTTCGTCCTCGACCACATCCTCGATCCTGCCCCTGAAGCGCTTGCGTCCGTCCACCGGCTCCTTCAGCTCTACCTTGGCCTCGTGACCCGCCCATAACGCGAAGTCGCTCGGACGGACCAACGGCCGGTCGATGCCGGGCGAGGAAACCTCGAGGTTGTACCGATCAGGCATCGGGTCGTAGGCGTCGAGCACCGGAGACAGGCTCCGGCTGATGGTCGCGCAATCCTCCACCGTCATCTCGCCTGTCGGCCGTTCGGCCATGATCTGCACCGTGCCGCCGTCGCGGCCCGAAATCTTCACCCGCACCAAGCGGAAGCCCAGCTCTTCGAGCACCGGCTCGGCGAGATCGGCAACGGCCCGCTCTGGCCCGGTCTCGCGGGTAAAGCGGCGGTCTTCAGCTACAGCAGGGCTCGGCATCGATGGCGGGGCCAGGCCCCCTCGACAAACGAGAAGGCGATGAACCTAACAAAAAGGAGCGGGCCGCGGCCCACCCCTGACCAAATCCAATCATGAGTTCGGCAGGTAATATACGTGCTTTTTCCAAGGTTTCAAGCCGCTCGCACGAGGAAAAAGGGCCCCAGGCCGGGCTCTTTCCTAGTCGCCGTTAAACAACATGCGCTTCCCGATGCGCTCGAAATCGCCGATGCGCTGGTAGCTGAGCGCACAGAGGCAGGCCGAGGAATAGCCGCCCATCGCGGTGCCGCCGAAGGCGAGCTCGTCCTCGAAGGTGCAATTGGCGTCGCGATACGCGATCCACGCCTTCTGGGCGGTGGTCAGCGCGCCAAGCTGGATGTCCGGCTTTTGGCCCATCGCCTTGGCGCCGTCGCGGACTGCCGTCTGGAGCGCCTTGTAGCTTTCGTTGAGCGCCCGGTCCGCCTTGTCGGCGGCCCGCGCGAGGCATGCTTTGTATTCCGGGTTGGAGTTCGTGCTCTTCTCGCAGGCGGTGTAGCAGGTCATCGCGATGTCGGTCTCGGCACTGGCTGGGCCGGCAATGCAGAGGATCGTCATCGCCAGGGCAAAGACGCGCATGGGAAGCTCCTTCGAAGATCGTCAGAGACGCTGCCAGCTGAGATAGACAGGCTTGCGGCCCTCGCTCAAGGCCTTCCGCTCGTAGCGGGTCTCCGGCCAGTCCGCCGGTCGCGTCCGCCAATCGGCGGCTTTGGCCGCAAGCCATCGGAAGGCACCGCTTCGGATGACCGCAAGCAGCGCCTGGCCGGCATAGTCGGCGTCGTCGCTCGCAAACCGAAGCTCGCCGCCAGGCGCCATGACGCGCGCGAGCGCAGCCACCAACTCCGGCGAAACGAGCCGCCGCTTCACCTGGCGCTTCTTCGGCCAGGGATCGGGAAACAAGATGAAGGCGCGGGCGATCGTGCCCTCCGGCAACCAGGCGAGCACGTCCCGCGCATCGCCGTCATGGATAAGAACGGTTTTGAGCCCCCGGTCCTCGACTGAGCCGAGCAGGGCGGCGACACCGTTGATAAAAGGCTCGCAGCCGATGAAGCCGATCTCGGGGTTCTGCTCCGCCTGCCACAGGAGATGCTCGCCCGAGCCGAAGCCGATCTCGAGCCAGACCTCGCGGACCGGAACTGAAAAGAGGGCGCGCAGATCGTTTGGCGCCGGCGCGTCGAGGCCGGGTCGCAGCGCCGGGAGCAGCTCTTTGAGCAAGCGGTCCTTGCGCGGGCTCAGGCGCTTGCCCTTGCGCCGGCCGTAGGACCTCAGCGGCCGAGATTCGCCTTCGCCGTCCGTCTTCATGTCCAGCCTTGTGCCGGGCATCGGCGGATTTTTCCATCCAAAACCCAAATGGCCGGGCGAACCCGGCCATTTGCAATCGTCTGGAAACCTTGGAGGCCGCTAGCTGAGCGCGCCGCGGATCGGCTCGACGAGGTCGGTGCGCTCCCACGAGAAGCCGCCGTCATTGTCCGGCTGCCGGCCGAAATGGCCGTACGCGGCGGTGCGCTCGTAGATCGGGCGGCTCAAGCCGAGATGCTCGCGGATGCCGCGCGGGCTCAAATCCATCACCTCCCGCAGCGCCTTCTCCAGGTCCTCTTCGGCGACGTTGCCGGTGCCGTGCAGGTCGGCGTAGAGCGACAGCGGCTGCGACACGCCGATGGCGTAGGACACTTGCAAGGTGCATTTGTCGGCAAGTCCGGCGGCCACCACGTTCTTGGCAAGATAGCGCGCGGCATAAGCGGCCGAGCGGTCCACCTTGGTCGGGTCCTTGCCCGAGAAGGCGCCGCCGCCGTGCGGCGCCGCGCCGCCATAGGTATCGACGATGATCTTGCGGCCGGTGAGTCCGGTATCGCCGTCCGGTCCACCGATGACGAAGCGCCCGGTAGGATTGACGTAGAGCTTGGTGCTTCCGTTGACCCAGCCCTTGGGCATCACCTCGTCGATGAAGCTGCGGACGATTTCCTTGACGCGCTCTTGGCTCACGTCCTCGCCGTGCTGGGTGGAAACAACGATCGAGTCGGCGCGCACCGGCTTGCCGTCTTCGTAGACGAGCGTCACCTGACTCTTTAAATCGGGCCCGAGCTCCGGCGTGCGGCCGGAATGCCGCGCCTTCGCCATCTCGTGCAGGAGGCGGTGCGCATAGAAAATCGGCGCCGGCATGAGCGTTTCGGTCTCGCGGCAGGCATAGCCGAACATGATGCCTTGGTCGCCGGCACCCTCGTCCTTCTCGGCCTCCTCGGAAGCGTCCACGCCGCGGGCGATGTCGGCCGACTGCTCATGCACGTAGTACTGAAAATCGGCGAGGTCCCAATGGAAGCCCTCTTGCTCGTAGCCGATCTCGCGCACGGCGCGCCGCGCCGCTTGCTCGACAAGCTCGGCCGACACCGATTCCGGACCCCGCACCTCGCCTGCCATGACGATGCGGTTGGTCGTCACCAAGGTCTCGACGGCAACGCGGGAATGGGGGTCGGCGGCCAGATAGAGGTCGACCACCGCATCGGACAGGCGGTCGCAGACCTTATCGGGATGACCTTCCGAAACGGATTCGCTGGTAAAGAGGTAATTTCCCCGGGACACTGAAGACTCCCAATTTTCGGAGTGAACGGCCGAAAGGCCACAGAAAGCTCGCCCGGTTCTGGCAATCGCCAGCCCGGAGGTCAAGCCCCCGCGATTCTATCCGCAGAATTAGGAGGTGCTGTTGCCGGAGCTCAAGGCGCGGACCAAGTCGACCACGCTCTTGCGCACCTTGGCGTCGCCGATCTTGACGAACGCCCGGTTGAGCTCGAGCCCTTCGCGGCTGTTCAGGAACTCCAGGATGAAAGTCTCGGAATCCGACTCGGCCAATCCCGGCGCGCGACTCCCGTCGCCGGCATAGGGCGCTTCTTCGAAGAAGAACTGCACCGGCACGTCGAGGATCTTGGAGATTTGAAACAACCGGCTTGCGCCGATGCGATTGACGCCCTTTTCGTATTTCTGAACCTGCTGAAAGGTCAGGCCCATGCTTTCGCCAAGACGCTCTTGGCTCATGCCGAGCAGCATTCGGCGCAACCGGACTCTGCTTCCGACGTGCGCATCAACGGGGTTAGGCTTCTTACCTGCCATTCGCGAGTTTGATCCTTGGGCTGAGGAAAAAGGGAGGTTGTTCAGAGTCTTGGTAGGGGGTTCCACTTGCCGAAATTGTCATAGGGGGGGCACTTGGGCTCGTCAAGTTCGCTACAATTGTTCAATGCATTTCACCCGAATTGTTTTTTACGGCTCACTAACCATCCGCCGAGGGCGAGGGCCAAAACCAAGAGTTCCAACGAGTTTCCAAGCTTCACGAAGAGCGTCGGCGGGCCCACTTTGGGCAAAGCTGCGTCGATCAGTCCTTTCTCGCCGAGGCCGATCTCGGCGAGAACGCGCCCCCACGGATCGATCACCGCCGAGATTCCGGTGTTGGCGGCGCGGACCACGGGTAGCCCTTGTTCGACGGCGCGGACTTGCGCCTGATGGAAGTGCTGATACGGACCGGCACTCGATCCGAACCACGCGTCGTTGGTGATGTTGAGCAGCCAGCCCGGCCGCATCGAGGGGTCTGTGACGTCGTCGGGAAAGATGATCTCGTAGCAGATGAGGGGGCTCGCCGGCGGCGCGCCCGGGATTGCGAAAAAGCGCGGGCCGGTGCCTGGACTGAAACCGCCGCGCACGCCCGTCAGTTGCATGAAGCCGAGGCTTTCGAGAAAGTCCTGGAACGGCAAATACTCGCCGAACGGCACGAGATGGATCTTGTCGTAGCTGGCGCGCACCCGGCCTTGGTCGTCGATCAGGAGAAGACTGTTGTAGACGTGCTCGCTCGTTAGCTCGCCTGACGTATTCCGTTTGTCCACGACGCGCCCCGCGCCGACGAGCAGGGAGGTTCCTTGCGGCAACGCATCGCCGATGGCGGTCAACGCCTCGGACGTGTCGGCAAGGAAAAAGGGGAGCGCCGTCTCCGGCCAGATGACGAGGTCGACATCGTCGAGTCCTTCGGCGTCCGTGAGGTCGAGATACTCTTGGAAGATCTCGACGCTGTTCTCCGGGCGCCACTTGTTGGCCTGGTCGATATCCGCTTGCACGATGCGCAGCCGAACCCCCGTCTTATCGAAAGCTGCGGCCGCAAGCCGCCGCTCGCCCCATAGAGCGCCGAGGCCAAGTGCGACCACAAGGATGGCCGCGAGAACCGCGGTGCCCTTGCTCGGACCTAACTCCGCCGACCAGATCGCCGCCGGCGCCGCGAACAGGAGCACGGCCATGACGCTCAGGGCATAAACGCCGAAAAGGGCGGCGAGTTGCATCAAAGGGCCATTGGCGAGCAGCCCATACCCGATGAGGTTCCAGGGGAGGCCGGTGAGCACATGGCCGCGCGCGTACTCCGCCAGGCCAAAAGCAAAGGCGAGTGCGAACACGCGGGCCGCCCCGGGCCGCCACATCGCCATGGCGAGGGCGCCCGCCGCGGTGAAGAACAGCGCCATGCCGGCCGGCAAGGCGGTCATGACGAAGGGAATCAGCCAGCCGTGCCGCCAGGGCTCCACGAGGAACGCTTCGGCGACCCAGTAGAGGCCGGCGAGAAAGAAGCCGAAGCCGAACCAGAACCCGGTCAGCGCCCCGCATTTGAGGCGCGGGCCGAACGCCGCATGGCCCGCATGGCACCCGTCGAAGAGCCAGACCAGCCCGCCAAAGGAGAGGAACATTATCGGCCAGGCATGGACCGGCGCGAAGGCGAGCACCGACAGCGCGCCGAGAAAGACTCCGAAGATTGCGCGCCGGAAGCCTTGCAAATGGCCGACCCACGCTGCGGCCCGCGAGGGAACGGCGTGAACTGGGCCGGAAGGCGCGCGAGGCTGCTTGGGGGTCATGGCGTTATGGCCCTGGCTCACCCCTTGAGGCGAGACGCGCTGCTCAAGGCGCGGGCGGCCCGGCCTTGTCGTCGGCCTTGGCGCTGTCCGACCCTTTGGGGAGGTGGATGCGCAGCTTCTTGATCCGGCGCGGGTCGGCGTCCAGCACCTCGAACTCGACGCCGGACGGATGATGCACGAGCTCGCCACGCGACGGGATGCGGCCCGTGAGCGAGAACACGACACCACCCAACGTATCGATGTCCTCCTCCTGCTCGCCCGAGACCAGCTGGATCCCGAGATGCTCCTCGATGTCCTCGACCGGGGTGCGCGCATCGGCGATCAGCCCGAGCCGCGGGTCGACGCGGATCAACGGCTCTTCCTCCACGTCGTGCTCGTCGGCGATCTCGCCCACGACCTCTTCGACAAGATCCTCGATGGAGACGAGGCCGTCCGTGCCGCCATACTCGTCGACGACGAGCGCAAGATGGAGCTGCGAGGTCTGCATCTTGAGCAGAAGGTCGAGCACCGACATGGAGCCCGGCACGAAAATCAGGTCGCGCGCGATGTTGATCGAGCCGACGCTGCGTTTCAGGTCGACTTTGCCAAGATCGAGTCCCTCACCGCCGTTCGCCTCCTCGGTGATCCACGACATCAGATCGCGGATGTGGATCATGCCGCGCGGATCGTCGAGCGTCTCGTGATAGACGGGCAGGCGCGAGTGCTCGGCCTTGCGGAACACGCGCATCAGCTCCTCGATGCTGACGCTCTCGTCCACGGCGACGATGTCGGCGCGCGGCACCATGACGTCCTCGACCGTGAGCTTGCCGAAGCGCAGGATGCGCAACAGCATGCTGCGCTCTTGCGCGCTCAACGTGTCGCTCTTGCTGCGGGCGAGCGCATCCTCGATCAGCTCCCGCAGATCCGGCTCCTCGCCGAGACCGAAGGTCTGCAGCAGACGATCGAACCAGGTCGTGTCCTCGTCGGCGCGGCGTGGCTGCTCGGCCTCGAGCTCGCGCTCGGGTGGCGAACCGTTGCTCATGACGAAGGTACCTCCGCAAGGCCGGCCTCGTCCCCCGCATAGGGGTCGGCGATGCCGATGGAGGCGAGGGCCTTTCTTTCCAGGTCTTCCATCTTCTCGGCTTCGTCCTCTTGCATGTGATCGAAGCCGAGAAGATGGAGGACGCCGTGCGCCACAAGATGGGCGATATGGTCTTCCAGCGCGATGCCGTCGTCGTCCGCCTCTTTGCGCGCGGTCTCGTAGGCGATCACGATATCGCCGAGCGCGCCCGGCTCGCCGGGCGCATCGCCGGACGGAAACGACAACACGTTGGTGGGCTGATCCTTGCCGCGCCACTCGCGGTTCAGCTCGCGCATCTCGGTGTCGTCGGTGAGGACGATGGTCGCCTCGTAGATCGCGGGCGTTTGCGGAGGGGCCTCGGCGAAAGCCGCATGCGCAGCAAGCACCACGGTCGCGTCGCTGATGGCGCTTTGCTCCCACACGCCGCCATGACGAATGACCTCGACGGAAAGCTCCGCCCGTTGCGGAGGCTCCCCGCTGTTGCGACTAGGGCCACCTTCGCTCATGCGTTTCCCCCGGACTTCGTGGGGGCGGCCTCGTAGGCCTCGACGATGCGGCCGACGAGTTCGCGGCGCACCACGTCCTTCTTGGTGAAGGCGATGTGATCGACTTCCTCGATGCCGCGCAGGATCTCGATCGCCTCGACGAGGCCCGAATCCTTGCCCGGCGGCAGGTCGACCTGAGTCGGATCGCCGGTCACGATCATCTTGCTCTGTTCACCGAGCCGCGTGAGGAACATCTTGAGCTGAACCGCCGTGCAGTTTTGCGCTTCATCGAGGATGACAATGGCATGGGAGAGGGTGCGTCCGCGCATGAAGGCAAGCGGCGCGATCTCGATCACGCCCGTGGCAAGTCCGCGCTCGACCCGTTCGGGCGCGAGCACGTCGTAGAGAGCATCATAAAGGGGGCGCAAATACGGGTCGACCTTCTCGCGCATGTCGCCGGGGAGGAAGCCGAGCCGCTCGCCGGCCTCGACCGCCGGCCGTGACAGGATCAGCCGGTCGCAGCGTCCGGCCTCGAGGCAGGCCGCGGCGAAAGCGACGGCGAGATAGGTCTTGCCGGTGCCGGCGGGGCCGGTGGCGAACACGAGATCGTTGCGCTGAAGCGTATCGAGATAGGTGCTTTGCGCCGGCGTGCGCGCGGTGATGAGGCGCTTTCGCGTCCGGATCTGCGACGCCGGCGGAACCGTCCCACCAGGCTCGCTCCCGTCCGCCGGCTCGTCGACGCGGGCATGGCGGATGGCGCCCACCACGTCGCCGACGCCGATCGCCTCGCCTTGCGACAAGCGCCCGTAAAGCTGCTCGAGCACCGACTTCGCCGCGGCACACGCCTCGTCCGGACCGCGCAGGGCCACAGCGTTGCCGTTGACCACAGCCTCGACGCCGAGGCGGTCCTCGAGCACGGCAAGATTTGCGTCATAGTCGCCGAGGAGATCGCGCACGAGCCTGATATCGTCGAAATAGACGATGAGCGGCTCTCCGCTCCCGTTGGCTTGCGCCGTCTCAAGGCGCTTTGCCGCCGATCCACGCCCGCGCGTCAAAGATGTCTTCCGAACGCTGGCCTTGTTGGTCACACGGCCGCCTGAACTGGCTCGCGCCATTCAAATCCCGATTTCATGACACCGGTAAGACTGTTCGGCCCGGCAGCCGAGATGTCAACCTCGGCGATGTGGCCGATCAGCACTTCGGGGCCGTCCACGTGCACAGCCTGTAGATAAGGTGAACGTCCGGCGATTTGTCCCGGTTTCCGCCCTTTGCCCTCGAACAGCACCTTCAGCCGGCGACCCACAGTCGCCAGGTCGAACGTGCGGCGGCTCTCTTCGAGCAGCCCCTGAAGCACGGCCAAGCGCTCCTTTTTGACCGAATCGGGCACTTGCCCGTCGAGGTTGGCGGCGGGCGTGCCCGGCCGCGCGCTGTACTTGAAGGAGAAGGCTTGCGCGAAACCGACGCGCCGCGCCAGCGACAAGGTCGCCTCGAAGTCGGCGTCCGTTTCGCCCGGGAAGCCCACGATGATGTCCGTGGAGAGCGCGATGTCGGGGCGCGCGGCGCGGATCCTCTCGATCAGCGCCTCGTAGTCTGCCGCGTTGTGCTTGCGGTTCATCGCGGCGAGGATCCGGTCCGAGCCCGCCTGGAACGGCAGATGCAGATAAGGCATCAGCTTTGGCTCATCCCCGAACAGCGCAATCAGATCGTCGTCCATGTCGTGCGGATGGCTCGTGGTGAAGCGCAACCGCTCGATGGCCGGAATCTCCGCCAGTTGCTGCAATAGCCGCGCAAGCGACCACGTGGCGCCGTCCGGCCCATTGCCGTGATAGGCGTTCACGTTCTGCCCGAGCAACGTGATCTCGCGCACGCCGCGCGCCGAAAGCCGCTCCACCTCGGCGACGATCTCGGCAGGCCCGCGCGAATATTCCGCGCCGCGCGTATACGGCACGACGCAGAACGTGCAGAACTTATCGCAGCCTTCCTGCACCGTGACGAAGGCCGACACTTGGCGTTTGCCGTCCGCGCGCACGGGCAGCGCGGCGAACTTGTCCTCCGCCGGGAACTCGGTCTCGACCGAGCGCTTGCCGGTGGACTTGGCGCCGGCCACGAGGTCGGCGATGCGATGCAGGCTTTGCGGGCCGACCACGATGTCGACCACGGGCGCGCGGGCGATGATCTCGTGCCCTTCGGCCTGAGCGACGCAGCCCGCCACCGCGACCATCGTGTCGCGGCCGCGCGCTTTGCGCGCCTCCTTGGTGAGGCGCACGCGGCCAAGCTCCGAATAGACCTTCTCCGCGGCTTTCTCGCGGATATGGCACGTATTGAGGATCACGAGGTCGGCGTCGCCGAGCGTATCGGTGAGCTCATAGCCGGCAGGCTGAAGCGCTTCGGCCATGCGCTCGGAATCGTACGCATTCATCTGGCAGCCGAAGGTCTTGATATGGAGCTTCTTGAGGCTCGTCGCCATGATCCGTTTGTTGGGCACGGCCCCAGGTTTCGTCAAGGAAAAAGCCCGTTTTCTGACAACTCCACAAACGCCCCCGGACTGGTAAGCTAAAACCGCCTCAAGGCCCTGAAGGATCGCAAGCCGTCGGACCTTGAGGCGGTGATTAGACCGGGCGCCTGGCTATGCCGGGCGTCCGTGTCTCGCCGAACGAGGCGAGACTTACGAGCCGCACTCGCTCATGCCCTTCATGGCCGACCGGGCTTCCGACTTCTTCTTGAAGCCGTCCGTGCCGAGCATGGTGAGGGTCTTGCCGTCCGGCTTCGTCGACACGATCGAGCACTTATGGTTGCTCGAGTTCTGCGCCACGTAGTACTCGCCGGCGAGGGCCGGCGTCGCCATTCCGGCGATGAGCAGACCTGCAATCAGATACTTCTTCATTGGACTACTCCTTGGTTTGTGACCTCCTTGAGAGTTTCCTCTTCAAGGTGAAATCCTTCTCCGCCTCCATTCCGGCGGAGTGTTGGCGGTCGAAGTGCAACAGTGTCGCGGGGTATGCCGCAGCGGGTAGGGGGTGACCGCCGCGTGCTCCGCTAAAGCTTGATGTCGCTTACGAAGTCGCGGCAAGTTTTGGGCAAATTCACGTCGGATCGCGACGCGGAGAGGGCGCACGGGAACGCGAAGCGCGTCCGAATCGTTTTGTCGGCAGCGTTGAAACGGAGACCAGCGATGCCAGCCAAGTCAGCAGCACAACAAAAGGCGGCCGGTGCGGCCCTCGCGGCCAAACGCGGCGAGATCCCTGTCAGCAAGCTGCAGGGTGCGTCCAAGAGCATGTACGAGTCGATGACGGAGAAAGAGCTCGACGAGTTCGCCTCGACCAAGCGCAAAGGCAAGCCCGAGCACGTCGCCAAGTCGAGTAAGTAGAGACGGATCTATTGCAACCGCACGACAACGCTGTCGGCGGCCCCGGTCGCGTCCGTCACGGTGAGCCGCACGAAGCCCGGCCCGTCCGGCTCGAAGAACAGCGTGCCCGAGCTCCGCGCCGTCTCTAACGGCAGACCGTTGACGAGCACGTTGAGCGGCGGCGTGCCGCCGGCGATCTTGATGGCGATGGGATCGAGGGTAGAGCCTTCCGAGGAGAGCGCGAGGCTCGCCCCTTGCGGCGGGAACACGATGTGCACTTTCGGCGTCATCGCCTCGCCCGCATTGTCCCCAGACGCAAAGCGCCTGAGCGGCGGCGGCAGACGCGAGGTGCTTGCCGTGATCACGCCTTTCGGCGCCGGCGGCAGCGGCCTTGGGGGTGAGCGTCAGCCTGGCGAAGGCGTCGAACAGGATCGGCGCGGCGGCGGTCCGCCCCACGAGACCGGTGACCGGCGCGCCGTCGGGACGCCCGACCCACACGCCGATCGTATGCGCCCCGTCGAAGCCGAGCGCCCACGCGTCGCGATAGCCGTAGCTCGTGCCGGTCTTGAAGGCGATGCGCCCGCCGAGCGCATTCGGCGGCGGCGGCGCGCCGCGCAACACGTCGGCGACGTACCAGGCGGCGACCGGCTCCATCAGGCGCTTCGCCGGCGGTGGCGTCTCGCCGAGGCGCTCGATCAGCGGCGCCACGTTGCCTTGGCGCGCAAGCCCCGTATAGAGCGCGGTGAGATCGATGAGCCGCACGCCGATGCCGCCAAGCCCGAGCGCAAGACCTGCGGTCGCGTGCTTCGGCAGTTCGAGCGAGGCACCCGCCTCATCGAGCCGCGCCAGGAGCCGGCTCGGACCCACCGCGTCGAGCACGGCGACGGCCGGCACATTGAGAGATTGTTGCAGCGCCCGGCGCACGGTGACGGTGCCTTGGAAGGTCTGGTCGAAATTCTCCGGCGCGTAGTCGCCATAGCGGATTGGCCGGTCCTCGATCAGCGTCTCCGGATGGATCAGCCCGTCCTCGAAACCGAGCCCATAGATGAAGGGCTTGAGCGCCGAGCCCGGCGAGCGGACGGCGCGGGTCACGTCCACCTGACCGGCGCGGGCCGCATCGAAATAGTCGGGCGAGGCGACGCGCGCCAGGATCTCGCCGGTCGCATTGTCGACCACGACGATCGCCGCCGACATGGCGTCGCCGAGCGCTTCGGCCCGCTCGCGGGCGAGCGTCTCGAGCCGCCGCTGCAAGCGGCCGTCGATGGTGAGTCGGATGATCTTCTCGGCAGAAGCCGCCTTCGCCTCGTCGGCGGCATGGGGTGCGCTCAGCGGCATGGGCTTGCGCGCGTCGGGCACGGGCTCGGTCTTGGCGTGGGCGATCTCGTCGGCGCTGAAAAAACCGCTTCCGGCGATGCGGTCGAGCACGCGATCCCGCGCGGCCCGCGCCGCCTCCGGATTCCGGTCAGGCCGCCGGTTTTCCGGCGATTGCGGCAGCGCGACGAGAAGGGCGGCCTCGCCGAGGGTGAGCCGTCGCGGCTCCTTGCCGAAATAGGCGAGCGAGGCGGCGCGGATGCCTTCGAGATTGCCGCCGTAAGGCGCAAGGGTGAGATAGAGGCTCAAGATCTCGTCCTTGCTCAGCGCCCATTCGAGCTCAAGCCCGCGCACCGTCTGTCTGAGCTTGGCGTAGACCGACCGCTCGCGCCGCGGCTCAAGAAGTCGCGCCACCTGCATGGAAATGGTCGAGCCGCCCGAGACGATGTGGCCCTGGGTCACGAGCTGATAGGCCGCCCGCGTCATGGCGAGCGGATCGACGCCGTGATGGGAGAAGTAGCGCTTGTCCTCATAAGCGAGCAGCGCCTGGAGGAAACGCGGGTCCACGTCTTTCCGTGTCGCCGGAAGCCGCCAGCGGCCCTCGCTCGTGAGGTAGGCGCGCAAGAGCTTGCCGTTGCGGTCGACCACGGTCTGCGAGGTTTCGAGGTCCTGCCCGAGCGGCGGGGGTCCGAGAGAGTCGACGAAACCGGCGGCGGCGCCCGCGACCGCGGCGGCGATCCACACCGCGCCGATGGCGGCGTAGGTTACGCGGCGTCTCAGCGTGCTCATTTGCGCGGCAACACCGTGACGGCGCCGGTGCCGGTACGGCCGAAGCGGTCGGGCCGGTACATGTCCTCGACCACGGCTTGCGGCTGCACGTAGCTGCCCGGCGACACCGCGCGCACCACGTAGGCGACCCTGTACTGCACGGGGCTATCCGTGCGGCGCTCGAATGCCGCGACGAACCGGTCGTCGCGGAACGCCGTATAGGCCGGGTCCGCCGCATGCGTGATCCACGAGAGCCCGCCCGTATCCGCCGAGGACACGAGATGCGGATTGTCGATCTCGAACCCGGCCGGGACGTAGTCGGTGAGCGCCACGCGGGCGAATTGCGGCTGCGGCTCGGTGACGGTCAGCACCACGACGAAGCGCTCGTTCTGCTTGGCCGTCGTGATGTCGGCTTCGTCGCCTTCGAGCGTGTAGTAGCTCCGCTCGAGCTTGAAGCCATGATCGGCGGCGGGCTCTGGCGTCGTCGGCGCTCCGCTCACCGAGATGACCGCTTCGAGCGGCGTGTCGCCGGCATTGGTCACGGTCAGCGGGTTGATGGCGATATCCTCCTCGCTGAAGGTGCGATAGAGCGGGCCCTCTTGGCCGCCTTCGCCGCCGCTGCCTTCCTCGACGGTGAGGCTCACGTTCTGTTTGCCGAGCGCGCGCGCTGCGAGCACGAGCCAGGCGTCTTCCTGCGTCGACGTATAGGTGACGTGCTCGCGCGCGATGCCGATCTGCTTGGTCGCGTTCACGAGGATCACCTTCGGCGCATCGCCTTCGGCCGCGAGCGTGACCACGGCCGCCGCATCGCGCAGCGCCGAGCCGAAGTCGACCCGGCCGACGAGAGGATCGCTGTCATCGGGCAGGCGGCCGGCCGCGGCGCGGAACGCCTTTTCGGCGCGCACCTTGTCGCCGAGCATGGCAAGCGCTGCACCGATCTCCGCCTGCGCGGTCGGCGTGCCGAGCTTGTCCAGCTTGACGTCGGCGATGTAGCGGAGGTCGCCGACCGGCGCCATGCCGTTGCGGGCGAGCACGTAGAGCGCGTAGGACAGTGCGAGCCCGCCGTCGGTGGAGACGTCGGGCGCCGTGCTCACATAGTTCCGCAAGCGGTTGAGCGCGAGCTTGAAGCGCTCGTCGGGCACGGTGAAGCCGTTGGCCCGCGCCCGTGTCAGGAAGTCGGTCACGTAAGCGTCGAGCCAGGCATCATCGCCGCCCGGCGCCCACAAACCGAATGCACCTTCATAGCCCTGGCGCGCGAGCACCGTCTCGATGGCCTTGTTGATGCGCTCGTCCAGATTGGTGTCGACCGCAAGCTTCGCATTGAGCGCCATCTCGTTGACGTAGAGCAAGGGCAGCGCGCGGCTCACGATCTGCTCGGTGCAGCCGAGCGGATAGCGGTCGAGCGCGGCGAGCAGGCTTGCCACGTCGAGTGCCGCGGACGGCGTCACGGAGAGTGCGACGCTGGCCGTTCCCGGAACGAGATCGGCGAACACGTCTTTGCTCAACGTGATGCTCTGACCCGGATCGAGCGGCTTGACCGTGCGGCGCGCGAGAATCTGCGTCGCCGGATTGACCGTGAGCACGTAGCGCCGCGCCACCGAGAAGTCGCCTGGCCCGGTGACGGCGACATCGACCGCGCCTTCGCCGACGCCGAGCGCCGAGACCGGCAAGGTGACCGCGCCGCGCTTCTTGGCGTCGAGCTTGATCGACTGATCGGCGCCTTCGACGCTGAGCGGTCCCGTGGTCGACACGGCGATCTGATAAGCGCCGGTCTCGCCCTCGACATTGTCGAGGTCAAGGCGAAGGGTGGACTTGTCGCCGGTCAACAGGAAGCGCGGTAGCGTCGCGGTGACCACGACCCGATCGCGCACGATCACGTCGCCCGAGCTGTGGCCGACCTGGTCCTTGCTCCACGCCACGGCCATGACCTTCACCGTGCCGGTGAAGGCCGGAATCGGGAACTCGACCTCAGCCGTGCCGTCGGCGCCGACCGTGACGATGCCGGAATAGAGGGCAAGCGGCGGCTGGGTCGGCGGGTTGCCTTGCAGTTCGCCAGCGCTTTCGTCGCTGCCGGTGCGAATCTGGCCGCGCGTGCCTTGCATGCCGTCGATGAGTTGGCCGTAGAGGTCGCGGACCTCGGCGGAGAGCTTGCGCTGGCCGAGATAGTAGTCGTCCGGCGCCGGCGGCTTGTAGCCCGTGAGGTTGAGGATGCCCACGTCGACCGCCGAGACCACGATGCGCGCCTGCTCGCCGGCCGCGAGGTTCGCGAGCTTCACCGGCACGCGGAGCGTCGTTTCAGGCCGGATCAGCTCGGGCAGGTCGAGCGAAACGTCGATCGTGTGCTCCGCCTTGTCGACGCTGAACCATTGCACGCCGATGGCGCGGCCCGGCATGCGCTTCTCGGCCACGTCGAGCGGCCGCCTGAGCGTGGCGAGCACATAGGCGCCGGTGCCCCAGTCATCGCCCACCGTGAGCGGCAGCTTGACCAAGCCCGGCTGCACATCGGTCGTGGTCTGGGTGATCAGCCGGTCGCCGATCACCGACAGGGTGACCGTGCCGGCGCTGCGCGCCGTGACCGCGACGGTCATGGTGTCGCCGGCCTTGTACGCCGGCTTGTCGAGCGCGATCTCCAAAAGGTCGGGCGTGTCGGCGCTCGCCTCGGCATACCAGCCGGAATCGAAGCCGTAGGTGGTGAGCGGCCCTTGCGGGTCGGAGCTCTCCACTTCGAGGCGGTAGCGGCCCCACGTCACCGGCACCTCGATATGCCCCGGCTGACCGGGCGCGGCATCGATCGTGCCGTTCGCCACGCGCCGCGTGATCTTCACCGGCTCGTACTGCCAACGGCCGTAGGCGCGGTACCACTGGTATTTGTTCTCGATCTGTAGCAGCTGCCATTTGAGTCCGTTCGCGGCGAGCTGTTTGCCGTCGGGGGCCGCCATCACCACGTCGAACTTGGCGAGGTCCTGATCGCCGAGGCTCGAACCTTTGAACAGCGGCTTCACGCCGATCATGTTCGCCGTCGGCGTGATCGGCAGCGTCAGGCTGTGCTCGATCGCGCGGCCGCCGGGCTCTGCGAGCTGAATGGTGATCGTGGCCTCGAGCGGCTGTGTGGCTTCAGGCACGCTGTCGAGCTCGACGTCGAACTCGGCTTGCCCGTCGTCGTCAGTCTCCGGCAAATCCTCCAGCGCGAAGACCTGAGGTTCGAAGAATCCGCCGGGGGCATCCAGAGCGTTGAGGCCGAACACGTAGCCGGGGAAGCCCGGCCGCTCGTCGGCCGCGGCGATCTTCAAGGAGCCGTCGAGCGGAAGGCCGGAGGCCGGCGCGCCATAGAGGAAGCGGCCGTCGACTGAAAGATCCGGTGGCGCATTCCGGCGACAGGCTCGTCGCGTCCGTGGTGAGATCGAATTCGAGCCGTTCCGGCACGTAGTCCTCGACGAGGAAGCTCGTGTCGCCGATGGCCGATCCCTTCGGGTCGGAATAGACCTGAACCCGCCACGTGCCGGTGGGTGCCGATCCGATGATCGGCACATCGAGAGCGCGGCCGCCGATGCCCTCGTCAGGCACGAGCGCGCGCCGGTACTCGATGCCATCCGGGCGCTCGACCACCAGCGTCAGGTTCACGTCGGGGACAGCCACGCCGGCCGCGTCGCGCAACAGCGTGGTCACGTGCACCGTCTCGCCGGTGCGGTAGACGCCGCGCTCGGTGAACACGAAGGCATCGAGCCCTTTCGGCGGTTCGCGCCCGGCCACGCCGCGATCGGTGAGATCGAAGGCCGATTGTTTCAGATCGAGGAAGGCGTAGTCGCCGCTCTTGCCGGAGGCGACCAGCATGGCCGGCGACAGTCCGCCTTCGCCGCGGGTGAGGCCGGGCGCGAAGGTGGCCGCGCCTTTCGCATCCGTGGTCTCGGTGGCGAGCACCTCGTTGTTGCGCGCGATCAGCCGGACCTCGACGCCGGACAGCGGCGCCGTCGTGGCGAGCGAGTTGGCGAAAGCGTGGATGCCGTCGCTGCCGGAATAGGCGGTGAGGCCGTAGTCGGAAACGATGAACCACTGCGTGGTCCGCTCGCCATACTCATCGCCGGGCACGTCGGCGGGCTGGGCGGCGAGCAGATAGACGCCGGGCTGCATCTTCGGCACCGCCTCGCCGATGGGGAAGGCCGTGGTGATCTCTTCGTTGAGCTTCTTCTCGACCTTGAGCTCGCCGGTCCACACCTTCTCGCCCTTCGTGTCGGCGATGTCCTCGAGATTGTACTGATAGAGATTGCTCTCGAAGTCGTAGCCCAGCACGTTGTCGAGCAGGTTGCGGTCGCCGATCCGGTAGATCGTCACCTTCACGGTCCCTGTGTTGACGGTGATGAGGGGGATGCCCTGCTGGCCCGTGCTCGGCAGCACATAGGCCTTGCCCGCGAGGCGTACCGAGGGGCTCCGGTCGCGCACATAGATCGTGAAGTCGGCGTCCTTGAGGAGGTCCTCGTCCACCGAAGACGGCAGACCTTGGCGCAAGGTGATGTCGTAGGTGTCGCCGTGCTTCAGCCCCTCGACGCAGAGCTGCTGATCGTCGACGCTGAGCGCCGGCTTGTCCTCGCCCGCGACCGACACGAAGGGCGAGAAGTCCGCCCGCTTCAGGAGCGGGTCGCTGAACTGGAAGCAGGCACGCGGCGAAGCGGCGTCGGAGTCGACGCTGAAATTGCAGACGCGGAAGCCGTATTTCTCGCGGAGTTGGTCGTAGGTCGCTTGCAGGCTCGGACTGGCGTCGAGCTTGAGAGCAAGCTTGAGCGCATTCAGCGCGTCGCGCCATTCGTCGCGCTTGCCGGAGGCGGTGGCGAATGTCGATAGCGCCGCGGCCTCGTCTTTGGGCGACGTCGCCCGTTGATAGGCGATATAGGCCGCGGTCCCAGCGTTCTCGTAGCGGGTGCTGCCGTCATCATTGTCGTCCGGTGGGATGGCGAGCCAGATATCGGCGAGCCTGCGCCACGCGGCGGAGTCGTTGGGGGCGACGCTGACGATCTGCCCATAGAGGAAGGCAGCGCTTTCGAGGTCTCCCGCCCGGAGCTTGGCGGCGGCCTGCTCCTTCAGCTTGATGACCGGCGACTCGACGGTGCCGGACTCATCCTTGAGGTCGGCCTCGAGGGTGATGGCAGCGTCGTCGAGAGCGTCGTCTTGGAAAGTTTTGTCGGCGGCGGGAGCAGGAGTGGAGACGAAAACCAACAGCGCGGCGACAAGGCCAACGCGAAACCAGGTCAACATGGACGTCCTCCGAGCGCCCAGCCCTCGGCAGCAGGCGGGCGATGGCCCCTAATCTAATGGAGCGCCGTGACGGAAACCAGGGGCTCCGAAAGCTAGTCGGCGAGTGGCCCGAACGGCGCCCACCCGTAGACGTCCCCGGCGCGGCGGATAAGGGCCTCGGCCAGGATCGAGCCGTTGTCGGAGTTGGTCATCACAACCATGCCCTGGCCGCGCGCCGGGAACAGGATCAGGTAGCCCTGATAGCCGACATTCTGCCCGCGCTTTTCCAGCACCAGCCCGCCGCCCTTGCCGGAGATGGCAGCGCCAAGGCCGTAAGGACCGCCAAATTGCGGCGTCAGCATCTCCCGCGCCGTGTCCGGGCGAAGGAACAAATGGCTTTCGCCCCGCCACGCGCGGCCGACGAGAAGAAGGAGTTGGGCGAGGTCGGACGGCGTCGACCAAAGACCTGCCGCCGCGTGCTCGGGGAAGACGTGAAAGCCGCCCGATACCTCCGTGCCGTCGGCGAGATGTCCTTTGGCTGCCTTCGGCTCGAGGGGCTGGGGCAGGGGCTGCGCAAAGGTGCTGTGGGGCATGCCGGCGGGCTTCAACACGAGGCGGTCCATCACCTCGACGAACGGCGTGCCGACAACGTCGTCCATCAATGCCTCGGCAATCTCAAAGCCGCCGCCCGAATAGTGATAGCTCGATCCCGGCACGGCGATCACCGCCACCGGCGCCGAGTTGGCGGGCGGCGTTCCGTCGAGGATTTGAACCAGAGCGGGCAGCGGGGTTCCGACCGCATAGCCGAGGAAGCCGGGCACGTTGACCCCGGCCGTCATGCTGAGAAGGCCCCGCAAGGTCACCGGATGCGCCTGGTCGAATCGTTGACGGGCACTTTCCCCAAGAGGTGAGCCGCGCGTTGACATCCTGGTCGAGCACGAGGCGCTTTTGTTCGACGAGACGCATGGCGCCGACGGCCGCCACGAATTTCGACAGCGATGCGGCTTGGAAAAGAGCTGTCGGGCGTCGCGTCTTGCCCATAGGCCTTCGCCCACGCGATCCGGTCCTGATCGATCAATGCCACGCTGACGGATGGGATGTTGAGAAGCGCCATAGCCTCGGCGAGATCGGCAGAGCGTGCTTCACCGCCGGGCATGGTGACATTTAGCTTCGTCTCGATGTCCGAAGGCTCGGCCGCCATTGCCGCACCGGCGAGCAAGAGGCCGAGCGCCAGCCAAAGCAGCGTGCGCCGGAGGGCAAGAGCAAGCATCCAGGCCTGTCTCATCGGCATGACCTTGGGCCTCAAGCCGCGCCGGCGATCTCCTGGGCGATCTTGGCCAGCTCCCCGCGCACCCATTGATGGCATTCGTCGCGATCATAACTTGAATGCCATAAGAGCCGGAGGGGAAATGCCACGGGCGGCCCCGGCTGGGCGATGCGCACGAGCCCGAATTGCTTCTCGAGGATCGCGGCGAGCGAGTTGGGGAGCGTGAGGAGCGCGTCGCCGTTCAGCACCACGAGCACGCCGACCAGCGCCGACGACACGTGGGAGGAGACGTTGCAGGAGAGCGCTTGCTCGAACAGCGCCCGGTCCATCAGTTCGAGTGTCGGAAGTGTGTTCACCGCCACATGCTCTGCCGCGGCGAAGGCGGCGGCTTTCGGCTTCCGCGCCGCGAAGGGGTGCCCCGGCCGCGCTACCGTGGTCAGCGTGTCGTCGAACAGCTTGGCCTCCCGGACGTCGGGAGTCTGGATCGGCGCCCCTTCGATATCGATGACGAAATGGCTGCGGGCGTTGCGCAGCGCGTCGATCGTCTCGTCGCGGCGGTATGGGGTCCAGGTGACGTGCACGCTGGGCGCAAGCGACTGAAGCCGCTGCCGCAAAGGCTCGACCAGGATCAGCTCGCCCGCCTCGCTCGACGCTGCGGCAAACTCGCGCACGGAAAGCGAGGGATCGAAGGGTTTGCTCGGCCGGAGCAGGCTTTCCATACCGGCGAGGATGACGTGAACCGTGGGCGCAAGCTCCAGCGCCTTGGCCGTAGGCACCAGGCGCTGGCCCGCCCGCACGAACAGCTCGTCGGCGAAAATTTCGCGGAGTTTGGCCAATGCATGGCTGATGGCCGAGGCGCTGCGCCCCAGCCGTTCGGCCGCGCGAGTGACGCTCGCGTCCACCAGGAGCGCGTCCAGCGTCACGAGAAGATTGGCGTCGACCTCTTTGAGATGCATGAAATTCAACTATTCTTCTGAAAAGAGTTCACTATGTGCATGTTAGGCGCCGCGCTAGGGTTTTGACAAGACATTCGGCCGCCCAGCTCGAATGTCTGGAGCGTCTGAGCCCGAGCCTGGACGCTTCCTCATCTCAACCTGCGGCGGCCCAAAGGTCCCGGCCTGCGGGCCGCCGCATTCTTCCGCCTCTTGGCGGATTCGGGGAGGTGGGGAACGCTGGGAAACGCGAGACCCGGCGACGAACAAAGGGAAGCAGATGTTTCGAGGACCGTTGACTGCCCTGTCGGCCGCCGCCTTGGCGCTCGGCCTTCTTGTGAGCCCCGCTGCGGCCGACAATACCAAGGACGTGCTGAAGGCCTATGCGGATATCGCGCAGGCTGGGTACGAAGATTCTCTCGACACCGCGCGGACGCTGAAGCTTGCAGTCGATGCGTTTCTTGCCACGCCCACGGAGGATAACCTGCGCGGCGCCCGCGCCGCCTGGATCGCCGCGCGCATGCCTTACATGCAGACCGAGGCGTTCCGCTTCGGCAACGCCATTATCGATGATTGGGAGGGCCGGGTGAATTCCTGGCCGCTCGACGAGGGCCTGATCGATTACGTCGCCGAGGCCTACGGCACGGACTCGCCCGAGAACGAGCTTTACGTCGCCAACGTCATCAAGAATGTCTCGCTCACCATCGGCGGCAAGAAGCTCGACACCTCGAAGATCACCAAGGAGCTCCTCGCCGACGACCTGCAAGAGGCGGGCGGCGTGGAGGCGAATGTCGCCACCGGCTATCACGCCATCGAGTTTCTGTTGTGGGGCCAGGACCTGAACGGCACCGGTCCCGGGCCCGGCAATCGGCCCGCCACGGACTACGACCTGAAGAACTGCACCCACGGCAATTGCGACCGGCGCGCCGCCTATCTCAGCACCGCTACCGATCTCCTCGTCGACGATCTCGCCTGGATGGCGAAGCAGTGGGCACCGGGCGGCGATGCGCGCAAGGTCATCGCGGATGACAGCGACGAGGCGGGACTTACCGCCGTCATGACCGGTCTCGGCAGCCTGTCTTATGGCGAGCTTGCCGGCGAGCGCATGAAGCTCGGTCTCATGATTCACGATCCCGAGGAGGAGCACGATTGCTTCTCGGACAACACGCACGCCTCGCACTTCTTCGACGCGCTCGGCATTCGCAACGTCTATCTCGGCCGCTACCGCCGTGCCGATGGGACGTATGTCGGCGGCCCGAGCGTGTCGGATCTCGTGAAGGCCAAGTCGCCTGAGGTCGATGCGGAGGTGCGCGCGAAGCTCGACGCCACCATGGACGCCATGAACACGATGTATCTCCGCGCGCTGACCACCGAGTCCTACGATCAGATGATCGGCGAGGGGAACGAGGAGGGCAACAAGGTGGTGCAGAACGCGATCGACGCGCTACTCGCGCAGACCAAGGCGCTCGAGCGCGCCGTCGCCGTGCTGGACCTCAAGTCCATCGAGTTCGAAGGGTCAGATAGTCTCGATGCACCTGCAAAGGTAAGCGAGGGAGGGTGAGAAACTGCGGCAACGCGAAGCTGGGCAGTCCAACGCAAACAGATGATAAAGTGAAGCCTTGGGGGGCTGCCAATTATGAAGAAGCGGATCGCCACAAGCGACCTGACAGGACGACCTCACCCATCGACCGGCCGAGCGAAGCGGTTTGGCCGCTTTGTCGCGTTGAAGCTCTCTAGAGCAGCAGCTGTCGGCTCGCTGCTCGCCTTATCTTTCACCGCGCTGCCGGTCGCAGCCTTCGCCAATTGCGAAGTGCCTGAGGAGCCGTTCGAATCTCCCGCTGGCGTCGTCTTTCCAATCGATGTCGCCGGGTCGCGTGTCGCGCTCGCCAAGGCGGGCATCGGTGTCGGCGCCAACTATTATGGCGAGACGTTCTACAACTGGGGCGGCATCAAGGATGGCGGTCAGTATGACGGTGTGCTCGATCTCTATATGAACGCCGACATGCAAAAGCTCGGATTCTGGAAGGGCCTCTGCTTTCATACCAACGGCTATCAGATCCACGGCAATTCCATCACCGCCGAGAATGTCGGCGGCATCATGCCGATCTCGAACCTCGAAGCGGATGCCTCGACGCGCCTGTTCGAACTGTGGTTCGAGCAGCATCTCTTCAATGACACGGTCTCGGTGAGGATCGGGCAGCTCGCGGCCGATGCGGAGTTCATCATCAGCGAAGGTGGCGGCTACTTCCTCAATGGTGCATGGGGTTGGCCCCCGATCGCCGCCGAGAACAACCCGGGCGGTGGTCCGGCCTATCCACTCGCCACCCCGGGCGTCCGCGTCGCGGTAACGCCGACCGAAAGAACGTCTCTGATGGTCGGCGTCTATAACGGCGACCCGGCGCCCCAATGCAACAAGGATGGAGACAACCCGCAGCGCTGTAACCCCCACGGCCTTGATTTCGAGCTCGACGATCCGCCGCTGCTCATGGCCGAAGGCGCCTACAGCTACGATCTCGCCGGCGGGCGCTTGCCGGGAACTATCAAGATCGGTGGATGGAATCATTTCGGTGAGTTCGAGCACCTACGCGTCGCCTCCGGTGGGGGGCTGATCGGTATCACCGGCAACGTCGGCAAGGTGCTTGATCATGATTGGGCGCTTTACGGCATCATCGATCAACTGATCTGGCGCGTGCCGGGCAGCCAAGGCGGTGAAGATCCGCAAGGCGTGGCGATCTTCGCGCGCTTCATGGGCGCGCCGTCCGACCGCAACCTTGTCGACTTCTATTTCGATGGGGGCTTCACCTTCACGGGCATGATCCCCGGCCGGCCGAATGATGCGCTCGCCATCGGCTTTGCCTATACCGGCATCTCCAATGAGGCGTCCGCATTCGATATCGACGCGGGGGAGGACGAGGTGCGCGACCACGAGTCGCTGGTCGAGATCTGCTATACGTTTCAAGTTAACGACGGCTGGAGCGTCCAGCCCGACTTCCAGTATCTCTGGAATCCAGGTGGCGGCGTGGCTGGCGTCGACAACGCGGCCGTCATCGGAGCCCGTACCACCCTCAGCTTCTGACCCAAAAGAGTGAAACGAACGCGTTCAAAGACGAACCACGTTAGAGAGTTGTCCCAACAAGCGCCGTCAAGGAAGGCTCATCGCGCCTTCCTTGGCGGTGCGATTGCACTTGGGGCGGCTCTGCCGCTTCTTGTCGGCGCCTGGGACACGATGGGCGCGGGCGCGGTCACCGGCGTCGACAGCCTGCTCGCGCCGACCACGGATTTCTCCAAGCCCGAGCAAGGCGAAGACAAGCCCGGCGGCGATGCCACCTCGCGCGGCACCGTAGACACGTCGAACGCATTCTCGCTGTCCTCAGGCAATATGGGCTTCCGGCGCGAGCTCAACTTCAAGATCGGCAACGCCATCTTCCGCAGGCACTGGGTCTCCGCGCCGTCGTCGACGGAGGCCTCCGACGGGCTTGGGCCCCTATTCAATTCCCGCGGCTGCCAGAATTGTCATCTGAAGGACGGCCGCGGCCATCCGCCGTTCTCCTCCGACGTGCCTGACGACACGGGCTCCATGCTGATCCGGCTTTCGGTGCCGCCGAAGACGGACGCCGAGAAGGCCATGCTCGCCGCGCACAAGGTGAACTCCATCCCCGACCCTGTTTATGGCGGGCAGCTTCAGGACTTCGCCATTCAGGGCTTCGCGGCCGAGGGCAAAGCCAAGATCGAGTACACCGAGAAACCCGTCACGCTCGCCGGCGGCGAGACCGTGAGCCTGCGCGCGCCAGCCTACAAGATCGTCGATCTTGCGTACGGCCCCATGAGCCCCGACGTCATGCTTTCCCCGCGCGTCGCGCCGCAAATGATCGGGCTCGGCCTGCTCGAAGCCGTGCCCGAGGAGCAGATCCTCGCCCATGCAGATCCTGACGATGCGGACGGCGACGGCATCTCCGGCAAGCCGAACTATGTCTGGTCGATGAAACACAAGAAGGAGATGCTCGGTCGCTTCGGCTGGAAGGCGAGCGTCCCCACCATCGCCGATCAGGCGGCTTCGGCCTTTTCCGGCGACATCGGCCTTTCGACCGCGCTCATGCCGGCCGGCTCGGGCGAGTGCACGGAGAAGCAGAAGGCGTGTCGCGATGCGCCGTCCGGCAACTCGCCGCAATATCAGAACGTCGAGGTGGGCGATGAGCTGTTCAAGCTCGTGACCTTCTATTCGCAGAACCTCGCGGTGCCGAAGCGGCGTGCCCCGGACGATCCGGAGGTCTTGAAGGGCAAGGCGCTGTTCTACAAGATCGGCTGCGTGAGCTGTCACCAGCCGAAGTTCATGACGGGCGAGGATCCCGATGATCCGCACCTGTCGCACCAGCTGATCTATCCCTACACCGACATGCTGCTTCACGACATGGGTGATGGGCTGACCGACAATCGCCCCGACGGCGAGGCGAGCGGCACGGAGTGGCGCACGGCGCCGCTCTGGGGTATCGGTCTTACCCAGACCGTGAGCGGCCATACGCTGTTCCTGCACGACGGCCGCGCCCGCAACGTGACCGAGGCAATACTTTGGCATGGCGGCGAGGCGCAAAAGGCGCGCGATGCCTTCGCCAATCTCTCGAAAGAGGACCGCGACCGCCTCCTCGCCTTCGTCAATTCTCTATGAGGTCTCCGTGACCGTTCTCCGTCTGCTCCGGCTCGTGCTCGCCTTCGCATTGGTTTGGGTCGCGCCTGCCGCCCAGGCCGAGACCGATCACGGCGCGCTCGCCGCCGCCGCGCTGACCAATGTCATCCGGCCGGGCTACGCCGCCTTCGCGAAGGACGCGGGCGCGCTCAAGGACAAGGTCCGGGTACTGTGTGACGAGCCGTCGCCCGGAGCCCTCGATGCAGCCAAGACGGCCTTCGCCGAGGCCGTGAAGAGCTGGAGCCCGGTCGAGATCTTCCGCTTCGGGCCGGTGAACAGAGACCGCCGTTACGAGCGCTTGTTCTTTTGGCCCGACCCCAAGGGCATCGGGCTCCGGCAGGTCCAGCAGGCTCTTGCCGACAAGGATCAGTCGGTGACACTCGCAGATACCCTCGCGGATAAGAGCGTTGCGCTGCAGGGCCTGCCGGCCCTCGAATATCTTCTCTATGGCGACGGCGCCGATGGGCTTGCCGACGGCACCCCCGAGATCGGCTTTCGCTGCAGCTTTGCCGCGAGCGTCGCCACCAATATCGACCGCATGGCCAAGGCCGTCGTCGAAGGGTGGCGCGAGGGGGCCGACTTCACCAAGACGTTCCTCACCCCCGGACCCGAGGACACGCTCTATCACTCGCCCAAGGATGTGACGTTGGAACTGTTCAAGGCCTTCACCTCCGGCCTCGAGCTCGTGCGCGATCAGAAGCTCGGCAAGCCGCTCGGTACCTCGCCGGAGACCGCCCGGCCGAAGCTTGCCGCCTTCTGGCGGAGCGACCTCACATTCCCCAACATGGTCGGCAATCTCGAAGGGGTGCGGACGCTCTTCGCCAAAGGCGGCTTTGCCGACGTGGTCGCCGCGGAATCGCCGGGCGTCGAGAACTCTGTCTTGTTCGATCTCGACCACGCCATCGATGTGCTTGGCACCGTCGACCAGCCGATCGCTGAAGTCGTTCAGGATGAGGATCTCCGCGCCAAGCTCGAAGCGCTGCGGGTTGCCTTGAAGAGCGCGCGCGAAACCGCCTCCAGCATGATCGCGCGTGGCGCAGACCTGAGCTTCGGGTTCAACGCTTTGGATGGAGATTGATCATGCAGCTCGATCGCCGCACGTTCCTAGCAAGCCTCGCCGGGACCGCTGCTGCCCTCGTTGTGCCGAGATCCGTCGTCGCAGGGTTCAGGACCGAGCGTTTCGCTGCGGCGCGCATGGACGATCGCGGCGTCTACTCGGCCGTGCTGTTCGATCTCGACCGCGGCGACTTGCGCTCCGTCGAGCTGCCGGCGCGCGGCCATGACGTCGCCCTTCGCCCGGACGGGCGCGAGTGGGTCGCCTTGGCCCGCCGTCCCGGCCGCTTCGGCGTCGCCGTGCCGACGGACAACCGGCCGCCGATCTGGTTCGAGTCGAAGCCCGACCGGCATTTCTTCGGCCATGGCGTGTTCTCCACCGACGGGCGGCTCCTCTACACCACCGAGAATGATTACGACCATGGCCGCGGTGTGATCGGCGTGCGCGACGCCACCAACGGCTACAAGCAGATCGGTGAGCTTGCCGGTCACGGCGTCGGGCCCCACGACGTCGCGCTCCTTTCCGACGGCCGCACCTTGGTCATCGCCAATGGCGGCATTCTCACTCATCCCGACAGCTATCGGGATGAATTGAACCTCAACACCATGCAGCCCTCGCTCGTCTACGCGGACCTCGAGACCGGCGATCTCTTGGAGCAGCATGAGCTTGGCCCCGAGCTGCATCAGCTCTCGATCCGTCACCTCGCCGTGGCGCAGAACGACATCGTAGTCTTCGGCTGCCAGTACCACGGGCCGGACGAGGACACGCCGCCGTTGATCGGCTTCCACCGTCGCGGTGAGCAGCCGGTCGTCATGCAGACGCCGGGCGCCACGCAAGGCGCGTTACGCAATTATATCGGTTCGGTGACAGCCGATGCCGCAGGCTCCATCGTCGCCGCGTCCGCACCGAGAGGCGGCCTCATCACCTATTGGGACGTCGCCGCGCGGCGCTTCCTCGGCACGTGCGCGCTTGGCGATGGCTGCGGGCTTGCCCCCACCCATCACAGCGCGAGCTTCCTGCTGACAAGCGGCGAAGGCTGGCTTGCCACCGGCGAGGCGGACGGCACGATGTCGCGCCAGTCGTCGAGCTATCACTGGGACAATCACGCCATCCTGGTGGGATAGAAAGGCGGGCCCATCCGCCGCACCCTTGACCGCCTTGCGGCGGTCGAATTCCTATTCTTGTCTTAATTATAGGGCTAGCTTGCGCCTCGTCCGGGATCTCAATGCACAGCCAGCGACCCCATAACCCGCAGGTACCTGCGCGCGTGCCGCAAGCGGTGGCGCCGCCGCGCACGGGCCTCGGCCGCGTGCGCCGGCCTTGGATGAAGGTGCCGCGGATGCGCGGACCGTGGAAGCGCGGCCTTTTGATCGGCGGGGCGGTTGTGGGCGTCCTCGTGGTCCTGCTCGTAGCCGTCAACCTCATCCTCTCGGCGGACTGGCTGGAGGCGCGCGTCGCGGCCCGCATCAAGGAGCAGACCGGACGCAACCTGACCGTGAACGGCTCGACCATTTTGCTGTTCACCCCGAAGCCCCACATCATCATCACCGACGCCAAGATCACCGACCCCGAGCCGCGTGCCGGCACGGCCGATCTCTCGGTGGCAAAGCTCACCCTCGATCTCAATTTCGGCGACCTGTTCAGCCGCCGGGTCGATGCCAGGCGCGTGGTCCTGGAGCATCCCGTGTTCACCGTGCGTCTCGGCGACGAAACACGATCCTTGCGCTGGGGCGGCGCGGACGAGAAGCCGAACAAGATCCGCTTTGCCAAAGCCGAGATGGCCGGCGAGACGGCCGATCAACGCCGCGATGTCCATCTCAAGGACGTGCGCGTCGAGAACGGCACCGTGGTCATCGTCTATGACGGCGCGGACGCAGGCACCGAGCGGCGCGTCGAGAACATCAACGCACGGGTGAGCCTGCCGTCGATCGCCGACCCCCTGGTCGGCAGCGGCAAGTTCGACTGGAAGAATCAAACCGTCGACTTCAGCTTCGACCTGAAGACACCAGCCGATCTTCGCGCGAAGCATCCGGCGCGGCTCCAGGTCGCGCTCGACACGAAGGCGATCGCCGCGCGGTTCAAGGGCACGCTCGCCACCGCACCGTATCTCTCCGGCCAAGGTAAGCTCTCCGCCAAGGCGAGCTCGATTCCCTCCGTCCTCGCCTGGATGCGTGAGTCGCAGGACGTCTCGAGCGCCATCGGTGATGGGGAACTGTCGAGCGATGTGTCGTGGACCCAAGGCGAGATCACCTTCAGCCATGCACGCTTTGCGCTGGAGCATGCGAGCGGCCAAGGCCAGGCGGTCGTCGCGCTGAAAAGCCCGCGGCCTCATGTGCGCGCGGCTATCGCGCTAGAGCATCTCGACCTCAACCCGTTCCTTGCCAAGAGCGGGGCGAAGACTCAAGCGGCAGCCGCGCCCCAAGCAAGGCCCGCTTCCCCGCCGGCCGCCGCGCCGAAGGATTGGTTCACGGCGCCTTCCGGACCCGTGGTCGAGAAGAAGATCACGCCGCCGCCGCAGGCGCTGATGGCTGAGGACGGCGCTGCGCCGAAGGCCGCGGTATCCGGCACCGCGCGCGCAACGCCCGCCGCCTTCGATGCCGACGTCAATCTCAATGTGCGTCAGACCCGCGTCGGTCATCTCGACATCGGCCCGAGCTCGCTCGGGCTCACCTTCCGCAACGGTGTGATGAACGCAACGCTCGGCGGCATGGAGCTCTATGACGGCCATGGCAGCGGCACGCTGATGATCGACGCCTCGAAGCCCGTGCCGTCCTTCACCGGCGACTTCCGCTTCGACGGCGTCCAAGCCAGGCCCCTTCTCAGCGATGCTGCCCAGTTCGAAATGGTCGCCGGCAGCACCAAGTTGACCCTCAACATTAGCGGCGAAGGCGAGAACGCCGATGCCATCAAGTCGTCGCTGCATGGACAAGGCAGCGTGCTCGTCACCGACGGCTCCATCCAGGGTATCGACATCACCGCCTTCATCAGCGCGCTCGGGCAGGGCGACTTCAATCTCCGCCAGGGCCCTGACGCAAAGACGGCGTTCAGCGATCTCGGCGGCAGCTTCACCATCTCCGACGGCATTGCCGAGACGCACGATCTGAAGATGGTGAGCCCGCTTCTGAAGGTGGTGGCGGACGGCACCGTGGACCTAGCGCGCAGCAATCTCGATATCCTGACACACCCGGAGATCGTCAAGGGGCCGGAAGGCAAGGGTGGATCCAATGCGCTCGCCGGTTTGACGGTGCCGGTGCGCATCGAAGGCCCGCTCGACGCGCCGCAGATCAGGCCTCAGATCGGCAGCGTCTTCGCCAACCCCGAGACCGCGTCCAAGACCGTGAACAAGATCGGCGAGGCGCTTCAGAAGAAGTTCAAGGGAAAGCCCGTAGGCGAGGCGATCGGCCGCTTACTCGGCAACGTGCAGATCGGCGGCGACAAGCCCGCGCCCAAGCAGCGCCGGACGCAACCTCAGGCGCTGTCGGAGCCGCAGGCCGACAAGCCCGACGAAAGCGAAGCCGACGACGCGATGGACCCGGATCTGGAGAATATCCTGCGCTGAAGACCGCAAGGGGCGGTTACTGGCTGGGGTGATGCTTGTTGAGTGCAGCCATCCCCTCGGCAAACCCCGTGAGCGCGGTGACCGTCCGCACGGCCTTGCCGTTCAGCGCATAGACCGTGATGGCGCCCTGCTTCGACGCGCTGAGCTCCTTCTTGAGATCGTCCGGCATGAGGAGCAGGGCCTTGCAGCCCATGGGCAAACAGGTCTGAAATGCCATCCGGTAGATCTTTTGGGTATCGGGCGAGAACTCGAGCCCGCGCTGAAGCGCGATCCCGGTCGGGCTGTCCACGCGCAAGATCAGGTTGTCGTTCGGCCCGTAGGTCACGATCACCCGAAACACGAGCTTCTGCGAGTCTTTCTCGATCAGGGGCATGACGAGAGAGCAGCGTTCCGGCGCCGTCTTGTCGTCGCCTTCCTTGCCGCACAGCAGCGTCCAATTCCCGTAGCTCCCGGCGACCCTGGCCATGGGCTCGGACGTGCCACCCGGGGCCGCCGGCGCGGCGAGGGGCTGCGGCGGCAGGGGCGGGCGCGGCGCCTTTGGATTTCCCCTTCTCGACTGAGTTTGAGCTGCCGGCCTGAGCCGCGCCGGCAGCGGCAAGGCCGAGAAGGAGGGCAAGTGCAAGCCTCATCGCCGCCAGTCTAGCCAAAAGCCTCTCCCTGATACGGATTACGGCCCTGTTCACCAGACCCGCATGGCGAATTGATGTTCCGCACTTAACCGGCAATCGGAGGCCCTGGCAACGCGCTTGCCAGAGGCCCCGCTCTGCCTATAAGTGCGCGCGATGAAGCCCGGAAAAGTCAAGACGAACGCCCCGCCGAGAATCGGCCTGGTCAGCCTCGGCTGTCCCAAGGCGCTCGTCGATTCCGAGCGCATCGTCACGAGGCTTCGCGCCGAAGGTTACGCGCTCTCGCCCGATTATGCGGGCGCCGACGCCGTGGTGGTCAACACGTGCGGCTTCCTCAACAGCGCCAAGGAGGAATCCTTGCAAGCCATCGGCGAGGCGCTCGCCGAGAACGGCCGCGTCATCGTCACCGGCTGTCTCGGCGTGGAGGCCGACAGGATCCGCGCGCAATATCCCGACGTGCTCGCAATCACCGGACCGCACCAATACGAGGCGGTGGTCGAGGCGGTGCATGAGGCCGTGCCCCGGCTCCACGATCCGTACGTCGACCTCGTGCCGCCGCAAGGCATCCGTCTCACGCCGCGGCATTACGCCTATCTGAAGATCTCCGAAGGCTGCAACCACGCGTGCCGCTTCTGCATCATCCCGAGCTTGCGCGGACCTCTCCAGAGCCGGACGCTCAGCGACGTGATGCGCGAGGCCGAGCGCCTCGTCGCCGCCGGCGTGCAGGAGCTCCTCGTCATCTCCCAGGACACGAGCGCCTACGGGCTCGACCTCGGCTACGCCAAGAGCGATTGGCGGGACGCGACCTATGAGACGAACTTCGCCGATCTCGCCGCGGCGCTCGGGAGCTTGGGCGTTTGGGTGCGCCTCCATTACGTCTATCCCTATCCGCATGTCGACCAGGTGCTGCCCTTGATGGCCGAGGGCAAGGTGCTGCCCTATCTCGACATCCCCTTCCAGCACGCGAGCCCCACTGTTCTCAAAGCCATGCGCCGCCCCGCCCATCAGGAGCGGACGCTTGCGCGCATCGCGCGCTGGCGGGAGATTTGTCCGGACATCGCCATCCGCTCGACTTTCATCGTCGGCTTCCCCGGCGAGACGGAGGAAGATTTCGGCATGCTGCTCGATTGGCTGACGGAAGCGCGGCTTCCGCGCGTCGGCTGCTTCAAATACGAGAATGTGGAAGGGGCGCCCGCGAACGCGCTTCCTGGTCACGTGCCGGAGGAGGTCAAGGCCGAGCGCTTTGCGCGCCTCATGGAGCACCAGCAGGCGATCAGCGCCGAAGTGCTCGCCGCGCGTGTCGGCAAGACGATCGAGGTGATGGTCGATACGGTCGACGACGAAGGCGCCATCGCGAGGTCGCATTGGGATGCGCCGGAAATCGACGGGAACGTCTTCATAGAGGCAGCGACACCGCTAACGCCAGGGGACCGGCTCATGGTCACCGTGGACGACGCGAGCGAGTACGATCTATGGGCAAGTCCGGCGGATGCAGCGGCGTGCGCGCCCGTCGCGACAGAGGCGCAAGCGCCCGCGCGCTAGCAGCCGTTGTCCGTCTTAGCCACCGTGGTGCTCCGGCGCGGCCGCGCATAGAACGTGCGGCTCATTTTGAAGGTGCCGGGATCGAAGATCTTCGTGAGGCCGAGCAGGCTCGAATATTGGTAGGTCACTTCGGCGACGATCACGCTGCTGTTAGGCTCTGTAAGCCCGGTCGGGACCGGATAGGACGAGCCGGTGGCGCGCGCGCTGCCTGAAGTCGAGCAACTCCACTCGACCTTTCCATTATTGTTGTTATCGGCGACCACGCTCGACAGCACGATCTTGAGCGGCGTGGTCGAGTAGGGCGTTAGAATGCTGCTCGACGCGGCCTCGATGTCCTGGACGTCGGATTTCGTGACCGTCTTGGCTTGAGCCGTGAGATCCGCCGCCGTGGCCGCCACTTGCGAGGTGCGCCGGTAAACCGTCAGCGCGGCGCTGACCTCCACGGTTCCCACATAGATCAGGATCAGTGCCGGCGCGACAAAGGCGAACTCGATCGCCGACACGCCGCGGCGGTCGCGCACCAAACGAGCGACGCTGCGGAGCGCGCAGATCAATTTCTTTGGATCCATTCTCACCCTACCTGCCCCATTAGAACGGCTCGTTGCGGAAAGCCGCGGTGGCGATCAGCATGCGATTGTTGCCCGACATGTTGCTCAAGCTGATATCGCTTGGAAGCAGCGCGCCGATGTCCAGGGTGTAGAACGCCCTCACCACCATGACGTCGCCGCGCGCGCCCGGGTCGTACGAGAAGCTCGTTTTGACATTGCCGGACGAATCGAGGGGTTGGGTCAGGTTCGATGCCGCACCGCCAAAGCTTGAATACTTGCGGACGTCGAGCTGGAGGCCGCTGCAGCTCAGCGGCGCCGTCAGCATCTTGCAGACCTCGTTCTTGAATTGCGCGGCGTTGAACGACTGGGCTTGCCCGGTACGGACCAAGCGTGCGGCCCGGTCGACGGCGTTCTCGAGCGTGAAGTTGGCGAAATAGACGAACGCCACTTGAAAGACGCCGAGAATCAGGAGGAGGAGCGGGGTCGCCACGATGGCGAATTCAAGCGCCGAGGTACCCGACGCGTCCCCGCCAAACCGGCGCAAACCGCACCTACCGCCACCCACGCGCGCCAGTTGTCTGGCGTCGTTCGCCTGCCCTGAACTTCGCACCATAGGACAAGGCATAGCGACGGTTAGCTTAACGTCGCGTAAATACTCGGCTCTCACCAATAAATATGGTAAATGTGTAGGTAATACTATTCTAATTAAAGTAGAGACGAGTTTGAATAAATCGGGATACGAAGCATAAGCGCTTATGATCCTAGATTGCGGATGCCGGGGATTGAATGCGGGTCCAAAGGGCGGGCCGCCCGGCATCAGGCGGAAGGTGACACATGCTAAAAACCTTGGGGTGGGGCGTGCGCGGCTTGGCGCGGAACACGCGCGGCAACGTCGCGATCCTGTTCGGACTTGCAATCATTCCCATCGTGCTCGGGGTCGGCGTGGCGGTCGACTACGGTCGCGCCCTCCTCGTCCGGGAGCGGATGACGAGTGCCGCCGACACTGCCGCGCTCGCCATCGGCTCGTGGACCGGGCTCACGGAGGCCGAGCTCAAGACCAAGGCCCAGCAATATTTCAACGCCAACTATCCGGGGAACACTCTCGGAACCGTGGGCAAGCTCAACGTGAGCTTCCAGGGAGACGACATCCTTGTGAGCGTATCGGGCTCGGTGCCGACCACGTTCATGCGGCTTGCCAACATCAACTCGGTCGATGTCGGCAGCACCGCCGTCATCACCAAGAAGGAGCGCAACATTGAGCTCGCGCTGGTTCTCGATACGACCGGATCGATGGGCCAAGGCGGCAAGATGTCGGCCATGCAAAGCGCCGCCAAGACGATGGTGTCGGACCTGTTCGCCGGCAAGACGACGTCCGACACGCTGAAGATTGCCGTCGTTCCGTTTTCGGCTGCCGTGAATGTCGGCTCCGACAAAAAGGACGAGAGCTGGATCGACAAGAATGCGAAATCCCCGGTCGCCTATGAGGACTTCAAGTCGGGCGTAAAGGTCTTCGATCTCTACACCAGTCTGAAGAACCGCTCGTGGCAGGGCTGCGTGCGAGAGCGCGACGGCACCGACTACGAGCTCACGGATGCGACGCCGGACAGCGGCACGCCCGCCTCGCTATTTGCCCCTATTTCGCGCCCGACGAGCCCGACAGCAATATTGGCTCCTACGCCAACAGCTACATCTCCGACGGCGACTGCGGTCAAAGCAAGAGCAAGAACCGAACCGCCGACGTATGTCAGAGATACACCGGAAAATACGCCAATGCGAATGCGAGCAGCGGCAAGGGCCCTGAGTTCAATTGTCCGCCAAGCTCGATCACGGATCTCACCAACAAGAAGAGCGACGTCACCACGGCCATCGATGACTTGGAGCCCAACGGCAGCACGGTCATCCCGGCCGGATTGTTGTGGGGCTGGCGCGTGCTTTCGCCGACCGCGCCGTTCACGACGGCAAAGCCCTACGACGACGAGAAATGGGTCAAGGCGATCGTGCTCCTGACCGACGGCGAGAACAGCGTCGATGGCGGCAGCAATGGCCACGACAAGTCCGTCTACAACGCCTTCGGCTTACGCGGCGGAAGGCCATCTCGGCAGCACGAGCGGCAACAACGCCGAGTCCACGCTTGAGTCGAAGATGGCCACGGTTTGTAGCGCAATAAAAGCGAAAGGTATCCTGATCTACACTATCGGCTTCCAGATCAGCGATACGACCACGAAGAACCTGCTTAAGAATTGCGCAACGCAGCCGGACATGTACTACAACTCGCCGTCCAATTCTCAGCTGGCCAGCATCTTCAAGGATATTGCGCAAGGTCTAAGCGACCTGCGCATCGCCGAATAACGAACGAAACCTAGTCTGGATCAGCGGCGGCTCAAGCGAGCGGCCGCCGATTCCACTTTTAGAAAGGCTGGTGCCACCAGACGGTTGGCGCGCTCTTCGCAGCAAGAGGAGAAAGACATGAGCAAGACCGCTCGCGGTTTGCGGAGCTTCGCTCGTGGGACCAAAGGCAATGTTGCCATTCTCTTTGGCCTCGCGATCATTCCCATGGTGCTCGGTGTCGGCGTGGCGGTTGACTACGGCCGCGCGCTCATCGTTCGGCAGAGGATGGCCAACGCCGCCGACGC
Organism: uncultured Alphaproteobacteria bacterium; assembly: GCA_963826465.1. Taxonomy (GTDB): domain Bacteria; phylum Pseudomonadota; class Alphaproteobacteria; order Rhizobiales; family Methyloligellaceae; genus Methyloceanibacter. Next base: position 227,485 of record CAWGXJ010000008.1, read on the forward strand.
GGCCGCGCTCGCCATCGGCTCATGGACCGGGCTCAACCAGGCCCAGCTGAAGACCAAGGCCCAGCAGTACTTCAACGCCAATTATCCGGCGAACAGTCTCGGTGCGGTAGGCACCCTCAATGTGAAGTTCCAAGGAGACGACATCCTTGTGGACGTGTCGGGCACGGTGCCGACAACGTTCATGCGGCTCGCCAATGTCGACTCGATGGACATCGGCGCCAGCGCCGTGATCACCAAGAAGCAGCGCAACATCGAGCTCGCGCTCGTTCTCGACACGACGGGTTCCATGGGGCAGGGCGGCAAGATGGCGGCCATGCAGAGCGCCGCCAAGACGATGGTGCAGGATCTGTTCAAGGACGCATCCACGTCCGAGACCTTGAAGGTCGCGGTGGTGCCCTTCTCGGGCGCGGTCAACATCGGTACCGACAAGCTCAACTCGGGTTGGCTCGACAAGGACAAGTACCCGAACATGTCGCCGGTCGCCAAAGAGGACTTTGACTACAGCAACGGCCAAAGCGCCCTGACGCTCTATGACGATCTTAGGAATCGCAAATGGTCCGGCTGCGTGCGTGAGCGCGCCGATCCCTATGCGCTGACCGACGATCCGCCGACCGACGTGGCGGCCACGAGATGGGCGCCCTATTTCGCCCCGGACGAGCCCGACACCGGCAACTATGCAAACAACTATCTGGATGACGGTAGTTGCGGCGTCGAAGTCCGGGCCGTGGCCGTGGCCGTGGCCGCTGTGGGCGGTGGCGGTGGCAGCAATCCGACGCCCAAGCAGTGCCAGCGTTACACTGCCAAGTACGACAATGCGTCCGTCAACAGCAACAGCAAGGGCCCCGACTACAACTGCCCGCCGCGGGCCGTGACGGCGCTCACCGACACAAAGGGACAGGTGATCTCGGCGATCGAGGATCTTCAGCCGAGCGGCAACACCGTCATCCCGGAAGGGCTTTTGTGGGGTTGGCGCGTGCTTTCACCGGGCGAGCCGTTCACCGAGGGCGCGCCGTACGATGACGAGAAACAGGTCAAGGCTATCGTGCTCCTCACCGATGGTCAGAACGACATTAGCGGCGGAAGCAACGGCCATAATAAGTCGGTCTACAACGCATTCGGCTACGCGGCGGAAGGCCATCTCGGCAGCACGAGTGGGTACGACGCCGAGGAGACTCTCAACTCCATGATGACGCAGGTCTGCACCGCCATCAAGGCGCAAGGCATTCGCGTCTACACCATCGGCTTCCAAGTCAACGACTCGACGACGAAGAACCTTCTGAAGAACTGCGCGACCCAGCCGGACATGTACTACAACTCGCCGTCCAACTCGCAGTTGGCGTCGATCTTCAAGGATATCGCCCAAGGGCTGAGCGACCTGCGCATCGCAGAATAGGGGAAAGCACGGGGGCTATGGATGGCGAGGCCGGCGAGAGCGCGCGCCGGCCGGCTACTCGCTCTGCTTCTCGCCCTCGGCCGATGACTTGGCCGATCGCCTGCTTCGTGCGGATCTCCTTCGAGAGGGACTCGAAATAGGAGGGATCGTCGCCGATGACGAGCGGGGTCTCGCAGTTCGGCGAGCATTGCAGGGTCTCGCGCCTGGTCCCGTGATAGACGGTCACATAGCCGCTCCGCGGCTCCGCCACGACCACGCGCCGGTTGATGATGACCTTGCCCTGGGCGTCCAGCACGATGAGGTTGGTCTCGCCGAACGACTTGCCGGTGAGCACCAGAACCTTGCTGTCTTGGATGGCGACATCGGCGATGGAGGGGTTGCCCACCACGACCTCCGCGGCCGAGCGCTCAAGCCGCAACATCATGGCCTGATCCATCGCGACCACGACGTCCCGGCTGTCGGGAAGTGCCGGCTGGCTCGCACCGACGGTAAGAGCTGAAGCCAACACAAGCCCGTGGGCCGACCGCACCGGGCGGAACCGGAAAACCATTGGCGCCCTGTCCCCTACGCTGAACTGAATTCGAGGAATGTCCGTCTTCTTCATCTGAGCCGCAAAAGGTGAAGGATTGGCAAACCGGGGCGCAAAGCCGCCGCTTAACGGGCGCGTAACACCCGCTCCGTTAGGCTTTCCCCGCTCCCGGTGAGGAGCCTGGGGATGGTCCAAAACCGAGCCGTCGTGTCGGCGTCGTCGTCGAACGGCTCGGAGGCGGTAGAAAAAAGGCAGGCGGGGCAGGGCAAAGGGCAGATGATCACCAATCTTCTCATCATTACGGTTTTCCCTCTGGCCATGGCCCTGGCGGCGGCCACCGACCTCTTCTCCATGACGGTCCCCAACTGGATCTCGCTCCTCTTGGTCGTGGGCTTCGCCGTTCTCGCCCCGCTGGTTGGCCTCGGCTGGTCCGATATTGGGCTCCAGGTGGCGCTGGCCGCGGCGGCCTTGGTCGTCACCTTCGCCATGTTTTCCTTTGGCTGGATCGGAGGCGGGGACGCCAAGCTCTTCGCCGCCACCTGCCTATGGCTCGCGCCTGGAGCGGTCCTCATCTACAGCCTCTACGCGGCCCTGATTGGCGGCGCGCTGACTGTGCTGATCCTCTTTGTGAGGTCCGTGCCGCTCCCGGCCGTGCTCAACGAGCAAAGCTGGCTCGCGCGCCTGCATAGCCCCAAAGAGGGCGTTCCTTACGGGATTGCCTTGGCGGCGGCCGGACTTCTCGTCTATCCCGACACGCCCTTTATGGCGGCGCTCGGCCTCTAACCCCTCTTTCAGGCCTGTCTTAAGCGGCGCCGGCGCTCAAGCCCCGGCGCCTTCCTGCTTTTCCGTCGCACCCCGGCGCCGGCCAATTTGGCACGCTCATTAACTTCGCGTTGAGATTTCAGCGTCAGATTGAGACCAATCTTCGCGGGACGTGGGGCGTTCGAGAGAAAGAGAAACCCGTTATGAAACGAGCAAGAGTCATCGTCCTCGCCATCGCCATTACGGCGGCGATCGGTGCAGCCTGGATTGCCCGGGCCATCGTCTCGAGAACGCCTGAGGTCAGGGAGGTGGAGAAGACGGTGGGGGCGACCGACGTGCTTGTCGCCGCCAACGACATCAATCTCGGCGACTCGGTCAGGGCGACCGACTTCAAGTGGCAGCAATGGCCGGTCGAAGGCGTCACGCCCGGCCTGATCACCAAGAACACCCAGCCTGACGCGCCTTCGGAGCTGTCCGGTGCCGTTGCCCGCGCGCCGTTCATCGCCGGCGAGCCCATCAAGGAGCAGAAGCTGATCAAGATCTCCGAGGGCGGTGTGATGGCCGCCATCCTGCCCTCGGGCATGCGCGCCATTTCGACGCCGATCCGAGAGGAGACGGCGGCCGGCGGCTTCATCCTCCCGAACGACCGGGTCGACGTCATTCTGTCCTACAAGATGCGCGTCGGAAATAAAGAGCAGCCCGTGAGCGAGGCCGTGTTGCGCAATGTGCGCGTGCTCGCCATCGGCCAGGCGCTGGAGAACAAGGACGGCGAGAAGGTCGCAACCGGCAAGACCGCCACGCTCGAGCTGACCCCGCGGCAAGCGGAGGTCCTCACCCTGGCGCAGTCCATGGGCGAAATCTCCCTGTCTCTGCGCAGCCTCGCCGATTCAATTCCCGGGAACGAGTCGACCGCCAAGATCGGCGACGCCAACTCGGGCTCGGTCAAGATTCTCAAATACGGCGTGCCGTCGCGCACCTTCGGCGTCAACTAGATGCGGATCGATGGCAGGCTCGATAATCGAAAAGGCAAGAGGATGCGTCGCTCTTCACTCACAGCCCTGGCCACGCTAGGCCTCGCTGCCGTCCTGGGCTTCGGGCTCTGCGCTGTCATTGCTCCCACGGAGGGGCACGCCCAGCAGCATCGCTCGATCCTGCGCCTCGGCCCGAACGAGGCCCCGCGCTCGATCAAGCTCGGCCTCAACAAGTCGATGATCGTCGAGCTGCCGCGCGAGGTGCGCGAGGTGATGGTCTCGAACCCCGACCAGATCGACGCGGTGATGCAGAGCTCCACGCGCGCCTACCTGATTGGCAAGAAATCCGGCGAGGCAAACATCCTGTTCACCGACAGCAACGGCAACCAGGTTGCCACGCTCGAGGTGACCATCGAGCGCGATCTCAGCGCGCTCCAGGACATGATCGCGAGGTTTATCCCGGGCTCCAACGTGAAGGTGGAGACGGTCGGCGAGAACGTGGTGCTCACGGGCTCCGTGCCGACGCCGCTCGACGCCACGCGCGCGAGCGAGATCGTCAACAGCTATCTCGGCCAAGGCGATAGCGGCGGCACGAACACCGCGGGGGCCGGCGCCGCCGCCGTCACCATCAATAATTCGAGCTCGTCGGGCGGCTCCGGCGGCTCCTCGGGCGGCGCCTCGAGCAGGGTCATCAACATGATCGCGGTGGAGAGCCGCGAGCAGGTGCTGCTCAAGGTCTCCGTGGTCGAGATGCAGCGCAACATCATCAAGCAGTTCGGTGTGGACCTCGGCGCCCTCGTCAACTCCGGCAACTTTGCCTTCGCGGCCTTGTCGAGCCTGCCTTACCCCTTGAACGGAGCGCTCGGCGCAGCGGCGCCGTTCTTATCGAACAGCGCGTTCAATGCTTCGAGTGCCGCCGGCGGTTTCCCTGGCGGCGCCTCGGGCACCAACTCCACGCTTGGCGTGGGGTGGCAGGACGGCAGCAGCCGCGTGCAAGGCGTGCTCAAGGCGCTTGAGGAAGACGGCTTGCTCCACACGCTGGCGGAGCCGAACCTCACCGCCGTCTCCGGCGAGACCGCGAACTTCCTGGCGGGCGGCGAGTTCCCGATCCCGGTCGCGCAGCAGCTCGACCAGATCTCGGTCGAATTCAAGAAGTACGGTATCGCCCTGTCCTTCACGCCGGTGGTCATGTCCGAAGGGCGGATCAGCCTCAAGATCTCCACCGAGGTGAGCGAGCTGTCGAATGAAGGCGCGGTGGTGCTCAATTCGATCTCGATCCCAGCGCTGAAAGTGCGGCGTGCGGAGACCGTGGTCGAGCTTCCGAGCGGCGGCTCCCTCGTCATCGCCGGCCTTCTGTCGGATCAATCCAAGCAGGCGATCAGCGGCTATCCGGGACTGAAGAGCCTGCCCGTACTCGGCACGCTGTTCCGCAGCCGCGACTTCTTGAAGAACGAGACCGAGCTCGTGGTCCTGGTCACGCCTTACGTGGTCAAGCCCGTGGCGCGGCAGCAACTCGCGCAACCTGACGACGGCTTCGGCTGGGCGTCGGATGTGCACTCGGATCTGTTGGGGCAGATGAACCGTATCTATGGCCGTGACCCTGAGCGCGCGCCTGTCGGCAAGTTCGACGGCGACGTCGGATTTATCGTCGAGTAGGGGATGGAGGGGGAGAGTATCATGGCATCGACACATCAAGGCCCGCACGCGCTCGCGCGCGCCATGCGACCCACCGTGACCCTATGCGCCATGCTTATGATCGCGGTGCCGGCCGGCGGCTGCTGGCAGAGCCCGCGCATGCAGGCCCCCTTCACGCTCTCCAATCCCAATGAGCGCCATCCGATCTCCGTGAAGCAAGACGAAGCGCTTCTCGATTTGCCGGTCTCGCGCAGCGCACCCGGCCTCAGCTCCTCCCAATGGGGTCAGCTTTACGCCTATCTGAATGACTACCGGGAGCACGGAAAGAGCAACTTGATCATCAAGGCGCCGACGGGCGGGTCCAACGAGAAGGCGGCCATGCGCGCTTATGAGGACGTGCGGCATGCCATGCGACGGGTCGGCATCAGCCCCGGCGAAGTGCGTCTCGAACCCTATTTCGCCAAGTGGGATCCCGCCGCACCCCTCCGTCTCTCTTATCTCCAATTGGTCGCCCACGGTCCCGACTGCCCCGATTGGTCGGAGAACCTCGCGCGCGATCCGCAAAATCTGCCGTATCCGAACATGGGCTGCGCCATGCAGAAGAATCTCGCCGCCATGGTCGCCGACCCGGAGGATTTGCTCGTTCCCCGGCCCGAGACGCCGCGCCCAAGCGAGCGGCGTGACACCGTCTGGGGCAAGTACGTGGCCGGCGAGCCGACGCTCTCCAAGCGCGATGCTTCCGAGCACGCCAATGCCAGCGATGTCAGTCCGATCGGGGGTAGCCAGTGAGCAGCGACGCCGCATACTCGCTGAACGAACAGCCTGAGGAGGACACGGCGCGTCAGCCCGCGGCTGCGGAGCCGCGCGCCCGGCCGATCCCACGTGTCAACATCCAGGCCTTCTGCGAGGACCAGGAAACCGCAGCTGTCATTCAAAAGGCGTCCGAGGACCGGCGCCTGGCCAAGGCGCACGTCACCGTGCAGATGGGCGGCGTGGAAGCGGCCGTCGCCTTCTACCGCGCCGCCTCGACGCCGAACCTAATCATCATCGAATCCTTGCTCGACCGTACCGCGCTGCTCGGCGATCTCGATCGCCTGTCCGAGGTCTGCGACCAGGGCACCAAGGTGATCGTCGTCGGCCATGTCAACGACGTGTTGCTCTACCGCGAGCTCCTGCACCGCGGCGTCAGCGAATATGTCGTTGCGCCCATGAACGTGTCGCAGATCATCGAGAGCATCTCCTCGGTCTACACCGATCCGGAAACCGGGCCTGTCGGCCAGGTGATCGCCTTTGTCGGCGCCAAGGGCGGTGCCGGCTCGAGCACGATTTGCCATAACACGGCGTTTGCCATCGCCGGCGCGCTCGCGAGCGACGTGGTCATCGCCGACCTCGACCTGCCGTTCGGCACCGCGGGCCTCGACTTCAATCAGGATCCGCTCCAGGGGATCGCCGATGCGCTGTCCTCGCCCGAGCGTCTCGACGAGGTCCTGCTCGACCGGCTGCTGTCCCGGTGCTCCGATCATTTGAGCCTGTTCGCCGCGCCCACCTCGCTCGACCGGGCCTACGACGTCGACATGGGCGCCTGCGAGACGGTGCTCGATGTTGTGCGCGCGAACGTGCCTTGGGTCGCGGTGGACGTGCCCCATCTATGGACGGCGTGGGCCAAGGAGGTCGTGCTCAAGGCAGACCACGTGGTGCTTACGGCGATGCCCGATCTCGCCAGCCTGCGGAATACCAAGAATCTGATCGACCAGCTAAAGGCATCCCGGCCGAACGACCGCCCGCCTTTGCTTGTGCTCAATCAGGTCGGCCTGCCGAAGCGGCCCGAGATCTCGGTCAAGGACTTTGCCCATGCGATCGAGCTCGAGCCGAAGATCGTCATCGACTTCGATGCCCAACTCTTCGGCACGGCGGCGAACAACGGTCAGATGATCGAGGAAGTCTCCAACAAGTCGAAGGCGGCCGATGCCTTCCGGGCCTTGGCCAACCTTCTCACCGACCGGTCGGAACTGAAGAGTGAACGTCAGTCGCTGCTCGGCCCAATTCTTGGCCGGCTGAGGCTGAGCAAAGCGCGCGCGTAAAGAAGAGCGATGTTCGGAAAACGGAGTATGCCCTCGGCCCCGCCGGCGCCGCGCCAGGAACAGGCCCCGGCGCCTGAGCCGTCACGCGCGGAGCTGCACGACGACGGGCCGCCGCCGGCGCCTTCCGCCGCGCCGCCCGCCGACGCGCCACGGCAGTCCGCGCCACGCCCCGCGCCCACACCGCCGCCGATCAAGGTTGAGCGCAAGCCAGTGGAGCGCGTTCGCTCCGAGGAGTACTACGACGTCAAGACGACGGTCTTCAACGCGCTCATCGACACCATCGACCTGACGCAACTCGCCAAGCTCGATGCCGACGCGGCCCGCGAAGAAATCCGCGACATCGTCAGCGAGATCGTCGCCATCAAGAACGTAGTGATGTCGATCGCCGAGCAGGAAGAGCTGCTCGAAGATATCTGCAACGACGTGCTCGGCTACGGTCCGCTCGAGCCGTTGCTCGCCCGCGACGACATCGCCGACATCATGGTCAACGGCGCCGACACCACCTACATCGAGGTGAACGGCAAGGTAGAGCCCGCAGCCGTCCGGTTTGCCGACAACGCGCAGCTGATGAATATCTGCCAGCGCATCGTCAGCCAGGTGGGCCGCCGCGTCGATGAATCGAGCCCGATCTGCGACGCCCGCCTGCCCGACGGCAGCCGCGTCAACGTCATCGCCCCGCCGCTCGCCATCGACGGTCCGAGCCTCACCATCCGCAAGTTCAAGAAAGACCGGCTCACCCTCGACCAGCTCTTCAAGATGGGCTCCATCAGCCCCGAGGGGCGCACCCTGCTCGCCATCATCGGACGCGTCCGCTGCAACGTCATCATTTCCGGCGGCACGGGTTCCGGTAAGACGACCCTGCTCAATTGCTTGACCGCCTATATCGAGCCGGACGAGCGCATCATCACCTGCGAAGATTCCGCCGAGCTGCAATTGCAGCAGCCGCACGTGGTGCGCCTGGAGACGCGACCGCCGAACCTCGAAGGCGAGGGCGAGGTCACCATGCGCGATCTCGTCAAGAACTGCCTGCGTATGCGTCCCGACCGCATCATCGTCGGCGAGGTGCGCGGACCCGAGGCGTTCGACCTGTTGCAGGCCATGAACACGGGCCATGACGGCTCCATGGGCACGCTCCACTCCAACTCGCCCCGCGAGTGCTTGAGCCGCTTGGAAAGCATGATCCTGATGGGCGGCTACAATCTTCCCAACAGGACGATCCGGGAGATGATCACCTCCTCGGTCGACATCATCATCCAGGCCGCACGCATGCGCGACGGGACGCGCAAGATCACCCATGTGACGGAGGTGCTGGGCGTCGAGGGCGAGGTCATCACGCTCCAGGACCTCTTCATCTACGATGTTCTCGGCGAGGACGCCAATGGCCGCATCACTGGACGTCACCGTTCCACCGGCATCGCGCGGCCCTACTTCTACGAGAAAGCCCGCTACTTCGGCGAGGACAAGCGGCTGACCGAGACTCTGTCGGCGGGCGAGGTGCCTGACGAGCACGGCCGGCCATTGGGAGAACACTTTGCTCAGCCCTGAGCTCGTTCAACTGGCGGTCATCGCGCTGGCGGCCCTGTCCGTCGGCGGCATCGTCTACGTGCTGGTGATGCCGTATCTCAGCGACGAACGCAAAGTGAGCAAGCGCGTCGCCACCGTGGCGCATGGTCAAGTCAGAGCCCGCAGAGTCGGCGTGCCGGCGCCCTTGCAAATGCGCCGCAAGCAGGTTCAGGACACGATCAAGGACATCGAGGCAAAGCAGAGGGCGAAGAAGCGGGTTTCGCTTCGCATGAAGCTCTTGCGCGCCGGCCTCAACGTCAAGCCGAAGGCCTATTACATTTTCTGCGCGATCACCGGCTTTCTGGGCGGGTTCATCGTTCTTCTCTCAGGCCTCTCGCCGATCGTCGCTCTCTTGGCAGCGTTCGCCTGCGGCTTCGGGCTGCCGCGATGGCTCCTGGCGTTCCGTATCAGGTCCCGCCAAGCCAAGTTTCTGACCGAATTTGCCAACGCCATCGACATCATCGTGCGCGGCATCAAGTCCGGCCTGCCGCTCAGCGACTGCATGGGGGTGATCGCCTCGGAATCACCCGAACCCGTGCGCACGCGAATTCGCCGATCTCGTCGAGCAGCAGAAGGTCGGCGTTCCCTTGCAGCGCGCCTTTGAGCGCATGCACGACCGCATGCCGCTGCCCGAGGTGAATTTCTTCGCCATTGTCGTGGCGATCCAGGCGCAGACCGGCGGTAACCTCGCCGAAGCGCTCGGCAATCTCTCCGGCGTGTTGCGCGACCGCTATCGCCTGCAGTCCAAGGTGAAGTCGCTCAGCGCCGAAGCCAAAGCGTCCGCCTGGATCATCGGCGCGCTGCCGCCGCTTGTCATGTTGGTCGTCTACTTGACTTCGCCCGACTACATCGCACTGCTGTGGACCGATCAGCTTGGCAAGATGATGCTGGGGGCCGCCGGTGTCTGGATGCTGCTCGGCGTCCTCGTCATGCGAAAAATGATCAACTTCGACTACTAGGCGCGTCCCATGCCCTCTCTCGTCAAAGACCTGCTCGATCCGCAATTGGTGGTCATGGTGCTGGCGGCGGTTGCCGCGTTCGCCACTGTGGCGTCCTTCGTGCTGCCGCTTCTGACCGGCGACCGTCTGTCCTCGCGCATGAAATACGTGGCGAGCGAGCGCGACCGGTTGCGGGCCGAGCGGATGGCCGCGCTCGCCGATGAACAACGCCAGGCGAAGCTCAGGCGCGAGCCCAAGAGCTTCATGAAGCAGGTCGTGGAGCAGCTGAACTTGCGCAAGGCGCTCGAGACCGACGAGACGCGCGAGCGCTTGAAGATGGCAGGCTTCCGCGGTCAGGCCCCAGTCGTCGCGTTTCTCTTCTTCCGCGCCACTCTGCCGTTCGTCGGCTTCTTGGTCGCGTTCTTCTATCTGTTCTTTGTGAACGACTTCGGCCTCGCGACCATTGTACGGCTCGGCCTGTCGATCGGCGGCGCCTATCTCGGCTTCTATTTTCCCAACATCTTCATCTCCAACCTCATTCAGCGCCGCCAAAAATCGATCAAAGGCGTCTTCCCTGACGCGCTGGATCTCCTCTTGATCTGCGTTCAGGCGGGAATGTCGGTCGAAGCGGCGATGAACAAGGTGGCGAGCGAGATCGGCTCTCGCTCGATCGAGCTGGCCGAGGAATTCAGCCTGACCACGGCCGAGCTGTCCTATCTGCACGAGCGGCGCCAGGCCTACGAGAATCTCGGCAAGCGCACCGGCCTTGCGGTGGTGAAAGCCGTGGGTACGAGCCTGATCCAGGCCGAGCGCTACGGTACGGCCATCGGTCAGGCGTTGCGGGTGCTCGCCAAGGAAAGCCGCGACATGCGCATGGGGGAAGCCGAGAAGAAGGCGGCCGCTTTGCCGCCGAAGCTCACCGTGCCCATGATCCTGTTCTTCTTGCCGGTGCTGTTCATCGTCATCCTGGGGCCCGCCGTCATCCAGTTCCTGGCCATGCGCCACGGCCACCACTAGGGTCGGCTAGGCCGGGGCCTGAGCGGTCCTCTCGGTCTTTCGCGCAGACAAAGAAAAGCGGGGGGCGCCTCGACGGCGCACCCCCGCCTCTTCCCCCAATCGTGGTCTCGACTAGCGGAGGTCGGCCTTGGCTATGGTCGCCGGCTGCATGGGGACGCCCGACAGCTTGTCGGATTTCCCCGCGTGCGGCGGCGTGATCGGGATCACCAGCTCCGCCTGGGCGACCTGGGCCGGCGCCACCATCTGAGCCGTCGCGGTCTTGGCGACCGTCGAGGTCGGTGTAGCGGCCTTGGTGGCGTGTACCACCGTGGTGTTGACCGGCGCGGCTTCAGCCGCCGCCGTCTGCGCCTGAGGCACCTGGATGATCTTGGCCCGGGGCGGCGTCGGCTTCGGCGCCACCACCTGGGTTATCTGCGCAAGGCTGGGCGCGGCGGACGCCGCTGCGGCTGCCACCGTCTGTACCTTTTGTGCGGCCGCGCTCGTGACCGGCGCCTCGATCTCGTCCACCGGCTTCACCACTTGCACGTTGGCAGCCTCAGCGACGGGAACGGTGTTTGAAGCCGTCACGACCGGAGCCGCAGCCGGGGCGCTCACCGTCGCCTTCGCCGGTGCTGTCTCCTCGTCAGAATTGCTATAGCCGAAGGGCGACCAATCCTCCGCCGAGGCGACCGCCTTGTGTGGGGCCTCGGGCTCGGCCGCGGCCACTTGCGTGGACGAGGACAGCATGTTGCGCAAATAGGACACGCTCGACTTGGCCTGAGCCTCGGTCATGTCGACGGAGGCGACCTGACGGGCTTCGCTGAACTTGCCCTGGAGGCCCAGCACCAGCGCCAGGTTCTGGCGGATGCGCTTGTCGTCTTGACCGCTCGCCAGAGCCTTGCGCAACAGAGCCTCGGACTCCTTCGCCTTGCCGTCGAGCGCGTAGGAGAGCGCCAGATTGTTGATCACCGAAGCCGAGTCCGGCTTTTTCTGCAACGCCGCCAGGAAATATTCCTGCGCCGCTTCGTGCTCGCCCTTCTTGGCGTAGAGCGTGCCCTGCGCCGAGAGCGTCTTCCAGTCGTTGACGCCGTCCGCCTCGGCCGACTTCAGGGCGGTGCCGGCGATATCGACGCGATTCATTTCGAGGGCAACGCGGCCGAGTTCGCCCGCCACTTCGCCGTCATTGGGATTGGCGCGGTAGGCCGACTTCAAGACCTCGAGCGACTGGTCCTTGGCGCCGATGGCCTTGAGGGACCTCGCATAGCCGAGAGCCATTTTCGGGTCTTGCGGGTGCTGGAGATAGGCCTGCGCCCATTGCGACGTGGCGGTCGCCGCCTCCGCCTCCGACATCTTCACCTCGGCGGGCTCGCTGTTCCGCGAGAACATCTTATCGGTCTGATTGCAGGCGCCGAGCAGGGAGGCTGCGGCCGTGGTCGCAAGCAGCGCGAGCACCATGGAACGGCGTGGGCGGGAGACGTGGGCCATGAGCTTAAGCAATCCTTAACGGGCGCAAAGCGAGCGCCCCGCTTATCGCGTTTCCGGTAGCGTCATAATCTGGGACAGGCGTCAAAAAAGTATTAACCATCCCGGGGCGCCGAAGAGGCGCGGGATGAGAGGCTCAAGGCGCGGAGGGATACGGGGCTGTTAGGCGAGGCCCCGTTCGCGCATTTCCGCCTTGGCGCCGGCCGTCCACGCGGCCATCGCCGGCATGGCGAAGATCGTGTCCACATAGGCGGACGCGGTGCCGTCGTCCCCGAACTGGCCGAGATTGATCCCGTATGTGCGGAACCGCGTCGCCACGGGCGCGTACATGGCATCGGCGCATGTGAAGGCGCCGAACAGGAACGGGCCGTCCTTGCCGAACCGTCCCTTCGTGTCCCCCCAGATGGCAACGACGCGCCTGATATTGGCCTCCAGCGCCTCGCTCATGGGCGGGGCGGGCAGTCGCGAGATGAGGTCCATGGGCATGTCGTTGCGCAGCGCGGCGAATCCTGCGTGCATCTCGGCGGAGATCGGAGCGCGCCGCGGCGCGCGCTTCGCGGGATCCCGGGCCAGAGTTCCGCGCGCGGGTGCTGCTCGGCGAGATATTCGAGGATCGCCAGGCTGTCCCAGATGATGCCCAATTCGGTCTTGAGCGCCGGGACCTTGCCTGAGGGCGAAAGACGCAAGATCTCCGCCTTGCTCTCCGGCTGGCGCAGGCGGATGCGCTCTTCTTGGAACGGAATGTCGCACGCTTTGAGCGCGAGCCAAGGCCGCAAGCTCCACGACGAGTAGTTCTTGTCGCCGATTACGATCGTGTAGCCGTCGTCTGCCATCGAACCGCCTTCCGCCATTGTCATGCTTCCGCTCCCCTGCCATTAATGCGCGGCCCCTTCAAGACAATCGCGGAATTTTCATGCCCACCAAAGCGATGACGCTCGAAACCACGCGCCGGCAGCTCGAAGATCTCCTGCTCGAGCCTGGCGCCGCGGCTGTCCCCATCAAGCTGATCGGCGACGAGGACGATCTCGCGGGCTTGAGCGAGACGGAGCAGCGCTGGGTCAAGACCCGCGGATGGAAGCCGACGCCAGGGGCCGTCCTGCTGTTGCCGGGGGAGGGCGGCGGTCTCGCTGCGGTCCTTTTCGCCACGGGCGGCAAGGACTGGGCGGCGAAGGCGCCGATGCTGACCGGCGCGCTTCCGGGCGCGCTCCCCGAGGGCGACTACTATTTTGCCGACGCCATGCCCGATCCGGAGCTTGCCGCGCTCGGCTTCCTCGCGTCCTGCTACCGCTTCACCCGCTACAAGACGTCCAACGATCAGAAGCCGAAGCGCTTGGTGCGCCCCGAAGGAGCGAGCCGGGACCGCGTTCTGGCGCAGGCCGAGGCGCTCTATCTTGGCCGCGATCTCATCAACACGCCGGCGAGCGATTTCGGCCCTGCCGAGCTCGAGGCGGCGGCGCGTGACCTCGCCAACACCTTCGGCGGCACCGTCAAGGTGACGGAGGGCTCGAGCCTTCTCTCCGACAACTTCCCCATGATCCACGCCGTCGGCCGCGCGAGCGACCGCGCGCCCCGGCTGATCGATCTCCGCTGGGGCGCCGAGCATGCGCCCACGGTGACCGTCGTCGGCAAGGGTATCTGCTTCGATACCGGCGGCCTCAACCTGAAATCGGGTGCCGGCATGGGGCTGATGAAGAAGGACATGGGCGGCGCCGCGGCAGCTCTTGCCTTCGCCCTGATGGTCATGCGCGAGAAGCTTCCCGTCAGGCTGCGCGTGCTGATCCCAGCCGCCGACAACTCGGTCGCGGGCAATGCGTTCCGGCCGGGCGACGTGCTGACGAGCCGCAACGGCATGACGGTGGAGATCGGCAACACCGACGCGGAGGGCCGCCTCGTCCTGGCCGACGCGCTCAGCCTCGCCGACGAGGAGGCGCCGGATTATCTCATCACGCTCGCAACGCTCACCGGCGCGGCGCGGGTCGCCCTCGGCCCCGATTTGCCCCCGCTCTACGCGACCGATGATGCGTTCGCCGGCAAGCTGCTCGACGTGAGCCACACGATCGGCGATCCGCTGTGGCGCATGCCCTTCTGGGCAAATTACGACAAGCTGCTCAAGAGCAATGTCGCCGACGTCAGCCACATCTCCGAAGGCTCCTTTGCCGGCTCGGTGACGGCGGCCCTCTTCCTCAAGCGCTTCGTGAAGGACGCCAAGCGCTTCGCTCATCTCGACATCTATGGCTGGGTGCCGCGCGAGCAACCCGGGCGGCCGCAAGGCGGCGAGCCCCAAGCCGCGCGCGCGCTGTTCCAATTCTTCCGCCAAGAGCTCGGATCGTGACCAAGCCCGATCCGCGCCGTCATGTGTACCGCCCGGATGTCGCGGCGGAGCACTTGCGCGGCGTGGTCGAGGCCGGGCGTTACGTCACCGGGGAGCCGCGTCAGGTCATCACCGCCTCCTTGCCGTTGCGGCGCGCGCCGCGCTTCGATGCCACCCTCGACACCGAGGCGCTGCATGGCGAGACCGTGACCGTCTACGAGGAGCGTGAAGGCTGGGCCTGGGTCCAGCTGCATCACGACAATTATGTGGGCTACATGCCGAGCGAGGGTCTCGCGGCCGTGGTTACCACGCCGACGCACCGGGTCTCCGTGTTGCGCAGCTATGTTTTTCCGGAGCCTGACTCCAAGGTCCCGCCGCTGGCCATGCTCAGCCTCAACGCACGCGTGGCGGTGGCCGAGCCGGCCGGGCGTTACTTGCAGCTCGAAAACGGCGGCTTCGTCTATGCGCGGCATGCCGTTCCAATGGGCGAGCACGCGGACGATTTCGTTGCCGTCGCGGAAGCCTTTGTCGGCACGCCCTATCTGTGGGGCGGACGGACCAGCGTCGGACTCGACTGCTCAGGTCTGGTGCAGCTTGCCGCCGCCGCCGCCGGCCACGCGGTCCCGCGCGACGCCGACATGCAGGCGCTCGAGGCGGGTCAAGCGGTCGACTGGCAGGAAGGCACGCCGCTTGCGCGCGGCGACCTCGTGTTTTGGGAAGGTCATGTGGGCATCATGACGAGCGCGGAACACTTCATACACGCCAACGCGCATCATATGGCCGTCGAGATCGAACCCTTTGCCGAGGCCAAAGAACGCATCAAGGCCGCGGGCTTCGAGATTACCGGGGTACGGCGGCTGCCGCGGGTGCGGTAGCCGCGGCGCTAGGGGGTGAAGGCGCTTAGATAACGTGGAAGAGATAGAGCAGAATGATGATGGGGATCGGAATCCCGATCAGCCATAAAAGAATTCCACGCATCCGTTGGGCCTCCGTTGCCGTGAATTATCCAGCGAATAAACGTGAGGACGGCTGAGTTGGTTCCGGCTCGAGTTAGTCCGCAAGGGAGCTACGTCGAGACCGCAGGCCCGCGTGTGGCTTCCAGCTCGAACGCGGCCGCGAGCAGCGCCTTGGTGTAGTCGGTCTTCGGACTGGCGAACACCGTTTGCGCCGGGCCCTTCTCCACCACCTTGCCGTGTCTGAGCACGATGATCGAGTTGGCGAGCGCGCGCACGACCTTGAGATCGTGGCTGATGAAGAGATAAGCGAGCTTGTGGCGGCGCTGCAGCTCGCGCAACAGATCCACGATCTGCGCCTGCACCGAAACGTCGAGCGCCGAGGTCGGCTCATCGAGGATGAGGAACTTGGGCTCCAGCACGAGCGCGCGGGCAATGGCGATGCGCTGGCGCTGCCCGCCGGAGAACTCATGCGGGTAGCGGTTGCGGACGGCCGGATCGAGGCCCACCTCCTTCAAGGAGCGTGACACGCGCGCATCCCGCTCGGCACGGCTCAAGCCGGGGTTCTGGATGTTGAGCCCTTCCTCGATGATCTGGCCGATCGACATGCGAGGGCTGAGCGACCCGTAAGGATCCTGGAACACGATCTGGAGCTCGCGACGCAGGGGACGCATCTCCTTGGAGTCGTAGCCGTCGATGCGGTCGCCGAGATAGACGATGGGCCCTTCGCTCGAGATCAAGCGCAGTACGGCAAGCCCGAGCGTCGTCTTGCCGGAGCCGGACTCGCCCACGACGCCGAGCGTCTGGCCCTCTTTCACTTCGAGATCGATGCCGTCCACGGCCTTGATGTAGCCGACGATGCGGCGCAGGAAGCCGCGCTTGATGGGGAACCACACGCGCAAATCGTCGGTCTTCAGGATCACCTTGGCCTTGGCGTTTTCCGGCGGCGGCGAGCCTTTGGGTTCGGACGCGATCAGGTGCTTGGTGTAATCGTTCTTCGGCGCCTCGAAGATCTCGCGGGTCAGCCCGCGCTCGACGATCTCGCCGTTATGCATGACGCACACATGGTCCGCCATCTTGCGCACGATGCCGAGATCGTGGGTGATGAGCAGCATCGCCATGTTGAACTCGGCCTTGAGCTCGAGCAACAGCTCGAGGATCTGCGCCTGGATGGTGACGTCGAGCGCCGTGGTCGGCTCGTCGGCGATGAGCAGGTCCGGCTCGTTGGCGAGCGCCATGGCGATCATCACGCGCTGCCGCTGGCCGCCGGAGAGCTGATGCGGGTAGGCGCCGAGCCGGCCTTCCGGGTCCTCGATACCGACCTTCTTCAGGAGATTGATGACCCGCGCCCGGCAGGCGTTGCCCGACATGCCTTTATGGATGCGCAAGACCTCGGCGATCTGCTGCTCGATCGTATGCAGCGGGTTGAGCGAGGTCATTGGCTCCTGGAAGATCATCGAAATCTTGTTGCCACGCACGTGGCGGAGATTGTCTGGCTTCAGCGCCAGCAAGTTCTCGCCCTTGAAGCGGATCGCGCCGGAGGGATGCGATGCCGCCGGGTAGGGGAGAAGCTTGAGGATCGACAGCGCCGTCACCGTCTTGCCCGACCCGGATTCGCCGACAAGCGCCATGGTCCCGCCCTTGGCGATGTCGAACGACACATGCTTCACCGCATGCGTCACGGTCTCGCCCGAGTGGAAATCCACGCTGAGGTCGTCGACGGAGATCAAAGGTTCGTCGCTCATGCGCTGGCTCGCTTGGGTTCTTCGTCGGCGCAGGCACTACGCTCGATCTCGATCGTGGCGTGATCCAAGCCGAATTTCTCTTTCAGCCGCGCCTTGATGCCCTTCACGGCCTCGTCCGAGTCGGCCGTGTCGCAAATCTGCGCATGCAGCGTCACCATGCGCCGCGACTGGGTGATCGACCACACATGCACGTGGTGCACACCCTCGACGGTCTTGACGTTAGTCACGAGGTCGGGACCGATCTCCCGCGTGTCGAGTTCCTCCGGAGCCCCTTCGAGCAGGATATGGGCCGAGGCCGCGACCACATACCAGCCGCTCCGCACGATGATCGCCGCGACCAGCACCGACAACAGCGGATCGATCGGCGTCCAGCCGGTTAGCATGATCACGGCGCCGGCGACGAGCGCCGCCACGGACCCGAGCAGGTCGCCGAGCACGTGGATGGCCGCGCCGCGCACGTTCAGGTTCTCGCGGTCCGCGCCTTGCAGCAGGAAGAAGCACACGACGTTCACGAGAAGCCCGAGGCTCGCGACGACCACCATGATGCCGCCCGAGACATGGGGCGTGCCCATGAGCCGCTCCGCCGCCTCGTAGACGATCCAGCCGGCGATGACGAAAAGCGCCAAGCCATTGGTGAAGGCGATCAGCACCTGGAAGCGGTCGAAGCCATAGGTGCGTCTCCAGTCGGCCGGGCGACGCGCGAGCCGGAAGGCGAACCAGGCGAGTGCCAGCGAGGCGAAGTCGGTGAGCATGTGGCCCGCGTCGGCGAGCAACGCCAGCGAGCCGGCGGCGATGCCGCCGACCACCTCGGCGAACATGAACCCGCCGGTGAGAAGCGCCGCGAGCGCCATGCGCTTCTCGTTGCTGGCGTTAACGTCGCCGGGGCCGTGATCGTGGGAGCCGTGCATCGTCCTAGCCTCAAGTCATGGTCTTGCGCGGGTCGAGCGCGTCGCGCACCGCCTCGCCGACGAAGATCAGCAGGCTCAGCATGACGGCGATGACGAAAAACGCGGTTAAGCCCAGCCACGGCGCCTGAAGATTGTCCTTCCCTTGCGCCAGGAGCTCGCCGAGCGATGGCGAGCCCGGCGGCAGGCCGAAGCCCAAGAAGTCGAGCGAGGTGAGCGTGGTGATCGAGCCGTTCAGGATGAACGGCATGAAGGTGATCGTCGCCACCATCGCGTTGGGCAACAGGTGCTTGAAGATGATCCGCGTGTTGGAGAGCCCGAGCGCCCGCGCCGCCGTGACATATTCGAAGTTCCGGGCGCGCAGGAACTCGGCGCGCACCACGCCGACCAGCGCGACCCAGGAGAAGGCGAGCAGGATGCCGAGCAGAATCCAGAAATTCGGTTCGATCACTGCGGCGACGATGATCAAGAGATAAAGCTGCGGAACGCTGGTCCAGATCTCGATGAAGCGCTGGAACAAGAGGTCGGTCCAGCCGCCGAAATAGCCCTGGACCGCTCCCGCCGCCACGCCGACGACCGATGAGAACAGCGTCAGCACGAGCCCGAACAGCACGGAGATACGGAAGCCGTAGATGACGCGGGCGACCACGTCGCGGCCCTGATCGTCGGTGCCGAGCCAGTTCCACTCGAGGCTCGCATTGCACGGGTGGAAGCCGCCCTCGACCGCAAGCTTGCAATCCTTCTTGGTGAGGAGCCAGGTCGGCTTGGCCGGAAAGGCCATTGGCGGGTTCTTGTTCTGCGTGTTGTAGGAGAAGCGGATCGGCGGCCACAGGATCCAGCCGCCGCTATCGGTGATCAGCTTCTGCACCACGGGATCGCGATAGTCGGCTTCCGTCTCGAACACGCCGCCGAACTGCGTCTCCGGATAGGCCTGGAAGATCGGCCAGTAGAAGTGGCCCTCGTAGTCCACGAGGATCGGCTTGTCGTTGGCGATGAACTCCGCGCACATGCTGATGGTGAAGAGGACGAGGAAGATCCACAGCGACCAGTAGCCCCGCCGGTTCGCCTTGAACGTCTCCCAGCGCCGCCGGTTGAGCGCCGAAAGCCACGCCTTCGGCTGCGGGATGCCCTCCGCCGTGGCCTCTTCGACAACGCTGACGTCTGTCGGTGCGTCCATAGGATCACACCTCCCGCGTCTCGAAGTCGATGCGCGGATCGACCCAGGTATAGGTGAGGTCGGAGATGAGATTGATGACGAGGCCGAGCAGCGAGAAGATATAGACGGTGGCGAACACCACCGGATAGTCGCGGTTCACGATCGACTCGAAGCCGAGCAGCCCGAGCCCCTCGAGAGTGAAGATCGTCTCGATCAGCAAGGAGCCCGCGAAGAATGCGCCGATGAAGGCGCCGGGGAAGCCGGCAATGACGATCAGCATGGCGTTCCGGAACACGTGCCCATAAAGGACTTTGTGCTCCGGCAGGCCCTTGGCCCGCGCCGTGATCACGTATTGCTTCCTGATCTCCTCGATGAATGAATTCTTGGTGAGGAACGTCGTGGTGGCGAAGGCCGACAGCGCCATGGCGATCATCGGCAGCACGAGATGCCAGAAATAGTCGAGGATCATGTCGTACCAGGGCAGCGACCAGAAATCCTCCGACACAAGCCCGCGCAACGGGAAGATCTTGAAGAACGAGCCGCCGGCGAACAGCACGATCAGGAACACCGCGACGAGGAAGCCTGGAATCGCGTAGCCGATGACGATCACGCTCGACGTCCACATGTCGAAGCGCGATCCATCCGTTACCGCTTTGCGGATGCCGAGCGGAATCGAGATGGCGTAGGAGATCAGCGTCATCCACAAGCCCAGCGAGATCGACACCGGCATGCGCTCGAGGATCAGCTTGAGCACGCTCGTATCGCGGAAATAGCTCTCGCCGAAATCGAAGCGGGCATAGTTCCAGATCATCAGGCCGAAGCGCTCATAGGCCGGCTTGTCGAAGCCGAACTGCTTTTCGAGGCTGGCGATGAACTCCGGATCGAGACCCTGCGCGCCGCGGTATTTCGAGGACACCGCGGCTTCGCCGCCCGGCATGCCTTGCTGGTTGTTGCTGCCGCCGGCGAAATCGCCGCCGCCTCCGCTGAACTTGGCCGTGGCGCCGACATCGGTGCCGGAGAGCTGGGCGATCAGCCGCTCGACGGGACCGCCGGGCGCGAACTGCACGACGATGAACGTCACCAGCATGATGCCAAGCATGGTGGGGATGATCAGGAGAATGCGGCGAAGGATATAGGCGGCCAAGGTCGCGAGATTTCCTGTCGTTGAGGTTACCCGGCCGCTGCCCCGCCTGCGCGGTCCGGATTTAAGTCCCTGAACCCAATGATGCTTATCGGATTCTGGGCCGCCTGGAAACCCGGCATTCGGGCAGATCCAGGACGAATTCGGCGTCAGACCATCTAGCTTGTCTTCCGGCGGCGCATGAGCAGGTAGGCGCCAAGGCACAGCACCAAGAGCCCGCCCAGGATCGCCCAATTGCGCGACGATCCGTCGTCCGCCGCCTCGCCGTTGCCGGCGCTCGCTGCCGGCTTGGCGGAGAGCGCTGCGGCCTTGGCCGTGTCGAACCACCACGTGTCGAGAATGCCGCGGTCGTATTTCGGCTTCGTCTCCGGGCGTGAGAACTTGTCCCAATAGGCGACGGTGTTCGAGGCCTTGTACCAGTGGGGCACCCAATAGTGTCCGGCGCGGAGCACGCGGTCGAGCGCCCGCGCCGCCGTCGTCATGTCCTCGCGGGTCTTGGCGGCGACCACGCGCTCGATCAGCGCGTCGACCGCCGGATCCTTGATGCCGGCGAGATTGAGAGAGCCGTCGAGATCGGCGGCTTGCGAGCCGAAATAGCTTCTGAGCTCAACGCCCGGCGTGTTGCGCATCGAATAGCGCTGCGTGGTGATGTCGAAATCGAAATCCTTGAGCCGCTGCTGATATTGCGCGGGGTCCACGTTGCGGATGCGCGCGTCGATGCCGAGCAGCTTGAGGTTTTTGACATAGGGCGCGACGATGCGCTCCATGACCGGCTCGAACATCAGCACTTCGATCTTGAGCGGCTCCCCCTTGTCGTTGACGCGCACGCCGTTCTTGACGGTCCAGCCCGCCTCGTCGAGCAGCTTGCCGGCTTTTTGAAAGAGCGCTCGGTCCTGGCCCGAGCCGTCGCTGACGGGCGGAACATACGCGGGCCCATAGGCCTCCTCGGGCACCTTCACGCCGAGATTATCGAACAGCGCGCGCTCGGCCTGCGACGGTTCGCCTTCCGCCTTCATCGGCGAGTTCTCGAAGAAGCTCTGCGTCCGGTCGTAGAGACCGTAGAACATGTTGCGATTGGTCCACTCGAAATCGAAGGCGAGATCGAGGGCCTCGCGCACGCGCTTGTCTTTGAACGTGTCGCGCCTTGTGTTGATGAAGAAGCCTTGCGTGCCGGACGGCGTCTCGTCGGGCAGAACTTCCTTCTTCACCCGGCCGTCGCGGATCGCCGGAAAGTCGTACTCGGTCGCCCAGACCTTCGAGGTGAACTCCTCGCGGAAGTCGTACGTGCCCGCCTTGAAGGCTTCCATGCCGGCGGTACGGTCGCGGAAATACTCGAACCGGATCTTGTCGAAGTTCCAGCGGCCCTTGTTCACGGGCAGATCCTTGGCCCAATAGTCGGGGTTGCGCCGGTAAGTGATGGTGCGGCCCTGGGCCAAGCTGTCGACCACATAGGGGCCGGAGCCGAGCGGCGGGTCGAGCGTCGTCTCGTCGAACTTCCGCGTCGAATAATACGTCTTGGAGAAGATCGGCAGCTCCGCCACGGTGAGCGGCAGGTCGCGCACGAGATCGCCTTGGAACGTGTAGCGCACCGTGTGAGGACCGACCGCCTCGGCTTTCACCACGTCGCGTAGCATCTGGTGATAGAGCGGGTGGCCCTTCTCCTTCAGTGCCTCGAACGAGAACACCACGTCGTCCGCGGTGAGGGGGCTGCCGTCGGAGAAGCGCGCCTCGGGCCGCAAGTTGAAGGTCACCGACATGCCGTCATCGGCGACCTCGGCGCTTTTCGCCACGAGCCCGTAGACCGCGTCGGGCTCGTCGGCCGCGCGCGTCATCAGCGTATCGAACAGGAGCTCGAGCCCCTGCGCGGCGTCGCCCTTGAGGATGTAGTTGTTGAGGCTGTTGAACGTAGTGACGCCGCCCCAGCCGATCAGCGAGAACGTGCCGCCTTTCGGCGCGTCGGGATTGGCATAGGCGAAGTGGGTAAAATCGGGCGGATAGGCGAGGTCGCCGAAGGCCGAGAGCCCGTGCTTTGGCTCGGACGCGGAGGCGGAGCCGATCGCGATCGCCAAGAGGACAAGCGCAGCGCCGGCGGATCGAAGGACTGCGCGCAACCCTTGCATCAAAGTCTCGACCGCCCCGGCAGCTGCTCGGCCAGCTTCTGGTCGTACCACCAGACCTGCAGGAAGCCCGGCGTCAGTCCCGGCAGCGTCTTGGGCTGGCCGTAACGGGCCCAATAGGCGATGCGCACATCGGGCGAGTACCATTGCGGCACCACGAAGTCCTCCCATTGCAGCACACGGTCGAGCGCGTGCGTGGCGGCGACGAGCTCTTCGCGGTCCTTGGCGAAGATGATGTGGTCGACCAGCTTGTCGATCGCCGGGTTCTTGATGCCGATCAGGTTCATGCTGCCTTCGCGGTCGGCGGCCTCGGTGCCCCAGAAGTCCCGCTGCTCGTTGCCGGGGGAATCCGACTGGGCAAAGGTCGTGACGATGATGTCGTAGTCGAACACGTTGAGCCGGCGCGTGTATTGCGCGGAGTCCACGAGGCGGAGCGAGCCCTTGATGCCAAGCTTTTCGAGATTGGCCAGATAAGGCTGCACGACGCGCTCGAATAGCGGCGACACCAGCAGGAACTCGATCTTCATTTGCTGACCGGTCTTGGCATTGGTGAGAACGCCGTTCTTCACGTCCCACCCAGCCTCTTTCAGCAGCAACACCGCTTTGCGCAAGTTCTGGCGCAGGTCGCCCTGGTCCTTGTTCACCGGGTTCTTGTGCACCTCGGTGAACACCTCAGGCGGCACCTGGTCCTTCACCTCGTTGAGGATCTCAAGCTCGCGCCCCGTGGGGAGCGCCTCGGGCGCGGCGAGCTCGCTGTCCTGGAAGTAGCTGCCGACCCGCTCATACTGGCCGTAGAACAGGTTCTTGTTGGCCCACTCGAAATTGAAGGCGAGGTTGAGCGCCTGCCGCACCCGGCGGTCCTGGAATTGCGGGCGGCGCAGGTTCAGCACGAAAGCCTGCATCGGCTGCGTGCGCTTGATCCGCACCTCCTGGCGCTTGACGTAGCCGTCGCGCAGGGCGGGGAAGTCGTAAGCCGTCGCCCAGTTCTTGGAACTCGTCTCCTGCCAGTAGTCGAGATTGCCCGCCTTGAAGCTCTCGAACGCCACCGTCTGATCCCGGTAATAGTCGAAGCGGATCTCGTCGTAATTCCACTGGCCCTTGTTGACCGGCAGGTCCTTGCCCCAATAGTCGGCGACGCGCTCATAGGTGATGGAGCGCCCGGGCGAAACGTCCTTGATGCGGTAGGGCCCCGAGCCAAGAGGCGGCTCGAGCGTCGTCTTCATCGGATCGCGCTGCTCGCCCTTCGCGTCCTTACCTGTCCAGTAGTGCTTCGGAAGGATCGTGAGCTGGCCCATGATCATGGGAAGCTCGCGATTGCCCTTCGTGTCGAAATAGAAGGTGACCTCATTGTCGCCGGTCTTCTCGGCGCGGGAGACGTTCTTGTAATAGAGCCCCATGCGAGGGTTCGCGTTCTTGTTGACCTCGAGGCTGTAGATCACGTCATCGGGCGTAATCGGCGTGCCGTCATGCCAGCGCGCCTCGTCGCGAATCTTGAAGGTGACCGAGGAATAATCGGCCGGGTAGGACGCCCATTCGGCGATCAGCCCGTACGAGGTCGACGGCTCGTCGATGCTGTCGCTCATCAGGCTCTCATAGACGAGGCCAAGCCCCGACGCCTTCTCGCCTCGGTAAAGCACGGGGTTCAGGCTGTCGAAGCCGCCGATGTCGGCCATGCGCACCTTTCCACCTTTCGGTGCATCGGGGTTCACATAGTCGAAATGGGTGAAGTCGGCCGGGTATTTAGGCTCGCCGATCAGCGACAGCGCATGATGGTGGGTTTGGGTATCTTCGGCGGCGGCGGGGCCGATGAGGAAGGCGGTGAGTGCGGCGGCGAGGGCGAGGCGAAGCAAGGTCATGGGCGCGAGGGATGCTCCATGGAGGGGATGGCCGAAAGGAGCGCTTGTGCGCCCTTGATGCGCGCGCAAAAAGCGCTCGAAAGGCCTGCAAAGGCTAGCATGGCAGGCCCCGCGACCAAATGAATTATCGGTCATGTCCTTCCGGGGCCGAAAGAAAAAGGCCCCCCAAGTGGGAGGCCTTTCGGGCACCAATCTAAAGGCCTAGAGGCCCTCCGGCTCTCCGTTCGGATAGACCGGCTGGGGCTGCGCGGCGAGCGCGTCGTCGCCGGAGGGGGCGATCGACCCGGTGCTGTCATCCATTGCGGGCTCGCCCTCGGGATAGACCGGCTGCGGCTGGTTCGCCGACGGCGGCTCGCCCTGGGAGGGCTCGGACGGCGCATCCTCGGAGACGGTCGGCGGAACGACGTTGGTCTCTTCCTTCGTCCCCTCTTCCATCATCGCGCCGCCGGAGTCATCCGACGAGGCTTCGGGAACGACGGGCTGAGGCTGGTTTGCCGACGGCGGCTCGCCCGTGGACGGTTCGTTCGGCGCATCCGGAGACACCGTCGGCGGGACGACGATGGTCTCTTCCGTCGTCTCCTCTTCCATCGCCGGCTCCTCCGCAGCAGGCTTCTCTTCGGCGGCGGGCTCTTCGGCAGCGGGAGCTGCCGGCTCTTCCTCCGCCTTGGGCTCCTCGGCCTTCTCTTCCGCAGGCTTCTCCTCCGCCTTGGGCTCCTCCCTTGGTTCGCAGGCTTCTCCTCCGCCTGGCTCCGGCTTCTCCTCGTGTAGCTGGCTCTTCCTCGGCGGCCGGCTTCTCCTCGGCGGCTGGCTTCTCTTCGGCGGCCGGTGCGGCCTCAGGCAACGGCACCGGGTTGTCGGCGACGGTGCGCAGCCAGGCGACCACCGCGGCCCGCTTCTTCATGTCCGGAATGCCGGGGAAGGCCATCGTCGTTCCGGGCGCAAAGGCTTGCGGGTTGGTCAGCCAGGCGTCCAGGTTGTCGTAGGTCCACTTGGCGCCTTCGTGCTTCTTGAGGGCCGGCGTGAAATTGAAGCCCCCGCGTCCTTCAGCGATCGGGTCCCCGACGATGCCGTAGAGGTTCGGGCCGACCAGCGCCGCGCCGCCCTTGTCGAAGGTGTGGCACACCTTGCACAACATGGCGTCGGATTCGCCCTTCTTCGGATCGGCGGCAGCGACCGCGGCTACGAACGCCACATCTCCACCGGGGGCGCCCGCCGGCTTCTCACCGCCAGCTTCGGGCTTGGCCGGAGCTTCCTCTTTCGGCTTGGGCTTCGGAATCGGAAGCGGGCTGTCGCTGTTCTTGTTGAGGAAGGCGATCACGTCGGCGCGCTTCTTCAGGTCGGGGATGCCGGGGAACGCCATCGTCGTGCCGGACGCAAACGCTTGGGGATTGGTCAGCCAGACATCGAGATTCTGGAAAGTCCAGTCTTCGCCGTCGTGCTTCTTGAGGGCAGGGGTGAAATTGAAGCCCCCGCGCGCCTCAGCGATCTTGGTCCCGACAATGCCGTAGAGGTTCGGGCCCACCAGATTCGCGCCGCCCTTGTCGAAGGAGTGGCACACTTTGCAGAGCGCGACGTCTTGCTCGCCCTTGGCCGGGTCTGCAGTCTGGAGCGCGGCGATAATCTCCTCGCCGGGTTCCTCGGGCTTCTTGGCCTCTTCTCCGGGCTTCCCTTCGCCGCCGGCGACTTCATAGCCGGGCTTCGCGGGCTCGTGCTCCTCATAGGCGATGTTGATGATCGTTCTTGTGCCAAAAAACAGGAGCAGCGCAACAAGCACCGCCATGGCAATCTTATTGAGGTAGTAATACTTCATGATCGATGTCCCCCCGGCAGGCAGAGGCTACTTCTCTGTAGCTCTTGCGACGCGGCGAGAGACTATAGGGGCTATCGGGTTGTGGCAACTCAGAGAATTGTCGCGAAGCCAATCTGTCACAAGTCGTCGGGATAGGGGCTAACAAACGGAAAAATATGACGGATTCGCTGATAGTCATCCCGGCGAGATTGGCCGCCACGAGACTGCCCGACAAGCCCATGGCCGAGATTGCCGGAGAGCCCATGATCGTCCACGTCTGGCGCCGAGCTATGGAGGCCGGTTCAGGTTCTGTCCTGGTCGCCACCAACTCGGAGACCGTGCGCGATGCCGTGGCCAAGGCCGGCGGCCAGGCGGTGATGACGCGTTCCGACCATGCCAGCGGCTCCGACCGCGTCTATGAGGCGGTCCAGCAATTCGATCCGGACCGGAGCGTCGACACCATCGTCAATCTGCAAGGCGATCTGCCGACCCTCGATCCCAATCTCGTTCGCGCCTGCATTTCAGCCCTTCACGAGGGAGACGCGGATATTGGCACCATCGCCGCGGAGATCGTCCGCGAGGAGGAGCGCACCAACCCGAACGTGGTGAAGGTGGTCGGATCGCCGCTGGGGCGCGCCGGCGTTCTCAGAGCGCTCTATTTCACGCGCGCGACCGCGCCTTACGGCGACGGGCCGCTCTACCATCATATCGGTATCTACGCCTATCGGCGCGCGGCGCTGGAGCGCTTCGTCGGCCTGCCGCCGTCGCCGCTCGAGACCCGCGAGAAGCTCGAGCAGCTGCGCGCGCTCGAGGATGGCATGCGCATCCATGTCGGGCTCGTTGACACTGTCCCGCTCGGTGTCGATACTCCGGCCGATCTTGCGCGGGCGCGGGAAATTCTTGAGACAGCGTAGACTTCGCCCGCTTTCCAACCAAAGACCATGGCCAAATCGCGCTTGAACAAAATCGCCTTCCAGGGCGAGCCCGGCGCCAACTCGCACTTGGCTGCCCGCGACGCCTACCCGGACATGGAGGCGTTGCCGTGCGCCACCTTCGAGGATGCGCTTGCCGCGGTGAAGACCGGCAAGGCGAGGCTCGCCATGATTCCCATCGAGAACTCGGTGGCGGGCCGCGTCGCCGACATCCACCATCTGCTGCCCCATTCGGGACTTCACATCGTCGCCGAGCATTTCGAGCGGGTGCGCCATCAGCTGCTCACGCTACCGGGTGCCAAGCTGGCCGGGCTCAAGACGGTGCACAGCCACATCATGGCGCTTGGCCAGTGCCGCAAGGCGATCGCGGCGCTGAAGCTCACGCCCGTGGTCGAGGCGGACACCGCCGGCGCCGCGCAGCATGTGCGCGCATCGGACGATCCGACCCGCGCGGCGATCGCGTCCAAGCTTGCTGCCAAGATCTATGGCTTGCGCATCGCCAAGAAGGACATCGAGGACGCCGCCCACAACACCACGCGTTTCGTCGTGCTGGCGGCCAAGCCGATCAAGACGAAAATGGGCGACGGTCCCATCATCACGACCTTCGTGTTCCGAGTGCGCAACGTGCCGGCCGCGCTCTACAAGGCGCTCGGCGGCTTCGCCACCAACGGCGTGAACATGACGAAGCTCGAATCTTATCAGCTCGAGGGTTCGTTCAACGCCACCATGTTCTTTGCCGATATCGAGGGCCATCCGGACGAGCGCCGTGTCCAACTCGCCATGGAGGAGCTCGACTTCTTCACGAGCGAGGTGACCGTGCTCGGCTCGTACCGGGCGAGCCCGTTCCGC
>CAWGXJ010000009.1:0-32863 GCA_963826465.1 uncultured Alphaproteobacteria bacterium
GTCTTCTCCGGCGAGGCCGCCTGACATTCCGTGGAGCGGAAGGTCGTGAAGTCGTGATGGCCGACCAGGACCTGCGCCGCCTCGTGCATCCGCTCCGCGTCGAGCTGGTAGATGACGTGCCAGGCACGGTCGCGCTCCAGCGCCAAGGGGCTGCGCCGATTGACGATGCGATAGAGGTAATGCCGCGCCTTCGCCGAGAAGCGCGCGTCGAATCCCTCGGCCACCTGCTCGCAGGCCAGAACGCTGATCGGGTCGGGCCGGAGCTGCGCGTTTAGGGCATCGCGCACTTTCTTGGCCGGCCAATCCTTGGTGAGGTCGACATGGGCGACCTGCGCCAGCGCATGCACGCCCGCATCGGTGCGCCCGGCGCCGCGCGGAATCATGTCGTCGCCCGAGAACGCCTTGATGGCCTCGGTGAGGCGACCCTGCACCGTCGGCCGATCCTGCATCTGCCAGCCAAAAAACGGCGTGCCGTCATATTCGATGGTGAGCTTGTAGCGGGGCATGGCTAGTCGAGGATCGTGCCGGGGGCGAGATGCACGCCGCGCAGGAAGGCTTCGCCCGCGACCGGCGTCTTGCCGGCGCGCTGGACAAGCTCGAGCCGGACGGCGCCTTCCCCGCACGCCACGGTCAATCGGTCATCGAGCAGCAGGCCCGGCACGCCGTCGCCTTCGGCGAGTTCCGAGCGCAAGGCTTTGACCCGCTCACGCTTGCCGTTGAGCGCGATCTCGAACCACGCGCCGGGATAAGGCGCGAGCCCGCGAACGCGGTCATGCACGTCGCGGGCGAGCAGCCGCCAATTGATACGCGTCTCCTTGTTGTCGAGCTTCGGCGCATAGGTCGCGGTCTCGTCATGCTGGACCTCGCACTCGAGCGTTCCCTCTTCGAGCGCGGCCAGCGCCTTCACCATCAGCGCCGCTCCCAGGGGGGCGAGCGCGTCGTGCAGCTCGCCGGCCGTCATGTTGGGACCGATCGCGACGCGCTCGGCGAGACAGACGGGGCCGGCGTCGAGACCTTCGGTGACGCGCATGATGGAGACGCCGCTCTCGGGGTCGCCCGCCATGATCGCGCGGTTGATGGGTGCCGCACCCCGCCAGTGGGGCAGAAGCGATGCATGGATGTTGAAGAGGCCATGTTTCGTGCCGTCGAGGATCGGCTTCGGCAGGATGATGCCGTAGGCCACCACGACGCCGGCGTCGGCTTGAAGCGCCCGGAAGCGCTCCTGCTCCTCCTGGCTCTTCAGCCTTTCGGGCGTGCGCACCTCGAGCCTCGCGGCCTCCGCCGCCTCATGCACCGGCGATTTGCGCAACGCCATGCCGCGGCCCGCCGCGCGGGGCGGCTGGCTATAGACGGCCACGACCTCGTGGCCCGCCTCGAGGAGCGCCTGAAGCGCCGGCACGGCGAAGTCCGGCGTGCCCATGAAGACGATGCGCATGGGTCCGCGTCTTATTCTGCTTGGAAGACGAAGGGAAGCGCCTCAGCGCTACATCACCTCGGCGCGCTTCTGCTTGGTGAATTTCTTGACGATCATGTCGCGCTTGAGCCGCGACAGGTAGTCGATGAACAGCACGCCATTCAGGTGGTCGATCTCGTGCTGGACGATGGTCGACCAGATGCCTTCGAGCTCGGCTTCCTGCGGCTTGCCCTCGCGGTCGAGATAGGCGACGCGGGTTACAGCCGGGCGCTCCACCTCCGCCGTGACCTCGGGGATGGAGAGGCAGCCCTCCTCGTGGGTGCGCATCTCCTCGGAACGCTCCAGGATCCGCGGATTGACCATGACGATCGGGGTCTTCTCGTCCTCGTCCTTGGCCGCGTCCATGACGATGAGCCGCCGCAAGATGCCGATCTGCGGCGCGGCCAGCCCCACGCCCGGGGCGTCGTACATGGTGGCCAGCATGTCGTCCATGAGCCGTCGCAGCTCGCCGTCGACGCGCTCGACCGCCGCGGCCTCCTTGCGCAGGACCGGATCGGGAATGGTGATGATGGGAAAGATCGTGGTCATGGCGTGAAGCTGAAATAAGGACACCGCGCCGTGCGGTCAATGCGGCGGTGCGATTCGCGCCTCGGGAGCGCCGGCAGGGCATGGCGGGCCATGTTCGCGGATGTTCCCGTTTTGGTCTGAAAGAACGAATCGGGCTATATGTTCTTCTATGGCGCTTAAGCCCTTGCAGGTGGGGAGCATCACGCTCGACCCGGTTCTCGTCGTGCTCGTGCTCGCGGGCCTCGCCGTTCTTGCGCTCTTCGTCCTGGCGATCGTCCTCATCGTGCATATGAGACGGCGGAAACACGAGGCCTCCGCCAGCGGCGCTCAGCTCGGGGAGCTGAAAGTCCGGCTCCAGACGCTGGCCGAGATCAGCGTCACCCGCCACGGGGAGCTTGCCCGCGCGGTCAATGAGCGTCTCGACCGCATGACCCACAAGGTCGGCACCGACCTCAACGAGACGGCGCGCAAGACCCACGAATCCATTTCCAAGCTCAACGAGCGGTTGGCGGTGATCGACACGGCGCAGAAGAACCTGACCGATCTCTCCAGCAACATGGTCTCGCTTCAGGAGATCCTCGCCAACAAGCAGGCGCGCGGCGCCTTCGGCCAGATGCGCATGGAGGCTATCGTCCAGGACGGGCTGCCCAAGGGCGCCTACACGTTCCAGGCGACACTCTCCAACGGCAAGCGCCCGGACTGCCTGCTGCACATGCCGAACTCGCCGGCGGGCGTGGTGATCGACGCCAAGTTTCCGCTCGAAGGCTTCGAGGCGTTCCGCGTCGCGCGACGCGACGAGGAGAAGAAGGCGGCAGCGCGGCAGGTGCGCATCGACGTCTCCCGCCACATCGAGGCGATGGCCGAGCGCTATCTCATCACGGGCGAAACGCAAGACACCGCCATCCTGTTCGTGCCGTCCGAGGCGATCTATGCCGACCTCGCCGAGCATTTCTCCGACCTGGTGCAGAAAGCGCACCGCGCGCGCATCGTGATTTGCGCGCCGAACATGCTGATGCTCGCGGTGCAGACCATGCAGGCGATCCTCAAGGACGTGCAGATGCGCGAGCAGGCCCATCTGATCCAGAAGGAAGTGGCAACGCTGATGGAGGACATGGGACGCTTCCGCGACCGCGTGCTCGACCTCCAGCGCCATTTCGGCCAGGCCAATGCCGACATCGAGAAGATCCTCACCTCGTCGGAGAAGATCACCAACCGCGGACGCAAGATCGAGACCCTGGACTTCGAGGGCGACGAGGCAACGGCCAAGATCGCGCCGCAGAATGGCAGCGCACCCTCCCCCGCGCCGCAGGACGGCACTCCCCAAGTTCAGCGGCCGCGCAGCGCGGCCCGGGTCATCCGGCAACCAGATTTGCTCGCGGGGGAATGATGCTCTCGACGATGGACGGCTCGATGTTCGACCAGGTCATCGTCGGCGGCAGCGCCAGCCTGGCCAACCTGATCATTCATGCCGTTTTGGTCGGCGCGATCGTCGCGACCGTGCGGCGGCTGAGGATGGAAGGGGGCTCGGTTCCCAACTTTTTGCGGTACACGCTGGTGATCGTGGCCACCGGCACGCTTCTGGTGGCCGGGCATTTCAGCGAGGTGGTGCTTTGGGCCTACACCTATTACTGGGTGGGGGCCACGCCGCCCGGCACGGACCTCGTCTATTTCGCCTTCGGCAACTACACGACGCTCGGCTACGGCGACACCGTACCGATCCCGCAATGGCACCTGCTCGGGCCCATGACGGCGCTGAACGGCGTCATGCTGATCGGCTGGTCGACGGCGTTGATCTTCGAGATCCTGCGGCGCTCGGGGCCCTCGGTGCAACCGAGCTGATCCGAGGATGGCCGGCGATGTACCGCCGGCCGCGCTAGGACATCACCCAGTCGAACAGAAGCTTGATGTTCAGGACGATGATGACGGCCGCGATCGCCCATGAGACCGCCGTCAGCCAGCGCGGCGCGACGAGCTCGCCCATCTTGCCCTTGTCGGCGGTGAACATGACCAGCGGCACCACGGCGAAGGACAGCTGCAGGCTCAAGATCACCTGACTGAGAATGAGCAGCTGCGCGGTCCCTTGCGCGCCGTACCAGATCGCCACGAAGGCGGCCGGGATGATGGCGATCGCGCGCGTGGTGAGCCGCCTGAGCCAGGGCGGAAGCCGAATATCGAGGAAGCCCTCCATGACGATCTGGCCGGCGATGGTCGCCGTCACGGTCGAGTTCAGTCCACAGGCGAGAAGCGCGATGCCGAACAGGATCGGCGCGAGCTCGGAGCCGAGCAGCGGGGCGAGGAACTCATGGACCTGATTGAGCTCCTGGACATCAAACATGCCGGCCTGATGGAACGTCGCCGCCGCCAAGATCAGGATAGAGGCGTTGATGAAGAGGGCGAACGTCAGCGCGATGGTGGAATCGATGGTGGCGAGCTTGATCGCTTCCCGCTTTTCGGGAACCGAGCCGCCGATCATGCGCGTCTGCACGATGCCGGAGTGGAGATAGAGATTGTGCGGCATCACCGTCGCGCCGAGGATGCCGAGCGCGAGATAGAGCATCTCGGGATTGGTCACGATGTCGGTCGTCGGCGCGAAGCCGCGGATCACGGCGCCCCACTCAGGGTCGGCCATGGCGATCTGGATGCCGAAGCAGAGCGTGATCACCCCGAGCAGGGTGATGACGAAGGCCTCGACCCAGCGAAAGCCGAGATTCTGCATCCACAGGATCAAGAACACGTCGAGCGCGGTGACGATGACGCCGATCTCGAGGGGAATGCCGAACAGGAGGTTGAGGCCGATCGCCGTGCCGATGACCTCGGCGAGGTCGGTCGCGCAAATCGCGACCTCGGCGAGCAGCCATAGCGGCCAGTTGACGGCCCGGGGGAAGGCGTCGCGGCAGGCCTGCGCCAGGTCGCGGTCCGCGCCGATGCCAAGCCGCGTGCACAGCGCCTGGAGAACGATCGCCATGATGTTGGAGAGCAGCGCGACCGTGAGGAGCGCATAGCCGAACTTCGAGCCACCGGCGAGCGACGTCGCCCAGTTGCCGGGGTCCATATAGCCGACGGCGACGAGATAGCCCGGGCCCATGAACGCGCCGAGCTTCCGCCACATCGAGCCGGTGGGCACCGTCTTGATGGTGCCGTAGACCTCGACCATCGATGGGCGCTCGCGCTCGCGGCGCCATCCGTTCTTCTTTTCTGTGGCTTCCATCAGCATGAATGCGCGACCCTACTCCGCCGTGGCGACGACGATATCTGCAGTTGCAACTTATTTGCAACAGAAATTTAGGGGTCGCATGGCGGCTCTAACAGGGGCAAGCCCCTATTTTCTGCGGGTTTTGACGGCTTTCTTGGGCTTTGCGGCCGCCTTCGGTTTGGCGGATTTGCGGGGCGGCACCTTTTTCTTCGCTGCCGCAGCAGCCTTTTTCTTGGCCGCGGCGCGCTTCCTGGCCTGGGCCGCCTTTTCGTGCTCCTCGCCCCATTTCATGCCTTCGAGCTTCAGCCCGTCCGGATCGAGGAAGAACACGGCGTAATAGTCGTCGTAATACTCATTAGCCGGGTCAACGATGGTCACGCCTTCTTCCTTCAGGAAGCTTTGCAGGTCGTCGACGTCTTTCCGGTTCCGGAGCTCGAAGGCGTAGTGATGAAAGCCGACATCACCGATGCGGTAACCACGCTCCACGGCTTCGCTGTCGGCCTTGCCGATCCAGTAGCGTGTCTTGCCGTTGGTCCAGCCGATCTGGTCGCCGTAGTCGCCCAGCACCTTGAAGCCGAGGAATTTGAGAAGCTTGTCGTAGAACGCCTTCGACTTTTCGTAGTCGCTGACCCTGATAGAGATGTGATCGATTCCGACGACACGCACCATCTTGCTCTCCTGTCTTGCCCGCCCGCGGGCGTCCAGTAATTCAATCCTCGGTGACCAACGCATGACGGGCAGAATGGATCGCCGTGCCCGCCGAAGGGCGCATGACGAAAACCATAGGGACTGATAAGAACCACCCATGACGGCGAAACGAGGGAGCCCCCGAAGAACCGACTTTAGCCGACGTGCGGCGCAGTTGGACCGAGATCTTGTTCACCCGGAAGATGCTGACCTGCATCTTCCTGGGCTTCAGCTCCGGAATGCCGCTGTATGTGCTGATTTCCCTGGTGCCGGCCTGGCTGCGCAGCAACGACGTGAACCTCGCCACCATCGGCCTGTTCGCCCTGGTCGGGCTGCCCTATACCTGGAAATTCGTGTGGTCGCCCCTGATGGACCGGTACAAGCTGCCGTTCCTCGGCCGCCGGCGTGGCTGGGCAATCCTCACGCAACTGGTGCTGCTGCTTTCGATCGGCGTGTTGGGCCAGTTCAATCCGTCCACCTCGCTCCAAGCGATCGTCGCGGTCGTGTTCGTTGTCGCCCTGTTCAGCGCCAGCCAGGACATCGTCATCGACGCCTACCGGCGCGAGTTGCTCGCCGATGACGAGCTCGGCACCGGCACCTCCATCTTCGTGAATGCCTACCGTCTGTCCGGACTGGTGCCGGGGTCCCTGGCCTTGATCCTGGCCGACCACCAGCCCTGGACCGTGGTGTTTTGGGTCACCGGCGCCTTCATGCTGGTCGGCATCATCACCACTTTGACGATCAGGGAAGTGAGTGACGACGCGCTGGCGCCGCACACCTTGCGGGAGGCGGTGATCGATCCCTTCGTTGAGTTTTTCAGCCGCGACGGCGGGATCAAGACGGGGCTCGCCATCCTGGCCTTCTTGTTTCTCTACAAGCTGGGGGACAACATGGCCACGGCGCTGGCCACGCCCTTCTACATCGATATGGGCTACAGCCTGAGCGAGATCGGTTCCGTGGCCAAGGTGGCCGGCCTGTGGGCCAGCATCGCCGGTGGCGTGCTGGGCGGCATCATCATGCTCAAGGTCAGCATCAACCGCGCTCTGTGGCTCTTCGGCTTCGTGCAGCTGTTCACCATCGCGCCGTATATCTGGCTGAGCCAGGCAGGGCATTCGCTGCCAGGACTGTTCGTCGTGGTCAGCGGAGAATATCTGGGCGTGGGCCTTGGCACGATCGCGCTGACCGCCTTCATGGCCAGGGAAACCAGCAGGGCCTTTACGGCCACCCAATTCGCCCTGTTCTCAAGTTTCATCGCGGTTCCGCGCACGCTGGCCAATGCATCGACCGGTTTCATCGTGGAAGCCGTGGGGTGGACACAGTTCTTCGTCTTCTGCGCCATCGTCGCTGTACCCGGCATGCTGCTGCTGCTGAAGGTCGCGCCCTGGACGGAGGAGCGCGACGACTTGGACGAGAGTGAGCTAGGGGAGACTTCCGCATGAGCTTCGACCGGATTCTGGCCTTCATCATGGTCGGCCTGACGGCCCTGCTGATCGGCGGAGTCGGCGGGCTTCTGCTCGGCGCCAGGTCGGAGCAGAACAGCTTCATGAGCATGCTCGCCCACGGCACGTTCACCGACGACTGCAAGCAGCAGATCAGAAACGCCATGCAAGGTGGGGAACAAGGCGGCGCGCCCGCGCAATAGTTCCGTCACATCGCCTTGCGGGCTTTGACGGCGGCGGCGAGCGTCCCCTCGTCGAGATAGTCGAGCTCGCCGCCGATGGGCACGCCATGCGCAAGCCGCGAGACGGTGACGTTACAGCCGGCAAGCTGATCCATCAGGTAATGCGCGGTCGACTGGCCTTCGACCGTGGCGTTGAGCGCAAGCAGCACTTCGCTCACCTGCGGATCGCTCGCGCGCTCGATCAGCTTGGCAATGCCGAGGTCGTCGGGGCCGACGCCGTCGAGCGGCGACAGCGTCCCGCCGAGCACGTGATAAAGCCCATTGATCACGGCGGCGCGCTCCAGCGCCCAGAGGTCACCCACCTCTTCCACCACGCAGATGAGCGAGCGGTCGCGGGTATTGTCGCGGCAGAGCGTGCATGGG
Source organism: uncultured Alphaproteobacteria bacterium (assembly GCA_963826465.1). Taxonomy (GTDB): domain Bacteria; phylum Pseudomonadota; class Alphaproteobacteria; order Rhizobiales; family Methyloligellaceae; genus Methyloceanibacter. Next base: position 7,906 of record CAWGXJ010000009.1, read on the forward strand.
CTTTGCGTATCGATATTGCCGCAGGTCTCGCAGGTGAGGATCGTGTCGCGCGTCTCGGCGAGCGCCGTGGCGAGCGGGATGAGGAGCTGCTCTTTCTTCTTCACGAGATGCAGCGCCGCGCGCCGCGCCGAGCGGGGGCCGAGCCCCGGCAGCCGTGCCAGAAGCTGAATCAGCCGCTCGATTTCGGGGCCTGCCGCCGCGCGCGCCATCAGATGTGATCGCTAGAACAGCTTGAGGCCGGGCGGGAGCGGCAGGCCGCCGGTCAGCGCCTGCATCTTCTCCTTCATGGTGTCCTCGACCTTGGCCTTGGCGTCGGCATGGGCCGCGGCGATCAGGTCCTCGAGGATCTCGCCTTCCTCGGGCTTCAAGAGCGACGGGTCGATCTTGACGCTCGCCATCTCGCCTTTGCCGTTCAGCGTCACCACCACCATGCCGCCGCCGGCGCGGCCCTCGCAGGTCGTCCGCTCCATCTCGGCCTGCATCTCCGCCATGCGGCCTTGCAGCTCCTGCGCCTGCTTCATCATCTGCGCGAAATTCTTCATCTCGTTGGTCCTAGTTGGTCCCGTCGTCCTTGTATTCTTCTTCCGCCTCGGCGTCCTCGGATAGGCCCGACTCGCTCGCCGGCTGCGAGGCAGGCCTCACCGCGGCGATGCGCGCGCCGGGAAAATGTTGCAGCACCTCTTGCACCGCCGGGTGGGCGCGGACCTGATCGATCTCGCGCGCTTCCCGCGCGCGGCGCTGGGCGCCGAATGGCTCGGCGCCCTTCCTGGTCGCTCGACGGCCACGATCCACACGCGGCCGGTCCAGGCTTTCAGCTTGCGCATCAGCTCCTGCAGGAGATCGGGCGCCGCCGTCGGCAACGGACTTGAGCGCGATATGGCCCGGCTTGAAATGCACGAGGCGCACCTGTTCCAGAAGCGCGTTCTTGAGCTTCAAGTCGCGCTTCTGGTCGGCGAGCGCCACCACGTCCTCGAAGCTGCGGAGATCGGCTCGCTCCTGCGCCGGCGGCGCGGGATTTTCGCTCTCCGAAGAGGGCGGCTCTTCGTCTTGCGCCTTCGCATGCGCCGGCTTGGGCGAGGACGGGGCCGGCCGCTGCGTGCGATCGGCGCCGTTGCCGTCCGCACCCTTCCCGTCTTTGAGCTGCCGGGCAAGCTCACCTGGCGGCGGCAGGTCGGCCGCATAAGCGAGCCGGACCAGCACCATGTCGGCGGCGGCAAGCGGGCGCGGGCTGTTGCGCACCTCGTCGTGGCCCTTGAGCAGCATCTGCCAGGCGCGGGCGAGCACCGGCATGGACAGGCGCGTGGCGAGATCGGCGGCACGGGCGCGCTCGGCCTCGCTCGCGGCGGGATCGGCGCTGTCGGCGCCGGCCGCCTTGATGAGCGTCACCGCATGGACCGCATCGGCGAGATCGGTGATGACCTGGCCGGGCTCGGCCCCGTCGCGGTTCAACTGATCGAGGGCCGCAAGCGCGCCGCCGGCATCGCCTTTCAGCACCGTCTCCAGCAGATCGAAGATGCGGCTCCGGTCGGCAATGCCGAGCAGGTCGCGAATCGCCCCCGCCTCGACCTTGCCTTCGCCGAAGGCAATGGCGCGATCGAGGATCGACAGCGCATCACGTACGGAGCCTTCCGCCGCGCGGGCGATAAGGGCGAGCGCCGCCGGATCGGCCTCGGCGCCTTCCGCTTTGGCGATGCGGCCGAGATGCTCGATCAGCGCCTCGATCTCGATGCGCCTCAGGTCGAAGCGCTGGCAGCGCGACAGGACCGTGACCGGGACTTTCCGCACCTCGGTGGTGGCGAAGATGAACTTCACATGCTCCGGCGGCTCTTCCAGCGTCTTGAGCAGGCCGTTGAAGGCCTGCTTCGACAGCATGTGCACCTCGTCGATGATGTAGACCTTGTAGCGCGCGCTGTTCGGCTTGTAGTGAGCGCTATCGATGAGGTCGCGGACGTCGTCGATGCCGGTATGGGAGGCGGCGTCCATCTCTACCACGTCGAGGTGGCGGCTCTCCAGGATGGCGCGGCAATGGACGCCCTCCTGCTCGATGTCGAGGGTGGCGCCCTCGCCGTTCGGCCCCTCATAGTTCAGCGCGCGGGCGATGAGGCGCGCGGTCGTGGTCTTGCCCACCCCGCGCACGCCGGTGAGCATATAGGCTTGGGCGATGCGGCCGCCGGCGAAGGCGTTTCGCAGCGTCCGCACCATGGCGTCCTGGCCGATCAGCTCGGCGAAAACCTGCGGCCGGTATTTGCGGGCAAGGGCCGCATGGCTCACGCCGACGGCCGAAGACGAGCCTTCCGCTTTGCCCGCAGCAGTGCCGGTGGCCGTCTTCTTTGGTTTTTCGGCTTCAGCCATTAGGGGTCGCACTCACGCCACGGCTTGAGGACTATCGGGGCAGCCACGAAAGGAGCCCCGCATACTCTACAACGCTGGAGGCTAGGTGGGAGGCTGGACGAGCAACCCGCGAAACGCTCGTTAGGGCTGCTTCCTTCCGGACCTGACCCGGTTGGCGAGGCACGCGCCTGCTGCCAACCTCCCTGAGCGAGTATATCGGGGAATGGGGGCCTCGTGGCAACCCGCCTACCAATCGGGCTTTCGAGGGGCGTCGAAAAGCACGCAGCGCCTTCATCTTAGAGGCTTTTTGATGCCGTATTGCTGCTAGAATGTCCGGCATCTGAGGACGAGACGATGGCGCGGACAATTTCATCTGCGGGCGCGTGCTGGTGCCTCTTGGCCGCCGGCCTTCTTCTCACGCCTGGAAGCGCCCTCGCCCAGGACGATTCCGGCCAGGCCGTGCCGGTCGAGGCGGCGAAAGTCGTCGCCGCGCCGCTCAGCGAGCAGGTCACGGCGGTCGGCACGCTGCTCTCCGACGAATCGGTCACCGTCAGCGCCGAGATCCCCGGGCGCCTCAAGGAAATCCACTTCACCGAGGGTCAGCCGGTGGAGAAAGGCGCCCCGCTCTTCACCCTGGATGATTCCGTCTATCGCGCGCAGCTCGCCGACGCCGAGGCAAAGCTCAAGCTGGCCGAGCAGACCTATGAGCGCACGAGCAAGCTGTTCAGCAGCAAATATGCGACGGCCCAATCGGCGGACGAGGCGGTCTCGAACCTCGCGGTCACCAAGGCGGCCGTGGAGCTCGCCAAGGTTCAGCTCGAGAAGACGCGGATCGTGGCTCCCTTCTCCGGCATTGTCGGCCTGCGGCAAGTCAGCATCGGGGAGTACATCACCGCCGGCCGGGCCCTCGTCAATCTCGAGGCCATCGACCCCGTGAAGGCGGATTTCCGCGTGCCCGAGAAATTCCTGCCGGCGATCAAAGTGGGGCAGAGCATCCGCATCGGGGTGGACGCCTTCCCCGGCGACACCTTCGACGGCAAGGTCTACGCCATCGATCCGCGCATCGACGTGGCCGGGCGAAGCCTGCTGGTGCGCGCCAAGGTGCCGAATGAAGACCAACGCCTGCGGCCCGGTCTGTTCGCGCGCGTCACGGTGCTGCTGAAGCTCAAGGAGGATGCGCTGACCGTCCCCGAGCAGGCCATCGTGCCCCAGGGCGACAGCCAGTACGTGTTCAAGATCGACGATGGCAAGGCCAAGCTGACCAAGGTGACGGTCGGCATGCGCCGCTCCGGCCGGGTGGAGATCCTCAGCGGTCTTAGCGCCGACGACCAGGTGGTGACGGCGGGGCAGCTCAAGCTGCGTGACGGGGCGCAGGTCTCTATCGTCAGCGGTGCCGGGGCTTAGGCGTGACGCTCCCCGAACTTTCGATCAAGCGGCCGGTTTTCGCCACCGTCATGAGTTTCGTGCTCGTGCTCGTCGGGCTCGTGTCCTATGGGCGCCTGGGCGTGCGCGAGTATCCCGCCATCGACCCGCCTGTGATCACGGTGGAGACGGACTATCCCGGCGCCAGCGCGGCAATCGTCGAGACGCAGGTCACCAAAGTGCTCGAGGATTCGCTCGCCGGCATCGAGGGCATCGACTTCATCACCTCCATCAGCCGGCAGGAATCGAGCCAGATCACGGTGACCTTCAAGCTCGACCGGAATCCGGACTACGCCGCGGCGGATATTCGCGACCGGGTCGGCCGCGTGCGCGGGCACCTGCCGGAGGAGATCGACGAGCCGATCATCCAGAAGCGCGAGGCCGACGCCCAGCCCATCATGTTTCTCGCCTTCTCGAGCAAGCGCCATTCGGCGCTCGAGATCACCGACTACGCCGACCGCTACGTCAAGGATCAGCTCACGACCCTGGACGGCGTCGCCGAGGTGCGCCTTTACGGCGACCGGGCCTATTCGATGCGCATCTGGCTCGATCCGGAGCGGCTCGCCGCCTATCAGCTGACGCCGCAGGACGTCGAGAACGCGCTCCGCCGTCAGAACGTCGAGGTGCCTTCTGGGCGCATCGAGAGCCAGCAGCGCGAGTTCACCGTGCTGGCCGAGACCGATCTGCGCACGCCGGAGCAGTTCAACGATCTCATCATCAAGGACGCCAACGGCTACCTCGTGCGCTTGAGCGACGTTGGCAAGGCCGAGATCGGCGCGCTCGATGAGCGCCGCGTCGTCCGCTTCAACGGCCAGCCGGCCATTGCGCTCGGCGTCATCAAGCAGGCGACCGCCAATCCGCTTCAAGTCTCCGAGGCCGTCAACAAGAAGCTGCCCAGCATCAGGGCCTCGCTGCCGCAAGGCATGGAAGTCCGCGTGGCGCACGACAAGTCGATCTTCATCGCCGAGTCGATCAAGAACGTCTACACGACCATCGGCGAGGCCGTGGTCCTCGTCATTTTGATCATCTTCCTGTTCCTGCGCTCCGTCCGGGCGACGCTGATTCCGCTCGTCACCATTCCGGTATCGCTGATCGGCGCGTTCGCGCTGATGTACGCCTTCGGCTTCTCGATCAACACGCTGACCTTGCTTGCTCTGGTGCTCGCCATCGGCCTCGTCGTCGACGACGCCATCGTCATGCTCGAGAACATCTTTCGCCATGTCGAGACGGGCATGACACCCGTCAAGGCAGCCCTCGTCGGCAGCCGCGAGATCAGCTTCGCCATCATCGCCATGACCATCACGCTCGCGGCGGTGTATGCCCCGATCGGTTTCATGACGGGCATCACCGGGCGCCTGTTCACGGAGTTCGCCTGGACCCTTGCCGGTGCGGTGATCGTGTCCGGTTTCGTGGCGCTCAGCCTGTCGCCGATGATGTGCTCGAAGCTTCTCAAGCACCAGAGCCACCACAACTTCGCCTACCGCGTCATCGAGCGTTTCCTGGACTGGGTGACCCGGTCCTACCGCGCGTTGCTCAAAGGTGCACTCGCGGCCCGCCCGCTCGTTCTTCTGATCGGGCTCGCGGTGGCGAGCTCGAGCTATTTCCTGTTCACCACGCTCAAGAGCGAGCTCGCGCCCGTGGAAGACGAGGGGCGCATCAACGTGAACTTCCGGGGACCGGAAGGCGCCACCATCGAATACACGGATTCCTATGCGAAGCAGCTCGAGGACATTGCGCTTGCGGTGCCCGAGGCGGACCGGGTCTTCGTCGTGGCGGGCAGCCCGACCGTGTCGCAGGGCCGCGTCATCCTCCGTGTGAAGCCGTGGTCCGAGCGCACGCGGACCCAGCAGGAGATCGGCCGCTCGATCGCGCCCAAGGTCTCGGCCGTCACCGGTGTCGTGGCCTATCCCAGCAACTCACCGCCGCTCGGCCAGAGCTCGCGGTCGAAGCCGATCAACTTCGTGATCGAGACGGCGCGGCCCTATAGCGAACTCCAGAAGATGGTCGACGCGTTCCTCGACAAGATCCACGACTACCCGGGCCTCGTCGACGTGGAGAGCGATCTCAAGCTCAACTCGCCGCAACTCGACATCTCCGTCGACCGCGAGAAAGCCGCCGCGATGGGTGTCGAGATCGAGACCCTCGGCCGAACGCTCGAGACCATGCTTGGCGGACGCCAGGTCACGCGGTTCAAGAGGGAGGGCCAGCAATACGACGTCGTGGTCAAGATCGCGGACATCGACCGTGAGAACCCTGACGACATGCGGCGCATCTATGTGCGTGGCAAGGACGGCGCCATGATCCCGCTGTCGAACCTCATCACCATCAAAGAGACGGTGGCGCCGAAGGAGCTCAACCACTTCAACCAGCTGCGCGCCGCGACCATCACCGGGCAACTCGCACCGGGTTATTCGTTGAGCGATGGGCTCGCCTTCTTGGACAAGACAGCCAAGGAGGTTCTGCCGACGACGGCGCAGATCGACTACTCAGGCGAATCGCGCGAGTTCCGCGAGGCGAGCTCCAGCATGTATCTGACCTTCCTGCTCGCGCTCGCCTTCATTTATCTCGTGCTTGCCGCACAGTTCGAGAGCTTCACCGACCCCTTCATCATCATGCTGACCGTGCCGCTGTCCATCACCGGCGCCCTGCTGGCGCTGTGGTGGAGCGGCGGCACGCTCAACATCTATAGCCAGGTCGGTCTCGTCACTCTGATCGGGCTGATCACCAAGCACGGCATTCTCATCGTCGAGTTCTCCAATCAGCTCCGCAGTCAGGGCCGGCCGATGCGAGAGGCGGTGATCGAGGCGGCGGGCCTCAGGCTACGGCCGATCCTCATGACCACGGGCGCCATGGTGCTCGGCGCCGTGCCGCTCGCGCTTGCCACCGGGGCCGGGGCCGAGAGCCGTCAGGACATCGGCTGGGTGATCGTGGGGGGCCTTCTCGTCGGGACGCTGTTCACGCTGTTCGTCATCCCGGTGGTGTACACATATTTGTCGCGGCGCTCGTTCCTCGAGGCGGACGAGGAGATGCAAGCGGTGGTCCCCGGTCCCAAGCTCGCAGACCACACGCGGAACGGCGTGGCGCGTCCGGCCGAGGCGGCGGAATAAGGAGGCCAATCCCAGGCCGGACCTAGCTTGCTTGCGCCTTCAGATCGGCGCGGACTATTGGTCCTTGTTCTCGGTCTCGGCCGGAGTCTCGTCCCCGCTGGAGGGCGTCTCAGCCTTGTTCTCCTCCGGGGTTGCCGTGGCGTCATCGCCTTTGACCTCGAGATCCACATCCGGGAAGCCCGCGCGCAGATAGGCGACGATCTTCCAGATCTGGTCTTCGCTCAGCGTGTCCTTCCACGCCGGCATGGCCGTGCCGAAATCTTTGCCGCCCTCGGAGATGCTCCACAGCAAATACTGATCGACGGCGATCGGCTGTTGCACGAGGTAGGCAAGAAGCGCCGGCGAAGGCGTGAGGTCGCCCGCGGCCTCGCCATCGCCTAGTCCTCTCTCGCCGTGACACTTCAGGCAGTTCTTCTCGTAGAGCGCGCCGCCTTCCGCGATCGCGCTGGTGGTGTAGCCCACGTCGTTTTGCGCATTGAGATATTGCTCAGGCACCTCGCCATTCATGAAGGTCCAGTGGCGCATCATGCGCTGGCGCTGCTCGGGGCTCATTTTGCGCAAATCCCACTCCTCGGTGGAACCGGGCTCCCAGTAGTTCCACCACCAAGCGGATCCACGGTCCTGGGCGACCGAGTCCGAGGTCAACGACAAGAGGGTCGCGGTCGAAAAAAGGACTCCCGCAATCACAACCGCTATTCCAGACTTTCGCATCGTCATCTCCACTCAGCCTTGTCAGGCTTGCACAGGCCAACTCCCAATCAGCGTTGCTTCTTCTTCTTAGGCGGCGGTTTTCTCGCCGGCGGCTTCTTCGGCGGCGGCTTATGTGCCGACGGCTTCTTCTTAGGCGGCGGGCGATGGACAGCCGGCTTCTTCTTCGCCGGCGGCTTCTTCACGGCCGGCTTCTTCTTCGCCGGCGGCTTGTGAGGCGGCGGCTTATGCGGCGGCTGCTTTTTCGTCTCGGGCTTATGCGGCGGCTTCTTCTGTTCCGCCGGCGCGTGCACGCGGACGCACTTGCTGCCGACCCGCTTCGTTCCCTTCGGGCACTGTTGGACACTAACACAGCGGCTGCCGTGTTTGACCTTGCCCGGCGGACACGTGATCACGTGATCCGGGCCCGTGGGCTTGATGCAGCGGCCATTCTTCAGATGCGTCCCGGGCGGACAGGTCTTGTGGGGCTTCACGCATTGGCCTTCTATGCGCCGCGTTCCGGGCGGGCAGGCATGATGCGGCTCCTCCTTCACGCAGCGATTGCCGACCCTATGGGTGCCAGGCGGGCAGCCGTGAGGCTTGTGCGGCTGGACGCAGATATTGCCTTTGCGAATGGTCCCGGGCGGACACCGGTGCACGCAGTGGCCGTACTCCAGATGGGTCCCCGGCGGGCAATAGCCCGTGTGCGGAATGGGAATCGGCACAGGAATGGGCGCCACGCAGTAGCCGTTGGCCCAATAGGTTCCGGGCGGGCACACCAACTCAGGCGGCGGCGGGACCACATGCGGCGGCTTGTGCGGCGGCACATAGGGCGGCTCAGTGCGGCGGCTTCGGACCTTTCGAAACAAACGGGCACGCTACGATAATGGTCGTACCGTCGCACACCGCACGGATCTTGTGCCCCGTGAAGCCCGGATCGTTGACCAAGTCGCCGCAGACTTGCGAGGCCGGGCTGCTCTGGAACCAGAAGCCGCACCACTGCCAGCTGCCTTGAGACTGCGGATGGTCTTGCGACACGCTGACGGCGCACTTGTTGGCCCCGTTCAAGTGGATGGTGACGTTGTAGTGCCACGTGGACGCCCATGAGCCGTTGTGCTCGACCTTGTCGACCGTGCAGGTCACATCGGGCTCGATCTCGCCGGGCTGCGGGACCGGGGTCGGTGGATGAGGCTCGTAGGGCGGAGTCGGTGTCGGCGTGGGTTCCGGCGTGGGCGTCACCGGCGTCACGTCGACCTCCGTGCAGTCCTCGTTGTTGTCATCGACGGGATCTTCGGGGGCGTCTTCCGATGGCTCGAGCGATGCACAGTTGGACGCGCTTTCCAGATTGCTCGGAACGCGCAGGCTGACGACGAGCGCGACAGCTTGGCCCTGCTCGAGGGTTATCTGCTCCGTGGCCGCACAGGTGAGCTCCCCGCCGCTTGAATCGCAGACCCAGTTGCTCGGTTGGGTCTGGCTGACGGTGGCACCGGGGATGAGCGAATCCGTGACTTGCGGCGTGCCGGTCCACTCACCCGGGCCCTCGTTGACGACCCTGATCTCGAAGATGCAGATGCCACCGGGCTTGCAGGTGCCGATCTGGTTCTTCTCGATGCTGAGATCGGCAGGCGGCAATACCGGTTCAATCGGCGTCGGGGCTGGTTCCGAGATGTCGATCGGAATGCAGAAATTGTCGTTCTGCGGCAGCGCATCGGGGCTCTGCTGCACGATGCGCACGCAGTTCTTCGTACCGGGCGCGGCATTCGCCGGGAGCTGCACGGTGAGCGTGACGCGCGTGCCCTGCCCTGGCTGCAAGGTCAGCGTGGGACGGCTGCAGGTGACGGTGCTGCCTGCTTGCGCGCAGGCCCACGGATCGGACGCATCTTGGAACGTCGAGCCGGCCGGCAGGTCGTCGGCGAGGCGCGGCTCACCGGTCCAGGCGACCGGACCGCGGTTGATCAGCCACAGATCGAAGCTGCAGGCGCCGCCGGGCTGGCAATTGGCCGTGGTCTGCACCTTGGGATCCCAAAGATCGGGCACCGGCGCCGGGCCGACGATGACCGGCTCGCAAACGCGATCGTTGTTGGGATTGCCGTCCGGCGCCGCACCGGCAGGCCAGACGATCGCCACGCAGTTAGTGGCTCCGGGCGCGAGGTTTGCCGGCATCTGTACCGTGAGGGTGATGACGCGGCTCTCGCCGGCCGCGAGCGTCGTTTCGAACGGGCTGACGCAATTCACCGTGTTTCCGGCCTGCGTGCAGAGCCACGCCGAGTTGGCCACGAGCGTCGCACCGGCGGGAAGCGTGTCGGTGATGGTTGGGAAGCCGGTCCACTCGCCAGGCCCGCGGTTGATGAAGCGGATCTGGAAGGAGCACAGCCCACCAGGCAAGCACTGGGCGGTCAGCTGGTCCTTGGTGACCTCGAGATCAGGCTCCTGGCCGCCGCCTAGACCGCCACCGGGCGGCGGCGCAATGACGACAGGACCGACCGGCGCAGGGACGATGGTCACCTCATGGCAGTCCCAATCGTTATCCGGATTGAGATCGCCGGGCGCGCCCGCGCTGCCGGGGAAGAGGGACGCGATCAGGACGTCGTCGATGGCGCCGGTCACCGGCAGGCCGTTGTCGATCTGATACTGGGTGATCGCCGCGATGGTGACGACATCCAAGATGCCGTCCACCGGGCCCGTGGCGTAGCCGAGCGCAAAGAGCGCCTGCTCAATCGCCAGGATCACGTCGGGATCGTTGGGATCGTTCGAGTAGATCCAGACATCGGCCACGCAGTTCTCGACCACCTGGCCCGCGAGGCCGAACGGCAGGAGGACGTCCATGGTCAAGGTTACAGACTGGCCTGGAAGGAGCGTCACCCACGCATACGTGCAGAAGACCTGGTCCGTGCCGAGCGGCTGGTTGCACACCCAGTCGGGCTGCGGGGCGTAATCCCAGAGCACCGCTCCAGGCGGCAAAGTGTCGTTCTCGAACAGCGGGCCGGACCAGACGCCGGGGCCGTTATTGGTGATGGTGATGGTGAAGGTGCAGATGCCGCCGTCGACGCATTCGGCCGGACCGGTCTTCTCCTTGCTGAGGTCGGGGCCATCCTCGACCGGAGGCTGCTCGATCACCGGCGGGTACTCGACGCCCGGCGGCAGTTCCTCTTCCTCGGCAGGCGGCGCCGCCTCGCCTTCCTCGGGGACACCTTCTTCCACGCCCTCGGGCTCGCCTTCGCCGGCGCACAGCTCATAGATCTCGATGTCGCCGATCTTGGTGGCGTCGTTCTTGGCGAGCGAATCCATGTTGACCTTGCCGTCCGCATCGATGTTCACGTCGGCGTCGATCATCCAGGACTGTAAAGGACCGGTGGCGAGGTAAGGCTCTTCGATCTGCTCATAGGGCTGCATGGCCGCTTCGGGCAGCAGCTCCTCAAACGCAAATTCCGGCGTGCCTTGCACGCCGTGCACTTCCGAACCGTCCTCGAAGAGTCCGGTGTCGGGAACGAAGCAGGGGTCAAACGGCGAACAGATCGAGTCCCCGGTCATCCACACGAACTCATCGGGCTTCTCGACATCTATCTTCCATTCGGGCGAGTAGCCGTAACCGAAGGCGACGCCGCCCGAGCTGTTGGCGCGGATGTAGGGCTGGCTCTCGTTCTTGCGGTCGTAGAAACCGACGTCGTAGCGGCCCTGAAGCTGCCAGGTTCCATTCTCGTCGAGCTCATAGCGGAGCACCCGCGATTCATGCGGGGTGGCAAAGGGCTCGGTCGTGTCGAGGCCGAGATTGCGCACGCCGCCGCGCTCGGCGACGAGCATCACGTTCTGCTCGATGCAGTCGGGGAAGGCGATATCGCTGACGGGATTGCTCTTGCCCGCACGCGCGATGTCTTCGGGGGCGGTGAAGAAATCGGGCAGGAAGTATTCGCGCCTGACGCTTGTCGTATCGAAAGAGCCGTCGTCGGCGATGGCGACCGACCATACGGAATTGGTTTTCTCGTCCTCGTCGGCGCTCGCGAAGTCCTTGCTGCCCAGCGCCTGACTGCTCCAGACGGCGTAATAGAGCCGCACCTCTTCGGACTCGGAATCCTGGCGCACGCCGAGACCCCAGACCCTGCGGCGGAAGTCGGCAAAGTTCCAACAGTCCGGAGTCTCGGAGAAGTTTCCTTCCTTGCAGTCCTTGATGTGCGCGGCGCTCTTGGGATCGAAGGGGACTTCGGGGAGCGAGAGCTCTCTTCGCCCGTCACCGCGTCGATGAAGCTCGCGCGGCCTTGCGTCCCGTGATCGAAATGACCGAGATCCTCGCCTTCCAGGCTGAGGCGATGGATCATGCCGGTCTCCAGATCGGAGACGTAAAGCTGCTCGTGCCACTTGTCGTAGGCGATATTGCCGAGCGCGGCGCCCGTATTCTCCCGCCCGTCGAGGGTGATGTTGGCGAACACGCTGGGGCTGAGATTATTGGCCCCGTCGAGCTTCCACACCGTGCCCGGGCCTGCGTCCGGGCCCCACATGCCGGGCATCCAGCCGCTGTTGTCCTTGGTCCGGTGCAGACCGAAGGCGGACGTCGCGGTCAGATAGACATTCGGCTGGTCGGCCCCGTCGATGGCGATGCCGAAGACCTGTCCGACCTGGCCTGCCGTCACGGGATCGAGTTGCGGCTCGTTCAGCCAATGCTGACCCCGCGGCGCCTGCGCAGGATTGCGCAGATCGATGATGCTGCCGACGGTTCCGGCCGGATCGATGACGATCGCATCGCCCTCGGTCTTGGTGCCGGAAAAGCGTGTGAGATAGCCTTCTCCAGGCTGAAGACCTTCTTGGGCATGCGCGGGCGGCGTAACGGCCGCAAGCGCGAGCGTGAAGAACAGGCTCAGAAAAAAGTGGGAGACAACTCTCTGGGCGCGCACAGATGGCCGCGCACGCAACAATATCGCCATCAGCTGGTCACCTTGGGGTTGCCTTGTTGTTATGGCCAGGCGTCTTCGTTGGGTGCTTTTTTCGCCGATCTCCGCAGGCGCGTCCTTGATCCTCGTCAAAGTGTCGCAGCTTCGATCCGTCTACGTCAAGTTTTGATCAGCCTACGTTCTATTTTTTGGTGAGGTCGAGGCAGTCGCGGGTGTCGCTCACCGCGCCGTTTCGTCCAAACGGCGTCTCTCCATTGCATTTTTTGAAAAATGGGAGCGATCAGCGCGGAACAGGCTTGTCGTGTTGCCCCTTCACCACCGGCAGCGGGCTAGAACAGCCAGGTGAACTGGTCTTGACGGCGTTGTCGCTGATACGATCGCCGAACTGTGCCGAATAGGACATGCCGCCCGTCGCATTGGGGCCGAGCGATCAAAGCTGCGGCAAAGATCTCATCGCCGAGCGCAGAGGCCGGAACAGGCTCGCGAGCAGGAGCGCAAACGCGGCGCCGAGCAAAAGCTACAGATTCACCGGTAGCAAATGGCCCCGGCACAAGGTCAGAACCGCTCTCTCAGCTCTCCAGCGCCTTGAGCTTGGCGCGGAACGGGCTCGCCCGGTACGAGCCGAGCACGGTCACCTCGCTGGTGAAGAAGTCGAGCTCCTCCATGGCGAGCTGGACACGGCGCTCGTCCGGATGGCCCTCGATATCGGCAAAGAACATGGTGGCGTTGAACGAGCCCTCGAGCTGATAGGATTCGAGCTTCGTCATGTTCACGCCGTTGGTGGCGAAGCCGCCGAGCGCCTTGTAGAGCGCGGCCGGCACGTTGCGCACCCGGAACACGAAGGTCGTGATGATGGGACCGTCGCCCATTTTCGTCTTGATCGGCTTGGCCGCCAGCACGACGAAACGCGTGGTGTTGTGGGCGGCGTCCTCGATGTCCTTCTTGGCGATGCGCAAGCCATAGATCTCGGCGGCAAGCTTGGACGCGATCGCCGCGCGGGTCGGATCGCCCGATGCGCGCACATGCTGCGCGGCGCCGGCCGTGTCCGCCTCGACCACGGGCGTGAGCTTCAGCGCCGCGATCGCCTTGCGGCACTGGCCAAGCGCCATGATGTGGCTGTGCACCGTCTTGAGCCCGGCCAGCTTGGCACCCGGCAGTGTGAGCAGCTGATGGCGCACCCGCTCGAAATGCTCGGCGACGATGTGAAGCCCCGAGCTGGGGAGGAGATGATGGATGTCGGCGACGCGGCCCGCCACCGAGTTCTCGATGGGAATCATGGCGAGCTTCGCCTTGCCGGTCTTCACCGCGGCAAGCGCGTCCTCGAAGGTCGCGCACGGCAACGCCTCCATGTCCGGATAGGCGTCGCGGGCAGCCAGGTGCGAGTTGGCGCCGGGCTCGCCCTGGAAGGCGATTTTGTTCAAGCGCGATTTGGCCATGGTCTTTGGTTGGAAAGCGGGCGAAGTCTACGCGGTCTCAAGAATTTCCCGCGCCCGCGCAAGATCGGCCGGAGTATCGACACCGAGCGGGACAGTGTCAACGAGCCCGACATGGATGCGCATGCCGTCCTCGAGCGCGCGCAGCTGCTCGAGCTTCTCGCGGGTCTCGAGCGGCGACGGCGGCAGGCCGACGAAGCGCTCCAGCGCCGCGCGCCGATAGGCGTAGATACCGATATGGTGGTAGAGCGGCCCGTCGCCGTGAGGCGCGGTCGCGCGCGTGAAATAGAGCGCTCTCAGAATGCCGGCGCGCCCCAGCGGCGATCCGACCACTTTCACCACGTTCGGGTTGGTGCGCTCCTCCTCGCGGACGATCTCCGCGGCGATGGTGCCGATATCCGCCTCGCCCTCGTGAAGGGCTGAAATGCAGGCGCGAACGAGATTGGGATCGAGGGTCGGCAGATCGCCTTGCAGATTGACGATGGTGTCGACGCTCCGGTCCGGATCGAATTGCTGGACCGCCTCATAGACGCGGTCGGAGCCGCTGGCATGGTCGGGACGCGTCATCACCGCCTCGCCGCCGGCCTTGGCCACGGCATCGCGCACGGTCTCCGAGTCGGTGGCGACCAGGACAGAACCTGAACCGGCCTCCATAGCCCGGCGCCAGACGTGGACGATCATGGGCTCTCCGGCAATCTCGGCCATGGGCTTGTCGGGCAGTCTCGTGGCGGCCAATCTCGCCGGGATGACAATCAGCGAATCCGTCATATTTTTCCGTTCGTTAGCCCCTATCCTGACGACTTGTGACAGATTGGCTTCGCGACAATTCTCTGAGTTGCCACAACCCGATAGCCCCTATAGTCTCTCGCCGCGTCGCAAGAGCTACAGAGAAGTAGCCTCTGCCTGCCGGGGGGACATCGATCATGAAGTATTACTACCTCAATAAGATTGCCATGGCGGTGCTTGTTGCGCTGCTCCTGTTTTTTGGCACAAGAACCATCATCAACATCGCCTACGAGGAGCACGAGCCCGCGAAGCCCGGCTATGAAGTCGCCGGCGGCGAAGGGAAGCCCGGAGAAGAGGCCAAGAAGCCCGAGGAACCCGGCGAGGAGATCATCGCCGCGCTCCAGACTGCAGATCCGGCCAAGGGCGAGCAAGACGTCGCGCTCTGCAAAGTGTGCCACTCCTTCGACAAGGGCGGCGCGAATCTGGTGGGCCCGAACCTCTACGGCATTGTCGGGACCAAGATCGCCGAGGCGCGCGGGGGCTTCAATTTCACGCCTGCCCTCAAGAAGCACGACGGCGAAGACTGGACCTTCCAAAATCTCGATGTCTGGCTGACCAATCCCCAAGCGTTCGCGTCCGGCACGACGATGGCGTTCCCCGGCATCCCGGACCTGAAGAAGCGCGCCGACGTGATCGCCTATCCTCAACAAGAACAGCGACAGCCCGCTCCCGATTCCGAAGCCCAAGCCGAAAGAGGAAGCTCCGGCGGCGAGAAGCCCGAAGCTGGCGGTGAGAAGCCGGCGGGCGGTCCCGGTGGAGATATGGCTGCGTTCCTGGCCGCAGTCGCCGCCGCCGATCCGAAGAAGGGCGAGTCCGACGCCATGTTGTGCAAGGTGTGCCACACCTTCGACAAGGGCGGCGCGGCGCTGGTCGGCCCGAACCTCTACGGCATCGTCGGGGACCCGATCGCTGAAGGACGCGGGGGCTTCAATTTCACGCCGGCCCTCAAGAAGCACGAAGGCGCCAAGTGGACCTACGACAACCTGGACGCCTGGCTGACCAACCCGCAAGCCTTTGCGCCCGGAACGACGATGGCCTTCCCCGGCATTGCGGACATGAAGAAGCGGGCCGCGGTGGTCGCCTGGCTACGCACCGTCGCCGACAACCCGGTGCCGCTGCCTGAGGCCGCACCGGCCGCCGAAGAGAAGCCGGCCGCCGAGGAGAAGCCAGCCGCCGAGGAGAAGCCGGCCGCCGAGGAGCCTGCTACCGAGGAAGCGCCTGCGACGGAGGAGAAGCCGGCGGCCGAGGAGCCCAAGGCGGAGGAAGAGCCGGCAGCTCCCGCTGCCGAAGAGCCCGCCGCTGAAGAGAAGCCTGCTGCCGAGGAGCCGGCGATGGAAGAGGAGACGATGGAAGAGACCATCGTCGTCCCGCCGACGTGTCTCCGAGGATGCGCCGAACGAGCCGTCCACGGGCGAGCCGCCGTCGGCGAACCAGCCGCAGCCCGTCGTTCCCGAAGCCTCGTCGGATGACTCCGGCGGCGCGATGATGGAAGAGGAGACGATGGAAGAGACCATCGTCGTTCCGCCGACCGTCTCCGAGGACGCACCGTCCGAGCCCTCCCAGGGCGAGCCGCCGTCGGCGAACCAGCCGCAGCCGGTCTATCCCGAGGGCGAGCCCGCTATGGATGACAGCACCGGGTCGATCGCCCCCTCCGGCGACGACGCGCTCGCCGCGCAGCCCCAGCCGGTCTATCCGAACGGAGAGCCGGAGGGCCTCTAGGCCTTTAGATTAGCGCCCGAAAAGGCCTCCCATTTGGGGGGCCTTTTCTTTTGGCCCCGGAAGGACATGACCGATAATTCATTTGGTCGAGGGGCCTGCCATGCTAGCCTTTGCGGGCCTTTCGAGCGCTTTTTGCGCTCGCATCAAGGGCGCATAAGCGCTCCTTTCGGCCATCCCCTCCATGGAGCATCCCTCGCGCCCATGACCTTGCTTCGCCTCGCCCTCGCCGCCGCACTCACCGCCTTCCTCATCGGCCCCGCCGCCGCCGAAGATACCCAAACCCACCATCACGCGCTGTCGCTGATCGGCGAGCCGAAATACCCGGCCGACTTCACCCATTTCGACTATGTGAACCCCGATGCGCCGAAAGGCGGAAAGGTGCGCATGGCCGATATCGGCGGCTTCGACAGCCTGAACCCCGTGCTTTACCGAGGCGAGAAGGCGTCAGGGCTTGGCCTCGTCTATGAGAGCCTGATGAGCGACAGCATCGACGAGCCGTCGACCTCGTACGGGCTGATCGCCGAATGGGCGTCCTACCCGGCCGATTATTCCTCGGTCACCTTCAAGATCCGCGACGAGGCGCGCTGGCATGACGGCACGCCGATCACGCCCGATGACGTGATCTACAGCCTCGAGGTCAACAAGAACGCGAACCCTCGCATGGGGCTCTATTACAAGAACGTCTCCCGCGCCGAGAAGACCGGCGACAACGAGGTCACCTTCTATTTCGACACGAAGGGCAATCGCGAGCTTCCCATGATCATGGGCCAGCTCACGATCCTTCCGAAGCACTACTGGACAGGTAAGGACGCGAAGGGCGAGCAGCGCGATCCGATGAAGACGACGCTCGAGCCGCCGCTTGGCTCGGGGCCCTACCGCATCAAGGATGTTTCGCCCGGGCGCTCCATCACCTATGAGCGCGTCGCCGACTATTGGGGCAAGGACCTGCCGGTCAACAAGGGCCAGTGGAATTACGACGAGATCCGCTTCGACTATTACCGGGACCAGACGGTGGCGTTCGAGAGCTTCAAGGCGGGCAATCTCGACTACTGGCAGGAGACGAGCTCCAAGAACTGGGCGACGGCTTACGACTTCCCCGCCGTGCGCGACGGCTACGTCAAGCGCCAGGAGGTGCGGATCAAGCGCACGCAGCCGATGCAGGCTTTCGTGCTGAACCTGCGCCGCCCGCAATTCCAGGACCGCCGGGTGCGCCAGGCGCTCAACCTCGCCTTCAATTTCGAGTGGGCCAACAAGAACCTGTTCTACGGCCAGTATGAGCGGGTCGGCAGCTACTTCCAGGACAGCGAGCTCGCCGCGCCCGAGGCGCTCCCCACGGGGCGCGAGCTTGAGATCCTCAACGAGGTGAAGGACCAGGTGCCGCCGGAGGTGTTCACCGAGGTGCACAAGAACCCGGTGAACAAGGACCAGGGCGACCTGCGCCAGAACTTGCGCAAAGCGGTGTTGCTGCTGAAAGAGGCTGGGTGGGACGTGAAGAACGGCGTTCTCACCAATGCCAAGACCGGTCAGCAAATGAAGATCGAGTTCCTGCTGGTGTCGCCGCTATTCGAGCGCGTCGTGCAGCCTTATCTGGCCAATCTCGAAAAGCTCGGCATCAAGGGCTCGCTCCGCCTCGTGGACTCCGCGCAATACACGCGCCGGCTCAACGTGTTCGACTACGACATCATCGTCACGACCTTTGCCCAGTCGGATTCCCCCGGCAACGAGCAGCGGGACTTCTGGGGCACGGAGGCCGCCGACCGCGAAGGCAGCATGAACCTGATCGGCATCAAGAACCCGGCGATCGACAAGCTGGTCGACCACATCATCTTCGCCAAGGACCGCGAAGAGCTCGTCGCCGCCACGCACGCGCTCGACCGTGTGCTGCAATGGGAGGACTTCGTGGTGCCGCAATGGTACTCGCCCGATGTGCGCATCGCCTATTGGGCCCGTTACGGCCAGCCCAAGACGCTGCCGGGACTGACGCCGGGCTTCCTGCAGGTCTGGTGGTACGACCAGAAGCTGGCCGAGCAGCTGCCGGGGCGGTCGAGACTTTGATGCAAGGGTTGCGCGCAGTCCTTCGATCCGCCGGCGCTGCGCTTGTCCTCTTGGCGCTTACACTCGGCTCCGGCTCCGCGTCCGAGCCAAAGCACGGGCTCTCGGCTTTCGGCGACCTCGCCTACCCGCCCGATTTTACCCACTTCGCCTATGCCAATCCCGACGCGCCGAAAGGCGGCACGTTCTCGCTGATCGGCTGGGGCGGCGTCACTACGTTCAACAGCCTCAACAACTACATCCTCAAGGGCGACGCCGCGCAGGGGCTCGAGCTCCTGTTCGATACGCTGATGACGCGCGCGGCCGACGAGCCGGACGCGGTCTACGGGCTCGTGGCGAAAAGCGCCGAGGTCGCCGATGACGGCATGTCGGTGACCTTCAACTTGCGGCCCGAGGCGCGCTTCTCCGACGGCAGCCCCCTCACCGCGGACGACGTGGTGTTCTCGTTCGAGGCGCTGAAGGAGAAGGGCCACCCGCTCTATCACCAGATGCTGCGCGACGTGGTGAAAGCCGAGGCGGTCGATCCTCACACGGTGCGCTACACGTTCCAAGGCGATCTCGTGCGCGACCTGCCGCTCACCGTGGCGGAGCTGCCGATCTTCTCCAAGGCGTATTATTCGACGCGGAAGTTCGACGAGACGACGCTCGACCCGCCGCTCGGCTCCGGCCCCTACGTGGTCGACAGCTTGGCCCAGGGCCGCACCATCACTTACCGGCGCAACCCCGACTATTGGGCCAAGGATCTGCCCGTGAACAAGGGCCGCTGGAACTTCGACAAGATCCGGTTCGAGTATTTCCGCGACCGTACCGCCGGCATGGAAGCCTTCAAGGCGGGCACGTACGACTTCCGCGAGGAGTTCACCTCGAAGGTCTGGGCGACCGAGTACGACTTCCCGGCGATCCGCGACGGCCGGGTGAAGAAGGAAGTTCTGCCCGACGAGACGCCGTCCGGCACGCAAGGCTTCTTCATCAACACAAGGCGCGACACGTTCAAAGACAAGCGCGTGCGCGAGGCCCTCGATCTCGCCTTCGATTTCGAGTGGACCAATCGCAACATGTTCTACGGTCTCTACGACCGGACGCAGAGCTTCTTCGAGAACTCGCCGATGAAGGCGGAAGGCGAACCGTCGCAGGCCGAGCGCGCGCTGTTCGATAATCTCGGCGTGAAGGTGCCCGAGGAGGCCTATGGGCCCGCGTATGTTCCGCCCGTCAGCGACGGCTCGGGCCAGGACCGCGCGCTCTTTCAAAAAGCCGGCAAGCTGCTCGATGAGGCGGGCTGGACCGTCAAGAACGGCGTGCGCGTCAACGACAAGGGGGAGCCGCTCAAGATCGAAGTGCTGATGTTCGAGCCGGTCATGGAGCGCATCGTCGCGCCCTATGTCAAAAACCTCAAGCTGCTCGGCATCGACGCGCGCATCCGCAACGTGGACCCCGCGCAATATCAGCAGCGGCTCAAGGATTTCGACTTCGACATCACCACGCAGCGCTATTCGATGCGCAACACGCCCGGCGTCGAGCTCAGAAGCTATTTCGGCTCGCAAGCCGCCGATCTCGACGGCTCTCTCAATCTCGCCGGCATCAAGGATCCGGCGGTCGACGCGCTGATCGAGCGCGTGGTCGCCGCCAAGACCCGCGAGGACATGACGACGGCGGCGCGGGCGCTCGACCGCGTGCTCCGCGCCGGACACTATTGGGTGCCCCACTGGTACAAGGCCTCGAACACCGTCGCCTATTGGGACAAGTTCTCACGCCCGGAGACGAAGCCGAAATACGACCGCGGCATTCTCGACACGTGGTGGTTCGACACGGCCAAGGCCGCCGCGCTCTCCGCCAAGCCGGCAGCGAGCGCCGGCAACGGCGAGGCGGCGGACGACGGATCGTCGCGCACGTGGGCGATCCTGGGCGGGCTCTTGGTGCTGTGCCTTGGCGCCTACCTGCTCATGCGCCGCCGAAAAGCATAATGTTGGGTTCCAACCGTGCCCAGAATCCGATAAGCATCATTGGGTTCAGGGACTTAAATCCGGACCGCGCAGGCGGGGCAGCGGCCGGGTAACCTCAACGACAGGAAATCTCGCGACCTTGGCCGCCTATATCCTTCGCCGCATTCTCCTGATCATCCCCACCATGCTTGGCATCATGCTGGTGACGTTCATCGTCGTGCAGTTCGCGCCAGGCGGCCCGGTTGAGCGGCTGATCGCCCAGCTCTCCGGCACCGATGTCGGCGCCACGGCCAAGTTCAGCGGAGGCGGCGGCGATTTCGCCGGCGGCAGCAACAACCAGCAAGGCATGCCGGGCGGCGAAGCCGCGGTGTCCTCGAAATACCGCGGCGCGCAGGGTCTCGATCCGGAGTTCATCGCCAGCCTCGAAAAGCAGTTCGGCTTCGACAAGCCGGCCTATGAGCGCTTCGGCCTGATGATCTGGAACTATGCCCGCTTCGATTTCGGCGAGAGCTATTTCCGCGATACCAGTGTTCTCAAGCTGATCCTCGAGCGCATGCCGGTGTCGATCTCGCTGGGCTTGTGGATGACGCTGATCTCCTACGCCATCTCGATTCCGCTCGGCATCCGCAAAGCGGTAACGGATGGATCGCGCTTCGACATGTGGACGTCGAGCGTGATCGTCATCGGCTACGCGATTCCAGGCTTCCTCGTCGCGGTGTTCCTGATCGTGCTGTTCGCCGGCGGCTCGTTCTTCAAGATCTTCCCGTTGCGCGGGCTCGTGTCGGAGGATTTCTGGTCGCTGCCCTGGTACGACATGATCCTCGACTATTTCTGGCATCTCGTGCTGCCGATGATCGCCATGGCGCTGTCGGCCTTCGCCACCACGACGTTCCTCACCAAGAATTCATTCATCGAGGAGATCAGGAAGCAATACGTGATCACGGCGCGGGCCAAGGGCCTGCCGGAGCACAAAGTCCTTTATGGGCACGTGTTCCGGAACGCCATGCTGATCGTCATTGCCGGCTTCCCCGGCGCCTTCATCGGCGCATTCTTCGCGGGCTCCTTGCTGATCGAGACGATCTTCACCCTCGAGGGGCTCGGGCTGCTCGGCTTCGAGTCGATCGTGAACCGCGACTATCCGGTGGTGTTCGCCACCGTCTACATCTTCTCGCTGCTCGGCCTCGTCATCAATCTCATCTCCGACCTCACCTATACCTGGGTCGATCCGCGCATCGACTTCGAGACGCGGGAGGTGTGATCCTATGGACGCACCGACAGACGTCAGCGTTGTCGAAGAGGCCACGGCGGAGGGCATCCCGCAGCCGAAGGCGTGGCTTTCGGCGCTCAACCGGCGGCGCTGGGAGACGTTCAAGGCGAACCGGCGGGGCTACTGGTCGCTGTGGATCTTCCTCGTCCTCTTCACCATCAGCATGTGCGCGGAGTTCATCGCCAACGACAAGCCGATCCTCGTGGACTACGAGGGCCACTTCTACTGGCCGATCTTCCAGGCCTATCCAGAGACGCAGTTCGGCGGCGTGTTCGAGACGGAAGCCGACTATCGCGATCCCGTGGTGCAGAAGCTGATCACCGATAGCGGCGGCTGGATCCTGTGGCCGCCGATCCGCTTCTCCTACAACACGCAGAACAAGAACCCGCCAATGGCCTTTCCGGCCAAGCCGACCTGGCTCCTCACCAAGAAGGATTGCAAGCTTGCGGTCGAGGGCGGCTTCCACCCGTGCAATGCGAGCCTCGAGTGGAACTGGCTCGGCACCGACGATCAGGGCCGCGACGTGGTCGCCCGCGTCATCTACGGCTTCCGTATCTCCGTGCTGTTCGGGCTCGTGCTGACGCTGTTCTCATCGGTCGTCGGCGTGGCGGCGGGAGCGGTCCAGGGCTATTTCGGCGGCTGGACCGACCTCTTGTTCCAGCGCTTCATCGAGATCTGGACCAGCGTTCCGCAGCTTTATCTCTTGATCATCGTCGCCGCAGTGATCGAACCGAATTTCTGGATTCTGCTCGGCATTCTGCTCGCCTTCTCCTGGGTCGCGCTGGTCGGCGTGGTGCGCGCCGAGTTCCTGCGCGCCCGGAACTTCGAATATGTCACGGCGGCGCGGGCGCTCGGGCTCTCCAACACGCGGATCATCTTCAAGCACCTGTTGCCCAACGCCATGGTGGCGACGATCACCTTCATGCCGTTCATCCTGAACGGCTCGATCACCACGCTCACCTCGCTCGACTTCTTGGGCTTCGGCCTGCCGCCGGGCTCGCCATCGCTCGGCGAGCTCCTGGCGCAAGGGAAGGACAATCTTCAGGCGCCGTGGCTGGGCTTAACCGCGTTTTTCGTCATCGCCGTCATGCTGAGCCTGCTGATCTTCGTCGGCGAGGCGGTGCGCGACGCGCTCGACCCGCGCAAGACCATGACTTGAGGCTAGGACGATGCACGGCTCCCACGATCACGGCCCCGGCGACGTTAACGCCAGCAACGAGAAGCGCATGGCGCTCGCGGCGCTTCTCACCGGCGGGTTCATGTTCGCCGAGGTGGTCGGCGGCATCGCCGCCGGCTCGCTGGCGTTGCTCGCCGACGCGGGCCACATGCTCACCGACTTCGCCTCGCTGGCGCTCGCCTGGTTCGCGTTCCGGCTCGCGCGCCGCCCGGCCGACTGGAAACGCACCTATGGCTTCGACCGCTTCCAGGTGCTGATCGCCTTCACCAATGGCTTGGCGCTCTTCGTCATCGCCGGCTGGATCGTCTACGAGGCGGCGGAGCGGCTCATGGGCACGCCTCATGTCTCGGGCGGCATCATGGTGGTCGTCGCGAGCGTCGGACTTCTCGTGAACGTCGTGTGCTTCTTCCTACTGCAAGGCGCGGACCGCGAGAACCTGAACGTGCGCGGCGCGGCCATCCATGTGCTTGGCGACCTGCTCGGGTCCGTGGCGGCGCTCGTCGCCGGCGCCGTGATCATGCTGACCGGCTGGACGCCGATCGATCCGCTGTTGTCGGTGCTGGTCGCGGCGATCATCGTGCGGAGCGGCTGGTATGTGGTCGCGGCCTCGGCCCATATCCTGCTCGAAGGGGCGCCGGAGGAACTCGACACGCGGGAGATCGGCCCCGACCTCGTGGCCAACGTCAAGGTCGTCGAGGGTGTGCACCACGTGCATGTGTGGTCGATCACCCAGTCGCGGCGCATGGTGACGCTGCATGCGCAAATTTGCGACACGGCCGACTCGGACGAGGCCGTGAAGGGCATCAAGGCGCGGCTGAAAGAGAAATTCGGCTTGGATCACGCCACGATCGAGATCGAGCGCAGTGCCTGCGCCGACGAAGAACCCAAGCGAGCCAGCGCATGAGCGACGAACCTTTGATCTCCGTCGACGACCTCAGCGTGGATTTCCACTCGGGCGAGACCGTGACGCATGCGGTGAAGCATGTGTCGTTCGACATCGCCAAGGGCGGGACCATGGCGCTTGTCGGCGAATCCGGGTCGGGCAAGACGGTGACGGCGCTGTCGATCCTCAAGCTTCTCCCCTACCCGGCGGCATCGCATCCCTCCGGCGCGATCCGCTTCAAGGGCGAGAACTTGCTGGCGCTGAAGCCAGACAATCTCCGCCACGTGCGTGGCAACAAGATTTCGATGATCTTCCAGGAGCCAATGACCTCGCTCAATCCGCTGCATACGATCGAGCAGCAGATCGCCGAGGTCTTGCGCATCCATAAAGGCATGTCGGGCAACGCCTGCCGGGCGCGGGTCATCGATCTCCTGAAGAAGGTCGGTATCGAGGACCCGGAAGGCCGGCTCGGCGCCTACCCGCATCAGCTCTCCGGCGGCCAGCGGCAGCGCGTGATGATCGCCATGGCGCTCGCCAACGAGCCGGACCTGCTCATCGCCGACGAGCCGACCACGGCGCTCGACGTCACCATCCAGGCGCAGATCCTCGAGCTGTTGCTCGAGCTCAAGGCCGAGTTCAACATGGCGATGCTGCTCATCACCCACGATCTCGGCATCGTGCGCAAGATGGCGGACCATGTGTGCGTCATGCATAACGGCGAGATCGTCGAGCGCGGGCTGACCCGCGAGATCTTCGAGGCGCCGAAGAACGATTACACCAAGCACCTGATCGCGTCCGAACCCAAAGGCTCGCCGCCGCCGGAGAACGCCAAGGCCAAGGTGATCCTGAAGACCGACGATTTGCGCGTGTGGTTCCCCATCAAGCGCGGCTTCCTGCGCCGCATCGTCGGCTACATCAAGGCCGTGGACGGCATCGATCTCGAAGTGAAAGAGGGCCAGACGCTCGGCGTCGTGGGCGAGTCCGGCTCCGGCAAGACGACGCTCGGGCTTGCCGTACTGCGCTTGATCTCGAGCGAAGGGCCCATCGTCTATCTCGGCGACCGCATCGACGGCTACGACTCCAAGGAGATGCGTCCCCTGCGGCGCGAGCTCCAGATCGTGTTCCAGGATCCTTACGGGTCGCTCAGCCCTCGCATGTCGATCGGCCAGATCATCGAGGAAGGGCTCAACATCCAGAACCCCGGCTTGAGCCGTGCCGAGCGGGATGCGCGCGTGTCACGCTCCTTGAAGGAGGTGGGCCTCGATCCGGCC
>CAWGXJ010000010.1:0-121471 GCA_963826465.1 uncultured Alphaproteobacteria bacterium
CGTCGAGCACGTACAGCTATCTGCTCGCCAGCCGCCACGGCGGCGAGGCGCTGATCATCGACCCCGTGCTCGAACGGGTCGACCGCTACATTCAGCTCTTGCGCGAGCTGGACTTACGCCTCGTCAAGGCGATCGACACGCATCTGCATGCGGATCACATCACCGGCCTTCCGGCGCTCCGCGAGCGCACGCAGTGCATCACCGTCATGGGCGAGCAGACCAAGGCCGACGTGGTCTCCATTCGCGTCAGCGACGGCGATCATGTCGATATCGAAGGCGTGAGCCTCAATGTTCTTTACACGCCGGGCCACACCGACAACTCGTACAGCTTCCTCATGGCGGACCGCGTGTTCACCGGCGACACGCTGCTCATTCGCGGGACGGGGCGCACCGATTTCCAAAACGGCGATCCGCAGGCCCAATACGACTCCCTCTTCGGCAAGCTGCTGAAATTGCCCGACGAGACGTTCGTCTATCCCGCCCACGATTATAAGGGCGACACCGTCAGCACCATCGGTGAGGAGCGCGCGTACAATCCCAGGCTTCAGGTCAAGTCGGCGGCCGAATATATCGCGCTGATGAACAACTTGAATTTGCCGAACCCGAAAATGATGGACGTGGCGGTCCCGAGCAATATGCGGGTGGGGCTCGCGCAGGACATCGTCGCCGAAAAAGGCTGGGCGCTGAGCCCCGAGCAGCTCCGGGATCTTCTCGAACAGCGGACCGTCGCGCTCATCGACCTCAGGGAGGATCAGGAGCGCAAGAAGCACGGCATGATTCCGGGGTCGTTGCACGTTCCTTATGCCCGCCTCGGGCCCGAGCTAGAGCGAGGGGGTCTTCTTCAACAGCTTGCGACGGACACGCCAAAGGCGCTCGTCTTCTATTGTGCTTTCGGCGAGCGCTCGGCCATGGCGGTGCAAGCGGCCCAGAAGGCGGGGATCGCCGGCGCGCGCCATCTGCAAGGCGGGCTCGCATCCTGGAAATCGGCAGGCGAGCCCGTCGCGCCGTGAGTTTCTTCCGAGGCACTTCCTAGGCGAGACCCATGACAAACCTCCGTGTCTTCACCTTCAGCCCTCATTGGGGGCTCCCCTCTGCCGGGCCGTTCGCCATCAAGCTCCTCGCGTGGCTGGAGCTGGCAAAGATCCCTTACGAGCAGGTCATCGAGGACAATCCGAGCAAGGGGCCGAAGGGCAAGAACCCGTGGATCGAGCTCGACGGGGAGCCGATGGGCGACAGCGAGCTCATCATCGATTTCCTGTCCAATAAATATGGAGTTGATCTCGATGCCGGTCTGAGCGCCGAGCAGAAGGCGATCGGCCTTGCCTGGCGCCGCACCTTCGAAGAGCATTTTCATCAACTGCTGGAGTGGGAGCTGTTCGTGCATCCCGCGGGCGCCGCGTACATCCGCAAAGCCTTGGTGTCACAGATGCCGCCGGTCATCGGCCCGCTCGTTTTCTCGATGCTGAGCTCGAAGCTGCGGAAGCAGCTCTATGCGCGCGGCCTCGCGCGGCACGCGCCGGACGTCATCGCGGCGAAGGGCAGGGCGGACGTCGACGCAGTGTCTGCGTTTCTCGCGGACCGGCCATTTCTGCTGGGCGACCAGCCAGGCACCGCGGATACCGCCGTGTTCGGTCAGCTCGCGCCGCTGGTCTATTGGCCGATGGAAACGCCGGTCGCATCGCACGCCAAGACGCTGGGAAATGTCGTGGCCTATTGCGACCGCATGCGCGAGCGGTGTTTCGGGAAATAGCCACACGCTGTTCTGTCAGGGCTTTCGATGCCGCCGGCACCACACTTTGGGTCTTTCCGTGGCACGCTGCCTTAGTTTGCATCAGGCACGGAACCAACCGAGTGAAGGGACGTTCTCCGCGCGGCCCTGCACGATGGCAGGGCAACGCCAAAGGAGAGAACGACCATGAAAAGCTTCATCGCCATGCTCGCCGTCGTGACGGCGGTTGCCTTTACCGGTTCTGCATTCGCTCAGGATGCCGCTCCCCCGAGCAACAAGGCCGACTGCGAGGCCGCCGGCGGTATGTGGAACGCCGACAGCAACACCTGCGCAGACAAAGAGTAACCTAGGCTGCGGCGGGCCCACGCCGGGCCCGCCGCTTCTCCTTGCTTCCGCGCCGCATGGCCCGCGTTTCCGGTGCGGGCCCGTCCCGTCCCGCGGCACCCGAGCCCCATGACGGCCCTGACCCAGCGTGCTATGGACCCCGCTGGCCGGGCGAGGTCGAGCGGGAGCGGGAGAAGAATGGCCGGGAACAGCAAGCTGATCGAGAGCTACGCGGAGCTCCACGCGACGGAGCTTTACGGCGCGACCTCGCTCAAGAACCTCCGGCTGATCCGGCCGGAGATCAAGCTGCTGCATCCCCAGTCCATCATCGATTACGGCTGCGGCCAGAGCATGCTGATCGACCGCTTGGATCTCGGCTACCCGCTTCGGCTTGAGCGCTACGACCCCGCCATTCCCGCCTATGCCGAGAAGCCCAAGTTGAAGGCCGACCTCCTCATCAATATCGACGTGCTCGAGCATATCGAGGAGAGCGATCTCGACGACGTGCTGGCCGAAATGCGCGCGCTGTGCCGTGACGCGTTGATCATCGTCGACACCGCGCCGGCGAAGCGCGTCCTCGCCGACGGCCGGAATTTGCACGTGACGCTGAAGCCGCATGACTGGTGGCGGACAAGGATCGCGCGGCATTTCGGCCCGCTCTATCCCGTCCGCACCCTGAGGCGGGCGCGGGCCGGCTTCAAGACCTGGCAGCGCAGCGCGGCGGACACGATGCGCTATCACCTCATGCGGACGGCTGAGGATGCGCGCTATTACGCAAAGCGTATGCAGGGAAAGTCGAAGCTCCGCTGAGCGGACGACGCGGGCTTAGAACTCGTAGCCGAACGCCTCGATCTCAGGCGCGTACCATTCCTCGACGAGCTTGCGCGTCGTGTCGGTATAGAGCTGCCGGTAGTCGCCGCCGCCTCCATAGACGTTGAGCTGGGGCAGGGGCTCGCTGCTCCTGACGCCGATCTCCTTCAGCACGTTCGCGAGGTCCTCGTTCAGGGTCTCGTAGCGGCCGAGGAAATCGACGGCGATCTTCCCGTCCGTCGTATAGAGCGAGTAGTTTTCGACGAGCGCCTTGTCCTTGTCGCCCATGAAGCTCTCGAAGGACGGCCGCTGCGCTTTCGATTTCGTTTTGTAGAAATACCAGGAGATCTGCTTGTCCCAGGGATTCCGCTCGAAGGTGAACTTGTAATAGCTGTTCCAGATGTCGTCGCCGACATACGCCTTGATGCGCGAGGCGGGGATATGCTCGTAGAAGCCGATCGACGGGTGGTAGTGGCGCTCGGGCCGGCCCAGCAGGCGGCGCAAGAACGGGCGCTTCGGCACGAGCGGATGATCGAGCCGGTAGTTCTGCGGCGGCAGGCGTTCCCCGGTCATCAGCCGGTCGGTGGTGGGCGTGATCACGTCGTCGGGCCCGCAAAGCCGCGACAGCATGGCTTCGATGCTCGACGAGGCGGTCTTCCGCGTCTTGATGTAGATGAACTTATGCGTGTGGGAGAGGATCATCTTCCGGTCAGCGGTTTTGCCCGGCAAGCCAGATGGCGAGGTCCTCCAGGATCGCGCCGAAATGAATCTCCGGAACCTTCAGCGCCGCGGCGAGGTCCTGGAGCTTCTTGCGCTCCTCGCCGGCGATGCGGTCGTCGGCGAGCAGCACGAGATAGGCCGCGCGGATCATCTCTTCCTTGGTGTCCTTGTCCAGCACATCGCCGGCCGCCGCGAACTGGGCGAGCACGTCGCCCTTGGCATTGGCTTCCGCGGCGTGGGTGATCTCGTCGGCGGTCAGGCTCGTCCCCGACTGGTCCTTGTAGATCTGCTGGATGAGCCCGATCTCGCTGGGATCGAGCTTGCCGTCGGAGGCGGCCACGGCCAGCATCGCTTTGAGAATCCACTCGGAATGGGCGCTCGGGGAGGTTTCTGCCACGTCCTGCTCCTTAGGTCTTTCACCTGCCGCCATTTGTGCTAAGGCGCAAGCCCTTTGCAAGCCGCGCGAAAACGAGGCTTTGAAGCGCAGGCCCCGGTTGGGCTATGAGGCGAGCGCGACAGCGCCAAGGAAAGTGCCGGTATCCAGGTGACCCCGCTCAAGATCATATTCCTCGCCGACACCAGGCCCGGCCATTATCACCTGGCGCAAGGCGTGATTGCGGCGCTTCAGCGCCTGCGGCCGGTCGAGGTCACGCGCGTCGAGGTGAAGCGCAAATGGATCGTGCCGACACGGTGGCTCCGCGCACGCATCAATGCCCAGACCTTCTATCCGCCGCGCATGCTGCGCATGGCCTATCGCATCGATGCCGAGACGCTGCCGAAGGCCGATCTCGTGGTCTCCGCCGGCGGCGAGACGCATATGCCCAATCTCTGCGTGACGCGGCTGCTCGGTGTGCCGAACATCTTCTGCGGCTCGCTGCTGCGCGGCCTCGGGCCTGAGAATTTCAGCCTGATCATCTCCTCCTACGATCGTGACGCCGAGAGCGAGCGCCATCTCGTCACGCTGAAGCCTTCGTCCATCGATCCGGACACGCTGGGCCGTCCGGCGGTCGTGCCGCGCTACGGGCCGGACAATCCTCCGGCCGTCGTGGGCCTGCTGATCGGCGGCAATGCCGGCACGTTCCGCTACAAGCGCAAGGACTGGGACCGCCTCTTGGCGTTCATGGCGGCGGTGTCGAAGGCCTGGGGCACGCGCTGGCTGGTCTCGACTTCCAGGCGCACGCCCGACGGGGTCGCCGACCGCATCGCCGCGCTCGCCACGGACGAGAGCGTCATCGCCAAGTTCATCGATTTCCGCACCGCGGGGCCCGGAACGCTGCCCGAGATTTTCGCGCAAGCCGACGCCATCGTGTGCACCGAGGATTCCAGCACCATGATCTCGGAGGCCGTCTCGGCCAGGCTCCCCGTGGTCGGGGTCGCGCCGGAAGCCCACCGCTTCACGCCCGAGGAGAGGGAGTATCGGGACTTCCTCATGCGCAATGGCTGGTGCCGCGCCGTCCCCATCGCCCAACTCTCGCCGGAGACGTTTGCGCGCGCGCTCTCCGAGATCGAGCCGATCCAGGAGAACCCGCTCGATGCGCTCGCCGCCGAGCTGAAGGAGCGCCTGCCGCAGCTCTTCTGACATTGCATCGAAGCGCCCGCTTCTTACATTGAGTTGGCGCGCCCGAAAGGCTAAAAGCCCGGGCTGATTTTCCTTCGAAACCCCAATTCCCCGAACGGACGCCCATGGCCAACCCGCAATACGTTTACGTCATGAACAAGCTCAACAAGACCTATCCCGGCGGGAAGCAGGTCTTGAAGGACGTGACGCTCGCCTTCCTGCCCGGCGCCAAGATCGGCGTGGTCGGCGTCAACGGCGCGGGCAAGTCGACGCTGCTGCGCATCATGGCCGGCGAGGAGAAGGAGTTCGTGGGCGAGGCCTGGGCCGCGGACGGCGTGACCGTCGGCTATCTGGCGCAGGAGCCTAAGCTCGACGACAGCAAGGACGTCATGGGCAACGTCATGGAGGGCGTGGCCGCGAAGAAGGCGAAGCTCGACCGCTACAACGAGCTCGCCATGAACTATTCCGACGAGACCGCCGACGAGATGGCGCAGCTCCAGGACGAGATCGACGCCCAGAATTTATGGGACCTCGACTCGCAAGTTGAGCAGGCCATGGACGCGCTGCGCTGCCCGCCGGGCGACGCCGACGCGAAGAGCCTCTCCGGCGGTGAGCGGCGCCGCGTGGCGCTGTGCCGGCTCTTGCTCTCCAAGCCCGACATTCTCCTGCTCGATGAGCCCACCAACCATCTCGACGCCGAGAGCGTCGCCTGGCTCGAGCATTTCCTGGTCGACTATCCCGGCACCGTGGTCATGGTCACCCACGACCGCTACTTCCTCGACAACATCACCGAATGGACGCTCGAGCTCGATCGCGGGCAGGGCGTTCCCTACAAGGGCAACTACTCGTCCTGGCTCGAGCAGAAGCAGAAGCGCCTCGAGGTGGAGGGCAGGCAGGAGGAGGCCAAGCAGCGCACGCTCGCCCGCGAGCTCGACTGGATCCGGGCGAGCCCCAAGGCGCGCCAGGCGAAGTCCAAGGCGCGCATCCGTGCCTATGACGAGCTCCTGGCCGAGGCCGGTAAAGACAAGTCGGCCAAGGCGCAGATCACCATCCCGCCGGGGCCGCGGCTCGGCGAATTGGTCATCGAGGCGGACGGCCTCGAGAAGGGCTTCGGCGAGCGCCTCCTGATCGACGGCCTGTCCTTCAAGCTGCCGCCGGGCGGCATTGTCGGCGTCATCGGCCCGAACGGCGCCGGCAAGACCACGCTGTTCCGCATGATCGTGGGTCAGGAGAGCCCGGACGACGGCGCCATCAGCGTCGGCGACACCGTCAAGCTCGGCTATGTGGACCAGTCGCGCGATGCGCTCGATCCCAAGAAGAGCGTCTACGAGGAGATCTCCGAAGGCGCCGAGGTGGTGAAGCTGGGAAATCGCGAGGTGCCGGCCCGCGCCTATGTGGGCTGGTTCAATTTCAAGGGCTCCGACCAGCAGAAGAAGGTCGGCCAGCTCTCGGGCGGCGAGCGCAACCGCGTCCATCTCGCCAAGATGCTGAAGTCGGGCGCGAACCTGATCCTGCTCGACGAGCCCACCAACGACCTCGACGTGGAGACCTTGTCGTCGCTCGAAGCGGCGCTCGAGGACTTCCCCGGCTGCGCCGTCATCATCAGCCATGATCGCTTCTTCCTCGACCGCATCGCCACCCACATCCTCGCCTTCGAGGGCGACAGCCACGTGGAGTGGTTCGAGGGCAATTTCGAGGACTACGAGGAGGACAAGAAGCGCCGGCTGGGCGAGGACTCGGTGCTGCCGAAGCGCATCAAATACAAGAAATTCGCGCGCGCCTAAGGCTCGTTCGCCCAGGCGTGCAGGGCGCGCAGCGTCGGCGTCTTCTTCACCTGGTGCTCGCACATTCGGCATAACAGGTGATTGAGCGAGTCGACGCCGGCAAGGATGTTCTCACCCTTGTTGAGCATGACGCATTCCGCGCGCGCCGACATGGCGGCGTCCGTCATCTCGCCGCGCGACGCCAAGCCGGTCTTCACCAGATCCTCCAGGACCTGCGTCGCCCAGATCGCGGGAATGTGCGCGGCCTCGCAGATCCACAAGATCTCCTCCTGCATCTCGGCGACGCGCGAGAACCCCATCTCGACGGCGAGATCGCCACGGGCGATCATGACGCCGAACGGCTGGCGCGTCGCGCCCTGCACGATGATCTCCGGCAGATTGTGGACCGCGCGCGGGGTCTCGATCTTGGCGATGAGGGCGAGCTTCTGCCAATCGGCGCGCCGGCCCGCGAGCTCGTCCTGCAGGTAGGCGACGTCTTCGGCGGTCTCCACGAAGGAATAGCCGATCATGTCGGCATGGAGCACGATGAAGTCGAGGTCGTGCCCGTCCTGCTCGGTCAGCGGGTCGAGCGCCAGATCGACGCCGGGAAAGTTGAGGCTCTTCTCGGGCTTCAACTTCATGCCCTTGAGGCGTCCGTCATTCATGCGCGCCACCAGCCCGGCCGCGATCTCGCGCACGATGGTCCCTCTGAGCTTGCCGTCGTCGATGGAGACGGGGTCGCCGACCTTCAAGCGGTCGAAGGCGCCGCGCAATGTGCAACGCGTCTGAAAGGGGACGTCGTCGATATCGGAGGCATGCTTGTCGCGCACGAGCAGGATCTCGTCGCCGATATGTAAGGTGTCGCGGTGGCGCGGCGTGACCACCTTGCGCGTGCGGATCTTCGGGCCGGCAATATCCATGAGCACGCGGATGCGGCGGCCGAGCTTCGCTTCGGCGGCGCGCACATGGGCGATCATCTTGCCCCAATGCGCCGCATCGTCATGCGCGCAGTTGATGCGCACCGCATCGGCGCCGTGCTCGGCGAGGCGCAGGATGAAGTCCGGCTCTTCCGCCGCTTCGGTCGCGAGGGTGACGAGGATGCGGCCGACCCGCCCTTGCGGCGGCGGTCCGAACAGGATGTCGGTGTTCTTCTTGAGCCGCTCCTCGCCGCGGAAGAATTGGCGGTAGCTGGGCATGCGGACCGGCGAGGGGACGCCGGCTTGCGCGGCCAGAGCGACGGTCACGCTGTCGAGGGTCGCAAGCACGCGGCCCTCGGCGCGGCCGAGCGAAGACAGGCCAAGGGCCATCAGCCGGCGCTGCAAGGGCCTGAGGTCGCGGCTGCGCAAGGCCAGGTAATGGGCAAGGTTAAGGGCGCTCATGGCAAAGGGGCGCCGCTCGAGCTGCGGGCGCCAGCGCTTGAAGGTCGCTTTCCCGTCCGCGGCCACGCTCATACGAAGGCGCGCAACCTCGTTCAGGAGGTCGCTCGCTTCGCGGTAAAACCGTCTTCCGTCAGACATGGAGCTTGGCCTGCGTTGAGGGTGTCGGTGCCTGCCGATTCCTGCGCTCCGTGTTATTACCAGCGTATGACAGGGAGTTGGCGGTGCGGGCACCCGGCCTCAGACGCCCGAAACGTCCCGGCTCTTGCGGCGCTCGCCTAAAAGGCATAAACATATCTTTATGTCAGGTGACGCCGAAACCAGCGCCCTAGATCCGGGCCTTTCCCGCGCCCACGCGCTTGCGGCCTTGCGCGCCGCCGGCGAGGCCACGCGCCTGCGCATCCTGGCGCTGCTTGCGGGCGCGGAGCTGAACGTCAAGGATCTGACCCAAATCCTGGCGCAGAGCCAGCCGCGCATCAGCCGGCACTTGAAGCTCATGGCCGAAGCCGGCCTCATCACCCGCTTCCGCGAGGGCTCCTGGGTGTTCTTCCGCCTCGCCGACAGCGGACCCGAGGGCACGCTTGCTCGCGCCATTGTCGAGAGCCTGGACCCGACCGACCTGACCGTTGATCGCGACCGCGCCCGCGCGGAAGCCGTGCAGAGGGCGCGCGCCGAGGCGGCCCAGGCCTACTTCAAGGCGCACGCGGCCGAGTGGGACAGGATTCGCACGCTCCATGTGGCCGAAAGCCAGGTCGAGGCCGCCATGGACGAGGCGCTGGGCGAGGGGCCTTTCGACCTTTTGGTCGATCTCGGCACCGGCACCGGGCGCATCCTCGAACTGTTCGGCCCCCGCGCGAAGAAGGTCCTCGGCTTCGACCTCAACCACGACATGCTGGCCTATGCGCGCATGAAACTGGAGCGGGCCGGTCTCACCCAAGCGCAAGTCCGCCACGGCGATCTCTACAACGTGCCGCTGCCGGACGGCGCCGCCGACGCCGTCGTGCTGCATCAAGTGCTGCACTTCCTCGACGATCCGGCCGCGGCCGTCGCCGAGGCCGCCCGCGTGCTCGCCCCCGGCGGCAAGCTGCTCGTGGTGGATTTCGCGCCGCACGAGCTTGAGTTCCTGCGCGAGCAGTCGGCCCATCGGCGGCTCGGCTTTGCCCGCGATCAGCTCGGCCGCATGCTGGAGAGCGCAGGGCTCAAAGTGGAGCGCTTCCGCGACCTGAGCCCGCACCCAGCTGAAGGCAAGCTCACCGTCTCCCTGTGGCTGGGCTTGAAACCGATAACCGCCGGCAAGAAAAGAAAATTGAGTCCCAAAGTGGAGGTCGCCGCCTGATGCTCGCATCCTCAGAACCGCCGAAGCGCCGCTTTCTCGGGCGTGGCGACATCGACGTGTCGTTCGAGTTCTTCCCGCCCAAGACCGCGGCCATGGAGGAGACCCTGTGGCGCTCGATCCGCCGCTTGGAACCGCTGCGGCCGAAATATGTCTCGGTGACCTATGGCGCCGGCGGGTCGACCCGCGAGCGCACCCACGCCACCGTGGCGCGCATGCTGCGCGAGACGACGCTGAAACCTGCCGCGCATCTCACGTGCGTCTGCGCCACCCGCGAGGAGATCGACGAGGTGATCCGCGACTATTGGGACCTCGGCGTGCGCCATATCGTGGCGCTGCGCGGCGACCCGCCGGACGGCGTGGGCGAACGTTACGAGCCGACGCCGGGAGGCTATGTCAACGCCGCCGATCTCGTCGCCGGCATCAAAAAAATCGCGCCGTTTGAGATCTCGGTCGGCTGCTATCCGGAGAAGCACCCGGAATCGCCGTCCGTCGAGGCCGATATCGATATGCTGAAGGCCAAGATCGACGCCGGCGCTACCGGCGCCATCACCCAGTTCTTCTTCGATAACGAGGTCTATTTCCGCTATCTCGACCGCGTCCGCGCCGCCGGTATCGATATCCCCATCATTCCGGGGCTCATCCCCATCCACAATTTCCGCCAGGTATCGAGCTTCGCGCAGCGCTCTGGCGCGAGCGTGCCGGACTGGGTCGGTCACAGATTCGAGGGGCTGGACGATGACCAGGAGACGCGGCATCTCGTGGCGGCGGCCGTGGCCGCCGAGCAGGTGCTGGGCCTCGTCGACCAGGGCATCACCGAGTTTCACTTCTACACGCTGAACCGTGCCGACCTCGTCTATGCCATCTGCTATCTGCTGGGCCTGCGCCCCGCCAAGGCCTTCACCGAAGTGAAGGCGGAGTCTGCGTCATGACCAGAGAAGAACGCATCACAGCGCTGAAGCGCGAAGCCAAGGAGCGCATCCTCATCCTGGATGGCGCCATGGGCACCATGATCCAGCGTTACAAGCTGGACGAGGCCGGCTATCGCGGCGAGCGGTTCAAGGACCACAAGCGCGACCTCAAGGGCAACAACGATCTTCTGGTGCTGAGTCAGCCGGACATCATTCGCGAGATCCACGGCAAGTATCTCGAGGCGGGCGCCGACATCCTCGAGACCAACACCTTCAATGCGCAAGCCATCAGCCAATCCGATTACGGGCTGGAGGATCTGAGCTACGAGATGAACGTCGCCGCGGCGAAGCTTGCCCGCGAGGCGGCGGATGCGTGGACGAAGAAGACGCCCGACAAGCCGCGCTTCGTCGCCGGCGCCATCGGGCCGACCAACCGCACCGCGTCCATCTCGCCCGACGTGAACAACCCGGGTTTCCGCAATGTGAGCTTCGACGAGCTGGTCGAGGCCTATGCCACGCAGACCCGCGGTCTCATCGAGGGCGGCGTTGATGCCATCATGATCGAGACCGTGTTCGACACGCTGAACGCCAAGGCCGCCGGTTTCGCCGTCGAGGCGGTGTTCGACGAGATGGGCGTCGAGCTTCCCATCATGGTCTCCGGCACCATCACCGATCTGTCGGGCCGCAACCTGTCGGGCCAGACTCCTGAGGCTTTCTGGTACTCGATGAAGCATTTGAAGCCCTTCTCCATCGGGCTGAATTGCTCCTTCGGCGCTGAGCAGCTCCGGCCCTCAGTCGACGAGATGGCTCATGTCGCCGACACCTATGTCAGCGTCTATCCCAATGCGGGGCTCCCCAACGAGATGGGCGAATACGACGAGACCCCCGAGCACATGGCGAAGCTCTTGGAAGATTGGGCCAAGAACGGGCTCATCAATGTCGTCGGTGGATGCTGCGGCACCACGCCCGACCATATCCGCGCCATCGCTAGCGCCGTGGCCAAGTATCAGCCCCGCCAAGTGCCGGAGGTGGAGCATGCTCTCCGTCTCTCCGGCCTCGAACCCTTCGTGCATGGATAGGTAATAGTGACCAACGCAGCCCAGAATTTCGTCATGGTGGGCGAGCGGACCAACGTCACCGGGTCCGCGCGCTTCCGCAAGCTGATCGAGGCCAACGACTACGCCGCGGCGCTCGAGGTCGCGCGTCAGCAGGTCGAGAGCGGCGCCAACATGCTCGACGTCAACATGGACGAGGGCATGCTGGACTCCGAGAAAGCCATGGGGACCCTGCTCAACCTCATCGCCGCCGAGCCGGACATTTCCCGCGTGCCGATCATGATCAACTCGTCGAAATGGTCGGTCATCGAGACGGGGCTGAAATGCGTGCAAGGCAAGTCGGTGGTGAACTCCATTAGCCTCAAAGAGGGCGAGGGGCCGTTCCTCGACCATGCGCGCAAAGTTCTGCGCTACGGCGCGGCGGTCGTGGTCATGGCCTTCGACGAGCAGGGCCAGGCCGAGACGGCCGAGCGCAAGTTCGAGATCTGCAAGCGGGCTTACAAGCTCTTGACCGAGAAGGTCGGCTTCCCGCCCGAGGACATCATCTTCGACCCGAACATCTTCGCCGTCGCCACCGGTATCGAGGAGCACAACGACTACGCCCGCGCCTTCATCGATGCGACCCGCCGCATCAAGCAAGAGCTGCCTTACGTGCATGTCTCGGGCGGCGTGTCGAACCTGTCCTTTGCCTTTCGCGGCAATGAGCGCGTGCGCGAGGCCATGCATTCGGTGTTCCTCTATCACGCGATCCAAGCGGGCATGGACATGGGCATCGTCAATGCCGGGCAGCTTGCTCTGTACGACGACATCGATCCCGAGCTGCGTGATCTCGTCGAGGACGTGATCCTGAACCGGCGCTCGGACGCCACCGACCGGTTGCTCGAGGCGGCAGAGCGCTACAAGGGCGGCGCCTCGCAGAAGAAGGAGGCCGATCTTTCCTGGCGCGAGAAGCCGGTCGAGGAACGTCTCACTTACGCGCTGGTCCACGGCATCGGCGGCTATATCGAGGAGGATACCGAGGAGGCGCGCCTCAAGGCGGAGCGCCCGCTCCATGTCATCGAAGGCCCGCTGATGACCGGCATGAACGTGGTCGGCGATCTGTTCGGCGCCGGCAAGATGTTCCTGCCGCAAGTGGTGAAGTCCGCGCGCGTGATGAAGCAGGCCGTCGCTTATCTGATGCCGTTCATGGAGAAAGAGAAGGAGGAGCAGGGGCTGGCCCAAGGCGAGCCCGCCGGCAGGGTGCTGCTCGCCACCGTGAAGGGCGACGTGCACGACATCGGCAAGAACATCGTCGGCGTCGTGCTTCAGTGCAACAATTACGAAGTGATCGATCTCGGCGTCATGGTGCACTCGAAAGTGATCCTCGACACGGCGCGCGAGCGCAACGTCGACATCGTCGGCCTCTCGGGTCTCATCACGCCATCGCTGGACGAGATGTGCCATGTGGCCGCCGAGATGGAGCGCGAAGGCTTCGACTTGCCGCTTCTCATCGGCGGCGCCACCACGAGCCGCGTACATACGGCCGTCAAGATCAGCCCGAACTACCATCGCAGTCAGGCCATCTACGTGACCGATGCGAGCCGCGCCGTCGGCGTCGTCTCCGGGCTGATGTCGAAGGAGGAGCGGCCGAAGCAGATCGCCAAGGTCCGCGAGGAATATGTGCGCATGGCTGAGTCTTACGCACGCGGCCAAGAGGAGAAGACCAGGGCGCCGCTCGCCCAAGCCCGCGCCAATGCGCTCAAGCTTGACTGGGCGGGCTACACGCCGCCGAAGCCCAGCTTCCTCGGCACTCGAACCTTCAAGGCTTTCGACCTCGCCGAGCTTGCCCGCTATGTCGACTGGACGCCATTCTTCCAGGCCTGGGAGCTGAAAGGCCAGTACCCGCGCATCCTCGAGGACGACAAATACGGCGAGGCCGCGCGCTCTCTGTTCGACGACGCGCAAGCCATGCTGCAGCAGATCATCGCCGAGAAATGGCTGACCGCGAATGCCGTGGTCGGCTTCTGGCCGGCCAACAGCGTCGGCGATGACATCGAGCTCTATGCCGACGAGACGCGGAAGACGCCGTTCGCCACGCTGCACACACTCCGCCAGCAAATGGCGCGCGACTCCGGCAGGGCGAACCTGGCGCTCGCCGATTTCGTCGCGCCGAAAGACACCGGTCTTGCCGACTATGTGGGCGGCTTCGCCGTGACCTCCGGCATTGGCGAGGAAGATGTGGCGCGGCGGTTCGAGCGCGCCAATGACGACTATTCGAAGATCATGGTCAAGGCGCTTGCCGACCGGCTGGCGGAGGCCTTCGCCGAGGCCTTGCACCAGAAGGTGCGCCGCGAGCTGTGGGGCTACGCGCCGGACGAGAAGCTTTCGAACCAAGACCTCATTGCCGAAGAGTATGCCGGCATCCGGCCTGCGCCCGGTTATCCGGCCCAGCCCGACCACACCGAGAAGCGCACGCTGTTCACGCTGCTCGATGCCGAGAAGGAGATCGGCGTGAAGCTCACCGAGTCTTGCGCCATGTGGCCGGCCGCCGCCGTCTCGGGCTTCTACTTCTCGCATCCCGAGAGCCGATATTTCGGCGTCGGAAAGATCGGGCGCGATCAGGTCGAGGACTATGCTGCCCGCAAAGGCTGGTCGATCGAGGAGGCCGAGCGCTGGCTCGGGCCGATCCTCAATTACGATCCGAAGCGGCTCGCCGACGCGGCGGCGTAAGCCCGCCGTCCCCGGCGGGAGGTCGCCCAAGCGGTTGGTTCCGCCGGTGGCGCCTCATCGTGATGCCAATGTCGGGTGTGACCCTATGGGGCCGATGCCTCGCCCTTAAATCATCCCCAGGATGACGGCGGCGAGGAAGCCGAACGATACGATCGCCATAAGGGCGGTCAATTTGGCTGTGTTATCCATCGGAAGCTCTCCTTTCCGATTGGAGGGGGCCCGTCCGCAACCTGGCGACTCTACTGGCTCCCCTCAGCCAGTGCCAAGCCGTTTCCTTGCTGCATTGCACAATCGTGAATTGCTGCAAGCTGAGCCCAACAACGCCCCAGCAGCCTCCCGGTTTCATTGATTCACGGATTTTTTTTAACCCTGCCAGCCTCCTAAAAACGATTGCCGGAGGAGGCGGCGAGGGTGCTAAAAGGCGCAAATTCCACGAGCCGGGGTTTTGAACAGCCTGTGGAAAATTTGGCCCCGCAAGCCTGAGATCGGCAGCGCCGGGCCGGCAAAACGGCACAATGGTGGGCAGCGCCGGACCTGCGGGTCCGAAAAGAGGGTGTCAAGATGAAGGTCGTCAACGTACTCGGCCTCGGCCTTGTGGCAGCATTGTTCGCGTCTCCGGCGGCGGCACTGACCGTCACCAACAACGATCCCGATGCGGTCACCATCAACGTGATCGTCGATGGCGAGGGCACCGAGCAGTCCATCGAGCCCGGCGCGTCCGTCGAGCCGGCCTGCGAGAAGGGCTGCGTCATCGAGCTTGAGAGCGGGGACCAATACGAGATGAAGGGCGACGAGGAGGCGTCGATCGAGGACGGCGCGCTCTATGTCGACGAAGCCCCTGGCGTCCCCGAAGACGAGTACCCCAACGTCGACACGCCGGATTCTGACCAGCCTGACTCCGACGCGCCCGCAGAGGCGCCACAGGACGAGTAGCCTCAGACGTCGTCGCGCTCGGCTGCGGCGATCGGGAACTTGCGCAGCAGGATCTCGTCGAAACCGCTGGCGACGAGGTCCGGCAACGCGGCTGTTTCCGCGAAGCCGTGGCGCCGGTAGAACGCAAGCGCGCCGGCGTTGAAGCGGGAGGCGCAGACCCAAAGATTGCGCGCCTCGTGGCGGCGGGCTTCCTCTTCGAACCAGCGCAAGAACGCGGCGCCGATCCCTTGGCCCTGATGCTTAGGGAGAAGCGCCAGCAATTCGAGATAGGGCCCTTTCAGCCAAGGATAGCGCAGCGCGGCGGCGCCTGCCGGCGCGCCGCCGATATCGATCACGTAGCGGCGCGCCCCGTCGCCCTCTGCCGCGAGGTACCGTGTTATGGCCTCGGCTGACGTGCCCGTCACCGACCAGGGGGGCATGGCCGCGAGGCCTTGCGCGAGCCCTGCGCACAGCTCGGGCGCGAGCGGACGGAGACGGACGCGCCCAAGGGCCCCCCCGCCGAGTTCGAGATCAGCGGCGCAGAATGGACCAGATGTCATCGCTGATGACGCGCCGCTTGGCGTGCGCGACCTGTTGCACCTCACCCGGCCGGTTGAGATAGCACGTGTCGGCGATGACCGGCTTGCCGGCGGCGACAAGCTCGCTCACCGTGACGAAGCGATAGCCTTCTTCCTTCAGTTTCGGCAGAGCGATCGCGAGCGCCGCGGCGGTGTTGCGGCCGCGGCCATTGGCGTGCGCGACGATGATGGCGCCGGGATGGGCGTGCGTGAGGATGGTGTTGGCGATGGCCTTGGCCGAGATATGCGGATCGGGGTCACCGGTCACGACGTCCCATTGGATGGCGAGTTCCCCGGCCTTGGCGACGGCCGCCAAGGACTTGGCGTTGCACCGCCCATAGGGAAAGCGCATCACGGTAATCCGCTCTTGCACGGCATCGGCGGCCTGCGCTTCGCTCGTGACGCATTCACGCGCCTCCAAGGCCTTCCGGGCCCGCGCGAAGGCCGCCTCCGTGAGGTTGATCTCCTCCGCCATGGTCTGGTCGGTCGCTTTGGAGAGATCGCGGTGGAGCAAGCCATGCCCCCCGATCTCGAAATTGGGATCGGCGATCAGCTGCTGCGCGCGCTCAGGGTGGGTCTCGAGCCACTTGCCGCCGGCGAAGAAGGTGGCCTTCGCGCCTTGGGCGCGCAGAAGATCGACGATGCGGCCGTCATAGCCGGCACGGTCGCTCTTGGTCTCGCAAAGATCGAAGGTCAGCGCGATGAGCTTCTCGCCCGGCGGCAGTTCGACGCCCCTTATCGAGCCGCGCATGTCTTCGGCGACCGGCGCGGCGTCGGGGAGGGGCTCCTGCTTGAGCCCCGCGAGATCGAGCCGCTGGCCGGGGCGGACGGGCTTCAGCTCCTTGTCGGTCCCGGCCAAGGCCTCGGGCGTCCAGCAGCGGTGCATCAGCCCGAAATCGGCAGGTGAAGGAGACGGCGTTTCAGCCCAAGCCGACGAGAGCCCGGAAACCGCCAGCACGACAATGGCAAAACCGACCACGCACTTCGACGCCATCGGCGGGTTACTCCATTTTGAGCCGGCGTATTGAGCGCGCTTCGCGCGGTTCGTCAACTGGGATTAGCGGATCGGATTCAGCGGCGCTTGCGACACCATGGGGCAGTCCAAGGTCTTCTCCAGCGCCTCGACGAGCTCGCCCTCGTCGTTGGCCTTGATGTAAAGACCGTTGTTCTCGTCGGCGAGGCACATCAGGTCGGTGACGCTGTTGGTGCCCGTCCACGAGAAGGCTTCATAGCGGAAACCGATCACGTGGATGGTGAGCTGCTCGGCGGAGTCATGAAGCTGCTTCGCCAGATCGCAAGGCTTCCGGCCGCACGTCTCCTCGCCGTCGGTCACCACCACGATCACGCCGGGTTTGTGCCGATAGTCGAGCGCCTCGGCTGCCTTCTCGACGCCCTCGGTCAGCGGCGTCTTCCCGGCGGGCACGAGCGAGTTCACCGCACGCATGATCGGCTCGGCCGCATTGGCCGTCGGCTTGAGATCGAGTTGCACGTTGCACTGGTTGTAAGGGCCCGGGCCGAAAGTAACGAGGCCAACGCGGCGGAACTTGGTGGCGCTCGGCAAGACCTGGGAAAGCGCCGAGCGCACCTCGTCGATGCGCGCCCGCGAGTTCGGGATGCCCAGAGTTTGGTTGCCTGACATCGAGCCCGAGGCGTCGAACACGATCATGGCGTCGTCGGTGCAAGGCCCCGGCTTGGTGTCGTCGGCGAGCGCCAAAGAGCTGCCATTTGCAAGAAAAGCGATGAGCACGGCGGCGGCGGCCCGAAACGGCCGACTCTTGGCAGGATCATTTTCTCCAGACTGCAAGGCCATTGCTCAACGCTCCCAAAGATTTTTGCCAAGTCTATGCAAAATCGGGTGCCGTTGGAAATAGCAAGAGTGGCGGAAATCTGCGCCTTTTAACCTTTACCTTTGGTCCGTGTACGGCCTTGGGCCGCATTTCGCTCCAGGAAATCAATCA
Organism: uncultured Alphaproteobacteria bacterium; assembly: GCA_963826465.1. Taxonomy (GTDB): domain Bacteria; phylum Pseudomonadota; class Alphaproteobacteria; order Rhizobiales; family Methyloligellaceae; genus Methyloceanibacter. The sequence continues at coordinate 17,737 of CAWGXJ010000010.1, forward strand.
TCAGTCCGGCCACGTCGACTCCGGTTGCCTGCTCCAGCCCCTGGATGCCGGGTGATGAGTTGAGCTCCATCACGAGCGGCCCGTGCTTGGAACGGAGCATATCGACACCGCACACATTGAGGCCGAGCGTGTGCGCGGCCTTCACCGCGGTCGCGCGCTCTTGCGGCGTGATCTTCACCCGCTCGCCGAAGCCGCCGCGATGCAGGTTCGAGCGGAACTCTCCCGCGGGCCCTTGGCGCATCATCGCCGCCACCACCTTGTTGCCGATGACGAGCGCCCGGATGTCGGCCGCGTCCGCCTCCTTGATGAATTCCTGTACGAGGATGTTTACCTTCGCCCCCTGGAACGCCTCGATGACCGATTTCGCCGATTTCATCGTCTCGCCGAGCATCACGCCGATGCCTTGGGTGCCCTCGAGCAGCTTGATGACCACCGGCGCACCGCCCGCGAGGTCGATGACGTCCTCGGCCTGTTTCGGGTCGTTGGTAAAGGCAGTGGTGGGTAGGCCGATGCCGCGCCGCGCGAGAAGCTGGAGACAACGCAGCTTGTCGCGGCTGCGGCCGATGGCGACGGACTCGTTCAGCGGATAGACGCCCATGACCTCGAACTGGCGGAGCACGGCGAGACCGTAAAACGTGATCGACGCGCCGATACGCGGGATCACCGCGTCGAAGCCTTCGAGTTGCCGCTTGCGGTAGTACAGAGTCGGCTTGCGCGACGTGATGTTGATGGAGACGCGCAGCGTGTTGATGATCTCGATCTCGTGGCCGCGGGCGCGCGCCGCCTCGCAGATGCGGCGGTGGCTATAGAGATTGGGATTGCGGGCGAGCAATGCGATCTTCATCGGGCTCTCTTGTTATGGGTCGGGGGCTAAGCCGTCCGCGGGCTTCGCGAAGCCGGGCGATGTCTATGGGTCAGTCTGGCGGGGGCCGCGCCGAGCAGGAAGGAGCGGCCGGGCTCGATCACCGTCCGCCCCCGAAGCGCGGTGCGCCCGAGCAGCATGCGAAAGCCCATCTCATCGCGGTTGGCAAGCGAAAGCTCTATGGGCCAGGCGACATCCCCGATCCTGAGCAAGGTCTTGATGATGTAGCGGCGATCCACGCTCCCGTTTGAGCTGCGCACCGAACGCTCGTCGACGACGCGCGCCTCGCACGTGACCTTCATGGCCCGGCTGCGCTGGAGCGGATGGAGCTCGAAGCGTACCCAGGTCGCGTCCTCGCGGCTGAACGGCTCGATGCGGAAGGCGTGCAGGGAACTGGTGCGCGCGCCGGTGTCGACCTTCGCTTTAATGGCGTCGACGGTGAGGTCCGGCAGGCTGACCCATTCGCGCCAGCCGATCGTCAGCGGGGTCTTAGAGAGGTGGCGTGCGTCCATGGCTCCGGTATCGCGGCGCAAGGCCGACTGCTTCATGTAGCACACCGCGCGCGCCGATGGCGTCGTCTTCTGAGGGCCGTCACGGGCTGAAGATCAGTATCACATAGACGAAGAACAGCAGCAGATGCACGACCCCTTGCAGCACATTGGTGCGCGCACCGCCGAAGGTGAGGCCGCTGACGAATAGGGTCAGGACCAAGAGCACGGTCTCGACCTGGGTCAGCCCGAGATGCACGTCGCGTCCGGTGACGAGCCCGATCATGAGCACGGCGGGAATGGTGAGGCCGATCGTGGAGAGCGCCGAGCCGAGGCACACATTGACCGCCCGCTGGAGGTGGTTGGCGAGCGCCGCATAGAAGGCGGTGAGCCCTTCCGGCGCAAGCACGAGAATGGCGATGACAACGCCGCCAAGGGGGTCCGGCAGGCCGAGATCCTCGATGCCGAAATCGACGATGACGGCAAGGAACTCCGACAGCAGCACCACCGGAATTAGCGTGACCACCAGCATGCCCACGTGAAAGCCGAGTGACCGGCTTGTCGTCTCGGGGTGGCCACGCTCCTGATGAAGCGGGTCCTCCGCGCACTCCAACGGCTCGGCGAAATAGGACCGATGCCGCATCGTCTGGATGAAGATGAACACCGCGTAGAACAGAAGCGTGACCACGAGGAACATGACCGCCTTGGTCGGCGCCTTGATCGGGTCTGGGGCGGTCTCTGTGTAATTCGGCAGGACGAGCGCGAACACCGACAGCGCGGCGATGACCACGAGGAAAGCGCGGGCCCCGGCGAGGTTGTACTCCTGCTCCGAATAACGCAGAGCCCCCATGAGCAGCGCCGTGCCCACCATGCCGTTCAGCACGATCATCAGCGTGGCGAACATGGCGTCGCGCGCGAGCGTCGGGTTGTTCTGACCGTGCAGCATGATCGAGGCGAGCAAGGCCACCTCGATGATGATCACCGAGAAGGTGAGCACCAGCGTGCCGTAAGGCTCGCCAAGGTTCTCGGCGATGGCTTCCGCATGACGCACCACGCCGAACGAGCACCACATCATGATCCCGAACAGCCACACGAACAGCACGATCGCGAGCGCGTCGCTCTGGAGATTCGAGAGCATCGTGCTCCCGAACGCGAAGAAGATGAGCGTCGTCAGAATGCCGGCGAGCGCCGGCGCCTCGCTGACCAAGATGAACCGGGCCACCGGCCCTGTGGCGACGGCGGTCCTTGGCGTTTTGCGCGGAGCGGTGGTGTTCTGTTCGTTCATGGAGCCCGTTTCACCCAGCATCTTGCGCGAATCTCGGCGGCGATTTGAGCGAACCCTAGCATGACGGCGCTTTCCGGGCGTTTACCGGGCACGACGCTTCGCTAGCCGCCGTCAGGTCTTTGATGTAAAAGCCCTTTACATGAATCAGTCCGACCGCGGCTGGCGACGCCCACGCTCCTATCATCACGGCAACCTCAAAGAGGTGCTGCTGGAGGCCGCCCGCAAGCTCATCGAGGAGCACGGCGCCTTCGGTTTCAGCCTCACCGAGGCCGCGCGTCTTGCCGGCGTGAGCCCCGCCGCGCCTTACCGTCACTTTCGCGATCGCGACGCGCTTCTCGCCGAGGTCGCCCGCAATGGCTTCGAGCGCTTCGCCGCGCGGCTCGATGCCGCGTGGAACAATGGCGTCCCGACGCCTCTTTCCGCGTTCGAGAATCTCGGCCGCGCCTATCTCGCCTTCGCCCGCGAGGAGCCGGCGAGCTACACGGTGATGTTCGAGACGGGACTCGCGCCGGGCACGGCAGGCGAGACGCTGCCCGCGGCCGAGCGCGCCTTCGATGTGCTCCAGCACGCGGCGGCGGCGTTGTGCCGCCACCTTCCCGAGGATGAGCGGCCGCCGCTCAAGCTCGTGGGTCTGCATATCTGGGCCATGTCCCACGGCGTCGCCACGCTCTTCTCGCAAGGCGGGCGCGCGGCGCGCAAAGTGCCCATGACCGCTGAGGAAATTCTTGAAAGCGGGCTTCTTATCTATCTGAAAGGACTCGGCGTGCTGCCCGACGCGAAAGGGGAGGATAAAACCCCCTAACGGCTCGCCTCGAGCCATTGCAGCACGCGGTCCCAGTCGCTGCGCGTGCCGTTATAGATGTTGCGGTCCACCTTGCCGTCGATGCCGGGCACTTTGCCCGTGGTGGTGAACTGCCAGAACGCCCAGCTCCGCCGGCCATAGACGTCGTCGGGCTCCGCCGCCACCGAGCGCAGCCAGAAGTGATAGCTCCTGAACTCGCCTTGGAGAACGTCGCGGTAGAAGGTGGGGTCCGTGTAGATGATCGGGTGCTTGCCCGTGTGCGCCTCCATGGCGTCGAGGAGGATCTTGATCTTCTTGAGCGCGAGATCGCGTGAGACCTTCCCGGGGCAGGTCTTGGAATGAGTGTTCCATTCGAGGTCGAGCACCGGCGGCAATGCATCGGGATCCTGCGGCACGTTCAGCATGAACCACAGCGCCTGCTCCGAAGCAGGCCGGCACCAATAGATGAAGTGATAGGCGCCGCGTGCCACGCCGGCCTTCTTTGCCGCATACCAGTTGTCGAGGAACTTCGGATCGACATAGTCGCCGCCCTCGGTGGCCTTGATGAAGGCGAACCGGACGCCGGCGTCCTGCACCTTGTTCCAGTCGATGTCGCCCTGCCAGTAGGAGACGTCGATGCCCTGGATCGGCATGGTGTGGGCGCGGGTCACGCCCTTGTGCGGCTTCAGGTCCTTGAGCGACAGCGCCTGGACGGGGCCTCCGCCGGCAAGGCCCACAATGACCATGACCGCGGCCGCCAGGCTCGGACCCAAGACACGGCGATACGCAAACCCCATCTGACGCGTCCCTCGCGAACAGTCTGAACTCAATGCAATTTTCCGCGAATTGCGGCGACAGTCTGACCCGCGGGGGTTAAGATTTTTTTGGCCCGGCCTATGCCTTTGGCGCCGCGCATCCCATATTTTCGGAGCGTCCCCTTGACCGCCTTGCCAAGCGAACGCATCTATGTAAATGTGAATAACATTCACACCGAAGGAAGGACCCTGATGCACCTGGTTGCGACCTTGGATGATTACGGGAAGCCAGCTTGGATTGCGGCGACGATCCTCGGCTTCATCGTTTGGTGGCCCATTGGCCTTGGCGTTTTGGCCTATCTGATCTGGAGTGGACGCATGGGATGTGGAAACCAAAAAGCTTGGCGCTCGTACTTCAACGATGAGGCGCGGCGCTTTCGTAGCGGCTTCACCGCGACCGGCAATCACGCCTTCGATGAGTACCGCGAGGAGACCCTGAAGCGGCTCGAAGAGGAGGCGAAGGAGTTCCAGGGCTTCCTCAAGCGCCTGCGTCACGCAAAGGACAAGGCGGAGTTCGACCAGTTTATGGCCGAGCGGCGCCAGAGCAGCGCGCCGACGGCGGTCTAGGCTCTCTTACGCTCCCCTGCGAACGAGCCGAATAGCCCGAATTGAGAGGCAACAGTTGCGTAAGAGGCGCGGGATTTCGGTCCCGCGCCTTTACTTTTGCGCGACGTGAGGGCTTTTCTTGCCCCCGGTCCTCTGTAGGATGCCGCCCCACGAACCCCCACCGCCCCTTGAGAGGAAACCGATGAGCACGACGCAACACGAAGCGCAAACCGCCGGCCGCACTCTTGTCGGCCTCCTGGTATCAGGCGCGCTGCTCTTTTCGTCCGCGGCCTTTGCCGCATCCACCGACATGCAAGACCTTCAGAAGAAACCGGAGACTTTCCTCGGCCAGGAGGTCGAGATCGTGGGCGTTTGCGTGAAGGGTGGCAAAAATGGGGACGTGCTCGGCTATGAGTGCACGACCGAGGAGGGAATCTATGTCGACACGCGCGACGTCGAGCCGGAGGCGGTCAAGGAGAAGTTGGACGGGAGTTGTGACGGTGATAGCTGCAGCGTGACCATCCGTTTCATGCCGCACTCCTACACGACCTCGGCCGTGGTCGAGCCCGGCAAGGACATCACCATCTTCAACACCGACAAGGCGACGGTGAGCTCCGAGTCTGGGAACTAGCTAGGTATAATCCTCGAGCACGCTTTCCGCGCCGAACCAGCGGAACACGAACGGCAGTACGAGCGGGCTGAACATCAGTTTGATGGTGAGCCGGCGCAGCCACGGCCGCGACCGCGCGGACGGGATGAAGAAGCGGGCGAAGGACGCCGCGTCGTCCTGCCGCTCGGTCACCTCCGGTTTGAGCTTCGCCTCGTAGGCGGCAAAGGCGGCGGTGTGGTCGCCGTCATGGCGCGCGAGCTCCTGCGCGATCACATACGCGCCGGCCATGGCCATGTGCGAGCCCTGGCCTGCCAGCAGCGTGAGGCAGCCGCAGGCATCGCCGAGAAGCGCCACGCGGCCTTTGGACCAGTGCGGCATCACGATCTGGGTGAGGGAGTCGAAGAAGATGGGCTCCGAGCCATGATAGGCATCGAGCATCTTCTCGGTGATCCAGCCTGCCCCCGCGTAGGCCTGCCGCACGAAGGATAGGCGCTCCGCGTGCGGCACGTGGACCTCGTCGTGACGGAACAGGTAGGTGGCCGCCAAGCGCGTCTCATCGAGCGGGTAGAACGCCGCGAGGCGATTGGTCTCCTCGTAGAGCTTCAGCGCGCGGCCCAACTCGAAGCGCGGATCGTCGAGATGATAGGCGGCGACATAGCCACCGAGGAACCGTGCGAACTGGCTCTCCTCGCCGAACGCGAGGCGCCGCACGCCCGAATGGACCCCGTCGGCGCCGAACACGAGGGCGAAGTCGCCTTCGCTGCCGTCGCTGAATTTGACGTGGACCGTGTCATCCGCCGCCACGAGCGCGCTGATCTCGCGGCCGAAGCTGATCTCGACACCGGAGGCTTTGGCGCGCTCGTACAAGATGCGTTCGAGGTCGGAGCGTCGCAGATAGACATATTTGTTATCGAGCGCGTGGGCGACGCGCGAAATCGGCACCGAGGCGTAGACCTGGCCGTGCGTGTCCACGAACTGGAGCGCGTCGATCGGATAGCGGATGGCGCGAAGCTCCGGCACCAGGCCCATGCGCTCGGCCACGTCCCAGCCTGAGCCGAAGAAGTCCATCATATAGCCTTCGGCGCGCAGGCTCTCGTTGCGCTCGACCACGAGGAGATCGTGGCCCTGATCTTTCAGCAGGATCGCCAGCGTGAGCCCGGCGATGCCTGCGCCCGAGATCAGGATCTTGCCGTCAATGGCCATGCGCGCCTCCTCTGGCTCAATCAGTCGCGCTTCTTTTTCGCGTCCATCTTCCCGTAACCACCGCCGGTCGGCGTTTTGATGACAACGGCTTCGCCCGCCGCGATCACCGTCTGGTCGGCGCCTTTCAGGCGCTCCAGCCGGCCGCCGTTCCGCTTCACCCAATTCTCGCCGGTCTGCCCCGGCTCGCCGCCTTTGGACCCGAAGGGACGCACCTTCCGGAAGCCCGACAGAATGGCGCAATCCATCTGTTCGAGAAAACGAATGACGCGAAGTGTCCCATCGCCGGCGCGCCATTCGCCCGTGCCGCCCGAGCCGCGCACAATCTCGAACCGCTCCAAGAGCACAGGATAGCGCAGCTCCAGCACTTCCGGGTCGGTCAGCCGCGAGTTCGTCATATGCGTTTGCACCGCCGCCACGCCGTCGAAGCCGGGTCCCGCCGGCGCGCCCGAGCAGATCGTCTCATAATACTGGAAGCGCGCATTGCCGAAGGTGAGGTTGTTCATCGTACCCTGCGCGGAGCCGAGCACGCCGAGCGCGCCATAGAGGCAGTTCACGATGGTCTGGCTCGTCTCCACATTGCCGCCCGCGACCGGCGCCGGATATTTCGGCTTCAGCAGCGAGTCCTTCGGCACGACAATCTTGATGTGGCGCAGGCAGCCGGCGTTCAGCGGGATGTCGTCGTCGACCAAGGTTCGGAACACGTAGAGCACGCAGGCGCGCGTGATGGGCTCGGGCGCGTTGAACGTGGTGCCGGTCTGCGCGCTGGTGCCGGTGAAGTCGACAGTCGCCTTCTTGGCCTTCTTGTCGATGGTGATGGCGACCTTGATGACGCTGCCCTGATCGGTCTCCACCTCGAAGCGCGAATTCTTGAGCTTGCCGATCACGGCGCGCACCGCCTCCGCCGCGTTGTCCTGCACGTGGCCCATATAGGCCTTCACCGTGCTGAGCCCGTAATGGCGCACCATCTTGCGGAGCTCGATCACGCCTTTCTCGTTGGCGGCGACCTGCGCTTTCAGATCGGCGATGTTCTGCTCGGGGTTCCGCACCGGGTAGGGGGCGCCCGTGAGCAGCGACCGCACCGCGTCCTCGCGGAAGCGGCCCCGTCCCACGAGCTTGAACGGGTCGATATAGACGCCTTCCTCCTCGATCGTCTTCGCCATGGGGCTCATGGAGCCCGGCGCGATGCCGCCGATATCGGCATGGTGGCCGCGCGCCGCGACGAAGAACAGGAGATCGGGGCTGTTCTCGGCGAACACCGGCGTCACCACGGTGATGTCGGGAAGGTGGGTGCCGCCGTTATAGGGCGCGTTCAGCATCCACACGTCGCCGGGCTTCAGGGTGTCGCCAACCTCGCGCAGGATCGTCTCCACGCTCTTGTCCATGGAGCCGAGATGGACCGGGATATGCGGGGCGTTGGCGATGAGGCGGCCGCGCTCGTCGAAGATCGCGCAAGAGAAGTCGAGCCGCTCCTTGATGTTGACCGAGCGCGCCGTGTTCTGCAGCGCGTAGCCCATCTGCTCGGCCACCGACACGAAGAGATTGTTGAAGACTTCGAGCATGACCGGATCGGCCTTTTTGCCGACCTTCGCCTCTGCCTTCTGCTTGATGCGGGTGAGGAGGAGATGATTCTTCGCCGTCACCTCCGCCTGCCACTCCGGCTCGACCATCACCGTTTGGTGGTCTTCGATAATCAGCGCCGGTCCTTGGATGCGGTTCCCGGGTGCGATGTCGGCACGAAGAAACACGGGCGCTTCGTGCCAGCCCCCATGCGTGAAGACATCGGCGCTGGTGTGCGGCTCGGGGGGCGCCGTCTCGGTCGCAAGCGGAACGTCGCGCTCTTCCACCAGCGCACCGCCGCCCATGCCTTCGACCTCGACCGCCTCGATCTCGATGTCCTTCTCCGGGCTGATGAAGCCGAACCGTTGTTGGTGCGCGATCTCGAACCGGGCGCGCATCCCGTGCAACGACCCGACCGGGGTGGGGAGCGCGCTGTCAGTGCCGGCGTAGCGGAGATGGGCCTGCGCGGTGACTTTCACGTCGTCGCGCGCGATCCCCTGACGCACCAGCTCCTCGCGGACCTCTGCTTCCAGTGGCGTGCGGATCTCGGTGAGCGCGGTGAGGCCCGCATGGTCGAGTCGCGCCAGCACGGCTTGCGTCCGCGTGGCGCGCAAAGACGCGAGACCCATGCCGTAGGCCGAGAGCACGCCGGAAAGCGGATGGAGCAGCACGCTTTTGATGCCGAGCGCGTCGGCCACGAGGCAGGCATGCTGTCCGCCGGCGCCGCCGAACGAGTTCATCACATACTCCGCGACGTCATAGCCGCGCTGCACGGAGATGGTCTTGATGGCGTTCGCCATGTTGACGACGGCGATTCTGATGAAGCCCTCGGCGATCTCTTCCGGCGTCCGGCCGTCGCCGAGCTTGCGCGCCAGCGCCTTGAACGCTTTGGCGACGGCCGCCCGGTCGAGCGGCTGATCCTGACCGGGCCCGAAAATGTGCGGGAAGAAATCGGGCTGGAGCTTGCCGGTCATGACGTTGGCGTCGGTGACCGTGAGCGGGCCGCCGCGCCGGTAGGCGAGGGGGCCCGGATCGGCGCCGGCCGAGTCGGGTCCGACCCGGAACCGCGCCTCGTCGTAATGGAGGATCGAGCCGCCGCCCGCCGCCACCGTATGGATCAGCATCATCGGCGCACGCACCCGCGCGCCCGCCACCACGCTCTCGAAGGTCCGCTCATACGCGCCGTCATAGTGGCAGACGTCGGTGGAGGTGCCGCCCATGTCGAAGCCGATCACCTTGCCGAAGCCCGCGCTGTGCGCCGTTTCCACCGCGCCCACCACGCCGCCCGCCGGCCCCGATAGGATCGCGTCCTTGCCGCGGAACAGGTTCGCCGAGGTCAGTCCGCCCGAGGACTGCATGAACAAGAGCCGCGGACCGTTCCCGGCGCGATCGGCGGAGAGCGCCTTCGCCACGCGGTCCACGTAACGGCGGAGCAGCGGCGAGAGATAGGCGTCCACGACGCTCGTGTCGCCGCGCCCGACGAACTTGACGAGCGGGCTCACCTCATGGCTCGCCGAGATCTGGGAGAAGCCGAGCTCGCCGGCGAGCCGCACCGCCTCGTGCTCGTGGGACGGATAGGCGTAAGCATGCATGAACACGATGGCGACCGCGTCGATCCCGGCCTTGCGCGCGGTTGCAAGCGCCTCGCGGGTAGCATCGAGATCGAGCGGCACCTCTATAGTGCCGTCGGAGCGCACGCGCTCCGGCACCTCGGCCACCCGGGCATAGAGCATCGACGGCTTCTCGATCTGTCGCGCGAAGATCCTGGGCCGCGCCTGGTAGCCGATCTCGAGCGCGTCGCGAAAGCCTTGGCTCACGATGAGCAGCAGCGGGTCGCCCTTGCGCTCGAGCAGCGCGTTGGTGGCGACGGTCGTCCCCATGCGCACGCTGCCGATTCTGTCCGGTGGGAGACGCTTTGATCGCGGCGCCCCGATCAGGTCGGCGATGCCGGCAATGGCCGCGTCCGGGTAGGCTTCCGGGTTCTCGGAGAGGAGCTTGGTGGTGACGAGGCGCCCGTCAGGCGCGCGCGCGACGATGTCGGTGAACGTGCCGCCGCGATCGATGAAGAATTGCCATCTGCCGCTCATGATCGCGGAGTTACCCGCATCACGCGATGCGCTTCAAGCCGCTTGCGTATTGCTTCCACCGTCTAACATAGACGTCGGCGCCGCGGGCGATCATGGCGCGGGCCTTCTCGTCCACCTCGCGCACGGCCTTGGCCGGCGCCCCGAGGATCACGGAATTGTCCGGGAATTCCTTGCCTTCGGTGATGAGCGCGTTGGCGCCCACCAGGCAATTGGCGCCGATCTTCGCGCCGTTGAGCACGGTGGTGCCCATGCCGATCAGCGTGTTGTCGCCGATCGTGCAGCCATGCAGGACGACATTGTGGCCGATGACGCAATCGTGGCCGATGGTCAGCGGGAAGCCGGGGTCGGTGTGGAGCGTGGCGTTGTCCTGGATCTGCGAGCGCGCGCCGATCTCGATCCACTCATTGTCGCCGCGCAGGACCGAGCCGTACCAGATGCTGACGTCCGAATGGAGCCGCACCCGCCCGACCACGGTCGCGGTCTCCGCCACCCAATAGAGGCCGTCGGCGGGAAATTCCGGGGCCTGCCCGTCAAGCTGGTAGATCGCCATGCACCGGTCCTTTCGCGCTCCGCGTTGCGTGGATACCCTTCCTGTCCGCCCTTGTCATTCCCGCGAAGGCGGGAATCCTGTAATCACCCGTGAGGGCTGAGCATTGGCCTCGGCTTCATCGCCTATAAGGCGCCGGGCGCACGGAAAAGCCGCTCATCCAAGCCCTTGTAACCCCGGCGCCCCGCTTGTATGGAGGGGGCGGCCAGGGGCCAATTTTCGAAGGTTGAGTGAGCCGATGAACGACGAAGCGTCCGAACAGCCAGCGCCGAAAGGCGGAAATCCGTTCGTTATCTTCATTATCTCGCTGTGCGCGGCCATCGTCATGGCCGGCGGCTTCGGCATCGTGGTCGAGGCTTTCATCGTCGCCGCCGCCAACCTTTTCGAGCTGGGCGGGACCTTTGTGTATGCGGCGAGCGGCGCCAATGTGCTGCTCACTCTGTGGTTCGCCGTTTGGACCTTCGTCCGCTCCTGGCATGTGGAGCGGCGCTTGCGGGCCGGGCTCGAGGTCGACGAGCCCAAAATGTCGATCCTCGCCAATCTGCGGAGCTAGCCTCGTTTTCCGGCTCAAGCCGTTGGATAAGAAGGGCGATTATCCACATGCGGCACGGGCCAAAAGCCCTTATGCTTTGGCCAAAGCAACACAATCTGGGGGAGTTCGGGAATGTCGGTTTGGGGAAAGCTCGCGGGCGCGGCGGCGGGCCTCGCGATCGGAGGGCCGATCGGCGCGTTGCTCGGGGGCGTTGCAGGACATTACGTCATCGACCGCGATCAGGAGCAGGATGGCCCTGCGGAGAACCAGGTCGCCTTCACCGTGGGCGTGATCGCGCTCGGCGCGAAGATGGCTAAGGCCGACGGCGTGGTCACCATGGACGAGGTCAACGCCTTCAAGGAAGTCTTCAAGGTCCCCGAAGGCGAGATGAAGAACGTGGCGCGCGTCTTCAATCTCGCCAAGCAGGATGTGTCCGGCTACGAGGCCTATGCCGAGCAGCTCGCGACCATGTTCAAGGGCAATCGCAAGCTGCTCGAGGACGTGCTCGAAGGCTTGTTCCACATCGCCAAGGCCGACGACACGCTGCATCCGGGCGAGGAGCAGTTCCTGTCTCAGGTGGCCAAGCGCTTCGGTTTCACCGAGACCGAGTTCAGCTACATCAAGGCGCGCCACGTCGTCGCCCATAAGCGCAACCCGTACGACGTGCTCGGCATCGATCCCTCGATCAGCAACGAGGATCTGAAGAGCCAGTACCGCAAGCTGGTCGCCGACAATCATCCGGACAAGCTGATGGCGCGCGGCGTGCCGAAGGAATTCATCGCCATCGCCACGGAGAAGGTCGCCACCATCAACGAGGCCTATGACTCGATCGCCAAGGAGCGCGGGATCTAGCCGCACGACATGCGATGATGTCATTCCCGCGAAGGCGGGAATCCAGTAACCACTGTTTTCAGTCTTATATGATTGCCTGGATTGCTGGATTGCCCGGTCGAGCCGGGCAATGACGATAGAGACACCATGACCGCCGCCCCCGACAGCAAGCTTGCCACCTTGTGGTGCCCGTCACCCAGCTATGGAGTGCGGAACAACGGCCGTGTGATCGACATGCTGGTCCTGCACTACACCGGCATGGAGACGGCCGAGGGCGCGCTCGATTGGCTGACGCGCGAGGAGGCGAAAGTCTCCGCTCATTATCTTGTCGACGAGGAAGGACACATCACCCAGATGGTGGCGGAGGCCGACCGGGCGTGGCACGCAGGCCTCGGCTCGTGGGCCGGCGAGACCGACCTCAATTCCTGCTCGATCGGCATCGAGGTCCATAACCCGGGTCATGAATTCGGGTGTCCGGATTTTCCTGACTTGCAGATGCAAGCGGTCGAGGCGCTCTGCCTCGACATTCTCGGCCGGTACACCATTCCGCCGGAGCGGGTCCTCGGCCACTCCGATGTTGCGCCCGGTCGCAAGCGCGACCCCGGCGAGAAGTTCGATTGGGCGCGGCTTGCCCGGGCCGGCATTGGGCTTTGGGTTGAGCCCGTTCCTCCAGCCGGCGACGAAGGCTTGGGCGAAGGCGACGAGAACGAATCCGTTACCGGGCTCCAGCGCGACCTGCGCGACTATGGCTATGGCGTGGAGGTGACCTCGACCTACGGCAAAGGCGTGGGGCAAGTCGTGGAGGCCTTCCAGCGCCATTTCCGCCCCTTGCGCGTCGACGGCCGCGCCGATCAGTCCACCCGCGACACCCTGGCGAGGCTGCTCGCGGCGCGCCGCGCCTCACCCATGGCATGAGGCCGGCAGCAGCTCGGCCCGAAACAAAAGGCCCGCTCGAGCGGAGCGGGCCTTAGGTGGAGGAAACCGTATCCCCGGGTGGGCGATGCGGTCCCTACATGGTCTCGTCGAAGTCCATGCCTTCGAAGGTGTAGCGCGGCACCTGGGTCCAGACGCCGTCTTCCTGCACCGGCACTTTGTGGATCTTGACGTTGTCCACCACGAGCTTGCCGGTCTTCTCGTTCACCCAGAAGTCGATGTCGTAGTACTCGTCCTTGCTGCCGGGCTTGCGGAAGTCGGTGCAGACGAAAAATTCGCCGTTCTTCTTCAGGTGACGAACCGGCTGGTGGATCTCGACGAAGTCAAGCGGAAGGGTCTCTCCCGTCTTGTCGTCTTTGATATCAAGGGCACCGTCCTTGTCCTTGTTCTCGGTGATGTATTCGTGGATCGCGGCCATCACCTGCCAAGCCCTGGCCCCTTCGATGCTGCCGGGATGCTCCTGCACCGGCAGCCACCACCAGGCCACGGGCAGCCGCGTAATCATGTAGTAGCTGTCGCCGTCGCGCTTCGGGCCTTTCTGCACGCGGATATCCATGAGGGCCAGCTTGTCGCCTTGCGACTTGAACCAGAAATCGATGGCGTACTGCTTCTTCGGCTCGTCCTTGTCGTGGAAGATGACGTTGGCGAACCAGCCATAGCCTTCCATGCCGCGCACGATCTTGATGTCTTCGTAAACGAGGTTGAGGTCGGCATCGAGCTTGGGATCATGGAATACGAACGTGCCGTCCTTGGAGCGTTCGTTGATGACTTCTTGGACGCGGGCGTCGACGTCCTTCTCCGTAAAGACCTTGTTGCCCGCGGCGGCAGAGGCCATCTGGCTCTCCAGGAATTCCTTCGCCTTGGCGATGTTGGCCTTCGGGTCTTTGAGGAAGGATTCCTTCGAACTCTCGCTCGAGAAGCAATAGACCTTGCCGTCGTCAGGATCGGTCCAGTTGACAGAGCAGTCGGTGTGGATGGTCTGCCCCTCGGACATACCCATGGCGCAACTGTCGTCGAACTCGCCATGGACGGGCGGGACGGGCGACATGTCCTCTGCGGCGAGGGCGAAGGTCGCGGTGCCAAGGCACAGGGCGGCAGCGAGCGCTGCGGACCGTGCCAGGGAGAAAAGGAGCCGTTCGGCCGGGATATTGTTCATTGTCTTGGTTTCCTTGAGCGTTTCCTGTTGGATTCCGAGCTGTTCGCATTTTAGTCCGCAGCTGTGCATCCGGTATGTGACTTAGGTCACGTTCGGGAGGCGGAGCGGAGCGGCGGCCGCACCTCCTCTTCATGGCAGTTGGCGTAATTTGCCAGCGCTGCTCGATCGACAACCTCGATGGACCCGCGCGAAGAGCGCACCCAGCCCATCCGCTCCCATTCCGACAGATAGCGGCTGATCACCTCGCGCACGCTTCCGAGGTCGAGCGCCAGTTGCTGATGGGTCTTGGACACGACGCCGCGCGCATCCGCCTCCGCGAGGAGGCGCCGCGCCAAGCGCAAGTCGAGGCTCGCGAAAGCGACCTCGTCCACCAGCATGATGAGGCTCGACAAGAGGTCTCCGTAATTGCCGAGCACGTAGTGACGGAACTTCGGCGATGAGATCATGAGGCGAGAGAAGGCGCTTGCCGGAAGCGCGGCGAGAAGGACGTCGGCCTGGGCCGTGCTCTCCGCCGGAAACGGGTTGCCCGCGATCAGGCATGATGTGGTGAGCACGCAGGTCTCGCCCGGGCCCACCTGATAGAGCATGATCTCGCGGCCCGACTCCGATGTCTTGAAGACACGGGTCTGCCCCTCGATGCACATGACGTAGTTGTGGCAGATCTGCCCCTGCCGATAGGCGATGTCGCCCTCGCGCAGACGGTTGAACTGCGTGGCGCCAAGCAGCTCCGCCTTAGCCTCCGGCTCGAGTTCGGCAAGCTCGGGGAAGACATTGAGCCAGCGTGTGATCAAGATTTGGTTCGGCATCGTACGCCCAACTTGCTAGGGCCGGACGCCCAGGATTTGCGCGGCAAAAAGCCGGAGAGACCGGGCGACGCGGCAGATCGCCGCTAGGATATGGGAACAATGGCAAGCGGGAGATCAAAATGCCGTTACGAGCCCGGCAACCACGTCCAGGCCCGGTTAAGCATGGCGCGGGCAGGGCGGCTTGACGGCAAGGGCCCCAAACCCCTTATGTAATTGTGTCAGCAAGCCGGATGGCCGCTCCGCCAGTATTGCGTATCAGGCGGGGAGGAAAGTCCGGGCTCCATGGAAGTACGGTGCCGGATAACCTCCGGCGGGGGCGACCCCAGGGAAAGTGCCACAGAAAGCAAACCGCCCGCGAAAGCCTTCGGGCAAGGCGGGCAAGGGTGAAAGGGTGCGGTAAGAGCGCACCGCGTCTTTGGCAACAAAGGCGGCACGGCAAACCCCACCGGGAGCAAGACCGAATAGGGGCGGCGCGGGCGAGAGATCGCTCATGTCTGCTTTCAGACGAGCTGCCCGGGTTGGTTGCACGAGGCGCCTCGTAAGATGCGCCCCAGATGAATGGCCATCACCTCGCGCAAGCGGGGAACAGAACCCGGCTTACAGGCTTGGTGACATGTTACGGCCGGCGTGAGGGTAATCCCCTCGCGCCGGCCTCCAATTTTTGCGATCTATCTACCAAGACGAGTGAAACTCATAGGGCGCTCGAACGTTTACATCCCAACATTGAACGGCTCAACGAAAGGAGAACCCGACATGCTTGGTTGGGCTTTAACATTCCTCGTCATCGCGATTATTGCCGGTGTGCTCGGCTTCGGCGGTATTGCCGGTGCGTCGGCGAGCATCGCTCAGATCCTGTTCTTTATTTTCTTGGTGCTGCTCGTGATCTCGGTCGTCATGCACCTCATGCGACGCGCGCTAGCAAAACCCGACTCGCAAGTGAAAACGGCCGGCGCGGAGTGAACTCCGTGCCGGCCGTCTTTGCATGAAGCGCGGGAGGAAGGGCGCTTCAGGAAGACCTTCAACTGAGATCAGACAAGGTCGAAGCGATCAGCGCTCATCACCTTGTTCCAGGCCGCCACGAAGTCGTGCACGAACTTCTCTTTCGCGTCGTCTTGACCATAGACTTCAGCAAGGGCCCGAAGCTGCGAGTTCGAACCGAACACGAGGTCGACACGGGTGGCGGTCCATTTCGGGTTGCCGCTTTCGCGATCACGGCCTTCGAACACATCCTCGTCTTCCGAGACAGGCTTCCACACCGTGCCCATGTCGAGCAGGTTCACGAAGAAGTCGTTCGTGAGCGTCCCAGGCTGTTTCGTGAACACACCGTGCGGGGACTCTCCGACATTCGCACCGAGGACCCGCATGCCGCCGACGAGAGCCGTCATCTCAGGTGCGGTCAGCGTCAGGAGCTGCGCCTTGTCGACCAACAGCTCTTCCGCCGAGACGGTGTACTTGGCCTTCTCGTAGTTGCGGAACCCGTCTGCGATCGGTTCGAGAACCTCAAACGACTCGACGTCAGTTTGCTCTTGCGACGCGTCTGCGCGGCCCGGCACGAAGGGGACCTCCACCTCGTGCCCGGCTTTCTTCGCAGCTTGCTCCACGGCGGCGCAGCCGCCGAGGACGATCAGGTCGGCAAGCGACACTTTCTTGCCGCCCGACTGCGCGTTGTTGAACGCCTTCTGGATGCCTTCATAGGTTTCGAGCACCTTGGCCAATTGGGCAGGCTGGTTGACCTCCCAATCCCTCTGGGGCTCCAGGCGGATGCGCGCCCCGTTCGCGCCACCGCGCTTGTCGGAACCGCGGAAGGTCGAAGCCGACGCCCATGCGGTCGAAACCAGCTCCGGGATCGACAGGCCCGAAGCGAGGATCTTGGCTTTGAGGTCCGCGATGTCCTTGGCATCGATCAGCGCGTGATCGACCGCGGGGATCGGGTCCTGCCAGATGAGATCCTCCGCCGGGACCTCCGCGCCGAGATAGCGTGACTTGGGGCCCATGTCGCGGTGGGTCAGCTTGAACCACGCGCGGGCGAAGGCGTCGGCGAACTCGTCGGGGTTGGCATGGAAGTGGCGCGAGATCTTCTCGTACTCCGGGTCCATGCGCATCGCCATGTCGGCGGTCGACATCATGATCGGCACGCGCTTGGACGGGTCTTCCGGATCCGGCGCCATGTCCTCTTCCTTCAGATCCTTCGGGTGCCACTGCCAGGCGCCTGCAGGACTCTGACCCAGCTCCCACTCATAGCCGAACAGGACGTCGTAATAGCCCATGTCCCACTTCGTCGGGTGCGAGGTCCAGGCGCCTTCGAGGCCGCTGGTGATGGCGTCACGCCCCTTGCCGCTCTTGTAGTCGCTGAGCCAGCCGAAGCCCTGAGCCTCGATTGGCGCGGCCTCGGGCGCGGGACCACAGTGGCTCGCGTCGCCCGCGCCGTGGGTCTTGCCGAAGGTGTGGCCACCTGCTGTCAGCGCGACGGTCTCGTAGTCGTTCATCGCCATGCGCTTGAACGTCTCGCGGATATCGCGGCCCGAGCCGAGCGGGTCGGGCTTTCCGTCGGGCCCCTCGGGATTCACGTAGATGAGCCCCATCTGCACGGCGGCCAGCGGGTTCTCCAGTTCACGGTCGCCCGAATAGCGGCTGTTGGTCTTGTCGCTGGTGGCAAGCCATTCGGACTCGGCGCCCCAGTAAATGTCCTCTTCGGGCTCCCAGATATCCTCGCGCCCGCCGGCAAAGCCGAAGGTCTTGCCGCCCATCGACTCGATGGCGCAGTTGCCGGCGAGCACCATGAGGTCGGCCCAGGAGATCTTGTTGCCGTATTTCTGTTTGATCGGCCACAGCAACCGCCGCGCCTTGTCGAGGTTGCCGTTGTCCGGCCAGCTGTTGAGCGGCGCGAACCGTTGCGTGCCCGACCCGGCGCCGCCGCGGCCGTCGCCCGTGCGGTACGTGCCGGCGCTGTGCCACGCCATGCGGATGAAGAGCCCGCCATAGTGTCCGTAGTCGGCCGGCCACCAATGCTGCGAATCTGTCATCAGCGCGTAGAGGTCCTCTTTCAGGGCCTTCAGGTCGAGCGTCTTGAACGCCTCCGCATAGTTGAAGTCCTCGCCCATGGGGTCCGACTTGGAAGAATTCTGGCTGAGAATCTTGAGGTTCAGCTGGTTCGGCCACCAGTCGCGGTTCGACCGCATGCTCATGTTCGTGGCACCGTGCGCCACGGGGCAACCGCCCGCCTTATCGACTTTTTGGTCCATGTCTCTCTCCGATCGGGGACTCTTGAGTGGTCTTCACTGCGCGCCGGGAAGGCCGCACATTGCTCGCGACGCACGATAAGTGCAAATCGAAATTGCCTATCAGGGCGATAAGTCAAGCTTATGACTGGCTGCCGGCTCGCCGTCTAAGGTGCTCAGTCGCCGAGAAAATCCTTGAGGTAGCTCAGAGTGGCGTCGGGCTGCTCCTCCTGCGGCATGTGCCCGCAGCCTTCGACGATGCGCAAAGACGAGTTCGGCAGGGTCCGCCTGAGCTTCAGTCCGACGTCCAGCGGGACGATCCGGTCGTGGTCGCACCACATGATGAGGGTGGGCATCTTGATCGTCTTATAGCGCGCGGAGATCTGGTCGAGCCCCTCGGGCATGATCTGGCGCGCGCTATGGATGATGGCGTGCTTGCCGGCCGCGGTCCTGAGCGGCGCGGCGTAAGCCTCGACCTCGTCGTCCTCGATCTTGCTGTTGTCGAAATAAGCGATCCTGAGCGCGATACGCGTCTGCAGCGCGGGCGGGACCATGCGCACGCCGATATGGGAGACGAGCGGCATGTCGAGCATGCGGAAGAACACGGGGATGTCTTGCGGGTAGGCGATCGTATCGAGCAGCACGAGCTTCGAGATGCGCCCCTTGAGACGCTGGTCGGCCTTGAGCGCGAGCACGAGCGCGACGCCCCCGCCGAACGAATGGCCGACAATGGTCAAATTCTTTAGGTCGCGATCTTCGATCAGCTGAGCCAAGAGCTCCGCCTGGTCGAAGACCGAATAGTGATCGTCGAACGGCTTGTCCGACTGACCGAAGCCTTTGAGATCGACGGCGATGACGTGGTGATCGCGGGCAAGCTGGGGCGCGATGTGCCGCCACGTATAGGTGCTGGCGCCGAAGCCGTGGATGAGCAGCAGGGGCGGGCCGTCGCCCTTCTCCTCATAGAAGAGCTTCACCGGGGCGTCGGGCGGGCCCAGTCGCGCATAGCCCGGGTCGTCGTCGGCGCCGTTTGCGAGGGGCCCGAAGGCGATCAGCGCAAGGAACGCGAGGCCGGCTCTGCCGAACGCTCCACTCAAGGCTCTTCCTGCCATCGCCGTAAAGTCCGTGGCCCTGGTCCCGAAGCGCCAATAGGCACCGCAAATACGCAAACCGTAAGGCCGCCTTAACGAATCAGTTGGTCCCCCGGGCGTTAGCCCTCAGCCCTTGTAGCGTGCTTCGTGCGCGCGCGGCAATTGCCAGGCCAGGCGAGAAATTGCCGAGACATTCCCGACGTTAGCGAGCGTTTCCCGCAGAAACACAACGCATACCCGGTCCTTTCCATTGACGCCCATGTAATCCCATGCTATCCCATTAATGCCCGTTCGGTGAGTGGGGTGGAGGAAGCCAGGCAGCGCTTCCTAAGAGGCCACGGGGGGATTCGCGCCGCTTCCTCCACCCATTTTTCCCGATCCGGGCGCCTGCGCCGAAGCGCTGTTTGTCCAGTCAATTCGTCGGCTTCGAGGCGCGTGAGGGGGAGATGGACCAGTTTGTCTCGACATTCACAAACAAGATCGACACCAAAGGTCGCGTCTCCGTTCCCGCATCATTTCGCACAGTCCTGGCCAAAGACGGGCTCGACGGCATCTACTGCTATCCGTCGCTTGATGCCCCTGCGCTCGACGCTGGCGGCCAGCGTCTCATCGATAAGATCAATCATCTGGTCGAAGACCTCGCGCCTTATTCCGATGAGCGCGATCAGCTCGCGACTGCGCTCTTCGGCACCAGCGAAATCCTCACCATCGATCAGGACGGTCGTACGATTCTCCCCGAGCGCTTGCGCGAGCACGCCGGGATCACCAGCCACATCACTTTTGTCGGGCTGGGAGAAAAATTTCAGCTTTGGGAGCCGAAGCGCTTCGAAACTCATCTCGCGGAGGCACGCAACAAGGTTCGTGATCTTCGCAAGTTACTCGGCGCGGGGCGTCGCGGAAGCGGCGGGCCAGAGGGAGCACGGGAATGATGGCGGGTCGCGGCAGCACGGCTGCCGCCGGCGGACCGGCCCGCCACATTCCCGTGATGCTCTCCGAGGTCTTGGCCGCGCTTAAGCCTGCCGACGGCGACATCATCCTCGACGGCACGTTCGGCGCCGGCGGCTATGCAAGCGCCATTCTCGATGCCGCCGACTGCAAGCTCATCGCCATCGACCGCGACGCGGAAGCCTTCGCGCTAGCGGGCGAACTCGCCGAGAAATATCCCGGACGCCTCATGGCCGTGCTCGGCCGCTATAGCGAGATGGAGGCCATCGCCGCCAGCGAAGGCTTCGCGCGCGTCGACGGCGTGACGCTCGATCTCGGCGTCTCCTCCATGCAGCTCGACCAGGCGGAGCGGGGCTTCTCCTTCGCCAGGACGGTCCGCTCGACATGCGCATGGGCGCCGAAGGCCCGACCGCCGCCGATATCGTCAACGCCCTTTCCGAGGCGGAACTGGCTGATATCTATTTATATTTTCGGCGAAGAGCGGCGGTCGCGCGCCATTGCCAAGGCCATCGTGGCGCGCCGCGCCGAAGCCCCCATCACGCGCACCGGCGAGCTTGCCGACATCGTCGTCGGCGTGCTCGGCCGCAAGCGCGACGAGACCAAGCATCCCGCGACCCGGACCTTTCAGGCCCTGCGCCTTTACCTCAACGCCGAGCTCGACGAGCTGGCCAAGGGTCTTTCCGCCGCCGAGCGGCTGCTGAAAGCCGGGGGGCGCCTCGTCGTGGTCACCTTCCATTCCCTCGAGGACCGCATCGCCAAGCGCTTCCTTGCCAGCCGCAGCGCGCCGGGCCCGAAAGGCTCGCGCCATCTGCCGGACCAGGGGAGAGAAACATTTGCGCCAAGCTTCCAGCTTCTTAACCGTCGTCCTTTAGAACCCAGTAACGATGAGATTCGGCGGAACCCGCGGGCCCGCTCGGCGCGGCTCAGGGCCGGCGAGCGCACCGAGGCGCCCGCCCATCCGCTCGATCTCGGGGCGCTCGGGGTGCCAAAGTTGCCCAATTGAGGGTCGCGTAAGTCATGTGAAGGGGGAACGCGCACATTCAGTTCGCGCGTCAGTGTCATGTTGCGTTTCGTGAATATCTGCCTCGTCCTCGGCCTCGTGGCGCTTGCCTACGTCATCTATCAGGTGAAGTACGAGGCCCACGGCCTCGACGAGCGGATCGTCGTCCTCAACAAGCAGATCGACGAGGAGCGGGACTCGCTCGCCGTGTTGCGCGCCGAATGGAGCCTGCTCAATCGGCCCGACCGCATCGAACGGCTCGCCAAGAAATATCTCAAGCTCGCGCCGGTGGCCCCCCAGCAGCTCGTGATCCTCGATGAGGTCACCGATCGCGACTTCGGGCGGAACATTGCTGCGGCGTCCGCGACGCCCGCGGCGCCAGCCAAGACGGCGCCCCTGAAAGCTGCTTCCAACTAAAGCGGTACGGACCTTGCGCGAGACCGAAACATCCGATCCAGCCGAGGCGCGCGCTGCGCGCGCTTATCACGCTCGCTGCCGGTACCGGTTTCGCATGGCGTGCCTCGGCTTCGCTGTGGCCTTCGTTCTCGTCGGCGGGCGCCTCGTCTCGCTCGGCTTCGCCGGGACCGAGCAGAGCGGCGGCGGCGCCTACGACATCTCCACGACCATCCACCGGCCGGACATTCTCGATCGCAACGGGCGGCTGCTCGCCACCGACATCAGGGGCGCCACGCTTTACGCCGATCCGAAGAAGGTCATCGATTGCGACGAGCTGGTCGAGCAGGTGGCGAGCGTGCTTCCCGACATCAACAGGAAGAATTTGCGCGCAAAGCTGAAAGCCGGCGGCCGCTTCGTGCGCATCGCCCGCGAGCTGACCCCGACCCAGCAGGGCGAGATCTATGAGCTCGGCCAGCCGGGTCTCGCCTTCATCGAGGAATATCGCCGCGTCTATCCCGTGGGCGCCACCGCAAGCCACGTCGTCGGCCTCGTGGACGTCGACAATCGCGGCCTCGCCGGCATCGAGAAATTCATCGACGAGAATCCGCAACTCACCATGGCGAGTCCGGAGACGGCTTCGGGCGAGGAGACGGTGACGATCTCCCTCGATATCGGCGTCCAGTACGTCCTGCGCGAAGAGCTCATGAACGCCATGGAGACCTTCAAGTCCAAGGCCGCCGCCGGCATCGTCATGGACGTTCACTCCGGCGAGGTGTTGGCGCTCGCCTCGCTGCCGGACTACGACCCGAACCATCGCGAGCAGGCGCTCGAGAAGGACCGGCTAAACCGCATCGGCTTCGGCACCTATGAGATGGGCTCGGTGTTCAAAGTGTTCACCGTGGCCGGCGTGCTCGACCTCGGACTTGCCTCGCTCAACACGACCTACGACGCGTCGAACCCCATCCACTATGGGGGGTTCACCATCCACGATTTCCATAGCATGCACCGCCCGCTCACGACGACCGAGGTCTTCATCCATTCCTCGAATATCGGTGCGGCGAAGATGGCCGTGCAAATGGGCGTCGATCGCCACCGCGCCTTTCTGCAAAAGCTCGGTCTCCTGACACCGGTCACCACCGAGCTTGGACCGAGCGCGGCTCCCATCCTCCCGACTCACTGGGAGAAGCTGAACACGATGACGATCGCCTTCGGTCACGGGCTTTCGGTGACGCCGTTGCAGCTCGCCACCTCGACGCTGCCCATCGCCAACGGTGGCATCGCCGTTCCGCCGACCTTCTTGCCGCGAACGCGCGAGGAGGGGATAGCCGAAGGCCATCGCGTGCTGAAACCCTCGACCAGCGCGGCCATGCTCAAGATCATGCGCTTGAACGTGGAGAAGGGCACCGGCAAGCGCGCGAATGCCGAAGGCTACCGCGTCGGCGGCAAGACCGGCACGGCGGAGAAGGTGGTCCACGGTCGATACTCGAGCTCGGCGCTGCTCACGAGCTTCCTCGCCGCGTTCCCGACGGACGATCCGCAATATCTCGTGCTCGTCATGCTCGACGAGCCGCAGCGAGTTGCCGCCACGAAGGGGTTCGCCACGGCGGGCTGGAATGCCGCGCCGACGGTGGGCAAGATCGTCGCCCGGATCGGGCCGATCCTCGGCGTGCAGCCCAAGCTCGATATTGCCGCGCGCTAGTTTGACGCCAAGGTTTCCGCCACCTATTAGAAGTCTTTCCCGCCTCGCGGGGTTTTGGCCAAGCCCTTGAATCTCTCAAGGGAAACGGCCCTTCATAGGTCTAGGCGGAGCATGACTCTGGGTGAGCTGATCGGGCCGGACGCGAAGCTGCCCGCGCCGTGGCGTGCCGTGCCTGTTCTGGGCCTTGCGGCGGACAGCCGGCAGGTCGAGCCCGGCTATCTGTTCGCGGCGCTGCCTGGCGTGAACACCGACGGCGCGCGCTTCATCGCCGATGCTATCGGGCGGGGCGCTGCGGCCATTCTCGCGCCTGAAGGCACCGTGCTTCCCAAGGACGACATGCCGCTCGTGACCGGCGCCGACCCGCGGCGGCTGCTTGCGCTCATCGCCGCCCGCTTCTTCGGTCTTCAGCCCGAGACCGCCGTCGCCGTGACCGGCACCAACGGCAAGACGTCGGTTGCCGCCTTCGTGCGCCAGCTATGGGCCGCGCAAGGATACCAGGCCGCTAGTCTCGGCACGGTCGGCGTCGTGGGCCCGCGCGGCGCGCAAACCTTGCGGCACACGACACCGGATCCGATCGAGCTTCACGCCATCCTCGCCGGGCTCGCCAAGGATGGTGTCACCCATCTCGCGCTCGAGGCCTCAAGTCACGGCTTGCAGCAGCGCCGCATCGACGGGGTCACGCTGAAAGCGGGCGCCTTCACCAATATCTCTCGGGATCATTTGGACTATCACGCAAGCTTCGAAGAGTACTTCGAACAGAAGCTCCGGCTGTTCCGCGAACTCTTGCCGCCGGGGGCAGGGGCCGTCGTCGATATGGATAGCGAAGGCGGCCTGCGTGTCGCCGACGAAGCGAAGGCGCGCGGGCTCGAGTTGATATCGGTCGGCTGCGCCGGAGAGACCTTGCGCCTGATCTCCAGCGACATCGACGGCTTCGCGCAAACGCTCGTCATCGAACACGACGGCAAGCGCCACACCGTGCGGCTGCCCCTGGTCGGCAGCTTCCAGGCCGCCAACGCCCTCGTAGCGGCGGGCCTCGCCATGGCCACGGGAGCTCGCGCCGAGGACGTGCTGCCGCACCTCGCCGATCTGCAAGGCGCGCGCGGGCGGCTCGACCTTGCCGGAACGGCGCCCGGCGGCGCGCCCGTCTTTATCGACTACGCTCACACCCCCGACGCGCTCGCCAAGGCGCTCGATGCCTTACGGCCTTATGTCGAAAGCCGGCTCTTGGTCGTGTTCGGCTGCGGCGGCGACCGCGACAAGGGCAAGCGGCCCGAGATGGGGGCTGTTGCCGTCGCCAGAGCGGACCTCGCCATTGTGACCGACGACAATCCGCGGAGCGAGGATCCGGCCCAAATTCGCCGGGAAATTCTCGCGGCGGCGCCTGGAGCGCTCGAGATCGGCGACCGCGCGCAAGCCATCGGCGAGGCCGTCGCCATGCTAAGAAGGGGCGACGTGCTGCTCGTGGCCGGCAAGGGTCACGAGACCGGTCAGACTGTTGGCGCGACCGTCATCCCGTTTTCCGACCACGACGCGGTGTCGGCCGCGCTGGCGCAAGAGGCAAAACTTGGCTGATCCGCTCTGGACCATAGGGGAGATCGTTTCTGCCACGGACGGCGCGTGCAGAGGTGAAGGCGCCGCGCCGGTTGCCGGCCTCTCCATTGATAGCCGGAGCCTTAGCCCTGGCGAGGGCTTCATCGCCATCCGCGGTCTGAACCGCGACGGCCATGCATTCGTCGCCGCGGCGCTCGAGGCCGGTGCCGCTTGTGCCGTGGTGGAGAGCGCTTTCCCGTCCGGTGACGAGGAGAAGCTGGTGCGCGTCGCCGACACTTTCGCCGCGCTCAACGACCTTGGCCGCGCGGCCCGCGCGCGGGTGGAACGCGCCGTCGTCATCGGCGTCACCGGCAGCGCCGGCAAGACAGGCACGAAGGAAGCGCTGCGCCTCGCGCTCACCCCGAGCGGGACGGTGCATGCCTCCTCGAAGTCCTACAACAATCAGTGGGGCGTGCCGCTGAGCCTCGCCAATATGCCGAAATCCATCGACTTCGGCGTGTTCGAGATCGGCATGAACCACGCGGGCGAGATCGACGTCCTGACGCGGCTCGTCCGCCCGCAGATCGCCATCGTCACCACGGTGGCGCCGGTGCATCTCGGCTACTTCCATTCCGTGGAGGAGATCGCCGACGCCAAGGCGGAGATCTTCCACGGGCTTGAGCCTGGCGGCACGGCGATCATCAATCGCGACATTCCCTATTATGAACGGCTCGCCGCCCACGCCCGTGCGCACGGTGCCAAGATCGTCGGCTTCGGCGGCGCCAAGGAGGCGGAAGTCCGGCTGCTGTCGAGCGAACTCGCCGCCGACGGCTCGACGATCAGCGCCGACATCCTGGGCGAGATCGTCGAGTACCGCCTCGGCGCGCCGGGAAGCCATCTCGTGCACAACTCCCTTGCCGTGCTCGCCGCCGTGAAGGTCGCAGGTGCCGATCTGGCGCGCGCAGGCGCGGCTCTCGGCCACCTCCATGCCCAGGCCGGGCGCGGCGAGCGCTTCCTGCTCGAAACCAAGGGCGGCGCGGTCGCCATCGTCGATGAGTCCTATAACGCCAACCCCGCTTCCATGCGCGCGGCGCTCTCGACCCTCGGGCTTGCGCCCCGGAGCGATTTTCGGCGCCGCGTGGCGGTGCTCGGCGACATGCTGGAGCTCGGCCCGGAGGGACCCAAACTCCACCAACAGCTTGCGGAGGCCGTTGACGGGGCAGGGGTAGATGTTGTCTTTGCCTGCGGCGAGCTCATGGCCTCCCTATATGAGGCTTTGCCGGCAAGCCGCCGGGGCGCCTATGCCGAGACCTCCGAGGAGCTTGCACCCAAGCTGATCGAGGCGGTCGGGCCCGGGGATATCATCATGGTCAAGGGGTCTCTCGGCAGCCGCATGGCCCCGCTCGTCGAGGCGCTGAGGCGCCGGTTCGAGGCGGAAAGCGTTTCGGCGTAAGGCGCCGCTGAGAGGGGGAGAGGCGATGCTCTATTGGTTGGCCGAGCTTGCGCCTGAAATCGCTGCCCTCAACATCTTCCGTTACATCACCTTCCGCACCGGCGGGGCGGTGATTACGGCGCTCCTGTTCGTGTTCCTGTTCGGCCCCCGCGTGATCCGGTCCTTGCGCGTGCGTCAGGGCAAGGGGCAGCCGATCCGCAAAGAGGGCCCCGAGCGCCATATTCTGCAGAAGCAGGGCACGCCCACTATGGGCGGGCTGATGATCCTCTCCGGCGTCACCGTCTCGGTTCTGCTCTGGGGCAATCTCACGAACCCTTACGTCTGGATCGTGCTGCTCCTCACGCTCGTCTATGGCGCCGTCGGCCTCTACGACGACTATCTCAAGGTGACGAAGCAATCGGCGGAAGGCTTCCGCGGCCGCATCAAGATTGTCATCGAGACGTTTGCTGCCCTCATCGCCACCTGGGCCATCGCCTCGGTCGGCGAGGCGCCGCTCTCCACCTCCCTCGCCATCCCGTTCTTCAAGGACTTCATGATCCCGCTGGGGCTATGGCTGTTTGTGATCTTCGGCACGTTCATCATCGTCGGCGCCGGCAACGCGGTGAACCTGACAGACGGCCTCGACGGGCTCGCCATCGTGCCGGTGATGATCGCCGCCGCCACCTTCGGCTTCATCTCCTACCTCGTGGGCAATGCGCTCTTCGCCGATTACCTCCAGATCCATTTCGTCAATGGAACCGGCGAGCTCGCCATCGTGTGCGGGGCGCTGGTCGGCGCCGGCCTCGGCTTCCTGTGGTTCAACGCGCCGCCCGCGCTGATCTTCATGGGCGATACCGGCTCGCTGGCGCTCGGCGGTGCGCTCGGCACCATCGCCGTCGCCACCAAGCATGAGCTGGTGCTGGCGATCGTCGGCGGCCTGTTCGTGCTGGAGGCCGTGTCGGTCATCGTCCAGGTCGCCTCGTTCAAGCTGTTCGGCAAGCGGGTGTTCCGCATGGCGCCCCTGCACCATCATTTCGAGCAGAAGGGGTGGCCGGAATCCACGGTGGTGATCCGATTCTGGATTATTGCCGTCGTCCTCGCCCTTCTTGGCCTCGCCACCCTGAAATTGCGCTAAGTTCCCATCATCATGATTCCCGTGACGATCTTCGCCGGCTGCGACGTTGCGGTTGTAGGCGCCGGGCTTAGCGGCCTTGCGACTGCGCGCGCGCTCGCGCTTGGCGGCGCGCGTGTCGTCGTCTGGGACGACAAGGAGAAAGGGCGCGCCGAGGCCGAAGCCGCCGGCCTGGCGGTCAGTGATCTGTCTTTGGCGGACTTCTCGCGGTTCGCGGCCCTCGTGCTCGCGCCCGGCATTCCTCTGACCCACCCCGAGCCGCATTGGAGCGTGCGACGCGCGCGCGGTGCCGGCATCGAGGTGATCGGCGACATGGAGCTGTTCTTCCGCGAGCGCGCCAAGCAAGGGTCGCCAGGCAACGTCGTCGTCATCACCGGCACCAACGGCAAGTCGACCACGACGGCGCTCACGGCGCATCTTTTGAGCAGCGCAGGCCGGCGCGTGGAGCTCGGCGGGAATATCGGCGCGGCGGTGCTCGATTTGGCGCCCTTTGCGCGGGATTTGACGTATGTCTTGGAGCTGTCGTCGTTCCAGATTGATCTCGCTCCGTCGCTTCAGCCCGACGCCGCGGCGCTCCTCAACATCACGCCCGACCATCTCGACCGTCACGGCACGCTCGAGAACTACGCCGCGATCAAGGCAAGAGTCTTCGGCCATCTCGGATCGGACGGCACCGCCGTCATCGGCGTCGACGATGAGCCCTGCCGCGCCATCGCCGAGACCTTGCACGGTCCGTTCGCCGTCGAACGCATCGCCGTCGGACATGCCGTCGAGAACGGCGTGTGGGCGGCCGACGGCGTGCTCGTCGAGATGGAAGGCGGGAAAGAGGTGGCGCGCGCCGATCTTGCCGGCATCGGGTCGCTGCGCGGCGCACACAATTGGCAGAACGCCGCCGCCGCCTACGCGCTCGCCCGCTCGCAAGGGCTGGACGCGAGCGCCATCCAGCAAGGCCTCAAGAGCTTCGCCGGCCTTGCCCATCGCATGGAGCAGGTGGCGCGGCGCGACCGCGTCCTGTTCGTCAACGACTCCAAGGCGACCAATGCGGACGCCGCAGGCAAGGCGCTGGCAAGCTTCGCCGACATTTATTGGATCATCGGCGGCCGCGCCAAGGAGGGGGGCCTCGCAGGGCTTGAGCCCTTCTACTCGAAGATCGCGCGGGCCTATCTCATCGGCGAGGCGGCGGACGCCTTCGCCCGTCAACTCGGTGACGCGGTCGATCACGTCCAATGCGGTACGCTCGACCGGGCCGTGGCGGAAGCGGCGGCCGACGCGAGCCGCTCCGATGCGTCCGAGCCCGTTGTGCTACTGTCGCCCGCCTGTGCCTCTTATGATCAGTTCGACAACTTCGCCAAGCGCGGCGACGCCTTCCGCGACATTGTCATGAGCCTCGATGGCGCGAGAAGCGTGACAGAGCAGGGAAGGGCGGCATGAGGATCACGCGCGCCGACAAGAGCGTCCTCTCCGATTGGTGGTTCACCGTCGATCGCCTGATGTTCTTCGGTCTGCTGCTCTTGATGGGCGCAGGACTCGTGCTCTCCTTTGCGGCGAGCCCGCCCGTCGCCGCCAAGTACCACCTCGAGCCGTTCTACTTCGTGCGCCGCCACGCGGTCATGCTCTTGCCGGCCGTGGCCATCATGTTCGCCGCCTCCACGCTCGCGCCGAAGCAGATCAGGCGGGCCAGCCTCGTGATCTTCCTGGTCGGCATCGGCCTGATGATCCTCATCCTGTTCTTGGGACCCGAGGTCAAAGGCGCCAAGCGCTGGCTCGAGCTGGGGACGTTCTCGCTCCAGCCGTCCGAGTTCGTGAAGCCGGCCTTCGTCGTTCTGACCGCGTGGCTGTTCAACGAGAGCCAGAAGCGCAAAGACGTGCCGGGCCTCGAGCTTGCGATTCTGCTCTACGGAGTGTTCGCGCTGCTCCTCGTGCTTCAGCCGGATTTCGGCCAGACAATGCTCGTGACGCTCGTTTGGGGCGCGCTGTTCTTCATGGCCGGCATCAACATGGTCTGGATCGGCGTGCTGGCGGTTGCCGGCATTGGCGGGCTGTTCGCCGCCTATTTCCTGCTGCCCCATGTGGCTTCGCGCATCGACCGCTTCCTCGATCCCGCTTCCGGCGACACCTATCAGGCCGACCGGTCCCTCGACTCTTTCCTCCACGGCGGCTGGTTCGGCCGAGGGCCGGGCGAGGGGACGGTGAAGGACGTCCTTCCCGACTCCCACACCGACTTCATCTTCGCCGTGGCGGCCGAAGAGTATGGCTTGATCGCTTGCCTGATTTTGCTGACTCTGTTCGCGTTCATCGTGCTGCGTGGTCTGTCCAAGGCGTCTCAAGAGCCCGACGGCTTCATCCGGCACGCAGTCGCGGGACTTATGATGCTGTTCGGCTTGCAGACCTTGATCAACATGGCGGTGAATGTCGGCATGCTCCCGGCGAAGGGCATGACCTTGCCGTTCATCTCTTATGGCGGGTCGTCACTGCTGGCCATGGCGCTGACCATGGGCTTTGCACTAGGGTTCACCCGCAAGCGGCCCATGGCGGGACGGATGAAATCGCCTACACGGACCGAGCACGAGAGCGAAGCCACGGGCGCAAGGGGGCAGACGGCTTGACGGTAAGGACCATTCTGCTCGCCGCCGGAGGCACGGGCGGACATCTCTTCCCGGCTGCCGCCTTAGCCCAGGAGCTTGCCCGCCGCGGCTTCGCCGTCGAGCTCGCCACGGATGAGCGCGCCGAGCAATACGGCAGCGACTTCCCGGCGCGCGCCGTGTACCGGATTCCGTCGGCCACGTTCACCAGCCGCGCCCCGCTTGCCGTGGCGAAGACCCTCGGCCGCTTGGCCACTGGGTTCATCCGGGCGCGGCGGCTGCTCGAAATGGTGCAGCCCCACGTGGTCATCGGGTTTGGCGGCTATCCCACACTGCCCCCGATCATGGCCGCGCGGTCGCTTGGTATCCCGACCGTCATCCACGAGCAGAACGCGGTGATGGGTCGCGCCAATCGCTTGCTCTCGCGCTTTGCCGATGCCATCGCGCTCTCCTTCACGCCGACCAAATATCTGCGCCGCAGCGCCGAGAAGCGGGCGCAAGTCACCGGCAACCCGGTGCGCGACGCGGTGCTCGCCTATCGCAAAGTCCCTTACACGCCGCCGGAGCCGGCCGGGCGCCTGCTCCTGCTCGTGTTCGGCGGCAGCCAGGGCGCGCATTTCTTCGCCGAGATGCTGCCGACCGCTTTGGAGACGATGCCGTCGCCGTTTCGCTGGCGTCTCACGGTCGTGCAGCAGGTCCGCGCCGAGGATCTCGCTTCTGTGCGCGAGGCCTACAAGGAAGCCAACATCGTCGCGCATCTCGCGCCGTTCTTCCGCGACCTGCCCGAGCGCATCGCCAACGCGCATCTGGTCATCGCCCGCGCCGGAGCCTCCACCGTGGCCGAGCTGACGACGATCGGCCGGCCGGGGCTTCTCGTGCCCCTGCCGCACGCCCTTGACAACGACCAGCTCGAAAATGCAACTCGGCTCGAGGAAGGCGGTGGCGGCTGGTGCATGCGCCAGGCGGAGATCACGCCGCAGCGCCTGGCCGACGAGCTGGCCCGGCTGCTCGGTCAGCCCGACCTCCTTGCCAAGGCGGCGGCAAAGTCCAAGGCCATGGCCAATACCGATGCGGTGAACAAGCTCGCCGACCTGGTCGATGCGTTGGCAGGCCCCGAAGAGCAGGCGTAAAGATGCACTTGCCCCCACCGGAGACCACGGGTCTGTTCCACATCGTGGGCATTGGCGGCATCGGCATGAGCGCCATCGCCGAGGTGATGTACACCCGCGGCTACCGCGTGCAAGGCAGCGACCTGAAGGAAGGCGCCAATCTCGCGCGGTTGCGCGATCACGGTATCACCTGCCTCATCGGCCACGACCCGGGAAACATCGAGGACGCCGCCTATCTCGTCATTTCGAGCGCCGTGAAACCGGGTAATCCTGAGTTCGAGGCGGCGAAGGAGCGTGGCATTCCCATCATTCGCCGCGCCGAGATGCTGGCCGAGCTGATGCGTCCCTGCACCACGGTGTCGGTGACCGGCACCCACGGCAAGACCACGACCACCTCGCTCATCGCCGACGTTTTGCAAGGCGCGGGCCTCGACCCCACGGTGATCACCGGCGGCATTATCAATGCCTGGGGCACGAATGCGCGCATCGGCAAGGGTGAGTGGATGGTGGTCGAGGCCGACGAATCCGACGGGACGTTCCTCAAGCTGCCGACGCAAATCGGCGTCGTGACCAACATCGATCCGGAGCATCTCGACTTTTGGGAGTCGGAAGACACGCTCTATCGGGCCTTCCATCAGTTCATCGATGCCATTCCGTTTTATGGGGTCGCCGTCGGCTGCATCGATCATCCTGTGGTGCGCGAGCTGCTGGCGACGCTCGGCGGCGCGGCCAATGGGCGGCGCACGCTGACCTATGGCGTGGCGCGTGACGCCGACCTCAAACTCTCCAATGTGCGGCCCGACCACAACCGCATCACTTTCGATGTCTCGCTCGGTCCCGCCGTCCGAGGCGGTGCACGCAAGCTCACCGATCTCACCGTGCCCACCCTCGGCCATTACAACGCGCTGAACGCGCTCGGCGCGCTCGCGGTCGCAACCGAAGCCGGCGTGAGCGATGAGGTGATCCGTTCGACCTTCGCCGCCTTCTCCGGCGTGAAGCGGCGCTTCTCCCGCGCCGGTGAATGGCAGGGCGTCGCCGTGTACGACGATTACGCCCACCATCCCGTCGAGATCGCCGCGGTGTTGCGCGGCGCCCGCATGGCCGGCAACGGCCGCATCATCGCCGTGGTGCAGCCGCACCGCTACACGCGCCTGCAAGCTCTGTTCAACGAGTTCTCCGCCTGCCTCGACGACGCCGATATCGTGGTGGTGACCCCGGTCTATTCCGCGGGCGAGGCGCCGATCCCTGGCATCGACCGTGACGAGCTTGCCTCCGGCTTGCGCCGCCACGGCCATCCCCACGTGCTTACCGTCGACGACGAAGAAAGCCTGATCGAGACGGTCGCTTCCGTCGCCAAGGCGGGCGACCTGGTCGTGGGCTTGGGCGCCGGCACCATCACCGATTGGATCAATGCCCTTCCCGCTCGCCTCGAGCGGCACGGAGGGGCGGCGTGAACGGTGCGAGCTTGTTGGCGAAACTGACGGCGCTAGCGCCTGAGCTTCGCGGCCGGGTCACGGCGGAAACACCGCTCAAGGACTACACCTGGTTCCGGGTCGGCGGCCCGGCGGAAGTGCTCTTCGTTCCGGCCGACGAAGCCGACCTCTCTTATTTCTTGAAGCACCTGCCAGCGGAAATCCCCGTCACCATGATCGGGCTCGGCTCCAACCTGCTCGTGCGCGACGGCGGCATCGAGGGCGTGGTGATCCGCCTCGGTCGCGGCTTCGGCGAGATCAAGATCGAACAGGGATCGCGGCTTCGCGCCGGCACCGCCGTTCCCGATGTGAAGGTGGCCCGTGCCGCCGCCGACGCCGGCATTAGCGGACTCTCCTTCTATCGCGGCATTCCGGGCTGCGTCGGCGGCGCGCTCCGCATGAACGGCGGCGCGCATGGCAAGGAGACCTGCGAGGTGCTGGTCGAGGCCCGCGCCGTCGACCGCCAGGGCAACATCCACGTGCTGCCCGTGGCGGACTTCCACTACAGCTATCGCCATTGCGGCGCGCCGGAGGGCTTCATCTTCACCGAGGCCCTGTTCCACGGCGAGCCGGGCGACCCGGCCAAGATCTTGGCCGAGATGGACGAGATTGCCGCCTATCGCGAGGAGGTGCAGCCCATCAAGAGCCGCACCGGCGGTTCGACCTTCAAGAACCCGCCGGGGAACAAGTCCTGGCAGCTCATCGACGCCGCCGGTTGCCGGGGCTTGAGTGTCGGCGACGCCAAGGTCTCGGAGATGCATTGCAACTTTCTCATCAATGAGGGCAATGCCTCCGCCGCCGATATCGAGACCCTGGGCGAGACCGTGCGCGCCCGGGTGAAGGAGACGAGCGGCGTCGAGCTTGAATGGGAGATCAAGAGGCTCGGAATCCCCGCCTGATCGCCCCGTGTCATTGACCTGCGAAAGCGGGTAATCCAGTAACCTCCGCACATGATGATTTGCATCGCCCGGCGCGGGCCGGGCGGTTTCCGCACGCCAACAACTGACGGGGGCTTCGCATGACGGATAAGCAAAAGCACGTGGCCGTGCTGATGGGCGGCCTCTCGTCCGAGCGTGAGGTCTCGCTGCGCTCGGGCGCGGCCTGCGCCAATGCGCTCGAAGGCGAAGGCTACAAGGTCACGAAGGTCGATGTCGGCCGCGACGTGGCCGCGGACCTTGCCGCGATCAAGCCGGATGTCTGTTTCAACGCCCTCCACGGCCGCTATGGCGAGGACGGCTGCATCCAGGGCCTGCTCGAGACCATGGGCATCCCCTATACCCATTCGGGCGTGCTCTCTTCGGCGCTCGCCATGCACAAGGAGCGCGCCAAGGCGATCCTCCGCGAGGCCGGCATCCCCGTGGCCGAGAGCCTTATCGTCTCGCGGGCGGAGGCGGCCAAAGGCCATGTCATGCCCCCGCCATACGTGATCAAGCCGCCGGCGGAGGGGTCGAGCGTCGGCGTCTATATCGTGCGCGAGGACCAGGCCCATCCGCCCCAGGAGCTGACGGCCTCCGACTGGGCCCTGGGCGAGGAGCTGATGGTCGAGCGGTTCATTCCGGGACGCGAGCTAACCTGCGCGGTCATGGGCGACGAGGCACTCGGGGTGATTGAAATCCGCCCCGCAGAAGGACTTTCTTTCTACGACTACGAGTTCGAAATACGCCCCCGGCGGCTCAATTCACGTGCTCCCGGCGCCGCTTAAACCAAATGTTTACCAATTGGTACAGAAGCTGTCGGTAGCGGCTCATAGGGCACTGGGCTGCCGTGGGGTCAGCCGGTCCGACTTTCGTTTCGACGACCGGCCCGAAGGCACGGGGGAACTGATCTGTCTTGAGGTCAATACCCAGCCTGGCATGACGTCGACGTCGCTTGTGCCCGAGCTTGCAGCCTATGGCGGGCGCTCGTTCGGTGAGCTGGTCCGCTGGATCGTGGAGGACGCGTCGTGCAATCGCTAGGCCCGGCAAGGGGTCACGCTAGGGGAAGGGGGTCGCAAGAGGCCCTGCTCGCGCGCGGCGTCGCCGTGCCGCGTCAGCCGTCCCGTGGCCTGCCGGTCCTCTCAGGCACGCGCGACCTGATCAAGCGCAAGCCGCGAAGCGTGCGGTTGGGCCGTGTCGGCCGCGACCGGGTGCGCGGCAAATGGATGCTTTTCAGCCTGCTCTTCCTCGTGAGCGCGGTCGCCTACGGCGCCATCATCGGCGGCCAGACCGGCCGGGTGCTCGATGCTGCGGCCACCGGCGTCAATCGGCTCGCCGTCGCTGTCGGTTTCGGGGTGAAGCGGGTCACCGTCGAAGGCCAAGAGAATACGACCGACGACGAGATCACCCGGGCGCTCGGCGCCGGCCCCGACACCATGATGCTTGCGTTCGACACGGACGCAGCCAAGCAGCGGCTCGAGTCCGTGCCGTGGATCCGGCACGCGCAAGTGATGCGGCTCCTGCCCTCGACCCTGCAAGTGGTCATCGAGGAGCGGAGCCCCTACGCCGTCTGGCAGAACAAGGGCAAGACCTACGTGGTCGACGACCAGGGCGTGGTGCTCGCGCCGGCCTTGCCGCAAGCCTATCCGGAGCTGCCGCTCGTTGTCGGCGAGGGCGCCGCCAAGCATGCGGCGGCGCTTTACGCAACGCTCGAGCCCTATCGCGACTTGAGGCGGAAGATGCTGGCGGCGCTCAGAGTGGGCGACCGGCGTTGGACTCTGAAGCTGCGCTCAGGGCTCGAGATCATGCTGCCTGACGACAATCTCGACGTGGCGCTCCAATCCTTGACCAAGATCGAGGCCGAGCACGGCGTGCTCGAGAGAGATATCGCCGCTGTCGATCTGCGCCTGCTCGACCGCATCACCGTGCGTTTGCGCGCGACTGCCGACGCAACGCCGTCGGACACCGTCGCGCCCGCCGATGTGCCGACCGCCAGCACCGGCGCCACGCCCAAAGGCAAGACATAAAACGAGGTCAGGGGGGATGGCTCACACAACAACAATCAGAAGCAAGCGCCAGCGCATCGTGACCGCTCTCGACATCGGCACGAGCAAAGTGTGCTGCCTGATCGGCAAGACCTCGGCCGCGCCCGACTGGTTCGAGGGTCAGGGTGACGCCGTGCAGTTCGAGGTCCTGGGCTTCGACCACACAAGGGCCGAGGGCTTGAAGGCGGGCATGGTGACCCATCTCGACAGCGCCGAGCATTGCATCCGCGCCGCAGTCGACGCGGCGGAACGCATGGCGGGCGTGATCGTCGAGGACGTGCATGTTTCCGTGACCGCCGGCCGTCTCAAGAGCGAAAGCTTCTCCGCGAGCGTGGCTTTGCCCTCCGGCGCCGTGCGCGACGACGACATTCAGCGGCTGCTCGCCGGCGGCCGCCAATATGCCGCCCGTGACCGGCGCACGGTTCTGCATGCGCTGCCGGTCGGCTACCGCCTCGACGAGAACGGCGGCATCAGCGAGCCCCACGGCATGTGCGGGGAGCGGCTGTCGGTCGACCTCCATACCGTGACCGCCGACGAGGTCGCCATGCGCAACCTGATGCTGTGCGTCGAGCGTTGCCATCTCGGCGTCGCCAGCCTGGTCGCCGCGCCCTATTCGAGTTCGCTCTCCGTGGTCACGCCCGACGAGGCCAAGCTCGGCGTGGCTTGCATCGATTTCGGCGCCGGCACCACCACGCTCTCCGTCATCGTCGACGGCCACTTCATCCACGCCGACGCCATCGCCCTCGGCGGCAACGGTATCACCACCGACATCGCCCGCACGCTCGCCGCGCCCATCGAGCATGCCGAGCGCTTGAAGACGCTGCATGGCAGCGCCTTCGCCACGCTCTCCGACGAGCGCGAGATCATCACCTACCCGTCGTTGAGCGGCGCGGCGCAAGGAAGCCTCAATCAGATCACCAAGGCGCAGCTTGCTTGCATCATCCGGCCCCGCGTCGAGGAGATCCTCGACCTGATGCGCCGCCGGCTCGCCGCGAGCGGCTTTCCCGCCGAGGTCGCCCAGCACCTGGTGCTGACCGGCGGGGGCAGCCAGCTCACGGGCCTGCCGGAGCTCGCCTCGAACATGTTTGGACGCCCGGCGCGGCTTGGCCGCCCGCGCGCCATGAATGGTTTGCCGCCAGTAGCCGCCGCGCCGGATTTCTCCGCCGCGATCGGTCTTCTCCTGCATTGGGCGCGCGGCGACGAAAGGCTCGGTGCCCGCACCGAGCAACGGTTCTTGCGTACGGGGACAGGCTACTTCGCCAAGGTTGGCGAGTGGATCATGGAGAACTTTTAGAGGCTTCACGCGGGCGCGCATGCGGGGTGCGCCAGCCGAGGGCCGTAGCAAGGGACAATTCGCAAGGATTGGAAGCCGCCATGACTATCAACATCAGAGTTCCAGATCTGACCGAACTCAAACCGCGCATTACCGTGTTCGGTGTGGGCGGCGCCGGCGGCAACGCCGTCAACAACATGATCACTTGCGGCCTGAAGGGCGTGGAGTTCGTGGTCGCCAACACCGACGCGCAAGCGCTCATGAGCTCGAACGCCGAGCGTCGCATCCAAATGGGCACAAACGTGACCGAAGGCCTCGGCGCAGGCTCCAAGCCCGAGATCGGCGCGGCCGCGGCCGAGGAGGCCATGGCCGACATCAAGGCCCATCTTGTCGGTGCCCACATGGCGTTCATCACCGCCGGCATGGGCGGCGGCACGGGCACGGGTGCCGCGCCGGTGATTGCCCGCGCCTCGCGCGAGGAGGGGATCCTCACCGTCGGCGTCGTGACCAAGCCATTCCAGTTCGAAGGCTCGCGCCGTTACCGCGCGGCCGAAGCCGGCATCGAGGAGCTGTCGAAATACGTCGATACGCTCCTCATCATTCCGAACCAGAATCTGTTCCGCGTCGCCAACGAGAAGACGACGTTCACCGACGCCTTCGGCATGGCCGACGACGTGCTGCGCGCCGGCGTGTCCTGCATCACCGACTTGATGGTGAAGGAGGGCCTCATCAATCTCGACTTCGCCGATGTCCGCACCATCATGGCCGGCATGGGCAAGGCGATGATGGGCACGGGCGAGGCGAGCGGCGACCGCCGTGCCGTCGAGGCGGCCGAGGCGGCGATCTCCAATCCGCTGCTCGACGACGTGTCGATGAAGGGCGCAAGCGGGCTTCTGGTCTCGATCACCGGCGGCAGCGACCTCACCCTCTACGAGGTGGACGAGGCGGCGAGCCGCATCCGGGCCGAGGCCGACGAGGACGCCAACATCATTGTCGGCGCGACCTATGACGACGAGCTCGACGGCATCATCCGCGTGTCGGTCGTGGCGACCGGCATTGGCCTGCCGTCGTCTGCGGCCCAAGCGCCAACGATGGCGGCATCCGCTCCCCAGCCGGAGCGTAATCGGTTGACCGAGCGTCTGGCCGGACTTGCCACGCTGCCGGGCGCCGGACATGAAGAGCCGCCGGTCGACCTCGATGAGAGCCTCGTGGTCGGCCCCGCCAACGACGCCGCGCCTGAGCCCGCCGTGTGGCGTGCCCCTGGCAACGTGACCATCGAGAAGCGTCCCGCGCAAGCGACCGGTATCGCTCTGCCGCGCACCCCGGCCCAAGCCAAGCCGGCCGCGCCCCAGCAGAGCTTCCAGCCGGCCCCGCCCGCCGCCATCAGGCGGCCGGTGCGGCGCATGCCGAGCGTTGAAGAGCTTCCCATGGTCGCCCAGAAGGCGATCAAGGCCCAGGCCGGTGGCGAGGCGCCTGCGGTCGGTCTTGCCGCCCAGAAGCGCAAAGTGGGCTTCCTGGAGCGGCTCGCAAATGTCGGCCGCGGCCGCAAAGATGAGGATGCTGAGATGCCGTCAAAGGTTGAGCCTGAATTTGGACAGCGGCGCATGACCCCCGAGACGCCCCGGGTCGAGACCGCGGCGCCCAGGAATGTGCGAATCGACCGGCCCCGCGAGGCGGTGGCGGCGGCGGCTCCGAGGCGTGTCGAGGCTCAGCCTCGGCTGGCCAACGCTGAGATGCACGCTGGTCCGGCAGAATCACTTGCGGACGACGATCTGGAGATTCCCGCGTTTCTGCGTCGGCGGGCGAATTAGGGTGCGGCCAGGCGTTAACGATATCGCCTGGCCGACGACCCGCCGAGGGGAGAAAAGTTTGGCACATCAATTGGTTAGAGGGACCCAAGGCCCGTAACACACTGAAAGAAACCGTGATTTGTCGCCCCCCAGGCCTAAGGTTAAGGTTCCTGAAGATTGATCAGCGGAGCCAAAAAGGCACAGCAAGGGCTGGAGTACACGG
Organism: uncultured Alphaproteobacteria bacterium; assembly: GCA_963826465.1. GTDB lineage: Bacteria > Pseudomonadota > Alphaproteobacteria > Rhizobiales > Methyloligellaceae > Methyloceanibacter. The sequence goes on from CAWGXJ010000010.1 coordinate 56,624, forward strand.
TCCGAAAAAGTGCCAGGGAGCGCTGATCGATGGGGGGCTCGGGGTTCTCTCCGGGCTGAGTAGGGAACCAGAAGACGGCGCGGGGGCCATTGGGGGCCATGAAGGGTTTCGTAGGGGCACGGCAAACTACGCTCGCCAGCGAGATTTCACTGACAGGGACCGGGGTCCACAGTGGAGCACCAGTTTCCATAGATCTTTGTCCGGCCGATGGCGATACCGGACTTCGCTTCCTCATTTCCAACGGTGATGCAGACGGAATCGAGATCGCTGCCGACCAGCAGTGGGTCACGGGCGTCACGCTTTGCACAATGCTTGGGGATGGCAATGGGGCCTCTGTCGCGACCGTCGAGCATGTGCTCGGGGCTCTGCGCGGCCTCGGCGTCGACAACGCACTGATCGAGATCGACTCGGCCGAAGTTCCGATCATGGACGGCAGCGCCGCCCCGTTCGTCGAGGCGATCGACGAGGTCGGCCTGACCGAGCTCGATGCGCCCCGCCGGTACCTGAAAGTGCTGAAGCCCATCTGTGTCGAGGATGGCGGCGCTGTCGGCGAGCTGACCCCTTATAACGGCTTCCATCTGGACATCGAGATCGACTTCGAGACGAAGCTGATCGGCACGCAGAAGATTGCTATGGACATCAACCCCGGCGCGTTCCGCCGTGAGCTCTCCCGCGCCCGGACCTTCGGCTTCATGAAGGACGTGGAGCGGCTGTGGGCGGCTGGCCTCGCGCTCGGCGCGTCCCTCGAGAACACGGTCGCCATCGGCGATGACCGCATCATCAACCGCGAAGGTCTGCGCTATGCCGACGAGTTCGTCCGCCACAAGGCGCTCGATGCGGTCGGCGATCTCGCGCTGGCCGGCGCGCCCATTCTCGGCGCCTTCCGCTCCCGCCGGGGCGGACATCGGCTGAACGCCCTCGTGCTCAAGACGCTGTTCGCCGATCCTGACGCTTGGACCATGGTCGAAGCCCCGCGTTACCGCGAGGTCCGCCATGCCGAGCTCAGCCACCGTCTCGCCGCCGCGAATTTCGCCGCCGATCGGAGCTAGGCAAAGCCCCTAAGAGCCGGTTTTAGTCTGGGGTGGCCCGGCATCGGGCCCCGGACGCCAGCCTGTTGCCCTTGTTTGCCGGAACTCGCGCGGCCGCGGAGCGGGCCCGGGCAAAAAAACACCATAATCCGCACGTTGGGTGCTATTCAGTCTGCGCTATCATGCCAACAGGGCTGGGATATCGCGCGGAGGGGGCGGTCTTTGAGGGGTAGCATGTCCGGTCCGGTCAAGCCGCGTATCGCGCCAGGGCAACTTGGGCCGATGGCGTCTGCGCGCTCCTTGGCGCCCGCCGTCTTTGCCATCCTGGCGGCCGGGCTCCTTGCCGGTTGCGGCTCCCTGTTCGGCGGCGACAAGCCTGACCTGGTGAACAACGACCCGCCCGACGTCATCTACGGCCAAGCCGATAAGCTCGTCGACAAGGGCAAATACGAAGACGCGGCCCGGGAATACGAAGAAGTCGACATCAACCACCCCTATTCGCAGGAAGCGCGCCGCGCCATCGTCATGGCGGCCTACGCCTACTACAAGGCGGGCAAATACGACGACGCGGTCTCGGCCGCCGACCGCTACCTGACCCTCCACCCGGGCACGAAGGAATCGGATCTCGCCCAGGACATTATCGGCATGTCCTATTACGACCAGATCCTCGACCCGAAGCGGGACCAGACCTATGCCCGCCGGTCGCTCGCCGCCTACCAGACTTTGCTCCAGCGCTACCCCAACTCGCGCTATGCGGCTGAGGCGGCCAACCGGGTGCGCGTCCTGCAGGACCTCATCGCCGCGAGCGAGATGGAGGTCGGCCGCTACTATCTGCGCCACAACAACTATCTCGCGGCCATCAACCGCTTCCGCACCGTCGTCACCGACTACCAGACCACCGAGCAGGTCGAAGAGGCCTTGATGCGCTTGACGGAGGCTTATATGGCCTTAGGCATCGTCAACGAGGCCCAGACGGCCGCCGCCGTGCTCGGTCACAACTTTCCAAACAGCAAGTGGTACCAGCACGCCTACAGTCTCTTAGGAAAGCAAGGCCTCGAGCCGCAACAGCACGAGGGGTCTTGGATCACCAAGACGTGGAAGGGCGGCGGGCAAGCCTGACGCGCGACCCATGTTAGCCGCTCTGTCGATCCGCGACATCGTTCTGATCGACAAGCTCGATCTACAGTTCGGCCATGGTCTTTCGGCGCTGACCGGCGAGACCGGCGCCGGCAAGTCGATTCTCCTTGATGCTTTCTCGCTCGCCATTGGCGCCCGCGGCGATGCCTCGCTGGTGCGCCGTGGCGCCGAGCAGGGTCACGTGACGGCGACCTTCGAGCTTGCTTCCGACCACCCTGTGCTCGCGCTCTTGTCCGGGAACGACATTCCGGTCGAGGACATTCTGATCCTGCGGCGCGTGCAAGGCGTGGACGGCAGGAGCCGCGCCTTCATCAACGACACCAGCGTGAGCGTTCAGCTCTTGCGGCAGGTGGGCCAGGCGCTCGTCGAGATCCACGGTCAGCACGACGAGCGGGCCCTGATCGACCCGAGCGGCCACCGTGACCTGGTCGATGCCTTCGGCGGTCTCCTGGCGGACGTGCGCCGGGTGGCCGAAGCGTATGACACCTGGCAGGAGGCAGACGCCGCCCGCGCGCGTCACGAGAGCGAGATCGCCGCGACCCGCGCCAATGCCGATTATGTGGGCCACGCGCTCGAGGAGCTTCGTGACCTGAACCCCGAGCCCGGCGAGGAGGAGGCTTTGGCCGGGCGCCGCCAGCTGATGATGAACGCGGAGAAGATCGCAGGCGAGCTCAACGAGGCGCTGGACGCGCTCCAAGGGGAGGGCACGGCGGGCGCCCGGCTGGCCACGGCGCTCCGCCGCATCGAGCGCCAGGCCGCCGCAGGCGGCGCCATACTCGCCCAAGTTGCCGAGGCCCTGGAACGGGTGCTGGCAGAGACCAACGCCGCCCGCGACAAGCTCGATGAGGCGCTTGCCGCGACCGCGTTCGAGCCGGGCGATCTGGAACGCGCCGAGGAGCGGCTGTTTGCGCTGCGCGCGCTCGCCCGCAAGCACAGGGTCCAGGTGGACGATCTTCCGGCGCTTGCCGAGCGGCTGGAGACCGAGCTTGCCGCACTGGACACTAGCGAAGGCCGGGCCACGGAGCTCGCCAGAGCGGCGGAAGCCGCCCGCAAGGCATACGAGACGGCGGCGCTCGCCTTGAGCAAGGCCCGTCGTGAGGCCGCCAAGCAGCTCGACGCCGAGGTGGCGCAGGAGCTTGCGCCGCTCAAGCTGGAAAAAGCGCGCTTCATCACCCATATCGACACCGTGGATCTCGCCGAAGGCGGCCCTTCCGGCATCGACCGCATTGCCTTCTGGGTCGCCACCAATCCCGGCACCGAGCCTGGCCCGTTGATGAAAGTCGCCTCCGGTGGCGAGCTGGCCCGATTTATCCTCGCGCTGAAAGTGGTGCTCGCCGCCCGTGGCTCGGCCCCAACCCTCATCTTCGATGAGGCGGATTCCGGCGTCGGCGGGGCGACCGCGGCCGCCGTCGGCGAGCGTCTGGCGGGGTTGGCGGCCCGCGTTCAGGTGCTGGCGGTGACCCATGCACCGCAAGTGGCGGCGCTCGCGCACGGGCACATGATGATCGCCAAGGAGGTGGTTGCGGGACCTGAGGGCGAGACCATGGCGACCCGCGTCGCGGTGCTCGAAGGGGCGCATCGGCGCGAGGAGATCGCCCGCATGCTCGCCGGCCAGACCATCACCGACGAGGCTCGCGCCGCCGCTGAGCGGCTCATGAGCCGGTCGGCCTAAGATTCTGAAATTATGAGCAAGGCAAAGACGAAAAAGGACCAGGCACCGCGCGCATCCAAGCTTGTGGAGCAGCTGACCGAAGCGGACGCTGCGGAGGAGCTTGCGCGTCTCGCGGCCGAGATCGTCCATCACGACGCGCTCTATTACCGGCAGGACGAGCCCGAGATCTCGGACGCCGAATACGATCGCTTACGCACCCGCAACGCGGCCATCGAGGCCCGCTTCCCCCATCTCATCCGCGACGACAGCCCGTCCCTGAAGGTCGGCGCCGCGCCGGTCGAGGCCTTCGGCAAGGTCGTTCACCGCGTGCCCATGCTGTCGCTCGGCAACGTGTTCGACGACGAAGGCGTGCGCGACTTCATCGAGCGCGTACGCCGCTTCCTTGGCCTCGATCAGGACACGGCGCTTGCATTCACGACCGAGCCGAAGATCGACGGGTTGTCCATCACGCTGCGCTATGAGCAGGGGCGCCTCGTTCAGGGCGCGACCCGCGGCGACGGCTATGAGGGCGAGAATGTCACGGCCAATGTCCGCACCATCCAGGACATCCCCAAAGCCATCAAGACACGCGGCTTCCCAGACCCGTTCGAGGTGCGCGGCGAGATCTATATGAGCCGTGCCGCCTTCCAGAGGCTCAACGCGGGCCAAGCCGAGCGTGGCGATCGGCTGTTCGCCAACCCGCGCAACGCCGCTGCGGGCTCGCTGCGCCAGCTGGACCCTGCCATCACCGCGTCGCGGCCCTTGCGCTTCTTCGCCTATGGCTGGGGCGAGGTCGCGGCGCTTCCGGCCGAGACCCAGTGGGGCGTCTACCGCGCCATGGAGGACTGGGGTTTCCCCTTAAATCCGCTCGCCAAGCTCACGAGCTCCGTGGACGAGATGCTGGAAACCTATCGCGATATCGAGCAGGGCCGGGCGGGCCTCGACTACGACATCGACGGCATCGTCTATAAGCTCGACCGCCTCGATCTTCAGGAGCGGCTGGGCTACGTGTCGCGCTCGCCGCGCTTCGCCATCGCCCACAAATTTCCCGCCGAGAAGGCGACCACGATCCTCAAGGACATCGACATCCAGGTCGGCCGCACCGGCGCGCTGACCCCTGTCGCCAAGCTCGAGCCGGTCACGGTCGGCGGCGTGGTGGTGCAGAACGCGACCCTCCACAACGAGGACGAGATCGCGCGGAAGGACGTGCGCATCGGCGACACGGTGATCGTGCAGCGCGCCGGCGACGTCATCCCGCAGATTCTCGGACCGGTTAAGGAGAAGCGCCCTAAGAGCGCGAAACGATTCGTCTTTCCTGAGATATGTCCGGCGTGCGGTAGCCACGCCTCGCGCGAGATCAATCCCAACACGGGCAAGGAAGACGCGGTCCGCCGCTGCACCGGCGGGCTCATCTGCCCGGCCCAGCGGGTGGAGCGGCTCAAGCATTTCGTCTCGCGCAACGCCTTCGACATCGAAGGGCTCGGCGAGAAGCGCATTCAGGAGCTCTACGACGACGAGATCATCCAATCGCCACCCGACATCTTCACGCTCGCCGCGAAGGACCAGACGCGGGAGGCGAAGCTCGCCGCACGCGAAGGGTGGGGTGAGCTATCGGCGCAGAAGCTGTTCGCGGCAATCGAAGCGCGCCGCACCATCAAGCTCGACCGCTTCATCTATGCGCTCGGCATCCGCCATGTGGGTGAGATCACGGCGCGGCTGCTCGCGCGCAATTACGGCACCGCGGAAAACTTCCTCAAGGCCATGCGCACCGCGGCCAAGGACCGGGAGGGCGAGGCCTTCGCCGAGCTCGACAATATCGAGGGCATCGGCCCGACGGTCGCCGCTTCTGTGGCCGACTTCTTCGCCGAGCCGCACAATGTGGAGGTCGTCGAACAGCTGCTCGATCAGGTGAAGCCGCAAGAGCTTGAAGCGGTTGACCACGCCTCGCCGGTCTCGGGCAAGACGGTGGTGTTCACCGGCACGCTCGAGCACATGACCCGCTCCGAGGCGAAGGCGCGCGCCGAGCGCCTCGGCGCCAAGGTGGCCGGCTCGGTCTCCAAGAACACCGACTACGTGGTGGCGGGGCCAGGCGCCGGCTCGAAGCTGAAAAATGCCAAGGACTTGGGGGTCCAGGTGCTCACCGAGGAGGAATGGCTCAAGCTGATCGCGTAATCACCCATAGCGCAGCTTCATCCGGATGATCGTGAGCGCCAGCGCGAGCGTGATGGCGTTCGCCGCCATGATCGGCCAGTTCCAGATCATCACGCCGAACACGAGCCAGAAGGCGACGCCACTTGCGAACACCACATACATCTGCAGCGAGATCGCTCGCGTCTCCTTGAAGCGGATGATGTGGATCGCCTGCGGCACGAAGGCGACCGTGGTGAGGGTCGCCGCCAATGCCGAGACGAATGTTTCCATCTGTGCTTATCCGATCGGTGCCGTGGCGTGCCGCAGCCAGGGCCTGTCGTCGCTCAAGAGCAGCGGCTCGATCTCGCGCCGGACCCGCGCGTGATAGGCGTTGATCCAGGCGAGCTCGGAACGTTCGAGCTGTTTCGGGTCGATCAAGCGCCGGTCGAAGGGGACGAGTGTCAGCGTCTCGAAGCCCATCATCTCCCGCTCGCCGCCTTCGATCTTCTCCGGCGGCGTGACCAGGATCAGGTTCTCCAGCCGGATGCCGTATTTGCCTTCGCGGTAATAGCCGGGCTCGTTCGACAGGATCATGCCGGGCTCGAGGTCGACCGTGCCGAGCCGTGACAGGCGCTGCGGCCCCTCATGCACCGAGAGATAGCTGCCGACCCCATGGCCCGTGCCGTGATCGAAGTCGAGCCCTGCCTCCCATAGCGGCCGCCGCGCGAACGGATCGAGGTCCTGGCCGCGCGTGCCTTTCGGGAACCGCGCCGTGGCGATGGCGATATGCGCCTTCAGGACGAGTCCATAGTGGCGCTTCATGTCCGCCGTGGGCGTGCCCACGGCGACGGTGCGGGTCACGTCCGTGGTGCCGTCCACATACTGCCCGCCGGAATCGATGAGATAGAGCGATCCCTTGTCGAGAATGCGCTTCGCGGCGTTGGTCGGCCGGTAATGGACCACCGCGCCGTGCGGCCCCGAGGCCGAGATCGTGTCGAAGCTGATATCCTTGAGCTGGCCCGACTGGCGGCGGAAATCCTCGAGCTTCATCGCCGCCGATACCTCGTCGATGCGGCCGGACTCGGACACCTCGTCGAGCCAGGCGAGAAAGCGGGCCATAGCGACAGCGTCGCGCACGTGCGCGGCACGCGCGCCGGCGATCTCCGCCTTGGTCTTGATGGCCTTGGGCAGCGCACAGGGATCATCGCCGGGGATGAACTTGACCCCATCCGCTTCGAGCGCCCGGGCGAACCGCATGGAGGCCGAGTCCGGGTCGAGCCGGACCCTCGCCTTTTCGGCGGCCAGCGCCTTCAGCTTCTCCTCGAGCTCTTCCGGCTTGGCGATGTCGACGTAAGGCCTGAGCGTGTTGTGCACGTTTTCGCCCACCTTGGCGGGATCGATGTAGAGGGTGGGGCGCCCCGTGGCCGGCACGATGGCGAAGGCGAGCGCCACGGGCGTATGCTTGATGTCGCCGCCGCGGATGTTGAACAGCCAGCAGATCGAATCGGGCGCGGTGAGGAGGACGGCGTCCTGCTCGTCCTCGGCGAGCTTTGCCTGCACTTGCGCGATCTTCTCGCCCGCGTGGCGCCCGGAAAATTCGATCGGGTGGGTGACGACGGGCGCTGCGGAGAGCTTCGGCCGCTCTTGTCCCCACAGGGCATCGATCGGGTTGTCGGGGACGGGCGTCAGCCGGATGCCTGCCGCGCCCAGCGTCTTGGTAAGCCGGTCGATCTCCTTGATCGTATGAAGCGCGGGGTCGTAGCCGACGGCGTTGCCGCGGGCGAGTGTGTCGACGAGCCAGCGCGACGGCTTCGCCTCGGGAACCTGCAAGACCTCGAAGAGGTGGTGATCGACCTGCTTGCGCGCTTGCAGGATGTAGCGCCCGTCGACGAACAGCGCCGAACCTCGGTCGGTCACGATGGCGACGCCGGCCGAACCGTTGAAGCCGGTGAGCCAGGCAAGCCGCTCTTCCGAGGGGGGCAGGAACTCGTTTTGGTGCTGATCGCTATGAGGAACGAGGAAGCCTTTGAGCCGCCGCGACTTCAATTCCCTCACTAACGCCGTGACCCGGTCGCCGCTTGCCGCCGGGGCGCTGGCCTCTTCGAAACTCTGGTACATGACAGGCTTTGTAAGCTGAAGCGTCGGCCCCGATCAATCGCACAAAACCCTTGCGTTACGACGCCCTAGTATCAGCGTCGCCCATCCATCGAGAATGATTCGCTTTTCCAGGACGAAGCCGTGGGTGCGGTAGCGCGCCGCAAGGGCCGGGGCCTGATCCCAAGTCAGCCCCGACAGGACGGCGAGACCGCCGGGTTGCAGGGCCTTCGCCATGGCGGGGGCAAGGTTGTAGAGCGGCCGCGCCAAGATATTGGCGAGGATCAGATCTGGCTTGAGGCGGCGGAGCGCGCCATGGGCGAAGCCTTCTGCCTGGAGCGCATGGACCTGCTGCGCCACGCCGGCCTTGCGCGCGTTGTCCTTGGCAATGGCGACAGCCACAGGATCGTTGTCGGTCGCCACCACCGGCCGGTCGAAGGCGAGGGCTGCGGCAATCGCGAGAACGCCGGTCCCCGTGCCGAGATCGAGCACGAGATCCGGCCGGCCGCGCTTGACGAGTTCGTCCAGCGCGATGAGGCAGCCCCGCGTGCTCGCGTGATGCGCGGTGCCGAAGGCCTGGTCCGCGTCGATCTCGATGGTGAAACGGTTGCGGGGGACGGTGTCGCGGTCGTGGCTGCCGTGGACGAGAAAGCGGCCCGCGCGCACGGGTCCCCGTTGACCTTGCGACACGGTGACCCAATCCGCGTTCGGCATTTCCTCGATGCTGAGCGGCGTGACCGCGTCGCCTTCCGCGGCCCCACTGATCAACGCCGTGAGGATGGTCTCCGCCGGCGCCTCTCCATAGAGGGCCGAGACTTCGAACCGCCCGTTGCCGAGGTCGAAATAGCTGACAGAGAGGGCTTCAGGCTCCTCCGCCTCATCGAGCGCCCGGGCGATGCGTCCCGCGGCGGGCGGTTCCGCCTCGACCGTCGCGCGATAGGTGGAGGCGGCGGGCTTCGGCGTCTCAGTGGGCGTGTTGTCCATGGCGCGGGGAGCTTAGGGGAGGCCCTCACATCCGCCAAGGAAGCTTCTGCGCCCTGAAACGCCTCGCCTACGGCGCTTGGGTCTCGCCTTCCTGCGTGTGTCCGCTGAACGGCTTGCCGAAGCAGACCCGTGTCGCGCCTTCCAGGGTGCACGGTGCACCGGCCGGCTCGCCGCAGATCTCCGAAAGCTTCGCCTTGGAGACGCAAGTGCCCTCCGGACCGCGCCAGCCCGGGCCGCCCTTGCACCCGCAGCCCGTGCAGCGGCAGGCGTCCTGGCTGTGTGCCGTTGCGATGGACAGCAAGGCGAAAGCTAGAGCGAAGACCATGAAAATACTGAGGAAACTGACCCGCATTGCCCAAACCCTCCGTTGTGCCGAGGGCGAATGTACACGGTTTGTTCTTATGAGGAAAGGACAAAATAGGAACACGCGAGGCTCAGCGCGGTTTGAGCGCCATGACGGCGGCCCACAACGCGTCGACTGCCGGATCGGCGACGCCGAGTTCTGCCAGATGGGCGCGCACGCCTTGGATGTAGGCGAGGCTCGATCCGGCACTGCCCTCGGCCTCCAGGATCATCGCCGCCTGCTGTTCGATCGTGAGTCCTTCGTCGATCAGACGCGGGCCGTCATAGATGTAGGTGAGCGCGCCGACTTCGGTCGCGTCCGGCAGCAGGACAGGAACCTCCGTCGCCGCACAGGTCTCGCGCGCGCAGAGATAGTCCTCGATCTCCGAGCGCGCGGCGGCGTCGAAGGCGAAGGCCACGCCGCGGCAGGCGCCTGACGGCGTGAGGTTGAGGGTCAGGCCGGGCTTGTCATGCGTGCCCCAGCGCTCCAGCGACGTCTTGTTGAAGATGCGGCTGTGGCCTCGAAGATCGGCCGGTGTCCGTCGAAGGCAGCCGAAGCGTTCTTCCCAGCCGTCCCACATCAATGAGCCGTAGCCGAACAGCCATATGGAGGATGCGGTCACACCCGCTCGACGAACGTGTCGACCACCTTCTTGCGCCCAGCCTTCTCGAAATCGACGGTGAGCTTGTTGCCGTCGATCGAGGCCACGCGGCCGTAGCCGAACTTCTGGTGAAACACGCGCTCGCCGACACCGACGCCGGACCCTTCCGCCGTGCTCGCGGCGACCAGCGTGCCGTCGATGGTGAGCGGCTCGCGGCGGGGTGCCGTCCCGCCGCCGCGCGGACGGTTGCGCTGCGCCCGCTGCCAGCCGGGCGTCTCGTAGAAGCCGGACGCGAACAGGTTCTCCGCCGTCTCGAACCGGCTCGGCCCATAGCCGCGCAAGCCCTTGTCCTCGGCGACCTCCACATGATCGATCGGCAGTTCGTCGATGAAGCGCGACGGCAGCGCCGTCTGCCACATGCCGTGATTGCGGCGGTTCTGGGCGAAGGTGATTTTGGCGCGTTTGCGCGCGCGCGTCAGCCCCACATGAGCGAGCCGCCGCTCTTCCTCGAGCCCCGAGCGCCCCGACTCGTCGAGGCTGCGCTGATGGGGGAGGAGCCCTTCGTCCCAGCCCGGCAGGTACACGGTGTCGAACTCGAGCCCCTTGGCGGAGTGCAGCGTCATCAGGTTGACCCGGTCGGTGCCTTCCTCGGTTGCGGCATCCATGACCAGCGACACGTGCTCCATGAAGCCCGCCAGCGTGTCGAACTCCTCCATGAAGCGGATCAGCTCTTTCAGGTTCTCCAGCCGCCCTTGCGCCTGCTGCGAGCGGTCGGCCTGCCACATGGCCGTATAGCCGGACTCATCGAGGATCAGCTCGGCAAGCTCGGTGTGGCGCATGGTATCGACCAGCGACCGCCAGCGGTCGAACGCGGCGATGAGGTCGGCCAGGGCTTTCCGCGGCTTGGGCTTCAGCTCCTCGGTCTCGACGATGAGCCGCGCCGCCTGCATCAGCGGCATGCCGCTGGCGCGCGCCAGCTGATGCAAAGATTTCAGCGTGGCTTCGCCTAAACCCCGGCGCGGCGTGTTGATGATACGCTCGAACTTGAGATCGTTCGCCGGGTTCAGCGTCACCTCGAAATAGGCGGTTGCGTCCCTGATCTCCTGGCGCTCGTAGAAGCGCGGGCCGCCAATGACGCGATAGTCGAGGCCGAGCGTGATGAAGCGATCCTCGAACGCGCGCATCTGGAACGACGCGCGCACCAAAATGGCGATCTCGTTCAGCGTGTGTCCCTGGCGCTGCAGTTGCTCGATGTCCTCGCCGATGACGCGCGCTTCTTCCTCGTCGTCCCAGCAGCCCTCGACCACCACCTTGTCGCCGTCGTCGTCGGTGGTGTGCAGCGTCTTGCCGAGGCGGCCCTGATTGTGGGCGATCAAGCCCGACGCCGCACCGAGGATGTGGCCAGTGGAGCGATAGTTGCGCTCCAGACGGATGATCTTGGCGCCCGGGAAGTCCGTCTCGAAGCGAAGGATGTTGTCCACCTCCGCGCCACGCCAGCCATAGATCGATTGGTCGTCGTCGCCGACGCAGCAAATATTGTGCGTGCCCTGGGCCAGCAGCCGCAGCCAGAGATACTGCGCGACGTTGGAGTCCTGGTACTCGTCCACCAGCATGTAGAGAAAGCGCTGCTGGTACTTTTCGAGCACGTCGGGGTGCTCTTGAAAAAGCCGCAGGTTCTCGAGCAAGAGGTCGCCGAAGTCGGCGGCGTTCAGCTCCTTCAGCCGCCGCTGATAGAGCGCGTAGAGATCGCGTGCCTTGCCGTTGGCGAAGGCGAAGCTCTCGCCGTCCGGCACGCGTTTCGGCACGAGGCCACGGTTCTTCCAGCCGTCGATCATGGCGGCGAGCAACCGCGCCGGCCAGCGCTTCTCGTCGATATTCTCCGCTTCCAGGAGCTGCTTGATGAGCCTGATCTGATCGTCGGTGTCGAGCACGGTGAAGGACGGCTTCAGGTCCACGAGCTCCGCGTGGCGCCGCAGGATCTTGACGCCGATGGCGTGGAACGTGCCGAGCCACGGCATGCCTTCCACCACGCCGCCGATCAGATCGCTGACGCGCGTCTTCATTTCGCGCGCCGCCCTGTTGGTGAAGGTGACGGCGAGGATCTGCGAGGGCCACGCGCGGCCTTGGCTTAAGATATGGGCGATGCGGGTGGTCAGAACGCGCGTCTTGCCGGTGCCGGCGCCAGCCAGCACGAGCAGCGGCCCGTCGAGCGTCTCCACCGCCTCCCGCTGCTCCGGATTGAGCGCATCGAGATAGTCGGCCGGGCGCCGCCGCATGGCGCGCTGCGACAGAGGCAGCGATGCCGTGTCGTCGGTCTCGGCGTCCTCAGGGGGGAGGGCTTCGGCTGCGGTTGCGCGAATCTTGACCATGAAGCAGAACTATAGCACCCGCGGGCCCGGCAAAAGGAAGGCCGGCGGAGTTTCGAAGCGGTCTGGTGTCCCAGCGAGGGCGGGTTGAGCGAAACGCCACAGGAACTGCCCAAAAACGGAGCGCAAGCTCCGCGCCCCTCCAACGTGTCGCGCGTCGTCGCGCTCGCCAAGACTGCTCTGACCCAGCAATATTCCGTTCTCGTCTATCTCATCATCAGCTTCATCGTCGCCCAGTCGATCGTCGTCTTCCTTCACTACCGGACGGCACAGTTGAACCATCAGGTTCAGGAGGTGCAGCTTGCGCGCGATCTTTACAAGGAGTTCTACGCTAAGGAGAACGGCTACCTTCAGGTCGCCAACGCCATCGAAGCCTGCGAGAAGCTCTACAAGGGCGACGGCGGCAAGTTCGGCCACCTGCAGATCAATCAATATCTCGGCTTCTTCGAGGATCTCGGCCTATTCATGCAGAGTGGCGTGCTGGGCGAGCCGATAATCGGCCATTTTTTTGGCGCGTTTATCGTCGAGGCCTATGAATACCCTGAAGTCAAAAGCTATATCGCGCGCATCCGTAAGAACTTCGAACAGCCAGAGGCCTTCGAGGACTTCGAAAAGGTGGCAAAAACGGTTGAGCAAGATCCGCGGTTTGTCCGGCTGGCCGAATTCGCCAAGACCATGTGCAGCGAGAAGCCGGAAGGAGACTAGGGCCATGAGAACGGTCCTTTCTGCCAGCTTGTTCGCGCTCGTCCTGGTCGGCTTCTCACCCTTCGCCTACGCGACCGAAGCAAGCCCAGAGCCGAAAGACGCCACGACGGATCTAACCCCCGAAGGGGACAACACAGCGCCGGTGGCCGCGGAAAGCGGCAAAGACGATGCGGATGGGTCTGCGGAAGGCCAGCCTGGCTCGAACGGCGATGTGATGAAGAACTTCACCCGCCACCGCCCTGGCGCTTGTCCCGAAGGCCCGCCCTGCAAGGTCGAAGACTGATTGGCGGTGCGGCTGCCGGGTCGCGTCGTCCCGGAAGTGTGACCTTGCGGCGACCTGCCACGCGAAATTCACACGCAATTGTCCGTTGAAGGCTTGCGGGCCTGCCCGCAGGATGGCAAAGGAAGCGTCGCCTAGGGTTAACCATCAGCTTGGAGGTCGGAATGCTTCGGGTTTCGAAAGCGGGACTTGCGTTGCTTGGCGCCGCGGCGCTCTTTCTTGGCGGACTCGAGCCGGCTTCGGCTGGGTGCCAGCTGATCAAGGCAACCAACAGCGCGGATTCTAAGGCCAACGCAGCTCGGGCTGCCTACCAGAACGCGATCGATACCGCGAACCAGATCAAGGCTCAGCGCGGCTGGCACTACGTGACCTTGCGTCCCAAGAAGGTGACGCCGGACCCGTTTTGGAAGGCGGTCCGTCCCGTCGTCACGCCTGACATGCTGCTCAAGCCTGACGTGGTGACCTCTAAGACCTATGCGCAGTGCTGGGAGGGCGTCGTGGTGCCCTATGTCTGCACGGCCGGCGCGGTCGCCTGCGGCAACTAGACCTCTCATCTTTCATAATAGAGTCGTCATCGCCAGATCTCTTGGGTAGGCCCCAAGGGAGCCGGGCGATGGCGCGTGTGTGAAATCTCACGCCTCACGACCGCCACATCCCTTGATAAGCTGTATCGCAGTCGGCTGAATCGTTTCGGCCACAAGGACAAGCAACGTGAGTCGTTTTGGATTTCCGCAATACACCTTCGGCGAACGCGTGGCCGACGGCACCATTCACGTCATTAGTATTGCCGCGAGCGTCGCCGCGATGATCGCGCTTCTCGTCATCGGCATCAGGGCCGACACCGCAGTCATGGTCGCGGGCCTCGCCATCTATGGCCTCGCGCTGGTGGCGACCTTCGGCTGCTCGGCCGGCTATCACCTCGTGACGCGGCCGCGGGTGAAGGAGCTGATGCGGCGGTTCGACCACGCGGCGATCTTCCTCATGATTGCCGGGACCTACACGCCGTTCGTGCTCCTCAAGATGAACAATGCGTGGGGGCTTGGCCTGCTCGCCGTGGTCTGGACCATGGCGGTCATCGGTATCGCCATCAAACTGTTCCTGCCGCGGTTCCTCGACGGCCTGTCCACGGCACTCTACCTGGTCCAAGGCTGGGCCGTGCTGGCCGCATGGGAGCCGCTGCACTCTGCGCTCCCCGGCGGCGTGCTGGCGCTGCTCATGGTCGGCGGGGTCCTCTACACGGTCGGCGTCGTCTTCCATCTGTGGAACCGGCTGCCTTACCAGAATGCGATCTGGCACGGCTTCGTGCTCACGGCCGCCAGCTGCCACTACGCGGCGGTGATCGGGGTCGTGCAGCTCTGATCGCCAGGGCAAAAGTCCTCCATTTTCCCGACGAAGCGCCTATAGAATACGAGCCATGACCACGATCATGGCAGGGGCGGAAACGCGCTCGGGCGAGGGGGCGAAGGAAGCGCTGTTCGCCGCGCTCGCCACGCGCTTCGGCGACCGCTTCTCGCGGGGCCAGGCGCTGCGCGAGCAGCACGCCAGCACGCTGACCTGGCTGAAGGCGCAAGCCCCCGACGCCGTTCTGTTCGCCGAGACCACCGAAGAGGTCTCCGAGGTCGTCAAAGCGTGTGCCGCGGCCAGGGTGCCGGTGATCCCGTTCGGTACTGGAACGTCGCTCGAAGGACATCTCAACGCGCCGCGTGGCGGCCTGTCGCTCGATCTTTCCCGCATGAACAACATCCTCGCCGTGCACGAGGCCGATCTCGACTGCATCGTGCAGCCCGGCGTGACCCGCAAAGCCCTCAACGACTATTTGCGGAGCTCCGGCTTGTTCTTTCCCGTCGACCCCGGGGCCGACGCGAGCCTCGGCGGCATGGCGGCGACCCGGGCCTCGGGCACCAACGCCGTGCGTTACGGCACCATGCGCGACCTCGTGCTCGGGCTGACCGCGGTGCTGGCCGACGGCCGCATCGTCACCACCGGCGGCCGGGCGCGGAAGTCGGCGGCCGGCTACGACCTCACGCGCTTGCTTATCGGCTCCGAGGGCACGCTCGGCATCATCACCTCGTTGACGCTCAAGCTCTACGGCATTCCCGAGACGATCCTGTCGGGCGTCTGCGTCTTCGACACGTTTCGAGGGCGCTTGCAACGCCACCATCACGGCGCTTCAGATGGGGCTGCCGCTTGCCCGCATCGAGCTTCTCGACGAGGTGCAGATCCGCGCCTGCAATGCCTTTTCCAATCTGACGCTGCCCGAGCAGCCGACCCTGTTTCTCGAGTTCCACGGCACCGAGGCCGGCACCCGCGAGCAGGTGGAGACGTTCGCAGAGATTGCGCAGGCCGAAGGGGGCGGGGAGCTTCATTGGGCCGCCCGCCCGGAAGACCGCACCAAGCTCTGGCAGGCCCGCCACGACGCCTATTGGGCGGCGCGGGGGCTGAGACCCGGCACTGTCCTCATCGCCACGGATGTGTGTGTGCCCATCTCCGCGCTTGCGGCCTGTGTCACCGAGACGAAGCAAGACATCGAGCGCTTGGGCCTGCTGGCGCCGATCGTCGGCCATGTGGGGGACGGCAACTTCCACGTCATGCCCGTGATCGACCCGGACGATGCCGAGGAAAGGGGCCGCGTTCAGCAATTCCTCGACCGGCTGGTCGAGCGGGCGCTGAAATTCGAGGGAACCTGCACCGGGGAGCACGGCATCGGCCAGGGCAAGATCAATTACCTGGCGGCCGAGCATGGGCTAGGTGTCGATGTGATGATTGCCATAAAAAAGGCGCTCGATCCGGTGAATATCCTCAATCCTGGCAAGATTTTCGCAATATCATGACGGTGCGTCGCAGACCTGGACTGGCTCGCATCCTTGTCGTTTTGCCGGGGGATAATGCACCCGTGTCCGGGCCTAGGTAGAGACATCGGTGAACTCGCTTCTGCTCACACTGACGGCGTTGTTCATTTTGGTGCTGAGCGCGCTCTTTGCCGCGCCGCTCTTCATCGATTGGAACGACTACCGCCCGGCCTTCGAGGAGCAGGCCACGAAGCTGCTCGGCCGCAAGGTGAAGGTCGACGGCGAGGTGCATCTCGTCGTGCTGCCGGCGCCGGAGCTGAAGTTCGACGACGTGAAGGTGGCCAACGCCGATGGCAGTCTCGAGAAGCCGTTCCTCGAGGCGAAGTCCCTCGAAGCGCGGCTCAACATCGCAGCGCTGTTCTCCGGCACCGTCGAGGCGCACCAGCTCGCCATTGTCGATCCTGTCTTGCGCCTCGAGCTGAACGCCGACGGCACCGGCAATTGGGGCGATATCGGGCGGCCTGGCGTCGCCGCGCCGTTTGCGCCCAAAAGCGTTTTGCTCGACGCGGTTCGCGTGAGCGGCGGCACGATCAAGATCACCAAGGACGGCGTTCGCAAGTTCGTGTTCAGCAATATCGATGGCGAAGCCAGCGCGGCCTCCTTGTCGGGCCCCTACAAGGTCACGGCCGACTACGACTTCGAAGACCGGCGCCAAAGCCTGCGCTTCTCTACGGGCACCATGAACGCCACGGGCCAATTCCGCCTCAAGGCCGCGTTGCGCGACCCCGACCGCAACACGTCCTATCAAATCGACGGTGACGTCACGGGGCTCGGCGGCAAGCCGGCCTATGACGGCACGATCCTCATGCGCGTGAATAATATCGAGGCGGCCGCACTGGACGCGGCCGAGACTGAACCTGAGTCGGCGGCCCAACCCACCGAAGGCGGCGCCGGCGGCGGATCAGGCCGCGAGTGGACCGGCGGATACCGCGTCGTTCATGGAGTTGAAGGGAAAGCTCAAGGCAGCGCCGGACCGGGCCGAGCTGCCTGACTTCGATCTGACCGTCCACGCCAATGGCCGGCCGCAGATCCTGAACGGCAGCCTCGTGCTCGACTTCGGCGAGCCGTTCAAGGCGGACGCCAAGCTCTCCGCGCGGTGGATCGACATCGATGCGATGTTCGCCTCGCCCGGCGACGCCGAGAAACAGACGCCGGCGGCGGTCTTGTACATGTTTGCAGAATGGGCGCTCGACGAAGCCGCCTCGGTCGGCGACGGCGCGCTCTCACTCGACATCGACCAGGCGAGCCTCGGGGGCGACCTGATCGGCGCCCTCGACATGGAGCTTGCGAGCCATGACGGCGGCGTCACGATCAACCGGCTGAAGGCGGTGCTTCCGGGCGGCAACCGCGTCTCCGTGTCCGGCCGCTTGCAGCACGGCGCCATGGGGCCGCTCTTCGCCGGGCCCATCGAGATCGAAGGCTCCGGCTTGCGGGCGCTGACTCGCTGGGCGGCGGGCGACCGCGACATGACGGGGCAGGCCTCCGTAGGCGACTTCTCGTTCTCGTCTTTCGCCACCATTGGCGACGGCGAGCTCAAGCTTGCCGATGCGCAAGGTGAGGTGAGCGACACCAAATTCAGCGGCCGCCTGCATTACCAGGGCGGCAAAAAGAATCAGATCGACGTAAGTCTCGAGAGCGATCGCCTCGACTTGCGGGAGGTGCTGGGAGAGGGCCCGATCTGGCGCTCCTGGCTCTCCGCGGGCGGGGACAAGGCGGACGCCTCGGCAGCGAACGGCTCGAACCTGATCCAGCAGCTGGGCGACGACGATGTCCGCGCGAGCCTCAAGGTCGGCGAGCTTCTTCTGCCCGACATCCCGCCGGGCAAGCTCGATGCGCAGCTCGCACTGACCGACGGCACGCTCGATATCGAAGCGCTCGACTTCGCGGCCGACGGCGCCATCACGCTCTCCGGCAAGGGCCGTATCGCCAGCGTCGCGAAAGCGCCTTCGGGGCGTGTCGACTTCTCGCTGCAAGCCGAGACCACCGAAAGCCTGCGCGTGGTCTCCGAACTGTTCGGCCTGCCTCAGGACGTTGCCAAGTCGAAGAATCTGTCCGCGCTCGCGCCGCTCGACATTCGCGCGGGGCTCGTCGCAGGGCGCGACGGCGACACCACCAAGACTTCGCTCGAACTGAGCGGCCAGGTCGGCGGCTCCGACATTGCCTTGGTCGCCCGCGCCAAGGGCGAGCCGGCAAAGCTTGCCGAGGCGGAGATTAACGTGGGCGGCAGCGTCACCGGCGAGCGGCCGCAGGCGCTCTTGGTGCTGCTGTTCCCCGACCTGCCGCAAGACAAGCTCGCCGCTGCCGGCACGCAAGG
The DNA here is from genome assembly GCA_963826465.1 of uncultured Alphaproteobacteria bacterium. Classification (GTDB taxonomy): domain Bacteria; phylum Pseudomonadota; class Alphaproteobacteria; order Rhizobiales; family Methyloligellaceae; genus Methyloceanibacter. The sequence continues at coordinate 75,106 of CAWGXJ010000010.1, forward strand.
CACGCTGTCGGTCAACCTCACCGGCGTGCCGCGCACCAAGCTTACAGGCCGCGCCGCGCTTGAGACCGCAGCCATGCAGCTCGGCTTCGAGGGGCAGGGCGCGGTGAAGGAGGAAGGGGTTGCGTTGAACGGCCATGGCTCCATCGCGACGGAGGATGCGAGCCTCGCCCTGCCGCTGTTCGGCTTGGACGCGCCGCCGAGCGCAAGCGGCGTGCCCTTGAGCCTGAGCGCCAATGTCGTGAAGCAGGGCGGCACGATCGATCTCAATACCGTCAAGGCCGAGGTGGCCGGGAACGAGGTGACCGGCAGCGCCCATTTTGAGTCAGGGGACGGCAAGACCCGCTTCAAGATCGCGGCCGACGCCGACTCTGTGTCTCTGCCTGCCGTCCTTGGACCGTTGGTCGCGTGGGAGCGCACGGCATCCACCGAAGAGTTGCTCGGTTCGGTCGCCGCGAACACCGCCGAGGTCTGGCCCGCGCGCGGCTTCGCGCTCGACACCATCGAGAACGCGGAAGGCGACGTAACGCTGAATGCCAGGACGCTGTCTCTCGGCACGCCCTTCCAGGTCGCCGACGCCACGCTCAATGCGCGGGTCGACCATGACGGACTGACCGTCACCGATCTCAAAGGCGAGTTGTTCGGTGGCGCGTTCGCCGCCTCGGGCGGGCTGTCGCCGCGCGGCAATGGTGCGGCGCTGAATGCCAAGGTCGACTTGAAAGGCGGCAAGCTCGAGAGCCTGTCGAAAGCCGTTGCCGGGACGATCCTGGCGAAGGGGCCCTTCGATCTCGGCTTCACCGTGCAAGGCGAAGGTCTGAGCCCGCCGGGCATCGTTGCCGGCTTGAGTGGGAAGGGGACGCTTGAGCTCGGTCAGGGCATGATTCTCGCGCTGAATGCCGGGCCTCTCCGCCGCGTCGCCGCCACGGCGGCCGACACGAAGAGCAAGGCCAGCAAGGAGGAGATCGCCGCCGATGCCCTCACCGTGCGCGAGACGCTCACCAAGGGCATCTACAAATATGTGCCCGCGACCTTCGCGTTCGAGGTGAAGAACGGCACGCTGCGGCTGACGCCGGCGGCGCTTGTAACCTCTGACGCCGAGACGACGGTCAACGGCTATGTGGAGCTTGCAACCCTCAGGCTCGACAGCGAATGGCAGATGCACCTCACCGGGCCGGGAAGCCAGAACGTTCCGCCGGTGAGCGTGGTGTTCGCGGGGCCGCTCGATCGAGCGGGCGAGATCTCGCCCGCCGTCGATACGGCAGCCATCGAGAGCTATCTCACCATCAAGCGGATGCAAGAAGACGTCGAGCGCCTTGAGACCCTCGACATGACGGGCAGGAATGTCCCGCCGCTGGGCGATGCTGCGGCGAAAGCCGCGGCTGCCGCGGAGGCGCAACGCGCGGCAAAGGAGAAGGCGGCCGCCGAGAAAGCCACCGCCGAGGCCGAAGCGGCGCGGGCCGCGCGGGAGAAGGCCGAAGCCGAAGCCAAAGCTGAAGCTGAAAAGAAGGCCGCTGAAGAGGCAAGAGTCGCAGCCGAAGCCAAAGTCGCGGCCGAAGCCAAAGCTGAGGCGGAAGCGAAGGCTGCCGCCGAGGCAGAGGCTGCGGCCGAAGCCAAAGCTGAGGCCGAGAAGAAGGCCGCTGAAGAGGCAAGAGCCGCGGCCGAAGCCAAAGCCGCGGCGGAAGCGACGGCTGCCGCCGAGGCAAAGGCCGCTGCCGAGAAGAAGGCTGCCGAAGCGGCGAACGCGGCGGCAGAGAAGGCCGCTCAGGAGCGCGCCGCGGCCGAGGCCAAGGCTGCCGCCGAGCGCACGGCCCAAGCGAAGATCGAGGCGGATGCCAAGGCCGCCGCCGCGAAGGCGGCGAAGGAGAAGGCCGCCGCCGAGGCGCTCGCTGCGAGAGAGGCCAAGGCTGCTGCTGAGGCCAAGGCCGCGGCCCAAAAAGCCGCGCAGGAGCGGGCTGCCGCCGAAGTCAAGGCGGCGGCCGAGCGTGCCGCCCAGCAACGGGTCGAGGCCGAGGCCAAAGCCGCCGCGGTAAAAGCGGCCCAAGAGAAAGCCGCGGCCGAAGCGAAAGCGGGCGCCGAGGCAAAGACGGCGGCGGAAGCCAATGCCACCGCGTCTGCCATTCCGAGTGCCTTGGCGCCGGCTGATCAGCAGGTCGCTCCGAATGGCACCGCCACCGATCCGATCGCTGACATCCTCTCGGCGGAGCCTGCCACAGCCGAAACCGAACCCGCCGCCGAAGCCGCACCCGAGGCCCTCGAAGCCCCGCCTGTCGTGGCGCCGAAGCAGCGTCGCCGCAAGCGGGAGGCGCCGGACGCCTGGAAGAAGAACTACAGCATCTTCGGCGGCGGCTTCTAAGGCGCGCCGCGTTTCGCCTGGGCCTGCCCGAGCACGTAAAGCCGAATGGCGGCGGAAAGGCTCGCCCCGTCCGGCCCTTCGCTGCGTCCTTCGTCGATCTCGCTGACGAGGCTTGCAACCGACTTGCCTTGCGCCTTGGCGATATCGGCGAGCGCCGCCCAGAACGGCTCTTCGAGCGACACGCTGGTGCGGTGCCGGGCGATGGTGAGCGAGCGCTTGTTGCGGGTCGTCATTGCGGAGCGACAGCTAGTCCTTCGGCGCGACCATGTCCTCGGGCCGGACCAGCCGGTCGAAATCCTCCTCGCTCACATGACCGAGCCGCGCCGCCTCTTCGCGCAAAGTGCTCCCCCGCTTATGCGCGTGCTTGGCGATCTCGCTCGCCTTGTCGTAGCCGATATGCGGGGTGAGGGCTGTGACCAGCATCAGCGAGCGCTCCATGTGCTCCTTGATGCGCTCGCGATTGGCCTCGATGCCCACGATGCAATTATTGGTGAAGCTCTTGGCGACGTCGCCCAAGAGCTGGATCGATTGCAGCATGGCGTAGGCGAGCACCGGCTTGAACACGTTGAGCTCGAGATGCCCTTGGCTTCCGGCGAAGCTCACCGTGGTCTGATTGCCCATCACTTGCGCGCAGACCATGGTCACGGCCTCGCACTGGGTCGGGTTCACCTTGCCGGGCATGATCGACGAGCCCGGCTCGTTCTCCGGCAACAGGAGCTCGCCGAAGCCGGAGCGGGGACCGGAGCCGAGCAGCCGGATGTCGTTGGCGATCTTGAACATGGAGACGGCCACCGTGTTGAGCGCCCCATGGGCGAAGACGAAGGCATCGTGGGAGGCCAGCGCCTCGAACTTGTTCTCCGCACTCACGAAGGGAAGCTTCGTTATCTCGGCGATTTTCGCCGCGAAGGTCTCGGCGAACAGCGGATGGGTATTGAGGCCGGTGCCCACCGCCGTGCCGCCTTGGGCAAGCTCGTAAAGCCCGGAAAGCGATAGCTTTAGCCGTTCGATACCGTGGTCGATCTGCGCCGCATAGCCGCCGAATTCTTGGCCCAAGGTGAGCGGCGTGGCGTCCTGCATGTGGGTGCGTCCGATCTTCAGAATGTCCTGGAACGCCTCAGCCTTGTCTTTGAGTGCCTGGTAAAGGTGGGACAGCGCCGGATTGAGCCGATAGGCGATCTCCTCGGCGGCGGCGACATGCATGGCCGTGGGAAAGGTATCGTTGGAGGACTGGCCGAGATTGACGTGGTCGTTGGGATGAACCGGCTTCTTGGTGCCGAGAGCGCCGCCCAAGAGTTCGCTGGCGCGGTTTGCGATCACCTCGTTGAGGTTCATATTGGTCTGGGTACCGGAACCGGTCTGCCAAACCACTAGGGGGAAATGACCGTCGAGCTTGCCATCCACGATCTCATCCGCCGCCGTGGCGATTGCTTCGGCCAGAGTCTTGTCGAGGCGGCCGAGCTCGAGATTGGTCAGCGCTGCGGCCTTCTTTACGAGGGCCATGGCGCGGATCAGGGGCTTTGGCATCCGCTCGTCGCCGATTTTGAAGTTCTGCCGCGAGCGCTCGGTTTGCGCGCCCCAGTAGCGGTCGGCCGGAACCTCGATCGGGCCGAATGCGTCGGTTTCGGTGCGGGTTGAAGTGGAAGACTGGGGGCCGTCGGCTAGAGGCATGTTTGCAATTCCCTTTTTGGCAGTCATGACGTCCAAGCGGCCCTTGGATCGCAGGGCTTCCGCCGAACGGCTATCCGGTGTTTCTGGCCTACGCTATAACATCGCGCAGGAGGGTGGGAGAACCGGGCTCGTAGTGAAGATCCTTCTAGCGGCCTTCCACCGAGGAGCGCCCAGGCCGGTTCCCGCAGGTTTTGCCGCCGGGACAGGGGGCGAGGAAGGCGAGTGACGGCAGCCTCAGCACACATGGCACTGCCAGCACCGCGGGGTGCGGGCCTGTCCGTGGCGTTCGCGCGCCTTGCGGCCGTGCTCGTTTGCGTCATCGGCGAGATCGTGCTGGCCATGTGGCTGCACATCATTCCGGGGCTTGAGCACGCGCTCCCGAGCACTGCCGGAATGACACCGAATGCGGCCCTAGGGGTCATCGCCGCGGGGCTTGGGCTCTTGTGCTTCACGTTCAGGCGGCTTCGGCTCCTCGCCCGGATCATCGGCTTCGTTCTCGTCGCCGTAGGTGTTGTGGTGTTCGGCCAGGAGCTGTCGGGCGTCGATCTCGGCCTCGGGCAAGTGCTGCTCTCGGTCGAGGACATCGCGCCGGGCTCCGAATCTGCCGAAACCGCCCGCGCGGCGCTCGGCGTCACCGGCTCGCTCCTCTTGTTCGGCCTGGCGCTGATGTACGCGAAACGCGGCAGGGCCGCGTCCGCCTTCAGCCAGGCCATCGCCCTGGTCATGCTGGCGCAGGTCTTGATCGTGCTCGCCGGCCACGCTTACGGCGTCGCCACCCACTATTACCCCTTCCCGTTCACCGCCATGTCGGTCTATGGCGCGTCGAGCGCGGCGCTCTTAGCCATTGGACTCCTCGCCGCTTCGCCCGAGTCCGGCGTTGCCGCCGCCATCGTGGAGCGCTCCCCGGCAGGCGAGATGCTGCGCCGGCTTTTGCCCGGCATCCTCGTTCTGCCTTTGGTGATCGGTTGGTTCGCGCGCCAGGCCGAGGTGCAGAGCTTCTATGACAGTGCGGCCACACTCGCGATTTTCTCCGTGGCGAGCATCATCGTGCTCGCCGTATTCGCCTGGACCACGATCGGTGCGGTGCGGCGCGCCGACTACGACCGCAACGCGGCCCTCATGGAACTGCGCGGCCAGCGCGAGTGGTTGTCGACGACGCTCGGCTCCATCGGCGACGGGGTTATCGCCACAGACCCGAACGGCAGCGTGCTGCTCCTCAACAAGGTTGCCGAGCATCTGACCGGATGGACGGCGGCGGAGGCGAGGGGGCGCCCCATCTGGGAGGTGTTCCGCGTCATTGACGAGGCCACGCGGAAATCCGTTGACGATCCGGCGCTGAAGGCGCTGCGCGAGCGCGAGGTGACGCGCCTGGAATCCGGCGCGCTCCTCATGACCCGCGACGACAAGGAACTGCCCGTCGAGCACAGCGGAGCGCCGATCATCGGCTCGGACGGGTCGCTTGCCGGCGCTGTGCTCGTGTTCCGGGACGTTACCGAGCGGAGGCGGGCCGCCCAGCGCCAGACCATGCTCGTCGGCGAGCTCAACCACCGCGTCAAGAACGCGCTCGCCATCGTCCAATCGCTGGTGCAGGCGAGCCTGCGTCAGGCGGCCAACCAGCCGGCCCAAGTCATGGCGCAGACGCTGGCCGAGCGGCTGCAAGCCTTGCATCGGGCCCATGACCTTCTCCTCGAGTCTCAATGGTCCGGCGCGAGCCTGAAGGCCATGGTCCAACGCGAGCTCGATCCCTATCGCCGCGACGGTGGACCCAAGATCGTCATCAAGGGACCGGACGTGCTGTTGCCGCCGCAGTGCACCTCGATCCTCGCCATGACCCTGCACGAGCTCGCCACCAACGCCGTGAAGTACGGGGCGTTGTCGCTGAACACCGGCCAGCTCGGGGTGAGCTGGAAAACGGCGCGTGGCAACCGGCTGCTGCTGGTCTGGGAGGAGCGGGGCGCGCCCGTTGTGGCGCCAAAGCGTTCCTCGTCGGGCTTCGGCATGCAGCTCATCGACAAGGGCATCCGCCACAATCTCGGCGGCGAGACCAAGGTCGATTTCAGGCCGGTCGGCCTCTATGTCGAGTTGACGGTACCGCTTCAGCAGTCCAACGAGCCGCGCGTGGCGCGCGCTCCGGCGCCCGCGGCATAAGCCCTATTCGAGGACGCTGATCTCCTCGTTGGCGTGCCGCAGCCGCTCGGAGAAGTCGCGCGTCAGATTGCTGAGAATAGTGATCATGATGTTCGGATGCTCGGCCGAGAGCTCATGAAGCTCCTCGACACCGAGCCCATAACAGATCACCCGCTCATTGGCGACGACATCGGCCGAGCGCTTGCCGCCGTCGAGCAACGCCATCTCGCCGAAGGTGAGCCCGGGCCCGATGGAGGCAACGCGTTTTCGCCGGTCGGACTTGCCGTGCACCTTGATCTCGACGCTCACCGTGCCGCGGGCCAGCACGAAGAAGAGCTTGGCGTCATCGCCCTCGCGCATGATGACGTCGCCTTTCTCGAAGACGAGCGGCTTGATGATGGCCTCGACCAGGCGGCACTCATCGGGGCTCAATCCCTTGAACAGATTGATCTGGGGCACCGAGAACTTCGTGCCGAAATTATAGGCCGCGCCGGCCAGGAGCTGATCCTCGCACCATTCGAGCGCCGCATCGGCGTCGCGGAACTGGCGCACCTGGTTCCCTTCTTCGCTCTCGGCGAGCGCGCGGGTCAGCCGATCGAGGGGCTCGTTATGGCCAATCGAGGCAAACAACAGCTCGGTCTTGCCTCTAACCATGGACCGCGCCGCCCGCACGATCAGGTTCCGCGCCGAGGTGTCGGCGAGGTGGACGCGCTTGAAATCGACGATCACATAGTGCGAGGTCGCGGCAAGCTCCGAGAGCCTGCGCAAGAGCTGCTCGGTCGAGCCGAAGAACAGGGCGCCTTGCGCCTCGAGCACCGCCACCTTGCGGCCTTCCTCGGCCAGGATCTTGCGCTCCTCGGGCGTGCGCAGGCGGTTCGAGCGCACGAGGTCGGCGCGATAGTCGCGCCGGATGACGCTGCGGACATTGGTCCGGTTGTTGAAGGCATGCAGCTCGAACTCGCTCGAGATCTCCTGGCAGACCCGGATGCCACGCACGCTGTTGCCCTGCTTGTCGATGGGCGGGGAATAGACGCAGATGCCGATCTGCCCCGGAATGACGGCGATGATGCAGCCCGAGACGCCGCTCTTGGCCGGCATGCCGACCTCGTAGGCCCATTCGCCTGCATAGTCGTACATGCCGCATGAGTTCATCACGGTCAGCATGTCGCGTACGTACTGGGCGTCGAACACCCCCTTGTGCGTGATCGGGTTTCTCCCGTCATTGGCGAGCGTGGCGGCCATGATGGCGAGGTCGCAAGTGGTGACGTTCACCGAGCACTGGCGGAAATAGAGATCGAGGACCTCGTTGGGGTCGTGCTCGATCATCGCCGTGTTGAGCATCATGTAGGCGATGGCGCGGTTGCGATGGCCGGTCGCCAGCTCCGAGTTGAACACAGCCTCGTCGATATCGAGCTTGCGTCCGGCGAGGCTGGAGAACAGATCGAGCATGTTGGCGATCCGCTCGGCCTGCGTGCCGCCTTGCATCATCTCGGCAACGGCGATGGCCCCGGCATTGACCATGGGGTTGAACGGCCGGTTGGCCACCTCGTCCAGCACGATGGAGTTGAAGGCCTCGCCCGTCGGCTCGACGCCCACCTGCTCGAGAACCCGCAAGCGGCCGTAATGCTGAAGCGCGTAGCCGTACATGAACGGCTTGGACACCGATTGGATGGTGAAGGGAATATCGGTGTCGCCCACCGCGTAGACCTGTCCGTCGACCGTGGCGATGGCGATGCCGAAGAGGCCGGGGTCGACTTTACCGAGTTCGGGGATGTAGTCGGCCGGGCTGCCGCCCGTTACCTGCGACACGCGCGCATGAAGCTCCGCGAGATAGTCCTGGATCGGCGCGAGCGCCGCGAACTCCGTCTCAGACGTACCCCGGACCAGATCGACTTTGTTCAAACGCTTCCCCCCGAACGCTTGCGGCCCGCCGCACCCGGGAACTTTAGTCAGGAATCATGCCACGTCAAAAGTCAGCCGAACGCAATGTCTAAGAGCCAAATGGCCTCGACGTCCTGCCTAAAGCTTAGGCAGTCAGCGCCTACAGGAGAGACTATTTCTTGCGGAAACGGTCGAGCTGCACGATCTCTGCCGGCGGCCGCGGCGCGGCGGGCTCATTGGCCGGGGCCTCGGCCGCCTCTTCCGGGGCTGGATCGGCCGCGCTCCGCAGCTCCTCCGTCTCTGCGACGAGATCGGGCATGGCGGAGGCCATATGCTGGCGGGCGGAGTCGTTGGCCGCGCCGGGCTTGCCGAACTGCAAGCCGAACTGAGCCGAGGGGTCGTAGAACGCCTTCACCGCGCTGAACGGGACCACGAGCCGCTCGGGCACGTTGGAGAAGGACAGCTTCACCTCGAAGCGCTCGTTCGTCACGATGAGGTCCCAGAACTGGTACTGGAGGACGACGGTCATCTCCTCCGGATACTGCTCCTTCAGGCGCTTCGAGATCGAAACGCCGTCGGCGCCCGTATCGAAGGCGATGTAGAGATGATGCTCGCCGGGCAGGCCCTCGCGCTGCACCTGGGTCAGCACGTCACGCACGACGCCGCGTAGGGCGTTCTGCGTGAGAAGGTCGTATCTGATCTCGTCTTCTGCCATGACCTGAGGCAGCCACCCCGTCATTAAAGTGGAGGGCTTCTGTTGCCCGGTGCCCTCCGAAACCGCGCCTAACCCCTGCGAGGAGGTTAGGACTTTGACTTTAGGCTATCGCGCTGACTACGCAGCGAGACGAGCCTCCGCATAGTTGTCATTGGCAACTATAGGGTTGGCCCGATAACGGCGGTACCATGCCGAGCGAAAGCACGACCTTTACACCCTCGTCGATCCTATTTCGGCCCCATCAACAGCTCACCGGAACGCCTGAGATACACAATGTCTCTTGGGCTGCGGCAAAGCCTGGTGAGCTGATGGTGGAGCCGCCGGGTACCGCCCCCGGGTCCGAATGGCTTATTACGTCGCCCATTTATCGCCATAGCCGGCTTGCGCCAGCAAACTCTATATAAGCCTCCAGGCAGGCAAAAAAAAGATTGATAGTTCAACAACCCCCAGGTGAGGGCTGGCGAATCGGGTGGGCAAAAGTCTTGCCCGCGGACGGCGCTAGTCGCGCTCCATCTTGATGATTCGGCCGCTATAGGCGTCGACCTTCATTTCGAGATCGTGGCCGTACGCATCCTCGCCCTCGACCTTCCAGATGCCCCTTTTTCTCTTAAGCTCGATCTCCTCGATCCTGACGAAGCCTCTATCGAAGGCCATGCCGCGCACGGTCTCGATATCGACAAATCTGGCGAAGGCGGGCGTGACGGCGAGGCCAAGCGCAACACCGAGGACAACTGTCATGAGACGCATTGAATGCTCCATCCTCTGGGTCTATCGACTAGGAGACCGAGCAAGGCTCGGCCAGGGCGTTTCAGGATCATAAGGAAAGAGACCTTTTGCGCCAATATCTCGATCTCCTCGCCCGAATCCGCAAAGAAGGGCGCCGCAAGGACGACCGCACCGGCACCGGCTGCTTGAGCCTGTTCGGCGCGCAGATGCGCTTCGATTTGCGTGAGGGCTTCCCGCTCGTCACCACCAAGAAGCTGCACGTGAAGTCGATCATCCACGAGCTTCTCTGGTTCCTGCAAGGCTCGACCAATGTGCGTTATCTCAACGAACACGGCGTGAGCATCTGGAACGAGTGGGCCGACGAGGACGGCGAACTCGGCCCCGTCTATGGCCGGCAATGGCGCGCCTGGCCGGCCGCCGGCGGCGAGACCATCGACCAGATCACGAGCGTGGTCGAGGCGATCAAGCGCGATCCCGATTCGCGCCGCCTCATCGTCAGCGCGTGGAACGTGGGCGAGATCCCCAAGATGGCGCTGCCGCCGTGCCACTGCCTGTTCCAGTTCTATGTGGGGGAGGGGCGGCTCTCCTGTCAGCTCTATCAGCGCTCGGCCGACGTGTTTCTCGGCGTGCCCTTCAACATCGCCTCTTACGCACTGCTTACCGAGATGATGGCGCAAGTCACGGGGCTCGAGGCGGGCGAGTTCGTCCACACCTTCGGCGACGTGCATCTTTATCTCAACCACGTCGAGCAGGCGGACGAGCAGCTGTCGCGCAGCCCGCGGGCGCTGCCGCGCATGGAGATCAACCCGGAGGTCACGTCGCTCTTCGACTTCGCCTATGAGGACTTCAAGCTCGTGGGCTACGACCCGCACCCGGCGATCCGCGCCGAGGTGGCGGTGTGAGCGAGGAGACGCAGCCGAAAGAGCCCATCATCGCGCTGGTCGTGGCCATGGGCGAGAACCGCGCCATCGGTCATGGCGGGGACTTGCCGTGGCATCTGCACAGCGACATGCGCTATTTCCGCAACATCACCATGGGCAAGCCCGTGATCATGGGGCGGCGCACTTTCAAGTCGCTGCCGCGCGTCCTCGACGGCCGTCTCAACGTCGTGCTCAGCCGCGACCGCGGCTTCGTCGCGCCCTCGGCCGTCATGGCCCACAGCCTCGAGGAGGGACTTCAAGCGGCGCGCGCGTCCGCCGCGCGCACCGGCGCGCAGGAGATCATGATCATCGGCGGCGAGGACGTGTTCCGCGAGGTCTTGCCGCAGGCGGGCCGTATCTATCTCACCGAGGTTCACGCGACGCCGTCGGCCGACACTTGGTTCCCGGAGCTCGATATACGCGAATGGCGTGAAGTCTCCCGCGAGGCGCACGAGGCCGGTCCGAAGGATGACCATGCCTTCAGCCTCGTGGTGCTTGAGCGCATTGCGGCGTCTTCATGCTGATGGGGAGCCCGCATTGCGTGGCCTGGGTGACTAGCCTATAAACCCCAGGACTCTTGTCGCGGTACCGCCATTTTGATGCGGCTAGTTCCCTGCTAGCGGCGCATTGCAAAGGCGGTTCCTTGCGAAACCCCCTCTAGACATCAGGACGACATTCATCATGCCTTGGAGCAATCAGAGCGGAGGCGGCGGCGGCTGGAAAGGCGGCGGCAATGGCGGACCTTGGGGCCCAAAGCCTGGCGGTCCCGGCCAGCAGCCTGACCTGGAAGAGATTTTGCGCCGGAGCCAGGACCGCCTGCGGCAGGCGATGCCCGGCGGCCACATGGGCGGCCCGCTCGCAGCGGTGATCGCCCTGGTCGTGATCGCGGTGATTGGCTTTTTCGGCTTCACCGTCCGCGTCAACACCGACGAGGTCGGCATCGTGCTCCGTTTCGGCGAGTATGTGCGCCAGCTGCAGCCGGGTCTCCATTTCCGTCTGCCTTATCCGATCGAGGTCGTGGAGCTGCCCACGTTCACGCGCTTCAACCGCATCGAAATCGGCATGCGCGGCTCTTCCGAACGTGGGACGACAAGCGCCGTCCGCGATGTCCCTGAGGAGAGCCTGATGCTCACCGGCGACGAGAACATCGTCGACATCGATTTCGTGCTGATCTGGAAGATCGACGACGCGCCCGACTATCTGTTCAACATCCAGAACCCGGAAGGCACGGTGAAGGATGTCGCCGAGAGTTCCATGCGCGAGATCGTCGGCCAAAGCGACATCGAGCCGATCCTCACCGCTGCCCGCGCCGAAACGGAATCCAAGGTGCAGCAGCTCATTCAGCGGATCCTGGATGGCTATGGCGCCGGCATTAAGATCGTTCAGGTGCAACTCCAGAAGGTCGACCCGCCGGCCCAAGTCATCGACGCCTTCCGTGACGTGCAAGCGGCACGCGCCGACCAGGAGCGGTTGCGCAACGAGGCGCAGACTTACGCCAACCGCGTCGTGCCGGAAGCTCGCGGTGAGGCCGAACGTATTCTCCAATCCGCGCAAGGTTACCGCGACCAGGTGATCGCCGAGGCCAAGGGTGAGGCGGACCGCTTCGACAAGGTCCTGCAGGAATATCAGAAGGCGCCTGATGTCACGCGCAGGCGCATCTTCATCGACACCATGCAGGACGTGTTGACTAACACCGACAAGATCATCATCGACGGAAAGAGCGGAGGCGTTGTGCCCTATCTGCCGCTTTCCGAGCTTCAGAAGCGGCAGCCTACGACGGCGCCTTCGACCCAGAGCGGAGGGCAGCAATAATGAAGCGCACAGCCCTCACCCTGATTCTTCTCCTTGCGGGCATCCTCGCGGTCGCCGCTTACCTGACGCTGTTCACGGTCTATCAGACGCAGCAAGCGCTGGTGCTCGAGTTCGGTAAGCCAAAGCGGCTCGTGACGGACCCTGGCCTTAACTACAAGATCCCGTTCATTCAAAACGTGGTGTTCTTCGACAAGCGGCTGCTCGATCTCAACTCCGCGCCGCAGGAGGTGATTGCCTCCGACCAGAAGCGTCTCGTTGTCGACGCGTTTGCCCGCTGGCGCATCACCGACCCGCTGCTGTTCTATCAGACCGTGAATAACCAAGTCGGAGCCCGCTCGCAGCTCGGCGCTTTCCTCGAGGCGGCGCTCCGGCGCGTGCTCGGTGCCGCGAGCTTCGAGGCCGTCGTGCGCGACAAGCGCAACGCGCTCATGCAGCAGATCACCGACCAGGTGAACGTGGAGGCCAAAGGCCTCGGCATTAATGTCGTCGACGTACGCATCAAGCGCGCCGACCTTCCGGAGGCGAACAGCCTCGCCATCTATCGCCGCATGCAGACCGAGCGTCAGCGTGAGGCTGCCGAGATCCGCGCCGAAGGCGAGGAGGCCTCGCGGCGCATCCGCGCCAACGCCGACCGCCAGGTCACGGTCTTGAAGGCCGACGCGACTGGCGAATCGGAGCGCATCCGCGGTACGGGCGATGCCGAGAAGAACCGGGTGTTTGCCGATGCCTTCGGCAAGGACCCCGACTTCTTCGCGTTCTACCGGTCCATGCAGGCCTATGAGGGCGCGCTGAAACAGGGCGATACACGGATGGTGCTGAGCCCGGATTCGCAGTTCTTCCAGTACTTCAATAACGCGGCAGGCGCTTCTGTGCCGGGAACGGCGAGCCCGCCCAAGACCGTGACGCCGCAGTCGCAACCGACGCCGAATGTGCCGGAAGACGACGGCATGGGCGACACCCAGCAGGGCGCGGCAGCCGGCGGCGGCACGACCACGGACCACGAAGCCTCGGCCGGCGGGACCGGGACGTCGGCGGCTCCCTAACCGGTCGCCCCGCGCACCGGAATGGACGATCTCGCCGTCGCCATCGGGCTCGTTCTCGTGATCGAGGGGCTAATCTGGGCGCTTGCGCCGAGGCTTGGCCGCAAGCTCTTGGAGGCAACGGCGGAGACGCCCGAATCGGCATTGCGTCTGGCCGGCACGGTGGCGGTTGCCGTGGGCGTCTTGATCGTTTGGATGGTGCGCGGCTCGCCATGATCCGCGTCAGCCGGAACGATGGTTTCATGCTTCACGGTGCCGAATTTCGGTAGAATACTGCGCGGGCCCGGCGACCCGCCTGGCGGGGAGTAACCCAAGCGATGTCACAAGCAAGCAGCCAGAGCCCAATCCAACGCATGGCGGCCTATGCGTCCGCCTGGCTCGCGGCCGCTTGTCTCATGCTGGTCGCGGGCCAGAGCCTCGCGCGCGGTCCTGCCTCCGTGGCCGACGTGGCCGAAGGCCTGCAGGATGCGGTGGTGAATATCTCCACCACCCAGACGCTGAAAGGCCCCGGCGAAGCCGTGCCGGGTCACCGGGGGCCGAAAGGCTCCCCCTTCGAGGAGTTCTTCGACGACTTTTTCGACGATGAGGACTCCAACAGCATCTCCCGCAAGGTGAGCTCGCTCGGCTCGGGCTTCGTCATCGATCCCTCGGGCCTCATCGTCACCAACAACCACGTCATCGAAGGCGCGGACGAGATCATCATCAATTTCACCGACGGCTCGAAGCTGAAGGTGACCAAGATCCTCGGCCACGACCCGAAGACGGATCTCGCGCTTCTGAAGGTGGAGCCCAAAGAGCCGCTCAAGGCCGTTTCCTTCGGCAACTCGTCCAAGATGCGCGTAGGCGATTGGGTCATGGCCATCGGCAACCCGTTCGGCCTCGGCGGCAGCGTGACCGTGGGCATCGTCTCGGCCACCAAGCGCGACATCAACGCCGGCCCATACGACGACTTCATTCAGACCGACGCCGCCATCAACCGCGGCAATTCCGGCGGTCCGCTGTTCGACATGGACGGCGAGGTAATCGGCGTGAACACGGCGATCATCTCGCCGACCGGCGGCTCGATCGGTATCGGTTTCGCGGTGCCCTCCAACACCGCGGTGAAGGTTATCGATCAGCTCAAGCAATATGGCGAGACGCGGCGCGGCTGGCTCGGCGTTCACGTGCAGAACGTCACCGACGAGATCGCCGAGAGTCTGGGCCTGAAGGGACCGGCAGGCGCGCTCGTCGCCCAGGTGTCGCCTGACGGTCCTGCCGCGGCCGCCGGCGTCAAGCCGAGCGACGTGATCCTCAAATTCGACGGCCAGGTCATCGAAAACATGCGCGATCTGCCGCGTGCCGTCGTCGAAACGCCGATCGGCAAGGACGTTGCGGTCGAGCTGTTGCGCGACGGCCAGACCGTGGACGTCACGGTCAAGATCGGCCGCTTACCCGAGGACGCGGACACCGAGGATACGGACGACAGCGAAGACGAAGACAGCCCACAGGCGCCGGAAACCGAGCAGGAAGACCTTCTCGGTCTCACCATCGCGCCGCTGACCGACGCGCTGCGCAGCAAGTACGGCATCAGCGACAAGATCGACGGCGTGGTCATCACCGATGTCGAGCCTGATAGCCCGGCGGCGCAGAAAAGCGTCAAGCCGGGGGACGTGATCATCGAGGTCACCCAGGAAGAGGTGCACCAGCCGCAGGATGTCGTCACGCGGTTGGAGGCGGTGAAGCGCTCGGGGCGCGGGCGCGTCCTGTTGTTGCTCTCCGACGCCAAGGGCGAGCTGCGCTTCGTCGCCGTGCCGACGGGCTAGCGTGACGGCCGCGCAACGAGCCATTTTGATCGCCGGACCGACGGCGAGCGGCAAATCGG
This sequence comes from uncultured Alphaproteobacteria bacterium, assembly GCA_963826465.1. GTDB lineage: Bacteria > Pseudomonadota > Alphaproteobacteria > Rhizobiales > Methyloligellaceae > Methyloceanibacter. Next base: position 90,206 of record CAWGXJ010000010.1, read on the forward strand.
CGGCAGCGCTGGCACTTGCGACGCGCCTTGGGGGCACCGTCATCAACGCCGACTCCATGCAGGTCTACCGCGAGCTCGCCATGCTCACGGCGCGGCCTGACTCTGAGGAAATGGCGCGAGTGCCCCATCGCCTCTACGGCATGGTCCCGGCGGCGGAGGCCTATTCGGTCGGCCGCTGGCTGGAGGATGCAGCAGCTTCCATCGCCGAGGCCAAGCGGGGAGGGCGCGTGCCGATCCTCGTCGGTGGTACCGGGCTCTATTTCAAGGCGCTGTTGGAAGGCCTCTCGCCCGTCCCCGACATACCGTCCGAGATGCGCAGCTTCTGGCGCGAGCAGTCGGAAAGTCTGGGGCCCGAAGGGCTATATCGCGCGCTTCAGTCCCGCGATCCCGTCATGGCGGCGCGGCTCCGCCCCAGCGATCCGCAGCGCGTCGTCCGCGCCCTTGAGGTGATCGAGTCGACGGGCGTGTCGCTGGCAGAATGGCAGGAGACGGCGGGCGCGCCCGTGCTTCGCAGCGACGCCGTGCTGAAGCTCGTTATCGCGCCGGAGCGGGAGCCGCTCTATGCGGCCATCGATGCGAGGTTCGATCGCATGATCGCGGCGGGCGCGCTCGATGAGGTCAGGGCGCTTGTCGCCTTGCACTTGGACCCCGGCCTGCCGGCGATGCGGGCCCATGGGGTGCGCGAGCTCGCCGCCTATCTGGCCGGCGCCACGACTTTGGAGGAGGCGGTCACCAAGGCGAAGACCGAGTCGAGACGCTACGCCAAGCGGCAGATGACGTGGCTGAAACGGTTCATGGCGGACTGGGAGTGGTTCCCCGACGGGGAGGCGGCGGCCGCGGCCGCCACGTCGCGTTCCGTCACACGGTGACTTGGGTGCCGATCTCCACCACCCGGTCGGTCGGCAGTTGGAAATAGCTCGACGCGTCGTCGGCGTTATGGGCGAGGAAGACGAAAAGCTGGTCCTGCCATTGCGGCATCCCCGAGCGGACGTCTGGCCGGATCGAGCGGCGCGACAGGAAGAACGACGTCGACATGATGTCGAACTGCCATCCCTGTTTGCGTGCGATAGCGAGCGCCTTGGGCACGTTGGGCCGCTCGACAAATCCGAAATGCAGCGTGAGGCGCATGAACTTGTCGCTGACGGTCTCCATCTGCACCCGGTTGTCCGTCTTCACGCGGGGAATGTCCTCGTTGACGATGGTCAGGATCACGTTGTGCTCGTGGAGCACCTTGTTGTGCTTGAGGTTATGCAGCAGCGCCGTCGGTGCGAAGTCGGGGTCGGCCGTGAGGAACACGGCCGTGCCGGGCGCGATATAGGGCGGCTTGTCCTCGAGGTTCTTGATCAGCGGCTCGAACGGGACCTCGACGCGGCGCGTCTTCTGCGCGAGCAGCCGCGTGCCGCGACGCCAGGTGACCATGATGATCACCAGGATGATGCCGACCAGCACCGGAAGCCACGCGCCCTCGGCGATCTTGAGCGTGCTGGCCATCACGAAGGCCGTGTCCACGAGCGTCAGCGGCACCATCAATGCAATCGTCGCCCATAGGCTCCAGCGCCATAGCTTCCAGATCACGATGAAGCCGAGGATGCCGGCGGTCCACCCGGTCATCGCCACGGCGAGCACGTAAGCCGCGGCGAGATCGCTCGAGGACCGGAACATGAAGACGAGCAGCAGGACGCCGACGAGCAACAGCCAATTCACGCGCGGCATGTAGATCTGTCCGGCCAGAGACTCCGATGTGTGGCGCACCTCCATGCGCGGGAGAAGTCCGAGCTGCATGGCTTGGCGGGTGATGGAGTAGGCGCCGGTGATGACGGCTTGGCTCGCGATCACCGTGGCCATGGTGGCGAGAGCCACCATGGGATAGAGGGCCCAATCCGGGAACAACAGATAGAACGGATTGGCGACCGTCTCGGGCTTGGCCAGCATCAACGCGCCCTGGCCGAAATAGTTGAGCAGCAGCGACGGCAGGACGAGATAGAGCCACGCGGTCTGAATCGGTCTGCGCCCGAAATGGCCGAGGTCGTTGTAGAGCGCCTCCGAACCGGTGGCGACCAGGAACACGGCGCCGAGCGTGACCAGGCCGATCACGCCGTGGGTCATCAGAAACTTCATCGCGTAGTACGGATTGAGCGCGTTCAGCACCCGGGGATTGGCGGCGATCTCCGCCGCTCCGGCGACGGCAATGATGATGAACCAGACGAAGGTAATCGGCGCGAAGAAGGTGGAGACCTTCGCCGTCCCGTGCGATTGCACCGAGAATAACAAGACGAGAATGATCACCGTGAGCGGCAGAACGTACGGCAGAAACGCGTCCGTGGCGACGTTGAGACCTTCCACCGCCGACAGCACCGACAGCGCCGGCGTGATCAGGGTCGAGCCGTAGAACATCGATGCGCCGACGATGCCGAGCCCGAGCACGAGCGGCGTACGCCGGCCGAGCGCGGTAAAGGCGAGCGCCGTGACCGCCAGCGTGCCGCCTTCGCCGTTATTGTCGGCCCGCAACAGGACCAGCACATATTTCACGGTGACGATGATGATCAGCGCCCAGAAGACGAGCGACAGCACGCCGAACACGGCGGCTTGCGTCACGATCCCGTGCTCGCCACCGGCGGCGAGCACCGCTTCGCGCAAGGCGTAGAGGGGGCTCGTACCGATGTCGCCATAGACGACGCCGATCGAGCCGAAGGTCAGCGCCCAAAACGCGGCCTTGGAAAGCGGAGGGGCCTCGTTGCCGTTGGCGGCAAAATTTTCTGAGCTAGCAGCCGTCTGCATTCAGACCAATGAGCGCGAAGATCGCGAAGATGAGGTGTTGGAAAATCTTGTCGCGTTGAACGCCGATCATAGGCGCCGCGAGGCCCCTGAAGCGGGGGACATAGGCGGATCGCACGCCCTTGTCCAGGATGGTTGTCGGCGCAGGGCTTGTGCGGCCAAGGCGTGGGCCGGCCGGCGCAAGCCAGCGCGCAATAAACTACTGCAAAATGTCGGGGTAAACGGTAATTTTCGGAAAGCTAAGGCTTGGCAAACTTATCATTCATTCGCAATTGCCGTTGACCCTCTGTCACACACGCCTTAGGGTGCCCGCCTTAATTCGGCGTTTTCCGCCAATCCTTATATTACCGGGCAGTGGCCGCATCCGGCCGCGATGGTCCGGCTTTGCAGTGAGTAGAGACATGTCAGCCTCGATGACAGGCGCCCAGATTGTGCTCCAGGCTCTCGCCGACCAAGGCGTCGAGCACATTTTCGGCTATCCCGGCGGCGCGGTGCTGCCGATCTATGACGAGCTGTTTCAGCAGGATCGGCTGGAGCACATCCTTGTCCGCCACGAGCAGGGCGCGGTCCATGCCGCCGAAGGCTATGCGCGCTCGACCGGCAAGGTCGGCGTCGTGCTGGTGACTTCGGGCCCCGGCGCGACCAACGCCGTCACCGGGCTCACCGACGCCCTCATGGATTCCATTCCGGTCGTGTGCATCACCGGCCAGGTGCCGACCCATCTCATCGGCAACGACGCGTTCCAGGAATGCGACACGGTCGGCATCACGCGCCCGTGCACCAAGCACAATTATCTCGTCAAGGACGTCAATCAGCTGTCGACCGTCCTGCACGAGGCGTTCTACGTCGCCCGCTCCGGCCGGCCGGGGCCCGTTGTCGTGGACATCCCCAAGGACATCCAGTTCGCCAAGGGAATCTATGCCGGCCTGTCGAACTCTCAGCACAAGAGCTACCGGCCGGCCGTGAACGGCGACGAGCGCGCCGTCGAGGCCGCCGTCGAGCTTATGGCGAACGCCAAGCGCCCGATCTTCTATACCGGCGGCGGGATCATCAATTCCGGACCGCTCGCCACCGAGCGCCTGCGCGAGCTCGTGCGCATGACCGGCTATCCCATCACCTCGACCTTGATGGGCCTCGGCGCCTACCCGGCGTCCGACAAGCAGTGGCTGGGCATGCTTGGCATGCACGGGACCTACGAGGCGAACAACGCCATGCACGATTGCGACGTGATGATCTGCATCGGCGCGCGCTTCGACGACCGTATCACCGGACGGCTCGATGCCTTCGCGCCGGGATCGAAGAAGATCCATGTCGATATCGACCGCTCGTCCATCAACAAGAACGTCACTGTCGACATCCCCATCGTCGGCGATTGCGCCCACGTGCTCGATCAGATGCTCGCAGCCTGGAGGGCCAAGAACCCGAAGGTCGACAAGGCGGCGCTGAAGACGTGGTGGGGCCAGATCGACAAATGGCGCGCGCGCAAGTCCCTCCACTACAAGAAGCGCGACGACGTCATCATGCCGCAATACGCGATCGAGCGTCTGTATGCGCTGACGCGTGGTCATGACGTCTACATCACCACCGAAGTCGGCCAGCACCAGATGTGGGCCGCCCAGTTCTTCCATTTCGACGAGCCGAACCGCTGGATGACCTCAGGCGGCCTCGGCACCATGGGCTATGGCATCCCGGCGGCCGTCGGCGTGCAGGTGGCGCACCCGGACAGCCTCGTCATCGACATCGCGGGCGAGGCGTCGGTGCTCATGACCATGCAGGAGATGTCGACGGCGGCGCAGTACGACCTGCCGATCAAGATCTTCATCCTGAACAACGAATATATGGGCATGGTCCGCCAGTGGCAGGAGCTGCTGCATGGCGGCCGCTACTCGCACTCCTACACGGAGGCGCTGCCGGACTTCGTCAAACTGGCGGAGGCCTATCGGGGCGTCGGCATCAGGGTGGACAAGCCGTCGGAGCTCGACGATGCCATTCTGGAGATGATCGCGACGCCGAAGCCGGTCATCTTCGACTGCCGGGTCGACAAGCATGCCAATTGCTTCCCCATGATCCCGAGCGGGGAGGCGCACAACAACATGCTGATGGGCGACGACCTCACCGAAGAAGACCTCGAGAAGGCGATCACCGAGGAAGGCAAGGTCATGGTGTAGGCGCGCCCCGCGTGCCCGCCGCCTCGGCCGTTCGACCCGTCCGTTCGCAAAGAGAGATGAGAGTGATGACCCAGCCCGGCTCGGCCTACTCGCTGGAAAAGATCGAGCAGAAGCCTGAGACGCACACGATGAGCGTGCTCGTGGACAACGAGCCCGGCGTGCTCGCGCGCGTCATCGGCCTGTTCGCCGGCCGCGGCTACAACATCGAGTCGCTGACCGTGTCTGAGACCGAGCACGAGGCGCATCTGTCGCGCATCACCATCGTCACCACCGGCACGCCGATGGTCATCGAGCAGATCAAGAATCAGCTCGACCGCCTCGTGCCGATCCACTCGGTGACCGACCTCACCGTGATTGGAAACCCCATCGAGCGCGAGCTCGCCATGGTCAAGGTGGCGGGGACCGGCGAGAAGCGGGTCGAGGCGCTGCGGCTGGCGGAAGCCTTCCGTGCGCAAGTGATCGACGCCTCGACCGAGCACTTCGTGTTCGAGATCACCGGCCGCCAGTCGAAGATCGAGCAGTTCATCGTGCTGATGCAGCCGCTCGGCCTGGTCGAGGTCTGCCGCACAGGGCTCGCGGCGATCGCCCGTGGCCCCGAGCGGATGTGAGCGCTAGGCGGTTGCTTTCGCGCCGAACCCGTTCAACAGGTAATTGACGAGGAACACGAGGAACCCGAGCAGGACCATCAACGAGCCCACGACCGCAAGCACGATGGTCTGATGCGCCACGGCGAGGGGAAGACCGGCGACGAACAGGATGGCGCCCAGTGTGAAAATGATGAAGTGCCACGCCGCGAGCCGGCTCATCGCCAGCGCCGGGAAGGCACGGTAGAGGAGCCCGAACAGGATCATCGAGGCGAAGCCGACGAGATTGACGTGGGCGTGTATTGGGGCGAGGTCGATCCGCTCGTTGATGCCCATCCAAATCCCGAAGCCGACACCGAAGGTGCCGAAGAGCAGTCCGATGAGAATGAACCAGCGATCCACGTTTTTCATGATGTTCCCCCGAGGAATCGATTGCGGCGCGGATTAGAGCCGCAAGGGAAGCCCTTGCAAAGTGAAGTTTCGGGCGTCACAAACGCCCCCGAACCAGGACGAGAGACCATTTAGGGGAAGAGGTATGCGCGTTTACTACGATCGGGATGCCGATCTCAATCTGATCAAGGGTAAGAAGGTCGCCATCATCGGCTATGGCAGCCAGGGACACGCGCATGCGCTGAACCTGAAGGAGTCCGGCGTCAAAGACGTCGCCGTGGGGCTCCGCCCGGGCTCGAGTTCGGCCGCCAAGGCGGAAGGCGCAGGCCTGAAGGTCATGTCCGTAGCCGATGCCGCCAAATGGGCCGACGTGGTGATGATGCTCACCCCTGACGAGCTGCAAGGCCAGATCTGGGAGAACGAGCTGAAGCCCAACATGAAGCAGGGCTCCGCGCTGTTCTTCGCCCACGGCCTCAACATCCATTTCAACCTCATCGAGCCGCGTGCCGACATGGATGTCTGCATGGTGGCGCCGAAGGGCCCGGGCCACACGGTGCGTGCCGAGTACTCACGCGGGGCCGGCGTGCCCTGTCTCATGGCCATCGCCCAGGACGCCACCGGCAACGCCCACGATTTGACGCTGTCCTACGCGGCGGCCATCGGCGGCGGCCGCGCCGGCATCATCGAGACCACGTTCCGCGAGGAATGCGAGACCGATCTCTTCGGCGAGCAGTCGGTCTTGTGCGGCGGCTTGGTCGAGCTGATGCGGAACGGCTACGAGACCCTGATCGAAGCGGGCTACGCGCCCGAGATGGCCTATTTCGAGTGCGTCCACGAGGTGAAGCTGATCGTCGACCTCATCTATGAAGGCGGTATCGCCAACATGAACTACTCGGTGTCCAACACGGCCGAGTACGGCGAGTATGTCTCCGGCCCGCGCGTGGTGGGCAAGGAGAGCAAAGCCGCCATGAAGGAGGTGTTGAACGACATCCAGACCGGCAAGTTCGTCAAGGACTGGATGCTCGAGAACCGCATCAACCAGCCGAGCTTCAAGGCGATGCGCGCCAAGTGCGACAGTCACGACATGGAGGTTGTGGGCAAACGCCTGCGCGACATGATGCCGTGGATCGCCGAGCGTAAGATGGTGGACAAGAGCAAGAACTGACGGGTTCGGCGACGGGGGATTGGCATGAGAATCTTCGCTTCGGCTTTCTGCCTTTCGATGCTGGCAGCGCTCGCCGTCGCCAGTCCCGCGGCGGCGAAGCCGACCGACGCGCAGCTCTCGGCGATCAAAGCCAATTGCCGCTCTGACTTCATGTCCAATTGCTGGGGTACGCCCCGCGGTGGCGCCGAGGCATTCCAATGCCTCAAGGAGCACATGGCGAAGCTCTCGCCCGGCTGTCAGGAGGCGGTGAAGGCGGCCACCCCGCCCGCGGCGCCGACCCCGGTTGTCGCGAAGCCTGAGAGCGCCCCGGCACCTGAACCAACGACCGCGCCGGCCGCGACGGAGACTTCCCCTCCGGCATCGGAGGCTAAGGCCGCAGCTCCGGCTGCCGCACCTGAGGCCAAGCCGGCTGCGTCAACGAGTACGCCGCCGCCGCCCGCGCCCGCGCAATCCGCCACGACGGAGTCCTCGGCAAAGCAGGCGAAGACGGAGACGCCGGCAGCGGCTGAGGCGCCATCCTCCGTGAAGGCGCCGAGTGCCGCGCCGGTGGCAGCGCCGCCTGCGTCTGCGGAGGCGCCGCCGATCATTGGGTTCCTCCCGCCGCGCAAGAAAATCATGGTCCTGCGCAATTGCCATCAGGACCTGGAGACCTATTGCGCCGACGTGCCGTTCGGGGAGGGCCGCAATCTCCGCTGTCTCTTCAGCAACAAGGCCGCGCTGACGCCAGATTGCCAGGGAGCGTTGGCTCGGCTCGCCCAGTAATCTGTCTCGTTGATCTGTCTGGTTCGGCGTTCCATTCCAAGAGGCTTGTGGAGACTGCCGTCCATGTTGATCACCCGCTACGCCAAGATCGTGATGAGCGTCTTGCCTCGCAGCGTTCTGCCTGCTCGTCGCCTTCGACAACGTCACCGACTACGGCACGAACTATCTCTTCGTGCAGCATGTGATGAGCATGGATACGACCTATCCCGGGCAACGCGCTGATGTACCGGTCGATCACCAGCCCTGCCCTGTGGCATCTCTGTTATGGGCTGATCATCGCCGCCGAGGCCATCACGCGGCATCCTGTTTCTCGCTGGCGCCATCCGCCTATGGCAGGTCGCGCGCCGCGCCGGGCGCGGTGTTCAATCAGTGCCAAGGGCCTTGTCGTGGCCGGCGCGCTCGACCGCCTTCCTCGTATGGTTCTTCGGCTTCATGGTGATCGCCGGCGAGTGGTTCGCCATGTGGCAGTCGGCAGACCTGGAACGGCCAGGACGCCGCCTTCCGCTTCTATGTGACCGTGCTGGCGGTGCTGATCTTCGTGAGCCTGCCCGACGGCGATCTGCCCGCGCCGCCGGTGCTAAGGCCGAGAAGCCCGCGGCGAAGCCACGCTCCGACCGGCCGCCGCACCGCCGTTACACCGACAAAGGCCGCCGCCGCACGGACACGGAGTAGGGGATCCGTCATGACCAGGAGCCGCGACATCGAGGGGCTCGTCAGAGGGCTTTGCGCCGCCCGGGTTGCCGGCGACATGGATGTTCTCCGTCGCGGCTACGCCGAGAACGCCACATTCCGGATCGTCGGCTCGCCTGCATGGGGCGCGCTGACGGCGCCGCTGGTCGGCCATGCCGCGATCATGGCCCGGTTCGAGGCCATGATCGCCGGCTTTGCGCTCAGCGACTTCGCCATTCTCAATCTATTCGTCGATGGCAACCAGGCCGCCGTCCGCTGGCGGGCCACCGTTCGAGATGCAAAGGCCAAGGATGACTCCACGACGGAGGTTGCCCAATTCCTCGAAGTCGAGAATGGCAAGGTCGTGTCTCTGGTCGAATTCCTCGACACCGCGTATGCCCTGAGCATGCTCGACAAGGCGCCGGCAGCACATGCGAAGACGGAGGATCGCTCATAATGGACCGCAGCGAGATCGAGGCGCTCGTCAAGAAACTCTATGAGGCGCGGGTGGACGGGGATATCGGATACCCTGTCGCGAGCTCTTCGCCGAGAATGCCAGGTACCAGATCTCGGGCTCGCCAGAGGTCAGCATGCTGGCGGCGGTGGCCGAGGGTCACGAAACCATCATGTCCCTCATGCGGACCATCACCGACACCTTCAGCCTGAGCGACGTCAAGATTCTCGACCTCTTGGTCGACGGCAACAAGGCGGCCGTCCGCTGGCGCGCCACGGTCAACGTCATGACGACGGGCCAGACCGTGACCACCGAGCTCGCCGCCTTCATCCAGATCGCGGACGGCAAGGTCGTGTCCTTCGTCGAGTTCCTCGACACGGCCCTGGCCTAGGGGCGTCCAGGCGGCAAAGTGACCGGCCAAGGTGATATTGTGGCCGGGGAACCGATGGGTGTATCCTACCGTTGAGGGTCGAAGGCCGCTGGCGTGAGGCGTTAGCGGGGGGACTTCACGTTTGCGATGCTTCGAGATCGCGAAGGAGGTTCGACCATGGCTATCGCCCCCACACTTGCGAAATATCTCGCCACCAAGAACGTTGCCTATGACGTGCTGGCACACACGCCCACCCAAAGCGCGCTGCGGACCGCGCGCGCCTGCCACATTCCCGGTGGCTGCCTGGCGAAGGCGGTCCTGCTCCGCGACGAGCAAGGCTACGCCCTCGCCGTGCTCCCCGCCTCGCACCATATCCGCCTGACCGATCTCAAGCGGCAGTTCGGCGACGATGTCGAGCTGGCGAGCGAGCGCGAGATCATCGAGCTTTTCGAGGATTGCGCCCGCGGCGCGGTTCCCGCGATCGGCGAGTGCTACGGACTCGACGTGGTGGTCGACGACGATATCGACGCCCAGCCGGAGATCTATTTCGAAGGCGGCGACCACGCGACCCTGGTGCACATGACCCATGCGGAGTTCGCGGCTCTGACCTGGATGGCGCGGCACGGGAGCTTCAGCCATCCCAACTGAGCCGCGGTCAGAGCGCCCTTGCTCTCAAAGGGCGTTCACATTATTTTCCGGGCATCGCGAGGTTCGGCCTCGCGCGAGAAGGTGACGATGCAGCGCACGACTGACCAGATGAGGCTGAAAACCGGCGGGTTCCCGCTGGCCGCCTCCGCGTGCGCGCTCACCCTCACGCTCCTCCTTAGACGCCCCTGAGCTCCGGCGGTCTTGGCCTTGGCCGAGGCGGGCGTTCAGGGGATGGCAAGACAAACCCGCGAAATTCAAGCGCCTCGCCAGTCGTGTTAGACTGAGGCCAAAGGTTTAAGGACGAGCACTATGGAATCCGAGAAAGAGACCTCTGAAGGAAAGGCGCGTTCCGACAAGGACCGCGTGATCATCTTCGACACGACTTTGCGCGACGGGGAGCAATGCCCCGGCGCCACCATGACCTTCGATGAGAAGCTGGAGGTTGCCGAGCTCCTTGACGAGATGGGCGTCGACGTGATCGAGGCGGGCTTCCCCATCGCCTCCCAGGGCGATTTCGAGAGCGTGCAGGAGATTGCCCGCCGGGCCGAGAAATCGGTCATCTGCGGTCTCGCCCGGGCGCAGATGAAGGACATCGACGTCTGCGCCGACGCCATCAAGCCGGCCAAACGTGGCCGCATCCACACCTTCATCGGCACCTCGCCGCTCCATCGTAAGTACCAGATGGGCATCGAGGAGGCCGAGGTGCTGGAGCGGATCGCCGCCTCGGTCACCCGCGCGCGCACCTATACCGACGATGTGGAGTGGTCGGCCATGGACGCGACCCGCACCGAGCACGATTTCCTGTGCCGCTGCGTCGAGGCGGCCATCAAGGCGGGCGCCACCACCGTCAACATTCCCGATACGGTCGGCTATGCCACGCCTGACGAGTTCGCGGGTCTGATCCGCATGCTGCTGGAGCGTGTCCCCGGCGCGGACGGGATCGTGTTCTCGACCCATTGCCACAACGATCTGGGCCTGGCGGTGGCGAACTCCCTGTCGGGGGTGCTCACCGGCGCCCGCCAGGTGGAATGCGCCGTCAACGGTCTTGGCGAGCGCGCCGGCAATGCGGCGCTGGAAGAGATCGTCATGGCCATCAAGACGCGCGAAGACGCCATGAAGGTGTGGACCGGCATCGACACCACCATGCTGACCCGCGCCTCCAAGCTCGTGTCGCGGGTGACGGCCTTTCCCGTCCAGTACAACAAGGCAATCGTGGGCCGGAACGCCTTCGCCCATGAGAGCGGCATCCACCAGGACGGCGTGCTGAAGCATGCCGGGACCTTCGAGATCATGACGCCGGAGAGCGTCGGTCTGAAGGAGTCCTCGCTGGTGATGGGCAAGCATTCCGGGCGCCACGCCTTCCGCGAGAAGCTGAAGGAGCTGGGCTACGAACTCGGCGGCAACGCCTTCGAGGATGCCTTCGTGCGCTTCAAGGCCTTGGCCGACGTGAAAAAGCACGTCTATGACGAGGATATCGAAGCCCTGGTCGACCAGGAGATCGCGTCCGCCCACGACCGCATCAAGGTGGTGGCGCTGACCGTGATCGCCGGCACTGGCGGCCCGCAAAAGGCGACCATCACCCTCGACATGGACGGCAAGCAGCACACCTTCGAGGCGGTGGGTGACGGCCCCGTCGACGCCACCTTCCGGGCGATTCGCTCCTTGGTGCCGCACGAGGCGCGGCTAGCCCTCTATCAGGTGAGCGCGGTGACCGAGGGGACGGACGCCCAGGCCGAGGTCATGGTGCGTCTCGAGGCCGACGGCAAGATCGCCACGGGCCGGGGCTCCGACACCGACACGATGGTGGCGTCCGCCAGGGCCTATGTCAGCGCGCTGAACAAGCTCTTGGCCCGTGAGGCGCGGCGGAAGCCGGAGACGATGCTCGCCTCGTAAGCTTGCCGTAATGCCTATGTCATGGGCATCTGCCTAAATGTGGCAGAGGAGACTGGGGCGGCCGGGCGTCAAGCCCGTCCGCCGCGACGTCTCGTGGGGTGCGCGCGCCCTTGGCGAGGGGGCGACTCTCCGCTTCCGTCTTAGCGAGCCGCACTAAACGGCTCATCCAGCAAGAGGCTCGCCGCGCGCGCCTATTCGGCGCTTCGACGCTCCATGCAGGGCGCGATGAACGCGTCAAGCGAAGAGTTTTTTCAAAACAGGCGCATCACGCATTGCTCGCCAACGCGATTTGACGCAACATGGCTTTGCGCTCGGTTAGGGGCCGAACCCGTTGAACGGCCACATTTTCTGCCGCGCGTAGTATCGGTAGCGTTTTGGGGCTTCCCGTGATGCGCGGGAGCCGATTGGGGCGGGTGCATGTTCTCGCGGGTCTTGGGCTCTGTCTCGGCAGACATGGCCATCGACCTTGGCACGGCGAACACGGTCGTTTACGTGCCAGGACGGGGGATAGTTCTCGACGAGCCGTCCGTGGTCGCCATAGAGCAGCGAGGCGACGACCGAAAGGTGATCGCCGCCGGCCATGAGGCCAAAACCATGCTGGGGCGAACCCCGAGCAAGATCGAGACAGTCCAGCCGCTGCGCGACGGTGTGATCGCGGACTTCAACGCGGCTGAAGAGATGATCAAATATTTCATCCGCCGCGTGAACAAGCGGCGGTTGTTCGGCAGCCCGCGCATCATGATCTGCGTGCCGGCAAGCGCCACGTCGGTCGAGCGCCGCGCCGTGCACGAGGCTGGTCTCTCGGCGGGTGCGCGCCGCGTCTATCTCATCGAGGAGCCGGTGGCGGCCGCGATCGGCGCCGGTCTGCCGATCAAGGAGCCGCGCGGCTCCATGGTCGTCGACATCGGCGGCGGCACTACCGACATCGCCGTCATGTCCATGGGCAGCGTGATATACTCGAAGTCGATTCGCACGGCCGGCAACGCCATGGACGAAGCGATCGTCAACTACGCGCGCTTCAAGCATCACCTCCTCATCGGCGCCACCAACGCCGAGGCGATCAAGAAGGAGGCGGGCTCAGCCGTCGCCAAGGCGAACGGCACCCACATCAGCATTCAGATCAAGGGACGGGATCTTCAACGCGGCTTTCCCACCGAGATCACGCTCGGGCCCCATGAGATTGCCGATGCCTTGACCTTGCCGATCCAGCAGATCGTTGGCGGCATAAGGCAGGCGCTGGCCGATGTGCCGCCCGAGCTCACCGCCGATATCTGCGACGCCGGTATTTATCTGACCGGTGGCGGCGCGTTGCTCGAAAAGCTCGATGTCAGGCTCCAGCAAGAGACCGGAGTGAAATTCAAGATCGCCGAAGATCCGCTGCGCTGCGTGGTCCGTGGAACCGGGATGGCTCTGGAGCGGCTGGACGAAATGGCCGATCTGCTGATCAAGCCCTAGGGGGGCGAAGACGGGGCCGGCGATTGCGCAGCCCCGCACCGAAGGGAGGCTGAACGCCGCAAGGGCGTTCCTCGAGTGAACGCAGGATGCGCGAGCGCGGATCACCATTGTTTCGAAGACACCGGCCCTCCTGGAGGGCCCCGGTAGAGATCCTCAGTTTTGGTCTCTATTTCCTCTGCGCCGTTCTGCTCGTCTTGAGCCGTATCGGCCACGGCGTGATTTCCGACGCCCGCGATGGGCTGGTCGATCTGTCCGCTCCCGTTCTCGAGGCCGCATCCTTGCCGGCCATTGAGGCGCGCCGCGCCATGGAGCGCGCGCGGCTCTATGCCGCCGCGTTCGACGAGGTCGATCGCCTGAAGAAAGAGAACGAGGCCCTCAGGCAGTGGGAATGGCAAACCAAGCTGCTCGAGCGAAAGGTCGCCCATCTGCGCTCGCTGCTGAACGCGGTGGAGGAGCCCGGTCTCGTCTTCGCCACGGGCCGCGTCATCGCCGATGCCAGAGGCCCCTTCGTGCGCAGCGCACTCATCAATCTCGGCCGGAAGGACGGCGTGCACATCGGCTACGCCGTCATCAACGGCGATGGGCTGGTGGGCCGCACGGTCGATGCCGGCGAGTCCGTCGCCCGCGTGCTTCTCCTCAACGACCTGAATAGCCGCATTCCGGTCCTGGTTGGACCGGCGGGCGTGCGCGCGCTCGCCTCGGGCGACAATAGCGCGGAGCTCCAACTCGATTTCCTTCCCGATGACGCCACGGCCTATCCCGGCGATGAGGTGTACACGTCCGGCAGCGACGGCGTGCTGCCGCGGGGCTTGCGCGTCGGCGTGGTGACGGGCACGCCCGGGGCCTTCAAGGTGCGTCCCTATGCGGAACTGAACTCGCTCGATGCGGTGAGCGTGCTGTTCTTCGACACCCCCGCCTTGCAGCGCACCGACCCTGAAGTGGCGGCCGGCACAGGCGCTCTATCGGCGGCGCCCACCGACAAGGCCAGCAAGACGGCGACCGCGTCTCTGCCCGTCGAGGCGGCCATGGGGAGCGTCGGCGTGGCGGGGGACATTCCACACCCTGGGGGGCAGGCGCAGGCAGAGCGATGAACAAGTTCCTCCCGGCCTTGTCTGTGTTGTTTGCGGTGGTTGCGACCGCGGTGCCGTGGGGTTTGCCAGCCGATGCGACGTTCATTTTGCCGCTCGTCGTGGTGATGATGGTGTTTTGCTGGCGCGCCATTCCTGGTGGGGCGCTGCCGCCCGCCGGCGCTGCCGGTCTCGGCCTTCTCGCCGACCTCATGAGCGGAGGTCCGCTCGGCTATTGGGCGCTGATGTGCCTGATCGGCGCCACCGTCGGCGGCCGCGCCGGGTCGCTCCGCGAAGGCAGTGACTTCGCACTCCATTGGCTCATCTGGATCGCGCTCGTCAGCGTGCTCGCCGGTTTCGGCTGGCTGCTCGCCTCGCTCTATTACTTCCGCTGGATCGACTGGTGGCCGATCGCCTTCGGCGCGCTGACCTCGATCGCGCTCTTCCCCGTGGTGCTCTACGGCCTCCTCTGGGTGAGGTACGGCCGCTTCGGGCCGAAGCACAACGTGATCTTCCGGGGCAGCGCATGAGAAAGAAGCTGCCTTTAGACTACGGGGGGAAGAAGAAGCCCGACTACGCGCGCCGGCAGCGCTACCGCTTCTCGCGCCGCGCGCTCCTCGTTGGGGTCGGCCAGGCAGGGCTGTTCGGGCTGCTCGGCTGGCGCTTGCACCAGCTGCAAATCCTCGATTCGTCCGAATACCGCCTGCTGTCCGACGAGAACCGCATGATGGTGCAGCTCGTGGCGCCGGCCCGCGGTTCCATCTACGACCGCTTCGGTGCGCTCATCGCCGAGAACAAGGAAAATCTCCGTCTCCTCGTGCTGCCGGCATTCTGCAAGAGCCTGCCGGGCACGCTGAATTCACTCTCCACGATCGTTCCGATCTCGGCCGGCGCGCGCGATCGCATCATGCGCGCCGCGCGGCGTCAGAGCGGCTACTATCCGGTGCTCGTCGCCGAAGGATTGACCTGGCGCCAGTTTGCGCTGCTCAACGTCCTTGCCCCGCAAATCCCCGGCATGCGGACGGACCGGTCGGGCTATCGCCATTACAATCATGCCCGCCCCATGTCCCACGTGGTCGGTTATGTGGGCATGGCGGGCAAGGAAGAGGTCGACGACGATCCGGTCATGCGGCTTCCGGGCTTCCGCACGGGGATCACCGGCGTCGAGAAGAGCTTTGATCGCGAGCTCCGGGGAAGCCCGGGCTCCATCAAATACGAGGTGGACGTGCATGGCCGCGTGGTCCGCGAGCTCGGCTCGAAGCCGAGTACGCGGGGCAGGGACATCGTGCTCACCATCGATCATCATTTGCAGGAGGTCGCGCTCGATCGCATCAAGGATCAGCGGGTAGCGTCGATCGTCGTGATGGACGTGAAGACGGGCGGCATTCTCGTCATGGCCTCCACGCCCGCCTTCGATCCCAATCTGATCGCCTTCAATCCCGATCCCAATCAGTGGAAGGAGTTGGCCAAGAACCGCGACCATCCGCTCCACAACCGCGCCATCCGCGGGCAATACCCGCCGGGCTCCACCTTCAAGGTGGTGACCGCGCTCGCCGGTCTCTCGGCCGGCGTCATCGACCCTCAGGAGACCATGCGCTGTCCCGGCGTCTACGCCCTGGGACGCAGGCGCTTCCGCTGCTGGAAGGCCCATGGCCCGGGCATCAACACGCATGAAGCGATCAAGCAGTCTTGCGACGTCTATTTCTACGAGACGGCGAAGCGCACGGGCATCGACCATCTGGCGGCGGTGGCGCGCGAGCTCGGCATGGGACGCACCTATGACTGCGGCTTGCAGGGCGAGAAGCCGGGCCTCATTCCCGACACCGCCTGGAAGCGCGCCAAGCTTTTCGAGGATTGGTATCCCGGCGAGACGATTATCGCCGGCATCGGCCAGGGCTTCGTGCTTGCCACCCCCCTGCAACTCGCGGTGATGGTCTCGCGCGTCGCCACCGGGCGGGCGGTGCTGCCGAAGCTCGTCATGTCCGCCAACGATCCGGTTGCGTCCTGGCCGCTCCTCGAGCTCGACCCTGCGCACCTCGATATCGTCCGGGCCGGCATGTTCGGCGTCGTCAACGAGCCGCACGGCACGGCCGGCCGCTCGGCCTTGAAGATCCCCGGCGTGCAGATGTGCGGCAAGACCGGAACCTCCCAGGTGGTGAGCTCGCGCAATCCGCACAAGCTGACGGGCTGGGAGGCGGAGACCCACGCTTTGTTCATCGCCTACGCCCCGGCGGACGCTCCGCGCTACGCCGCGGCGTGCGTCGTCGAGCACGGCGGCGGTGGCTCGCACGCTGCGGCGCCGGTCGTCCGGGATGTCATGACGGAAGCCTTGCTGCGCGATCCCGCAGGACAGCCGGCCTTCGTCGCCAACAACGAGGGCGCGGCGCCAGGAGCGCTCGCGGTGCTCGGGTCCGCGCAATGAAGATGCTCTTCGCCGAGGTCCCCGCGCCGAAGCTCGATCTTAGAAAAAAGCTCCTGCTGCTCAATTGGCCGTTCATTGCGCTCATCATCGCCATCGCGCTCGTCGGTGCCGCGGCGCTCTATTCGGTGGCCGGCGGCTCGCTCGACCCTTGGGCCAGCCGGCAAATCGTCCGCTTCTGCTTCGGCCTGGCGCTCCTGTTCGCGGTAGCCTTCTCCGACATCCGCTGGTGGCTGCGCGGCGCCTTTCCGCTGTACCTCATCGCCCTTTTCCTGATGATCCTCGTGCCCCTCATCGGCGTCGAAAGCGGCGGCGCAAGGCGCTGGCTCGGCTATGGCGAGCTCAGCTTCCAGCCGTCCGAGATGATGAAGATGGCGCTCGTGCTCGCGCTTGCCCGCTACTACCAATGGCTGCCGCCGGAGAAGATCTGGCGCCCTGATGCGCTGATCCCGCCCGCCCTGATGATCGGCCTGCCGACCCTGTTGGCCCTGGCCCAGCCCGATCTCGGCACCGCCCTGCTGTTCGCGGTGATCGGCGGCGGGCTCATGTTCCTTGCCGGCGTGAGCTATTTCTACTTCGCGGCCGGCATCGCCGCCGTCGTCGTGGCGCTGCCGCACGCCTGGGAGAAGCTGCACGATTATCAGCGCGAGCGGATCCTGACCTTCATCGATCCGGAGCGCGACCCGCTCGGCTCCGGCTACCACATCCTCCAGTCGAAGATCGCCATCGGCTCAGGCGGGCTGACCGGCAAGGGTTTCATGCAAGGCACCCAAGCCCAGCTCAACTTCCTGCCGGAGAAGCACACGGATTTCATTTTCACCATGTTCGCCGAGGAGATGGGCTTCATCGGCGCGGTGGCGCTGCTGGCGCTCTATCTGCTTGCGCTCGTCTTCATCACCTATATGGCGCTCCGATGCCGCAGCATCTTCGCGCGGCTGGTCGCCGCCGGCATGGGCCTCTGCCTCTTCACCTACGTGTTTATCAACGTCGCCATGGTGACCGGGCTCGTGCCGGTGGTGGGCGTGCCGTTGCCGCTCGTCTCCTATGGCGGCACCTCCATGCTGACCATGATCGTCGGGCTCGGCTTCGTGCTCAATGCCCACGTCAACCGCAAGGTCGTCTTCCGGCCAGAAGAGACCAGGACCTTGTGGTGAGCCGCCCGGCAAGCCATTTTGAGGGAAAGGCAAACTGGACAGGCCAACCGGGGCAGTGCTAAGGGGAGCACCCTCGGGTTTTTGACAAAGCCCGGGCCGGGTGCGCCTCGCTTGAAGCCGGGCGGCATTCTAGGGCGCATAGCTCAGGTGGTAGAGCAGCTGACTCTTAATCAGCGGGTCGTAGGTTCGAGTCCTACTGCGCCCACCAAATTTCCCTTTGTTTTCAAGGTTCCGACGAGGTGGTTCCCCGTTTTCGGCGGGCGACTGTGCTAGCACAGCGCTAGCACAGTCTTGGGTCAAATTTTCCACAGAATCAGATGCCTCGGGATAGAGCGCCTGACTAAAAATCAGCGGGTCAGTCAGCGCCATTGAGCAGCCGGTAGGGCTGCAAAGGCCACGTCGCCAGGGCAGCGTGCACTTCCTTGGCAGAAGCGAACAGATGAGGATTAGCAATGAATTGCACCGCCGGCCCGAAGCCCCCGGCGTCGTATGCCTCTTCGTTGACGAAGCCAATGAAATGCACTCGCTCCCGAATGAAATCAGCGCCTGCCACTTTGGTGCGAGCGTCAAAGGCACCTGTGATGAGCTGCCCTTCCCAATAGCGCCGGTGAAATTGCTCCTGCAGATAATGTCCTCCCAGCCCAACATGCACTCGGTCAAACTCGTCGCCGCCATGCAGGAAAGTGCGGAAGTCTACCAACAACAATTGATACGCTTCGTCTGGTAGGGGGAACTTGTAGGCGCGGCCATTGCGCTCACACTTCTGACAAATACGTTGAACTGCCTTTAGTGTCTCACCTTCTTCCGATTGCCTTCGATCATCGGCGTTAGTGGTGAGAATACGGCCTATCCAACGGATACCGTCCTCGATACGCTGAACTATTGCGCGAAGCGCGGCTTCCGTTTCCTCAAGACGCATTAGCTCGACGCGCCACTCTCTGTCGCGGCTTTCGAAAACAAAATCGAGCGTTGAGTTACCTTCACCCGTTACCTCGTAACGCGGTACGATGCCGGCGCGATGCAGAGCCCGAGCGAAACGCAACTCGAACAGGTGTGCCTTATCTGCACGGGTTAGATCTGCTGTCGCCGGAATTTGGCGAAGTAGCTTCTGTGCCCATGGTTGATCGCAAAGGTCTTCCCTAATGCCGTCGACCGCCTCGGCTTCCCGCCCTGAAAGGAAGTCCCAGCCTTCCCCTTATTGTTCAAGTGGTTTAGGGAAGCCCCCGTCCACTCTTAATCAGCGGGTCGTAGGTTCGAGTCCTACTGCGCCCACCAACATTTCAGCCATTTCTGCGGGGTTCCGCGAGTAGTGGGACTACAGGGACTCACGGTCGGACTCATGGTGGAGCCGATGACTTTGGGTCCAAACCCGCACCAACTGCCCGCCAGGATCGGGCCTGATCTCCCGGCAGATTGAGCCAAGCGTAGTAGGCTCCAACTTTATCGGAAGAGGGGGCAATTCACAGGGCCGCTATCAAATTCCTAATCTGAGGGTCGCAGGTTCGAATCCTGCCGGGGTCACCAACTAAATCAGTCGATTATCGGTGGTCAACGCAACCAGCTCAGTCGGCACATAATACTCTACTTAATGTGGCCCCACTTTAATGGCTAGGGCGCTTGCTCATTAAGTTCGAGTTCTTGCTGCAGCTCGTGCTTCGCCTGAGCTGCAGCAACCACCTTCTCCGCCTCCTCATAGGCCGCGTCAGCGTCGGGCATCAAGATTGTTCGGGCTATAGCCTCGTCCAGGTTCTCACGGGTCACGACCAGAACTCCGAGCTTCTCCGCATCGGGCAGCTCCGCTCGCACGTCCCTGCGCGTCTTGGACGTGACCATCACAGGCAATACTCGAAGAGATGCATCAACCTGAGCTCTTATCGCCTCGGTTCTCTCGATGAGCCGAGCCATCTTGTGCTCCGACTTAAGGAGTCCGAGGGTGCACTCCACCACGGCGAAATGCCCGCCGGGTGTCGTGACCACGAGATCGGCGGACTTAAGTTGTTTGCTGCTACCCAGGTGTGCGGGACTGAACCCGAGCATCCACACCAGCCATGCGACTGCGGACTGAAGTCGTGCTGATCTCGGGGGGTCCTGCCTGTCTTGGTGATGTAGTCGCCGAAAGTGGTCAATCCAGGATCGACAGCTTCGTAAGCGGCACGCCGAGGATTTTGCGCTCTAGATGGGTCTGTGACCCACCAGTGATGCCGCGCATAGCCGTCATAACTTACTGTGCAGTCAACAAGGGAGGCAGCAGGAACGTCGAGGGCTACATCTGCTTTCGGCACCCCCTCAGACTTTGTCCACTTCAGCTCGCCGCCCTCGATGCTGCTCCGTTCGACCCGGCCACGGGGTGGAACCACCCTGTAGCCAAGCCTGACCTTGTCCGTTTGCAACCCGTTCGTAAGAGCGATGCCGATTGAAGCCTGTGTGCCATCCACTCTGGAGGCCCTGTCGATCACGGCCACGCCGGTGGCAATAACTTCGATGGTCTGCGCGTTGTTCTCCGGGTCCAGCTGACCGAGATCGTAATAGGCCAGCAGCTCGGCCAAGCCGTAGTACGGCTCCGCGTGGGCCTTCAGCTCCCAGTCGAGCGGCTGATGCCTAAAGCGAGGCCGATCTCCTCCCTTAAGCATCAGGGCATCGAACCGCTGCTGGCTCTGCAGACCGAGAGCATGAAATGGCTCGTAAGCAGCGGCGTATCCGCCCTCTTTCCTTGGGCGAAACAGAAGTGACCCATCGGGCACCTCGATGCTGCCCGACAGGGCTTGGTCGACAAGGCCGCGCGCGTCGACGCCGAGCTTAGCCAGCGGGTAGTGGCCCGCGCGAACACTTTTCGAGGCGAAGTTCGTGAAGGGAATATTTATGGCTGTGGCGCTCAAGAAGACGGCCGCCTTCAGCAGCGCGAAGCCATCCTTCGACCGCACGGCAGCATACGCAAAGGATGCGTGCCTGGTACGCCGCCCCAATCGGCGCCAGTTGGCTGAAGAAATTGTCCACTGCTCGATGCATCGACCCCGGTCGCGCGCTTGACATTGTTCTATCTTCGTCTCCCATGAGGGTCATGGTCGGTCAAGAGCGCGAACTTCCGTATCGCCTTGAGGGTCTGGGACGACGGCGACCCGCACGTCGAGGGAGTTGATCGCACTGTTCGGCGAGTTGTGAGGAGAGAGTGAATGGCAAGACGAGCCACACCACCCACTGAACCTCGGCCAGCCAATCTGTCGGCCATGCAGATCAAGGCTGCGATCCCCAAACTCGAGCGCCGCTTGGGCGAACTGGAAGCGGTTAAGATTGAACACTGGGACGACAACGTGAGACGCGACCTTGATGCCCTATACACGAAGCTGGACGGCACCCTATCGCAGGTATTTGGCCGGGATACGCAAGAATACAAGCGCTATTATGTGACCCAGTTCGGATTTTCAGTTCCCATAAGTATGGGTTGGGAAACGAATTCGGGTGAATACATGGAGGGCTATAGAAGCGATATCGCAGATGCGATCAGCACGCTGAAGACCGCCATATCCATGCTCAACGAGCAGCTGGAAGATATGGGGAGTACGATCGACTGGACAGGCTCTGCGTGCGTACGAGGGGCTCGAACTCCACCCGGACATAGATGCGGCCGCAGGCGAGCTGTACCGGAACGGTCACTATGCGAACGCCATCGAGGATGCGGTCAAAGCGCTGAACAACTTGGTCCGGCTGAAGAGCTGTGTAGAGGCAGATGGCACCACGCTCATGGAGCGCGTCTTCAGTCCAAAGAACCCGACCCTGAAGTTCAACAAGCTGGCAGACGCGTCCGATATGGATGAGCAGAAGGGGTTCATGATGATGTTCTCTGGAGCCGTCGCGGGATTAAGAAACCCCCGCGCTCACAAACTCATCGAGGACGACGCGGAACGCGCCCTCGAGTTCATCGCCTTCGTGAGCCTCCTTGCCAAGTTGCTCGACAAGGCGGTCAAAACGTAGAGGGCCTCCCCCAGGAGCGGACGCCCAACCCCTGAAGTCGAGCGCCCTTCCTCTCGAGGAGACGTCGGCGGCGATGCCAGCTAAGCGTGCCGCCGACGGACGCGACCCCGGCGAGGGAGGGGCCTGCCGAGACCGCGTCCTGCTTTGCGCGCTGACGAAACCCGAGCGGTGCGGGCTGACGGGGGGCGTTCATGCCCGTGCACATTGAGTCCCACAACAAGTACTTCGAGCTCACCGCCCTGAAGTCCGCGGTAATGCGGGACATTTTGAGGTTAGCGCGCTGATCAAGAATTAGTAATTGCGTTGTCTTGGCCGTGTCGTCGCCGTGTGGCGGCACCGCTGGCCCAGGCCGGGATCGCACCAAACCGACGACAGCCGCACAAGCGGCCCTGTCGCGGGCGATGTCGGCCCCTTGGCAGTCTGGCCAAGGGATCAGGCCGGAGCCGACGACAGCCGCACACACCGCGTCGAGCGCGCCGCTACGCGGCTGAGACGCGACCAGCGACATCTGTCTGGATGTCCGCTTTCGGGGCTAAAGCCGACCTAAGATGGTGCCGGTCAAAGAGTCCGCTTTTGACCCCAATCGGACATCACGCAGAGTCAAGTCCCTTAGTGTTTGAAAAATCTCGGGCGCGCTTGGATGTGTTGGACGAACCTCATTCCTCATCGCGCGGTCCCGACTGCTCTCTCCACGGCTCCGCCGCATCGACTTCGCGCCCGATTCACCACCACGGTTTCGGGGACGGGCCATCCCATCGTCCAGTACTTGAAGCCGTCGACGGCCCAGTAGAGATGCCGGACCTGGTAGTAGAAGTCGGCGTAGCCGAATTCTGCGAATCAGGGTCACGAAGCGATCGAAGTCTGTGCTGTCGGGTTCGTCTGGCAACCACGCACGGACCGTTTACTCGTGCGGAGCCGTCTCGCGATAGGTAACGGCCTGCTGCCACCTGCGACGTTGAATGAAGTCCCGCGCCCACTCCCAGTCGTCTGCGGACGGCACTTCAAGCAACTCGGGCAGGTCGAGCTTGCCATCCTTTAAATAGTCACCATGCACTCCGCAGCGGTGAGCCATGAATTGGGATTCTCCAGGATCCGCGTGACGGTGAGGTCGCAGGAGCGTCGGCGTAGTCAGACTGTACTTGCTTCGAGGTAGCCAATTTCAGGCTGGTAGTGGGGACGTTAGTTTAGTGTCACGATACATATCAGCGGCTCGCACCGCTTGGAGGCAGGCAAGATGCACGATCAGCTGGTTACCAGACTCCTGCCGATTCTAGCCAAGCGGTCAGAAGATGAATTCAACATCTTCAACGTGATGCACCACGGAACCCACGAGAAGCAGATCTCCAATGTCTTCGCGTGGCTGCTCGATACCAACGGCACACACAAGCTTGGCGACGCGTTCCAACGAATTTTCTTGGGCGAAGTCAATGACGGGCGCAGAGATGGCGAGCCGTCCATCCCGGATGACGAATACAGCGTGGAACGAGAGGTGAACACCTCTGATTTCGGACAAGGAGGACATCGCCGATCTGGTTCTCATAGGCAACGAGACGAGGACCGTCTTAGTCGTGGAGAACTACTACATTTCTTCCGGCCACGGACACAGCTATGAGGGCTATCGCTCATATGGAGATCGTGTCGGCAAGAGGGGCGTGGTTGTGATGTTGTGTGAAATGGCGGACCGCGATCAGCTAACATGTGGGTGGGGGAACGCAGCGGTTGTCACCTACGCCGACCTCCTTGAAAAGCTCTTCAACGGCATTGAAAGCGACGATCACTACAGGCGAAGCTATCCAGACCAGTACACCTTCTTCCGCCACATACACAGCCGGTTTGCGAAAGGACGACGAATGGGCGACGATGAATTGATTAGGTTTGTCGGCGTAATGTGCGCGTCTGGAGAGGCCGAGCGTTTCGGTCGCGTGCCGATAGAGGCGGCGAAGGGCGGCTTGGGTGAAAAGCTCAAGGAACAGGCGATGGCGCGCTTTGACGAGAGCCGAAGTCTGCTCCAACGAGTGAAGGAGAGATTGAAGAACTATGGGCAGGAGGTTCTGAAAGGCCAGGTGAACGCAGCATTAGGCAGCGGGTATGTCACCGGAGTCAGCGCAAACTACGCGGGCACCTATCAGTGGACCGTCGACTTCAGAGTTGCTGGGGCAGAGGGCGAGTCGGAGCCAGGCTTTCAACTGAAGTTCGGTCCTTCGGCATGGTACGCCAACGAGAAGGACAAGAACTTCAAGAGAACCGTCTCCGCGTCCGCTGCCGACTATTCATGTCTCTTCCTCACAAGCTCGAGAACGAAGGAGGTTCGTCAATCGGCGGTAACACTGCTGGAGGTGCTCGATGGCCTGTCGACCGACGATTTTAGACTTCGGGACGAAATTGTGCGGCTGATCGGGGAAAGCAACTGAACCGTAGCGCATGGCCTCACCCCTCGAGACTACCTGTTGATGTTCGTTCATGGGGTTTGTTTTATTTCGCCAGTTTACTGTGGCACTCGGTTGAACCACTTGTCGAACTTGCCAAGCACGCCCCAGCCCGTCAGAGCGGCGAAGAGCGGTTGGGCCACGTCCATGATAATTCCTCCCCAGGACTGGGCGTGAACCGACGCCGGCTCTATCACGTTGGTCGCGTTACCAGCAGCCACGGCTGCAGCCCCCACTGCCGGCTTGATGACAGCGGCGATCGGCGCGAGTTCGGGGAAAAAGATCGGCAAGAGAGTTGTAGCGAGCAGCCCGATTGCACCGATGGCCGTCTTTCGGCCGTTGAGCATGTTACCAACGGTCTGACCGAGTGCTCCGTTGACAGTGGTGAGCGGGGGGGCTGCCGGTTTTGTCGGGGTGGAAGCAATGGGGGTGGGCCCAGGGAAAGGCTTGCCGGTCAGTCGTTCGAACAATATCGGCAGCAGGATCGCGATCAGGTCTGGTTGCAACTGAGACGGCGGGACGACCCCAGTGTTTTCGAGGGATAGCGTCGGCATGGCTTTGCCTGTCGCCAGCGCAGCGATGAGCTGTCTCACGTCGATCTGCTTGCCCGAGAACATCGACTGCAATAGGAGAGGGAGAAGCGCGTTCACGGGATCAATCTCCTGCCCCGATGTGGTGAAATCTCTGGCCATTGATTTCTCCTTCTCAAGCAGCACGAGGATGAGGGCGAGCAATTGCTCCGTGGCACTCGGCTGCTCGGCGGTGGACGGCAAGGCCGGTCCTCCTTCCGCAGGCTTTAGCTTTCGCTGAATTGCAGCAATGGTAGCGACGTCGGCGAGCCCAGTGTCTTGTAAACCGTTCTTCTGCTGAAAATGCGATACCGCAGCCATTGTTTTTGGCCCATTCTTCCCGTCTTCAGTGAGAATGGGGTCCGCACCTAGTTTGTTGAGGGCTTGTTGTAGCCATAAGATGCTGTGCGCAAGAGCGTCATCCGGCTCGGCCATGACAATCGGAACGGCACCATCAAACTTGATGGAGGAATCAAGTTCCATGAGCTCCTTTAGAATGACCGCGGTACCGAGTTGGGGATCGACGACGCTAGGGTCGAACACATGATCGCGGACGAACTTGCCGCCACGCGTCTCCGGAGGCCCGTAAGCGGTGGAGCCGCCATAGAGGTACGGCGAATTGACTCCTCTGCTGTGGTATCCGAAACCGTTGAAACCCTCGAGCCTGAAAAAAGTCCTGGCGATGCCCCAATCCGTTGTTCCGAGGAAGTTTTGAATCCGGAGGGCGTCGATTGCGCCGTCCACAAACGCGTTCGGTCCCGTGAAGGGGCCTCGGCCCTTTGGCACGATCGTAGTTCGCCGGTTGAGCGGCTGGCCGTTACCGAGGTAGGTGTTGAAGTTGAAGTTGCTTTCGCGGTAGTGGCACAATCCGATGAACCACCACGGAACGCCAGTTCTAGCCTCGCAGTCCTGGTAAGTCGGTTTGCCCTGAAGCAATCGGCGGGCCTGCCTCTGCGCTTCATCCTTCCGACTTGACCGTATACGCAGGTTCGCCCAGGTGCGCTCGTATCCGTCTTTGAACGTCTGGAATGACGCCATCTTGCAGCCCTTTATTGCGGCACTCGGTTGAACCACTTGTCAAACTTGCCAAGCACGCCCCATCCCGTGAGCGCAGCGAAGAGAGGTTGGGCCACGTCCGTGATGATCCCACCCCAGGACTGGGCGTGAACCGATGCCGGCGCTATCACACTGCCCGCATTACCAGCGGCTTCCGCCGCAGCCCCCAGCGCCGGCTTGATGACCGCAGCGATCGGCGCGAGCTGCGGGAAGAACACCGGCAAGAGAGTCGTGGCGAGCAGCCCGATAGCACCGATGGCTGTCTTGCGGCCGTTGAGCATGTTGCCGACGGTCTTGCCGAGTGCCCCGTTCACGGTGGTGAGCGGGGGGGCTGCCGGTTTTCCCGGGGTGGGAACAATAGGTGTGGCCCCGAGCAATGGCTTGCCGGTCAATCGTTCCAATATCAGCGGCAGCAGAATCGTGATCAGGTCCGGTTGCACCTGAGACGGCGGTATCACGCCCGTATTTTCGAAGGATGGCGTAGCCACGGGCGTTGGCATGGGTTTACCCGTCAACAATGCAGCGAGAAGCTGCGTGATGTCGACCTGCTTACCTGAGAACAACGACTGCAACAGAAGCGGCAGAAGCGCATTCACGAGGTCGATCTCTTGCCCCGATTTGGTGAAATCTCCGGCCATTGATTTCTCCTTCGAGAGCAACGTGAGGATGAGGGCGAGCAATTGCTCCGTGGCAGAGAGCTGTGGCCTCACTTCAAGTTTCGGTTTCCCAGTGTGTTCGACGGCGAAATCTTCGGCCAGAGCCGCGGCGGTGCTTTGCACGTCATTGATCCGGTTCGTCCAACCAGCGCCGAAAGTGGCCCATCCCGGTCGCGTTTGCAGATAACCGAGTTGCTCATTTGCATAGTCGCGCACTAACCGCTTCAGATCGGACTTGGCGACAGCCCCAAGGGTTTCAGAGCCTATCTCTCCATCCTCACGGATCCCCAGACCCTGACGGTTCAGCGCGACCTGCAAGAAGCGCGATGCCCTTGCCACCCCATTGAGAATTGACGCGTTGAAAGTCATGAGCGCGACGGGAGGGGGCAACTGATTCCCGCTTATCGGCTTCCAGTAGTATTCCTTATAGATTCGCCGCGCTTCATCCCTGGTTAGCGCCTTGACATCCTCGGCAGTAACCTCGCGACCGCGCCATCGCCGTAGCGTCGCGAGCGTAACGCCCATGTTTGTGGGACCGCCGGGATCGTTGGGATGGTCGACATATCCGCCCTCCCACTTCTCCACAACCGGCACGACACTATCGAAGGCCGCAAATGTCCCGAGCTGAGTTTCAAAAATCGGCAACGGCGCAGGCGCGGTGGCTACGAAGCCTGGCTCCAATTCCGTGATGTTCTTGATCAGATTGCTAGCCGCGATCGCCGACTTTTCAACTGGCCAACGGTAGGCACGCACTATCTTCTTGGGGAAGTTGCTCTCTCTGACTGAGTCGTGCTGATTGCCACCGAGTAGGATTACATCGTTCCCTCTTTCGCCAGCGTAGAAGGCCACGTGCCCGCTCGCGCCCTTTACCAGCGGCTCTGTTACGACAATGCAGCCCTCTACCGGGTCGCGACCCAAGTCTTGGCCGAAATCGAGATAGCCCGCCGCGAGCAAAGTTGCCTTATTGGAAAACCCCGCAAGCCTGAGGCAGGCACCTACGAAGGCCGCGCACCAAGCAGTTTCATCCTTTCGAGTGGCATCGGGAAAGCCGGCGAGTCGAAAGAGTTCCAGAATCCGCGGGTCAGCTTTTGGGCCCGGTATTTCCTTAATGCCGACGAGCTGACGTGCTACGCGATACCACGGTGCGTCCATCATGACCCTTATTCCTGGTTTGAGACGTCACGATTAACGGGTTCCTGACACACCTCACCTGGCGGATGGTGTGCGCCAATCACCCACCTCTTCACGCTGTCCGAAATGGGAAATTCTGGAGGTAGCAGGGAATCTCGAGCCCGATGGTTCGATTGCCCGATGGCGCGCTACTCACGAGAAGCGTCGTAGCCTTGAGCGTGCACATGGCACTCCCCAACACACCTGCATTAAGTGTATAATCAAACCCTCACAATCGCAAGTCGAAGTGAGGTTAACGGATCGATGCGCCCCCTCGCCAAAGCTTGCGACCGCCGTTCCTCTAATCAATGGGAGCGCGAACCTGGAAAGTGGGAGGCATGGAGAGTTGCCTATCGAACCCTTGCTTCAGCGCATTAGGCGCTTCTTTCGCCGCTTAGGATCCCACGCTTTCGACGCGGCTACTGTACTTTGGATCACCCGAGTAAGCGTGTTCAGTGCCGTTGCCGGCGCACTACTCTTCATCGCCATAGCTCCGGTCCGAGACACATTCCTCGAGAGCCGCTGGGATGGCTACATTTCCGGTGAAGATCTCGGGCGGTGGTCTCTGTTTTTCGTGACAGCCCTCTTATTTTGGGTCTTGCCGGTACATTACGCTGCTCGCCGCAATCTGCGCCATGATCCTTTCTTCGCCGACAGTGTGGAACAGGACAACGTGCGGCCGACCGGCATCAACTGGTGGGGATTGTGGATTCCTCGCGTCCTCGCCGTTGGGTGTCTGGTATCAATCGCCGTCGGCGCGCTTCTCGCACGAAATGCTGTGCGCATTACCCCTGCAACCTTGAGTCCAAAACAGCACGGTGCTTACCAGTTCGACGCAATAGACCATCAGACCATCGCAATTGCCGTGGTGGCTTTGCTGTTGTGTGTGGGCGTCTGGATTTTCCTCAAGAAGCGCAGATACCTCTTCGGAGGCACCTCTCAACAGCTAGGCACCGCGCTTCTCATCGCCGTTCTCGTTGTCTTCGTGGCTCTCGTTTTCGTTCCCGTAGCCACCCTCAACCTGACGCGCGCGGCCCTCATCCCGGTGCTCATCGGTGGGTGGATCCCACTCTTGGCCTTGCTTGCCTATTACGGAAGGATGACTCGGCTACCGCTCATATTGGCGCTGTTCATCGCGTTGGAGATCGCAGCGGTCTACGGGGCCAACCATCAGGTGCGCGATCTGTGGGCCAGCCCCAGTGGTTTGGTTTCGCGCTCTCAGCCCGAACCCTCTCAGGCGCGATTTATTCGCCCTTCGCTTGAGAGTGCCATCGCGGATTGGAAGACCATTAATTGTCCCAATGGCGGTCAGTGCCCGAGACCTATTTTGGTTGCTGCCTCCGGTGGCGCAAGCAGGGCCGGCTTCTTCACAGCCGCTACACTAGGCTACTTGCTTGACCAATCACGAAGCAACAAGCTCGCAATGAACGACTTCAGAGATCAGCTGTTTGCGATCTCGACGGTCTCGGGCAGTTCGACCGGGGCTGCGTTTTTTGCCGCAGCCTTGCGCGCGGAAAATACTGACGGGTCAAATCCATGCCGAAAGCAGGCCGACCTCGACTACCTTTCCAGCCTTCCGACGAACTGGAAGGAATGTATGGAGCAATTGCTTGCCGGCGACTTTATTTCTCCGACACTCTTCTCTTACGTGTTCAAAGAGGCAGCTCAAGGTGTCATAGGAGCCATCACCGTTATTGCTCCGCGCCTAACAGCTTTCGTCGGGCTGAAAGTGCCCGACGATCGCGCTGTCGTGCTGGAAAAATCGTGGGAAGCTCGCTTTTGCGAGTACGCTGGCGCTCCAAAATGCGACAGCGAGGAGTTCAGCGGGCTAAAGGCTCCTTTTCTCAAGGTCGCTGATTTCAGTGACCAAGACCGAGCGGTCGGCAAATGGTATCCAATGCTGTTTTTCAACAGCACGGATGTAGACACCGGCCGCCGCGTTGTCGTTTCTTCGGTAACTTCCAAATTGAGATCTGACGTCAGACTGTTCGGTGACGCCTACGATCTCCACGATCTGCTCGCTGACGATCCTGATTTCAAAGGAAAGCCGGCCGCTGGGAGAGCAAGGAGCTCAGCCCGGGGGTCTTAAGCGCGATATTTCTCTCTCCACAGCTGCCTTGCTCAGTGCGCGATTTCCCTTGATCTCGCCTCCCGGTGTTGTCCTAAATCGTCAGGGAAGAGTTGTAGCGCGCGTGATCGACGGCGGATATTTTGAGAACTTCGGCGCCACGACTGCGTTGCAAATTGCGCAACAGCTCAAGCAGGCGGACCTCGATCCTTTCGTCATCGAGATCACAAATGACCCGGAACTCCTGGTCGCAAGCGTGACGCAAAATTCAGGGACTTATCCGCGTGCGTCGTTGCTATGCAGGGTCGAGGACGTCGATCCCTTGTGCGAGGCCGAGCCTCCTATCAATGAGATCCAACAGGCCTACTGGTTCTCGGACGTTCGGGGGCCGTTGAGCGGGTTGTTCGGCAGCCGGAACGCTCACGGGGGCGAGGCCCTAAGGAGCCTCGCCGGATTTGGCGGGCCAGGAACAGCGTTCTGCCAGGGCGCACGCGCGAGCAAGATCAACTTCGTGCACATCGTGGTTCATCCACAATACCAAATGCATTGGTGGACTTGGGATCAAAAGCCGTGCGATCGCGTTGAGGTGCCGTTGAATTGGTGGCTATCCAAGCCGGTGCAAGCCTATCTCGATGGTCAAATTACGAAGAACAGACCGGCTCTCGAGCAAGTCTTCAAGGCGATGCGTAAGGAACATTCCGCGCCCGTATCTCGTCATAACTAATCAACAAGGCCTGGGGTCGCAAGCGCCGCCGTGGCGTCGGAGGAAAGGGGGCCGCAGTCAATAGCCCTTTCTCCTACTGGCGGTGGCTTCAACTTTGGCTGCGCAAACAGCATGATTTGGGGCTCCGACCGAGCTAAAACTTTCGTTTATTTTTCTGGTGAAAGGGCTGGCCTCTCACGCCAGAGCGTCGAGCACGGGTTAAGAGTTGGCGAGCTACTCGAAGACGCCGATCGTAACAACACCCGTACCATCCCTGTGCTTGAGGTCATTCAGCGAAAACACGTAGGCTGGCTCCCAGTCCATTACCTGGATGTAGAACGATTGATAATTTGGAGTTGATAATCGCTTCCGTTGACGTCGGCTGGCTGTCATTCGCTTCTCCCATCAGCCTCTCAAATTGCCATTCTGACTCGAGACCTAAGTGCTTGATGTGTCTAACCGTGAACGGAGCAAGAAAAGTCAGAATGGGCATTGATTTTGTTGGAGGAAGCCCCGACTCTTAATCAGCGGGTCGTAGGTTCGAGTCCTACTGCGCCCACCAATTTTCTGGAGACGCGGAGAGTCCGATGTCGCGAGCTGCAAGTCTCTATGTGATGACCTTGGCCGCAATGCTCGCTTTGGGGTCGAGCGCCGCCCTCGCGGTTGAAGCTGAGGA
>CAWGXJ010000011.1:0-12328 GCA_963826465.1 uncultured Alphaproteobacteria bacterium
TCGATGGCCATGACCACGTCGAAGGGATCTCCGTCCTCGGCCAGGAGATCGCCGAGCCGGAAGTCAAGCCTGTCATTCGCGCGATACTGGCACAGGGCATGAGCCTGGGGCGAAATCTCGTAACCGACGAGAGACTCGGCACTTGGCAGCGCCTGCGACAGCCAGTTCAGGATCTCGCCCGCGCCGCATCCAACTTCGCAGACCGTCTTCGGGTGCAGCCCGTTCCGCTCCAAT
The DNA here is from genome assembly GCA_963826465.1 of uncultured Alphaproteobacteria bacterium. GTDB lineage: Bacteria > Pseudomonadota > Alphaproteobacteria > Rhizobiales > Methyloligellaceae > Methyloceanibacter. Next base: position 235 of record CAWGXJ010000011.1, read on the forward strand.
ATGGCCTCGACGTGCTGAGCCTTCCACGGCGAGTCCTGCTCATGCCACGAGCCGGTCCTGGCCAGGTAGGTGCCATCGGTATAGATGCTCGGCGCCGCCGCCGCTCCGCTTTGCATGGTCTGCATCTTGAGGATCCTTGTTCGCGTCAGTGCGCGTTCTTGAACGACTTGGGTGACAGCACGGTGAGCGCGAGAATGTAGACGTCGAACGGGATCGACCAGTTGTCGATGTAGTAGAGATCGTGCTCGACGCGCGCCCGCATCTTCTCCTCGGTGTCGGTCAGCCCACGATAGCCGTTCACTTGCGCCCAGCCGGTGATGCCGGGTTTGATGTTGTGCCGGCGCGCATAGAACGCGATGCGGCGCTCGAAGTCCCGGTCGTGGGTCAGCGCGTGCGGGCGAGGACCCACCAGCGACATGTCGCCCAACAGCACGTTGACGAGCTGCGGCAGTTCATCGAGGTTCCACCGCCGCAAGTGCCGGCCGACCCGCGTCACCCGCGGGTCGTCCTTGACGGCCTGGGTCACGACGTCGCCGTCCTCGGCGACGGTCATGGTGCGGAACTTGAAGATCCTGAACTGGCGCTGATTGAAGCCGTGCCGCCACTGGCGGAAGAACACGGGCCCCGGGGAATCGAGCTTGATCGCAATCGCGACGGCAAGGAGGAGCGGCGTTATCGCGATGAGCAGGGCCAACGCGCCAAAGAAGTCGAACAGGCGCTTCGACAGCACCTCGATCCGGGTGAGCGGCGGACGGATGAGGTTGAGCATGGTCGCCGGCCCGAGCCGCGACAGATGCACCTGGCTAAACCGGTCGAAGATCGCCTCGGGTCCGAGCTGCACCGAGACCGGAATGTTCATGAGCCCGTCGGCGCACGCATTGACGGCATGGGTCGCCGACCACGGCAACAGCACCACCACGTCGTCGAGATGCGACCCGCGCACCATGGCGACCGTCTGGCCGAGGACCTCGTGGAGGGCGGCGTTGCCGTGCGGCGTGTCATCGAGCGCCTCCTCGGGCACGATCACCGTGTCGCTAACGATCATGCCGGACTGCTTGGGGCGATATTTGCGCCGGAACTCCTCGACTTTGCCGAGGGTCCCGAGCAAGAGGCCGTGGCGGACGGCAAGCCGGCCGGTATTGAGGCCCTGCCGCACGAGGCGCTTCCACACCGCTTGCCACATGACGAGGAGCGGCAGGCCCGAGAGATAGAACAACAGGATCGTGCCGCGCGAATAGGTGCCTGAGACTTTGCCGAGGAAGCCGAAGGCGAGCAGACACAGGAAGGCGGCGTTCCACAGATAGAATTGATAGCGCAGCGAACGTCTCGACCGGGCCGAGATGGTCGAGACCGGGTGCTGGAGGATCCAGCGGAACAGGGCCACGGCCGCCCCGACTTTGGCGAAGTCGAGGAGCGGCCCGGAATTTCCGTAGGCGACGAGGTGGTAGATGACGCCGGCCATGATCGACAAGGCGACCACCACCAGCGCATCGGCGATGGGCCAGAACAGGGCAAGTGTCCGCCCCAAAATGAGAGGGATGTTCCGCTCCGGGCCAACCTTTGCCGGGGCAATTTGGGTAATTTCCGTCATTCTCGACCGCACTCGACTTTTCTCGCCGCGGCTTCCCCCAAAGCCATGGCAAATGCGCCGCATCCAAGATCGGATTGTGCAAACCGCATGCCGCCAAACCGGCAACATTTTGTTAACCCTAGCGGTCGCGAGCGTCTGCGCCCGTCAAGGTTAATCAGGCGTTGCTTTGCGGAGCGGCCTGCCTGCCCCCTCCCCCTGGCACGAAACTTGAGACGGCAAGGCTTGGCCCTCTGATAAGGCTCAACCTCGATGTCGCGCCCCGATGCTTCGGCGGACGCAACGCCAAAAGGCGAGCAGCTCGTTTCGCTGCAATACCTTCGCGCCGTCGCCGCAATGATGATCGTGTTCACGCACGGCTGGGATCAACTGCCCTGGCTCAAGGAGCGAATACCGAACGCCGCCCAGTCGGGCGTCGATCTGTTCTTCGTCATTAGCGGCTTCATCATGGTCTACGTGACGGCGAAGGCCGGCAGCTCCGCGCTTCACTTCTTTCGAATGCGCGTCGTTCGCATCGTGCCGCTCTACTGGCTCTACACCTTCATGACCGCGGCGCTGATCCTGGCCGCGCCGCAACTCTTCAAGACGAGCGCGTTCACGGTCCCGCACTTCGTCCAGTCGCTCTTCTTCATTCCCCATTGGGGTCCGACAGGCTCAATCAGCCCGATGATCCTGCTCGGCTGGACGCTGAATTACGAGATGTTCTTCTACGTCGTCTTCGCCGTCGCCATGGCGATCATGGTCGGCGCGGCGCGTTCCCCTTGCGATCGCCATGCTTCTGGTTTTGCCCATCCTGGGCCTGTTCATCAATCTCGAGGGAAGCGCGGCGGGGGAGTTCTACAGCAACGAAATCATCCTCGAGTTCATCTTCGGCATGTTGCTCGCGGTCTTGCTCTCGAATGGCGCTCTCGGCCGTGTGGGCGTACCTGCGGGGTGGGCTTTGATCGCCGCCGGTGCCGTCGGACTTTGCATCGGCGGGTATTACTTCGAGAGTTCACGCGCGCTCTTTTTCGGCGTGCCGGCGGCGCTCATCGTTGCCGGCGCTCTGTCCATCGAGTCGACGCACCGTGTCTCGAAGGTGCAGCCATTCCTCTTGCTGGGCGATGCGTCCTATTCGATCTATCTCGCTCACCTTTTCCCGATCGCGCTTCTGCGCTTCGGTTGGGGCAAGCTCATGCTGCCGACCGAGGGCCTCGGCCCGGTCCTGGCATTCATGGCCTTCGCCCTTCTCGGCGGCGCCTTGGCCGGCGTGGCGTCCTATCTCTTGCTCGAACGCCCCCTGCTGCGGGTCATGCGGCGGCCGAGCGCCTTACGCGCGCCAAGCCTCATCACGGGCGGAACGGCCGCGGGCAACACGGTCGCCCCGTGAGAACAGCGTTGAAGCTAGGGGTGCAGCGTTAAACCACGCGCCGTGCCGGCCGCGGCGGCTCACGTGAAAACTCGTCGATCTCATCCATCTCTGGATAGCGGCCACGATTGCGCGACTCGGGACGGCTTCCGGAGATGAGTTCGCGGGCGAGGACGTAGGCGAGGCTGAGGAGCGCGGTCGCGACCATGACGAGGAGCGAGAGCGGCCCGCGCTTGGGGAAGGACGGGAGCACGCTTGCGTGGGCGCCGGAGACGATGGTGGCTTGGGCCGGCACCGCATCCATATTGTGGCGGGTGGAGGCATCGCGATAGCGGGCGAGATAGGTGTCCAGGAGATCGCGGTTCGCCTTGGCCTCTCTTTCCAGCGCCCGGAGCTTGATCTCCGAGTCGCTCATGCCGGAGGACTTGGTCTTGGCGGCATTGAGGCTCTGGCGGAGCGAGGCCTCGCGGGCAGCGGCCACGTTGGCCTCGTTCTCGAGGCTGCCCACCACCTTGCCGGCCTCGTCGCGGATCTGGGCGCGCACGTCGGCGAGCTCGCTCTTGAGCTGCTGGATGCGCGGGTGTGACGGCAGAAGCGTCGCCGACAGCGTGGCGAGCTGGCGCTGCACCTCGACCCGCTGCTCGATCAGATTGATGATCAGCGGCGACTTGATCACCTCGGGCGTGGCGTCGATGTCGCCTCTGTCGGCGAGCATCTTCTTGATGAGGCGGGCGCGCGCTTCGGCTTCCGACTTCTGCGCGTCGGCGAGGATCAGCTGGCTGTTGAGCTCACTGAGCTGCTGGGCGCTCAAGGCCACGTTGTTGGAGCCGGCATAAAGCCCTTCTGAGCTGCGGAACTTCTCCACCGCCTCTTCCGAGGAAGCGGTCGCTTTGCGCAGCACCTCGATCTGGTCCTTGAGCCAGGCGGTGGCGTCCTTGGTCTGGGCGATCTTGGCTTCGCGTTGCCAGCCGATATAGACGTCGGCCAGCTGGTTGGCGACCTTGGCGGCGAGCGCAGGGTCGCCGGAGGTGTACTCCACGGAGATCACGCTCGACTTCGACAGCTGGAACACGTCGAGATGCTTGGCGACCGTGTTCGCCGCCCGCTCCTCCTCCGACTCAGGGGTGCCGCGGCCGAACCCGAACCGGCTCAAGAACCGCTTCAGCACGGTCTGGCCTTCGTCCTTGGCGAACGCCGCGTTGTGGGTGAGGTCGAGGTCCTTGACCACTTGCAGGATGAGGTCGCGGGAGGTGAGCACCTGCACCTGGCTCTGCACCGCCTGCTCGTCGAGGCTCGTGCGCGGCTCGGGCTCCCGGTCGGTGGTGGGCCTGGTGAAGGCCGACTCGTCGTTCTGGATGAGGATGCGCGCTTCCGACGTATAGAGCGGCCGCACCATGGAGAGCCCGATGAAGGTCACCGCGCCCGCAAGGAGCGCTAGCCCTAAGATCCAGCCCTTGGCCCGCCAGAGCGCAGCGCCCAGCGTGGCGAGGTCGATGTCGTCGGCCGTTTGCATCGCTTTGCGGGACTTGCTCACTGTGGCGGACTCACTCCTCTACGCTTTGATGCATTAGACGGTAGTGCCGTAACCAAATGCTTAAATTGCGGCCCGCATCGACACGGACGCTCAGCATTCGTTAACCATGTGGGCCTTAGCTTCAGGCCATGTGGGGCACCGGAAGCGTCAATCGCGCGCCTATCGCGCTCATGCTCTTGGCAGTGTTCGCCGGCCTGCTCGGCGGCTGCAAGGCGAGCGCCGTGCCGGGGTTAACGACGCCCGACTTCGCGCTGTCCACCCCGGCCCCCCTGCCGGCTCCGGGCGAGGCCCTCCCCGCCGGCGCCGGATCCGCGCCGCCGGGCGTCCCCGTCATCCCCAACGAGACCTACACCCTCGATTCGGGCGACAAGGTCCGGGTCATCGTGTTCGGCCAGGACAATCTCTCGAACGTCTATAGCGTCGACGGCTCGGGCGCCGTGGCGCTGCCCCTGATCGGCCCGGTCCATGCCCGCGGCCTGACCACCGCCGAGCTCGCATCCGTCATCGCCCAAGATCTCAGGAAGAAATACGTCAAGGACCCCAAGGTCACCGTCGAGGTCTCGACCTATCGGCCCTTCTTCATCCTCGGCGAGGTCAAGAAGCCGGGACAGTACCCATATGTCAGCGCCATGACCGTCGAGGCCGCCGTCGCCATCGCCGAAGGCTATTCCGACCGCGCCAAAAAGCGCTTCGTCCGCCTCACCAGAAGATTCGGCGGCGTCATGTCCACCGTCATGGTCCCAACCGATTATCCCGTCCAGCCCGGAGACACTATTTACGTCCTCGAACGACTGTTCTAAGGGCGCGCGCCGTATTTCCGGCCGGCATAGACCCATTGCACCGCGGCGAACACGAGCGCGGTCTCCCAGCCGAACATCAGAAGTCCGTTCGCCGCTTCGAACGACGACAGGACCCGCCACTCCTCGTCGAGGACGATGTCGCCGAAGCCGAGCGTGGTGAAGGTGGAGGTCGAGAAATAGACCGCCTCCTCGAGCGTGGCGATCGCGCCGAGCAGAAGATAGAGGATCGCCCAGATCCACACTTCGATGACGGTCGCGAGAAACAGCCACAGCATGAACACAGCGAGCTTCAGCGTCGAAGCGCACCAGATGCTTCGTGGGGCGCGTCTCCAGATGATCACGCAATTTCTCGATGCCGAGCACCGTGAACACGCCTTGGATCAACGTCGTGACCGCGATCATCACCGCGCCAAGAACCATTTGGGTGAGCACGCTTCCCTCCCCCGCTTTCCTTTAAGCTGAAGGCCCTTCTAATCGGCTCGATCAAGGCCCTTTGGGGCCCCAGCCCACATCCCATAGTATGTAGCCGCCAAGGTCCGTTCCAGTCACCAGCCCTTAGGGGAGGTCCGAAATGTCAACTATCGAGGGCGTCGAGGCGAGCATCGAGAAGCCGAAGTTGAAGCGGAAGGAGTATGAGAAGCTGCTGCGGGGGCTCCAGGCCGAGCTTTGTTCGCTGCAGGATTGGGTCAAGTCCTCAGGCGAGCGCATCATCGTCGTGTTCGAAGGCCGGGACGCCGCGGGCAAAGGCGGGACAATCCGCGCGCTGACCGAGCGCGTCAGTCCCCGCACGTTCCGCGTGGTCGCACTGCCGGCGCCCTCGGACCGCGAAAAATCGCAAATGTACGTGCAGCGCTACATTCCGCACTTTCCGGCCGCCGGCGAGATCGTGATCTTCGACCGCAGTTGGTACAACCGTGCGGGCGTCGAATATGTCATGGGTTTTTGCACGAAGAAGCAGCATCGCCACTTTCTTGAGATCTGCCCTGAAATCGAGAAGCACATCGTCGACAACGGCATCAAACTCATCAAGTACTGGCTCGAAGTGGGCAACAAGGAACAGAGGCGCCGCTTCGAGGCGCGTATCGACGATCGCATAAGACAGTGGAAGCTCAGCCCCATGGATCTGCCATCACGAGAGCGCTGGTACGACTATTCACGTGCTCGCGACATGATGCTCGAGGCGACCGATACGGATTTCGCTCCTTGGCACCTCGTGCACTCCGACGACAAGAAGCGCGCGCGCCTTAACGTCATCTCTCATTTCCTGAGCCTGATCCCCTACGAGGCGCCGAAGCGCGAGAAGATCAAGCTGCCAACCCGTGACAAGCAGAATGTCTACGACGACGAGGCGACGATCAAAGACCGCCGCTGGATCGAGGAGAAATACTGATACCGAAGGCGCCCGCAGAGCGGTTCGAGCTCAGCCCCATTTCAAGATGATTCCTACATCTCCCGGACTTCCACCCGGCCAATCGACGATCAGGAAGCCGATCTTGTAGCCACGTGGGCGAAGCTGGCGCTCCCAGAAATCGTACATCTCCTTTGGCAATCCGGTGAGCGTCTTTTCCCAGCCGGGTTCGCGCTGATTGATGGCTCGGCCGTGATCGGTGCAGAGGCTGTTCGGGAAGCGATACACTTGGACCTCGGTCAGCCCGCTGGAAACGGCACGCTCGACGATTTTGGCCACGCGGCGGAGCGCCTCCTCATCGGAAACCCCCGACGGCTTTGTTAGCTTGTCGAACAGCATCTTCTTCTCGGCTTCGGCCTCGGCCTGTTTTCCGACGTGCCTCATCGGCCTTTTCCGCCTCGGCAAGCGCGAGCTTCTCCATCATCTCGTCGGCGGTTGGCAGCAAAGCAGAAAGCTTGTCCGAACTTGCAACCATCGTTTCCTCCATCACTAAAGCATATTCGAGCGAGACGGCTTGCCGACCGTGTCGCCGCCGGCCTCGCCAGACACCGACGAACAACCCGCGCAAAACGCTCGCGATGCCGATCGTGTAGAGCGAGGCTAGGATAACCGTCGATATCCGGGACAGGAAGATCGTGGCGCTGTCTTGCGGCAAAGGAGAGAGGCCGAGGCCCAGCACCACGAGGAAGGTCGCTGTCCCAACCGCGTAGAGGGGGGCGTATCTGCCACCGGCGGCAATCTCGGCCCCGAAGACCAGGCCGAAGAACAGCACGACCAGAAAATAGAAAGGCTGGCGAGGGAAGCAGCGTGATCAGGAGGTAGGCGATCGTCGCGGCAAGTCCGCCGGCGATGTTTCCGGCGATGAGTCCGAAAGTTGCGCCTGGGCCAGCGGCAGCCGATTGTTGAAGAACGGTGATGGCGGTGACCATGATCACAATGATGCTGGTCGGGGTTCCCGTACCCATGAAGTAGACGAACAGGGTCATCAGCACGCCGGTATTGGCGAGCGCAGCGGCGAGCGGAGCGCCCTCCCTTGTGTCCTGGACCACCGCTTGCTGCGAAACGCCTCTCTCGGGGAACAACGCATGGGCAAGGAAGATCAGCAGCAACGCAAGAATGCTGCCGACGATCAGCTCGTAGACCAGCGCGTAGGCGAGATCGAGCGAGCTCACAGCCATTAGCGGCACGAAAGACGTGGTCATGAGAAAGATCGCGGCTACCGCCCGGCCGCGCGCCAAAGCCAAGAACTCGACAAAGATCAAGAGTCCCACGGTGAGGATCAAGCTCAGCGGACGGTCGGCAAAGATCAGGGCAACGAAGAGATTGACGGCGCAGCCTGCCGCCATGAGCAGCACAAAGCCGAGGGCGTGCGTCAGATCGAGAGTCCGCCGCGCCGATAGGAGCTGAACCGCTAACAGGGAGGGAAGAAAGGGAAAGTCCCAGCCCAGCAGATGGCCAAGCGTAAATCCCGCCGCCGCCGTGACTGCGATGCGGAACGCCAGAGCGTGCCGGTCATCGGCATCTGCGGTCTCGGACGGTGACATCGCGATCGAGCCTCAACTGAAATACGTGAGAAGAGCAATAAGCCTGATCCAAAATGCGCCGATGGCGTTGGTGATCCAGTTTCCGGTCGCATAGACGATGATGTTTGCCTGCGAGCCGAGCCGCATGCCCGGGAGATAGTCCTTCTGATCGAGATTGACCCTGACCGCAAAGCGCTGCGGAGTCCGCGTGAGCCCGATCGGCGCGGAAATCTTGGGGAGCCCGGTGGCCGGATCGACTGATCCTTGCGACACGCCCCAGCCGACGCTCTCCACCTTGCCGTCGAACACCCGCCCGGGAAACACGTCGAGCACGATTTCAGCCGGCGCGTCGGGCTTGATGCTTTCCAGGCTGTTCTCGCGGAAATTCGCGCTGAACCAGATATCACGCGCATCGATGAAGGTCAGCACCGCCTGTCCCACGCCGACATATTGTCCGAGCGTCAGCTGCAGGTTCGTGACGACACCGTCCGAAGGCGCAATAACCGTCGTGCGCTCGAGATCGAGCTTTGCCTTCTCCATCGCCGCAACGGCCGCGCGCAGTTCCGGATTCTCGGCGCCTTGCGGACCGAGCTGCTCCTTCGCCCTTTTCACCTCTGCCTCGGCTTCCCGCACATTTGCTTCCGCCCCATCGATCTCGGCTCTTGCCCGGTCGGCGCGCGCTTCGGCGTAGACTCCCTTTTCCACCAGCTGGAGGATGCGTTTGGCTTGCTCGACACTATTGTCCCGATTGGCCTTGGCTTCGACGAGACGCTCCTCCGCAGAAGTGACCCCGGCTGTATTGGCGCCGATGTTTTGTCCGGCGCTGTCGACGTTGGCTTCGGCCTGCTTGAGCGCAATTTGGTAAGGCTCGGGATCGATGCGAAACAGCAGCTCTCCCGCCTTGACCTTCTGGTTGTCTATGACGCCGATCTCCAGAACGCGACCCGACACTTCCGGCGCCACGCGGAGCACAAAGGCCTGCACGATAGCCTGCGAGGTATACGGCGTCATGCGATCGGCGATAACGGAATAAAGGAAGACCGCAACGATGATCGCAAGGATGATGAGCGTCCAACGCCGGACCGGATCACGCGTCTTGTCGCTTCTCTCGACCATATGGCGGTTTCTTAGTGGCCGGAGACCGGCCCAATGATTCCGAGTGAGCTAAGTCCGGTAACCGCCAACTGGACAGCGACAGCTGTCAGCAAGATGCCGAACACGACTTCCGAAATCACGAGGCCGGTCGGATTGAGTCGTTTCGACAGCTTGTCGATATTGGCGAAAATCAAATAGTCGAGGGCGCCGATCAACAGCACCAGCCCCACAACAAGTGCGATGCTCGCAACCGAGACGACCTCGTCGGACGCTATGATGAGGATCGTGATGCCGACAGGATTGAGGAGATAGGGGACCGCCAGCGGGTAGACGGCGATCTTCCGTGGGTCGTCGTTTACATGAGGCTCTTCCACCACTTTCTCGCCGTGCCCAGTGGCCATCTCGATAGCCAAGATGGCCAAGATGATCCCGCCGGCAACCGCGACCGCACCGCCCGAGATATGCAGGAGGCGCATCAAGAACGCACCGAAGGCGAAAATAACGAGCGCGGTGACAACCGCTATCACGACCATCCGCCGGCCTACGGAGCGCTGCGTCTCGGCGTCAAAGTGCTTGGTCTTGTCGAGGAAGGGCACGAGCGCGATCTTCGGACCCATGCCGATGAGCAGGAGCAGAAGTAGCTTCGCCACCAGCGCGACATTGATGACGGAGAAATCCATAGCGTACTTGCTCGCTTACCAAGCCGCTGGCAAACCAGCCGCTCCGCCGCGCGAAGGAGATTCGGTTCGATTGGTCGTGGAAGGATGAAATCCGCCGGCCTGCCGCCCCAGGATGCACGTCCCTCCCATCGCCACCCTCTTCCGCTTCATCCCTAATTTTTTGCGATGCTAAACTACCGTGCCGCAAAGGCAAACCGCATTTGCGGAAGGACCACCCGGCGCACATGGCAGCCTCGGCAGGCTTGATACGGCCGGAAAACCGGCCCACGGTGGCGCCGAAGTTCACGGCAGCAAGACCGTTTGGAGAAACGCCACGATGACGTCAGACACGGCCCGCGTGCGCCGCTTTCGCGCCGCCGCTCTCGTCCTCGCCGCAACGGCACTCGCCGCTTTGACCAGCGCACTTCTCGCGCAATCCGCTTTGGCCAGGGATGGTGTCAATGAATGCAGCATCGCCGAGGCCGACGGTGAGTCGGGACCCATCTGGCACTACACGATCGACCTTCAGGTTCCGCAGGGCGGACATTGCCGCGTCTACATCATTGACGATCGCGACCGTAAGACCTGGAAATATTGCTGGCTCAAAGGGGAAGCCGACAATCCCGTGTCCGCGACCTGCGACGATGCAGTAGACGATAAGGACTTCGACCTCTGGATGGCGAAGGCGGTCTGCGGCGATCAAACGTTCACGGCCTACTGCCACCGCGAGGCACCACTCCAACCTTCGCAATAGACAAGAAGCGCGTCGCCTGGCGTCACAGCTTGACGCAGATCATTGTCTCTCGCGCGAGCCCGGGAGAGTCTCCCACGCAAAGCGTTTCAATTCTGTTGGAGGCACATGAAACGTCTCGCGCAAGTTATGGCCGCCCTTTGCCTCGTCGCGCTGGCGACCGGCAGCGGCCCTGCGGACGCAGCGTCCGGCAAGAGCCTTAAGGTCGGCAGTTCCTCGCAGTTCCAGTTCGGCGGCAACCCTTCGACTGGGTACCGCTGGAGGCTTGACCGTGGAGCCTCGACCGGTCTCGGTCTCGTCAGGGTCCAATCGCTCGGTTATGGGGGCGGCAGCAGCAAGAAGAAAGAGGGCCACGTCGTGGTCGGCGCCCCGGCGCCGTTTGCCTTTCGCGTCACCTGCGTGAAGCCAGGCAATGCGAATCTTCGGTTTACGTATGTCGGGCCGACCGGAAAGAGCTCCTCCAAGCGGGAGGGAGTCAGCGTGCACTGCAACTGACAGCAGCGGTCAGTCGAACCGGGGAAACAGCGCCGCGGGCGCGCCGAACTCCTGCGCCCACGTGACATAAGGCACATCGGTGGCGCAGATCACATGCTCGCGCACGCGCCACGTCCCGCCTTTCTTGACCAAAAGCGCATGGACGTATCCGCCGCACATATCGTCGGCCACGGCGTCCGCATAGGTGCCGACCGTCCAATCGACCGGACGACCGCCCGGCTGTTGCGGCTCCGCCTCGATGAAGGCCCAATTGCCGCACACCGAGAGCCGCGCGACGACGAACACCACGGGCTGCTTGAGCGCCTGCACGACGGGCTCGCGAAGCGAATCCATGATGCCCTTCCGCTCGGCGCTGCCGGGAGCCGGCGTATACGGGCAGTTCTTTGCCGCGGCAGGAGCGGCCGACGCGGCGAGCGCCGCCGCGAGCAGAAAGAGGGCGACGAAAGATTTGCGCGCGGTCATTTCAGACACCATACGAAGCCCGGCTAGACGAGACGGCTTGAACGCAGCTTCAGCGGCATCGAGCCGCCGGGCGCCGTCCTTAGCCGCCACGCTTCTGGCAGAATGACAAGTTGGGATTTTTCTTGCACGCGTTTGCCCGGATCGCATTGTTGCCGTGAGGCCCGCCATTGCCGGCTTTGGGCTTCGCGTTGACCGTATTGGCCTGCGGGGCCTTGACCTGTAGCCTTTGCGTTGGCGCCATTCGCCTTGGCGGCCTTCGCCTTCGCTGCTTTGGCCTTGGCGGCCTTCGCCTTCGCCGCGTTGCTGTTGGCGGCGGGCTTCGGCTTGCGGAGGTTCGGATTGATCGCGCCCTTATTGGAAGGGGCGGCATTTGGAGGCAGCCGGCGCAAGTCCGGGGTGATCGCGCCGGGATGGGGATTGGCGGGCAGGCT
>CAWGXJ010000012.1:0-229511 GCA_963826465.1 uncultured Alphaproteobacteria bacterium
TATATCGACGATTTGCATGCGGTCGTATTGCCGGCCCAAATGGTCGGCGTCGACCAGGTAGAGGCCCCCTTCCTTACCGGGCTGCACAAGCACCGATCGGCCATCAGGCAGATCGGCTTTGACCGGCGCATTGGCGCCCAGATCGTAGTCGCTCAGCGCCAAACATTCCCAGAATGTCTTGCCGTCGCAGTTACCGTTCGCCGGCCGCAACGGCGGGTCATTCGGGGCCGGTCTCGGGATGAAAAGATTTTTGCACGACTCGATGCAAGGCAGCGAAGGGTTCCGGGCATCGAACGTCTTGCAGAGTGCCGCATCGCACTCGGGATCGAAGGCCAATCCCTGACGGACGCGCATCAAGGTGTTGGCGTAATCTCCCCTTTTGAGATCGATCTGGCCGTTTCCGGTGGGAACGATCAATTCGGAATTGTCCTTCCCGGCGACCACCGTCGGCCCGCTCGGCGTCCAGATGCCGCCTCCGCAGATCATGTCGCGGCTTCCATTGTACCCCTCTTCTCCGCACGCGGTTTCTGGTGTGACCACGAGAGTGCCGCTCACCGCTTTTTCGGGCCCCTGGTGCTTCCACGCATCCATATCGATCTCGAAGAGCCATCCATGCCACGGCTGAATGTCGGAGAAATTGCCGAAGGAGACATAGACCAAGCCGAGCTCCCGGCCCGAGGGTCGCACATGCTTCAAGGCTGAACGCGATGCTGCATGTGTGGGATCGAACTTTACGGTGGAGCCGTCTGCGGCCGGCACTTCAGCGGCCAGATCGACAATCGGAAATGACGGATCAATATCGCCCCGTCCCAGGTCGACAACGGCGACCTTCTGGCTCACACGCTTGAGGTTCATCCAGTCGCCAGTGCCGGTAACGGTTTGGTAGGCGACCACCAACTTGTCGTCGATCTGGACAGGCGTGGAAATCAATAGCGGGGTTTGGCCTGCCTCTGCTGGAAGGACGGTTTTCCAGAGAAGGGCACCGGATGTGGGATCCAAAGCCGCAATGCTACCCTTCGAAGCCGCTACGATGATCCGCGGCGTGCCTTGCGACAAATCCAACAGCGGAGAACCCGCAATCTGGCCTTCAAACGTAACCGACGGCGCCGAGGTCGTTGGGAAAAGCGGGACCAGCTCGAGCTTCGACGGTTTCGAAGCAACCTTTAGAAAGGGGATGCCGACGAGCGCGGCCGCGAGGAGACTAAAAAGAAGCAGGCGTGTTTGTGCTTTCATAAAAGTCTATCCGACCTTCATTATCGCTTGCCCATACAGGCGTTTGGAAAATGTAGCCGTCTCACTGAGTTGCGCGGCATGGGAGTACCCGCCTTGTGCCTTGAGATCCCCCGACATTCAGCCTGATTTGTCGGATTTCGTACCTTACGCCACGAGCCGGAACTAGTAAGGCAGTTATCTGCTTTCGGCACTTTGCGGACATTGTGAGATGCGACTTCCACCTCCGCATAGGCTCAAAAGCGAACCTCAGATTTGCCTGCTTCCTAATCTGAGGGTCACAGGTTCGAATCCTGTCTAGGTCACCATTCATCCTTGAGGCAGAACCGTGCCCGCGTGACAGGGGCTGGGTCCGTGGGTTCATAGTACTCGACAGGGGCCCGGTCCGTGGGTCGATAGTACCCAGGGCGCGGTGCGCGGCAGGACGTCCCTGCTCAGTCCTTTGAGATCGTGACGCCCCACGGCGCCGTGCCGGTCGCAATCGACTTCACGACCTTGAGGCTCGGGACGTCGATCACCGAGACGTCGTTGCTGTTTCCATTGGTCGCAAACAACAGCTTCTGGTCCGGCGTGAAGGCGAGTTGCCAGACGCGCTTGCCGACCAGGAGGTAGTCCTCTACCTCGAACGTCTTCGCGTCGATGACCGCCACGCGATTTGCCGGCCCCAAGGCGACAAAGGCCTTGGTTCCATCTTTGGTTACGCGCACGCCCACGGGCTGGATGTAGTCCGGTTGCACGCCCGGTACCGCGAAGTTGATGACCTTTATGATCTTCCGCGTCTTGGCGTCGATGACCGTGGCGGTCCCGGCCACTTCCGAAGTGACCCACAATTGTGAGCCGTCTGCCGTGAACTCGGCAAATCGCGGCCGCTGTCCCACCAGCACATTGTCGATGACCTCATAGGTGTCGGCATCGATGAAATGCGCCATGTTGCTGGTCTCCGAGGTCACCACCACGGTCTTGCCGTCAGGGCTGACGCCGACGCCTTCCGGCTCGACGCCGACCTCGACCTCCGCCACGACCTTCTTCGTATCGAGATCGATCGCGGTCAGCAGGTTGTCGTCCTCGTTGGCGACGTAAACCGGGCTGCCTTTGGGATTGATATTGAGCTGCTCGGGATCTGGCCCCGACGGGAGATCGGCCACGATCTTGCGCGTGGTGACGTCGAGCATCTGCATCGTGTCCGAATCGCTGGCGCAGATCAGCACATGCTTGTCGTCCTTGGTCAGCATGATGCCGCGCGGCCGTTGACCTACGGGAATTGTCGTGAGGACCTGAAGCGAATTGCTGTCGATGACCGTGAGCGAGTTGCCCTTCTCGTTGGAGACATAGACGGTATAGGCCTGCGCTGCATCGGCGCCCCAACCAAAACCCGCCGCCGCGATGATCGCAGCGAGAACTCTAGACGCCCTCATTCCTTCCTCCCGACTCCATTTTCTCGGCGAGCGCCGCGGCGCCCATCTTTTTATTTGAACTTGCACTTGCTCTCCGGCTCATCGATGCCGAGCGTATCGACCTCGTTGTGCTCGTGCAGAAAACCTTCTTGCGGCGAGGTGGAGACCGGCAGCTCCGGCCCGGCAATGATGATCGGCTGGCGGAGCTGACCGTCCCACTTGCGGAACGTGACCTTGCGCCCCTTGAATGCGGCGAGATCGAACTGGTCGCCCCGGATGTATGCGTTGATCGGGGCGAAGTCTCCGGAGTGCGTGCGCGAGGCTGCCTCGCCGATGGCGCGCACGGCGACCCAGGCCTGATAGTCCAGCGGCAACATGAAGCGCTTGGCGAACCGCTGGAACCTATTCTGCATTTGCGTCGCGCCCCATTGCTCGTGGGCGGGGTGCCAGCTCATGGCCTTGAGCCCGGACGTGCCGGCGACGGGACGCGGATCCCACGTGCGGTACGGAAGATAGGGGCCAAAGATCTCCCGCCGATCCGCGACGACCAGCACGTCGTATGACGGTGCGCCTTGGGTAAAGACCGGCATCTGTAGCTGGATCAACTCCTGGCCGGTATCGGAGCGGCGCGCTTCCGGCTTTTCTTCGTATTCGCGCTCCGCGACGATGGTGGCGCCGAAGCGTTTCGCCGCCCGGCGCACCGCATCGAGATAGGCGCGATCCTCGGGGAACACGCCTGTGACCACAAACCAGCGCTGCCACTTCTTCCAGACGAGATATTGGCCGAGCGCATCGGCGAGCATGTCGAGGTCGGGCGCCGTGTGCAGCACGTTGGCGCGACAGTCTTCCTGGCGCAACCGCTCGTCGGGCGCGCTGACATTGAATAGGAGCACGTCCTTGTCCTTGACGGAGTCGGAGAGGCGCAACAGGACTTCGGCCGGCGCGTCCACCAGCACGAAATGGTGACCGCTCTCCACGAGCTTTTGCAGCGCTGCGACGGCGTCTCCGCCGACCGGCACGCGTTCTACGTCGAGCAAGAATTCCTGTTTGGTGAACTTCCCCGTGGTGTTGTCGTCCTTGAGCGCGATCTCAGCGCCGGCGATGCCCAGATCCTCGGGCTTGACGTTCAGCCGCGACAGGGGAATGAGCTCGTTCACGTCCTGTTTGAGATAGCCGACAGGGACCAAAGTGGGCTTGGAAATGGGATGCGCCGACGTGTCGGCGGTCTCGGCGTCCGCCGCAAACCCGGGCGCGGTCACGAAAAGCAAAAATCCCAGAAAACCGGCCACGAGCAGATTTTGCCCGCAAGCCCAACGCGCCCGGAAATTGGGGCTTGGCGCGTCCGGCAAACGATCCTGTACTCGCGACGGCATACGATAACCCACTGACATACCGAGGGTCTGCGGCAAGCGCACGCGCGATGCAAGTGTAACTGTTTAGTGGCGTGTCGTGCGGCAAGGCTCGCGGGCAAATCTGGCAAATCGGCTGCATTCCTGAAACCACGTGCAGGAATACAAGCTGGGATTTGTTGACAACCTCCTGGGCGGCACTCAGTCTCATTGACGCGAACCCGTCTGGAGCGGCCTGCGCGAGCCGGCCGAAACGGGTGCACGCCCAAATGGAGGAAAACATGGGGAGCTGTAAGACAGCCGCCACGATCGCTGGCGCGCTAATCATGAGTATTGCCGGAGCAAGTTTGGCTTGGGCAGGCGCTGAAACCGACGCCATGGCCACGACCAAGGTCACGGATGCTCCAACGCCTTCCGTGTCGCAAGACCAGCTGAACAATGCGGCCGGTGACACGAACAACTTTCTTCATACCAACGGAAACTACGATCAGACCCGGTACTTCCCGGGCAAAGAAATCAACACGTCCAATGTCGGCAAGCTTCATCCTGCCTGGATCTTCCAGACCGAGGTGAAGGAGTCCCAGGAGACGACGCCGATCGTCGTCGACGGGGTGATGTACGTCACCACGTCGTTCGACCATGTCTATGCGTTGAACGCCAAGACCGGCGAAGAGTACTGGCACTACAAGCACAAGATGGGTCCCATCACGACCTATTGCTGCGGTCCGAATAACCGCGGCGTCGCCATCTATAAGGACAAGGTCTATCTGGCGACGCTCGATTCTCAGCTCGTCGCGCTGGATGCCAAGACCGGCAGTGTCATTTGGCAGACCCAAATCGACGATCCAGAGCTTGGCTATAGCGAGACCATGGCGCCGACTGCCGTGGACGGCAAGATCCTGATCGGCACCAACGGTGGCGAGTATGGTATCCGCGGTTTCCTCCGCGCCTATGACGCCGATACGGGCAAGCTCGTGTGGAACTTCGACACGGCTGCCGAGAACTCGGTCGGCGTGTGGGCGACCAAGGACGCCACGGGCAAAGATCTGCATCGCGACATCGCGGCCGAGAAGGCACAGCTCGCCAAGACCGGCGATCCGTACAAGACGCTCGGTGGCGGCGTGTGGCAGAACCCGTCCGTCGATCTCAAGACCAAGCGCGTCTACTTTGTGGTCGGCAACCCATCGCCTGACCTCGACGGCGCGATCCGGCCCGGCGACAATCTCTACACGGAGTCGCTCGTGTCGGTCGATCTCGATACCGGCAAATATGTCTGCCACTTCCAGTACATCCCCCATGACGTCTGGGATCTCGACGACACGAGCCCGACGGTCTTGGTCGATGCGAAGGACAAGGACGGCAACGTGGTGCCGGCCGTGATCCACGGCGGCAAGACCGGGCACGTCTACGTCAACGACCGCAAGGATTGCAGCCTCATCCGCTTCTCCGAGCCGATGGTGTCGCAAGATGGCATGTACACATTGCCGACCGCCGAAGGTGCGCGCATGCTGCCGGGCGCCAATGGCGGTGTCGAATGGTCGCCGATGGCGGTCAACCCCGAGCTGGGGCTGGCTTACGCGGTCAACCTGCATCAGCCGATGACCTACCAGGTCCAGAGCTCACCCTATCCGGGTGGCAAGCTGTGGCTGGGCGGCGCCTTCAAGGTGATCCAGACCGAGGAGTCGTTCGGCAATGTCACCGCGGTCGACTACAATACCGGCAAGATCAAATGGCAGAAGAAGACGCCGCTGCCGATGATGGGTGGCGCGCTGACCACGGCTGGCGGTCTCATGTTTACCGGTGAGGGCGACGGCTGGTTCCGGGCCTACGATGCCGCTAGCGGCGATGTCCTGTGGTCGTTCTTCGCCGGTGCCGGTGTCAATGCGCCGCCTGCCTCTTATTCGGTGGACGGCAAGCAGTACATCGTGGTCGGCGCTGGTGGTAACACCCAGATCGACTTCAAGCGTGGCAACAACATCATCGCCTTTACGGTCGATTGATCGCATTTCGCCTGCTTGGCGATAGGATAAATTGAGGACGGGGCACTGCGGTGCCCCGTCCTTTTCACGACAGCTCCATGCCGGGAGTCCAAGAATGTCTCAGATTTCAGGCTGCGCCCTTCGCGCAGCGCTCTTTGCCTTCGCCCTGTTCGTGAGCGGGAGCGCCTTCGCCGCCGACGCCGCTATCGAGGATAAGGTGAAGCTGTGCGCCACGTGCCATGGCGAGAACGGGGTCCCGATCAGCCACGCGATACCGGTCATCTGGGGCCAGAACGAAGGCTATCTCTACCTGCAGCTGCGTGACTTCAAGAGCGGCATGCGCAAGAACGCGCTGATGAATCCCATTGCCGCGCAGCTTGAGAAAGCGGACATGCAAGCGCTCGCCGCATATTTCACCAAGAAAAAGTGGCCGGACCTCGAACAGCCGCCGGCGCCGTCAGACGTCGCCGCCAAGGCCGATTCCGCGGCAAAGTCGATCGGCTGCCGCGGCTGTCACCTCGATCATTTCCAGGGCGACGGCACAACCGCCCGGCTTGCTGGTCAATGGCAGGAATATCTCCACAACCAGATGCTGGCGTTTCGTGACGGGTCGCGCGGCAACAATCCCGGCATGTCGGATCTTATGAAGGCCGCCTCAAAGGACGATCTCGAGGCGCTATCAAAATATCTGGCGGGTCTCCAGATCGACCAATATCTCGGTAACGGCCGCTAGCGCCTAGTGCGCGGAC
Organism: uncultured Alphaproteobacteria bacterium; assembly: GCA_963826465.1. Lineage (GTDB taxonomy): Bacteria > Pseudomonadota > Alphaproteobacteria > Rhizobiales > Methyloligellaceae > Methyloceanibacter. The sequence goes on from CAWGXJ010000012.1 coordinate 6,702, forward strand.
GCCAGCTTCTCGCGTAAGGCCGTAAGCGATGTGAGGTCGGCGGCGGTCTTACCCTGCTTATCTCGCAGGCTCTTGTCCGCGCCACGCGCAAGCAGGAGATCGACGGCGGCCGCATGGTTGAGCTCGGCCGCGATCATCAGTGCAGTGCGGCCGCGATTGTCCCGATCGTCGATATGTGCCCCGCGATCGAGCAGCAGCTTCATGACCTCTACGATGTCGTTCACGCCGGCCTCGCTGGAATAACCCGCCGCCCACATCAGGACGGTGAGATCGTTTCCATAGCGCGCGTTGACATCGACGCCCTTGTCCAGAAGGAGGCGCGTTACGGGCAGGAAGCCGCGGGCGGCGGCGTAGACGATCGGAGACTTCTCCGTCTTGTCACTCGCATTGAGGTTGGCCCCCTTGTCGATCAGGAACGTGACGATGGGCTCACTGCCCATATAGGCCGCCGCGGAAAGGGGACTGATCCCGCTGCGCCCGGCGAGGTTCACATCCGCTCCCCGCTCGACCAACAGTTGAACGATCTCGAGCCGGCCCGCCTCTGCCGCCTTGTAGAGGGCGGTGGAGCCATCGATGTTCTGCGCGTCGATGGCCGCGCCACGATCAAGGAACAGCGTGACGATCTCAGGCTTGCCGGCCGCGGCAGCATGCGCCAGCGGCTGGGACCCGAACCGGTCGCGCGCCGCAAGCGAGGCATCGTTGTCGAGGAGTTGGACCGCTAGCGCTTGGCAACCCTTGTCGGCGGCCGCGAACAGCACATTGTTGATCTCGATGGTGCTGGCGCCCCGCTGGATCTGCTCGTAGCTCTGTTCAAGGTTCAGACAGGCTTTTCGGTTGGCGAGGGCGGCGTTGGGGAGCAGCACCATCAGGGCCAGGGCGGATGCCAGAGTCAGACGAAAGCACACGTTACACAACTCCTTGTACGTTTCCTGATTGCCGACTGACTAGCACGCCATATCTGGGTTGCGTCGGTTCTTTTGAGTCGAAGTTGGCCTGAAAGGCGAGCCCTTCTCGTGGCGCGGCGCTCTGGCCAATGAGAATGGGCGCATCATCATACTCGGCCCGCGGAGAGTCGCAAACTTGGTAGAATTTTGCGGGGTGACCGCATTGCGTTGCCGTACGTCCTGAAGCCCCTGACCGGCCACGCGAAGCCAAAAAGCCAAGAGCCGCCCCTCGCGAGGAGGAGCGGCTCTTTGCAGGTCGGCGGTGGGGAGAGGTTAAGAGGCGCGTTAGCCGCCGATGCGCGCAGTGCCCGAGCGGCCGTCATTGCGCACCCAGCGCACCTGGCTGCCGCTCTGGCTGAGCTTGTAGCAATAGGTGTTGCCCTCCATCCACGTCCGCCATTTCTGGCAGAGCTGGTCGTCGGCGATCCACCATTTGCCGGTGTCGGAAGCGCCGTCGCCGCGGGCGAAGGCGGCGGCGACCGTGCCCATGCTGCCCTTCATGGTGCCGCCGGACGAATAGCGGATCGGCAGCTCGAAGCCGGAAATCTTGAGAAAAATGGTCTTGCCGCTCACGGCGCTGCGCAAAGCACTGCCCGTAAGCGCGGTCTCGCCGGCCTGGGTCTCGGCGAACGGCGCGCCGAACATAAGCGTGGCACAGGTCGCTGCGGTCATAAGTGCGGTCTTGAACATCGGATTAGCCTCCAGCTTGTCATGTGCGCCTTCCTCTAAGGCGCTGGCTCCTCATCAAGAGCGGAAGCGATCCCCCCGCTCATCTCAGGGGGCTGTTGTCGCAAAGTCCGGCTGAACCCAATCTGAGGCCGGCGTTCATCTGACATTCACCGGCAAACGGCCGGAAACGACCAGGAATCGCCGAAGGAGACGCCTTGCAAATGACATCAAGCGGAGGGTTTAATCTCGGTTAGGAGCATCGATCATCCAAGCTTCGGAGAGAAGAATGTCGACGAAAGATGCAAAGCTCACCTACGCGATCCTCGGCGTGATCGCAATTGCCGTCATCGCCGTGCTGGCCAGCCTCTACGCCGACCGCGTGGCGAAGAACACCGAGATGATGGCAAAGGCGGTCAAGACCGGCACCGTGCCGGCGGGTGCCCGGTCGGCGCCGACGCGAACAGCTCAGGCGGCGAGGCCGCAATCGGCCCAAGGCCCGCAAGCAAGCCTCATGCGCACGACCAAGATCGAGCGGCACCGCAATATGCCGACGGCAGGCGGCAGCGCAGGTCTCGGCCTGACGCGCTCGGCTGCAACTGAAGCCGCTCGAAGCGCCAAGCCCGAAGGTGGCCAGCCTTCTGACGTGAGCCCGACGCGGTCGGCCGATATGCCGAAATCGCAAAGCGCCACGCTTCCTGCGGAGCCGGCTGCGGGCGCGAACCGGGCGCGGTCGATGCCGAAGCAGGCGGCGCAAGCGGCGATCCCAAGCGCCGCCACGGACGTAAGCGCGACGCGCTCAGCCGGCGCCCAGCCTGCCCAAACCGCACAGCCCACGGCAGAACAGGCGTCTCAGAGGGCCTTGTCGCGCTCGGCGGCCACGCAAACGGCGCAAGCCGCCAAGACTGGCGGTCAAAGCGAAGGGTTGAGCCTCGCGCGCGCCGCCGGCGTCCCGCTTGCCCAAGCCACACAACCCACCTCCGGCCAAGCCTTCCACAAGTCCCTGTCGCGCTCGGCCGGCATTGGGATGCAGGCCGCCAAGCCCGCGGGCGGACAGAGCGCGGCGTTGGTCCTGGCCCGTTCGTCCTCTGCCCAGACGGCGCAAGCAGCGCCTAGCGAACGCGACAAGCAGGCAACGAGCCGGTCGCTGCCCCCGGAGGCCAATAAAGCGGCGCAAGCGCCGCTTGCGCTCCAGCGCAGATGGGATCCGGAGAGGACGCCGGAAGCCTCTCCGGACCAGGACCTCGACCAGCAAGAGCTCTAAAGCTTTGAGGCCGCTGCCGATATCGGCAGCGGCCTGAAAATCCTGATCGCGCCAGGCCTCGCGGCCTATTCGGCGGCAGGCTGGGTGACGATGAAGTTGTCGAAACTGAACGTCGCTGGCGCATCCTCCGGCGATGTGGCCGAGATGCCGATCACGCCCCCATCCTTGGGCTGGATGCCCCTGAACCGCTGCACCTCAGTGCCGTTGACGATGAGCGTGGCGTCGCGCGGTTGAAGGTCGAGTTCAATCTGGTTCGTGGCGCCGACGCCTTTCTTCAGCGCCAGCGTCTCCGTGGTGAACACGGTCGAGGGCTTGCCTTTGAAGATGCGCCGCACCTCGAGCCCACCGTCCGGCCAGAACCACACATAGTAGTAATTGTCCCAGTCCTGCCACCAGAAGATGAGGCCCATGGGGCTGTTGGCGGGATTGGAGGCATCGACGACGGTCGCGTCCACGCAGACATGCGTCGCGCCATCGCTCTGCGTGGAGAAATTGACCTGCTGGCGCGATCCCTTGACGAGCAATGCCTCGTCTTCGACGTAGAGGCTATCGTCCGGCTCGCCCCACGAGACGTCCATAAACTCGAAATCGTCTTCGAACAAAGCATTGTCGGGATTGCACTCAGCGGCCGCCGGACTCACCGCAAATGCAACACCGAGCGCAACTGCAACGGCCATGAAACGCGCATGGAACTTCATCGCTCATCTCCATAAACGTGATGGCAGCCCACCAACTGCCATGCGAGGAAATCGATCGCTCCAAAGCGGAGCTTAACGGCGATCCATGACGCCTTCAAGCAAGCGTCCGCCGTTCGGCTGCGCGCCGGACGCTCGCCAGAGCAACCTGGATGACAATGGAGATGAGAAGGATCGGCGCCCGCTAGCGCGTCGGCATCGGCGTTTCGCCGCGATAATCGTAGAAGCCGCGCTTGGTCTTCCGTCCGAGCCACCCGGCCTCGACATATTTCACGAGAAGCGGGCAAGGCCGGTACTTGGAATCGGCAAGCCCTTCGTACAGCACCTGCATGATCGACAGGCAGGTATCGAGCCCGATGAAGTCGGCGAGCTGCAACGGTCCCATGGGATGGTGCGCGCCGAGCCGCATGGCGGTGTCGATGGCGTCGACCGAACCCACGCCCTCGTAGAGGGTATAGACCGCCTCGTTGATCATCGGCAGAAGGATGCGGTTGACCATGAAGGCCGGGAAGTCTTCCGACACGGCCGTGGTCTTGTGCAGCGTCTCGACGAACTCCCTGGCCCGGGTGAACGTGACGTCGTCGGTGGCGATGCCGCGGATCATCTCCACCAGCTCCATCACCGGCACCGGATTCATGAAATGCATGCCGATGAAGCGCTCGGGCCGGTCGGTGGTGGCAGCGAGCCGGGTGATGGAGATCGATGAAGTGTTGGTGGCGAGAATGGCGTCTGGCTTGAGGAACGGACACACTGCGACGAAGATCTTGCGCTTCACCGTCTCGTCTTCCGTGGCGGCCTCCACGATGAGGTCGGCGTCGGCGAAATCCTGAAACGTCTCGGCGAAGCTGATGCGGGCGAGCGCCTTATCGCGATCCTCCTCGGTGATTTTGCCGGACGAGACCTGGCGCGCCATGTTCTTCTCGATGTTCGAAAACGCCGTGTCGAACCGTTCCTTGGCGAGGTCGTTGATCGCCACGTCATAACCGCCGAGCGCCACGACATGGGCAATACCGCTACCCATCTGACCGCCGCCGACAATCCCGACTTTGCGAATTGGTTCCACCTCAAGCTCCTGCTTCGATGCTGGATCCGCACGGAGATCCGAGCCTTGTACTATGTCGTCCATCATCGGTCCTCATGAACTGGCTTACTCTCCGTAGCCCGCCTTCTTCAATTCGGCGTCGAGCTCAGGCAACACGGTGAACAGGTCACCGACCAGCCCGTAATCGGCAACCTGGAAGATCGGCGCTTCGGCGTCCTTGTTGATGGCAACGATTACCTTGGAGTCTTTCATACCTGCGAGATGCTGAATGGCGCCCGAGATGCCGACGGCGACATAGAGTTCCGGTGCCACGACCTTGCCGGTCTGCCCGACCTGGTAGTCGTTCGGCATGTAGCCGGAGTCGACGGCGGCGCGGGAGGCGCCGATCGCGGCTCCGAGCCGGTCGGCGACGGGCTCGATCAGCGTCTTGAAATTCTCGCCCGAGGCCATGCCGCGGCCGCCCGAAATGATGATCCGCGCCGCGGTCAGCTCGGGCCGCTCGCTCTCGGTGATATCGGCGCCGACGAAGCTCGACAGGCCGACGCCATCTGCCGGCGCGACTGTCTCGATCTCGGCCGAACCGCCTTCGCCAGCGCTGGCAAAGGCCGTGGTGCGCACCGTGGCGACGACGGTCTTGTCCGAGGTCTGCACCGTCTCGAGCGCATTGCCTGCATAGATCGGGCGCACGAACGTGTCGGGCGACTTCACCTCGATGATGTCGGAGATCTGCCCCACATCGAGCAGCGCCGCCACACGCGGCAGCACGTTCTTGCCCGTGGTCGTCGCCGGCGCGAGCAGGACATTGTAATTGGCCATCAGCGGAACGATGGCGGCTGCGGTGTCTTCCGCCAGGCGATGCGCGAGCTGCGGCGCATCGGCGAGCAGCACTTTGCGCACGCCTTCAAGCTTGGCCGCTTCCTCGGCGACGCCTTTGCAGCCCTCGCCCGCGACGAGGATATCGACGTCGCCGCCGAACGCGCGCGCGGCGGTCAGCGCCTTGGCCGTCGCCGGCGCCAGCGTCTGATTGTCATGCTCGGCGAGAAGCAGCGCCGCCATCAGAGCACCCCCGCTTCGTTCTTGAGCTTGTCCACGAGCGTCGCCACGTCGTCGACCTTGACGCCGGCCTCGCGGGCCTTCGGTTCGACAACGGAGATCACCTTGAGCCGCGGCGTGATGTCGACACCGAGCGTCTCAGGACTCGTCTCCTCGATCGGCTTCTTCTTCGCCTTCATGATGTTGGGGAGCGAGGCATAGCGCGGCTCGTTGAGGCGAAGGTCGGTGGTGACCACTGCGGGCTTGGAAAGCTCGACCGTCTCGAGCCCGCCATCGACCTCGCGGGTCACTTTGACCTTGTCGCCGTTGAGCTCGATCTTCGAGGCGAACGTGCCTTGCGGCGCGCCGAGGAGGCCGGCAAGCATCTGTCCGGTTTGATTGCAGTCGTCGTCGATCGCCTGCTTGCCCATGATCACGAGATCGGGCGTCTCCTTCTCGACCACCGCCTTCAACACCTTGGCCACGCCGAGCGGCTCGACGGCTTCGTCGGTCTTCACCAGGATGGCACGGTCGGCACCCATGGCGAGCGCCGTGCGGAGCGTGTCTTGCGATTTGGCGCTGCCGATGGACACGGCGACAACCTCGCCCGCCTCGCCGCGCTCCTTGATGCGGACGGCCTCTTCGACAGCGATTTCGTCGAATGGATTCATCGACATCTTCACGTTGGCAAGGTCGACCCCGCTGCCATCGGATTTGACGCGGACCTTGACGTTTGAATCGATGACCCGTTTGACGGGTACGAGAATTTTCATGCGGCTCTTTGTGTTCCCCGCACGGTTTGACTAGCCCCCCAAAGCCAGCATCTCGCAACTGCGAAATGGCGGCGACCGTACTGCCCGAAATGGCCGAAGTCAATGGTTCCTGGGGTTTTCCAGACGGCCCTCAGGCACCCCCCCTGGTGCGGTCGAACAGCACTACACCGCGCCGCCGCATGAACAGGATCAGCACCGCGCCGGCCGCCAAACCGCCGACATGGGCCCACCAGGCGACCGCCTCCTCGCTCTCGAACAGGAGGTTGCCAAACTGGGCCAAAATCCAGATCCCGAGGGCCCAGGCGGCGGTGATTTTGATGGGGATACGCCACAGCGCCAGCACCCAAACCTTAACCTTGGGGTGGAGGATAAGGTAAGCGGCGATGACCCCGGCCACGGCCCCGGACGCGCCGATCAGCGGCAGCTGCGAGTGGGGCAGCATGTAGGAATGCAGTAGGCCCGCGAAGATCCCGCACATCAGATAGAACATGATGAAGCGGACATGCCCCATGGCGTCCTCGATATTGTCGCCGAACACCCACAGGAACAGCATGTTGCCGGTGAGGTGGATCCAGCCCCCGTGCAGGAACATGTAGGTGACGAGCGTCAGGCGCTCCGGCACGAAGACCGCGCCGTTGGCAAAGAACGCCGCCCCGCCCGCCGAGGCTGCCATCAGCCGTGCCGGAATCACGGCGAACGCCGTCACGTCCTCGTCGGCGAGGGGGACGAACCAGCCCGTCTGAAAGATGACGTAGACGGCGACGTTGAGGGCGATCAGCCCCACGGTCACATATTGGAAGCGGATATTCTTGAGGGGGTTGGTGTCGTGGAGGGGGACGAACACAGAGGCACCGCCGATCCTTCTCAGCGGTTCTTGCCCGGCACCCACAGCACGTCGGACGCGCCTTTGCCGTTGGCATAGCGCGACGCGACGAACAGGAAGTCCGACAGCCGGTTGACGTAGCGCAACCCCGGCTCGCTCACCGGCTCGTCCGGACGCGAGGCGAGCGCCACCATCAGCCGTTCGGCCCGGCGCGACACGGTGCGGGCAAGATGCAGGAAGGCGGCGGCCGGCGTACCACCGGGCAGCACGAAGGAGCGCAAGGGCTGAAGCGAGCGGTTCAGGAGGTCGATCTCCTCTTCGAGGCGAGCAACCTGCGCGTCGCTCACTTGCAAGCGTCCGCGCGCGTCCTTGGTCTCGTCGGGAAAGCACAGATCGGCGCCGAGATCGAACAGATCGTTCTGGATGCGCGCCAGCATGGCGTCGAGCTCGGAGTCGGTTTCGCTTGTGTGCAGGCGGGCGAGCCCAATGACCGCATTCGTCTCATCCAGCGTGCCGTAGGCCTCGACCCTGAGATCGTATTTCGCCACGCGCTTGCCCGACCCGAGCGCCGTCGTGCCGTCATCGCCGGTGCGTGTGTAGATCTTGCTGAGGACAACCATGGCCACCCGTCCCTGCTTGCCAGGGCCCGCGGAATCCCACCGCTTATTGAAAGCTTAGCGTAGCCGGGCCCTAAGCCCGGTCAAGTCGGACGTTCAGGGCCTGTGGCCCGCGAGATAGATCACCGTCATGACGATGACGAGCGCGATGAACTGGAGGAGGACGCGCGCGCGCATCAGTTTCTGGCTTAGATTAGGATCTCCGCCCCGCATCATATTCCACAGTCCGAACATCAGCACGATACCCACCGCCGCGAGCGCGAAGGGGATGATCATGCGTAGAATGTCTTCCAATTGGCCCTCCCGGGTCTTGGGCGTTGAAATTCAACGCCGAAGCGGGGACTTTAGTTCTTTGCCGCCACCGCGTCGAGCGCGCGCGTCGGCAGCAAGCGCCGCAGGATCGCCACGGCATAGGTCGGAAAAGTCACGTAATAGCGGGCTTTCGGGCGCTTGGCCTCGAGCGCGTGAACGAGCTTGGCGGCGACCGTCTCCGGCGGAAGCTTGAACGTCTTCTGGCCCCCCGCCTCCATCTGGGCAAGGCGCGCCCGATAGACCTCCCGGTGGGGCGACCCCTCCATGTCGATATTGCGCCGGTAGGCCTCGAGCGCATGCTCGATGAACCGCGTGGCGATAGGCCCCGGCTCGATCAACGATATGTGGATGCCGGTGCCGGCAAGCTCCATGCGGAGCGCGTCGGCAAGCGCCTCGACCGCGAATTTGGAGGCACAATAGGCGCCGCGATAAGGCGCCCCGATCAGCCCAAGCACCGAGGAGCAGAACACGATGCGGCCCGCCTGGCGCGCCCGCATCGCCGGGATGATCCGGCGCGTGAGATCGAGCCAGCCGATCACGTTGGCCTCGAACTGATCTCGCAACACCTCAGGCCTCAGGTCTTCCACCGCGCCCGGCTGGCCGTAGGCGCCGTTGTTGAAGAGCGCGGCGAGCGCGCCACCCGTCGCCTCGAGGACCTGGCCGGCCGCCGCGGCGATCAACTCCGGCTCCGCATAGTCGAGGTAAAGGCTCTCGAGCCCGTCTTCCCGCTTCAGCCGGGCGAGGTCTTCAGGCTTCCGCGCCGTGGCGAAGACCCGCCAGCCGCGATCTTTCATCACCCGCGCCGACGCGAGCCCGATGCCGGAGGAGCATCCGGTGATGAGGACCGAGCGTTGGGTCATGTGTTCCACGAACCCCGCGCTACTGCGCTTGCGTGAAGTCGAAGCCGCTGTTCAGCACCCAGAGGACGAAGTTGAGGCCGGTGGCAAACGCGACCCACAACACGTAGGGAATAAGAAGCAATGCCGCAGGTCGGCTTACCTTGGCGAACACCACAATGGTGATGACGATGGCGACGATCAACGCCAGGATCACACCGAAGCCGATGGGCGGGCTATGCAGCCCAAAAAAGGCGACGGACCACAGCACGCCGATGACGAGCTGGACGCCGAACCAGATGAGCGCGACTTTCTTGTCCTGCTCTTTGCCAGGGCTGCGCCACACGAGCCAGGCTGCGACCGCCATCATCGCGTAGAGAATGCTCCACACGATGGGGAAGGCGGCGTTGGGCGGCGCGAAGCTCGGCTTCACGAGCGTGCCGTACCAATCGAGATTGGGGCGCGTTATCGCGCCGCCGATAGCCGACGCGGCGAAACAAACACCGAGCGCGATGAGAAGCGCGAGGAAGGGCCGCATGGGCTCACGCGAGACCGGCATTCCCTCCTTCGCACCCTCCATTCTCCGTTCCTAGTCCTTGTCCTCTTGGTCGTCTTCGGACTGCATGGTCATGTGCTTGATGTTTTTCAGGCCGGCGGTGAAGATGTCGCCGATCGTCTTGGCGGCGTCCTCATCGCTTGCACCATTCGCATCGAACGTCGCATCCCAATGGATGTCGGTGCGGTCAGGCTGCCGCGAGTCCTCTTCGACCCAAATCTTGGCCTGGTAATTCTTCACCGGCAGCGGGCTTTCGACGATCTGGTAGGTGTAGCTCTCGTCGTCATGATCGACGAGCTTCTCCTTGATCTTGCCGCCACCCTTCAGGGTGAGCGTCCGGAACGTATCCCCACCCTCTTCGCTCTCGTCGCACTGCTCGACGGCGGGATGCCAGTCCTGGATCGAGCAAAAGTCCGAAATCATGTCCCAAATGTCTTCCGGGTCGCCGGGAGCAGCGATCTTCTTGTTGACCTCAATGGCGTAGGCCGAGCCGCTAAAGATAATGAGCGCAGCGACTGACGCAAAAACGAGCTTGAACACACGCATGGGTTTCCTCCACCTGCGAATTACCGCTTATTCCAATCATCCCTCGAGCAGACGTCTGGCGATGACATGGGCCTGGATCTCTGCGGCGCCTTCGAAGATCGACAGGATGCGCGCGTCGCAAAGCACCCGGCTGATAGGATATTCCAAGGCGAAGCCATTGCCACCGTGGATTTGCAGCGCATTGTCGGCCGCGGCCCAGGCCACGCGCGCCGCGAGCAGCTTGGCCATGCCCGCTTCGAGATCGCAGCGGCGCCCGGCGTCTTTCTCCCGCGCTGCAAAATAAGTGAGCTGGCGGGCGAGCAGGATCTCCGCCGCCATCATGGCGAGCTTATCGGACACGCGCGGGAAGTTGATGATCGGCTTGCCGAATTGATTGCGCTCCATGCCGTAGCGAAGCCCGAGGTCGAGCGCCGATTGCGCCACGCCGATGGCCCGCGCGGCGGTCTGGATGCGCGCCGCCTCGAAGGTCTGCATCAGCTGCTTGAAGCCTTGGCCCTCGACGCCGCCCAGGAGGTTGGCGGCCGGCACTTCGAACCCGTCGAAGGAAATGTCGAATTCCTTCATGCCGCGATAGCCGAGCACCTCGATCTCGCCGCCGGACATGCCGTCCGCCGGAAACGGATTGTCGTCGGTGCCGCGCGGCTTCGGCGCGAGGAACATCGAGAGCCCGCGATAGCCCTTTTCGCTCGGGTCGGTGCGCGCAAGCACCGTCATCAGGTCGGCGCGCGCCGCGTGCGTAATCCACGTCTTCTGCCCCGTGATGCGATAGACGTCGCCGTCCTTCACCGCACGCGTCGTCAGCGAGGCGAGGTCGGAGCCGGTGTTCGGCTCGGTGAACACCGCCGTCGGCAGGATCTCGCCGGACGATATCTTGGGCAACCACTCTTCTTTCTGCGCGTCCGTGCCGCCGTTGAGGATCAGCTCCTCGGCGATCTCCGACCGCGTGCCGAGACTGCCCACGCCGATATAGCCGCGGGACAGCTCCTCGGAGACGACGCACATGGCCTCCTTGCCAAGACCGAGGCCGCCATACTCCTCAGGCAGCGTCAGCGAGAACACGCCGAGCTCGGCCATGTGATTGATCAGCTCGATGGGAATATACTCGTCCTTGAGATGCCAGTCCTGCGCATGCGGCACGACCTCCGCTTCCGAGAAGCGGCGCATCTCGTTGCGAATCTCTTCGTAGGTCTCCTCGAGGCCGGGATCGCCGTAGTTCGCCGCAGCAGCGCCTTGCGCGTCTTGGATCAGCGTCACGACGCGGGCGCGCATCTGAGGGGTGACCCCCTGAATCAACGCGGTGACGTCGTCGGTGAGGAATGTCTCCCGAGCAGTGTCCGGCACTCCAAGCTCGTGCAAACGGGCAACCTCGCCCTGGCTCATGGTGACCCCGCCCGCGAGCTGCGCGAGATACTCGCCGGCCACGATCTGGCTGAGCAGCGACTCCATCTCGCCGAACCGCCCCTCGCCCTCGATGCGCTTGGCGTAGTCGGCGAGCTGGCGGATGCCCTCCGCATAGGTGGAGATCCAGGCGAGCCCGTGCGCCACATGCTCCTCGCGCTCGAGCGCCGCGTTGTCGACCTTGCCGCCAGGGGCCAGCTTGGCCTTCACGGCCTCGGTCGCCTGGGCATTCAAGGTCCCCGCCGCCTCGGCGGCGGCCTCAAGCAGCGGGATCAGCTCGGCGGGGGTCAGCCCCGCGCGGTCGGTCAGGGTCTCGGCGGCGGTCAACGTCAGGCTCCTCGGGATGATCTCGGTCAGATTTCGGGCACAACGAACCCCGACCGGGGACGAGAGTCAAACCTTGAATTGCGTGAACGGGATAGCAGAAAAAACGCCCCGGGACGGTTTCGGCCCGGGGCGTCTTTAGGCCGCGAAGCGGCCGAATTTGAACGCGGCTTGGCCCCTTAGGACTTGCCGTGCATCTCCTGGCTGGCCTCGAGCACGTCCTCGAAGGTCCGAAGTCCCGTGACCGGCGCGCTCACCAGCACGGACATGTTGCCGGGCCGATGCTCGTTCTTCCACATGCGCATATGCGCCTTGGGGATCTGCTCCCAAGGGAACACCTCGGACATGCACGGATCGACATGCCGCTCGATGACGAGCTTGTTGGCCTGGCTCGCTTGCGCCAAGTGCGCGAAGTGGGAGCCCTGGATGCGTTTCTGATGCATCCAGACATAGCGGGCGTCCATGGTGAGGTTGTAGCCGGTGGTGCCGGCGCAGAACACGACCATGCCGCCGCGCTTCACCACGAAGCAGGACACCGGGAACGTCGCCTCGCCCGGATGCTCGAATATGCAGTCGACGTTCACGCCCTTGCCGGTGACATCCCAGATCGCCTTGCCGAACTTGCGCACCTCTTTGTTCCAGGCGTCGTATTCCGGCGTGCCGACCTTGGGCATCTGGCCCCAGCAGTTGAAGTCCTTGCGGTTGATGACGCCCTTGGCGCCCAGCGACATGACATAGTCGCGCTTATCGTCCTCTGACACGACGCCGATGGCATTGGCGCCGGCCGTGGCGCAGAGCTGCACCGCCATGGAGCCGAGCCCGCCGGAGGCGCCCCACACCAGGACGTTATGGCCGGGCTTCAGCGTGTGCGGACGATGGCCGAACAGCATGCGGTAGGACGTGGCGAGCGTCAGCGTATAGCAGGCCGCCTCCTCCCAGGTGAGATGCTGCGGCCGCGGCAGCAGCTGACGGTCCTGCACACGGCAGAACTGGGCGAACGAGCCGTCCGGCGTCTCGTAGCCCCAGATGCGCTGCGACGGCGAGAACATCGGGTCGCCGCCGTTACATTCCTCGTCGTCGCCGTCGTCCTGGTTACAGTGGATGACGACCTCGTCGCCGACCTTCCAGCGTTTGACCTTGGCGCCAACCGCCCAGACGATGCCGGACGCGTCGGAGCCGGCGATGTGATAGGGATTCTTGTGCACGTCGAGCGTCGAGATCGGCTCGCCGAGCGACGCCCACACGCCGTTATAGTTGACGCCCGCGGCCATCACGAGAACGAGCACGTCATGGGAGTCGAGTTCCCACGTCGGCACCACCTCGACCTGCATGGCCTGGTCGGGGGGGCCGTGGCGCTCCTTGCGGATCACCCAGGCATACATGTTCTTCGGCACGTGACCGAGCGGAGGAATCTCGCCGATCTCGTAGAGATCCTTGATCTCGCCTGCCGGCGCGGCCGTTTCTGGAGAAACTGCAGTTAAAGACATTTCATTCATCCGGTTGTCCCCCCAGTCCTCTTTTTCGGTCTCTTTTTGCACTGCGGCAATTGTCTTCGATCCATCTCGCGACTGCAACATGTTTGCAGGCCGCAGACTTAACACGAGGCTGCCCCAAAAAAGCCAGGGCTCCGTCAGATTTGCCCTATTTTCGGGAAAGTCCCCTTCAATGGGGTTGGAGGGTTAGCAAAAACAAACGGCTCTGCCCAGGGGTCAATTCGCGCACCCCGCAAAAGAGGCGCGGCACGGCGCCGCCCCCCAAACGCATTTGATCCCACGGCGGATTGGCCTAAACCGGGCCCGGGACCTTTCACAAGCCTCGAATCGGTGGTGCAGAACTGACCGGCAATCTCATCGTTTTTGTAACGCTTGCCGCCACGGCAGCGCTTCTCTTGACGCCGCGGCTCACCTCCTCGCCGGTGTGGCGCGCGACCGTGACGCCGCTCGCCTCGATCATCGGCTCGGGCTTCCTCGTCTCGTTTCCGCTGCTCACCCACGACCTCGGCTCCTATGCCGTGTTCGCCATGACCGGGCTCGTGGTGTTCGCCTATCTGCTGGGCGGCGCCATCCGCTTCAATATTCTTCACGGCGAGCCGCTCTTCATTCATGGCGAGTCTCTCTTCGCCAAAGACGGACGCGGTTGGCTCGGCTTTCTCGAAAGCGCGTCCCATCTCGCACTGGCGCTCGCCTACTTCATCTCGGTCACCTACTACCTCACGCTGCTCTCGGCCTTCCTGCTCAAGGGTCTCGGCGTCCCGCATCCGCTGGCGGCCAAGGGCATCACCACCGCCATTCTCATCGGCATCGGCGCGCAAGGTTGGCTGCGCGACCTGCACGGTCTGGAAAGCATCGAGGAATACGCCGTCGGGCTGAAGCTTGCCATCATCGCCGCGGCCATTGCCGCGCTCGCCTGGTTCAACATCGACTTGAGCCTGCACGGCACCTGGCATGTCGTGGAACACACCAAGCCATTCGACTGGCACGCGCTGAGGGTTGTGTTCGGCCTGCTCGTGGTCGTCCAGGGCTTCGAGACGTCGCGCTTTCTCGCCGGCGCCTATCCGCCCGAGCTGCGCGTGCGCACCATGCGCTATGCGCAATGGCTGTCCGGGGCTATCTACATCGTCTTCTTTCTTTTGGCGACGGCGGCAGTCGAGGATCCCAACGCCCTCAACGGCGACGCGACCGGCATCATTGCCGTGCTCAAGCCTGCCGCATCGAGCCTCGCCTATCTGATCGTGATCGGCGCCGTGTTCGCCCAACTCTCCGCCGCCATCGCCGACGCCATCGGTGCAGGCGGTCTCATCGAGCAGGTCAGCGGCCAGAGGATCGACCACCGGCACGCTTATCCGGTCATCGCCCTGATCGGCATCGGGCTGACCTGGTCGCTCGACATTTTCGGCGTGATCACGCTCGCGTCGCGGGCCTTTGCCCTGTTCTACCTGATGCAATGCGTGGTCGCCGCCGGCGTCGCCCTGAAGACCCCTGGCCTGCCTTACCGCGCGCTCTACACCGCCGTCTTTCTGGCGCTCGCCGCCCTGGCCCTCGCCGTCGTGGTGTTCGGCATCCCCATGGAAGGGATTTGATATCCTTTCCGGTCCATGGAATACGGGAGAAAGCGCGCCTCCGCGAAGTTGCGCCGAGGCGCCCCCACGTGCTTCGATAGGGCCAGGCTTGCGCTAAATTGCGCGCCCGGAGACAGCGAATGGCAGACGGCAAGACCCCACGCGATAAGCCTTGGATGTTCCGCACCTATGCGGGGCACTCGACGGCCAAGGCCTCGAACGAGCTTTACCGGAAGAACCTTTCCAAGGGGCAGACCGGCCTCTCGATCGCCTTCGATCTGCCGACCCAGACCGGCTACGACTCCGACGAGGCGCTCGCCCGCGGCGAGGTCGGCAAGGTCGGCGTGCCGGTCTCCCATCTCGGCGACATGCGCCACCTGCTCGAGGGCATCCCGCTCGCGGAGATGAACACCTCGATGACCATCAACGCCACCGCCGCGTGGCTGCTGGCGCTCTATGTGTCGCTCGCCGACGAGCAAGGCGCCGATCGCACGAAGCTCACCGGCACGGTGCAGAACGACATCCTCAAAGAGTATCTGTCGCGCGGCACCTACGTGTTCCCGCCCGCGCCGAGCTTGCGTCTCATCAAGGACGTCATCGTCTTCACCAACCGCGAGATGCCGAAGTGGAATCCGACGAATGTCTGCTCCTACCATTTGCAGGAAGCAGGCGCGACGCCAGCGCAGGAGCTCGCCTTCGCGCTGGCCACGGCGGTCGCCGTCCTCGACGAGGTGAAGAACTCGGGCGAGGTCGCGGAGGAGGACTTCTCCCGCGTCGTCGGTAGCATCAGCTTCTTCGTCAATGCCGGCGTGCGCTTCATCACCGAGGTGAGCAAGATGCGCGCCTTCGTCGACCTCTGGGATGAGATCGCGCGCGACCGCTATGGGGTCGAGGATCCGAAGCTTCGCCGCTTCCGCTATGGCGTGCAGGTCAACTCGCTCGGTCTCACCGAGCAGCAGCCCGAGAACAACGTCTACCGCATCCTGCTGTCGATGCTCGCCGTGGTGCTGTCGAAGAACGCCCGCGCCCGCGCGGTCCAGCTTCCCGCCTGGAACGAGGCGCTCGGCCTGCCGCGGCCATGGGACCAGCAGTGGTCGCTCCGGCTCCAGCAAATCGTCGCCTACGAGACCGACCTTCTCGAATACGCCGACATCTTCGACGGCTCCGAGGTGATCGACCGCAAGGTCGAGGAATTGAAGGAGCAGGCTCGGGCCGAGCTCGCCAAGCTCGACGAAATGGGCGGCGCCGTAGCCGCTATCGACTACATGAAGGAGGCGCTGATCGCGTCCAACGCCGCACGCGTCGCGGCCATCGAGCGCGGCGATCAGGTGCTCGTCGGCGTCAACCGTTACACCGAGACCGAGCCGTCGCCGCTCGATTCCGGCGCGGAAGGCATCCTCACCGTGCCGGAGACGGTCGAGATCGAACAGATCGCGGCGCTGCAATCATGGCGTCAGCAGCGCGACGAGGCCGTCGTGCGCCAAACCCTGCGCGACCTGAAGGACGCCGCAAGCGAAGGCCGCAACATCATGCCCCCGTCGATCGCCGCCGCCAAAGCCGGTGTCACCACCGGCGAATGGGGCGGGATCCTGCGTGAGGTGTTCGGTGAGTACCGCGCACCCACCGGCATCGGCGCCAAGCACGCGATCGACGAGGAACGGCTCAGGGAGGTGAAGGAGCTCGTCGCCCAAGTCTCCGGCAAGCTCGGCCGCACCCTCACCTTCGTCGTCGGCAAGCCCGGCCTCGACGGTCACTCAAACGGCGCCGAGCAGATCGCCGTGCGCGCCAACGATGTCGGCATGGATGTCATTTATGACGGCATCCGGCTCACGCCATCCCAGATCGTCGAGCAGGCGAAAGAGGCCAAGGCCCACGTGGTCGGGCTCTCGATCCTCTCCGGCTCGCACGTGTCGCTCGTACGCGACGTGGTGCAGAAGCTCCGCGAGGCGGGCCTGGGCGACGTGCCGGTCGTGGTCGGCGGCATCATCCCGGCCGAGGACGTCAACATCCTGAAGCAGTGCGGCGCCGCGGCCGTCTACACGCCCAAGGACTTCCAGCTCAACGAGATCATGACCGGCATCGTCAATCTCGTGGACCAGAAAGTCGAGGTTCTGGCCGAGGCCGACGTTCCCGTGCCGCCGCTGCGCGCCAAGGAGAAGGTGCCTCTGTGAGAAGGGCCTGCCGCGCGCTCCTCGTCATGAGCGTCACGCTCGGCGCAGGCGCAAGCGACGCCGTCGCCGAGGAAGGGAGCACCAAAGCCCCCTGCCCCGACACGACCATTGCCTCCGGCAGCAACGATGTCACGGTCGATGGGAAGGCAGCAGCGCGTGCGGGGGACAGCGCCGGCTGCGGCGGCGCCGTCGTGGAGGGCTCGCCCGACGTATTCATCAACGGCAGGCCTGCCGCCATCCAAGGCGGCGCGGCAGGCTGCGGCGGCGGGATCGTCACCGGCTCCTCGGGCGTCTTCATCAACGGCAAGCCCATGGCCCGCACGGGCGATGCGGTCGACTGCCCTGGGCAATAGCTGACAGCGGCCAGGCTTTGCCGCTAGACTCCCGCCAACGCCGAATCTCTTTCGGGCGTCTGGCCAAGGGGGAGCACCATGAACTTCAATCTGAGCACACCGCGCCGGGAAACGTTCCTCGTCTCCGTGATCCTCGCCGCTCTTGTCGTAATCGGCATGATCGTGCCGCTGCCGATCTTCACCGGCTACGGCCTCGGCCTCTTGCTGATCGCCTATCTGATCTTGCTCGCCGGCGTGCTGATGGACAACGCCTGACGCGCTTTAGCTCGCCTCGGCGACCGGCACAGGCTCGTCCTGCGCCGCCAGGAACGGCACCAGCGCCGCATGGAGCGCGCGGCCCTGGATCGGCTTCGTCACGCGCCCATTGATGCCGGCGAGGACATAGGCAAGGTCGTCCTTTTCGGCGCCACGCGCGGCAATTCCCACGATCGGCACCTCCGACGACGACACATGCATCGACCGGATCTGCTTGGCGACCTTGAGGCCGTCATAGTCCGGCAGCACCGTGTCCATGAGGACGAGATCGTAGGGCCGTGCCGCGAGGCACATGAGCGCCGCGGCGCCGTTCCCGACCACCTCGTAAGTCAGGCCGAACTCTCCGAGATAAGTCCCGATCAGCATGCTGTTGACCGTGTTGTCCTCGACCACGAGCACGTGGCCAGACAGCTTGCCCGTCGAGACCGCAGGTTTGCCCTGCTCGCCAAGCGGCGCGTTCTCCGCCTCCGCGGCAACCGCCCGGAAGGTGAACCAATAGAGACTGCCCTGACCGACCGCACTGTCGCAGCCGGCATCGCCGCCCATCGCCTCGGCGAGCCGCCGCGCGATCGGCAGGCCGAGCCCACCGCCGGCGCGCGAGGTCTCGGCCATCGGCCGGAACAGGTTTGTCCGCTCGTCCTCGCCCAAGCCCGCGCCCGTATCCGTGACGTCGAAGCGGACCGTGAACGGCGTCTCCGCGTCGTTGACGCTGGCAAACAGCCTGATGGAGCCTTCGAACGTCGATTGCAGCGAAGCTTCGATCAGGCCCATGAGCACCTGACGCACCCGCGCCTCGTCGCCAATGATGAAGCGGGGGCAGTTGGCGGCCATATCGACTCCGGTCGTCAGCCCCTTCGCGCTCGCCCGCGCCTGAAGCGCTGAAGCCGCGCTCTTCACCAGCGCATGCAGATCGAAGCGTTCGGTCGCGAGCTCGGCCTCGCCAGATTCGAGCGCGGCGAAATCGACGACCTCGGTGAGCGAAGCGTGCAGGCTTCGCGCCGACTGCACCAGCGTCTCGGTGTTGCGACGCTGTGCGGCATCGAGCTCGCTGTCGAGCAGGAGCTCGGCCATGGCAACGACCGCCTGCATCGGCGCGCTGAAGCTCGCGGCCGACGATTGTGAGAAGATCGGATTTGGCGGCATCGGCCGCTTCCGCGGCCTCGCGCTCGTGACGCTCCACCGCTAGAGCCGCAACGAGACCCTGAATCTGCGCGAACAGATCGTCCGCCTGAAAGTCACCTACTTGCATGATACGCCCCCACGAATTGATCTTTTCAGTTCTTGTTGTTGGCGCGGAGCATGGCAGACGCGACTTAAAACTCGGCTAAATTCCGTGGTTTATGAGGTCCTAAGGCCGCGACCCGCGCCGCGCTTGAAAAGAAGCCGGCCCGCGGGGCGCGCCAAGGCGGAAGAGGCGAAAACGTCCGTACACGGTTCGCCCTGCGCCTTTCTGCCGCCCTCCACTTGCCGGCCCGAGCTATCTACTTTAGAACTATCCTAAACTGAGTTAGCGGCTTCCCTGAGCCGCCGGCAGCATCCTGGAAGCCGGTCTCGGTGCCGGACGTGAAGACAAGCCGTCCGTGCTGTCTTAGAGAGAGGCATGATTGTTTGCTCCTGCTCCATGATCTCGGCCAAGGACATCCACGAAGCGGTCTCGGCGCTACGCACCAAGGATCCATTCGTCGTGCTGACACCCGGTCTCATTTACCGGTCGCTCGGCAAGCGGCCCTCCTGCGGCAACTGCCTGCCGCACATTTCCAAGCTCATGGTCGGCTACGACGAGGAAGGACCGAGTTCGGCCGCGTCTCTTCCGCACCGGTCGGCGAATGAAGAGAGTTGAGGCCCGCGACTAGCCGGGCCTCGCGGAACACGTCATGATGAACATCACGGTTGAGAGGAGACACGCGAAATGAAGGGCAATCCAACGGTCATCGAGTACCTCAACAAGGCGCTGACCAGCGAACTCACCGCCGTCAATCAGTATTGGCTGCACTACCGCCTGCTCGACGACTGGGGCTACACCAAGCTCGCCAAGAAGGAGCGCGAGGAATCCATCGAGGAGATGCATCACGCCGACAAGCTCGTGACCCGCATCATCTTCCTCGAGGGCTTCCCCAACATGCAGCGTCTCGATCCGCTCATGATCGGCCAGAACGTCAAGGAGATCCTCGAATGCGATCTCAAGGCCGAGTACGGCGCCCGCGCGCTTTACATGGAAGCGCGCGCGGCGTGCCGGAAGGAAGAGGACTATGTGAGCATGGACCTGTTCGAGGAGCTGCTCGCGGACGAGGAAGGTCACATCGACTTCATCGAGACCCAGCTCGGCCTCCTCAACGATATCGGCGCGCAGATGTACGGCCAGCTCAACGCCCATTCGGCGAACGAAGTCCCCGAGGACTAGGCGTGGCCCTTCAGGTCTCCGCCTAGATGACCTTGCCGCAACTCGACGGTCCGCGCCTCGGCCCTGCCGCCGGCGGAGCGCCACGCCAGCTCGTGGTGTTCCTCCACGGCTATGGCGCCGACGGCAACGACCTGATCGGCCTGGGGCGCGAGTGGGCGCAGAGAATTGCCGCACGCGGCTTTCGTCTCGCCCAACGCGCCGGAGCCCTGCGGCATGGCGCCCATGGGCCGGCAGTGGTTCGACCTCTCCCTCGGCGACATGACGATCATCGCCGAGGGCGTGAAGCGCGCCGCGCCGGCGCTCGAATCCTTCCTCGATGCCGAGCTTGCGCGCCATAACCTGCCCGGCAACGCGCTCGGCCTCGTCGGCTTCAGCCAAGGCACGATGATGGCGCTCGCCGTGGGCCTTGCCCGGAAGCCCGCACCTGCGGCCATCGTCGGCTATTCCGGCGCGCTCACTACGGTCGAGGCGCTGCCTGAGCCCGGCGCTGGACCCGCTATTCTCCTCGTCCACGGCGACATAGACGAGGTGATCCCGGTCGATGCCATGCACATGGCCCGCGAGATCCTGGCCCAAGCGGGCTTGCCCGTGGAATGGCACGTGGCCCAAGGCATCGGCCACGGCATCGATGGGGAGGGCTTGCGCCTCGGCGGTGCCTTCCTCAAGCAGGCCTTCGCCGCGGCAGCGGGGTCCGCGCCCTAGGGGCACGAAGGGCGTGCACCACTGCATATGGGGCCCTTCACATTCGTGACACGTCCTTATAGTATCCCGCCCATCGAGAAGGAGGACCCGAGTGCGACGGGCAAGTTAGAGGACCTTTTGGCCTTGAACGTCGCAACCGCATCGGCCGCCCCCGGCACTTTCCCGGCGCTCGTGCTGAATGCCGACTATCGGCCGCTGTCCTACTATCCACTTTCACTCTGGGGTTGGCAGGACGCCGTGAAGGCGGTGTTCCTCGACCGCGTCAACATCGTCTCCGAGTACGATCACGCGGTTCACTCGCCGTCCTTCGAGATGAAGCTGCCGAGCGTGGTGTCGCTCAAGAACTATGTGCGGCCGGCGCTCTACCCGGCCTTCACGCGATTCAACGTGTTCCTGCGCGACCGCTTCACCTGCCAATATTGCGGCGACAACCAGGATCTCACCTTCGACCATCTGATCCCGCGCTCCCGCGGCGGCCTGACCCGCTGGGAGAACGTCGTCACCGCGTGTGCGCCGTGCAACCTGATGAAGGGCGGCAAGATGCCCGAGCACGCCAAGATGTGGCCGGCGCAGAAGCCGTACCGGCCCACGGTGTTCGAGCTGCACCGCAACGGGCGGCTGTTCCCGCCGAACTACCTGCATGAGAGCTGGCTCGATTATCTCTACTGGGATACCGAGCTCGAGCCGTAAGCCGGCTTCACCTCAATATCGCGTCGTGAGGTTCGTCAGCCAATCGGGCGAGACGTCGACGAGATACGTCTCGAGCCGCTTGTCGGCGCCCGTGGCGATCAAAAGCCCGACCGCGACCAGAAACGCGCCGAGCAGCATCTTGCCGCCTTTGCCCGCCTCCGCCAGGCGCCCGCGCCAGCGCAGCATCGCCTCGCGCGACGCGAAGCCGAGCAGCATCAAAGGCAGCGCCGCGCCGATGCCGAACACGAGCATGGTCAGCGCCACCTGGCCGAGATCCTCGCTCTTGGCGGCAAGGAGCGACGCGGCGCCGAGCGTCGGCCCGACGCAAGGCGCCCACACCGCGCCGAGCAGAAGCCCAAGGCCGAACTGGCCCCACAGGCTCGTGGCCGTGAAGCCGCCGAAATGATCGTCGACCCAACTGCCGACCGGGCCCGCCGCCACGGCGAACTGCTCCTGAAACCGCGGCACCAGCAGCACGGTGCCGACAACGATGAGCAACACGGCGGAGATGGCGCGAAACACGTCGGTGTCGAGGCCGATGGCAAAGCCGATGGTGGCGACGAACAGCCCGATCGCCGTAAACGACACCGCGAGCCCGCAGGCCAAGGCGACGGGCCCGAGCCGGTGCTCGCTCTGCGCCGTACCGAACACGATCGGCAAGAGCGGCAGCACGCACGGCGACAGCACCGAGAGCACCCCTGCCAGAAATGCCAGCCCGAGTGTGCCGATCATTGCGTGCGCCTCACACGTTGCGCCCCTAGAGCGTCTTGTCGAGCATGGCCTCGATGGATTGTTCGCTCGTGTCGCCCACAGAGCGGTCGAGCTCCTTGTCGCCCTTGAAAAGGATCAGCGTGCTCTGCCGCTGTACTCTTAGGGGGATCAAATCGGCCTTCTGCATGTCGTAGTCGATCTTGAACACCACGAGGTCCTTGTATTTCGGCTCCTTCGTGAGCTTGACGAGGATCGGGTTCTGCGCGCGGCAGACCGGGCACCACGCCGCGAACACGTCGACCAGGATGGGCTTTCCGGCGGATTTCGCGGCGGCGAAGTCGTCCGCCGTGAAATCCTTCCACTCGGCCGCCTTGGCGGGTACGGAGCCGAGAAGCGTGACGGCGATGAGGCCGGCAAACAGGGTGCGGATCAGGGTCATTTTCCGTCCTTCCAAGTGGAATTTTTCACCGCTGCTATAGCAGTGCCCGCTTGGCAAGCGCCAATCACCACCCTTGAATTCTGCGTGAGCGGGGTCCGCCCCGGGGTCACCGCCGGGTCGCGCCGAAGGCCGCGACCACGGCGAGGAAGGCCGAGGCCACCACGTCCCACCCGGCGAAGGACAACCACAGAAACCGCCCCGAGGCCTCGTCGCAGCGGATGATGGGCGTATCGACGATGCCGCCCTGCCCCCAGGTCAGATCGAAGCCCCCGCCGCAGGTCGAGGGTCCGGGCCACCACTTCCACTCGGCGCCGGCGTGATAGACGGCGAGCGCAGCGTTGCACATGAAGGCGAGCGCGACGAGCACGAGCAGGATGCGCGCGGCGCCATTCATCCGGACGCTTGCGGCGAACCATGCCACCAAGGTAACGGGCACCGCGAAGTAATACGCATAGCGCTCCTTGAGGCAGAGCTCGCACGGTGCGTAGCCGCCGAAATGCTCGAAGGCGAGCGCGGTGAGAATCGTGGCGAGCGCCACCACGAGCACCACGCCACAATAGAACATCATCGGCCGTGGCGGTTTCGCCGTCGCTGCGTTTGCGATTGCATTCATCTCAGAAAGCGTATTTGGCGATCAGGAAGCCGCCGACAATGGCGGCGAGGAAGCCGGTGGTCACCAGCGTCAGCCGCTTCTCGACGAAATCGCGGATCGGCTCGCCATAGATACGCAGCAGCTCCGCCTCGATGAAGAAGCGCAAGCCCCTCGTGATGATCGACAAGACAACGAAGGCGAAGAAGTTGTAGCCGGCAAAGCCGGACGCGATGGTCACGATCTTGTAGGGGATCGGCGTCATGCCCTTGATCAGGATGATCCACGCGCCCCATTTGGCGTAGGCCGCACGGAACGCCTCGACGCCCTCGCCATAGCCGTAGGCGGAAATCAGCCAATGGCCCACCGTGTCGTAGAGCAGCGCGCCAATGGCATAGCCGA
Organism: uncultured Alphaproteobacteria bacterium; assembly: GCA_963826465.1. Lineage (GTDB taxonomy): Bacteria > Pseudomonadota > Alphaproteobacteria > Rhizobiales > Methyloligellaceae > Methyloceanibacter. The sequence goes on from CAWGXJ010000012.1 coordinate 30,301, forward strand.
CCATGCCCCCGACCACCGAGGCGACCGTGCAGACAAGCGCATAGAGCCGCGCTTTCTGCGGCTGGGCGAGCGCCATGGGCACCAGAATCACGTCGGGCGGAATGGGGAAAAACGAGCTTTCGGCGAACGACACGCCTGCCAGCGTCGGCAGCGCGTAGCGGCTCTCGGAGAGCACGATCACCTTGTCGTAGAGGCCCTTCAGCATGGCCGCTTGCTTAGCCGGGGCGCGGCGCCTTGTCCATCGGATCAAAGGTCCCCCGCCCGCGGTTGACCGCAGGAGCCGCTTACCCCATGTTCCCGGCCCGAAAGCCCCAGTGGCGGAATGGTAGACGCGACAGACTCAAAATCTGTTGTCCGCAAGGGCGTGCTGGTTCGAGTCCGGCCTGGGGCACCATTCTTTCAACATATTCAGGACGCATCCCCGAGGGCGGGACGTCCCCTGCGTCAAGGTCTCCCTCAGAGGTGAGGAACTCCTGTCGTGGACACGCTTTCCAACTTTCTGTCGGCCATCAGGCTCGATGGTGCGGTCTACATCAACGCAGAGTTCAGGGCACCCTGGTGTGTCGAAACACAATTCGGCCTCCGCAACGCGGCTAGCCGGCTCCCGCGCTCCGATCACGTGGTCTTTTTTCATCTTCTGACGCACGGGACGTGCCTGGCACGAGTCGTGGGCACGAACGCGGCAGTCGAAGTCCAGGCCGGCGATCTTCTCCTTTTTCCCCATGACCATCGGCATGTGCTCGGCACCGACCTTACGCTGCCACCTGCCGCCACGGAGTACGTCGACCCCGAACTTCTCAGCGGCATAATCGAGATGCGCCACGGCGGCGACGGCGAAGCAACCCGGTTCATTTGTGGCTATCTTGCCTGTGACAAGCGCGCCTCGAAGGCTTTGCTCGGTGGACTGCCGCCGATGCTGCGCATCCCTCTTGGGGACATCTCGATCAGCGGTTGGCTGGCCGAGCTTCTTCATCAAGGCGTTCGTGAGTTGCTTGCGCAACGACCTGGCTCCGGCTCGCTTTTAGCAAAGCTATCTGAGGTCGCATTCGTAGAGGCGCTGCGCCGCTATGCTCAATCCGAGCCACCGGAGCTCACGGGATGGCTCGCCGGCTTGAAAGACCCATATGTCGGCCGCGCTTTGTCCCTTTTGCATGGTGACCCGGCTCGCGGCTGGACTGTCGATACGCTGGCGCGCGAAGTAGCGCTGTCGCGGTCTGCACTCGCGGAACGCTTCACCCAATTGATTGGGACGCCACCGATGCAGTACCTGACACAATGGCGGCTTACTCTGGCGGCGCAGGCCCTGAGCCAGAGCACGGATGGCATTGCGCGCATCGCAGAACGCAGCGGATACAACTCCGAAGCCGCCTTTACCCGCGCGTTCAAGCGCGAATTTGGTGTGCCGCCGACAGTGTGGCGTAGAACGGGTGGCGGCACGGCGGTTTCCACCGCCGGCCGCCCTACTCTGGAGTGAGGCGACTCGCCTGGACTCAAGCCGCCGTTCGGCCGGCCTGCATCGCTCGAACATCGGCTGCCGCAAGCGGCTTACCGCCGATCACCCAGTGGCCGCCCTTCACCTCATCGATCACCACCCAAGTGACGTGGCGCATGGCCTCGCCTTCGATGGCAACCATGGCGTCGGTGAGCTTGGCCGCCATCTGCTTCTTCTGGGCTTCGTTGAAAACGCCTTCGATGAGCTTCACGTTGATAAGAGGCATTGATGAACTCCTTTCATTGGCGCGGAGACGTCGTGTCTCACGGCATGGCGCTGAATTATTCGCCGGGAAGATCAAAGTGAATGGCCGAGACGCCGCCAGTCTTGACCGAGACGCCAAATCCGATAGGCGTCACCAGAGCGCCTTGAACGGCATGCACCCCCTATCCAGTCGGTTCGAATCCCGCTCTGGAGCACCACACTTTCCGCACGTTGACCCGGTATTGGCTTGACCCTCGACTGCGGGCATCCATGCATCGAAGCCTTCTCATAGCTCTGGCCGTACTCCTATTGGCCCTCGTTGCGTCCGGCGTGAGCCGCGCCGAGGACCAGACGGGCCGCGAGTTTCAAGAATGTCCGGAATGTCCGGTCATGGTCGGCATCCCCGCAGGCAGCTTCGTCATGGGAAGCCCGGCGAAGGAGCCAGGGCGCTTCGATGCCGAAGGCCCGCAGCATGAGGTCTCCATCAAGGCCTTCGCGCTCGGCAAATACGCCGTCAGCAGCAAGGAGTTCCTCGCCTTCCTGAGAGAGACCGGCTATCAGCCGGCGTCCTGCAATCCGATTCTCGGGATGCAGTGGCATTCGCCGGGCGGCGGCCGCGCCTCCCCGCCATTCGATGCGGACCCGCCGCACTGGCCGGCCGTCTGTCTCGATTGGCACGCCGCCCAACGCTATATCGAATGGCTGAACGCCAAGGTTCGCGCGGCGCGCCCCGAGACGGCCCGCGCGCATGGTCCGTACCGTCTCCCGGCCGAGGCGGAATGGGAGTATGCCGCGCGTGCCGGCACCACCTCGGCGCGCTGGTGGGGCGATGCCCTCGGGGTCGGCAAGGCCAACTGCAATGGCTGTGGCAGCCCGTGGGACAATCGCCTCTTGGCCGACGTCGGCAGCTTCGCGCCTAACGCTTTCGGGCTCTACGGCATGCTCGGCAATGCCTGGCAATGGACCGCGGATTGCTGGCATCCGAGCTATCTCGGTGCGCCGGACGACGGCAGCGCCTGGACCAAGCAGCATTGCTCGAGGCATGTCATTCGCGGCGGCTCGTGGAACAGCCTGCCGGTCTACGTGCGCTCGGCCGCACGCAGCAGCAGTGGTCCCGACGACGAGGACTCCGATTTCTCCGCGCTCACGGGCTTTCGCGTCGCGCGCGATCTGCCTTGAGGGACGCGGGTTTCAGCCCTAGCGCAACGCGTCCTTGGGATCGAGATAGAGCACCACCTCCATCTCGTCCTGGTAATGGCCTTTGGGCATCGCGAACGGCGAGGACAACAGCACGGCGTTACGTGCGCTGGCGGCGATCTCGTCATAGACAGGATCGATGGCGGCGTGTCCCTTGCTTAGGATCTCGGCCTTGATCACTTCGCCATGGCTCGTGATCTCCACCCGGATCGGCACGGACACATGGTCGTGTCCCAGGCTAGCCACGTCGAGATGCCAACGGCGCATGACCTGGGCGCGGAGGAAATCTCGCACCTGGTACATGGTGTCGAAACCGAACGCCGCCCCGTCGTCTTCCGCCGGCATGGCGGCGCCGCTGGAGTCGCCGTGCGCGCTCATGTCGGGCTGACGGAGCTTGGCGAGAGCCTGAAGCTTTGCGCTCAGCGCATCGCCCTCGGGCGCGTCTGAGGGGACTTGCAGCGCCGCCGACGCCTCTCCCATCGGTGCCTTGTCCGCTGCCTTGTCTCGGGCCGTCCGCTGCGGCGGCGAGCTTTGCGGCAAAGGCGCTGGCGTGCCGTTCCCCGCCATCCTCACCTCGACCGGGATGAACGTGGCCCCACCGCGCGACGCTTGCAGGCCTTGCTGACCCGCAACGAAAAGTGCCGATAGAACAAGGCCATGCAGGAGCACGGAACCGGCAAATCCGGCCCCCGAAGCGCCCCGCCCCTCCCCGGAACCGGCGGGATCGGGACCCGCGGACGCATTGATGGAGAGGGGGCTGGACATGGCATGAGCCTACGTCCATACGAGCCACGGAATCCACCCGCTAGGCGTGTCACAGGAGGATGGCGAGTGAAGCCGCTGATGGCATTTCTTCTCCTCGGCGCCCTGGCCGCGCCCCATGCCGCTTCCGCCGCGGAGGCTCCTCAAGCCTTCGGCTCTGGCGCGCTCGCCTTGGCCGCGCTCGTCGGCGGCGACTCGCCCCTCCTCGGAGACGAGGACAAGTCTGCGCTTGCAAAGCTTCTCGACGGCGACACGACGTTCGACTTTCCGAAAGGACGGACGATCACGGTCACGGCCGACAAGGTCACCTGTCATGCGAGCAATATTGATATTGCCGAGCATGACTGCACGCTCGCTTTCGGTAAGCAGGACGTCACGCTGAAAGGCCGTGCCGCGCACGAGCTCTACGCAACGCTGCTCGAAGTCGGCGTCGAGGAAAACCCCGGCGCCGGAAATATCTGGGTCGCCGTGTCGAAGCTCGATTGCGCGATCAATGTCGCCGAGGTGCAAGAGAAGGCAGGCGGCGGCGCGACATGCCAGTATGCGGCCGATGACTAGCCGTCTGTGTGCCTCTCTGATCGCGCTGGCGCTTCTGGTTATCACTGGCGCCGCCGCATGGGCGCAAAGCGTGCCCGCCAACCCGCCGCGCGCGGTGATGGAAGCAATTCAAGCCGCGCCCGCGCCGGAAAAGTCCCAACCGACGTCGTGGTCGGCGCCTTCATCAACGACATCCAGGAACTCGACTTCAAGACCAACAACTACATCGTCGATCTCTATGTGTGGTTCCGCTGGAAGAACCCGGACCTCCACCCCTCCAAGACGATGGAGTTCATGAACAGCTTCACGTCCGACGACAATCGGCGCAACGACCTGCTCGAGAACCCGGAGACGATGCCCGACGGCAGCCTCTACTCCATCATCCGCTATCAGGGCCATTTCTCGACCAAGTTCCCGCTCGAAGCCTATCCCTTCGATACCCAGACCTTGCGCGTGACGATGGAGGACACCGTCTCCGGCGCCGGCAGTCTGGTGTATGTGCCCGACGGCCCGCACCCGGTCACGCTCGACCCCGTCATCACGCTCCCGGGCTTCACCGTCGGCAAGCCGACCATGCGCATCGTCACCAACACGTACCCGACGAATTTCGGCGACATCTCCGTGGGCAAGGCGGAGCCCTATTCGCGCATCATCATCTCGATCCCGGTGACGCGGCCCGTGGTCGCCATGTCGCTCAAGACCTTCGTGCCCATCATCCTGATCGTCGTCTGCGCCTCGCTCGTGTTCTTCGTGCGCCCGCGCTACGTCGAAGGGCGCATCGGCCTCGGCATCACCGCGCTTCTGACCCTCGTGGCGCTCCAGTTGACCGCGACCGCACCGTTGCCAGACGTCGACTATCTGATGATGCTCGATAAGGTCTTCCTGCTGGCCTATCTCTTCATCATCGTCGCGCTCGCCCGCGTCGTTGCCACGTCGTGGGGCGGCGCCGATCCGGACTCCGAACCCGCCATCAAGCGGAACGATCGGATGTGGTTTGGCGGCTTGCTTGCCGTCTATCTCGTTGCGAACGGCGTGATCCTATGGACCACCCTGGCTTGACCATGGGCGACGTCACGACCAGCGACGGCGTGACCCTTCGCTATCTGGAGGCCGGCTCCGGCGCGCCGCTGCTCATGATCCCCGGCTGGTCTCAGACCGCCGCGCAATTCAAGCATCAGCTCGAAGGATTGAGCGGCCGCTACCGTGTCATCGCCCTCGACATGCGCGGCCACGGCGATAGCGACAAGCCCAGCCACGGCTACCGCATTTCACGTTTCGCCAAGGACCTGCATGACGTCCTCGCCGCGCTCGACCTCGACGAGGTCAACCTGCTCAGCCACTCCCTCGGTTGCGCCGTGGTCTGGTGCTATCTCGACATGTTCGGGCCTGCGCGGATCGCCAAGCTGATCTTCGTCGATCAGTCGCCGTTTCTCACCGAGAACCCGAGCTGGTCGAAGTCCGAGCGGGAGGCAGCCGAGTTCGCGCTGACGCCAGACCAACGGCGCGATCCCGTCACGCTCTACGAGATCGACAACCTCATTGACGCCGTCACCAACCTCGCCGGCCCAAACGGCGAAGCGGTCACCCGCGCCTTTGTCGGCGGCTTGTTCACGAAGCGGGTCTCGCAAGAAGAGAAGGCCTGGGCCATCGACCGGATGCTCATGCTTCCCCGCGCCTATGCCGCGCGTCTGATCTACGATCACGCGCTGCAATCCTGGTTCGACGTAGTCACGCGCATCACGCTGCCGACGCTCCTGATCGGCGGCAAGGCAAGCCAAATTCCGTGGAAGTCAATCCAGTGGATGCATGAGCACATCCCCGGCTCGCGGCTCGAAATCTTCGAGGAAGTGGACGGCGGCAAGCACTTCACGTTCATGGAGAACCCGGAGAAGTTCAACGGGCTCGTTGCCGACTTCATTGGCTGAGGCTGGCGATGATCGTCGGTTGCCCCTCCGCGCGCCGTTGCCTAAGCTGATCTTTGTGGGACGGGACGTTTTGGCTGAGTCCGGCCAGCTCGCGTTCATTCCGCGTAAGTCACGGAAGGAGAACGCCAGATGTCGCCGAGGCACGCCAATCTCTGTCTCATCCTCCTCGCAGCCGTCTTGGCGTTCAAGGCGCTCCCCGCCGCGGCCGACGAGGGCATGGAATGGCAATTCTACGAGTCCAACGACCCCGATAACAAAGGTGCCATGACGGCGCGGCTCGTCTATGGCGTGCCCGAGACCGACAACGTGCAGGTGACGGGCGTCTGCGATGCACGTCCCAGCACCGGCGCCAAATTCTCGAGCGTCACCTTTGGTGCCGATATCGGCGACCTCGCCAACGGCGCGGACGCCGATTTGCGCTTCTCAGGCGGCGGCATCGAGCAGACGCTTCACGGTAATATTCAACGCGCCGAAGGCGAAGGCGTGAGCGGCGTCCATCTCGATGTCGCGAACGACGATCCAATCTGGACCGTATTTGCCGACAAGGACACGCTCGACTACCAGGTCCCCGGCTACCGCGCCGCCACGCTCGACCTCACGCGTGGCCGGGACAAGCTCAAATCGTTTGTCGAAGCCTGCCGGACCTACGAGAAAGCGGTCCTCGGCGGCGACGCCGGCAGCGGCGATGAGTCGGCAGGCAATAGCGAGGAGAAAGAGGCGTTCGATAGCGCCAAGGAACTCGGCACCGTCGCCGCCTTCGAGGCATTTCTGGCGAACTATCCTTCCGGCTTCTTTGCCGACCTGGCCCACGCCTATATCAACAAGCTCAGCGAGGCCGCCGCATCTCCGCCGGCGCCTCCGCCGCCAGCGCCTCCCCCGCCCGCACCAACGCCAACGGCCATCCCAGGCCTCGGCCCCGATCCTTCTTGCAAGGACCTGTTCAAGGTGAAATCGCAGAACAGCGCCACGCCGGCCAAGATCACCTTCGTCAATAAGTCCGGCATGTATCGCAGCATCATGTGGCTCGATTTCAGCGGCCAACCGAAGAATTACGCCAATCTCAATAGCGGCCAGCAGATTACCCTCGACACGTATCTGACCCATGCCTGGATGGTCACCGACGGCCCCGGCAACTGCATCGAGATCGTCCTGCCGCACGCTGGCACCCGCGTTGTCGAACTGACGGGGCCGGAGTTAGCGCCACCCCCGCCCCAAAGGAAGGCGTCCCCGCCTCCTGCGCCGCCGCCAGTGAAGAAGGCGACGACGCCGAAGTGCCGGTCGCGCTCGGTGCTCGTCGACGGTAAGTGCATCTTGAAGAGCAATACGGCGGACTATTGCGGCCCCGGCTATCACCTAAAGGGCAACAAATGCGTGCACGGCGGCTATGTCGCGCCAAAGGTGAAGAAATCGACGCATGGCTGCCCGCCGGGGCTGGATTGGAACCCGCAGGAAGGCTGTCACGAGAACGACTGAGGGCGCCCGTTACGCCGCCCGGCGCACCGGCTCTGCGTTGAGCCGCAATGGCAGTGAGGTGAGCCCGCGCAGACCTGCGCGGTCCATCCACTGCAGATTGTCGGGCGCGGCGAGCGCTAAGTTCGGATAGCGCCCGTAGAGCCGGCTGATCGCGCTTTGCGCCTCGACCCGCGCGAGTTGCATGCCGAGGCAGAAGTGAATGCCTGAGCTGAACACGAGATGCGGGTTGGGAAAGCGGTCGAGCTTCAGCCGCTCGGGTTGGTCGAACTCCGCCGGATCGGCGTTCGCCGCGGCAACGAGACCCATGATGAATTCGCCCCGTTTGAGCTGTTGCCCAAAGAATTCGCGATCGTGCGCGACGTAGCGCGGCTTCGTGCCCTGCACGGGCGAGGTGTAGCGCGCAAGCTCCTCGACCGCGCGTTCCATGCGGTTGGCGGGGTCTGCAAAGAGATAGGCCTTCTGGGCCGGGTTCTGCTCGAGCGCCACCACGCTGTCGCTGATCAGGTGCGTCGTCGTCTCGAACCCCGCGACCAGGAGCAAGACCACCATCGACACCAGCTCGTTCTCGTCGAGCTTGTCGCCGTCGGCCTCCGCTCGGATGAGCTCACTGATCAATCCCTCGCGAGGGCTTCGCCGGCACTCTTCGATCTGTCCGCGCACATAGCCGATGACCTTGTTCATCGACCGCATCATGCGGAACAGGCCGAACGTGCCGCGGAGCGAGACCGCGGTCTTCGTCCACATCGAGAAGATCTGACGGTCCTGATCGGGCAACCCCAGGAGCTCGCAGATCACTTCGAGCGGCAGGCGCGCGCGAGAACCCGCTGACGAGATCGACCTCGTCCTGGCCCTCGAAGCCGTCGAGAAGCTTGTCGGCGAGCCGCTCGATCTCGCCGCGCATGTCCCTTACATGGCGCCGCTGGAACGCCTGGTCGACGAGCTTGCGCAAGCGCCGGTGATCCGGCTCGTCCTTCAACAGCATGTTGTTGGCCATCAGGCGGAACGAGCCTGGCATCCACCAGCGCATGCCGGCGACGCCCGTCTTGCCGGCGTGGCGGCCTCCTGCACGAAGGTCTCGTTGTCCTTGACCATGGCGGACGTCGAGGCATGCGTGGTCGTGATCCACGTCCTGCCGATGATGGGAAACTTCATGGGAATGACGGGCCCCGCCGCGCGCATGGCCGCAAAGGTTGGATACGGGTTCGCCTTGAATGCCGCGCTTTCGATGTCGAAGCGGAGCGGTGTGCTCAGACTGTAGGTCGTGGTCAGATCAGCCATCGCGGGACTCTCTGCCGGCCGGCAAACCGGCTTCGCGAAGTATCGGACGATTCCCGCAGCCTGACAAAGCAAAGCGGCCCAAGGATGACGATCCCGGGGCCGCTTCAAGCTCATCGCGTGTAGGGTCTTAGTGCCCGAGTTCGTGCCAGTTCTTCTCGCGCACGTCGACGCCGTAATACTGGGCCGCCTTCTTGATATTGGCGAAGGCGAGATCGCGGTCGGAGTCGGACACGCCGTCGACCTGGTCGAAACGGGCGAGCGCATCGCGCACGTGGTTGGCATCCGTCAGCGGCTCTTTGCGCTGCTTCGGGAAGGCGAACACGCTCTGCGGCAGGTTGCTCCTGGTGGTCAGATCGCCGTGCTCGGTATGGGGCTGCCAAGTGGTCTGCATAGCTTCATTCCTCCTTGAGGGTCATGGGGGTCAAACGCATTTCTTCCCTCACGTCTCGCAAAGCTCAGCGTTTCCGCGTGCGCGGGCCGCCGGCTTCGCCGAGATCGGGAGGATCCTCGCCAAGGGCCGTGGCCAGATCGATGAGATGGTCCTGCTCCTGCACAAGAATTTCCCGAATTTGCTCCGCCATCGCGAACTCGCCCAGCTCTTCGCACTGGCGGACCCGGTCACGGTAGTTGCGGATGGTTTCGGCCTCATTATCGAGGTCGAATTTCAGCATATCGCCGGCTTTTTCCGATGTTTTGACCGTCTTTGGCGTCACGCTCGGCATCTTGCCGAGATAGTCGATCTGCCGCGAGACGGTCAGCGCGTGCTCCAACTCCTGATGGGCGTGCTTCTCGAGCTGATCGGCGATGTTCATGTACTCCGCCCCCTTGAGCACTTGCGAATAGACGACGTAGGCGATGATCGCCTGGTATTCGCGTGACAGATCCTCGTTCAACAGTTCCGCCAGCTTGTCGCGCGTCATCTCTCCAGCCATTTGTCTCCTCCTATTCAACGGGTGTGTGCGCGCTCGCCTACCCTGAGAACGGCATGGGTGCTTCGCTCATGGGGCGGTTTCAAACGCTGCAATGCGTAGGGCTCAAAGATAAGTCTGCACCCTATAGAACGCGAGCGAAGCTGTTTGGGTTTCGGCCGTCCCCTTACAAATCCGTAAGCAAACTCTGAAGCGCGGCGTGCAGCTTTGCGAGAAATTCGCGTCAGTGGCGACAGTGTCGCTGTTTTGCGACGGACACCGGGCCGCGATAGGATTCGGAGCGATTCGAGGCCCTGAGGAGGCGCGCCAATGCAAAACGTGATCTCGGCATTTCCGGTGCTTTGCTATTGCGTGGCACTCGTTCTGGGGTTCCTGGACATCTCCCAGCCATTCGGCAGCGCCGGGCTGTCGCCGCTCCTGCAATGGATGTTGTCTCTCGGGCTTGGCCTGCCGAGCCTGTGGGCCGCGTTGTCCCACGCGGCATTCAGCGAGCGCGTCGCCAAGTCGATCGGCTGGGCGCCGAGCCCGTTCCAGAAGGAGATCGCCGGCGCCAATCTCGGCATCGGCCTCGGCGCGGTCGCCGCATCCATGCTCGGCGCCCCGGCGGCCTGGGCGATGACGATCATGGCGGCAGGTTTTCTGTGGAGCGCCGCTGCGGTTCACGTCTCCGACATGGTGCGGCGGAAGAACTTCGCCATCAACAATGCGGGGCCGATCTTCTGGTGGGACATCCTCACCCCGCTCACGCTGTTCATCTTACTTCTGCTGCGCACTGCCTGACCCAGGTCCTAGAAATGGACAGCAAGCCAGACGGTCGGCGGGTCTTCGCGCGTCCAAGTCACGCGATGACGGCAATGGGTGGGAAGGAATAGCCAGTCCCCCTCTTCCAGGGTGCGGTCCTCGGCTTCGCCTTCGATCCGAAGCCGCGCGGCGCCCGCAACGAGAAGCACGAACTCATTTCCTTCCTGGTCGTACCACTCGCCTTCAGGTGTCGTCTGACCGGTCGAGACGATGCGCTCGATGCGCACGTCCGGCCGCTCGACGAGAACCTCGAAAATCTCTTGGGCAATGGGACGCGCGGGTAGGCCCGCCTGCAAGCTTCCCGTCTGCACCACGCCTTCCGACCTAAGGCCCAAGGCGCGTCACCTGATAGAAGCGCTCGAGCCACTTGCCGTCCTCGTTGACCAGGATGGAGGTGATGAAGACATTGCCCGAGAGCGGCCTGCCTTCGTAGGTGCCGTCGAGCTTGGCGGTCAGAGTCCGCAGAGCTACGTCCGGTCCGAGCAGGACCACTTTGGGCTCGCTCAGCGCGGTTTGCTCGTATTTCAGGTCCGGCAGATGACGCGATCTGTTCGTCCACCGTTTGCGGCTTCCCGTAATAGTACGTGACCGCCAGATGGTCCGGCGTCATGAGCGCCTTGGCCGCGGCCGCATCTTTCGCTGCAAAAGCCTCGTCTAGCCGGCCCGCCGCGTCGTCGACCGCCTCGATCGTCGCGACGTCGTTAGACTGGGCGCAGGCCGCGATGCTGGCGAAGATCAGGAACGAAAACGCGGTAAGAAGTTTCCGCATATTTAACTCCTCTGGCCGGTGTTGACTGTTTGTTGGCTGTTTGCATTTCACTCTGCCTGGCCCGATAGCACAACAGACCTGCGCTGCCATGACAGCTTCGCCGCCAGCACTGACCCGCGACCGCCCCATCATCAAGGGCCGGGCCGCCCTGCTCGTCATCGATGTGCAGAATGGGACGTGCGGACCGAAGGAGGCGGAAGCGCGGCCCGAGTTCTACAATGGCCGCGGCGCTGCGCGTGATCCCCAATATCGCCGCCTTGCTCAAAAGCTTCCGCAACGCCGGCCTCGAGGTCATCTACACGGTGATCGAGGATTTGACCGCCGACGGGCGCGACCGCAGCCTCGACTACAAGCTCTCCAACCTGGGCTTTCCCAAGGGGTCCCATGAAGCGCAAGTGGTCTCCGAGCTGGCGCCACTTCCCGACGAAATCGTCTTACCCAAGACCTCCTCGTCGGTATTCAACTCGACCAACCTCGATTACCTGCTGCGCAATATGGGCATCGAGGACGTGTTCGTGGTCGGCTATTGCACCGATCAATGCATCGACCATGCGGTGAAGGACGGGGCCGATCGCGGCTACTACATGACTTGCGTGCATGACGCCTGCGCCGCGGAGACCGAGGCGCGCCATGCGGCAGCGCTGCAATGCTTCAAAGGATATTGCCGCACGCTCTCCACCGACGACGTGCTCGACCTCGTTCCAGTCAATTGAGCGCCGTCACTTCTCCTCGCCAACGACCTTCAAGTCGAACGGCTTGAGGTTCGCGTTGGTCTTGAGGAAGTCGGTGACGTTCTTGAGGCCATCGACCGTCGCTGAGGAGTAGAAGCCCGTCGTGCAGGTGGAGTCGCTGTAAGAGTTGGCGACCATGACATAGGGCCCCTCGTTCTTGACGATATTGCAGGAGCACACCGCCTTGGTTGGATCGTCCTTGTCGACAATGCAGGGCCTGTCGTAGCACCAAGCCCAGGGCCGGTCATTGGTGCACGCCGCGTAGCTCTTGATCGGATAGTAGCGCGAGACGATCTGCTTGCCCTCTGCGCTGTCGATGGGCTCATGGCAGGGCGTGCTGCCGACGGAATAGCCGGTCTTGACCTCGCAGTCGCAGAACACGGTGCCTTGGCCCTCCTCGATTGGCGTGCAGCTGCCGTGGTGCAAAGTGCATAGGTACTCTCGCAAACGATGTTGTCGTTCTCTGGCTTCTCCTCGCCACAGCCACTCAGCAAGCCGCCGAGCACGAGAAAAGCGACAAAGTAAGCCGTCTTCCACATCGCGCACCTCCCAGCCGAGTGAGATTAGCGTGTGCATGCACTGCGCTACAACGCATCGGATACACCGTTAGCGTACAGTTATCCGCTGTCTCTGTGGAGTTATCCCCGGCCTTCTCGGCGCCGCGCCGCGCCTCAATAGACCTCGGCATACCGCGCGCAGAGATCCGCCGGCGCGAGATCGGCGACATAAGCGAGTTCCGAGCGCTTGTGGCGGAGATAGGCTTCGAAGAAGGTCGGTCCAAACCAACCCTTGACGGTGTCGCTCGCCTCCATGGCGTCGAGAGCTTCCCCGAGCGAATGCGGCAGCGGCAGATATTGGTCGGGAAGCGAGCGCTTCCGCGCGATTCCATCGGCGCCGGCAAAAATCACCGCGCCGAGCGCCATGTAGGGACTGGCGGCCGCATCGCACACGCGGAATTCGAGATTGAGCTGCGCGCGCGATCCTTCTCGTCGTGTGGTGGCGAACACCGGGACAAACGCGAAGCGCCGCGCCGCGGTCTTGGCTTTGGATGTCGGCGACGGTCGGCGCCCACCGGTTCGGCGTCAGCCGCAAATAGGACACGGGCGACGGCGCGGTGATGGCCGAGATCGCCGGCAGATGGTGCAGCACACCGGCGGCAAACTGCGAAGCGGCGGAACTCAGGCCGAGCGGCCCCTCGGGATCGTAGGTCGCCGGCGCGCCTGACTCCTCGTGCAGGCTGAAATGAATATGCACACCGTTCCCCGCGCCGTCTGCTATCGGCATCGGCGAGAAGATCGCGCGTGCCCAGACGGAAGGCCGCGCCACGGGCCATCTCGCGCGCGATCACGCCATGGTCCGCCGCAACAGCGCGGTCTGCGGCGCGACGGTCATCTCGTATTGGCGCGGGCCGTATTCGGCAAGGAAGGAGTCGGGCTTCGCATTCGCGGCCCGGATCGCCGCCATGAGCATCTCGCCGAACGTGCCCTGGCGCCGGAAAGCGCTCAGGCTATACGCATGGCCCGCCAAGTCCTCGACGCCGGTATAGACGAACTCCTGCTCGAACGCGGCGAGCAGGTGAAGGCCGCTTGCCTCCTTCAGCGCGGCGACGGCGCGGCGCAGAAACGCGCGCACGCAGCACTCCCACGGGCTGCCGTCAGTGTTGCGGATATCGCCGAGGAAGAAATGCTCGCGGCGCCGAGCCGTCGCGGAAGTCCACATGCACCTCGGCGCTCGGATCCGGCACGATCATGAGATCGCCACCCGTGCCGAACGGCGTGTCGAAGATCGGCCCGAAGCAGGTCTGCATCAGGTTGGAGTGGGTCCAGCCGATGCCGGCCTTCCGCCGCGCCGGCAACTCGCTGGCCGGAAAGCCCTTGCCGCGCACGAGGCCCGCGATATCGCAGGTCCCGACGAAAATCAGCTCTTCGCGCAGCATGGCGCCCCTCCGGTCGACAGGAGGCGCCAGTCTACGTCACTTCTGGAAAAGAGACCTTACCGGCGGCCCAGCCGCGCCGCTATTCCGGCGGATATGCGCCCGGATCGGCTCGCTCGCCGTGGTCACGAACTCCGCGGAGAGCATCCGTAACTCTTGCGCCTGGGCTTCGAACACGCCCATGTGCTCATGCCAATAGTTCATGCCGAGCCGCATCATCTCCATGGGAGACTTGGCGCCGGCGAGGTCGCGGGCGAGCTCAAGCCCGGAGTTCATATTGGCCTGCGCGATATCCACGAGCTTGCTGTTGACCTTACGGGCCACCGGCATCGCCGCCTTCAGCGACTTCTCAAGCGTGTCCACCGCACTCTCCACGGCGTGCGCGGGATCGGCGAGCTTCTCGTCCGGCTTGACCGAATTGACGAGGACGGGGGCCAGCGCCTTCGGCGCTGGTTCTTCCCGGATCGCCGCCTCGCTCACCTTGGCGGCGATCACTTTCTTCTTCGTCGGTTTCTTTGTTTGAGGCTTTCTCGGGCGAGTGGCCATGATCTTCCCCGCTACGTTGAGGGCCGCGCCTAATCCTTCATCACCAATGCCGCCAGATTAGGCGGACTGGCAATAATAGGGACGCCCCGCGGCCATTTTGCGGCGGCGCGGCGCGGCGCGCGCGGCACCGTCCTCGCTTGCCTTGCACGAGGTGTGCCGCTTTGAAACCCCTTAGCCCGCCCCGGATTCGGCCCGCCCCGCCGCATCGAGCGCCGCAAACTCCTCAGCCGAAAGCGCGATATTGGCCGCCGCGACGTTCTCCTCCAGATGGGCCACTTTCGAGGTGCCGGGAATGGGCAGCATCACCGGGCTGCGGGCGAGCAGCCAGGCGAGCGCGATCTGACTGGGGGTGGCGTCGTGGGCTCTCGCCACCTCGTCGAGGATGGAGCCCTTCTTGGCGAGACTGCCGTTCGCCAGCGGATACCACGGGATGAAGCCGATGCCGTTCGCCTCGCAATAGTCGAGCACGTCCTCGCTCTTGCGGTTCACGAGGTTGTAGAGGTTCTGCACCGTCGCCACGGGAAACACCTCCTGCGCCGCCTTGATGTCTTCGACGGACACCTCGCTCAAGCCCACGTGGCGCACAATCCCGTCGTCGATCAGCGCTTTGACGGCGGCGAACTGCGCGTCGCGCGGCACCTTCGGGTCGATGCGGTGGAGTTGCCACAGCCCGATCTGCGAAACCCCGAGCTTGTCGCAACTCCGCAACGCCTCGGCGCGCAGATGCGCCGGATCGCCGTTCATCTCCCACACGCCCGGGCGCGGTCCGCAAGAACCCCGCTTTGGTGGCGATGAGCATGCCGTCGTAAGGATAAAGCGCCTCGCGGATCAGCATCTCCGACACATCCGGCCCATAGGAATTGGCCGTGTCGATGAAATCGACGCCGAGTTCCGGCAGGCGCCGAAATGTGCGCAGCGCCTCTGCGCGGTCCTCCGGCTCGCCCCAGATCCCTGGGCCCGTGATGCGCATGGCGCCGAAGCCGAGGCGATGGACGGTGATCTCGCCGCCGACCTTGAAGGTCCCCGACTTTCCCGCATCGAGCGTCGTCGTATCCAAACTCATAGCCTTGCCTTTCCCGTGGGACGTCGTTGGCATTTAAGGTCGCGCGTCGAAGTTCGAAGGGCCGAGGCCCGCGGCGTTGCGTCCCAGCCGCGCAGGGCGGCCGGTGCTTAATCGTCTCGCCCATTCTTCGCGCGCCACAGCTCCCGGCATTTGACATACGCGTTCCAGCCGAGAAAGACGATCACTGCCGCGAGCATGAGACCGCCGCCGACAATCAACATCGCTGAAAACCTTTGGCTGAGGATTTATGGTGAGACGCTACGTCTCGCTGATTTGTTCCCTCCATCCATGCAACACCCTGAAGATACTGCGTTTTTCGACATCCTTGTCGGCAGCTATCGGCGCTTGCTCGGCAAAGATCCGCCCTTTCTTACGCCGGCGGCCGAACAGCGCGGAATGGCTGTACCGGGAAGCGCCGTCTTGCGTGCTCGCCCATAACACCGATCCCGACCCGCGCTTCATCTATGCCAATAAGAGGCGCAAAATTTGTTTGGATATGGCTGGGACGAGTTTGTCGCGCTGCCCTCGCGCCTCTCAGCCGAAGCCCCGGATCGCGAGGAGCGCCAGCGCCTGCTCGAGTGCGTAGGCCGCGACGGCTTCGCGACCGGCTATTCCGGCATTCGCATCGCCAAGTCCGGCCGGCGTTTCACAATTGAGGACGGCGTGTTGTGGCAACTCCGCGAAGCAAACGGCAGCTTGCGCGGCGTCGCCGCGACCTTCGCCCGTTGGCACGACGCGTGATCCCGTGGATTAGTGCTTGCGGCGGTTGACTTCGGCCTGGCTGATCTGGCCGTCCTGCACCAGCGCGTGGACGCATGCCTTGGACAGGCTGCTGCCGTTGCGATCCATGCATGAGCGGAGCGCCGTGCTCTCCAGCCCGTATTCGCCGCAATACTTCTTGTAATCCGCCCGGCAAAATTGCTGGACAGCCTTGCTGTACGACGACGCCGGATCCGCCGCGGCCACGTCGCTCGGCCCGATGGCCGCATGTAGAGGCGATAAGCAGCCCAAAAACAATGGTCTTCATAAGTGTTTCCCTCGAGTCTCGGCATCCGAGCCTATCAAACGAACTCCGGCTTTCAAGAGCGGTTCTCCGCTCATGACGCGGATTTCAAAAAAGAATCGGCGTGTTGGTTGTGCGCCACAGAGTGCCGGAAGCTTGTGCAACCCACGCGCGGATGCAGGGCCGCGTGGGCCCCTCGGCCACCGCCCCCGCACTCCTGACAACTTCTGGGCGCATCACTAATACAACCAGCGCGCTTTCCGCTTCGAGGCCATTGTCATGCTTAAGCCCAGTACACCAATTCGATCGGGACTGCCGCCCGGCCCCAAGGGCTCGCTGTTCAAGGGCAGCATCCGCGAGTTCGGCACCAACCTTCTCGACTTCTTGCGCGACACGGCCAGGGAGTACGGGCCACTGGCGAGCTTCCGGGTGGGGCCCAAGCGCGTCTTCCTGGCGAGCGACCCCGACCTCATCGAGCAGGTGCTGGTCCGGGACGCCAAGCACTACATCAAGCATTTCGGCGCGCGCGCCTTCAAGCCCGTGCTCGGGAACGGCCTCGTCACCAGCGAAGGCGCCTATTGGCAGCGGCAGCGCAAGCTCGTGCAGCCGGCCTTCATGAAGGCCCGCGTGCGGTCCTATGCGCCGCGTCATGGCCGACCTCACCGAGAAGATGCTCGAAGCCTGGACGCCCGGCGATCAGATTGACGTCGACTTCGCCTTCGGCGACCTGACCAGCAGGGTCGCGCTGAAGACCCTGTTCGATCTCGACGATCCGGGCGACCGCGAGCGCTTCACCGAGACGCTGAAATTCGCCTTCGACATCATGACTGCGCGGCTGGGGCGTCTCATCAAGATCCCGCTATGGGTGCCGACGCCGGAGAATGTGCGCCTCAACCGCGCCCTCGCCGAACTCGACCGGACCATCCAAGGCTTCATCGAAGCGGGCCGCGCCCGAGGAAAAAGCGGCGACGATCTCCTGTCCCGCCTCGTCTTCGCCAAGCACGAGGACGGCTCGCGCATGACCGACCGCGAGCTGCGCGACGAGGCCATGACGCTCTATCTCGCGAGCCACGAGACGACGGCGCTCACCCTCGCCTGGACTTGGGTTCTCCTGTCGCAACATCCCGCCGTCGAGGAGAAGCTCGTCGCGGAATGGCGGCGCGTTCTCGGCGGGCGCACGCCCACCGCAGACGACGTCATGAACCTGCCCTACACCGCGCACGTGATCGCGGAATCCATGCGGCTCTATCCGCCGGTCTATGTGATCGGCCGCGAGGCGACCAACGATCTCGAGCTCGGCGGCTATCGCGTGAAGCGCGGCTACACCGTGCTGATGAGCCAGTGGGTGAACCACCACGACCCGACCTACTTCCCCGATCCGGACGCCTTCGTCCCCGAGCGGTGGGAAGACGGGCTCGCCAAGCGCCTGCCGAAATTCGCCTACTACCCGTTCGGCGGCGGCCAGCGCATCTGCATCGGCAATGCCTTTGCCCTGATGGAAGCGGCGATCATCCTGGCCGCGGTCGGCCAGCGCTACCGCTTCACCGTGGACGAAGGCTACGAGATCGCCTTCAAGCCGCAAATCACGCTGATGCCGGCGGACGGCATCCCGGCGACGCTTCAGCGGCGCTAGCGGCGCGCGCTAATTGTTGCCTTTCGCCGTCGCGTCCGCCAGGCAACCGGCGATGAAGGCTTCCCGGTCGGGGGCGCGAAGCGGAGGCTCGACCTGGTCCGCCTTCTTCTCGCAGGCTTTGCGCACCGCGTCCGAGACATCCGCCGAGGCGGGGTGCGCGGCGCACATCATGGTCGCGGCAAGAACGAGCCCGGCGAAGCCGGCCGTCACCATGGTCCGTGTCATCGCATGCGTCCTCCAGCTGCTACAGGGCCGCGACCAGTATACCCAGCCTTGCCGGTTTCGCGACGATCCGATGGCCGAACGAAAAGGGCGCCGGGAAGGCCGGCGCCCCGCGTTTCAACTGCGCTTAGTCCCCGTCTAAATCGTGAGGCGTGTCGAACGTCTCGTTCGAACTCGGCCTTGGCGCCCTCATCGCTCGGAGCCGCAACGGCCTCCTGGCCGTCTTGCTCCGCGTTCATCAGATCGTCCATGGCCGACTGGCCCGACTGCGACCCCTCGTCTTGGGCGAACCGGAGCAGGTTCCCCGTCTTCGATCCGGAAAGGCTCGAAGAGTCGAACGGTGCGTCGTTCTTCAGGCAACTGCCGGGCTGGATGATCGAGCAGTACTCCGACCCGCAACGTTCGCATTTCCACGGGGTGCCGTTGTCGCACCACGTATCGCCTTCATCCTTGTTGACCGGACAGGCGGCGAGCGCCACGCCGGAGCCAAGCAGGATTGCGGCGACAAAGGCTCCACCAATCACGTTGATGAACCTAATCATGGCTTTCTTCTCCTAACCGGCCGACAAGCCGGCCGGCGGAGGACGCTGCTCTCTTTGTCGAAAATTAGCCAATCAATTTACGGGCCGCAGGCGGGGAGGGACAAAAGCGGGCAAGCGCCGCCGTCGCCGCGATGCGCGAAACGCATCCGGCTTGAAGCTCGCCTCCCAATGTCTCCCGAAAGTGTCTCCCGAAAGTCCGTCCCCCGAGGGACTGGTCCCTTGAGGGGCTAGCCCCGAGGGGGTGGCGCGCCGAGAAGCGCAAGTCCGTAGTGGTGTCCGCAAATCCTTTTGGGAAACGCGGCGGGCGCCTCGCGGCGCGCCAATCACGGCGGTTACGGCAGCGGGCCCCGCTTCTCATTGTTCAGTGGCGCTATCGGCCTCTGGCCTACTTGAGCGCGAGAACAAATCCCAGCCAGCTTCTGGCGGGGGCTCCTAGTAGCCCCGGGGGGTGGCTCCGGTGCCGCCCGGAGGCTTTCTTGCGAAGGAAGCCCGCAGGCGCCGCGCCCCGTCCCGCGATCAAGACGCCTCATGAGCGCGCCCCTCAAACGGACGAGGTGACTGATGATACGGCGGGTTTGAAGGCCGGGGATAAATTTCATGGACAACCCGTGCTATGTTTCAAGCGCAACCAGGGAGGAAACTATGAAGCAGCTCGTTTTCGTTTCGACGCTGATTGCCGCCGTGCTCTTTGCCGGCATCCTGATGTGGAAGGCCGAGGCCACGCCGCTCTCAGGCTCGGTCGCGCCGTTGGCGGTGAACAAAAGCCATGCGCTGGTGCTGGATGCCGCCTGCAAGTTCGGCACCACCCGCTGCGCGGCCGGCACCAAATGGACGTGCGTGAACGGCTCGAATGCCAATGGCGACACCAAGAGGTGCTGGTGCCGGCACTGCTAGAGGCGGCGCACGCTTAAGCTTTGGATTGAGGTCGCTCTCACCTCCCTTCCCACGCGGGGAGGGAGGCCGTTGCCGTGGGTGAGCCCCGGCGCCGCCCGGGTGACTTGCCGACCCGAGTGACTTCCCGGCTAGACAAATCCCGCTCTGCGCTCAAGCAGCGAAGCGAGCGCGCAGATTAAGTGGCGCCGGAGCCCAAACGCGTTGCAGAATTAGAACGGCAGGATCACCGCGTCAGCCAAACGAGGCCCGCGACAAACGCAAGTATGATGAGCTGCGAATACTTTAGCGCATAAGCAGCAGCCAGATAGATCATCTCAGCCTTTCAGCGGTGAGTAGGCTAGGCCGAAGTGATTTGCTGTCGCATTACAGCGGATTCAAACTCGGCATCCGCGACGTGCATTTTGACCAGGTCGCCGATGGAGACGATACCAACCAGCCGACCCATTTCCACAACGGGCATGTAGCGGAACCGTTGGATTGTCATTTCCGACATTAGCCGGTCGTACGTGTCAGTGTTCTGCGCCGTGACCACAGCCGTGGACATGAAGTCCGAGACTGGCTCTTTCAAGACTTTGAACCCTGCTTGGCCGATCGCCCTTATGAGATCGTGCTCCGACATAATGCCACGGACTTTGTCGTCGTCTTCCACGATGACGATGCAGCCAATGCGATGCTGCGCGAGTAGGTTTGCGATATCGAGCAATGAGCTATTTGCGGTAGTGGTGATGACACCACTACCCTTGAACTTTAGAATGGCCGCGGCATTCATCCTGTTTCCTCCAGGCTCGGGAACTTCGACGGGCGAATAACAGTTATGCGCCTAAGGTCCCTGGCGATGGCTCAGTGCGCCCGCTTGGGAGCGCCGCGTGCCATTTGCGACTTGATCGGCTCGGCCGTATCGGCCACCACCTTCGTCGAAAGCGCGCGGACTTCTTCCGCCTGAGCCGTGAGTGCGTCGACCTGCTTTTGCCAATAGGCCGCCTGCAGCCTCACGATGTCGGCGAAGTCCTTGGCGCCCGCCAGGCTCGTGGCCAAGTCGAAGCTCGTATCGACATTGCGCCGCGCGATGTTGATGATCTTGCGGTTGAACGCGGCCGCGCCTTGGCCGGCAGCGCCGAAGGACCGCTCGAACGTCGCGACGGACGCTTCGAAAGCGCCGACTGAGCGGTCATAGACCTCGCGAGTCTGCCCCACAGTCTTCTCGGCAAGGGCGCGTACGCCCTCTGGAATGTCGGTGTTGAGACCGAGGAGACCGAGTTGGGCAGTCAGGTCGCGATACGTATGACGGGCCTGAGCGGCGGCTTCTTGGGGATTGATGAAATCGTTCATGGTAGACCTCTTGGTGTTGCAGGGCGCCCCTAAGCCTTTAAGGCGTAAGGGTTCTTTTTCGGCGTGTGCAGAGTCTTGACGCTATCTCAGCGGGAGGCTCTCAAGAGCCCACTCGCGAAGCTCTACGGGATCGATCACGCCATCCGCATCGGCGCCGTGAGCTTGAGACTGAGGGCGGCTTGAGGTCCAAATCCCGTTCGAAATCGCGAAACGGAGCCCGAGCCTGAAGGACCACCCAGCTGGAATCGAATGCCTGTCCCAAGGCCTCGAGGGTCTTCGGATCAAACAAATCAAGTCGGGAGTTTGAAGAGCCGATTGCGCTCCCCCCATGCTGTTGCAGGCGGGAGTCTTAGGCTCTCAGCCGTCGGTGCCTGTTATTGCTTTTACCGGCGATGATTAAGCATGCGCCTTTCCAGCGCGAATAGCGAATCAATAGAGGGTGATGGCCCAGGAAGGTGATAATTGCAGAATTTGAACGTCTGCTTTGGGTCAAAAGCAGACAATGCCATAGCCCAAGCCGGCGCGGGGCGCCGCGCAAGCCGCGCCCGTAGCGCGTCGTCTCAGAGTGAGTTTCGGTTTTTCGGCAGGGCGGCCCGCCCGCCCGCGGGCCGCCTAGAGCGGCGGGAATTTCCGGGGCGCGGGCTCGTCCTTGGCGTCCATGCCGAAGCGCGCGGGGGGGCGCAGCGGCGACCTGCTCGCTGGCGAGGTTGATGCTGATCTCGCCGCGCTCGCTGACATCGGCGCGGTAGACGAGGCCGAAAATGCTCGCCGCCGTGCGCAGCCACTTGGCGCGGGCATCGAGCGACCAGGTGCTGTCGGGCTTGGGCAGCCGGTTCACCAGCCCCCGGATCAGGAAGTCGCTGATGCCGCCTTCGTCGTCATGGGTGGTCGATTTCTCGTCGAGAAGCATGCGCGGCTCCAGACCCTCCGGGTGTCAGCCCCGGGAACGTGGCGCGCCCTTTTTCGTGCAAGGGCGTGCAATCGCGATGTTTGCCACTGAACATGGGTTCAGCTTTTCGCATAGGTTGTGGCGGGTCGTGAATACATTCCTTAATCGTTGGTTAAAGCCGGGGTGGAAGCTCCTGAACGCCAAACGAAATTCGGCTTCGCGCAGGCAGGCGCCAGGATGCGCGGCGGTCCAAGAGCGCCTGCCCCCGCCGCGGGAATTCGGCACCGCCGCCGCCACAGCGGTCTTAACGCTGCGACGAAATGACCGGCCTAGCGGCGTCAATAGATGGTATGGTGTTTGCATGCGATGGGAATTCCCTCCCCATCACACAGGTTCCCCCCAAAAAGGAACCCGAAGAAGCCCCGTCTCCCCCGTCGGGGCTTTTTCATTTGCTGCCTCTGCTCATAAGCCGCGATTGGCGGCACCCCCTTGCCCTCACCCTCAGCCACGGATGTCAGGCGCGCGGGGCTCCTGCTATAGTCGCCGCCGAATCTAGGGAACGGGGACAAGGCCATGGCCGACGATAAAGCCGGCAGCAAGAGCGAGGGCGGGGTGTCCTACACCGCCGCCGGGCTCGGCTATTTCGAGGACCGCGAGCTCCGGCGCCACGCCGGCGTCTTCTATCTGTGGGCGCTCGGCGTCGCCGCCGTCATCTCCGGCGACTTCTCGGGCTGGAATCTCGGCTTCGCCGTGGGCGGCTGGGGCGGCATGTTCTG
Source organism: uncultured Alphaproteobacteria bacterium (assembly GCA_963826465.1). Lineage (GTDB taxonomy): Bacteria > Pseudomonadota > Alphaproteobacteria > Rhizobiales > Methyloligellaceae > Methyloceanibacter. Next base: position 53,229 of record CAWGXJ010000012.1, read on the forward strand.
CGGCGCCGTCATCATCACCATCATGTATCTCGGGCTCACCTACTCCATCGCCGAGATGAGCCCGGCGCTGCCGCATACCGGCGGCGCCTATTCCTTCGCCCGCACCGCGTTCGGGCCGTGGGGCGGCTTCATCACCGGGGTCGCCGAGAACGTCGAATACGTGCTGACGCCGGCGGTGATCGTCTACTTCATCGGCGCCTATCTCACGGCGATCTTCGGCACGCCGCCCGAATGGCAGCCGGTCTACTGGGTCGCTCGGCTACATCATCTTCGTCACCGCCAACGCCAACGGCGTCGAGCTGTCCTTCATGGTGACCGCCATGGTGACGCTGCTCGCCATCGCCGTGCTCGTCACCTTCTTCGTGAGCGCCGTGCCGCTGATCGACTTCGGCAAATACGCCATGAATATCGGCGTGGACGAAGCGACGGGTCAGGCGGTTCAACTGGCGGACGGCAACGGCCCGTTCCTGCCCTTCGGCGTCTACGGCGTGCTCGCGGCGATGCCGTTCGCCGTGTGGCTGTTCCTCGCCATCGAGCAGCTGCCTCTGGCGGCGGAAGAGTCGGTCGATCCGAAGCGCGACATGCCGAAGGGCATCATGCTCGGCATGTTCACGCTGATCGTGCTCGGCTTCCTCGTGCTCTTCATCAACCCGTCGATCCCCGTGGAGCGCACCGTGAACGGCGAGACCGTGACGGGCGCGTTCGCGCTCGGCGCCTCGCCCGAGCCGATCCTCGACGGCTTCCGCGCCATCTTCGACATCCATGCGGCGGGCGCGCTGTCGCTCGCCGCGGTCGTCGGGCTCGTGGCGAGCTTCCACGCCATCATCTTCGCCAGCGGCCGCCAGATCTATTCGCTGTCGCGCGCCGGCTACTTTCCGCATTTCCTGTCCGTGACCCATGGGCGGCACAAGACGCCGAACGTGGCGCTCATCGCCGGCGCTTTGATCGGCCTCGCCGTGATGCTCGTCGTGTGGTTCAGGATGGGCGGCGAGCAGGCGGGCGCCTTCATCGGCGGCGTGCTCCTCAACATGGCGGTGTTCGGCGCCATGTTCTCCTATCTCTTGCAGGGGCTGACCTTCATCCAGCTCCGGCGCAAATTCCCCAAGATCGAGCGGCCCTATCGAAGCCCGTTCGGCGTGACCGGCGCCGTGCTCACGGTGATCATCGCGGCTCTCACCATCGGCTTCCAGCTCGCCGATCCGCTCTACCGCGACGGCGTGATCGGCGTCGCCATCTGGTACGGGATCGCCATTCTCTATTTCGCGGTGCATAGCCGGAAAACCCTGGTGCTGTCGCCGGAGGAGGAGTTCGCCATGCGCCACCGCGAGAGCGCCGAGAGCTGAGACGAGCCATGCGCCGCGCCGTCGCGCTTCTTCTCCTGCTTGTGCTCGGCGCCCCGGCCGCGGTGGCCGAAGACGAGAGCGAGCCGGCCGCGAAGACCGAGAGCGGCGCGGTGGCCGTCGTCGCGGCGATCTACAAGACCTACACGGATATCGGGCCAGGCGAGGACGGCGAGCCGGGGCTTCCCGGCATGTACTCCAAGCGCCTGCAAGCGCTCATCGACAAGGACGAAGCCGAGACGCCCGCGGGCGAGGTCGGCCGCATGGACTGGGACCCGTTCGTGGACGGTCAGGACTGGGAGGTGACGGGCTTGAAGATCTCGCAAGTCTACCAGTCCGGCGGCGAGGCGCGGGTGCGCGCGGTCTTCGCCAATTTCGGCGAGCCGCGGAACATCCTCTTCAACCTGGTGCGCGAGGACGGGAAATGGCGCATCGACGACATCGCCGAGACGCTGAAGCCGCGCTGGACCATGTCGAAGATCCTCACCGACGCGCCTGACGCCTTCCCCGACGAGAAGCGGGACTAGCCGCCCGTTCATGTTGCGCTGCAGGCACGCAACGCTTGGGACCGCCGATGCGCGGTGCCCGGCGGGGCATCGTTCATGCTGCAGTGCAGCACCCGCCGACAAATTGCCTGGTTTCAGTCCTGTGCGCGCCAACTTCCGCCGCTAGACTCGGCCTCAACGATGGGGAAACGAAGGTGATGCAGGCTGTGCTGTCATTCTTGTCCGGCGCCGTGATGATCGGCTTGGTCTACGGTCTGAGCTTCATTCCGACCGCGACCTTGTCCCGGCCCGACGACGAAGTCGGGGTCGGCATGGTCGGCGACGACACCACCGCGCCCGATGCGGACCCCGCCGATGTGCCGCGGAATCTGCGGCGCCGCCCCGACATCTAGCCCGACAATTCGTGCTTTAGGCGCGCCGCGCGCTCTCGCCGCAGCGTCCGCCAAGCAATCACCACGCTCCCGTCACATCCCCGTTCTAGGCTTTGACCCTGATCGAAGATGCGGTCGATCAGTGATGCGGTAGGAGGAGGAGGCCGACATGCGGGAAATGCATTTGTCGCTGCGGGCGGCGCTTGCCGAAAATCGCCTCGAGGACTTCGTGCGTCAGGCCATGGCGCGCGGGCTCGAGTTCAGCCGCGGCTCCGAGTTCGAGCGCGGCCTTGCGCTGCTTCTGGTCCAGCGGAAGCAAAACCGGGAGCGCACCGACCGGCCCGTGTCCTAGCGGGTCCCCGTCTACGATGAGGGTCCGCACACGGCGAGCCGCATCCGCCTCTGTGGCCGACGGGTGATGGCCTGCCCGGCAGACCTCACGGCTACCTGCCGAGCTTCGCCTCGATCTTCTCGGCCTTCATGTGAGGGGTACTGCCGCACCACGACACGATCGGGATGGCAGCAAGGCCCAGCAACACCAACGCCATAACGATATCCCGCATCATCTCGGCACCTCCCTGCGCAGCTCCGAGATCCGTTCCCTTATCGGCCGAAAGGCGTCTCCGCCCGGCTTGAGCGAAAAGAAGAACCACGATGCGTGGCGATAGTTCCCGAAAGATCCTCGTTGTGAGGGGCCTGAAGGGAACCAAATCCCCGGTACGCGGTTGGGAGCGGATCGGCGTCGCAACCCTTGCATCCCCCCTTGCATCCCGTTGCCGTGCCGATTTCCCCGGGGAAAGTATGGAAGCCCGGCTGATCCCTCGCAGCCGGGCTTCCTTTTTGCGCGCGCCAAACTCTCTCGATTTCCGCGGGCAACGTCGGGCAGCGAAATCCGCACCAAAAAAATGGCCGGGGCGAGCCCCGGCCATTGCATTCCGAAATCGACTGCCTCTCCTCGGAAGGAGGGATTGACCCAAACTACATGCCCATGGCCTTGGCCTTGTTGAGCAGGGCCTCGGCCTGGCGGATCGAGGCGATGTCGATCAGGCGGCCGTCCAGAGACACCGCGCCCTTGCCTTCCTTGGCGGCCTGCTTCATGGCGTCGACGATGCGCTGCGCCTTGGTCACCTCGGCCTCGGACGGCGTGAACACCTGGTTGGCGAGGTCGACCTGGGACGGGTGGATGGCCCACTTGCCCTCGAAGCCGAGCACCGCCGCGCGCTTGGCCGCGGCCAGATAGCCGTCGGGATCGGAGAAGTCGCCGAACGGGCCGTCGATCGGGCGCAAACCATAAGCGCGGCAAGCGACCATCATACGCGACAGCGCATAGTGCCAGGGATCGTTCCAGTAATAGGTGCGGGCGCTGCCGCTCTCATCCTTGTCGGCGAGGATGCCGTAGTCGGGATGAGGCGCGCCGATGCCCATGGTGCGCGCGCGGGTCGAAGCGGCATAGTCGGCAACGCCGAAGCTCATGGCCTCGACGCGAGGGGAGGCTTGCGCGATCGCCTCGACATTGGCCATGCCGAGCGCCGTCTCGATGAGCAGCTCGAGGCCGATCTTCTTCTTGTACTTTTTGAATTGCTCGATCTGCGTAACCAGCATGTCGATGGCGTAGACGTCTTGCGGCACGCCGACCTTGGGGATCAGGATCATGTCGAGGCGCGGGCAGTTCTCCAGCACGTCGACGACGTCGCGGTAGGCGTAGTGGGTGTCGAGACCGTTGATGCGGATCATCATGGTCTTGTTGCCCCAGTCGAGATCGTTGAGGCCCTGGATGATGTTCTTGCGGGCCTGCTCCTTGTCGTCGGGGGCCACCGCGTCCTCGAGGTCGAGGAAGATGACGTCGGCGCCGCCTTTGGCGGCCTTCTCGAACAGCGACGGGTTGGAGCCCGGCACGGCCAGCTCCGAACGGTGCAGACGCGGAGTCGCCTGCTGGATCAGGGTAAAGCTCATCTGAAAGTCCCTCCTGGTTTAACCTGTGGCGCCGAGACCGGCGGCAACGGTGTTGATGGAAAGCAGCAATGCGGATTTGAACGCCTCGCGGTTCGGTTCGCTCTCCGACGCTCTGAATCGACGGAGCAGCTCGACCTGCTCCCGGTTGACCTCGTTGATGGTGGGGAGCCTCTCGGCCAGAGAGGCGCGGAATTGCGGGAAACGCGCCGCTGGCGACGCGCTGCCGGACACTTTCAGCACCATCTCGGTGGTCAGCGCAAGCTCCTTCTCGATCATGCCGAGGATGGTCTCGCGGACGCCCCCGTCGGCCACTAAGCCAGCGTAATCCTTGGCAATTTCGAGATCGACCACGGCCAGGATCTTCTCCACCTCGTCGATGATCAGACGGAAAAGGCGGGACTCGGCGAACATGCGGGCCAGGAGCTTCTCCCCTTGGGTCCCGCGCACCTGGAGGAAGCTTTGGAGCGCCGTCCCCACCCCAAACCAGCCGGTGATGAAGTGCCGGTTCTGGGCCCAGGCGAACACCCAAGGGATCGCCCGCAGGTCTTTCAGCGAGCTCGCGCCGAAGCGGCGCGCCGGCCGCGAGCCGATATTGAGCAGCGAAATCTCTTCCAGCGGGCTCGCCGCCTGGAAATAGGTGACGAGGTCGGGATGGGTGATGAGGCCCGTATAGGCGGCGCGCGAGGCGCCGGACAGCGCCTCCATAGCGTCGTCGAACTCGCGGGAGGGCTGAAGCGCCCGCTCGCGCTCCGACTTCAAGGCATGCTCCAGCACGCTCGAGGCAAGGAGCTCCATCTGATAGAGCGAGGTGCCCTTATTGGCGTATTTGTACGACACCACCTCGCCCTGCTCGGTGACGCGGAAGCGGCCGCGGATCGAGCCGGCAGGTTGCGCGGCGATGGCGCGGCCGGTGGGCGCGCCGCCGCGGGACACGGAGCCGCCGCGGCCATGGAAGAAGGCGATGGCCGTGCCCGCCTCCTCGCCCACGCGCGTCAGGCTGATCTGCGCTTTCGCCAGCTCCCAGTTCGACGCGACGAAGCCGCCGTCCTTGTTGGAGTCCGAATAGCCGATCATCACCTCTTGCAGTCCGCCCTGCCAATGGGTGGAGCGGCGGATCAGAGGGATCGCCAAGGCCTCGCGCATGATCGCCGGCGCGGCGCGCAAGTCCGTGATGGTCTCGAACAGCGGCACGATGGGCAGCGAGCAGATCTCGGTGCCGGCCGTGTCGAGAAACAGTCCGCCTTCCTTGGCGAGTAGATACGCGCCGAGAATGTCGTCCACCGAGCGCGTCATGGAGAGAATGAACGTGCCCATGGCGTCGCGGTCGAGCCCGCGCCGGATCTCGGCGGCTTGCGCGAACATGGCGATGGTTTCAGTGGCCTCCGCCGGCAGCGTCTCGGTGATCCGTTCGGAGGTCAGCGGCCGCGCCAGCTCGTGCAGCAGCCAAGTGCGCCATTCGCGGCTGCCGAGCTCGGGCGGATTGCCCTCCCCGTGGCCCGCGCTCGCCCACCACAGGGCCCGCAACGCTTGCGTCGTGCGCGTCTGTTCTCGCGGAGATCGAGCCGCACGGTCGAGAAGCGGAACAGCTCCACCGCCCTTCGCACCGGCTTGACCAGATCGGCGGCGAGCGACGGGCTCTTCGCCTGTTGCAGGGCCCGCTCCACGAGACGCAGATCGTGGATCAGCTCGTCGGCGTTGCCGTAGTGCGGCTGGCCCAGATCGAGCTCGCCGCCTTGCGCCCGGACCGTCGTGGCGTCGAGCTTGCGCAGCGCGCAGGTGAGGAATTGGCGATACGGCTCGCCCGGATTGCGCGCGGCGATCGCCTCCGCGTCGCCGCTCATCTTGAGCGCGTGCGAAAGCTCGCTGCGGAAGGCCGGCGGAACGGGAAGCGCGCGCTCGGTGATGGAAAGAGAGCGCGCGAGCTGCACGATGCGCTCCCGGTAGTGCCGTAGGCATGCGAGCGCGTTCTGGCGGAGCGTCCACCCGGTCACCGCCGTGGTGACGTGAGGATTGCCGTCGCGGTCGCCGCCGATCCACGAGCCGAACTGGAAGAAGGGCGGCAGCTCGAAACGCTCGTTCGGGTAATAGCGGGCAAGCGCATCGTCGAGCAGCCCCATCATCTCCGGCGCCTTCTCGAACAGCGTTTCGTCGAAGAAATGGAGCCCGCGTAAGACCTCGTGCTCGACTGTCGGCTTCTCCAGATGGAGCTCGCCGGTCATCCACACGAGCTCGATCTGGTCGCGGATGTCGGCGAGCAGCGTGTGGCGCTCCCGCTCCGTCCATCGCGCGCCTTCGAGCTCGCGCAAGAGGAGATAGATCTTGCGGTACTTCTCCAGCACCGTGACGCGCTTCGACTCGGTGGGATGCGCGGTAATCACCGGCCGGATGCGCAAGCTCCGCAAGAGATCCTCGATCTCCCGGGGCGGGATGCCGCTCTCGGCCGCCTCGGCCAGCACGTTGTCGAACGAGCCGCGCAGCGCTGCGCGCCCGCGTTCCCGCTCGATATGGCGGCGCCGGCGCATGGCCGCGTTCTGATCGGCGATGGAGAGAAGCTGGAACCAGATGCCTTGCGCCTGGAGCGCGCGAGCCATCAGCTCGGGCGAGAAGTCGGAGATATTGGCGCCGCCTTCGAACACACGCTCGATCTCGGGCTGGTGCCGGCGCACCACCTCCATCAGGAGGTCGAACAGGATGTCCGCCGCATCTGCAGCGGAGGTCCCGCTGATAAGCGGGGCGGGTCCGGTCTCCTGCGTGTGTCTCTGATCCTCGTTCATGACGCGATAACGCAACTCCCGACCGCTCGCTTTTCGCTCAAGGCCGTGAAGCGCGCGTCACAAGGAGCGCAAAATCTCGCGCCCCTTGTGAATGAGCTGTGCGGACGGCAGGCTGGCCGCCCTCGCGTGCTTAGGCCCCAAGCACGGCCGCCACGGTGGAGCCGAACTCGCTCGGATTGGGCGCAACGGTGAGCCCGCAGGAGCGCATGATCTCGGCCTTCTCGGCGGCACTGTCGCCGGCCGCCGAGATGATGGCGCCGGCATGGCCCATACGCCGCCCCTTGGGAGCGGTCAGGCCAGCGACGAAGCCGATCACCGGCTTCGCCATGTTGTCCTTGATCCAGGCGGAAGCCTCGGCCTCTTGCGGGCCGCCGATCTCGCCGATCATGAGCACGGCCGTGGTCTCCGGATCTTCCTCGAACAGCGCGAGATGATCCAGGAACGACGAGCCGTTGATCGGGTCGCCGCCGATACCGACGGAGGTGGAGATGCCGATGCCCATGGCCTTCATCTGCGCCGCAGCCTCGTAACCGAGGGTCCCCGAGCGCGAGATGACGCCGACATTGCCCTTGAGATAGATATGACCCGGCATGATGCCGAGCATGGACTTGCCGGGGCTGATGATGCCGGCACAGTTCGGCCCGACCATCAAAGTCCGCCGGTCCTTGGGATAGCGCATCATGTAGCGCTTCACCCGCATCATGTCCTGAGCCGGGATGCCGTCGGTGATGGAGCAGACCAGCGCGATGCCGGCGTCGGCCGCCTCCATGATGGCGTCGGCGCAGAACGCCGGCGCCACGAAGGTGATGGAGGTGGTTGCTCCGGTCGCCTTCACGGCTTCCTTCACCGTGTTGAACAGCGGCCGGTCGAGATGCCTGCCGCCGCCTTTGCCGGGCGTCACGCCGCCGACGACATTGGTGCCGTACTCGATCATCTCCTTGGCGTGGAAGGTGCCCTTGTCGCCGGTCATGCCCTGCACGATCACCGGCGTGGTCTCGTCGATCAGAATGCTCATAACTTTTTCTCTCCGATGGCCTCTCAGGCCGCCTGCAGCTTGCCCTGGCACGCCGCCACCGCTTTCTCGGCGGCTTCCGCCAAGGTCTCCGCAGTGATCAGCTTGAGCCCGCTGTCGGCCAGGATCTTCCGGCCCTCTTCAACATTGGTGCCCGCCAGTCGGACGACGAGCGGCACCTTGATGTCCACGGTCTCGCACGCCTGAACCACACCCTTCGCCACCCAGTCGCAGCGATTGATGCCGGCGAAGATGTTGACCAGCACGGCCTTCACGTTGGCGTCCGACAGGACGAGCTTCAGCGCCGTGGCGATACGCTCCGGCGAAGCGCCGCCGCCCACGTCGAGGAAGTTCGCCGGCGTGCCGCCCGCATGCTTGATCATGTCCATGGTCGCCATGGCGAGGCCCGCACCGTTCACGATGCAGCCGATCTCGCCGTCGAGACCGATATAGTTGAGGTTGTGCTCGGCGGCCTGCGCCTCGCGCGGATCCTGCTGCGAGGGATCGTGCATGTCGGCCACGTTGTGGCGGCGGAACAGCGCGTTGTCGTCGAACGACATCTTGGCGTCGAGCGCGAGCACGCGGTCGTCCTTGGCGACGACGAGCGGGTTGATCTCGAGCATGGTGGCGTCGCAATCGCGGAACGCGCGATAGGCGTTCATGATCGTCGACACGCAGCTCTGGGCCTGCTTGATGCTGAGGCCGAGCTGGAACGCAAGCTCGCGCGCCTGGAACGCCTGCAAGCCCACGGCGGGCTCGACCACCACCTGAAGGATGGCCTCGGGCTCGGTCCTGGCGATCTCCTCGATCTCCATGCCGCCGCGCTGCGAGGCGATCACCCGGATGCGCTCGGCTTTGCGGTCGAGCACGTAGCCGAGATAAAGCTCGCGGTCGAAGGGCTCGGCCACCTCGATATAGACGCGCTGCACGGGCTTTCCTTCCGGCCCGGTCTGTAGCGTGACCAGACGCTTGCCGAGCAGGGTCTGCGCCGCCTCGCGCACCTCGTGATAGGTCTTGCAGATCTTGATGCCGCCGGCCTTGCCGCGCGCACCGGCGTGAATCTGGGCCTTCACCGCCCAGCTCCAACCGCCAAGCTCTGTGGCGGCATAGACCGCCTGATCGGGGCTGAAGGCCACGGCGCCTTTCGGCACCGGCACGCCGAAGCTACCCAGAAGCTCTTTCGCTTGATACTCGTGAACGTCCACGTCGTTCCTCCCTTCCTAGTCTCTTCGGCGGGGCTTTCGTGAGAGCTCACGCCGATAAGACGTCAGCTCACCTTACCCTTGACGATGTCATAGGCCTTCTCGGTCGCCGCTTCAGCGCCGGCCAAAAGACCCTCCAGTTCCTGTAGCTTAGCGTCCACGAAGCTCTTGTCCGAGATCATTTTCGCATTGATGTAGACATTTAGCGCGGCACTTCGCAGTGCAGCATAAGCGGCCAGGACGCCGACGCCTGCGTCGGAGATCACGTTCAGATTGCCCTTCTCCGAGGCCCGCAACGCCAGGTCGATGACCTCGCGCGCCAGATGGCAGCAGCGCATCGGCACCTCGGTCGCCTGCTTGAGCGCGGCCTGGATCGACTCCGCGCGGGCCGCTTTCTCCGAGTCGCTCTCCTTCGGCATGCCGTAAGCGCCCATCACCGTGTCGAAGGCGCGCACGTCGTCCTGGATCATGCCGGTCAGCCGGTGACGCAAATCCTCGGCCTTCGCCAGCACGTCCTTCATCTCTCCCTCGACCTCGGCGTACTTCTTTTTGCCGATGGTGAGGTTGCACACCATGCTCACAAGCGCCCCGCCCATGGCGCCCATGATGGCGGCCGCGCTGCCGCCGCCGGGCGTCGCCTGGCTGGAGGCGAGCGCATCAAGGAACTTGTCGATGGCGGTGTCTTTGATCTCGGTCATCAGGCCATCTCTTTGGCGAGCTTGTAGATCTCCTCGGCGTCGAACACGCCGTCGGTGCTGTCGAACAGCTTGCCGATGCACGCCCGGTGGAGCTTCAGCTTGAGCCCGCCGATGCCGAGCGCGCCGAAGGCGAGCTTGTCGCCGTACTTCTTGCCCTTGTCGGTCGCCTCGATGCCCTCGATGCCGAGCGGCGGCTGGGCGTTCACGTCCGCCACCATCTCGACGTTCGGATTGTCCATCCACGCCGACTTGGGCAGAAGCTGCACGCCGATGGCGCCCGGCCGAGTAGACGACATTGGCGTCCTTGCAAGCGGCAGCGCGCTCCTCGTCGGTGGCGCCGGCCGCGCCCGCGACCTTGATGCCGAAGCGCTTCTCGATGATCTTGGCGGCCTCCTCGGCGCGCTCCTTGGTGCGCGAGGTGATGGTCACGTCACAGCCTTCCATGCCGAGGAAGCCGGCAGCGCGCATGCCGACAGGCCCCGTGCCCGCCAGCACTACGGCCTTCTTGCCCTTGAGCTTCATGGCATCGGCAAGCAGCGCCACGCCGGCCGCGGCCGTCGTGTTGGAACCGTTGGAATCGAGCATCACGGACACGCGGAACGGCCCGAAGAAGTGCCTCTGGATCTTCTCGAACAGCGCCTCGCCCTTGGCCATGTTGCCGCCGCCGACGAAGATCGCGGTGTTCTGCTTGTCCTTGCCGCCGCGGGTGTAGATGCAGCCGTCCACCAGAGCGCCGACATTGTCCGGCGTCACGCTGGCATAGCCGGTGACGCGGTCCGCCCCGCCGTCATAACCGACGACCGTGTCGAACACGCTCGGCATCTCGTCTGTGTCGAACAGGAACAGCAATTTCTTCATGGCGTTCGTCCCTAAAATCTATTCGACGACGTTCTGCGGCTTGCCCGCCACGAACGCCTCGATGTTGTCGATGAGTTGGTCGGCCAGGATCTGCATGGCCTCGCGGCTCGCCCACGCCACGTGCGGCGTGACGATAAAGTTCGGCATGTTGAGATCGAGGAGGATGTTGCCTTCCTTCGGCGGCTCCTTGGTGAGCACGTCGAAGCCGGCGCCGGCGATGGTGCCGGCCTTCAGCGCCTCGGCGAGCGCCGCCTCGTCCACGAGACCGCCGCGCGCCGTGTTGATGAGGATCGCCGTCGGCTTCATCATCTTCAGCTCTTTGGCGCCGATCATGTTCTTGGTCTCGGGCGTGAGCGGACAGTGCAGCGTGATGACGTCGCTCTCCTTCAGCACCGTCTCGAGATCCACCAGCCCCTCTTGCGGGAACACGTCATAGGGCAGGATCTTCATGCCGAGGCACTCGGCGCGCTTGGCCACCGACTTGCCGATGGCGCCATAGCCGACGACGCCCATGGTCGAGCCGGCGATGTCGCGGATCGGATGATCGAAGAAGCAGAACTGATCGACCTCCGCCCAGCGCCCGTTGCGCACGTCCTCGACATAGGCGAGGAGGTTGCGCCGCAGCGCGAACATCAGCGCGATCACGTGCTCCGGCACGGTGTTGAAGGCGTAGTTGCGGATGTTGACGACGGTGATGCCGTTCTCTTTGCAATAGGCCTTGTCGACCACGTCGGTCCCGGTTGCCGCCACGGCGATCAGCTTGAGCTTCGGCAGCTGCTTCAGCACGTCGGCGCGCATCGGCACCTTGTTGATGATGGCGACGGTCGCGTCCTTGAGCCGGGCGACGATGTCCTCCGGCGTCCAGGTGGACTCGTGCTCGGTATAGGTGTGCGGAAAATCCGGCTTGCGCACATTGGCGCCGACCAATTCCCGATCGAGGAAGACGATCGCGTGTTCCACTGAACCTCCCCCTTACGTCACAATGGTGGGGAGACTCCCCACGCCACAAAAAGACCGTTCCGGTGCAAGGCCGATGCGCCAGGCGGCCATGAGATCAAAGCACTTCCTCGAGGACAGTGGCGCTGCCGGCCGTCCTCGCGCGGTACCGGCCTACTCGGCCGCGAGCCGGCGTTCGCCTAGGCCCTGCGCACCGCGAAAATATTCCTCCGCCGCCGCCACGCCCGAGCCGGGCTCGACGGCGATGCCCACGTCGCGCATGGACATTTCGGCGCCGGCAATGGCGCCGAGCAGCATGAGCTCGTTGAGATCGCCGAGATGGCCGATGCGGAACAGCTTACCCGCCATCTGCGATAACCCTGCGCCGAGCGCGAGGTTGTAGCGGCGATAGGCGCGGTCGATGACGTCGGCGCCGTTGAACCCTTCCGGCACCATGATCGCGCTCACCGTGTCGGAGTACCATTTCGGCTCCTTCGCGCAGACCTTGAGGCCCCACGCCTCGACCGCGGCGCGCGTGCCGCTGGCGAGATAGCGGTGCCGCGCGAACACGTTCTCCAGCCCTTCCTCGAACAGGATGTCGAGCGAGGCGCGTAGACCGTGAAGCAGCGTCGTCGCCGGCGTGTACGGGAAGTAACCGCCCGGGTTCGTGCGGATATGGTCGGCGAAATCGAAATAGGCCTTGGTGCACTTGGCGTCCTTCATCGCGGCAAGCGCCTTCTGGCTCACGCAGACAATGCCAAGCCCCGCCGGCAGCATCAGGCCCTTCTGCGAGCCGGTGATGGCGCAGTCGACGCCCCACTCGTCCATGCGGAAGTCGATGCTGGCGATCGAGCTCACCCCGTCCACATAAAGGAGCGCGGGATGGTTCGCGGCGTCGATGGCGCGGCGCACGGCGGCGATGTCGGATGTGACGCCCGTGGCGGTCTCGTTGTGGACCACCATGACGCCCTTGATCTCGTGGTTCTTGTCGGCGCGAAGCGCTTCCTCGATGCGCTCAGGCGAGGCGCCCGTGCCCCACTCCTCCTCCTGGACGATGACCTCGAGCCCATGACGGCGGGCGAGTTCGATCCACAGATGGCTGAACTGGCCGAAGCGCGGGGCGAGCATCTTGTCGCCGGGCGAGCGGGTATTGGTGAGGGAGGCCTCCCAGGCGCCGGTGCCGCTCGACGGAAAGATGAAGACTTGGCCGTCTTTGGTCTGGAAGACCTTCTTCAAGTCCTCGTAGATGGGCAGCGTAAACTTGGGAAAGTCGGACGCGCGATGATCCTCCATCGGGACATGCATTGCCCGGAGGACTCGCTCAGGAACGTTGGTCGGTCCTGGCACAAATAGAAAGTTACGGCCCGGCCGTCTGGCTCCAGCCATTGGTTTCCTCTCCTAGGAATATTGGGGCGACCTGGTCCTCTGGAGGACCTATGCCTCTCGCATGGGCACGGTCGTAGCGTCAGGTTGCGCGCCTGGCAACCCCCTTGCTTAGCTAGAACAACCCGACAATGCGTCCGTCTGCCCCAAGCTCGATATTGTTGGCGGCCGGCACCCGGGGCAGGCCCGGCATGGTCATGATATCCCCGCAGATAACCACGACGAATTCGGCCCCCGCCGAGAGCCTGACCTCGCGGATCGGTATAGTATGGCCGAGCGGCACACCCTTTGCGTTCGGGTCCGTGGTGAAGCTGTACTGGGTCTTGGCCACGCAGATCGGGAGCTTGCCGAAGCCCTGTTTTTCGAGCTCGGCGAATTTGTCCAGCACCGCCTTGTCGGCAGTAACGTCCTCGGCGCCATAGATCTCCTGGGCGATCGTGCGCGTCTTGTCCAACAACGACATATCGTCGGGGTAGAGCGGCTTGAAGTCCGACGGCTTGGTGTCGATCGTCTTAACCACGGTCTCGGCCAGATCGACGGCTCCTGCGCCGCCGAGCGCCCAGTGGTCGGCCATCACGCACTCGGTCGCCGCCGTCGAGCACAGGCGCTTCAGAAGCGCGATCTCATCGTCGGTGTCGGACGAGAAGCGGTTCGCCGCCACGATGACCGGCACGCCGTATTTGCGCACGTTCTCGATGTGCTTCTCGAGATTGGCGAAGCCCTTCTCCAGCGCCTGGAGGTTCTCCTTCTTGAGATCGTCCTTGGCCACGCCGCCATGCATCTTGAGCGCGCGGATGGTCGCCACGATCACCACGCAGTCGGGCTTGAGGCCCGCTTTCCGGCACTTGATGTCGAAGAACTTCTCCGCGCCGAGATCGGCGCCGAAGCCGGCTTCCGTCACCACGTAGTCGCAGAGCTTGAGCGCCGCCTTGGTGGCGATCACCGAGTTGCAGCCATGGGCGATGTTGGCGAACGGGCCGCCATGGATGAAGGCGGGGTTGTTCTCGAGCGTCTGCACCAGGTTCGGCGCGAGCGCATCCTTGAGCAGAGCCGCCATGGAGCCCGCCGCGGACAGCTCCTTCGCCGTGACGGGCTTCTTGTCGCGCGTCTGGCCGATCTGAATCTGGCCGAGACGCCGCTGGAGATCGGCCAAGTCCTTGGCCAGGCAGAAGATCGCCATGACCTCCGAGGCCACGGTGATGTCGAAGCCCGCTTCGCGCGGATAACCGTTTGCCGCCCCGCCGAGCGACGTGACGATGGATCTGAGCGCCCGGTCGTTCATGTCGATACCGCGGCGCCAGGTGACGCGGCGCACGTCGATGTCGAGCGGGTTCCCCCAATAGACGTGGTTGTCGATCATCGCCGCGAGCAGGTTGTTGGCGGCGCCGATCGCATGGAAATCGCCGGTGAAGTGGAGGTTGATGTCCTCCATGGGCACGACCTGCGCATAGCCGCCGCCGGCCGCCCCGCCCTTCACGCCGAAGCACGGCCCGAGGGACGGCTCGCGGATGCAGATCATGGCCTTCTTGCCGATGAGGTTCAGCGCATCGCCCAGGCCCACCGTGGTGGTGGTCTTGCCCTCGCCGGCGGGCGTCGGCGTGATCGCGGTGACGAGGATCAGCTTGCCGTCGGGTTTGCTTTTCAGCGTGTCGATATAGTTGAGCGAGACCTTCGCCTTGTAATGGCCGTAAGGAATCAGGTCCTCGGCCTCGATGCCGAGCTTGTCCTTCGCCACATCGAGGATCGGCCGCATGGTTGCGGCCTGGCTGATCTCGATATCGGACTTGGGCTTCTTGTGTTGCTCGCTACTGCCCACTGCCATTACGCATAGCCCCCTGGTTACTTTCCCAGCAAAACCCGGCTTCCTGCCAAAGGAACGGGCACCGTATTCATTCACTTGCCTTCTGGCAATCGTCTGTGCAGGTTTCTGCGGTTACTCAAAAAGGGGGAGGCATTAGCACGAGAATGACGCCCGAAGCGCTGCTCAAAGCCATGTTCCAGGCGGGCGTCGACGCCGCCCTGCCCTCGCTTTGCGTGCCGGCCCATCTGCCGTCCCGTCCCAAAGGACGCACGATCATCATCGGCGCCGGCAAGGCGTCCGGCGCGATGGCCAAGGCGCTCGAGGACGCCTGGGGCGGACCGCTGGAGGGGCTCGTCGTCACGCGCTACGGCTATCGCGTGCCGACGGAACGGCTCGAAGTGGTCGAGGCCGCACATCCCGTGCCCGACGCTGCGGGCCGTGAGGCGGCCATCCGCATCTTCAAGATGGTGCAGGGGCTCACGCAAGACGACCTCGTGCTCTGCCTCATCTCGGGCGGCGGCTCTGCCCTGCTCGCTCTTCCCGCCGAAGGCATCACGCTCGAGGACAAGCAGGCGGTGAACAAGGCGCTGCTGAAATCCGGCGCCACCATCTCGGAAATGAACACGGTGCGGAAGCATCTCTCCGCCATCAAGGGCGGCCGGCTGGCGAAGGCCGCGTACCCTGCGCGCGTCGTGGCGTTGATGATCTCCGACGTGCCGGGCGACGATCCTTCGATCATCGCCTCGGGGCCGACCGTGCCCGACCCCTCCACCAACGCCGACGCGCTCGCCATCATCGAGAAATACAAGATCGAGGTGCCAGACGAGCGTGCTCCAAGTCTTGCGCACCAACGCGGAGACGCCGAAGCCCGGCGATCCCTGCTTCGACCGCGTGGAGAACGTCATGATCGCCACGCCGCAAGCATCCTTGGAGGCCGCCGCCGAGGTCGCGCGCAAAGCGGGCGTCACGCCGGTGATCCTCGGCGACTCGATCGAAGGCGAATCCCGCGACGTGGCCCTGGTCCATGCCGGCATCGCGCGGCAATGCGCCATGCGCGGCCAACCCGAGAAGCCGCCTTGCGTGCTGATCTCCGGCGGCGAGACCACCATCACGCTCAAAGGCAAGGGCAAAGGCGGCCGCAACACCGAGTTCCTGCTGGCGCTGGCCATCGCGCTCGACGGCTGCCGAACATCTATGCGCTGGCCGGCGACACCGACGGCGTCGACGGCTCGGAGGACAATGCCGGCGCGCTCATCTATCCCGACACGCTGGCGCGCGCGGAAGACGCGGGGCTGAACCCCAAGGCCATGCTCGCCGACAACGACCCCTATACCTTCTTCAAAGGGATCGGCGATCTGCTCGAGACCGGCCCGACGCTGACCAACGTCAACGACCTCCGCGCCATCCTCATCGAGAAGAGCTAATCCGGGCTACCGGCTCTGCTTTTGCGCGAGGTACACGGTCTGCGTGAAAGGCCGGTCCTGCAGCGGATTATCGAACGTCACCGGTTCGGCGCGCGCCGCGGCGAAGACGCTGCTTAGCCGCGCCGTAAAGGCATCGTCGGGAAGAGCATCCGACCAGAGACCGAACACGCCTCCGGGACGAAGATGCGCGGCCAAGCGGCGAAGACCGTCAGGCTGATAGAAGGACGCGCTCCCCGCATCGAGCAGGGCATCCGGCGAATGATCGATGTCGACCAGGATCGCGTCGAACCGGCGCCCGGGTGTGTCGGAATCGAAGCCCGCCTCTGAAGCCGCGAGTGCGAAGAAATCGCCATGAAGCAACCGGCAGCGTGGATCGTCGACAAGCGCGCGGCCGAGCGGCAGCACCCCCTTTTCGTGCCACTCGATGACCGGCGCGAGCGCATCGACCACGATGAGCGAGCGCACCTCCGCGTTCTCCAGGACCGCATTGGCCGTGTAGCCAAGGCCGAGCCCGCCGACCACGACATCGAACGGCCCGTCCCCGCCCAATTGGGCGAGCCCCAGCCGCGCCAGCGCGATCTCCGACGCGGTGAACAGGCTCGACATCAGGGACTCCTCGCCGAGCCTGATCTCGAACACATCCACGTTGAGCTTGAGATCGCGCCGACGGCGCAGGCTCAAGCCCCCGATCGGCGTCGGGCAATAGTCGAGCTCTTCGAAAGCGGCGCTCATCTGTGTATGAGGACGTTAGTGAACGTCTCGGCGCAACGCCAAATCGACCCGCTCGCGCTATCTTCATAGAGAAGCCGTAAACCGGTTTGCGCCATGCTCCGCGATGGCGGCAATGGGAGAGATGCATGTTAGGTCGGGTTCTGTTCGCACTGCTCTCGCTCATGCTCGCGAGCCTTGCCGGCGCAGCCTGCGCCGCCGAGCAAAGCGCGGTCGCCTATGTCGAATCGATCTACGCCGACCGCGAAAGTCCCGGCGGCACGGCGCGCTATTCGCCGCGCCTCGACAAGCTCTGGGCTGAATGCGAGGAGCGGGCGAAGGCAGCCGGCGACGCCTGCATGGATTACTCCATGATCGTCATGGGTAACGACGCCCTGCTCACCGACGTCAAGATCGAGCAGAAAGAGAGCGGTCCCGGTACCGCGGTGGTGGACGCGCATTTCAAGAATGTCGGCGACGGCCACCACGGTGACCTACGACCTCATCCACGACGAGCGAAGGCTGGGCGATCGACGAGATGACCTCGGGCTGCACCACGCTGACCGGCGCGCTGAAGGACGAGATCCCGAAATGCTGAGGGGAAGCGGGCGCCGCGGCAGATGTAGCGCTTGAACCTGGCCACAACGCGCGCGAGGCTAAGCACATGATCCGCGGTGTGCTCCTCGATCTTGGCGGCGTCATCTATGAAGGCGACGAGCCGGTGCCGGGCGCCATCGAGGCGGTCGCGCAACTGCATGCGGCGGGGCTGCCGCTGCGCTTCGTCACCAACACCACCCGCAAGACGAAACGGGCCCTTCTCGAACGCCTGGCCAGGCTCGGCCTCGACATCTCCGCGGACGAGCTGTTCACGCCGGCGCAAGCCGCGCGCGATTGGCTGAACGGCGCACGACTGCACGCCGGTCCTCGTGGTGCACCCCAACCTCGAGAGCGAGTTCGCGGACACTCCGGAGCGGGACAAGCGCGCCGTGGTCGTCGGCGATGCGGGCGAGGCGTTCGACTACGCGCATCTCAACCGCGCCTTCCGCGCGCTGATCGACGGCGCCGAGCTGATCGCGCTCGCCAAGAACCGCACCTTCAAGGACGAGGACGGCGAACTCAGTCTCGATGCCGGCGCCTTCGTCGCGGCCCTGGAATATGCCAGCGGGAAGACCGCGACCGTGCTCGGCAAGCCGGCGCCGGAGTTCTTCGCCGCAGCGCTCGCGAGCATCGACTGTCCTCCGGAACACGCGGTGATGGTCGGCGACGATGCGGAGGCGGATGTCGCCGGTAGCTTGCGCGCACACCTCGGGCGCGCGCTCCTCGTGCGCACCGGCAAATATCGCGAGGGCGACGAGAGGCGGTTCGAGCCCGCCCCGACGGCGACGGTCTCAGATCTCGCCGCAGCCGCGGGCTGGATTCTTGACCGCCGTTCGTGACTAAAGGCCACACAAAACCGGAATTCGCGGGTTGCGAAACCAAATCGGCGCGCTAGTCTCTGCCCCTGAGGGCGGTCCTGCTGGGATGGCGATTCGAACAGTCGCGTGGGGATTCGGCCGGGTCGCCTGAGTCTGGTCCCAAGGAAGGCATTGTTTTCCACGTCTGTCACGGAACAGTCGAATTTCTGGTGATTATGAGGCGTGGGTCGTTCCGAGGGGTCGGGGGAGCCCGCCATTTTATGGCTTGATCGCCACCGTTCCGCGGAGCGGGGGGTGAGATCGGCTCAAGACGAAAAAGCGTCGATTTGAGCGAGGGAAAGGGATCATGCTGAGGCGCGCGTTTGTCGGCATAGTCGCCGGAGTTGCCTTGTTGGCTCCATCGATCGCCACCGCCAGCCCCGCCCTCGTCTTCGAGCCCTATAACGGCACCGTGTTCTATTCCGAGGAGCCTGACGCCCCTTGGTTCCCCGCCTCCCTGACCAAGCTGATGACGGCTTACGTCGCCTTCGAGGCCATTCGGAACGGCGAGGTATCGCCGGACACCAAGGTGATCTGCACCAAGAAGGCCTCGGTCCAGGCGCCGACCAAGCTCGGCCTGGCTGTCGGCGGCTCGATCGACCTGGATACGGCGCTCCAGGTCATGATCGTCAAGTCGGCCAACGACGTGGCCATGATGGTCGCCGAAACCGTCGGGGGCAGCGAGGAGGGCTTCGTCGAACGGATGAACGCGGCTGCCAAGAAGCTCGGCATGACGAAGACTCATTACGTCAATCCCAACGGGCTGCCGGATGAGCGCCAGGTGACGAGCGCCCGCGACCTCGCGCGCCTTGCCCGCGCGCTCATCATCGAGTTCCCCGAGCACGCCGACATCTTCGCCGAGACAGAGGTGCAGGTCGGGCAGCAGAAGCTCCGCACCCATAACGGCCTGCTTCGGACGTTCAACGGCGCCGACGGCATGAAGACCGGCTTCATCTGCGATTCCGGCTTCAATATCGTGGTGAGCGCCACCCGCGAGGGCCGCAAGCTCGTGGCCGTCGTGCTCGGCGAGCCGTCGACGCGCGTCCGCAACGCCCGCGCCGCCGAGCTGTTGGAGAACGGCTACAAACGCTATTTCTGGAAGTCGCTGTTCGGCACCAGCCTCGACGGGCTTGCCGTTCAGGCGACAGCCAGTGACGAGCCCGCGCATCTTCGCGAGGTCATCTGCGGACCGGGTCCGAAGAGGCGGAAGCACGCCGTGCATAAGTCGAACGTCACGCCGAAATCCGCGGAGTTTCCGGGCACGTTCAGAGCGGCCGCCGCCCATTGAGCTCACATCGCGTATGGGTTCTCGGCATCTGCGCCGCACTCTGCGTGGCGCTGATTGTGGGCTTTGCGGTGACGTTTGGCTTGATGCCGGCGCGCAGCGCGCCGCCGGTCGAGAAGACGACGCCTGAAGCCATCCCCGGAACCATTGACGAGGCCGCACAGATCTGCCGCACCGCCGGCGGCAAACCCGATACCACCGCCGTCCTGCGCAGCGACGACATCAACGGCGACGGCAACAGCGACTTGATCGTCGATTTCGCCAAGCTCAAATGCGACGGCGCGGCCAATCCCGCCTGCAATCCGGATGGCTGTATGTTGGAGCTCTATTTCGGGGCCGGCGACGGGTGGGACCTCGTCTTCCAGGACTTCGTCAAGAGCTTCAAGTTCTCATCGAGCGGCGACACGCGCACCATGCACGTCACCACCTCGGGCATCCCGTGCAACAAGCCGACCGACCAGACCTGTCTCTACAACTACCGCCTCGATAAGGACGCCGTGACGCCGGTCCAGTGAGGCGATCAGCCCGCGGGCGCGGGCGCCGCGATCGCCGCCTCGATCAGGCGCTTCGCTTCCGGCGAAGCCCAATCCGCCGGCCCGACGAGCCGGCCGAGCTCCTTGCCGTCGCGGCCGATGAGAAGCGTGGTCGGCATGCCGACCGTCCTCAGCGTCGAGAACAGCTTGCCGGACGGGTCGGTATAGAGCGTGAGGTCCGTGGCGCTCGTCTCGTCCAGGAACTTGCGCGCCTTGTCGGGCCCGCCGCGGTCGATATTGACCGGCACCACCTGGAAGTCCGTCGCCGCCAAGGTCGGCTTGAAGCGCGTTGAGCTTGGGCATCTCCTCCCGGCACGGCACGCACCAGGTCGCCCAGATGTTGAGAAGGACGACCTTGCCGTGGAAGTCGGCGAGCGATTTGGTGGCGCCGTCGCCGGTCTCGAAGGTGAAATCCGGAAGGGGAAGCGGCTTCGGCCGCACGACGAACGCGGCCATCGCTCCCTTATTCAGCCCGACAATGGAGCTCGGGTTGATGATCTCCGCGGCGGTTCCGGCGGGCTCGGCCGGGGATTCCGGCGCCGAAACCGGCCCCGAACCATTGTCAGAGGGCAGGAAACTCCAATATACCGTGCCGAACCCGGCAATCGCGGCAATCACCGCAGCGATCGCATATTTGGCCGGCGACGCGGCGTGTTGACGTTTTTTTCGTGCGTTCACGCCATCCTCTTCTGACTTAAGCCTGCTTTGAGCCGGACGATTATGACCAACACCATGTGGGGCGGCCGCTTTGCCGCAAGTCCCGCCGAGATCATGGAGGAGATAAATGCCTCCATCGACTTCGACAAGCGGCTATGGCGTCACGACATCGAAGCCTCGAAGGCCCATGTCGCCATGCTTGCGGCCACCGGCATCGTCACGCCGAAAGAGGCCGGCGAGATCACCAAGGGTCTGGACCAGATCCTGGCCGAGATCGAGGCCGGCGACTTCAAATTCACGCGAGCGCTCGAGGACATTCACCTTAACGTGGAGAGCCGGCTGCACGAGCTGATCGGACCGGTCGCCGGCAAGCTGCACACCGCGCGCTCGCGCAACGACCAAGTCGCCACCGACTTCAAGCTCTACGTGCGCGACGAGATCGCCGACGTCGACGCCGGCCTCGCCGCGCTCCAGCGTGCGCTTGCCGACAAGGCGCTTCAACACGCCGACACCGTGATGCCGGGCTTCACGCATCTGCAGACCGCCCAGCCCATCACGTTCGGCCATCATTGCCTGGCCTATGTGGAGATGTTGGCGCGCGACCGCGGCCGCTTCGCCGATGCCGCCAAGCGCTTGTCCGAATGCCCGCTGGGCTCGGCGGCACTCGCCGGCACGAGCTTCCCCATCGACCGGGAGATGACCGCGAAGGCGCTCGGCTTCGCGCGGCCCACGGCGAACTCGCTCGACGCCGTCTCCGACCGCGACTTCGCGCTCGAGACGTTGGCCGCCGCGTCCATTGCCGCCGTGCATCTGTCGCGGCTCGCCGAGGAGATCGTGCTGTGGACCTCGCCGCAATTCGGCTTCGCTAAATTGTCCGACGCGTTCTCGACCGGCTCCTCCATCATGCCGCAGAAGCGGAACCCGGACGCGGCCGAGCTCGTGCGCGCCAAGACCGGGCGCATCGCCGGCGCCTTCCAGGCGCTGCTCATGGTGATGAAAGGCCTGCCGCTCGCCTATGCCAAGGACATGCAGGAGGACAAGGAGCCGGTGTTCGATGCGCTCGACGCGCTGAAGCTCGGCCTTGCCGCCATGACCGGCATGGTGGGCGATCTTACGATCGACGTGAAGGCCATGAGGAAGGCGGCCTCCCGCGAATATGCCACCGCCACCGACCTTGCCGACTGGCTGGTGCAGAATCTCGGGCTCCCCTTCCGGGAGGCGCATCACATCACCGGGCGAATCGTCGCTCTGGCCGAGGCGAAAGGGGCCGATCTCAGGAAGCTGACGCTGGCTGAGCTTCAGTCGGTCGAGCCCCGCGTCACCGAGGACGTCTTCGCCGTCCTGGACCCCGCCAGCTCGGCGAAAAGCCGCAAAAGCCAAGGGGGAACCGCCCCGGCCAATGTCCGGCGGGAGGCCAGGCGGTGGATAAAGCGTTTGGAGAAGGACGGCCTGTCGCGATAAAAGGGATAGGAAGGGGCCGAAGAAGGGCCCCGGCGACAGGGGCACGACCATGGGAAGCGCATTGCGCATCCTGATAGCGCTTGCATTGGTACTGGCTGTCGGGCTTTCGGCCTGCGGACGCCGCGGTTCCTTGGATCGCCCTGCGCCGCGAGGCCCCGAGACGAAGGCCGATCCGTCAACCAAGATGTCCGACGCCCCGGCCCGGCATCTGCCGATCCTCGACCGTTTGATCCAATAGTCCTATTACCTTCCGATGCACCATTTCGCCTATCGGCGCGGCGTGTCAGACACAAGCGTGCTACACGCCGAGGAGGTCGACCTGTGCGACCTCGCGAGCGCCGTCGGCACACCGTTCTATTGCTATTCCACGGCGACGCTTGAGCGCCACTACCGGGTGTTCGCCGAGGCCTTCGCCGCGAACGAAGGCGCGCTCGTCTGTTACTCCGTCAAGGCCAACTCCAATCTCGGCGTGCTCGCGACCCTCGCCAAGCTCGGCGCCGGCATGGACGTGGTCTCCGAAGGGGAGCTCCGCCGCGCGCTCGCCGTGAACGTGCCGCCCGAGCGCATCGCCTTCTCCGGCGTCGGCAAGACCAAAGAGGAGATGGCGTTCGCGCTCGATGCCGGCATCTTCGCCTTCAACGTGGAGTCGGAGCCGGAGCTTCGCGCGCTGAGCGAGGTGGCCGACGCGCGCGGGACGAACGCGCGCATCGCCTTCCGCGTGAACCCGGACGTCGACGCCAAGACCCACCACAAGATCTCGACCGGCAAGGCGGAGAACAAGTTCGGCGTGCCCTTCGAGCAGGCCCTGTCGCTCTATCGCCTGGCCGCCAAGCTGCCGGGCATCGTGCCCGCCGGCGTGCACATGCATATCGGCAGCCAGATCACCGACCTTGCGCCGTTCAAGAACGCCTTCTCGCTGCTGTCGGAGCTCGTCGGCAGCCTGCGGATCGCGGGCTTCGGAATCGAGTTCGTCAATCTCGGCGGCGGTCTCGGCATCCCTTACCGCAGCGACGAGCCGGCGCCGCCGCTCCCCACCGACTATGCGCGGCTGGTGAACGAGGCGGTCGGCGGTCTCGGCGTCGAGACTCCTGTTCGAGCCGGGGCGCATGATCGCCGGCAATGCCGGCATCCTCGTCTCCCGCGTGATCTATGTGAAGATCGACCCGTCGAAGACCTTCACCATCGTCGACGCGGCGATGAACGACCTGATCCGCCCCACCCTTTACGAGGCCCATCACCAGATCCTGCCGGTCGTCGAGCCGGCATCGGGAACGCGGGCCGTGGTCACCGACGTGGTGGGGCCGGTCTGCGAGACCGGCGACTATCTCGCCCTCGCCCGGCCGCTGCCCGAGCTCAATGCCGGCGATCTCATCGCCATCATGACGGCGGGCGCCTATGGCGCGGTGCAGGCCTCGCAATACAACAGCCGCCTCCTGGTGCCGGAAGTGCTGGTGTCGGGAGGCCAATATTGCGTGACGCGACCGAGGCCCACCTACGACGACATGCTTTCGGCCGAGCGCCTGCCGGACTGGCTTTAAAGCTAATTTCGGGCCTCCCTTTCGCCCGCTTCGGACCCCAAATTACCGTGATGTAACCCTTGCGCGGGCCGTGCCTGTGCTAAAAAGCGTTGAAAATGGCAAGACCGTCCCGCTCCAGACCGACCCCCAAGGAGGCCGCCGAGGCGAGTGCGCTGAAGAAGCGCTTCGAGACCCGCGTGCGCCTGAGCTGGCTTGCGCTGCTCGCCGAGCACGCCTGGGAGGCGCTGCTGTGGCCCTTCGTCGTGCTGTGCACCTTCCTGGTGTTCACGCTGTTCGACGGCTGGAGCGTGATGCCGCCGCTCGCCCACCGCATCCTGCTCGGGGCTTTCGGGCTCGCGCTGATCGTCTCCTTCCTGCCGCTCGTGCGGCTCACCCCGCCGACCCGCGCCGAGGCGCTGCGGCGTCTCGAGCGGTCCGCCAACATCAAGCATCGTCCCGCCTCGTCCTATGAGGACGAGCTCGGCACCACACCGCCGGCGGAGACGGCGATGCTGTGGGCGGTCCACCGCCAGCGGCTCGCCCGCCTCGTCGCCAAGCTGAAACCCTCTTGGCCGGCGCCGCGCACCGACCGCAAAGACCCCTTCGCCATTCGCGCGGCACTCCTCATCGCGCTCATCGTCGCGGCGATCGCCGCCGGCGGCGATATGCGGAGCCGGCTTGCCGCGGCCTTCACGCCGGCCCCCACCCTGTCGACGGCGCTCCTCAGGCTCGACGCCTGGGTGACGCCGCCGGTCTATACGGAAATGGCCCCCATCGTGCTTGCCGACGGCAGCGAGTCGGTCGGCGCCGGCGCCGAGACCTTCCGCGCCCTCTCGGTGCCCGCGCGCAGCCAGCTCATCGTCCGCACCCATGCGCCCGACGGCGAGACCGTGAACCTCACCGTCCGCGACGAGGCGAGCGGCGAGGAGAAGACCATCGAGCCGAAGCTCGGCGCGAGCGCCGGCCTGGTCGAGTTCGATGTCGGGCTGATGAAGCCGACGACGGCGGACGTGACCATCGGCGGCCAGACCGTCGCCCAGTGGCAGTTCGCCCTCATCGACGATGCCGTGCCGACCATCAGCCTCACCGGCGATCCCACCTCGACGCCGCGCGGCGCACTGCGCATCACCTATAGCGCCCACGACGATTACGGCGTGGCCAGCGCCGAGGCGCATTTCGCCCTTGCCGACGAGAAGGCGCAAGACGCTGCTCCCACGCCGCCCGACAACGAGGACGAGGACGACGATCTGGACGAAGCCTCCGAGCCTCTGTTCGGCCCGCCGGTCATGAAGCTCCAACTGCCGCATGCCAACGCCAAGAAGGTCGAGGGGCGCGCCACGCAGGACCTCACCGCCCATCCTTGGGCCGGGCTGAAGGTCCGCATGACCCTCGTCGCCCGCGACCAGGCGGAGCAAGTGGGCAAGAGCGAGCCTTACGAGCTCGTGCTGCCGGAGCGCACCTTCACCAAGCCGCTCGCCAAGGCCGTGGTCGAGCAGCGCAAGAAGCTCGTGCGTGAGCCGTGGTCCCTCGGCAGCGTCGCCCGCGCGCTCGACGCACTGACGATCGGCGGCGAGAAGGCGATCGACGACCGCGTGGTCTATCTCTCTCTACGCGACTCCTATTGGCGCCTTCTGAACGACAATTCGCGCGACAGCGTGAGAAGCGTCGTCGACCAGCTCTGGTCGACGGCATTGCGGATCGAGGAAGGCGACTTGCCTGACGCCGAGCGCGAGCTCAAGAACGCCCAAGACGCGCTCCTCAAAGCGCTGCAAGAGAACGCGCCGGCCCAGGAGATCAAGCGCCGCGTCGAGGAGCTGCGCGCCGCGCTCGGCCGCTATCTCCAGGCGCTCGCCGCACAGCAGCAAGACAAGGGCAACATGCCCGAGCAACCCGCCGCCGCGGCGAAAGACGGCGACAAGCTCGTGTCGCAGCAGGACCTCGACAAGATGCTCAAGAACATCGAGGAACTGGCCAAGGCCGGTTCCAAGGACATGGCCGAGCGCATGCTGTCCGAGCTGAACGACATTCTGGATCGCCTGCAGACCGGAAACTTCCCGGAAAACGCGAAACAGCAGCGCGCCGGCAAGATGATGAAGGACCTGAACAATGTCGTCTCCGATCAGCAGAAGCTGCTCGACGACACGTTCGCGGAGAAGCGTAAGCAGGGCGGCAAGCCCGGCGGCGGCAATGACGCGTTCGACGTGAGCCCGCCGGGATCGCCGATGGACTTCGGGCCCGGCATGAGCATGACGCCGTTCGCCGACCAGATGCCGCAAAGCGGGCAAGGCGGGCCCAAGGCCCAAGGCCAGTCAGGACGGCAGGGCGATGCGCCCGGCGGCGGCCAGACCCAGCTCGGCCAGTCGCAAGGCCAGCCCCAAGGCCAGCTCGGCGAGCTCGCCCAGCGCCAGAAGGCGCTGCAAGACAAGCTGCAAAGCCTGATCGACCGCATGCGCATGGAGGGCGGCGACGCTCCGAGCGATTTCGAAGGCGCCAAGAAGGCGATGAAGGATGCCGAGCAGGCGCTCGGCGAGCCGGACCTCGATAACGCCACCCAGAATCAGAGCCTCGCGCTCGACCGCATGCGCAAAGGCGCGCAATCCATGGCGCAGCAGATGATGGAGAACGGCAACATGCAGGCGGGCCAAGGCCCCGGCAACAACGGCCGCGATCCGCTCGGCCGCCCCGACCGCTCCAACCGTCCCGATCTCGGGCTTTCCGTCCAGGTGCCCGACGAGATCGACATCCAGAAGGCGCGCGAGGTGCTGGACGAGCTGCGCCGCCGGGTCGCCGATCCGTCGCGGCCGAACATCGAGCTCGACTATCTCGAGCGCCTCATCCGCGAGTTCTGATCCGGTTTCTCCCCGGCGTCATGGGCTCGGCATGGCTTGGCGCACATGACTCCCTATATTCCGGTGGACCCGTTCTGCGTGGAGAAGGATGACGTCCATGCTCGATAAAATCGTGAGCTTCTTCACCCGCACCTTCCAGGCCATCGGCCGCGGAATCGGTTTGGCCGTCGCCTATGTGCTCAGGCCGTTCGTCTGGCTCGGTCACTGGTTCACGCGCCGCGGCGTCATCCTCAAGATTTTGCTGGGCGTCTTCTTGCTCGGCCTCGTCGGTCTCTACGGCTACTTCTTCTGGACGACGCAGGTGTGGACGAATTTCAATCCGGACTATGCCTCCGTCTATGCCCGCAAGGCCGAAGCCCCAAGCCAGGCCCCCCGCACAGAGG
This sequence comes from uncultured Alphaproteobacteria bacterium, assembly GCA_963826465.1. GTDB lineage: Bacteria > Pseudomonadota > Alphaproteobacteria > Rhizobiales > Methyloligellaceae > Methyloceanibacter. The sequence goes on from CAWGXJ010000012.1 coordinate 80,334, forward strand.
GCGGCATCATCACCACGGACAAGGAGACCAAGACGCAAGGAGAGAGCCCGGCGAAGACCTGCCGCCGTTCGCTTGTGGTCGACGCCACCGCGGACCTCGTCGATTTCAACGTCAATCAGAACGCCTGGATCTCCTCTATGCTGCTCTACAAGCTCGGCCTGTTCGGGCTTCCGTGGGACAAGACGCCGTTCTTCGACAACAAGGCGTCGTTCCAGCGCGGCGTGAACCAGGCGGTCCGCCGCACGACTATCGAGCTCGTCGACACCTTGGGGCGCGTGCGCGGCACCTCGCAGATCGACGCCGACTTGCAGAGCGCGCGCGGCGCCCTCCAGTTCGACGAGAACACCTGGTATTTCTCCTTCAGCCCGTTCGGCCCCAAGACGCCGACGCCGAGCTTCTACCGGTCGGCCATCAAGGACTTGCGGAAGTTCAACACAAGGCTCGAGAAGTGCGACGCCGTGTTCGACGCCCGCGCCGACAACCTGCTTCAGTTCATCGACCGCATCGCCAACGACATCGGCGCGACCTCGGCGATCCTGCGCGAGCGGTCCGAGAACTATAACAGCGGCTGGTTCGACACCCGCGCCGACGACCGCTTCTGGTTCGCCTACGGCCAGCTCTACGGCTATTACGGCATCCTCAAAGCCGCCCGCGCCGACTTCGCCGACGTCATCGAACAGCGCCAGCTCGGCGCGCTGTGGGACGAGCTCGAGCAGCAGCTGCGCGCCTCGCTCAACATCCAGCCGACGATTATCTCCAACGGCGCGGAGTCGGGTTGGCTGATGCCCTCGCATCTCGCCACGCTCGGCTTCTATGTCTTGCGGGTGCGCTCCAACCTGGTGGAGATCCGGCTCGTCCTAGACCGCTAGGTCTCAGTCCTCCGGCACGCCGATGAAGGGCAGCTCGCGGTAGCGGTTGGCGATGTCGGTGCCGTAGCCGACGACGAACACGGCCGGGCATTCGAAGCCTGAGAAGTCCGGCGTGATGTCGACCTCGCGCGGCACCTTCTTGTCGAGCAGAACGCAGGTCCGGACCGACCGGGCGCCCCGTCCTTCGAGGAGCTCCTTGGCGAAGAGCAGCGTGCGGCCCGAATCGAGGATGTCGTCGACGATCACCACGTCGCGTTCCGCGACCGGGCTGCCGATATCGCGCAGGACCTTGACCGCCCCGCCTTCCGTGCCCGCGCCGTAGCTTGCGAGAAACATGAAGTCGATCTCAGGCGCGAGCCCTTGCCGGTGCAACGCCCGCACGAGGTCGGCGGCGAAGATGAAGCTCCCCTTGAGCACCGCGACGATGATGAGCTCATGCAGCTTGGCCGCGGCAATCTCTTGCGCGAGCGCCTCGACGCGCGCCGCGATGGTCTCCGCGCTGAAGAGCGGCTTGACGCTCCCGGCAGCAGGCGCTCCCGCCACGCCTACTGCGCCTTGGCGAAGCGGACCTTGAGGCTGCGGACGTTGCTGGGCGGCGATGGGATCTGCCGCAGGAACGGCGCCTCCTCGCCGGCGCCAAGCTCGGCTGCGCCGACTTCGGTCGTCCACTCGGAGATCTCGTCGCCGTTCTCGTCGCGGAGCGCGATGACGACGGCCGGCACGCTCATCGTGGCCGAGCTCGTGTTCTTCACATTGCCCTGGACCTCGAGCACCGTCTGGCTGCCGTCATTGGTCCAGCCATAGCGGACGCCTTCGAAGGCGAGGCCTTGCGTGCCGACCGGCATGCCGAGCATGGCGTAGATCCGCGACGCACCCGGCAGGAAGGACACGGTGGCGCCCGGCGCGAATGCGAACAGACCGACCACCACGGCAATGATCAACGCCAGAATGCCCCAGCCGATCGCCACGATGGGCATCCGCTTGCGCGGCTTCTTTCGCTTGGGCGGCGCCTCGCCGAACGCCGCAGCGACCAGAGCCGGATCGGCAAGGGCCGCGTCCTGCGTCTCGTCCTCGGGATAGCCCATATCGAACGAGGCGTCTTGCGGCGCGCCGAACATCGCGTCGTGAGACGGTGTCATCTCAGGCGGCGGCGCCATCTCGGGCGGCGGTGGCGGCGCCTCGGGCGCGCGCTTCTTGCCCATGAGCTTGCCGAAAAGACCACCGGATTTGGCGGGGGCGGGCTCTGGCGGCGGCGGAGCCGACATGGCCTCAGCGTTCATCCGCGCGACCTGCGCCGCGAGAGCATCGTCGGCCTCGTACTCGGCATCGGCCTGAGGCGCCGGCGGCATGCCCATGGGCGGCGGCGGCGGCGGGGCCGCACGCGGCTGTGGAGGGGGCGGAGGTGGCGGCGCGGCCCGAGGCGGAGGCGGCGGCTCAGGCATGCGCGCGGGTGCCGCTTGTGGCGGCGGTGGCGGCGCCTTGGGCGCCGGGGCCTGGGTGGCGACCCGCGGCGCGGGCGCCGTAGGCGGAGCCGCGGGCCGGGGCGCGGGCGCCTGAGCCTCTGCGCTGACCGGTTTGGCCTGCCACACATGGCTGCACTTGGAGCAGCGAACCTTGCGCCCTTCGGGTGGGAATGCCGCTTTGACTTCGTAGCGGGTGTCGCACACCGGGCAGATAATTAGAGTTGCCATTTGAGAAGCCAAAATCGCCCGTTACGCGAGGACTTTACGGACGCCCCATGCCATTGCCCAATTCCATTGATACCGGACGGGGAGTTCAGCATAAAGAGCCAGTGGTGGGCAATCTTAAGAGGCTTAGGGAACACGGGTGATCCGCTTTGACAATGTCGGGCTGCGCTACGGCTCGGGCCCGGAAATCTTGCGCGATGTCACCTTTCACGTGCTTCCGGGGTCCTTTCACTTCCTGACCGGACCGTCGGGGGCCGGAAAGACCTCGCTTTTGCGCCTTCTTTTCATGTCGCTGAAGGCCACGCGGGGGCTCATTTTCGTGTTTGGCGAGAACGTGGCCGACCTGCCGCAGAGTGGACGGGCGGCGCTCCGCCGCCGGATCGGCATCGTTTTCCAGGATTTCCGCCTGCTCGACCACCTCACCACCTGGGAGAATGTGGCCCTGCCCTTGCGCGTCATGGGCAAAAAGGAGAGCGACTACGCCGAAGACGTGACCGACCTCCTGCGCTGGGTGGGGCTTGGCGACCGCATCCACGCTTATCCCGAGGTCCTGTCCGGCGGCGAGAAGCAGCGCGCGGCCATCGCCCGCGCCGTGATCGGCCGGCCCGAGCTCCTGCTCGCCGACGAGCCCACCGGCAATGTCGATCCGGCGATCGGCAACCGCCTGCTCCGGCTCTTCGTCGAGCTCAACCGTCTCGGCACGTCGGTCATCATAGCGACCCATGACTACGCTCTCATGGAACAGCTCGAGGCGCCCCGCCTCATGCTCTACGAGGGTCAGTTGCAGGTGAGCGGCCCGTGACGTTCCTGACCGATATCCGGGACTATCCCTGGACGAGCCTCGTTGCCGGCATCCTGCCGGCGCGGCTCGCCGCGCTTCTGCCCCGGCGCTTCCACGCGGCCTCCGCGCAGATCGTGCCGTCGGCCTCCATCGCCGGCAACGCGCTGACCGTGGTGATCGCCATCATGACGTTCCTCGCCTGCCTCACCGCCGGCGGCGTCTACATGGTCAACCAGTCGGCCAACGCCTGGGTCAACAACATCGCGAGCGAGATCACCATCGAGCTCGACCCGGTCAACGCGCCCGACATCGACAAGAAGATGACCCTGGTCTCGTTGTTCCTCGCCAAGCAGAAGGGGATCACCCGCGTCAAGCCGCTCAGCGCCGACGACAGCGCGAAGCTGCTCGAGCCGTGGCTCGGCTCGACCGCGGCGCTGTCGGCGCTGCCGATCCCCCGTCTGATCGCCGTGGAGATCGACCGCTCCAACCCGCCGGACATCGAGCTCATCAAGAACGCGCTCAACGAGAACTTCGAAGGCGTCACCCTCGACGATCATCGCCGCTGGCAAGCGGAGATCCGCACCCTCACGCGCTCGACGGCGCTTGGCGGCATCGCCGTGCTCGGTCTCGTCGCCGCCGCTACCGTCGCCATCATCGTCTCGGCGACGCGCAGCGCCATGGCCTCGAACCGCGAGATTATCGAGGTGCTGCACTTCGTCGGCGCCAAGGAGCGTTTCATCTCCGGCGAGTTCGAGCGCCATTTCTTGGGGCTCGGCGTGCGCGCCGGGCTGATGGGCGCTCTTGCCGCGGCGATCGCCTTCCTCCTATTGCCGCTGATGATGCACCTTCTGGGCGGCGGCGTGGTCACCGAAGCCGAGACCCGCCGGCTCATCGGCTCCGGCGAGCTCGACTTCGGCGGCTATCTGCTCTGCGTGCTCGTGGTGGTCGTGGTGGCGGGCCTGTGCATGATCACGTCCCGGCTCGGCGTCGTTCGCGTCCTGAAATCCTACGCGTGACGATTTCAAGGCCCGCCCGGCAAAGCCGATTTCACCTTGTACGCGATTTTGCCTATTCTGCGCCGCGCCAGGGCAGGTTCGGAGTGAGTGGTTGAGCGTGGACGTCCCAGAGCAACAGCAAGCGACAGACCGCCCACGCCATTTCAGGCGTTTTCGCGGATTCACGGGCGCCATTCGGCTGCTGTTCGACGCAGCCATCCTGCTCCTGGTCATGCTCGTCATTGGCTTCGTGGTGTTCGCCAACAGCATCGACCGCGAGCGGAGCGAGCCTGTCTATGCCGCGGACGGCATCACCGTGCTCACCGGCGGCACCTCCCGCATCGATGAAGCCATGCGGCTCTTGGCCAAAGGCAAGGCGAAGCGCGTGCTGATCACGGGCGTCAATCGCGGCACGACGCGCGAGCAGCTGAAGCGGCTCGCGAGCCAAGGCGACCAGTATTTCGCCTGCTGCGTCGACATCGACAAGGAAGCGCGCAACACCATCGACAACGCCACCGAGACCGCCCAATGGGTGGCCCTCCACCGCTACGGCTCGATCATCGTCGTCACGTCGAACTATCACATGCCCCGCGCGTTGGCGGAGCTCGCGCGCGCCCTGCCCGACGTCACGCTGATCGCCTACCCGGTGGTCGACAACAACGTGCATGTGGAGCGCTGGTGGAACTATATCGGCACCACGCGGCTCCTGCTGTCCGAATATCTGAAATATATCCCGGCGCTCGCCCGGCTCGGCGCGACGAGGCTGGTGCGCATCGTCGTGCCCGGCGACACGAGCACCACCGAGGCGGAGCCGGAGCCGTAAGGATCGCTCACCCCACCCATGCTCCGCTCGCTCCTCTTCAGTCTCCTGTTCTATGTGACGACGGCACTCTACGTGGTGCTCGGCAGTCCGCTCCTGTTCGCGCCGCGCAGTTGGGCCATGGCGGCGCTCAAGCACCAAGCACGCACCGAGCTTTGGCTGCTCAAGCACATCGTGGGCCTCGATTTCGAGGTCCGCGGGCAGGACAAGCTGCCCAAGGGCCCATACCTCGTCGCCTCGAAGCACCAATCGGCGTGGGAGACCTTCGCGCTCATCCCGCTATTCCGCGACCCGACTCTCCTCATGAAGCGCGAGCTGTTCTGGATCCCGTTCCACGGCTGGTTCTCCTACAAGTTCGGGATGATCCCCGTGGACCGCGAGGCGGGCCCGACGGCGCTCCGCAGCATGCTGCGCGCCGCCGAGAAGCGCATCAAAGAAGGCCGCCAGATCATCATCTTCCCCGAAGGGACAAGACGGCCGCCCGGCGCGCCGCCCGACTACAAGACGGGGATCGTCCTCCTCTACAATGCCCTGAAAGTGCCGTGCGTCCCCGTGGCCCTGAACTCCGGCTTCTTTTGGCCACGGCGCAGCTTCACCCGGAAGCCCGGTACCGTCGTCGTCGAGTTTCTCGACCCGATTCCCCCGGGCCTGCCGAAGGCGGAGTTCCTGGGGCGCCTTCAAGAGGCCATCGAAACCGCGTCTAATCGTTTGCTGGCCGAGGCGAAAACGGCATCTGGAAGCCGTTAACTCCTTGTTAACACTTAAAAGCTTGACGGGCCTCTAGGCGACGTTCATCATTTGTTCCAATGAAGATTCGTGATCGGCGGCGTCTTGAATTTGTCATCGGTCAACCCATTTCAGTTACGGTCACACTGGTTAACGGACGGGACTTCCATGTGGACGAGCCAAGCAGACGCCGCTGAGACTGCCCCTTGGGGGCCGGCCGACGAGCCTGCGCTGGTCTGCGCGGAGGCTGCCTTCGCCCAAGCCTTCCATTATTGGCGTGGCGCTTCGGGCCGCCGCTATCTCCACAGCGTCTATACGCTCGTGGGCTGCCCCGCTTTGCCCCAGGCGAACTACATCCTGGTCCGCCGCCATGCGGACGGCACCCGCGAGGCGCTCGCCTTTGGCGACACCAAGGACGACGCCGTGTCCCTCAACCTCGCCCATCTCCGTCACCAGGGGGCGAAGTGCGGCGCCAACGAGGTGCATATCCACCTCCTGGCCGACACCGCCCATGACCGCGCGTTGGTCGAGGCGGATCTCGTCGCCGCGCATATGCGCCGGCAAACCGCCAAGGCGGCGTAGGTCACCTACATTCCAAGGTCATTCCCGCGAAAGCGGGAATCCAGTAATCGCCGCCCGCAGTTGATTTGCGAGCGCCTGGGTTACTGGATTGCCCGGTCGAGCCGGGCAATGACAACGAGTGGTGGATCAGCTTAGCTGCGGGAGAGCCGCTCGAGCCGCTGCTGCATGGCGAGAAGCTCGGCCTTGAGCGTGTCGATGTCGTCCTCGCTCGGCTTGGCGTTCTGAGGCTTGGCCTTCTGCCCCTCCGCCTCTGGAGCCCCGAGCGCGTTGGGCGCATCGGCGCCCGAGAACGGCGTGAACATGCCGAGCGCCCGCTCGAAGGTCTCGAAATTCTTCCGCACCTGCTCTTGCATTGCATCGAACGCCGCCGTGCCGAAGGCACTGGCGAAACGGCGCCGATACTGCTCTTGCTGCTTGGTCAGCGAGTCGAGGCTGAACTCAAGGTAGCTCGGCACAAGCTTCTGCATGCTGTCGCCGTAGAAGCGGATCAGCTGGCGCAAGAAACCGATGGGCAGAAGATTGGTGCCTCTGCTTTCCTGTTCCACGATGATCTGGGTCAGGACAGCATGGGTCAGGTCTTCGCCGGTCTTCGCGTCGTAGACGACGAAGTCCCGCTCGCCCCGCACCATTTCGGCGAGGTCCTCGAGAGTCACATACGTGCTTGTGTCGGTATTATAGAGCCTGCGGTTCGCGTATTTCTTGATAATGACCGGCCGGCCCTCTTGCTCCGCGTCCCTAGCCACGTGTCTTTCGCTCCTACGCCCCGGGACCCCTCCTGGGCTACTCTATGCCGCACCTGCGAAGATGATTAGCACGTTCCTTGTGCGTAGCACCAGAGCCTTTGCCAGGAGGCTTAACGGTCCCAGTTGGGCTTTCCCAATGGAAATCACTAGGGTATGACCTGGGCTCCTTTCGGGAATGGAGAATTCGGTAATGAAAGCGGATGATATCGTCATTGTCGCCGCGGCGCGGACGCCTGTCGGATCGTTCAACGGTTCGCTGGCGAGCCTGCCGGCTCACGAGCTGGGCAAGATTGTGATCACGGCGGCGATGGAGCGGGCCGGGCTGAAACCCGAGGACGTGAGCGAGGTGATCCTCGGCCAGGTTCTCACGGCGGCGCAGGGACAGAACCCGGCGCGTCAGGCCTCGATCCATGCGGGCCTTCCCAACGAGACACCGGCCTGGGGCTTGAACCAAGTGTGCGGCTCGGGGCTCCGCGCCGTCGTCAACGGCGCTCAGCAGATCGCCCTCGGCTCGAGCGATATCGTCATCGCCGGCGGCCAGGAGAGCATGAGCCAGTCGGTCCACGCCGCGCATCTCAGGAACGGCGTGAAGATGGGCAATCTCGAGATGATCGATACGATGATCAAGGATGGCCTATGGGATGCCTTCAACGGCTACCACATGGGCAACACCGCCGAGAACGTCGCCAAGAAGTGGCAGATCACCCGCGAGCAGCAGGACAATTTTGCCGTCGCCTCTCAGAACAAGGCCGAGGCCGCCAGAAAGGCCGGCAAGTTCAAGGACGAGATCGTCCCCGTCACGATCAAGACCCGCAAAGGGGACATCGTCGTGGACCAGGACGAGTACATCCGCGACGGGGCGACCCTCGACAGCGTCGCCAAGCTGAGGCCCGCCTTCGACAAGGAAGGCACCGTCACCGCGGGCAATGCCTCGGGCATCAATGACGGCGCCGCCGTCGTCGTGCTGATGACCGCGGACGAAGCCAAGAAGCGCGGCCTGAAACCGCTGGCCCGCATCGCCTCCTGGGCGCAAGCCGGCGTCGACCCGGCCGTCATGGGTTCGGGACCGATTCCCGCCTCGCGCAAGGCGCTCGAAAATGCCGGCTGGACGGTCAAGGACCTCGACCTGATCGAGGCCAACGAGGCCTTCGCCGCGCAAGCCTGCGCCGTGAACAAGGATCTCGGCTGGGACACGGACAAGGTGAACGTCAATGGCGGCGCCATCGCCATCGGTCACCCGATCGGCGCCTCGGGCGCCCGCGTCCTGGTCACCCTGCTGCACGAGATGCAGAAGCGGGATGCCAAGAAAGGCCTCACCACGCTGTGCATTGGCGGCGGCATGGGCATCGCCATGTGCGTCGAGCGCGAGTAACTGCTGTAAGCTCGGAAGTGTGGTTTCCGCGTGGGGCGGCCTAAGGCCGCCCACACGTGGGGACCGTGATTGCCAAAGAAGCAGGCGCCAACGAGCGCCAAGGGAGGAAGCGATGGGAAGGGTGGCTCTGGTCACTGGAGGAACGCGCGGCATCGGCGCCGCCTGCTGCAAGGCGCTCAAAGAGGCCGGCTACAACGTGGCTGCCAACTATGGCGGCAATGACGACGCCGCCAAGGCGTTCAAGAAGGAGACCGGCATCCCGGTCTTCAAGTGGGACGTCGGCGACTACCTGGCCTGCGAGCAGGGCGTGATCGCCGTGGAGAACGAGGTCGGCCCCGTCGAAGTGCTGGTCAACAATGCCGGCATCTCGCGCGACGCCATGCTCCAGAAGATGACCGACGAGCAGTGGAGCCAGGTCATCCGCACCGATCTCGACTCCGTATTCAACATGACACGGCAGGTGATCAACGGCATGCGCGAGCGTGGCTTCGGCCGCATCGTCTCGATCTCCTCGATCAACGGCCAGCAGGGCATGCTCGGCTTGGCCAACTACTGCTCGGCGAAAGCGGGCATGATCGGCTTCACCCGGACGGTGGCGCTGGAGGGCGCGCGCAAAGGCATCACCGCGAACGCCATCGCGCCTGGATACGTGGCGACCGAGCTTCTGTCGGGCGTCTCCGAGAAAGTGATGGAAGCGATCGTCAGCAAGATCCCGGTGGGCCGTCTCGGCGAAGCCGAAGAAGTCGCCCGCTGCGTGGTGTTCCTCGCCGCCGACGAGTCGGCCTGGATCACCGGCTCGACGCTCACCATCAACGGCGGCCAGTTGATGGATTAAGGCAAAGCCTGGGTGGAGGAAATTTGAGTTCGAGCGGATTCGGTTCGTTGCCTGCATAGGGCGCGTCTTAGGCTGGGGATTATGGCCTGCCTCAGCGCGCTAATGGGCTGCTCGACATCATCATCCACCGGAGGTCAGGTGCAGCAGCTCCAAGACGGGACTTACAGCGTCGGCGTCCGCAGCGCGAGTTTGGGGGACAAGACCAAGGCCTTGAACGAGGCCGTTAGTGCTGCCGGGGCGTATTGCCATGCGCGGGGGCAAAAGTTGCAAATCGTGCCGGACTCCGGCGACGACGTCCGATTTCGCTGCACTGGTTCGGCTGAACCGTCCTCGGGCGAACCTGCCGACCCCCAGGCCGATAACTAGGAGCTCCGCGCACCGGCCGGAGGGCGGTGGGCTCTACGGCTCCCAGCCTTGAGGGGCGAGCTCGAAGCCGGCGAAGTCGAAGCCCGGCGCCACCGTGCAGCCGACGAGAGTCCACGCCCCGAGCGAGCGCGCGCTTTGCCACGCTCCTGCGGGCACCATGCCTTGCGGGTGCTCGCCGCCGATGATGTTGGGACCGAGCCTGTATTCGTGACGGGCGCCCTTTTCCTCCGCCACCTCCAGCAGGAGCGGCGACCCCCCATACCAGTGCCACATCTCCACCGCATCGACCCGGTGCCAGTGGGACACCTCGCCTGCCTTCAGGAGGAAGAGGATCGCGGTCGAATGCGCGCGGCCCTGATGCCCCGGCTCGTCCCTGAACGTCTCGCGGAACCAGCCGCCTTCCGGGTGCGGCGCGAGCTTCAGATGCGCGATGACCTCGTCCGCCGTGAGAGGCTCGGCCATGACTAGAACCTGTCCTTCCGCCGGCGGACCTCGCCGAAGATCGCATCGAGCGGCTGTCCTTCCATGCCGAGCCGATGCTGGATGGCGGCGCTCGACGGCCGCAAGAACGGATTGGTGGCGAGCTCCTGGCCGATCGTGGACGGCAGCGACGGCCGGCCCTTCGCCGCATTCTCGGCGGCCTCCGCCGCGCGCGCCTTGAGCGCCTCGTTCTCGGGCTCCACGGTGAGCGCGAACCGGCAATTGGCGTTGGTGTATTCGTGGCCGCAATAGACCGCCGTCTCCGGCGGCAGCGCCGCGAGCTTCGACAGCGACGACCACATGGTCGGCGCATCGCCTTCGAGCAGCTTGCCGCAGCCGACCGAGAACAGCGTGTCGCCGACGAACACGGCGCCCTCGTCGGGGAAGTAGTAGCTGACATGCCCGCGCGTATGTCCGGGCGTCTCGATCACGCGGCCCTTGGCGCTGCCCACGGCGACCGTGTCGCCTTCCTTCACCTCGACGTCGAGGCCGGGGATCAGCCCCGCCTCCCGCGCCGGGCCATAGACCGTGCAGCCGGTCTTCTTCTTCAAGGTCTCCACCCCCGCCGTGTGGTCGGCGTGGTGGTGGGTGATGAGGATTTCGGTGAGCGTCCAGCCCTTGTCTTGAAGCGCCGCAAGGATCGGCTCGGCCTCGGGCGCATCGATGGCCGCCGTAGCCCCCGTCTCGGGATCGTGGATCAGGACGCCGTAATTGTCGCTCCGGGTCGGAAACTGATAGATCTCGAGCTTGGCCATCACGCTCTCTTCTTTTGTCTGTTTCGTTAGGGGCCGGGACCGTAGCACCCGAGCGGCGCGCCTTGAACCCGGGGGTCTAGGGACTTGCGAACGAACTCTAAACGCGGACGCGTGACAATTCAGCCATGCATCTCGACGCAATCGATCTGAAGGATTTCTACGCCAGGCCCTTGGGCCAGATGGTGCGCCGCCTGCTCAGGGCCCGCATCCGGTCGCGGTGGAACGACCTCAAGGGCATGCGCGTCTTCGGGCTCGGCTACGCCACGCCCTATCTCGGCGAATTCCGCGGCGAGGCGCGCACGCTCGGCGCGTTGATGCCGGCGGGTTTCGGCGCGCTGCCCTGGCCCCAAAGGGGCCCGTCCCTCGCCGCCCTTGTGGACGAGATGGAGCTTCCCCTCGACGATGAGGCCGCCGACCGCGTCCTGCTCGTGCATATGCTGGAATGGTCGGAGACGTCGCGGGCGCTGCTCCGCGAGATCTGGCGCGTGCTCGCGCCGAACGGCAGGCTTCTGATCGTCGTCCCCAACCGGCGGGGCCTCTGGGCGCGGGTCGACACCACGCCGTTCGGCTATGGCAGCCCGTTCAGCCGCTCGCAGCTCGCCACGCTTCTCAAAGAGGCCATGTTTCAGCCGGAGGGCTGGCACTACGCGCTCTATATGCCGCCGTTCAACTGGCGCATCCTGACGCGCTGGCCGACGCTGTGGGAGCGGCTCGGGCTCATTCTGTGGCCCACCTTCTCCGGCGTGATCATGGTCGAGGCGACGAAGCAGGTCTACGCGGCGATGCCCGTGCGCGAGACGGAGCGAAAAGCGCGCCGCCGCATCATGCCGGTGCCCGCCGGCGCCGTCACGCAGCGTCTAGCGCGACAGCAGAAACACCGCCTGCTCGCCGAATAGGTTCTGCGCGAAGAGCGGCATGGCGACGAGCTTCGTGCCGGAGGCATTGAGCGCGATCGCGCGCTCCACCTTGGCGCCGATGTCGTCGCACAGGCCGAAAAAGTCCTTGATGGTGCAGAGGTGGATGTTGGGCGTGTCGTACCAGCGCTCCGGCAGATTGTCGGTGCGCGGCATATGCCCGCCGAACAGGAGCTGCGTGCGCACGCGCCAATGGCCGAAATTCGGGAAGGACACCACCGCGTGCTTGCCGATGCGGAGCAGCTGCTCCAGCACGTGCCGCGGGGAATAGGTCGCCTGGATGGTCTGCGACAGGATCGCGTAGTCGAAGGCGAGGTCCGGGTAATAGGCGAGGTCGGTGTCGGCGTCGCCTTGGATCACCGCGAGCCCTTGCGCCACGCAGGAGTTCACCCCCGCCTGGCTCAGCTCGATGCCGCGCCCGTCGACGCCGTGCTTCTCGGCGAGGATGCGCAACAGCACGCCGTCGCCGCAGCCGACGTCGAGCACGCGCGAGCCGGGCTTCACCATCTCGGCGATGAGCAGAAGGTCGACGCGGCTCGTCTCGGTGGGCCGCAGGCTGCGGGGATTGACCGGCGCGTTCACGATCACACCCCATCACCCGGGAATCTGACGCCGCGCTGGCGCGCCGCGGCGCTCAAGAAACCGCGAATCGTGTCGAACAGCTCCGGCTCGTGCAGCAAGAAGGCGTCGTGGCCCTTGTTCGATTTGATCTCGACGAAGCTCACATTGGCGGCGACCGCGTTCAAGGCGTGCACGACCTCGCGGCTCTCCTCGGTGGGGAACAGCCAGTCGGACGTGAACGACACGAGACAGAAGCGCGTCTTGGTGCCGGCGAACGCGTTGCCGAGCACGCCGCCGCCGTGATCCGCGGCGATGTCGAAATAGTCCATCGCGCGCGTGATGTAGAGATAGGAGTTGGCGTCGAACCGGTCGACGAACGTCATGCCCTGGTGGCGCAGATAGCTCTCCACCTGGAAGTCGGCATCGAAGCCGAACGTCACCTTCTCGCGATCCTGGAGATTGCGGCCGAACTTGTCGTGCAGCGCGTGGTCGGACAGATAGGTGATGTGCGCGGCCATGCGCGCAACGGCGAGGCCTTTGCGCGGGCTCTTGCCCTCTTCGAGATAGCGGCCCTGGCACCAATCGGGATCGGCCATCACCGCCTGGCGGCCGACCTCGTGGAAGGCGATGTTCTGCGAGGAGTGGCGCGCGGCACAGGCGATCGGCACGGCGGAGAATACGCGGTCCTTATAGGTCGCCGCCCATTCCAGCACCTGCATCCCGCCCATGGAGCCGCCGAGCACGCAGAGCACCTGGTCGATGCCGAGATGGTCGAGGAGGCGCGCCTGCGCGCGGACCATGTCGCGGATGGTGATGACCGGGAAGTCGGGCCCGTAGGGGCGTCCGGTCTCCGGGTTCGTGGAGCTCGGACCGGTCGAGCCCATGCAGCTCCCGATCACGTTGGGGCAGAGCACGAAATAGCGGTCCGTATCGATCGGCTTCCCCGGACCGACCATGGTGTCCCACCAGCCGGGCTTGCCGGTGACGGGGTGGAGATTGGCGGCGTGCTGGTCGCCGGTCAGCGCGTGGCAGATGAGGACGAGGTTCGACTTGTCGGCGTTCAGCGTGCCGTAGGTCTGGTAGGCGATGGAAAGCGGCGCGAGCGCGCCCCCGCAGTCGAGCGGCAAAGGCTCGCTTGCCGGGAAATTCACGATCTCGCTCTGGGGATTGGTGATCTGCTCCCGCCGCTTGAGGTCGGCGAAGCTTTCCGCTCCCGGATTTTCGTTCATCGCAATGGCCAGCCTACTCTTGCTACGCGAAGCGCCACCCAGCGCGACCGGGGGCCACATGACCCGAAATTATACAATTTCGGGTTAGCTATGACCTCCGCCTCGAAAGTCAATCTTTTCTTTGCTTTGCCTTGAGAAATGGCCATATGAGAGGCCCTTCCAAAGCTAGCCGCCAAGGAGAAAGACCGATGACCGCCAAACGTGGGCCCATCCCGCGTCCAGGCATTCTCGACATCGCGCCCTACGTCCCGGGGACGAGCGCGCTGCCTGGTGCCGGGAAGGTCATGAAGCTCTCGTCCAACGAGACGCCGCTGGGGCCGAGTCCCCAGGGCGGTCGAGGCTTATCTGGCGGAAGCGGCGCATCTGTCGCGCTACCCGGACGGTTCGGCGCGGCCGTTGCGCGAGGCGCTCGCCAAGCGCTACGGGCTGGACGCCGCCCACATCGTCTGCGGCGCGGGCTCCGACGAGCTGCTCAACCTCCTGGCCGTCGCCTATCTCGGTCCGGGCGACGAGGCGATCTATAGCGAGCACGGCTTCCTGGTCTACAGGATCGCGATTCAGGCGCGCGGGGCGACGCCCGTTGCGGCGCCGGAGCGCGATCTCACCGCCGATGTGGACGCGATCCTGGCGCGGGTGAACGACGCCACGCGCATGGTGTTCATCGCCAATCCCAACAACCCGACCGGCACCTACCTCTCCTTCGACGAGGTGAAGCGGCTTCATGCCGGGTTGCCCGAGCACGTCATCCTCGTGCTCGACGCGGCCTACGCCGAATATGTGCGGGCGAACGACTACGAGGCCGGCATCGAGCTCGTGGCGACCACCCCGAACACGGTGATGACGCGCACCTTCTCCAAGATCTACGGGCTCGCCGCCTTGCGGCTCGGCTGGGCTTATTGCCCGGCCCCGGTCGCCGATGCGCTGAACCGCATCAGAGGCCCGTTCAATGTCACCGGGCCGTCGATCGCCGCCGGCGTCGCCGCGCTTGCCGACCAGCCGCATATGCAAGCGGCGGTCGAGCACAACGCGGTATGGCGCGGCCGCATGGCGGAGGCGCTTCAACGCATCGGATTGCGCGTCACGCCGAGCGCCGCCAACTTCCTCTTGGTGCACTTTCCGCAAAACAGCGGCAAGTCGGCGCGCGCCGCCGACAAGTTCCTGCATGAGCGCCGCATCATCCTGCGCCGCGTGGAGGAATACGGCTTCCCCGATGCGCTGCGCATGACCATCGGCACCGAGGACGAGAACGAAGCGGTGCTCGACGCGCTCTCCGCCTTCATGGGCGTCGGCGCATGAGCAAGCCGCTGTTCGACACGATCGCCATCATCGGCCCTGGCTTGATCGGCTCCTCGATCGCGCGCGCCGCGCGCGCGCAAGGCGCCGTGCGCGCGATCGTCACCAGCGCCCGCTCGCCGCAGACGCGCCAGCGTGTCGTCGAGCTCGGCATTGCCGATAAGGTTGTCGAGACGAACGCGCAAGCCGTCGAAGGGGCCGATCTCGTCATTGTCTGCGTGCCCGTCGGCGTGTGCGGCGCTGTGGCCAAGGAGATCGCGCCGCGCCTCAAGGCCGGCGCGATCGTGTCCGATGTCGGCTCGGTGAAGGGCGCGATCGTGCGGGACATGGGCCCGCATCTGCCGGACAATGTGCACTTCGTGCCGGCCCATCCGGTTGCCGGCACCGAGCATTCTGGCCCGGACGCAGGCTTCGCCGAATTGTTCGAGAACCGCTGGTGCATCCTGACGCCGCCCGAAGGAACCGACGCGCAGGCGGTGGAGAAGCTCGCGGCGTTTTGGCGCCTGTTCGGCGCCAATGTGGAAACGATGACGCCCGAGCACCACGACCTCGTGCTTGCCGTCACCAGCCATCTGCCGCATCTGATCGCCTACACCATCGTCGGCACCGCGGACGAGCTCGAGACGGTGACGCGCTCGGAAGTGCTGAAATTCTCGGCCGGCGGCTTCCGCGACTTCACCCGCATCGCCGCCTCCGATCCCACCATGTGGCGCGACATCTTCCTCGCCAACAAGGATGCGGTTCTTGAAATGCTCGGCCGCTTCAACGAGGACGTCGCGGCCCTGACCAAGGCGATCAGGCGTGGCGATGGCGACGCTCTGTTCGAGCAATTCACGCGCACTCGCGCCATCCGCCGCGGCATCATCGAAGCGGGGCAGGATACGCCGGACGCCGATTTCGGCCGCCCGCACGGCCACGACGATTAGACGTGCCATTTCGCTTTCATCCTCTGATCGATCAACTTGAGGATTTCATCTTCACCGGACTGCAAGGGCAACCATGTACCGCTAGCGGCCACAGCCGGACGATAGGACCCGCGGTCATGGACCCGTCACCACGCGTTAAGACCTCTGCCAAGGTAAAATCAAAAAATCCGAGCCCCCATCATCTGTCCAAACGGCGGGCTGTTACCGTTCGAAAAGAGATACCATTCGCATCTCTTGCTCAGGCTTTAACGGCGCTCCGGCCAGATGACGCGCAGGCAAGGCTCTTCGGGGAGCTTAATCGCTGCTTGGACGTCGCGCTCAACAATATGGGCCGCGGCCTATCCATGTTCGATGCCGAAACACGGCTAATCGTCTGCAACAAGTTGTATCGCGAAATATATTCGTTACCCAAGGCGCTGACTCGGCCGGGCACCCCTTTGGCCACTATCTTGCGCTACCACGTCAAGAACGAAACAGGTCGAGATGATCCGCAGGAGCTAGAAAGACAGCGCAAGTGGATCAAGACTCACGTCGCAGAGTTGGCTTTAGGAAAGTCATTCTCGCATACCCAATCCCTAAAGAATGGCCGCATCGTCTTAGTGAGCAACCAGCCCCTTGCCGGTGGCGGATGGGTTGATATTCAGGAGGACATAACTGAGAGGCGGCAAGCGGAAAATAAAATCGATTGGCTTGCGCGTCATGACACGCTGACCGAGGTTGCCAACCGGCATCAATTCAATGAGCAGCTAGAAAAATGGTCTGCGGCTTTGCAAGACGGGCACGCTTTTGCCCTTCACTGGATTGATCTCGACCACTTCAAAGAGGTGAATGACACTTTGGGGCATCCCGCTGGGGATGCCTTGTTAAAGAGCGTGGCCAATCGAATTCGCAAGATGTTGCGAGGAACGGATCTCGTGGGCCGGCTGGGTGGTGATGAATTTGCAATCCTCCAAGCTGGGGCTGCAGACCAGTCTCAGGCGACAAAGTTGGTCGAGCGCCTTCAGCGTACGCTCGCTGAACCTCATCGTGTGCTGGGACACCAAGTCACCATGGGCGCTAGCATCGGCATCGCTTTAGCACCGAAAGACGGTTGCGATCCCGAAGCCCTCATGAAGAAAGCTGACCTCGCACTTTATGATGCAAAGACCTCTGGTCGCAGCACTTACGCCTTCTGTCCATAGATAGGCGATATGCCCGCGGGCTTACGTTGTATTGGACGGTGTCCCGATTGGGCCGTCAGATGACATGTCAGCGAGCCATCTTTCGTCAGCTTAGCTCTTAGGCGCCACCACGAAAGCGGTCGATGGGGGTAAGTACTTATCTGGTAGCGTCCTCCCCCAACCCTAGCGCGTCCGGGGAATGCCGAGATACCGCGTGGTGCCTCTGCGGATGAGCCGCGTCGGGATCTTGCCCCGCAGAAAATGATCCAGGCGAGCGAAGAAGCCGACCGGATAGCGAAACTTGGGGCTCTTTGCCGTCAACGCATCGGCGATGACGAGCGCGACCTCCTTTGGATCCCTCGCCGTCTTGGCCTCGTGCCGGTCGGCACCGCGGAACACCTGCTCGAGCCAAGGGAGGTATTCGCTGTCCTTCGGCAGGATGCGGGGCGTGCTGCGCCAGATCTCCGTCCGATAGGGACCCGGCTCGACGAGGATGACGTGGATGCCGAAACCGTCGAGCTCATAGGCGATCGCCTCGGCCCAGCCCTCGAGCGCCCATTTCGAGGCGCAGTAGATCGAGTTTGCCGGCTGACCGGCGAATGCCGCCTGGCTCGAGATCAGGACGATGCGGCCGCGCCGCTGCGCGCGGAAGGTCGGCAGCAGCGGCGCGCGTCAGCGCCAGCACGCCGAAGAAATTCGTTTCCATCACGCGCCGGATCTCGGCGTCGGGAATATCCTCATGCGCCCCGGCAACGGCCACCCCGGCATTGTGCACGACGGCGTCGAGCGCATTGCCGGTCTCAGCCAGGATGGCGGCGACCGCTGCCTCGATCGATGCGGGGTCGTTGACGTCGAGTTGCAGGATCGTGACTTGGCTTTCGAGGCCCGCCTTCTTCAGGGCGCGCTCAAGGGGACCCTTCTTCGCCAAATCCCGCATGGTGGCGAACACGCGCCAGCCTTTTGCGGCGAGAATCTCGGTCGTGACCCGCCCGAAGCCCGTCGATGTTCCCGTAATGAGGACCGCTGGCATCTATCCTCCTGCCGGCCGCGCCGCCGGTTCCGCCGCCATTGGGGCATGGTAATCGAGAAGCAACGGTGTTGCCTATTTGTTACAGACACTCTTCCCGCCCGGTTTTACCCTCTGTCATCGCCTCGAGCGGTAGGGCTGTTTGCATGAATTTCCACAGTACCAGCAAGCTGATCGACCCCAGACCTGACGGTGCGCCTCCTGAACGCGCACCGCACGAGGGGAAGCCGTCTCGCTTTCAGCGCGACGGGTTGCTCGTGGTCTGGCGCTATATGTCGGCCAATGTCCTTCTCCTGCTCGGTTCCGCCTCGCTGTTCATCGGCGGGCTGGCGCCGTTTGCGGTCATTGCCGTGGCCATGGTCGTGGCCTCATTCGCCGACGAGGCCAGTGGCGACGATGACACCACATTGAGCGACGGCGCCCGCGCCTTCTGCAATTTCAATCTGTACCTGTCGCTTCCCTTGATCAGCCTGTTGGCGGTTCTACTCGTGCTCTTCGCGGCAAAGGGCCCGAGTCTCCTCGAGTGGATCGGCGCCTTGTGGATAACGGGCTATCTCTTTGCGCTGGTCGGGGCCACGGTCGCCCACGAGCTCACCCACAGGTCGAGCAAGACGGCCCGGCTGGTCGCACAGATCCTGCTCGGCTTCACCGGCAACGCGTCCTTCGTCATCTACCATGTTCACGTCCATCACCGGCAGGTCGGCACCTACAACGACGCTTCGAC
The DNA here is from genome assembly GCA_963826465.1 of uncultured Alphaproteobacteria bacterium. GTDB lineage: Bacteria > Pseudomonadota > Alphaproteobacteria > Rhizobiales > Methyloligellaceae > Methyloceanibacter. The sequence continues at coordinate 99,180 of CAWGXJ010000012.1, forward strand.
CGCGCGGCGCGGGGAACGCTTGCGCACTTTCGTGGCGCGGACTCTCGTGCAGCAGTTCACGCAAGCCGCGCACATCGAGGCGGCGCGCCTGCGCCACAAGGGTCTGCCCGTGTGGTCTTGGCAAAACCGGCTGATCCAGGCGCACCTCGCGCCGCTGTCGATCCTCGTGCTCGCGCTGATCATCGGTGGACCCGCCGGCCTGTTGGCGATCTTCCTCGCCGGTCTGCTCGGGCGCCTGTTCCACGAGCTCATCAACTACGTGCAACATTTTGGGCTGGTGCGCGTCGAGAACACGCCGATCCGGCCGCATCACAGCTGGGACAGCCACCGGACGATCTCCAACATCCTGCATTACAATCTGCCGCGTCACTCCGACCATCACATGTTCGCCACCAAGCCGTTCTGGCAGCTGGACGCGCCGGATGACGCCCCGATGTTGCCTTATGGCTACCAGACCATGGCGTTCATCGCGCTCACGCCTCCGCTCTGGCGGCGGATCATGCGGGAGTTGCTGATCGACTGGGACAAGACTTACGCCAGCGAGGCCGAGCGAGAGGTGGTGCGCACGCGCGGCTGGGAGGGCCTCGCTTAGCGAGTCGCGCTCTGAGGCGTGACCGAGCCGTCACCGCAGAGACGAGACGCCTGACCCGCTCGCTCCACACGGCGGACTTACAATCGACATGAGGTCTTGCTCCTGTCCGCCCTGCCAATCCCCCCTGACCTCGCCCAGTGAACCTCGACGTCTCGATGCTCATCTCCCTCCTCTATCTGTTGATCGCCACCGTTCTGCTCGAGCTCGGCAATGGCTTGCTCGGCGTGCTGGTGCCCATAGAGGGCAAGCTTGCAGGGTTCTCGACCGTCACCATCGGCGGCCTCGGTACCCTTTACTACACCGGCTTCGTGGTCGGCTGCTTGTTCCTGCCGCGCATCATCAGACGCTTCGGGCACATCCGGTCCTTCTCCGCCTTTGCTGCAATCGCCGCCAGCGCGGCTTTGATTCACGCGCTCGCCGTCACGCCGTGGACGTGGCTGATCCTGAGGGTCACGGTCGGCCTCTGTCTTGCCGGCCTTCTCATCGTGATCGAGAGCTGGCTCAACAATCAGGCGACGCGGCAGACCCGTGGCCACGTGTTCGGCCTGTACATGGCCGCAACGTGGATCGGCATCGTCGCCGGGCAATTGCTGTTCTCCGTTCCCTCGCAGGGTGCCTTTCAGCTCTTTGCCGTCGTTTCCATCGCGGTCTCCCTGTCCCTCGTACCGGTCACCTTGACCACCGGCGCCGTTCCCGCAATTCCTCAGGTCACCAGCATCAATCTCCTAGGGCTCTACCGCACGGCGCCGGTCGGCCTCGTCGGCTGCCTCGCCACCGGCCTCGCCAACGGCGCGTTCTGGACATTCGCCCCGCTCTTTGCGCAGGCGCGGAGCGGGACAAGCCTCGGGGTCAGCCTCTTCATGTCCGCAGCCGTCATCGGCGGTGCATTGAGCCAGTGGCCGATCGGTCGATTTTCGGATCGCGTGGATCGGCGCTGGATCATCGCCGGAGTCTGCATCGTCTCGGCGGCGGCCGCTCTGTTGATTATCCTGCAGCCGGACGGCTTCGCACCGTTGTTGATCGGCTTGACCGTCTTGTTCGGCGCGTCGGCCCTGACGCTTTATCCGCTTTGCGTCGCGCACGTGAACGATCGCGCCGATCCAGCGGCCTTCATCGAGGTGAGCAGCCGCCTCCTCATGGCCTTTGGCCTTGGCGCGATCATAGGTCCGTTCCTGGCCGGCTTTCTCATCGCGGCAGCCGGGATCACGAACCTGTTCGTCTTCACCGCGGTGATCCATGTCGCCTTGGCTGCATATACTCTCAGCCGAATTGGGCTTGCTGAGCCCGTGCCCGAGCCCGAGCGAACGGCATTTGCGCCGAGTCCACCGCTCGCCCACGGGACCCAAGCCGTCATCGAGCTGCAGCAAAGCGCCGACGCGCTTGTCCACGACGGCCGCTAGAACCACGGCCCCGCCGGTGCGATGTGCACCCGAGCTTCGTTATGCCAATATGCGACTGGAATATCGGGTTGATCAGGGGACTGAATGACTGAGCTTTGGGTGTTCGGCTATGGCTCGCTGATGTGGCGGCCGGGCTTTCCCTTTGAGGTTCAGGCCCCGGGACTCTTGCAAGGCGCCCACCGCGCGCTCTGCGTCTATTCCATCTTCTATCGCGGCACGCGGGAGCAGCCGGGTCTCGTGCTCGGGCTCGACCGCGGCGGCGCCTGCCGCGGCGTCGCCTTCCGCGTGCGGCAAGGCGCCGAGGAGGAGACCGTCGCCTATTTGCGCGAACGCGAGCAGATCACCGCGGTCTATCGCGAGACCTATAGAAACGTGCGCCTGCTCGACGGGTCAGGGCGCACCGTCGAGGCGCTGACCTATCTCGCCGACCCCAATCACGAGCAATATGCCGGCAAGCTCAGCCTGGAGGAGCAGCTTCGCATCGTGCGGACCCGCAGAGGCGAGTCGGGGACGAATGCCGAATATGTGCTGAATACGGTGCGGCATCTCGAGGAAGAAGGCGTGCATGACGCCGTGCTCGCAAAGCTCGCCGCACGGCTTGCGCGCGACGAGACTTAGCCGGCCGGCTTTGCCGGCTTCGTCTCGGAGGCGCCCTTGTGCAGCTCGGGCCTGCCGAAGAAATAGCCTTGCATATACGACACGCCGGCCTTCTCCAGCAGCTGCACGGTCTTCTCGTCGCCGACCCATTCGCCGACGGTGACGACGCCGAAGTTCCGGGCGAGATCGATGAGCGTCCGCACGAACATCTCGTCTTCCGCGTCGGTGCCGAGATTCTGGATGAACGAGCCGTCGATCTTGACCATGTCGACGCCGAGCTGGCGCAGCGACCGGAACGAGGTGTAGCCGGCGCCGAAATCGTCGAGCGCCACGCGGCAGCCGAGCTCCTTCAGCATGCTCACGAACTTCACCGCCGCCTTCACGTCGGAGATCGCCGCAGTCTCGGTGATCTCGACGGTGAGCCGCTCCAGGATCGAGCGGTCCTTGCCGGTGAAGCCCTCGAGCGCCTCCATCCATTGCGGATCGGTGACCGTACCGCCCGAGACGTTGAGCGCGAGCTTGATCTTGGGCGACGCGCGCAGGAGGTCGACGGCGAGCTGGAGCACGCGATAGTCGATGAGCCTGGCGAGGCCGAATTGCTCGGCCACATAGATGAACTCGCTCGCGCTCACCACCGAGCCGTCGAGCCGCCGCATGCGCAGCAGGCATTCGTAGAGCTCTGGCTCATGGCTAAGCGAAGTGACGATGGGCTGAAGCGCGATCATCATGCGGCGATCGTTGAGCGCGCGGATGATCTCGTCGGCCATGGAGACGTTGCGCCGCCGCTCCGACTCTTTCCGCTCGCACGGGACATAGCGGCCGAACTGGTTGCCCCGGTTGTCGCGCGCGGCGTCGAGGGCTTGAAGCGCACGGCCGATGGCGTTCTGCGCGCTCGAGGCATGCTCGGGCAGGAACACGGCGCCCACCGAGAGAGTCGTCGCCACGGCGCCGACGCTGGTGTCGATCACGCTGTCGCCGATCGCCGCCATGAGACGCCGCGCAATGGCCTCCACGCCCTCGGCGCTGCAGTTATGCAGCACGATGCCGAACTTGTTGGACGAGAACCGGCCGATGCAGTCCTTGCCGCGCAGGACGCGGGCGAGCCGCTTGCCGACGATGGCGATCACCTCGTCGCCGACGTCGAAGCCGTAGGTCTCGTTGATCAGCGTGAGATCGTTGACCCCGGCGAGCAGCAAGGCGCCGTTCATGGGCGAACGCGACGCATTGGACAAGAGATTGCTCAGCGCCTCGGTGAGCCGCGTGCGGTTGAGCTGGCCGGTGAGTTCGTCATGATTGCCGGCGAAATGCACGCGCTCGTGCCGGCGCCGGTCGTCGATGACCTTGAGCATGCCTTGCGCCTGAAGCGGGCGCCCGTCGGCGTCGGTGAAGCAGACGCCGGTATCCTCGACCCAGAGCGCGGCCTTGCCGCGGCGTCCTTCGGGGAGAAAGCGGTAGTGGAGACTGTAGCGAAGCGCCGCCCCGGGCTCCGCGTGCGGACCGCCGGTGATGCCGTCATAGCGCAAGCCCGCATGCTCGGGATCGATCAATAGGGCGAAGGCCCGTCCCTTGCGGAGCTTGGCGGCGTCGGGGACTCCGAGCACGCCCGCGGCGTTCTCGGCCCACTCGAGGGTGTCGGTCGCGAAATCCCAGCGGTAGGCCGTCGCGCGGACGCTTTCGAGAACCTGCTCGACGTCGAGCGGCTCGGACACCTCATCCCCCCGGGGACCAAAATCGACCACGCTGGCGCTGCCTGGTTGACGTGGAGGCATTCCGCCGCCACCGCCGGCAAGCTCGTTCGAGGATGCACTCACTGACCGCCCCCTTCTGCCCATGGACCCACTCATGGGGAGCGCCTTTTTGGCGCCTGTTATTGGCTAAAGAGACTAAGCGACAAGGCTTAAGAAAGCCGAAAGCCGGCCTCTTCTGTAAGGGATCGGGAGGGGGGAGATATCGAAGCAGGGCGTTATACGGCGCCTTTCGGCGGGCTTGGTTGACAAACCCTTGCGCCAATACCCAAGCGGCAAGGCAAGCCGGAAGGTCCCGCGAGCCGGCATGGCCGCACGGTCAAAGAGCCAGGCCCGAGGGGCCTGGTTCAGCAGAGAGCCAGCCGAAGCCGGCTCCTAAGCCTCTTCCTTGACGGCAATCACCTGGCGGCCGCGATAGCGGCCCGATTTCAGGTCGATATGGTGCGGCCGGCGAAGCTCGCCGGAATCCTTGTCCTCGACGTAAGCCGGCGACTTCAATGCGTCGGCGCTCCGCCGGTTGCCCCGCTTCATGCGGGAGGTTTTTCGTTTAGGAACAGCCATTTCTCAAACCTCAAAGCGTCCCGCGTATCTGAGCGGGCGTGTCGTGGCGCCCTTATAGTGGCAATCTTTTCCCCTGGCCAGGGCCGATACCCCACCTTTTTCACGGATTCAAGACGCAGGCAGCCCGCTTGGCGATGAGCGGCATGCGCCGCTCGACGGCATTGGCGACCAGAAGCATGGTGCGGCTCGGCTTGGCCGGGTTGCGCGCCTCCGGGTTGGGGAGCGCCGCGGCGAGCAGGACCGCCTCGCGCTGGGTCAACTGGGAGGCGGGTTTGTGGAAATAGCGCAGGCTGGCCGCTTCGGCCCCGTAGAGGTCCGGCCCCCATTGGGCGATGTTCAGATAGATCTCCAGCATGCGCTTCTTGGGCCACAGCGCCGTCATCAGATAGGCAAGCGGCACTTCGAGGGCCTTGCGCACGTAATTCCGGTCCTCCCAAAGGAACAGGTTCCGGGCCACCTGCATGGGGATGGTGCTCGCCCCGCGCACGGCGGTCCAGCTGTCCGCTTGGTCGATCACGTCTTTGACCGCGCCCCAATCGACACCCCAATGCCTGCAGAAATTGCCGTCCTCGCTCGCCACAACCGCCAAGCGGAGATTGGGGGAAATGTCCTTGAGCGGCACCCATTTGCGCTTCAGGGTCTGCCCTTGAAGCTTCTCCGCGAGCATCACCGCGGTGATCGGCGGATTGACGAAGCGGAAGGTCGCGACCGCCATGACGAGAGCGCCCGCGACAATAAGAAGAGCGAGCGCCACCCGCCGCAGCCATATATGCCGCTTGCGTCCGCCCGCACGCCTCTTGGTGCGCTTTTGAGTTCCCGGAGCCGCCTTCACCGTCATGGAATCGGGTTCTACCGTCCGAGCACCCAATCGGGCAACGCCGGACTGACGAGATCCTTCGCTCTCGGTTTGCGGCAAGAGGCCGCCTCCGCTATCCCTGTGCCCCGTCATGGACTTTCTCGCAGAGCTTGAGCGCATTGCCTGGGACGTCGAGCAGCGGCTCGGCGCGTTGCTTGCCGCCGGCGAGACCACGCCGCCGGGGGGTGCGGAGCTTGGCGAGGCCATGCGCTACGCCGCGCTTGGCGGCGGCAAGCGCCTGCGGCCGTTCCTGCTCATCCAGTCCGCCCGCCTGTTCGGTGTGGACGAGGCGCACGCGCTCGATGCGGCCTGCGCGCTCGAATGCGTCCACTGCTATTCGCTGGTGCATGACGATCTCCCCGCCATGGACGACGATACACTGCGCCGCGGACGCCCCACCCTTCACGTCGCCTTCGACGAGGCGACCGCCATCCTCGCCGGCGATTCTTTGCTCACCCTTGCCTTCGAGATCCTGAGCGCGCCCGCGACCCACGAGGACGCAGGTGTCCGCGCCGAGCTCGTCCTCATGCTGGCGAAGGCGAGCGGCTGGCGCGGCATGGCGCTCGGCCAGGCGCTCGATCTCTCCGCCGCGCAGCACCCGTTCTCGCCCGAGGACACGGCGATGATGCAGACGCTCAAGACCGGCGCTTTGTTCCGCTTCGCCTGCGAGGCGGGCGCCGTGCTCGGCCGTGCCGATGCGCGCAGCCGGTCGGCGCTGAAAGCCTATGCGGGCGCGTTCGGCCAGGCCTTCCAGCTCGCCGACGATCTGCTGGATGCGCAAGGCGACGCCGAGGCCATGGGCAAGGCCGTGGCCAAGGACGCCGAGCGCGGCAAGGCCACGCTCGTCGGGCTGCTCGGGATCGAGGGCGCCAAGGCGCGGCTCGCCGGGCTCGTTGCCGAAGCCGAAGACGCCCTCAAGCCTTTCGGCGAGCGCGCCGCCCTGCTCATCGACGCCGCCCGTTTCGTCTCCGAACGGCGCGCCTGAGATCAGAACTTGATGCTGGCCTTGAAGCCGGCGGCGTTGACCGCGAGCCGGTCGCCGAAATGGCCGTCATAGAAGAGGCGCAAGCTGCTGTCCTCGCCGTCGATCATCTCGACGCCGGCCGCGACGTCCGCCTGCACCGCGTCGGAGTTGGCGGTGATGGCGAACGGCGCCACGCTGCCGGGTGCGCCCTAAGAAGGACGCGGTCACGGTGACATCGTCCTCGCTGTACCAGCTGAGGCCGCCGCGCACATACGGGCGCACCAGCGTCCCGTTCGACCACCACCACTCGGTGCCGAGCTCGAGCCCCGGCGAGACGCTGAACACCGTATGGTCGTTGCCGTGCACATGCAGACTGGCGCCGCCGGCCCCCGTCTCCGTCACGCTGCCGAGACTGACGTCGGTCACCGCCGCATCGAGCATCGGCTTGTAATAAAGGCCGGGAGTGCCGAGCACATAGCTTGCGCGGAAGCGCCCCTGAAGGACGTCGATCTCTTGATCGCCTTGGGCGGTCCGGTTGAAGCCGCCGAAGTTCATCAGCCGCGTCGTGTCGTACCAGCCGTGCGCCCCGCTCAACACGCCGGCCAAGAGCAGCGCGCCGGGATTGTATTTGAGAGACAGGCCGCCTTGCACCTGATTGCCGTCGCTGGTCGCAGCGCTGTCGGTCGTGAGCGAGTTCACCTGATAGCCGAGGCCCGCACCGAGCCGCCACACCGGGTTCAGCGCCACCTGCGCGCCAGCCGCGAACTCCCCGGCCGTCTCGTCGAAGCCGATATCCTGGAACGTGTCCGCGCCGTCGACGAAGCGGCCCTTGCCGCCGACCCACAGGCACTGGCCCTCATAGTTGATGGACGCAGTGGTGGGGCCGTTGACGTGGCAGCTCAGCAAGTTGTCCGAGAAGTCGAAGCTGCCATAGAGCGCGGCGATCTCCGTATCGGCGTAGATCTCCGGCGACAGCTGATCGAGCGCGTCGCGATAGGCGTTGAGCGAGTAGACGTTCAGGAGCCCGAGATAGGCCGGACCGAGCGTGCCGCCGCCCGCGCCTGTGGTGCGCAAGATCTGATTGAGATTCTGACCGATATGCGTCTCGTTCTGGTTGAGCCCATCGGGCACGAAATCGACATCGACGCTCAACACCACGTCGTTTGGGTTCGGGAACAGCAGTTGGGCCTGCAAGGCCGGGCTCGCCAGCAGCCCGAGACCGCTATTCGTCGTACCGCCAGCCGCGGAGAGGATCGTGAATTTGTGCGTGAGAAGTGCGGGGTTCTTCACCGACACTTTGACGGTGCCGTCGAGCTTGGCCGTGCCGGGTCATTCTCCCGCTCGTTTCGTTGAGCGACGGCCCGGTCCGCCGCTTGTTTGACAATTGCCGGTCGCGCCGTGGTGAGATTTGTCACTGTCCGGCGACCGATGCGCTGTGATATCTGGGTGACAGGCCCGGTGGTGCCCGACCCCAGCGCCGGGATCGCACTTGCGGCATGAATTCAGCGGCTTGCGCAGTCACAAAGGGCGCGCTTGAGGAAAGGCGCGAATCCGGATCGAATGGCGCGCATGGCCACGACGCCGGTTCCGCACCGCCGTTTCCGGGACACGCGGGTGTCGCGCTTCCTTCAGGCGCGCTGGCGCCTCTTGTTCGGGACGCTGCTATGCGTCGTGCTCATAGTGTTCCTGCCGCAGGAGAAATACGGGTTCGCATCGCGCTTGTTGATCGGCTGGGACGCTGGCGTGGCGCTCTATCTCATGCTGGTGATCGTGATGATCGTCCGGTCCGCGCCCGACCGCGTGCGGCTCGAGTCGCCCCTCCAGGACGAAGGGCGCATCGCCATTCCTATTCTCACCGTGATCGCGGGGCTGGCGAGCCTCGGCGCCATCATCTACTGGCTGCGCACAGCCTCGCAGAGCGAGACGATCCAGCCGGGCATCTTCGGGCTGTTGTTCCTCACCACGCTGCTCTCATGGCTGTTCATCCACATGATGTTCGCGCTGCATTACGCGCACGAATATTACGCGGAGCATCGCGGGCAAGGCGGCGGCCTGCGCTTTCCCGGCGGCGGCAATCCGGGCTATTGGGACTTCATCTATTTCGCCTTCGCCATCGGCACGGCGACGCAGGTCTCCGACGTCGCGGTGACCTCGACCACCATCCGCAAGACCGTGACGGCGCACGGCATGGTCGCCTTCGTGTTCAACGTCACGATGATTGCGCTGACCGTGTCGATCGCCGGCGACGCCATTTCCCTGAAATAGCCGCCGGCGCGGGCGGAACCAACGCCCCCATTGGCGAATTTTCCTAGTCTCCGTTCCAATCACCGGAGTCACGAGATGACACAGAAAGCTGGGCAACTGTGTCCGTCGCGGCGGAAATTGCTGCTGTCCATGGCATGGACGGCGGCCTTGGCCGGCGGCGGGCTACTTCTTGGCGGTCGCGAGACCCTTCACGCACAGCAGAAGATCAGCAAGGAGCTGGCCAAATACCAGGACAGCCCGAAGGACGGCCACAAATGCTCGGAATGCACCTTCTTCGAGGCTCCGAAGAGCTGCAAGGCCGTCGAAGGCGATATCAGTCCCGATGGCTGGTGCCAGCTCTGGACGAAGGCCGCGTAATCCCGCGGTTGCTAGTCCCCGCCTAACGTGCGCGACCGCTACTCGGCCGCGGTGCGGCCGATCGACGCCTTGGCCGAAGCGGCGCTCGATATAGTCGAGCACCATCTGCTTGAACTCCGCCGCGGCACCGGGACCGCGCAAGCGTGGTCACCTTCTTGCCCTCGATGAACACGGGCGCGGCCGGCGCCTCGCCCGTGCCCGGCAGCGAGATGCCGATATCGGCGTGCTTCGATTCGCCCGGACCGTTGACGATGCAGCCCATCACCGCGACGTTGAGATTTTCCACGCCCGGATAGCGGCGCTTCCACTCCGGCATCTGGTCGCGGATGAAATCCTGGATGTCGCGGGCGAGCTCCTGAAAGGTCGTCGACGTGGTGCGCCCGCAACCGGGACATGCCGCGACCAGCGGCACGAAGGCGCGAAAGCCCATGCTCTGGAGCAGCTCCTGCGCCACCTTGACCTCGAGCGTGCGGTCGCCGCCGGGCTCGGGCGTCAGCGAGATGCGGATCGTGTCGCCGATGCCGTGCTGGAGCAGCACGGAGAGCGCCGCCGACGAGGCGACGATGCCCTTCGATCCCATGCCTGCTTCGGTCAGGCCGAGATGCAGCGCGAGGTCGGAGCGCGAAGCGAGCATGGCATAGACGGCGATGAGGTCCTGCACGGCGGAGACCTTGGCCGACAGCACGATCTTGTCGGCGCCCATGCCGAGTTCTTGCGCGCGCATCGCGCTGAGCAGCGCCGATTGCACGATGGCCTCGTGCATGACCTGCCGTGCGTCCTTCGGCTCTGGGCTTGCAGCATTCTCGTCCATGAGGCGCGTGAGCAGCTCCTGGTCGAGGCTCCCCCAGTTGACGCCGATGCGCACGGGCTTGTCGTAGCGGAGCGCGATCTCGATGATCTGCGAGAACTGCTTGTCGCGCTTGTCCTTGAAGCCGACATTGCCGGGATTGATGCGGTACTTGGCGAGCGCTTCGGCGCAAGCCGGATGCGCGGCGAGCAGCGTGTGGCCGTTATAGTGGAAGTCGCCGATGAGCGGCACGTCCACGCCGAGTCGATCGAGCGCCTCGCGAATATGAGGGACCGCCGCGGCGGCTTCCTCCCGGTCCACGGTGATGCGCACCAGCTCCGAGCCGGCGCGCGCCAGCGCCGCCACCTGCGCGACGGTCGCCTCGACATCCGCCGTGTCGGTATTGGTCATGGACTGGACGACGATGGGGGCGCCGCCGCCCATCACCACGCCGCCGATCCTGACCGGGACCGTGTGTTTCCGCGCTCTGATCTCCATGGGCGCAAGGATACATCACATTTGCTGCGGCCGCGCCAGGGGCCCGGGAGCTCACGGTTTCTGCCGTTTTCGCCGCCAGCGCAGCACCAGATCGGCGAGCAGCGCGGCGACCGCCACGCCGGTCGCGGCGGCAAGCGCCGTGGCGGGATCCGGCGTCCGGTCTGGCGTCAGCCCTTGCGCCGCTTCGAGCGCCACCGCGAGCGGCAGGAGCACCGCCGCCACGCGCATCGGCCGCGGCCAGGCGAGGCAGGCAACAATGGTCAGCGTGACATAGGCCAGGAAGTGCTCAACGAGGTAATGGAGGCCAAGCCGGATCTGCCACGCCTCCGGCGCCAGCGTCGCGTAGGCGATGCCGGCGAGCAGGACCACAAGCACGAGCCACAGCCATTTTCGCTCGACAGGCACCGGACCCCGCGAACTTAAGACGACAGCGCGGCGGTGAGCGCCCCGATATTGTGGCGGAACATGTCGAGATAGGTCGGCGCGGGGCCGTCCTTGTCCGACAGCGCATCCGAATAGAGCTCGCCGCCGATCCTGGCGCCGGTCTCCCGCGCGATCTGTTCGAGCAGGCGCCGGTCGGTGACGTTCTCGACGAACACCGCCGGAATGTGCTCCGCGCGGATCTGGCGGATGATCTTGGCCACGTCCTGCGCCGAGGCCTCACTCTCGGTGGTCACACCCTCAGGTGCGATGACCTCGAGCCCATAGGCGTTGGCGAAGTAGCCGAACGCGTCATGGGAGGTGATGATGCGGCGGCGCGCCGGCGGCAACGCGGCGATGGCTTTCTTGACCGCCTTCTCCTCCCCATCGATCTCAGCGAGATATCTCTCGGCGTTCGCTTCGTAGGCGTCCTTGCCTGCCGGATCGGCCTTGATCAGCCCGTCGCGGATATTGGCGACATAGATCTTGCCGTTGGCGAGGCTCTGCCAGGCATGGGGATCGGTGATGACTTCCGATCCTCCGCCCTCCTCCTCGACCATGGTCTGCGGCTTGACACCTTTGCTCGCGACCACGAGCTCACCCTTGAAGCCCGAGGACTTCTCGAGCCGGTCCATCCAACCTTCGAAGCCGAGCCCGTTGACGAAAAAGATTTGCGCGCCGGCGAGCATCTTGGCGTCGGCGGGCGTAGGGCTGAACACATGCGCATCGCCGTTCGGCCCGACCAGCGTCGTGACGTCGACGCGGTCGCCGCCGACCTGCTTCACCATGTCGCCGAGGATGCTGAACGAGGCGACGGCCTTGACCTTGTCCGCGGCGTGGCTTGCGCCGGACATTCCGAGCAGGACGAACGCGGCGCCCATGAGCGCAATGAAACGGTTCCGCATGACACAACTCCTTGGATGGGATCAGGCTTCCAGATGCTTGCGGGGCAGGAGGTTCCACACGATGCCGCCTTTGACGCCGACGAGCATGGACAGGAAATAGAACGCCCCGCAGGCGAGAATGACCGCGGGGCCGGTGGGCGCGTTCCAGTAATACGAAACGAGGAGACCAGTGACGCTGCAGGCGAAGGCTGAAGCGACGGCGACCCCGATCAGGCCCGAGACGTCCTCGGCCCAGAACCGCGCGGCGACGGCCGGCAGCAGCATGATGCCGACGGCCATCAGCGTGCCGAGCGCCTGGAACCCCGCCACGAGATTGAGCACCACGAGCACCAGGAACACGAGGTGGGTCGGCGAGCTCAACGGGCTCACCGAGCGCAGGAACTGGCTGTCGAAGCATTCGAGCACGAGCGGCCGGTAGATGATCGCGAGCGTGGCGAGCGACACCGTGGCGATGGCCGCGATGAGGATGAGCGCCGCGTCGTCGAGCGCGAGCACCGTGCCGAACAGCACATGCAGGAGATCCACATTGCTGCCTTTGACCGAGACGAGCAGCACGCCGAGCGCAAGCGACACCAGATAAAAGCCGGCGAGGCTCGCGTCCTCGCGCAACACCGTGGAGCGCGCGACGAGCCCGGCGGCAAGCGCCACGGCGAGCCCCGCCACGAACCCGCCGAGGCTCATGGCGAGCAGCGACAACCCGGCGAGCACATAGCCGATGGCCGCGCCGGGCAGGATGGCGTGACCCATGGCGTCACCCATCAAGCTCATGCGCCGGAGCACGAGGAACACGCCGATCGGCGGCGCCGTCAGCGAGATGGCGAGGCAACCGACCAGCGCCCGGCGCATGAAGGCGAACTCGACGAAAGGCTGGACCACGGCATCGATCATGCGTGCTCGTGCTCCACGTCCTCGTCGCGCTCGCACACAGGGGCGTGCGCGTCGAAGGCCTCGGTGAGTTGGCGCGACTTGGCGAGATTGGCCGGCGTCAGGACCTTGCGCGTCTCGCCCCAGGCCACGACCTCGCGCGCGATGAGAAGCGTGCGCGGGAAATGCACGCGCACCTGCTCGATGTCGTGGAGCGCGGCGAGCACGGTGCGCCCCTCGCGATGCCAGCGCTCGATCAACGCGATGAGATGAGAGACGGTCTGGGTGTCGACGGCGCGGAACGGCTCGTCGAGGAGGATCACCGCGGCGTCTTGCAAGAGAAGCCGCGCGAACAGCACGCGCTGAAACTGGCCGCCCGACAGCGAGCCGACCCGGCGGTCGGCAAGTTCCACCAGGCCGACCGTGCCGAGCGCGTGAACGACCTCGTCACGCCCGCGCGCATCGAGCCCGCGCCAGGCGCCGATCTTGCGCCACAACCCCATGGCCACGCAGTCGAACACGGAAATGGGGAAGGAGCGGTCGATCTCGATCACCTGCGGCAGATAGGCGATGTCGCGCTTGGTGAGACCGTCGAGGTCGATGCTGCCGCTCAAGGGCTTGAGCTCACCGACAATGCCTTTGAGGAGCGTCGACTTGCCGGCGCCGTTCGGGCCGACGATCGCCAGCAGCTCCCCGCGCGCGACCTCCCCGGTGATGTGATGCACCGCGGGGTGCCGGTTGTAGCCGAGCGTCAGATTGTGAAAGCTGATGGCGGGCGCGGTCGTCTTCATGAGAGCGCCCAAAGCACCGCGAGCCAGAGCAGGCCGACGGCGACCGCCACGAGACCGAGCCGCGCCGTCACCGAGGCGCGCAGGAGCGAGATGCGGCCCGCCGGCGTGTCGTGCGCCGGCGCAACGTGAAGGTGCCGCTCCATCGCTTCAGGCGACCTCATGGCGATCGATCCTTGTGGTTATGCCGCTTCGCGGCAGTCCGCGCAGAGGCCGGCAATCTCGAGTGTCACTTGCTCGGGGGTGATCTCGTCGGGCGCGAGCCCCAGCAGCGCCGCCTGGTCCTCGTCGGTGAGTGGGATCTCGACCACCCTGTCGCACCGGCGGCAGATGGCGAAGGCGAACTTGCCGTCGCAGGCGCCATGGCCGCAGGCGACGAAGGCCGACTTCGACTGGAGCCGGTGCACCATGCCCTTCTGCATCAGGTCGTTCAGCGCCCGGTAGACCGTCGGCGGATGCACGATGCCTGATTTCCGCACCCGGTCGAGGATGGCGTAGGCGCTCATCGGCTCGCCCGCCTTGCGCAGGCAGGCCAGGATCTCGCTCTGATTGCGCGAGAGCTTGGGCGCGTCGTGGTGATGGGCCGCATTCATGCGCGATGATATAACATAACACTCCCCCTGCCCGTCAAGCCGCTACGCCCGGGCTTGATCGGCGACGGGTTCCGGCCTGCAATGGCCGCATGCCAGCCCGAATCGACATCGTCGAAGGCGACATCACGAAGCTCGACGTCGATGCCATCGTCAACGCCGCCAACGAGGCGCTGGCGCCGGGCGGCGGGGTCTGCGGCGCCATCCATCGCGCGGCGGGTCCAGAACTCGCCGATGCGTGTGCGGCGCTTGGCGGTTGCGCCACCGGCGAGGCCAAGATCACGCCGGGCTTCGACCTGCCGGCCCGTTACGTCATCCACGCCGTCGGGCCCGTGTGGGGTGGCGGCGAGCGGGGCGAAGGAAAGCTGCTCGCCGGCTGCTATCGCAATTCCTTGAGGCTCGCCGCGGAGCACGGCCTCACATCCATCGCCTTCCCCGCCATCTCCACCGGCATTTACGGTTTCCCCGCCGACCGCGCCGCGCTGATCGCCGTGCGCACGGTGCGCGAGACGCTTCCCGATGTCCCCGACATCGCGCGCGTGGTGTTCTGCTGCTTCGGTCGGGACTCATACGAGTTGCACGAAGCGGCGCTCGCGGCGACCGCACCGCAAGACTGAGCCTGCATGGCAAAGTCCGAAGCGCCCGTCATCGTTTGGTTCCGCCGCGATCTCCGGCTCGCCGACCACGAAGCCCTCACCGCCGCCGCGAAATCCGGTGCGCCGCTTCTGCCTCTCTACATTCTCGACGACGAGACGCCTGGCGCATTCCGCATGGGCGGCGCGTCACGGTGGTGGCTACATGGCAGCTTGAAGTCGCTCGATGCGTCCTTGAAGACGTATGGCGGCGCTCTCGTCTTGCGGCGAGGCCCAGCCCCGAAAATGCTGGCCGAACTTCTCGACGAGACCGGGGCCAGCGCCGTTCACGCCACGCGCGGCCACGACCCGTGGGACGCGAAGCTCGAAGCGGCGGTCGGCGCGCTTTGCAAAGACAAGGATGCAACGCTCCATCTTCATCCGGGGCAGCTCCTGTTCGCGCCCGACGCAATCGTCGCCGGCAGCGGCAAGCCCTATCGCGTGTTCACACCGTTCTGGAAAGCGTGCCTTGCCGCACCCCCACCGCGCGCGCCGCTGAAGGTTCCGAAGCTCGGCGACTTCACCACGGCGAAAAGCGAAAAACTTGAAGACCTCAAGCTTCTGCCCGAGAAGCCGGACTGGGCCGGCGGCCTGCGCGCAACATGGAAACCCGGCGAAGAGCCCGCGCGCAAACGGCTGACAGACTTCATCGACGAAAGGCTCGCCGATTACGCGGACGGCCGCAGCAATCTGGACGGCGACACGACCTCGCGCCTTTCACCGCACCTTCATTTCGGCGAGATCAGCCCCACCCAGGTCTGGCATGCCGTGCAACACGCAAGCGCGGGAACGCGCGGCAACATCGACAACGGCGCCGAGGCGTTCCTGCGCGAGCTCGGCTGGCGTGAGTTCTCCTATCATCTGCTCGAGCGCTTCCCGGGCATGCCTACGAGCCCCTTGCGGCCGGAATTCGCGCGCTTTCCCTGGCGCAACGACGGACGCGCGCTCCGCGCCTGGCAGCGTGGGCAGACCGGCTACCCGATCGTCGATGCCGCCATGCGCCAGCTCTGGCAGACCGGCTGGATGCCGAACCGGGCGCGCATGATCGTCGCCTCGTTTCTGGTGAAGCACCTGCTGCTCCCCTGGCAGGAGGGCGCCGCCTGGTTCTGGGACACGCTCGTCGACGCCGACCTCGCCAACAATTCTGCGAGCTGGCAGTGGGTCGCCGGCTGCGGCACGGACGCGGCCCCCTATTTCCGCGTGTTCAACCCCGTTCTCCAGGGCCAGAAATTCGATTCCAGCGGCGACTACGTGCGTGCCTTCGTGCCCGAGCTGGCAAAGCTCCCGGCCCCCGACATTCATGCGCCCTGGGACGCGCCGGACCTTCTCCTCGCGCAATCGGGGGTAACGCTCGGCCGCACCTACCCGAAGCCGATCGTGGAGCATGCCGCGGCGCGCACCCGCGCGCTTCAGGCCTTCGCCGCAATCCGGAACACCTGACGCAAGTCAGAAGCGTGGATGCGGCGATGCACCTCCTGGCCGTGATGGCCAAATCCGGGTAGTCTTCTCTTCAAAAGGATGAGTCGCCCTTGTGGCGCTCATCGAACTGTGAGGTGGGAAACGAAGGATGCACGAGTTCGATCCCCTTCTCCTCTCGCGCATCCAGTTCGCCTTCACGATCTCCTTCCACATCCTGTTTCCGTCTTTCACCATCGGCCTCGCCGCGTGGCTCATGATGCTCGAAGCGCTGTGGCTCAAGACCGGCAAGCAGGTCTACGCCGACCTCTCCCGCCAGTGGACCAAGATCTTCGCCGTGTCCTTCGGCATGGGCGTCGTCTCCGGCGTGGTCATGTCCTACGAGTTCGGCACCAATTGGAGCGAGCTGTCGCGGCGCGGCGGCAACGTCATCGGCCCGCTGCTCTCCTACGAGGTGCTGACCGCCTTCTTCCTCGAAGCGGGCTTCCTCGGCATCATGCTGTTCGGCCGCGGGCGCGTGCCGAAATGGGTGCACTTCTTCGCCACCTGCATGGTCGCCGCCGGCACGCTGATCTCGGCCTTCTGGATCCTCTCCGCCAACAGCTGGATGCAGACGCCGCAAGGCTTCACCGTCGATGCGAACGGCGTGCTCCATGTCGCCGATTGGTGGAAGGTGATCTTCACCCCGTCCTTCCCCTACCGCTTCGCCCACATGGTCGCCGCCGCCTATCTCACCACCGCCTTCGTGGTCGGCGGCATCGGCGCCTGGTACATCCTGCGCAACAAGAGCGTTCCCCATGGCCGTGTCATGCTCGGCATGGCGATGAGCCTCATCTTTTGGCTCGCGCCGCTCCAGCTCGTGATCGGCGATCAGCATGGGCTGGACGCGCTCGAAGTACCAGCCGGCCAAGGTCGCCGCGATCGAGGCGAATTGGGACACGCGCCGCGAGATGCCGCTCGTGCTGTTTGCCATTCCCGATCCCAAGACCGAGAGCAACCTTTACGAGGTCGCCATCCCGGACCTCGGCAGCCTCATCCTCACCCATGAATGGGACGGCGAGGTGCGCGGGCTGAAGTCGTTCCCGCCCGACGACCGGCCCAACCCGATCATTCCGTTCTTCGCCTTCCGCATCATGGTCGGTATCGGGCTCATCATGATCGCCCTCGGGCTTATCGGCGCGGTGCTGTGGCTGATGGGCCGGCTCTTCACCACGCGGTGGTACTTGCGCTTAATGTCCTGGGCCACGCCGGCGGGCTTCATCGCCGTGCTCTCCGGTTGGTTCGTAGCCGAGGTCGGGCGCCAGCCTTGGGTGGTCTATGGCCTGCTGCGCACCGCCGACGCCGTTTCGCCAGTGCCCGGGCGGCAGCGTGTTCACCTCGATCGTCCTCTTCGTTCTCGTCTATGGCATCGTGTTCGGCGCCGGCATCTACTACATGGCCAAGCTCGTGATCGGCGGCCCCGAAGGGACTCCACCGCCGCGCAAGGACGAGGCGGAGCTTTCGCACAGACCCATGGCAGCGGCGGGAAATCCATGAGGATCGTGAGATGACAGCCACAGCCGTCGACATGAGCCAGGTGCTCCCCATCCTGTTGCCGCTCGTCTGGGCTGCGATCCTGGCCCTCGGCGTGTTCCTCTACGTGCTGCTCGGCGGCTACGATCTCGGGCTCGGCGTGCTGTTCCCGATCGCACCGTCCGACCGTGACCGGGACGCCATGATGGCTTCCGTCGCGCCCTTCTGGGACGGCAACGAGACCTGGCTCGTGCTTGGCGGCGGCGGCCTGCTCGCCGCCTTCCCCCTCGCCTATTCGGTGATGCTGCCGGCGCTCTATATCCCGGTCATTCTCATGCTGCTGGGACTGATCCTGCGCGGCGTCGCCTTCGAGTTCCGCTTCAAGGCCACCCGCCACCGCTGGGCCTGGGACCTCGCCTTTGCCGGCGGCTCGACCGTCGCCGCGCTCGTGCAAGGCGGCACGATCGGCGCCTTCGTGCAGGGCTTCGCCGTCACCAACAACCAGTTCTCCGGCGGACCGTTCGATTGGCTGACGCCGTTCTCCGTGGTCACCGCCATCGCCGTGCTCGCAGGCTATGTGCTCTTGTCCGCCGGCTGGCTCATCATGAAGGCCGACGAGGCCTTGCGCGAATGGGCCTACGGCGTCGCGCGTTGGGCGCTCATCGCCGTCACCTTCTTCATCGTCGTGTTCAGCATCTGGACGCCGCTCCTGCATCCGAACATCGCCGCGCGCTGGTTCTCGCCGGGCAACATCATCATGTTCTGCCCCGTGCCGCTGCTGACCGCGCTCTCCGTCGTCGCCTTGTGGTGGGGCATCAAGGAGCGCCAGCGTTACGCGCCGTTCCTGTGGGGCACCGCGATCTTCCTGCTCTGCTATATCGGGCTCGCGATAAGCCTGTTTCCCTACATCATCCCGCCGGACATCACCGTGTGGCAGGCCGCCGCCGCGCCCGAATCCCAGCTCTTCATGCTGTATGGCGCGATCCCCTTGCTACCCATCATCCTGGGCTACACGGCGTACTCCTATTACGCCCTGTGGGAAGCGCCCTCGACCGACGCCTACCACTAAGCCGCCGCCTCACCACTCGCCGGCGAGGTCCTTCTGCTCGAGCCGGCGCTTGAGCAGGATGATCTTGCCGTAGGCCTTCTCGATACGGGTCCGCGAGATACGGCCGTCGCACACCGCCTTGAGGAGACCCGCGTGGATCCTCACGCCGATCTCCGGATCGTTCGACTTCACGTTCGAGAACATGACGATGTCGGTGCCGGCATTGACCGCTCTCACGGCAAGCTCCTCCGGTGGAAACATGTCCCGCACGGCGCCCATCTCCATGTCGTCGCTGATGATGACACCGTCGAAGTCGATCCAACTCTTCTCCCTTATGGCGCGTACCGCCTTCGCCGACAGCGACGCCGGCAGGCCTTCCATATCGCTGAAGCGTGGCTGATAGAGGTGTCCGATCATCACCGCATCGAGCAGCCCCGCTTTGGCGAGACGCTGATAAGGCTTAAGCTCGATCGCCCGCCACGTCTTGGAGACGTCGGCCAAGGTCTTGTGGCTGTCGGTGGTGCTCGAGCCGTGACCGGGAAAGTGCTTGGCGACGGTGACGATGTTCGCTTGCCGATGCGCTTCGATGAACGCCGTGGCGAGCGCCGTCACGGTGTCGGGATCGGCGCTGAAGCTCCGGTCGCGCGCTCCGATCACCGGGTTGTGCGGATTGAGGTTGAGATCGACGACCGGCCCGAGATTCATGTTGAAGCCGGCGTCCGCAAGCTCTTCCGCCATCTTCGCGTAAAGCCGCTCCGCCGCTTCCGGCGACGCATAGCTCGGGTTACGCCCGACGCTCGCGGCCGACGGGAAATGGTGATGGCCGTTCCACCGGTCGAGCCGCTGCACCTTGCCGCCTTCCTGATCGACGGCGATGAACGGCACCGGCTTCGATCGCGCGTCGCGCAAGATAGGCGGTCAGCGCCTTGAGCTTGTCGGGCGAGCCGATGTTCTCCTCGAACAGCACCACGCCGCCGATCACGCCGTCCGCCAGTTGGCGGCGCGCGGCGATGACGCCGGCGTCCCTCTCGTCGTCGCCGGGAAACCCGACCATGATCAGTTGCCCGATCATGGCTTCGAGGCGGGACGTCTCGCAGGACGCAGGGGAGCACAGGGAGCGGCTCCGTCGGCGGGCTCGCTGCCGCAACGCACAATGCTGCGGCGGCAGCCAGCATGGTCTGGAACAATGAGCGGAGGGGGAAAGGCAGGGTCATCTGGCTGGAGGGTTTAGGGACGAAATTTGCCGCGATTGTGAATAAACTTGGCCGCCCCTTGGGAAGGAGCTTATGAGAATCGCGCGATGAACCGTACCACTTTCACGTTCCTGGCCGTCTTTTGCCTTTCGTCGGCGCTTGCCATCGGCGGCGCCTTGGCCGAGCCGAAAGCACCGACCGAGGAGGAGAACGCCGACGCGACCTTCGCCAAGAGCTTCCTCGGCAAGACCTATTCCGGCGATTTCGAGATCGAGGATTGGACGGATTTCGGCGGCGGCCTCGTCGCGCCCCCCATCTGGCTCCATCAGTATCAGCGCGACGACGGCACCAACCTCGTGCTGACGAGCCGCGAGACGGTGCCCGACACGGCCGCATTACCCGCCACCTATATGGTGACGGACGCGCTCATCCTGCCGCCCCCGCAGAAGGGCCTCGACTTCGTCGTCGCCTGCACGCAAGGCGACGATCCGACCTTGCGCTTCATGGGCGAAGCGAAGGGCCCCGAGGAGAAGGAGTGGTGGACCGACGTGCGCCGCGCCTGGGAGATCTCGCTCGAGACGGGAGAGATCACCTCGGTTCCGACCAAGGGCATCAAGTGCACCAACATGTCTTGGGGCCAGTAGGCGTCGTCGGCTTGTGGAAGGCCGTCGAGGTCGGTTAGAGGGGCACGGGTGGACCAGCTGATATTCGTGGTGACGATTCTCGCGGCGCTCGGCGCAGGCCTGCTCGCCGGCAATTTCTTCGCCTTCTCGGTCTATCTGATGAAGGCGCTTGGCCGCCTCTCGGCCGAGCGCGGCATCGTCGCCATGCAGGCCATCACGACGGCGATCAAGAGCCCCGTCTTCCTCGTGGTGTTCTTCGGGACGGCGGCGCTCTGCGCGGTGTTGTCGGGCGCGGCGATCCTCTCCTGGTCGAAGCCCGGCTCGGGCTATCTGCTCGCGGGCAGCCTACTGTTCCTCTCGGTCACGTTCCCGGTGACCATGATGCGCAACGTGCCCCTCAATAAAGAGCTCATCGCGGCGACGCCCGACACCAAGGACGGACGCGAACTCTGGAAGCGGTTCCGTGCATCGTGGGCGATGTGGAACCACATCCGCACGATCACCGCGCTCAGCTCTTGCGCGTTGCTCATCCTGGCCCTGGCGCACATGGGAATCCCATAGAGTCCGCACCGAACGTTACGGGCAGACTGCACTCCGGCGCGCGGCCTGATCCTTGATATAGACCGGCTTCGCGGAGAACGAGCGCGACAGGTTGTCGATCCGCGTCCACCCGTCGAAGGCGCCGTCGTCGTCATAGTCGACCCGGACGAGAACGCCGTTGTCGTCGCCGATGCGTGCCGTGTTCGCGTAACAGATTTGCGCCACCAGTCCCCGCCCGAGCCCGGGCTCGCAGACTTTGTACGGGCGCCCGCAATGCTCCGTGCTCGCGAGCGGGCCGGGCGGCACCGCGCCCGTCGCCCGGATCAACGCATTGCCGTTGCAGGCAAACCGCCGCTGATCATAGACCGCCTCGGTCCGCGTCTTGGGCACGGCATAGGGACCTTCGCGGGTCCAGAACCCGATGGACCGGCCGGCAAACGCGGCATTCTGCACATCGGTGTCGAGGTCCAAGCCGCCGACGCATTTGCCGCCGGCCTTTCGCCTGAACCACGTCGTCTCGGTCCAGTTCTGGAAGAGATTCCATTGCCCTGAATTATGGAATTGCGACGAGCCGGCATAGGCGCGCGACGCGGAGAGCCACGTGAAGTCGATCAGCCCGTGCTCCTTGAGGAGCATCAGCGAGTCGCCGCTGCCATAGGCGCCGACCAGATAGCCTGCATCGTTGAGTCTGCGCTGCACGACCGTGAAATACTCGATCATCTTCTTGGCGGTCGCGGTGTCGGATCGGTCGAAGTTGAAGTCGACGCCGAAATAGATGGCGGTGTTGGGCGGCTGGCCGACCGCTTGGGCTTGCGCGACCGCGGCGGCCGCATCGAGCGCCGCTTCCGTCTTGGCGGAATGCGGGGGATTCGCCGGCCGCGCGCAGTCGGCGTCCTTGAGGGTGAACAGGTTGCCCTTCCGCGACAGGGACTTGCCCTGGAATTTATATTTGCTGCTCGAGAGGTACTGATAGATCGACAGGACCGCGAAGCCGTTGTCGAGGATCGCATCGATCTCGCTGCCCGGCTCCCCGGGCAACCCGTTGTCGATGAGCCGCTTGCCCTCCCATTGCGGGCAGCGTCCGTAATAGCGGCCGATCACCTTGACGCCGGCGCCCTTCAGCTCCGGCAGGTGGTCCCTGACGTTCCGCGACGTGTCGATGATGGCGATGCGGCCCGAGTCGTCCTTGGCCGCGGCGCCAAAGGGCGCGAGCAAGACCGCCATCAACAGCAGAGTGATTCCGTAACGGGGCAAAGCGCGGTTCCTCCTTGGGACCGAATCTGCCCGGAAGCCTTGGTCGAATCGTGGCAAGGGTCAAGCGCGCGGGCCCGGCTTAAATCAATCCCATACGGGCTTTTGCTCCTCGGCGCCGAGCGCCGTCATGGAGTCTTGCAGCGCCTCAACAAACGCGTTGTAGGTGCCGGTGCCGTACAGCGGCTCGCCCACATTGACCGTGCAGTTGAACGGCACGAGCACGGTCGAGCCCTTGGGCAGCGCCTTGCCGAGACCGTGCATGTAGATGGGGATGATAGGCACCTGCGGCCGCGCGCAAGCCAAATGCCCGATGCCCTTCTTGAGCGGCCCCAACGTCTCGGGATCGCCACGCGATCCCTCCGGAAACAGCACGAGGATCTCGCCGCGGTCGAGCGCCTCCTCGCACGCAAGCAGCGGGTTGCCGCCCTCCTTGCCGCTGCCGCGCTTCACCGGAATGATGCCGATGATGTTGGTGACGAACCATCCCTTCGCCTTGCTCGTGAAGAAATAGTCGACCGCCGCCACCGGCCGGAGCTTCGGCAGCAGGCGCAGCGGCATCAGCGACATGAGCGCGAGCGCATCGAGGTTCGAATTGTGGTTGGCGGCCAGCACCGCCGGCCCGTCCTTCGGCAGGCGCTCGCGGTGGCGCACGGTGAGGCCGAGTGCGACGAGGATCAGCGCCCGCACCACCACGGCGAAGAACAGGAAGCGCAACAGCCTGATGAACGGGTTCCGGCTCATGGGGTGCGCCTCATGGCGTGAAGAAATAGCGGAAGAAGTGGAAGAACGCGGGCGCCGCGTAGGTGAGGCTGTCCACGCGGTCGAGGATGCCGCCATGGCCGGGGATCAGGCCACCCGTGTCCTTGACGCCGAGATCGCGCTTCACCGCCGAGATGGTGATGTCGCCGAGGAACCCGGCGACGCCGATCACCGCACCGGCGAGCGCCGACCACGCCACGTCCATGGGGGTGAGGTAGGGGCCGAGGCAAGCGGCGACCGCGGTCGTGGTGAGCACCCCGCCGATCAAGCCCTTCCCACGTCTTCTTCGGGCTCACCTTGGGCGTCACCTTGTGGCGGCCGATGAGCTTGCCCCAGGTGTATTGCGCCACGTCGTTGAACTGGGTGAGCACGACGACGAAGAACAGGAGCCCGACGCCACCCGCCACCGGATTATCGACCTCGCCCGAGACGAGCAGCATGGCCAGGTGGCTTAGCGCAAACACGGTCAGCATCAGCCCCCAGGAGAGCGTGCCGACCGCGCGCAAAAAGCCTTGCGTGTCGCCGCGGAGCGCCATGAGCGCCGGGAAGAACAGGAACAGCCACACCGGCACGAACACGATGAACATGCCGTACCAGTCGATCGCCGCCCAATAATACTGGATGGGAATGGCGAGATAGGCGAACAGCAGAAGCCCGCGGTCGATGCGCCGCGTCGGGATCAGCGACAGATATTCTTTCAGCGCGAGATACGAGATGAAGGCGAGGAAGACGATGGCCACCGTCTGGTTGACGGCGATGGCGAAGGTGAAGGCGCCGATCATCCACCACCAGGACTCGGTGCGCTGCACGAGCTCGTGATAGCGGTCGGCGGGGCCCCGCAGGCGCAAGCCCCACACGATGAGCGAGGCGATGACGAGGAGGGCCCACACGCCGGCGGTGGCAAAGACAACAGGCTCCGGAAGCCCGAACACGAGGTTCATGGGGCCTCGGCGACGATGCGGCGCGCGCGGTTGACCACGGTGCGTGCCGAGAGCGCGAGCAGGACGGCGAGATAGATGCTCGTCCACAGGCCCGGCGCGAAGCCGATGCCGAGAAGGACGGCGAGCAGCCCGAAGGCAAAGGCGCGGTCGCTTTTGCCGAGCGGCCCGTCATAGCGGCGCGACGCCTTGATGAGCGGCCCAAGCGCGCCCGCCATCTCGGCGATAATGCCGGCCACTACCACCAGCGCCACGAGCCCTGCGCTGACCCCTTGGATCAGCGCAAAGGGCAGATAGAGGACCGCGTCGGAAATCACGTCGGAGAGCTCGTTGAGCACGGCGCCGTGCGCGGTCGCCTGGTCGTGCTCCTTGGCCATGATGCCGTCGATGGCGTTGAGCGCCATGCGCACGAACAACGTGACCGGGAGCACCAGCAACGGCAGCGCGGCGCCGGGTGCAAGCGCGAGCAACGCGCCTTGCGCGACGCTGAGAAGAAGCGCGGCAGTCGTGACCCCATTGGCGGTGACGCCGGCGCTGGCGAGAGACGCGGCAGCCGGGCGCAACAGCGCCTGAAACTTCGGTTTGAGATCGTAGATGGTGGCCAAGCTATCCCCGCCGGGGATGCCCCCGTCGACCCACAATATCTCACAATTCGCGAGCTTAGATCGAAATTGAACCGTTCTCGACTGTGGTGCGTTTAGGCCAAGAGTAATCTAAGCCGAGGTCTGGCCCTTGGAGGTCAAGGCCATGATCCGTCTCGCGCAAGAGACCAGCTGCACATTCTTTTCTGTCATCGCGCCCGGCATGGCTGCCGCGCTTGCCGGCGCCCTCGCACCCCTGCGCGGCCAGGGCGGGAGGAAACGCCGATGACTTATATGAGGCTCTTGCTTTGCGCGATAATCCTCGCGGCCTCGACCCCTGCCTTGGCCACCCAAAAGCAGTGCGGGGCCGAATCCTGCGGCGCTCCGGTTAAAACCAAGAAGACGATCAACGGGGTCGCGTACAACTGCGACTCCACGACCTGTTCAAAGTCGTGCTGCACGTTAGCCGACCCGCCCGTTTGCTCGATCGAAAAGAAGACGACGAGCAGTTGCACCCAGGCCCTCACAGGTCACGGGGGGATCGACAAGTTCAAAGCACCATCGGGAACGCTTAAGCGGCAATAGCTGGGAGGGAATCTCCCGGCGAAATCTTGCAAACGTAGGAGGTCGTCATGCGGAAACTGCGTTGGACTACACTTGCGGTCGTTTCGGTAGCGGGTCTCTTGCTGATCCACGCTCAACCCGGGTTTGCGATGGACAAAACGACAGGGACGGCGGCGCCGAAGGCGGCCGGGCAAATGCAGACCACGAAACCGGGACCAAAAGCCCCTGTCACAGGCGTCATCCACCCGACGACAGCCGTACCGCTCACCACGTCTGAGTGCACCAGTCTCGGCGGAAGGGTGGATGACAGTAGCGCGGCTTGCACGAATGCGGGCCAGTTCACCTGCAAGACCGTGACTGTTGATGCCAGCGGCGCCACGCACGTGAATACGGCCTGTATCGACAATAAGTAGTCTTCGGCATTATTGGTGACGCTGCCCGCATGAGCGTTTGGGCGCGCCGGATTGGCGCACAATGCCGCGCGCCGGCGCTCAGCGCACCCAATTCACGCAGAAGAATATCAGAGCCGCCAGGCCCGCGGCAGAGGGCACGGTAATCGCCCAGGCCGCGATGATGCCCATGAAATGCGACCGGCGCACCAGCTTGCGGCGCCTGAGCTCGTCCTGTGAGGCCGGCACGCCGCGGCGGATCTGCTTGTAGCGCTTATGCGTGCGAATGTAGTTCCGCCGCCGCCGGCTGTTCGCCGTGTAGTACTCGCGGAAGAAGCCGACACCGAACACGGCGCCGACGACGATATGGGTGGTCGAGACCGGCAGGCCGAGCTGCGAGGCGACCAACACGGTCAGCGCCGCGGACAACGCGACGCAGAAGGCGCGCATCGGGTTCATCTTGGTGATCTGCTCACCGACGACGCGCACGATGCGCGGGCCGAACAGGAAGAGGCCGAGGCTGATGCCCACCGCGCCGATCAGCATCACCCAGAACGGCACGCCCACCTGGCTTGCCAGCGCCCCCGACTCCGCGCTGTTGAGGATCGCCGCGAGCGGGCCGACGGCGTTGGCCACGTCGTTCGAGCCGTGCGCGAAGGAGAGCAGCGCCGCCGAGCAGATCAGCGGCAGGTGGAACAGCTTCCGCAAGGCCTGATTGCGGTTCTCCATGCCTGCCGACTGGCTGCGCACCCAGGGCCTCGCCACGAGATAGACCAGGGCAAAGACCAGGACGGTGATCGTGGCGAGCGCGGGAAACTCCGGCTTCCACACATGGTTCAAGCCTTTGACCACGAGATAGGCGAAGAAGGTGGCCGCCATGAGCGCCACGAGGACCGGCACCCATCGCCGCGCCGCGGCGATCTTGTCGGCTTGGTAGATCAGATTGACCTTGACGAAAGCGAGCAACGCCGCCGCGACGATGCCGCCGATCAAGGGCGACAGCAGCCAGCTTAGGAAGATCGACGCCACGACGAACCAATCGACGACGTTGGTGCCGACCGCCGCAAGTCCGGCGCCCAGCACGCCGCCGACGATGGCGTGTGTCGTCGACACCGGCGCGCCGAGATATGTGGCGAGATGCACCCATAGCGCCGAGGCGAGCAGCGCCGACATCATGATCCACACGAACGTCTCGGCATTTGGGACCAGGGCCGGATCGATGATGCCTTTGGAGATCGTCTCGACCACGTCGCTGCCCGCGATCAGCGCGCCCGCGCATTCGAAGATTGCGGCGATGACGAGCGCCCCCGACATGGTCAGCGCCCGCGCGCCGACCGCCGGTCCGACATTGTTGGCCACGTCGTTGGCGCCGATGGTGAGCGCCATGTAGCCGCCGATCACCGCGGCGACGATCATCAGGAAGCTGTTCTGCGCCGGCCCGATCTGCGAGCTCGCGAGCACCCCGGCGATGGCCAGGAAGAGCAGCGCCACGCCGACCGCGAGACGGTTGCGCGCGGCCGCGCGCGTCGCCTCCTCGAGGCGCTCGATCTTGCGGAGATCCTTGTCGAGCGAGGTCTTCCGGACCTTGGGCGTGCGGACGGCTGGCGCCTCTTCGTCCCGCAATGTCATGGATGGCGTGCTCTCGAGGTCCGACACGAGAACGGTCATAGGGGCTCTAGGACGAGGCCACAACCTCGCCCTGCGGTTCGCCACAGCTTTTCACGCAAGGGCGTGGAAAATGGGCAACGACTTCAGGTCAGCCCTGGCTGGCAAAATCTCGCAGGACCGCCGCAAGTTGTGTCTCGCGGACCAGGGACGCCGCATTGGCCGGCTCGATCCACATGGCTTTGCGGGCCTGCTTTTCCGGCCAGTCGAGCGCTTGGCAGCGGGTCTTGAGGGCGTAGACGTCGACGCTGCACTTGGCCCAGGAGAAGAGGTGAAGGCGCTTGGTGTAGAGGAAGCTGCCGATCGGCGCCGGGCTGATGTCGCCCTCAACGCCTGCCTCCTCCCGCGCCTCGCGCGCGGCAAGAGCCGCGTCGGCCATGCCGGCCTTGGGCCAGCCTTTCGGGATCGTCCAATGGCCGCGCCCGCGCGTGGTGATCAGGAGGACCAGCGGACCTTCCGGCCGTCTCCACGAAGGGCAGCGCCGCGATCTGTTTCAGGGGTGGCTTCATCTCTCCGGTTGTAGCGCGCTCACTCCGACAAATTCGTGGCAAGGAAGTCCTGGAACGCCTTCCACGATAGTTCATCGGCCCGCTTCTGGTAGCGGTCCGATCCGAACACGGTGAATGCGTCGGATGACTCATCCTTTCGCTTGCGCTTGCGCGATCAGCTCTTCCACTTTCGGCATGATCTTCTCGACGATGACGGCAACGCCCTTGCCGTTGGGGTGAATGCCATCCGCCTGCAGCAGGCCGTCGTGGAGCGCGGCCCCATCCAGGAAGAACGGATAGAGGAGAACGTCGTACTGCGCGGCGAGGTCCGGATAGATCGCGTGGAATTGCTCCACATACTCCTTCCCCATATTGCGCGGCGCCTCCATGCCGGCGAGCAGCACCGGCAAGCCTTTGGCCTTGGCCTTCTCCATGATCTTGGCGAGCGCCTGCTTCGTTCCCTCCGGCGGAATGCCTTGCAGCGCATCGTTGCCGCCAAGCTCCACGATCACCGCGCCCGCGTCGTCCGGCAGCGCCCAGTCGAGCCGCTGCAACGCGGCGGTCGCCGTATCGCCCGACACGCCGGCATTGATGATCTTGACCTTCTGCCCGCGCGCCTCGAGCGCCGCCTGGAGCTGCGCCGGAAAGGACTGGTCCTGCGGCAGGCCATACCCTGCGGTAAGACTGTCCCCCAGCGCCACGATGACGGTCTCGCCCGGCTCGGCGCGTGCCGTCTGGAAGCCAAACGAAAAAAGCAGGGCTGCGGCGAGAAGGCCCATGCGGGCGACCTGAAGTTTCATCTTTTCGACCTGTTTGCCCTTCTCTATTGCGGCTACCCTGTTCATATCCTGCCGAACCGATGATTCCCGCCCCATGGATCAGCCCTTGAAACAGCGCCCTGCGATCGAGCTCGACGGCGTGCACGTTACACTGCCCTCGCGCGCCGGGGCCGTCGCCATCCTGCGCGGCATCGATCTAGTCGTCCCTTCGGGCGAAGCTGTGGCGGTTGTGGGCCCCAGCGGCTCGGGCAAATCCACGCTCCTCATGGTCGTCGCCGGGCTGGAACGCGCCACCGCCGGCCGCGTCACCGTTGTCGGCAGCGATCTCGGCACCCTCGACGAGGACGGCTTGGCGCGGCTCCGCGCCGCCAATATCGGCATCGTGTTCCAATCCTTCCACCTCGTGCCGACCATGACGGCCATCGAGAACGTCGCGCTGCCGATGGAGTTTCTCGGCCAAGACGACGCCTTCGCGGTCGCCCGCGCGGCGCTCGCCGAGGTCGGCCTTTCCCATCGCGAGACGCATTTTCCCGGCCAGCTCTCCGGCGGCGAGCAGCAGCGCGTCGCCATCGCCCGGGCGCTCGCCACCAAGCCAACGCTGATCCTCGCCGACGAGCCCACCGGCAATCTCGACCTCGCCACGGGCGGACAAGTCATGGACCTCCTCTTCGCGCTCAAAGACAAGACCGGCGCGACGCTTCTCCTCATCACCCATGACAGCACGCTTGCCAAGCGCTGCGACCGCATCGTGAACCTCGCCGATGGCCGCATCGTCAAGGGCGGCACCAAGCGGCGCGTGACCGCCTCGTGACCGCGGCGGCGACAACGGCGCACGTGCCCGCGCGTCGATCCCGGCTTCCGCTCGCGCTCACGATTGCGCTCCGCGAGTTGCGCGCCGGCGCCGGCGGACTGACGGTCTTCGTGCTGTGCATCGCCCTTGGCGTCGCCGCCGTCGCCGCCATCGGCTCGCTGGCGGCGGCCTTCGACGAGGCGCTCGCCCAGCAGGGGCGGCTCCTCATCGGCGGCGATCTCTCCTTCGAGCTGATCCACCGCCAAGTGAACGACGACGAGCGCGCGGCCCTGAACGCCCTCGGCCAGGTCAGCGAGTCCGCAAGCTTCCGCGCCATGGCGCGCTCGGCGGACGGCAAGGCCGCCCTTGTCGAGGTGAAGGCCGCCGACGATCCCTACCCGCTCTATGGCAAGGTCGTGGTGCTCGATCCGAAAGACGCCGGCCCCCTGTGGCGGAAGCCGGACGTGGTGCTCGCCCAGCCCATCCTGCTCGACCGGCTCGGCCTCAAGATCGGCGATCCCGTCAAGATCGGCGAGGCCACCGTCACCATCGGCGGCACGCTCGGCGATCAGCCGGACCGCCTTGCCGACCGGCTGTCTTACGGGCCGAAGCTTTTGATGTCGCGCGACACGCTCGCCAAGACCGGGCTCGTGCAGCCCGGCAGCCTGATCCGCTGGACCTATCGCGTGAAGATGCCGAAAGCCATCGCCGCCGACCGTGAGCAGCTCAAAGCCGCGCGCAAGAGCATCGAGACGAAATTCCCGCAATCCGGTTTCGCCATCAATGACTGGACGGATCCGGCGCCGTCGCTCCGGCGCGACGCCGAGCGCTTCACTCAGTTCATCAATTTCGTCGGGCTCACCGCGCTTCTCCTCGGCGGCATCGGCGTCGGCAACGCCATCCAGAGCTACATGGCGAAGAAGCGCGACATCATCGCCACCTTCAAATGCCTCGGCGCCACGAGCCGGCTCGTGCTCAACGTCTATCTCATCCAGGCGCTGCTGCTCGCCGCGATCGGCATCACGATCGGTCTCGTGCTTGGGGCGCTCGCGCCCGTGACCATCGCCACCCTCTATGCCGACGTGCTCCCCATCCCCCTCGCCGTCGAGCCGCATCCCGTGGCGCTCCTCGTCGCCGCGCTCGCCGGTCTCCTCACCATGGTGCTGTTCGTGCTGTGGCCTTTGGGACGCGCGAGCCGCATCTCGCCGGCGGTGCTCATGCGCGCGCATCTCACCGAGGAGCGCGAGCGATCGGCGCTTCCCTTCGCCGTCGCCTCCGCCGCCGCGGGGCTTGCTCTGTTCGCGCTCGCCATCGCCGCGTCCGAGGAGCGTGTGGTGACCGCTTCCATCTCCGCCGGCATCGTCGTCGCCTTCGTGCTGCTGCTCGGCTTCGGGCTTCTCCTTCAGCGTCTCGCCCTCCGCTTCCGACGCACCAAGCCCCCCGCCTGGGGCCTGGCGCTCGCGAGCATCGGCGCGCCGGGCTCGCTCGCCCGCTCCATCGCCGTCTCCCTCGGCTTGGGGCTAGGTCTCCTCATCGCCGTGGCGCTGATCCACCGCTCTCTGCTTGCCGAGATCGAAAGCCATGTGGAGATCGACGCGCCCGCCTATTACTTCCTCGACGTCGAGCCAGCCGATCTCCAGGCTTTCAAAGACACCGCCAAGGCCGTCGCGCCCGACGCGAAGCTCGACGACGCGCCCATGCTGCGCGGCCGCATCGAGGCGCTCAACGGCGTGCCCGTGGACAAAGCGGAAGTCTCGCCCGATTCCCGCTGGGTGCTCGCCGGCGACCGCGGCCTGACCTACACCGACACCGTCCCCGGCTCATCGACCATCGAGGAGGGCGAATGGTGGCCGAAGGGCTATTCGGGACCGCCGCTCGTCTCCTTCGACGGCGAACTCGCCAAGGGGCTTGGCCTGAAGCTCGGCGACAAGATCACCGTCAACATCCTCGGCCGCAATGTCGAGGCGAAGATCGCGAGCCTGCGCAAGATCGATTGGGAGTCGCTCGCCATCAACTTCGTCATGGTGTTCTCGCCCAACACGCTTGAAGGCGCGCCGCACCGCCTCGTCACCACGCTCGAGCTGCCGAAAGGCACCGCGCCCGAGCAAGAGGCCAAGATCATCCAGTCTCTCGCCGAGCGCTTCCCGCTGGTGACCGCCATCAAGATCGGCGACATCATCGACGCGGCGAAGGCCATGCTCGCCAAGCTCATGACCGCGATCAAGGCGACCGCCGGCTTCACGCTTCTGATCGGCGCCGCGGTCCTCGCCGGCGCTGTGTCCGCGGGCCAGCAGCGGCGGAAATATCTCGCGGTGCTGTACAAGACGCTCGGCGCCACGCGGGGGCGCATCGTCAGCGCGGAGCTGCTCGAGTTCGGCACGCTCGGGCTCGCCACCTCGCTCCTCGCCATCCTCATCGCCACCATCACGGCCTGGGCGCTCTGCACCTTCGCCTTCGACATCAAGTTCCTGTTTGCCCCGATGGCCGCGGTCCAGACGGTGCTCCTGGCGCTCGCCCTCGTGCTCGCGGTCGGCGCCGTCACCACCTGGCGGGTGCTGTCGGTCAAGGCCGCCCCCTATCTCCGGGCGGAATGAGGCGATTTCGCCCTTCTAGGACACAGTCTCTTCACCTTGCGCAGCTAGCGTTAAACCACCATATTCCTAGCCAAATTGGCTCTCTGACCAACGCTCAGCAAAGGGATTCTCTTACATGGCTGAACTCGACAGACGTTATGGGCAAGGCACGACCGTCGGCCGCGCGGAAGCGATCGACCAGGGTCTGCGCGCCTACATGCTCCGCGTCTACAACTACATGGCCTCCGGCGTCGCCATCACCGGCGTGGTCGCCTACGCGGTCTACGCCATGGCCGTGCAGCAGGGCGCGGCCGGGCTTGAGCTGACGGCGTTCGGCAACTTCATGTTCGCCAGCGCCTTCAAGTGGGTGGTGATCTTCGCGCCGCTCGCCCTGGTGTTCTTCATCTCGGCGCGCATCAACTCCATGAGCCTGCAAACCGCCCAAATCACGTTCTGGGCGTTCGCGGCATTGATGGGTGCGTCGATCTCCTCGATCTTCCTCGTCTATGCCGGCGAGAGCATCGCCCGGGTGTTCTTCATTACGGCCGCCTCGTTCGGCGCGCTGTCGCTGTGGGGCTACACCACGAGCAAGGACCTCTCCGGTTGGGGCTCGTTCCTGTTCATGGGCCTGATCGGCGTGATCATCGCCTCGGTGGTGAACCTGTTCATCGGCTCGACCGCGCTGCAGTTTGCGGTCTCGGTGATCGGCGTGTTGGTGTTCGCCGGGCTCACCGCCTACGACACCCAGTCGATCAAGGAGATGTACAGCGTGAATGACGACGGCTCCGTCGCGGGCCGCAAGGCCGTGATGGGCGCACTCAGGCT
This sequence comes from uncultured Alphaproteobacteria bacterium, assembly GCA_963826465.1. Classification (GTDB taxonomy): domain Bacteria; phylum Pseudomonadota; class Alphaproteobacteria; order Rhizobiales; family Methyloligellaceae; genus Methyloceanibacter. Next base: position 131,938 of record CAWGXJ010000012.1, read on the forward strand.
CTATCTCGACTTCATCAACCTGTTCATGTTGCTGCTCCAGCTCTTCGGCAACCGCCGCTAGGCACCAGCAACAGCCCAAACGACGAAGGCCCCGGCGGCAACGCCGGGGCCTTTATTGTTAATGCAACCAAGCGGCCGCACCCGGTTGAAAATCGGCGCGGCATATCTAACTACCGCCCAGTGGTGGGCATCCCTCCCCGCCACAGGTTCCCCCCATAAGGAACCGGAGAAGCCCCGAGTCCCCCGTCTCCGGGGCTTCTTCTTTATGTACCGATGGAATCAGGCGTCGACGAGGCGCAAGCCCCTGTCCAACGCGCGAAGCACGCGGGCGAGATCGTGGCCGCGCTTCAGGATGAGGCCGGTCGCCGCGATCACGCTATAGGCGCCCTGGCGCCTGGCGAGCTTCGGCGCCTTCTCGATCCGGTAGAGGGGAACCTCCGAAGACCGCCGGAACACCGAGAACACGGCCTTCTCCTTCAGCGTGTCGATGGCGTAGTCACGCCACTCGCCGTCCGCCACTTTGCGGCCGTACACGTTGAGGATTTGGGTGAGTTCCTGGCGGTTGAACGAAATGCCGCCGCGCCGGGATGCGGGTTCGGAAGAGGTGGAATCGCCGCCAGCCTTGCGGGCCAGCGGCAAGACTATGGGCTCCGTTTCGCTCAACTTGCGCCTCCTGTAACGGAACCTTCATGATGACCGCAGAGACGCGGAAATTCAAGCCGCACGAGCCGGTAAGCTGCCTGTAACATAACGAAACATAATTCACAGTTCCGCCCTAGTTCAGCCCCTGGCATGCCCCAAAAACCCGTATGATCATCGTTGTTGCCTCTCGGCCCGGTCCAAATAGAGAGGCTTCGGAATCTCAGCCCCCCAGCCCCCCCGGGGTCTTCTCTCGGACCGGGCCAGTTCCTTTCAAAGGCCACGCAAAGGGCCGGCTCTAAGCCGGCCCTTTTGCATTTTGGGGGGTGTCGGAGGCGAGACGCCTGGGGCGCCTACATCATCTGCTCGTACTCGGCGACGCCGAGTATAGGCCCTGTGTTCTGAACCTGGAGCATTGCGACGAGGCAATCGCCGCCGATGGCGTGCAGATCCTTGAGCGGCAGTCTGAGCGTCATCTTCTCGCCCTTCCACATGCCGATCGGCGTGAGCTCTCTCACCGGATGCGTGTAGGTGATCGTCTTGCCGCGATTCTCCCCGCGTTTGATCGAGACGGTCTCTTTGTTCTTGGCGATGGCGAGCCAGACCGTCCCCGCGCGGAGGTCGGAGGTTTCGGGCGCCGCGCCGATATTGATCACCAGGCTGTCGCCTTCGGCCCGCATGGTCACCGACACCTGCACATCCTTGAGCCGCTTCTTTACGTTCCGCATCGCCATTTCGATCGCCGCCTCGTTGGCGCCGTTCACGTGGGTGATGCCGTCGACGACGAGCTGCGGCGTGTACACGCGGCCGTCGCCGCGCGAGCGGGCGTAGTCGCGCTGGCGCTCGCTGTTCTCCGGGCTCGACAGCGTGTCGCGCCAGCCGAGATAGTTCCAGTAATCGACGGCGAATGAGAGCGTGATCACGCCCGGCTTGTTGCCGTAGTCGGCGAGCAGCGCATCGGCCGGCGGGCACGACGAGCAGCCTTGGCTGGTGAACAGCTCGAGCAGGATCGGGCCACCGCTCGGCTCCGCTTGACCTGGAGCCGACTGCCCGAATAGGGCGAAGGCGCCCGCGCACAGGGCGAAAAATGTGATCGGCCTCATACCCCTAGCATGCCGGAACTGACGGGGAATTTCCGGCAAAAAAGCCTCGCGAAGGGTCACAACTGAGTGACCTACGCGGCCTCGCGCGCGAGCGACCGGAGCACGTAGTGCAGAATCCCGCCATTCCGGAAATAGTCGAGCTCATCGAAGGTATCGATCCGCACCTTGAGCGGCACGGCCCGCGTCTCGCCGCCGGGATAGGCAATATCGGCCTCGACCGTCTGCCCCGGTTTGATCTCGCTCAAGCCCCGCAGACTGACCGTCTCGCGTCCCGTTAACCCGAGCTGTTCCCACGACATGCCTTCGGCGAACACGAGCGGCAGCACGCCCATGCCGATCAGGTTCGAGCGGTGGATGCGCTCGAAGCTCTGGGCGACGACGGCGCGCACGCCGAGAAGCCTTGTGCCCTTGGCCGCCCAGTCGCGCGACGATCCGGTCCCGTATTCCTTTCCGGCGAAGACGACGAGCGGCACGCCTTCGGCCGCGTAGCGCATCGCCGCGTCGTAGATCGCCATGCGCTCTTCGGAAGGGTGATGCACCGTGACGCCGCCTTCGACGCCAGGAACCATCTGGTTCTTGATGCGGGTGTTGGCGAACGTGCCGCGCATCATCACCTCGTGATTGCCCCGCCGCGATCCGTAGGAGTTGAAGTCGTGCACGGCGACGCCGTGCTCGGTGAGGTACCGTCCGGCCGGGCTGTCCTTCTTGATCGCGCCCGCCGGCGAGATGTGGTCGGTGGTGATGGAATCGAGGAACAGGCCGAGGATGCGCGCATTCTCCACATCGGTCACCGGCGAAGGCTCCGGCGACATGCCGGTGAAGTAAGGCGGCTCCTGCACGTAAGTTGACGTCTTGTCCCACTCATAGGTGAGCCCGCCCGCGACCTCGATCGCGCGCCATTCGGGATCGCCGCGGAACACGTCGCCGTAGCGCTCCTTGAACATCGACGTCTTCACGGCCTTGCGCACGAGCTTCGCCACCTCTTTCGACGACGGCCAGATGTCCTTGAGGTAGACGGGGCCGTTCTTGCCGATGCCGAGCGGCTGCGTCGCCAGATCGAGCATCACCGAGCCGGCAAGCGCGTAGGCCACCACGAGCGGCGGCGAGGCGAGATAGTTGGCGCGGACGTCGTGATTGATGCGGCCCTCGAAATTGCGGTTGCCCGACAGCACCGCGGCGACCGCCAGCCCGTTCTCATGAATGGTCTGCGAGATCTCCTCCGGCAGCGGCCCCGAATTGCCGATGCAGGTGGTGCAGCCATAGCCCACGAGATTGAAGCCGAGCTTGTCGAGGTCGTCTTGCAGGTCGGCCTTCGCCAAATAGTCGGTGACGACCTGCGAGCCCGGCGCCAATGACGTCTTCACCCACGGCTTGACCGAAAGTCCTTGCTTTACGGCGTTGCGGGCGAGCATACCGGCGCCCACCATCACATACGGGTTCGAGGTATTGGTACAGGACGTGATGGCGGCGATGACCACGTCGCCATGGCCGAGATCGAAATTCTTGTCCTTCACCGGCACGCGCTTCGTGGCTTCGGCGCCCTTGCCGTACTCCTTGTCGAGCACCTCGGTGAAGGCGTGCGCCGCCTTATCGAGCGGCACGCGGTCCTGCGGCCGCTTCGGTCCGGCGATCGACGGCACCACATCGCCGAGATCGAGCTGCAGCGTGTCGGTGAACTCCGGATCGGGCGTCTTGTCCTTGCGGTAGAGACCTTGGGCTTTCGCATAGGCTTCGACCAGGGCGATGCGGGAGTCCTTGCGCGCGGTCGCCTCGAGATAAGCGAGCGTCTCCTTGTCGATGGGAAAGAAGCCGCATGTGGCGCCGTATTCCGGGGCCATGTTGGCGATGGTGGCGCGGTCCTCGAGCGGCAGGTGATCCAGCCCTTCGCCATAGAACTCCACGAACTTGCCGACGACGCCTTTCCGCCGCAGCATCTCCGTCACGGTCAGTACGAGGTCGGTGGCGGTGACGCCTTCGCGAAGCGCGCCGGTGATCTGGAAGCCAACGACTTCCGGGATCAGCATGGAGATCGGCTGACCGAGCATCGCCGCTTCCGCCTCGATGCCGCCCACGCCCCAGCCGAGCACCGAGAGCCCGTTGACCATGGTGGTGTGGCTGTCCGTGCCGACCAGCGTGTCCGGGAACGCAAGCTTCGTCTCGCCGTCCTCCTTCTTGGTCCACACCGTCTGGGCGAGATATTCGAGATTGACCTGGTGGCAGATGCCGGTGCCCGGCGGCACCACGCGGAAATTGTCGAACGCGCCCGCGCCCCAGCGCAGGAACGCGTAGCGCTCGCTGTTCCGCTCATATTCCTTGTCGACGTTGACCTGGAACGCCATGCCGGAGCCGAACGCATCGACCATCACCGAGTGATCGATGACGAGATCGACGGGCGCCAGCGGATTGATCTTGTGCGCGTCGCCCCCCAGCGCCGTGACCGCGTCGCGCATGGCGGCAAGATCGACCACGGCCGGGACGCCGGTGAAATCCTGCATCAAGACCCGCGCGGGACGGAAGGCGATCTCCCGGTCGCTTCTCTTCTCCTTCAGCCAGTCCGCGACGGCGCGGATATCGTCGGACGTGACAGTTCGGCCGTCCTCATGGCGCAACAGGTTCTCGAGCAGCACTTTGAGGGAGAACGGCAGCCGGCCGATGCCGTCGAGCCCGGCGGCTTCGGCCGCCTTGAGATCGAAATAGTCGTATTCGCGCTTGCCGACTTTGAGCGTGCGCCGGCACTTGAAACTGTCGAGCGAGGTCGTGGCCGCCGATGTCAATGAAGTCTCCTTTGAAGCCCCGAAAAGCGGGGTAGGTCCCAGCGAGCGAGCATGCAAGGGCACGGCCAACCGGCCGCGGGAGGCGCCGCCCTCTCGCGCCAGGCGTTCCTTGGCTTTGGATGCGTGCTCGTGGGCCACTATAAAAGCCCTTGCGGCGACGAGACAATGACGCGAAGAGACGCCCCTAGTGCCTCCCCGAAGCCCGGCCCCGCCCATATCTGCGTAAGATTCATGCAATTGCCCGTACAAGTCAGCCTCGCGGCCCGCGACATCGCCTGTGAGCGGGGTGGCCGGACCCTGTTTCAGGGGCTGAGCTTCACGCTTGCGCCCGGCGAGGCGCTGCTCGTCAGCGGGCCGAACGGCGCCGGCAAGACGAGCCTGTTGCGGCAGCTGGCAGGCCTCCTGCCTCTGGCTGCCGGGCATCTCTCCGTCACCGGCGCGGAAGCGGGCACCCCCGTGGCCGAGCTCTGCCACGAGATCGGTCACTTGAACGCCACCAAGACGGCGCTCACCGTGCGCCAGAACCTCGCCTTCTGGGCCGACTATCTAGGCGACGGACACGGTGATCTTGCGGGCGCGCTTGCCGCCTTCGGGCTTGAGCCCCTCGCCGACTTTCCGGCTGGGCTTCTGTCCGCCGGGCAGAAGCGGAAGCTCGCTCTGTCGCGCCTCTACGCCGCGCCCCGTCCGATCTGGCTTCTCGACGAGCCGTCCGTGTCTCTCGATGCGCATGCCGTGACGCGGCTCGACGCGGCGATCCGCGATCATATGAAGGCCGGCGGCATCGCCATCGTGTCGACCCACGTGCCGCTCAAGACCAAGTTCGACCACGAGCTCGCCCTCGGCCTGGGACGGGCCGCATGAGCGCAGGCTACGCCCTTCTTGCCCGCGACGTGCGGCTCGCCTGGCGCGAAGGCGGCGCCATCGGCGTGGCGCTCGGCTTCTATCTCATTGTCGTGGTCATCACCCCGCTCGGCCTCGGGCCAGACCTCAACCTGCTCGCCCGCATCGCGCCCGGGATCTTGTGGGTGGGGCTGCTCCTTGCCGCGCTGCTCTCCGCCGGCCGCATCTTCGATAACGACTACGAGGACGGCACGCTCGACGTGCTCGCCACCGGGCCCCTGCCTTTGCCCCTCGTCGCCGGCTTGAAGTGCCTCGCCCATTGGCTCACGACCGGCATCCCGCTCGTGCTGCTCGCGCCGTTCCTCGGCCTCCTCCTCAATCTGCCGATGGGCACATTCCCCTCGCTCGTGCTCGCCATGCTCGCCGGCACGCCTGCGGTGAGTTTCATCGCCGGGATCGGCGCGAGCCTGACGCTGGGGTTGCGCCGGAGCGGTCTCCTGCTCGCGCTGCTCGTAGTGCCGCTTTACGTGCCGATCCTGATTTTCGGGGTTTCCGCCGTCACCCCTTACGTGAGCGGGCCCAACTCCGTCTGGCCGCCCTTCTTCATCCTGTGCGCGCTGAGCCTCGCCAGCGTGGTGCTGGCGCCCATCGCCGCCGCCGCCGCGCTGCGCACGGCGCTTCGATAGGCCTCATTTGCGCTTCCTTCCTAAAGCCACTAGATCAGCGCCATGATCAGCCTCGCCAATCCCACCCGCTTCTTGAGCCTCGTCGACAGGGTCGTTCCCTGGCTCAGCGCCGTCGTGGTGATCCTGCTCGGCATCGGCCTCTATTTGTCGCTTTTCGTGGCACCGCCCGACTACCAGCAGGGCGAGACGGTGAAGATCATGTTCGTCCACGTGCCGGCGGCGTGGCTCAGCATGCTCGGCTACACGCTGATCGCCATCGCCGCGCTCGGCACGCTGATCTGGCGCCACCCCCTCGCCGACGTCGCCGCCAAGACCGCCGCCCCCATCGGCGCCACCTTCACCTTCATCGCGCTGGTCACGGGCTCGCTGTGGGGCAAGCCCATGTGGGGCACCTATTGGGTATGGGACGCGCGGCTTACCTCCATGCTCATCTTGTTCCTGCTCTATCTCGGGCTGATCGCCCTGTGGCAGGCCATCGACGAGCCGGGCCGCGCCGGGCGCGCCGCGGCGATCCTCGGCCTGGTCGGCGCCATCAACATTCCGATCATCAAGTTCTCGGTGGATTGGTGGAACACGCTGCATCAACCGGAGAGCGTGTTCCGCATGGGCGGCCCGACCATCGATCCGTCGCTGCTCACGCCGCTGTTCGTCATGGCGGCCGGCTTCACGGCGCTGTTCGTGCTGCTGCACCTCATCGCCATGCGCGCGGAGATCCTGCGCCGCCGCGTGCATGCGCTCCAGCAGACCCAAGTCGAGCGCGCCGCCCTGGCCGAAGCATAAAGCGAGACCCATGCTCGACCTCGGCCCGCACGCAAGCTTCATCATTGCCGCCTATGGCGTGACCTTCGTCGCCGTCGCCGCGCTCGTGCTCGCCACGCTCGAGGATGACCGCAAGCAGCGCCGCAAGCTCGCCGAGCTCGAGCGCCTCGGCATCAGGCGGCGCTCGGCCAGCCCTACCGTCAAGACCAACCACACGGTCAAGACGGCGGCCAAGCCCAAAGCGGCGAAGGCGCCGGCGAAGCGCAAACCGGCAACGCCGCGAAAGACACGCTCATGACGGCAAAGCCTAGAGCGCCAAAGCGCAAAGTGGCACAGCCCAAAGAGGCAAAGACCACGGAGAAGGCGCCGCAACCGCGCGCCATGCGGCGCTGGGGCGTCGTGCTGCCCTTCGTCATCTTTGTCGGTCTTGCCGGCCTCTTCTGGTACGCGCTCCACACCGGCGACCCGTCACGGCTTCCCTCGGCGATGATCGGCAAGCCGGTGCCGCAGTTTACCCTCCCCCCGCTCGACGGGTTGAAGGGCGAAGACGGCGCCGCCGTACCGGGCTTCAGCTCGGCCGATCTCGCGGGCGGCAAGCCCACCCTCGTCAACGTGTTCGCCTCGTGGTGCGTGCCGTGCCTGGAGGAGCATCCGACGCTTCTGGCGCTCGCCAAGGAGCCCGGCATCCGCATCTACGCCATCAACTACAAGGACGACCCGGATTCGGCCCGGCGCTTCCTCGGCCGCTACGGCGACCCCTTCGAGCGCGTCGGCATCGACAGCACGGGCCGGACGGCGATCGACTTCGGCGTCTATGGCGTGCCGGAGACTTACGTGATCACGGCGGACGGGAAGATCGCTTACCGCCACGTGGGGCCGCTCACCGAACGGGCGATCAAAGAGAAGATCCTGCCGCTGATGCGGCAATCGCCGGACACGCCGCAGGGCTGACCCGCGCCCGTCAGCGGCTACTCGCCGTCGGCTCCGACGATCATGTTGAGGGATTCGAGAAAGTCCTGGCGCTTGGCCGGCGGAAGGTTGGCCAGAAGCCGCATGTCCGCCGCTGCAGCCCCCGGCTGTGCGTCGCGCAGTGCCTTGGCACCCTGCGCGCTGAGCTTGATGGCATAGGCCCTGCCATCGTCCTTGGCGCGGCGGCGCTGGATCAGGCTGCGGCTCAACAGACGGGCAACGATATCGGCGAGCGTCGAGCGATCGATACCCGTCCGCTCCACAAGCTCGGTCTGCGTGAGGCCTTCTTGCTCGGCCACCGCCACGAGAACGGCGAACTGGCGCGGCGTGAGGCCGCCGGCCCGCGATTCCTCGGAAAAGATGTCCGCGGCACGCTGCCCGGCCCGGTGCAGCAGATGGGTTGCCGAGCAATTCAAAGGATTTCCAGCCTTAACCATCATGCGAGCGCCACCACTCTCTTCAGCTGCCCTCGCCGGTCTCCCAGGGGCACTGCATTGGTTCTTTTACAACCCGCAGGCGCGATCAGCAAACGCCTGGTTGCACCGAAATGTGCCGCAGGATGAGACACCTAGGCACGACCAAGGGTCGGCTAAATATATCGGAGGGGGCCAATGTGCTTACAAGTAGACGCTGCCAAGTAGATCGAGCGTAACCTTAAGCAATTCACCCGTCTATTGGGAGGCCTCGTCTTCGGGCACGCCGTAGCGCTGCATCAAGGGCACCTGGGCCGCAGCAAAGAGAAATGTGATCGGCAGGAAGCCGAATGCCTTGAAGCTCACCCAGGCATCCGTCGAAAAGTTCCGCCACACGAACTCGTTCAGCACCGCCATGGCGATGAAGAACACGGCCCAGCGCAGCGTCAGCTTGCGCCAGCCTTCCTCGGTGAGATTGAACACGGGCCCGAACAGGAGCGCGAGCACGGGCTTGCCCGTGACGAGTCCCGCCAAGAGCAGCACCGCGAACATCGTATAGACGATGGTCGGCTTGAGCTTGATGAACGTGTCGTCGTGCAAATAGAGGGTGAGCCCGCCGAACGTAAGCACGATGACGGCGCTGACCAGCGGCATCACCGGCACCTTGTGATAGCGCCACCACGCGAAACCGAGCGACAAGACCGTCGTCACCATGAAGGCCGCGGTGCCCGCATAGATGCCGTAAAGGGCGTTGCCCCCGAAGAACACGAGCAGCGGCCCGAGCTCGACGAGGAGCTTGGTGGCCACGGCCTGCCCGGACTCCGCGGGCTTGGCGGCTGAGGGCTTCTCGTCCGACGGTTTAGCGACGGCAGCCTCGTCGGCTGTCTCGGCTTCAGGCGGCTGCGTCATTCTCGCGTCCTGCTCCGGCGATGGCACGGGCGAAGTCGTGGGCATCGAACGGCTCGAAGTCCTCGATCCCTTCGCCGATGCCGATGGCGTTGATGGGCAGCCCGAAACGCTCGGCGATGGCGACGAGAATGCCGCCGCGCGCCGTGCCGTCGAGCTTGGTCACGACCAGATTGGTCACGCCGGCGATCTCCTGGAAAATCTGCACCTGGTTGATTGCGTTCTGCCCGGTGGTAGCGTCGAGCACAAGCACCACCGAGTGCGGCGCACTCTCGTCGATCTTCTTCAGGACGCGCACGATCTTGGCGAGCTCGGCCATGAGGTCGCCTTTGTTCTGGAGCCGCCCAGCGGTGTCGATCAGGAGCACGTCCTTGCCTTCGCGCTTCGCCAGCTCGAGCGCCTCGTAGGCGACGCCCGCCGGATCGGCGCCCACGTCCTTGGCGACGACCTCGGCGCCGACGCGCCCGCCCCACACTTTGAGCTGATCGATGGCCGCGGCGCGGAACGTATCGCCGGCGGCGAGCATCACGCTTCTGCCCTGTCGCTCGAACTGATGCGCCAGCTTGCCGATGGTCGTGGTCTTGCCGGTGCCGTTCACGCCGACCACGAGGATGACGTGGGGCTTGGCGGCCTCGTCGAGCGTGAAGGGCTCCGCCACGGGCTCGAGCACGCGCGCCACTTCCGTGGCGAGGACGTGACGCACGTCGTCAGCCGTCAGTCCCTTGTCGTAGCGGCCTTTCGAGACGGCCTCGCGGATGCGGTCGGCCATGCCGACGCCGAGATCGGCCTTGATCAGCACCTCCTCCAGCTCATCGAGCGTCTCCTCGTCGAGTTTCCGCTTGGTGAGCACGCCTGCGAGATTCTCGGTGAGCGAGTTCGAGGTGCGGGAGAGGCCGGATTTGAGTTGCGCGAACCAGCTCTTCTTGGTCTCCGGCGCCACCGGCTTATCACTCACCGGGCGGCCTCCGCCAGCAGCGACGCGCCGTCATCGCCGGAGACGACCGCCTCGACCAGCGCGCCGGCTTGCGCGCATGCATCGAGGCGAACCGGCGTGAAGTCGGCCGAGCGGCCTTGGGCATCCGACTCCATCAGAACCTGGATGCGCCGTCCCTTGGCGTCCGCAAGATGCGCTTTCAGTGCGGCGACGCCCTTGTCGCGGAGCTCTGCCGCGCGCCGCGCCACCACCGCACCGTTCACCTGCGGCATCCGCGCGGCCGGCGTGCCCTCGCGCGCGGAGAACGGGAACACGTGGAGGAAGGTCAGCCCGCAATCGTCCACGAGCGACAGCGAGTTCTTGAACATCGCCTCCGTCTCGGTGGGGAATCCGGCGATGATGTCGGCGCCGAACACGATGTCCGGCCGCGCGCGCCGCATGGCCTCACAGAAGGCAACGGAGTCGCCACGGGCATGGCGGCGCTTCATGCGCTTGAGGGTGAGATCGTCGCCCGCTTGCAGCGACAGATGGAGATGCGGCATCAGCCGCTCTTCCTCGGCGATCGCCGCGATGAGATCCGCGTCGGCCTCGACGGAATCGATCGAGGAGAGCCGTAAGCGCGGCAGCTCCGGCACGAGCTTCAGCACGCTGCGCGTGAGCTTGCCGAGGGTCATCTCGCCAGGCAGGTCGACGCCATAGGCGGTAATGTCCACGCCGGTCAGCACGATCTCGGCATAGCCGTTCTCGACGAGGCGGCGCACCTGCGCCACCACTTCGCCCGCCGGCACCGACCGCGACGGCCCGCGGCCGAACGGAATGATGCAGAACGTGCAGCGATGATCGCAGCCATTCTGGATCTGTACATAGGCGCGGGCGCGATTGCCGAAGCCCTCGATCAGATGACCGGCGGTCTCGCGCACCGACATGATGTCGTTGACCGCGACCTTCTCGCTGTCCTCAAGCGAAAGCCCGTGGAAGGTCCGCGCGTCCGTCTTCTCTTGATTGCCGATGACGTGATCGACCTCGTCCATCGCCGCGAAGCGGTCGGGATCGATCTGCGCCGCACAGCCGGTCACCACGATCTTGGCGTCGGGGTGCGCGCGGCGGGCCTTGCGGATCGCTTGCCGCGCCTGACGCACGGCCTCGGCCGTCACCGCGCAGGTGTTGACGATCACCGCGCGCTCAAGCCCCGCGGCGGTCGCATGCTGGCGCATGACCTCGGACTCGTAGGCATTGAGCCTGCAGCCAAAGGTGATGATCTCAAGGTCCGACATGGGCGGCTTCTAACACGAAAACTTGGGCGGAGTCAGACCCCTGCGGGCTCCAACAGTGCCGCAGGCAGCGTGCCCTCGAAGTCGAGCGCATAGGGCCCCGTCATCAGCACATGGCCGTCCGATTCCCGCCATTCGATGACGAGATCGCCGCCGGGCAGGCTGACCTTAACCTTGCGGCCGGTGAGCTCGCGGCGGATGGCGGCGACCGCCGACGCGCAGGCCGCGGTGCCGCAGGCGCGCGTCAGGCCCGCGCCCCGCTCCCAGGTGCGGATCTTCAGATGCTCGGGGCTCAGCACCTGCACCACCGAGATATTGGCGCGCTCGGGAAACAACGGATGATGCTCGAGCATCGACCCGATACGGGCGAGGTCGATGGCCTCCACGTCATCCACGAAGAACAGCGCATGCGGATTGCCCACATTGACCACCGCGGGCGAATGGAGCACCGGCGCATCGATGGGTCCGGCCTGCAACTCGATGCGGCGCGTGTCGTGGAACGGCTCGGCAAGCGGGATCTCGTCCCAGGCAAGCCGGGGCTCGCCCATGTCGATGGTGACGCTGTTGTCGCCCGCGACCACGGCGCCGAGCACCTGGTCCTCGGTCTCGATGGTCACCTGGGGGCGCTCTTGCTCCTGAGCGACGAGCGCCGCCACGCAGCGCGCGGCGTTGCCGCACGCCGCCACCTCGCCGCCGTCGGCGTTCCAGATGCGCATGAACACGTCGGCCTTGCTCGAAGGCTCGAGCACGATGAGCTGATCGCAGCCGATGCCTTCTTTGCGGTCGGCGATGGCGCGCACGGCATCCGCGCCGAGCGCCAGCGCGTGCGCCCGCCCATCGACCACGACGAAGTCGTTGCCGAGCCCGTTCATCTTGCGGAACTTGAGAGCGCTCGCGTTCATGACCGAATGTCCAAAATCTTGCCGACTTTATAGCACCGGCGGCGCCGCAAAGTCCTAAGCCGGAGGGGCGCCCGCGCGGCGCCTCACCGCCAGAAAGCCGATCAGCGCCAGGACCGCGAAACCGCCGCCCGCCAGGAACGTCGCGTCCGGGCCGATCGCGTCCCACAGCACGCCTGCCAGGATGCTGGCCACAAGCGCCGCGAGCCCGGTCACGAGGCCGAACAGGCCGAAGGCCGTGCCGCGCAGGCGCGGCGGCGCGGTTTCCGCGACGAGCGCCGACAGCACCCCTTGCGTGAGCCCCATATGGAGGCCCCACAGGCTGATGCCAAGGAAGACCAGGGGAAGCCCCTGCCCCAGCGCGAGCGCGAGGTCGGCGGCGATCAGCGCGATCAGGCCTGCCACCAGCAGGGGCCGCGCGCCGTATTTGTCCTGCAGCCGCCCGGCCGGATAGGCGGCCCCGGCATAGACGAGGCTCATCACCGCGATCACCGCCGGCGTCAGCGCCAGCGCCAGCCCTTGGTCGTGGGCGCGGATCACGAGAAACGCTTCCGAGAACCGGGCGAGCGTGAACACCGCGCCTGCCGCGACGACGAACCAGTAGAACCAGCCGAGCTGCTTGATCTCGTGCGCCTGGATCGGCACACGCTTGTCTTTGCGCGCGTGCGGCGGCTCCTTCACGAAGAACGCGAGGATCAGGACCGAGATCACCGCCGGGATCACCGCGAACCACAGCACGGTGCGGATATTGTCGCTGAAGAGGTACATCAGCCCGATCGCGAGCAGCGGCCCGACCGTCGCACCGACCGTGTCGAGGGACTGGCGCAGGCCGAACGCCGCGCCGCGCGTCTCCGCCGGCGTCACGTCGGCGATCAGCGCATCCCGCGGCGCGCCGCGGATCCCCTTGCCGATGCGGTCGAGGAAGCGCGCCAGCGCCACGAGCCACACGGCGTTGGCGAGCGGGAAGAGCGGCTTGGTGACGGCGGCGAGACCGTAGCCCGCGACGGCGAGCGCCTTGCGCTTCCCGAGCCTGTCGGACAGCCAGCCCGAAAACACCTTGGTGATATGCGCGGTCGCCTCGGCGATGCCCTCGATCAGGCCAAGGGCGGCGGCGCTGGCGCCCAGCGTCACCACGAGGAACACCGGCAGGAGCCCGTGGATCAGTTCGGAGGAGACGTCCATGAACAGCGACGTGAAGCCGAGCGCCCAGACCGTCTTGGGAAGATGCGTGCGAGGGTCGTTCTCAGAGCTCACAGGGTCCCCCCGTCTCAAGTTGCGAAGCGTTCACTTATATGGCGTTCTCTCCCTTGATCGCACGCCGCAAGGAGAGCCCCATGATCGCCGTTCCGAGCAACGACCCCCTTGGCGCCCTCGTCCCGCATACGCTTGATGCGCCGCTTCCAGGCCGGGAGCAAGGCCCCCTGGCCGGGAGCACCTTCATGGTGAAGGACCTGTTCGCCATCAAAGGCCGCAAGGTGTCGAACGGCAATCCAGACTTCTACGCGCACGCCACGCCGGCACACGAGACGGCGCCCGTGATCGCCCGCCTGCTCGATGCGGGCGCGTCCTGCACCGGCATCACCGTGTGCGATGAGTTCTTCTACAGCGTGCTCGGCACCAACGTTCACTACGGCCAGCCCATCAATTCGCGCGCCCGGCAGCATGTGACCGGCGGCTCGTCATGCGGATCGGCGGCGGCGGTCGCCGGCCAGCTGTGCGACTTCGCGCTCGGCTCAGACACGGGCGGCTCGATCCGCGTGCCGGCGTCCTTCAGCGGGCTCTACGGCCTGCGCCCGACCCATGGCCGCATCTCCCTGAACGGCGTCACCGCGATGGCGCCGAGCTTCGATACGGTGGGCGTCCTCGCGCGGGACGCCGAGCTGTTTCGCACGGTGAGCCACGTGTTGCTCGACGGCACGCGCGCCGATGCGCCCCTCGAGCGGCTGGTCCTCGCCCAGGACATCGTCGTCTACTCCGAGGCGAGCGCCGACCAGGCTTTGTGGCAGGTGCTCGACAAACTCGCCGGCGCAATCCCCAAGCCGGAGCATATGGACGTCGCCGGCGAGGAGATCGAAGCGTGGCGCAAGGCCTTCGCCACCATCCAGGGCTTCGAGATCCAGTCGACGCTGCTGCCCTTCATCCAGTCCCACAACGTCGATCTCGGGCCCGGCATCAAGGAGCGCTTCGAGATCGCGAGCGCCATCACCTTCGACGAGGCGGAGAGGGCGCGCGCGGTGCGGGCCGAGGCGGCCAAGCGGCTGAAGGCGATCGTGCGGCCCGGCACTGCGATCGTGCTGCCGACGACGCCGACGCTGCCGCCGGAGCGCGACATTCCCGATGGGGCGTCCTTCGCCGAGTTCCGCGCGCTGACCTTGCAAAGCACCTGTCTTGCCGGCCATGCCGGCCTGCCGCAGATCTCGATTCCCGCGGCGGAAGCCGCCGGCTGCCCGGTGGGGCTTTCCTTCATCGGCTGGGAAGGCGGCGACGAGGCCCTGCTCGACCTCGCCGTTCGTCTTGAACCGCTCTTAAGGAAGTTCGCCTAGGCTGACCGGTCGCAAGCCGAGGACGCGCAAGGACGCGATTGTGGCCAAAGCCTCGTTCCCCTATGGCGTCGGCTTCCGATCCCTCGAAACCGAGATCGTAAAGCCGGTTCCGCTGCCCGTCAGCGGCGCCCTGCCCGCCTGGCTCGAAGGCGCGCTGCTCCGCACCGGACCCTCCAAATTCGAAGTCGGCGCCCGGACCTACAATCATTGGTTCGACGGGCTGGCGATGCTGCATCGCTTCGCCTTTGCGCAAGGCCGCGTGACCTACGCCAACCGCTTTCTCGCCAGCAACGCGCACGCCGCAGCGAAGAAAGCGGGCGAGATCTCCTATGCCGAATTCGCCACCGACCCGTGCCGCACCCTGTTTGGCCGCGTCGCCGCGATCTTCGATCCCAAGTTCACCGACAATTGCAACGTCAATATCCTGGGCTTTGGCGGGAAGACCGTGGCCTTCACCGAAACCACGCTTCCCTTGAGCATAAGCCCGGACACGCTGAGCACTCTCGGCGTCTTTGGCTATGAACCGACCCTCGGCGGCCAGGTGTCGACCGCGCACCCTCACTACGACGCCGGCCGCAAGCGCTACTTCAGCTACATGGTCGCGTTCGGCCTGAAGAGCCACTATCGCCTGTTCAGCGTGGGCGACGACGGCACGCAGACCGAGGTGGCGGAGCTTCCCGTCGACCGCCCCGCTTACATGCACAGCTTCGCCATGAGCGCGAACTATCTGGTGCTGGTCGAGTTCCCTCTGACGGTAAGCGCGCTCGACCTCAAATTCTCAGGCAAGCCCTTCATCCGGAACTATCGCTGGCAACCGGAGCGCGGCCTCAACTTCCATGTGGTCGCCAAGGACAGCGGAGAGATGGTCGCGACCGCGCGCACCGACGCCGTGTTTGCCTTCCACCACGTCAACGCTTTCGAGGAGGGCGATCATGTCGTCATCGACATAATCGCCTATGACGACGCCACGATCATCGACGAACTATATTTGGCGCGGCTCCGCGCCGGCACGCCGATCGACGCGACAGGGGTGCTCACCCGGTTTCGCGTGCCACTCTCCGGCGATAGTCCGGTCATACGCCGGACGCTCGCGCACGTTCCGCTGGAATTGCCGCGCATCAACTACGAGAGGCATGCAGGCAAGCCCTATCGCCATGTCTGGGGCACGAGCATCCAGGTTGAGGGCGATTTTCTCGATTCCATCGTCAAGATCGATGTCGAGACCGGCAAGATCGCGCGCTGGTACGAGGCGGGGGTCTATCCCGGCGAGCCCGTCTTCGTTCCTGCCCCTAACGCGCAAGCCGAGGACGAGGGCGTGCTCCTCTCCGTCGTGCTCGATGTCGCCAAGGACAGGTCCTTCTTGCTGGTGCTCGATGCTGCGACGCTTGCGGAGCTGGCCAGGGCCGAAGCCCCCCACGCCATCCCGTTCCACTTCCACGGCAACTACTTTGCAGGCCCTTCCTAAGCGACTTGACTTAGAGGCTTCCGTCGCCGACATTCCGGCCGAAATTCAAGGCAGCTCCTAATCCGAGCCGCCGCCCTGCACATTTTGGTGTGCTACCGGCCTCCGGCCTTCTTAGCATTGCTCTCAAGTAGCGCAGCGCGCCGGTAGAGCAAAAAAGGGAGCCAGGGGGGTCAACACCCGTCAGCGCGATGCGCCCACGGGTGCGTTTCTGCTTTGCGTGGTCCTCTGCTTCGAGGATCGAGGAAGGACGTGATGTTCGAGACCCTATCGGAACGCCTATCGGGCATTCTCGATAAGCTCACACGCCGCGGCGCGCTGACCGACGCCGACGTGGCTGAGGCCATGCGCGAGGTCCGCCGGGCGCTGATCGAGGCCGACGTGGCGCTCGACGTGGTGCGCTCGTTCGTCGACCGGGTGAAAGCGAAGGCGGTCGGCCAGGACGTCGTGCGTTCCGTCACCCCCGGCCAGATGGTCATCAAGATCGTCAACGACGAGCTCGTGCGCATGCTGGGCTCCGACGCCCAAGGCATCGACCTCGCCGCCACGCCGCCCGTCGTCATGATGCTGGTCGGCCTGCAAGGCTCCGGCAAGACCACCACCACGGCGAAGCTCGCAAAAAGGCTCGAGACCCGCGACAAGCAGAAAGTGCTCATGGCCTCGCTCGATACGCGGCGGCCGGCGGCGCAGGAGCAGCTCCGCGTGCTGGGCGAACAGGCGAACGTCGCCACGCTTCCCATCGTCGAGGGCCAGGGCCCGACCGAGATCACGGAACGCGCCATCAAGGCCGCGAAGCTCGGCGGCTATGACGTGCTTCTGCTCGACACGGCCGGCCGCACCCATATCGACGAAGAGCTGATGGCCGAGACGGCGGCCATCGAGAAGATCGCGCAGCCGCACGAGACGCTGCTCGTCGCCGATGCGCTCACCGGTCAGGACGCCGTCAACCTCGCCAAGAATTTCGGTGAGCGCGTCGATCTCACCGGCATCGTCTTGACGCGCGTCGACGGCGATGCGCGCGGCGGCGCCGCGCTCTCCATGCGCGCCGTCTCCGGCAAGCCGATCAAGCTCATCGGCGTCGGCGAGAAGCTCGACGCGCTCGAGGAGTTCCATCCAGACCGCATCGCCGGCCGCATCCTCGGCATGGGCGACGTGGTCGGCCTCGTCGAGAAGGCGATGGAGACCGTCGAGATCGACAAGGCCGAGGCCATCGCCAAGAAGGTCCGGAAGGGCGCCTTCGACCTCGAGGATCTCGCCGAGCAGCTCAAGCAGATGCAGAAGCTCGGCGGCATGGGCGGCGTGCTCTCCATGCTGCCCGGCATCGGCAAGGTGAAGAAGCAGCTCGACGCCGCCAATCTCGACGAGAGCGTCTTCAAGCGCCAGCAAGCGATCATCGGCTCGATGACCCGCTCCGAGCGCAAGAACCCGAAACTGCTCAATGCCTCGCGCAAGAAGCGCGTTGCCTCGGGCTCCGGCACGAGCGTGCAGGACATCAACAAGCTCGTGAAGATGCACCGCCAGATGGCCGACATGATGAAGGCCATGGGCAAGAAACGCGGCGCCTTGAGCGCGCTGTTCGGCGGCGGAGGCATGCCGCAGATGCCGACCGAGATGCCGGCAAGGCGCGGATTTGCCGCCGCCACCCAATTTCCCGGGCCTGCCGCCCGGCGGATTCCCGGGAGGCCTGCCCGGCCTTCCCGGCGGACTGCCCCGCGGCCTTCCCGGCCTGCCGCAGAAAAAGAAACGTTGAACCACCCTTTATCGAATCGAACGCCTAGGAGAAGAAAACATGTCCCTGAAGATCAGACTGTCGCGGGCCGGCGCCAAGAAGCGGCCCTTCTACCGCATCGTCATCGCCGACTCGCGCAGCCCGCGCGACGGCCGCTACATCGAGAAGATCGGCACGTTCGATCCGCTTCTGCCGCGCGAGTCCGCCGAGCGCGTGAAGTTCGACACCGACCGGGCCAAGCATTGGCTGTCGCACGGCGCGCTACCGACCGACCGCGTGCTCCGCTTCTTCGATGCCGCGGGCCTCATG
The DNA here is from genome assembly GCA_963826465.1 of uncultured Alphaproteobacteria bacterium. Lineage (GTDB taxonomy): Bacteria > Pseudomonadota > Alphaproteobacteria > Rhizobiales > Methyloligellaceae > Methyloceanibacter. The sequence goes on from CAWGXJ010000012.1 coordinate 150,174, forward strand.
AAGCGCGACGCGCGCAACAATCCCGAGAAGGGCAAGCCCGGCAAGAAGCGCCTCGAGCGCGAGGAGGCCAAGGTGGCCGCCGAGGTCGAGAAGGCCAAGGCCGCCGAGGAGGCGAAGGCCAAAGCCGCTGAGGATGCGGCTGCCGCCAAAGATGCCGCTGCCGCCGCCGAGGAAGAAGCCTCCGTCGAGGCCGCCGACGAAGCGGTCGTGGAAGCTGCCGACGAAGCCGCCGAGGCGCCTGCCGAGGGCGAGGCCGAGAAGGCCGAGTAGGCTTGAAGGCAACGACCTTGGGCGAGGATGCGGACCGGTTGCTAGTCGGCGAGATCGGCGCGGCGCAAGGCTTGAAGGGCGAGGTCCGTCTCCGCTCTTACACGCAAGCGCCGGCCGACATCGCCGCCTACGGCCCGCTCCAAGACGAGGCCGGCACGCGGACCTTCGAGATCGAGCATGTCCGCGTCACGCCGAAGGCCGTCGTCGCCCGCATCAAGGGCGTGACCACCCGCGAGGGCGCGGAGGCGCTGAACCGCACGAAGCTCTACCTCCCCCGCGCGGCGCTGCCTCGGCGCGAGGAGGACGAGTGGTACGTGGCCGACCTGGTCGGGATTGCCGCGGTCGATGCGGCGGGCGCGCCCCTCGGCACGGTCGTCGCGGTGCATAATTTCGGGGCAAGCGACATCATCGAGATCGCGCCGGCCGAAGGCGGTCCCAGCCTCCTCGTCCCCTTCACCGATGCGGCCGTGCCGGAAGTGGACATCGACGGCGGCCGGATCGTCGTCGTGCCGCCGGAGGAGCTGGAAGAGTAATCCTATGACCTGGCGCGCCACTGTCCTCACCTTGTTCCCCGACATGTTCCCCGGACCGCTCGGCTCGAGCCTGGCCGGCAAGGCGCTCGCCGAGAGCAAATGGACGCTTGAGACCATCGACATCCGCGACTTCGCCACCGACAAGCACCGGTCCGTGGACGACACGCCGGCCGGCGGTGGCGCCGGCATGGTCATGCGCGCCGATGTTGCGGGCGCGGCGATCGACGCCGCGCGGAAATGTGCGACCCCCGGCACGCCGACCTTCTACCTCTCGCCGCGCGGGAAGCCTCTCACCCAGGAGCGCGCGCGGGCGTTGGCGCAAGGTCCCGGCGTCGTTCTGCTGTGCGGCCGCTTCGAAGGCGTCGACGAGCGCGTGCTGGAGGCGCGCGACGTCGAGGAGATCTCCATCGGCGACTACGTGCTCTCCGGCGGCGAACTCGCCGCCATGGTCCTGCTGGACGCGGTGATCCGGCTGCTGCCGGGCGTCGCCGGCAACGAGGTCTCGCTCGAAGACGAGAGTTTCGCCTCTGGCCTTCTGGAATATCCGCACTACACGCGGCCCCGCGAATGGGAAGGCCGCGCCATCCCCGACGTGCTGCTCTCCGGCGATCACAAGGCCATCGAGACGTGGCGCCGGGAGCAAGCGGAAGCCATCACAGCGGCGCGCCGGCCTGACCTATATCAACGCCACCGCAAGGATAAGCCGTGAGGGTGCTAGGCGGTTCATCCCGCCGATGGTATCGACAAGCAACGTCTCGAAACGCGACCGAGGAGCTGGGCATGAAAGAGTTGATACTCGCCGGGATCATGACCTTCGGGATGTCCGGAGCCGCGGACGCCCAGGACGCCGACGTCGGGGCGGGCAAGGCTTACGCGGAACAGGTCTGCGCCACCTGCCATGCGGTCGAGGCCGGCGAGCAGGAATCCCCGCTCTACGAGGCCCCGACCTTCCAATCCGTGGCCGACACGCCGGGCATGACCGAGATGGCGCTTTCCGTCTGGCTGCAGAGCTCCCACCCCACCATGCCCAATATCGTGCTCAGCCAGGACGAGATCAGGAACGTGGTGGCCTACATCCACGGCCTGAAGAGCGGAGGGTAAACGCCCGCGTTCGGGCTGATTTTCGCCCGAAAATCCATCGACAAGGGCGAAAACCTAAGCTAGGAAACCCCCGCCGGCAGCGGCTTAGAGCCTGGGCCGGCATCTTCTGGATCAATCAAAAAGAATGGCGTTCGCGACTTAGGCCAAAGGCCAAGGCAGGCGCCCGTGAAAGGTTTAGCTCATGGATATCATTGCCCAGCTCGATAAAGAGCAGCTCGCCGCGCTGACCAAGAAGCGCAAAGTGCCCGAATTCGGGCCCGGCGACACCGTCCGCGTCAACGTCAAGGTGGTTGAAGGCGAGCGCTCCCGCGTCCAGGCCTATGAGGGCGTGTGCATCGGCCGCTCCGGCGGCGGCATCAACGAGAACTTCACCGTCCGCAAGATTTCCTACGGCGAGGGCGTCGAGCGCGTGTTTCCGATCTATTCGCCGCTGATCGATTCCATCGACGTGGTGCGCCGCGGCCGGGTCCGCCGCGCCAAGCTCTATTATTTGCGCGGCCGCCGCGGTAAGGCCGCCCGCATCCCCGAGCGCCAGGACGTGCGCGGCAAGAAGAAGGAAGCCTTCAAGGGCTTCACCAAGCCGAAAGGCCCCGCCGACGACCTCAAGCTCATCGCCGGCGTCACGCCGGATCTCGAGAAGAAGCTCAATAAGCTCGGCCTCATCAAGTTCGAGCAGATCGCCAATCTGACCGACGATGAGATCGCCCAGCTCGACGACGCTTTGTCGCTCGGCGGCGCCATCGAGAGCGAGGACTGGGTTGCCAAGTCCGTCGCCCTGATGGCCGAGACCACGGCCGACGAGGTCCCGGCCGAGGACGAAGGCGAAGCTGCCGAAGCCGAGGGCGAGGCGGACGCCGAGAAGCCCAAGAACGACTAAGAAAACGGTCCGCCGGCGATCCGGCCCCAACCAAGGCTCGCCATGACGCTGTCCATGTATCAGGCCTCGGTGCCCGTCTTCGTGCACATGCTGGGCACCCTGTCGGCCATCCTCGACAAGGGTGCCGCTTTTGCCGAGGCGCGCGCGATCGAGCCGTCCGTCCTGGTCAACGCGCGGCTCGCTCCTGACATGCGGCCTTTGTCGGCGCAGGTGCAACTCGCGACCGACATGGCTATCCGCGGTGCAGCGCGGCTGGCCGGAATCGAGTTCCCGAGCAATCCAGACACCGAATCGACGTTCCCCGAGCTTCAGGAGCGTGTGAACAAGGCGCTGCGCTTCCTGGAGCCCCTTTCACCGGACCAAATCGACGGCAGCGAAGACAGAGCGATCACGCTCCAGATGCGCGATGGCGAACTCCACTTCAAAGGGCAGGATTACCTACTGAACTTCCTGCTGCCCAACCTCTATTTCCATGTTACCGCCGCCTATCTGATCCTCCGCCATAACGGCGTCGAGCTCGGCAAGCGCGACTTCCTCGGCTGAGACGGCCCCAGCGCCATGTGCCGGCGACCCAGCCGGGCAACCGGCCACGGTGATCGATGGGGGTTTGTAAACCGCCCTTGGAGACGCTATCTCCAGCCCTGAAACAGCAACGTCAAGACCAAGAAAATGGCCAAGCCCCGCACCCTCTACGACAAGATCTGGGATGAGCACCTGGTTCACGAGGCGCCTGACGGCACCTGCCTGATCTATATCGACCGCCATCTCGTGCACGAGGTGACGAGCCCGCAAGCCTTCGAGGGCCTGCGCATGGCCGGCCGCAAGGTCCGGAGCCCCGAGAAGACGCTCGCCGTGGTCGATCACAACGTGCCGACCACCGACCGCTCCTTTGGGATAGACGACCCCGAGTCCAAGATCCAGATCGACGCCCTGGCCCAGAACGCGCAAGGATTTCGGCATCGACTACTATCACGAGCGCGACAAGCGCCAGGGCATCGTCCACGTGGTCGGGCCCGAGCAGGGCTTCACGCTGCCCGGCACCACGATCGTCTGCGGCGACAGCCATACATCGACCCACGGGGCCTTCGGCGCGCTGGCCCACGGCATCGGCACCTCCGAGGTGGAGCACGTGCTCGCCACGCAGACGCTCATCCAGCAGAAGGCCAAGAACATGCTGGTGCGCGTCGACGGCAAATTGCCCGAAGGCGTCACCGCCAAGGACATCATCCTCGCCATCATCGGCGAGATCGGCACGGCCGGCGGCACCGGTCATGTCATCGAGTACGCGGGCGAGGCCATAAGCGACCTTTCCATGGAAGGGCGCATGACCATCTGCAACATGTCGATCGAGGGCGGCGCCCGCGCCGGCCTGATCGCGCCGGACGAGAAGACGTTCGAATACATCAAGGGCCGTCCGCGCGCACCCAAGGGCGGCGCGTTCGAAGTCGCGCGCCATCACTGGGAAAAGCTGTTCTCCGACGAAGGCGCGGAGTTCGACCGCGAGGTCGTGCTGCACGCCGAGAACCTGCCACCCATCGTCTCCTGGGGCACGAGCCCCGAGCAGGTCGTCTCCGTCGCCGGCCGCGTGCCGAAGCCCGAGGAGATCGCCGACGAGACCAAGCGGAAGGCGGCCGTGCGCGCGCTCGACTATATGGGTCTCAAGGGCGGCGAGAACATCACCGACATCACGCTCGACCGCATCTTCATCGGCTCCTGCACCAATGGCCGCATCGAGGACCTGCGGGCCGTCGCCAAGATCGTCGCCGGCAAGCACGTGAACGAGAACCTGAACGCCATGATCGTCCCGGGGTCGGGCCTGGTGAAGGCGCAAGCCGAAGAGGAAGGTCTCGACAAGATCTTCAAGGCGGCTGGCTTCGAGTGGCGCGAGCCGGGCTGCTCCATGTGCCTTGCCATGAACCCCGACAAGCTGGCCCCTGGCGAGCGTTGCGCCTCGACCTCGAACCGCAATTTCGAGGGCCGCCAGGGCCGTCTCGGAAGGACGCATCTGGTGTCGCCGCAAATGGCCGCGGCGGCCGCCATCGCCGGACACTTCGTCGACATTCGCGAGATGCATTAGTCCGCGGTGCGCCGGGGAGGATCACGTGAAATCTCTGGTTCAGCAGAAATTCGGCGAGGCCGCCGCCGACTACGCGGCCTCGGCCGTGCACGCCACGGGGCCGAGCCTCGCGCGGCTGTTGGAGCTCATTGAGACCAAGCCCACCTGGCGCCATCTCGACATCGCCACCGGCGCCGGCCACACCGCGCTCGCCTTCGCGCCGAAGGTCGCCAAGGTCACGGCGAGCGACATCACGCCGGAGATGCTACAGCAGGCGCGGAAGCTGGCGAAGGAGCGGAAGCTCGGCAACGTCGTCACCGCGCAAGCCCCGGCCGACGACCTCCCCTTCCCCGACACGAGCTATCACCTCGTCACCTGCCGGCTCGCGGCGCATCACTTCCCGAAGCCGAAAAGCTTCGTCCGCGAGGCGGCGCGCGTGCTCATCCCCGGCGGCACATTCGCGCTTGTCGACAACGTCTCGCCCGAAGATGAAAGCTTGGCCGCTGCCTATAACGCGTTCGAGAAATTGCGCGATCCGAGCCATGGACGCGCCCTCAGCGTCGAGGAATGGACGGCCATCATCCGCGACGCGGGCCTCATGCCGGTCACGACCGAGATCATGGACCAGGATATTCCCTTCGATCCGTGGGTGACGCGCATGCGCTGCTCAGGCCCAACCGTCGCGCGCCTGAAGGAGATGCTTCACGGGGAGCCGCTCCGGTCATTCTTGCGTCCTCGCGAGACGGACGACGGTCTCGCCTTCACGCTCCGCGAGGCGATCCTCGTCGCGCAAAAACCGCGATGAGGCGCGCATGACCGACTGGCACAAGCACCGCGCGCCGAACCTCGTCCAGTTCGAGGCCATCGCCCAGGCCGCCTACCAGAAGCTGCCCGCTCCCTTCCGCGAGATGACCAAGGACGTCGTCATCCGCGTCGACGAGTTCCCCACCGACGAGGTGCTCGACTCTCTCGGCATCGAGTCGCCCTTCGGCCTGCTCGGCCTTTACCACGGCGTCGACCTCGCCCATCAGAGCGTCTTCAACGTCACCACCATGCCCGAGATGATCTTCCTCTATCGCCGGCCGATCCTCGACTATTGGGCCGAGCACGACGACTCTCTTGGTGAGATCATCACCCATGTTCTCGTGCACGAGATCGGCCACCATTTCGGCCTGTCGGACGACGACATGGAGCGCATCGAGTCCGAAGCCGCCGACTGAACCGGCGCCGAGCCTCGAATCCGCTGCCCAAATAAAGGCGCTGCTCCCCAAAGGAATGGCAATTCCCGCGAGCGGCCAAAGCCGGTATGGTTGGCGAAGGATGAAAGCGCCCTTGGCCCCCAAGTTGCTCGCCGGCCTGTTCGGCACTCTGCTTCTCGCCGGCTGCACCCTGGATAGCGAGGCCGGCACGTCATCGTTTTCGAGCCTCGAGGCGAATAAGATGGGACCGCCTCCCATCACCGGCCCGAGCTTGGAGCAGTATGTCTCCCAAAAGGGGCCCGAGACCCGAACCATCGCGGAAGGCAAGATGACCCTGGATGGTCACCCCGTGCTTTGCGGCACGCGGCCGACGGTGATCGACGCCAAGCTGGACAGCTGGGGCGGGTCCTTTCCCGGATACCTCATCCTCAACCCGACCCGTCTCAAGGGGCTGGCGACGCCGGTGAAGTTCTACATCTACTACCACGAGTGCGGGCACCAATTCGTCGGCGCGAGCGAGGTGGGAGCGGACTGTTTCTCCATCCAGCGCGGCGTTCGCTATGGCTGGCTCGATGCCAAGGGCATGAACCAGGTCTGCGACTTCATCTCGACGCTCAAGGGCGACGGGGTGCACCCGCCCGGCCCCAGGCGGTGTGAGCTGATGCGTCAATGCTATGCCACGGCGCTCAAAGAGAAGGCCCAGGCTCATAGCGTTCAAAACGTGCAATAGCGCTCAATCGGCCACGACTTGGCGTTGATGCTCCGCCCCGGCCCGCAGACCGGATTCCGGTCATTGCGCGGACACTTTTCGCCCCTTAAAGTGCGACTCACGATGCTTGACGGACGGGTGGTCTCTCAGTTTGTAGCAGTCTTCGCGCTGGCGCTTGCATGCCTAGCGGGCGCGAGCAGCCCCGGCCGCGCCCAGGAATTCGTCTATCGGGGCGGCGCAGGCCAAGGCCCGACCGTCGACCAGTACATCGAGGAGGTCGGCCCCACCGCCACGCTGGTTTCCCATGGCAGCCTCAAGATCGACGGCGTTCCGGTCAATTGCGGCACGCGCCCGACCGTGCTGAACCCCGGTTTTGACAGTTGGGGCGGGGCCTTTCCCGGCTTCCTCATTCTCAACACCAAGAAGATCAAGGGCCTCTCCACCCAGGTGAAGCTCTACATCTATTCCCATGAATGCGGGCACCAGTTCATCGGCGCCGACGAGAGCAAGGCCGATCTGTTCGCCATCAGGCGCGGCGTCAAATGGGGCTGGCTCGACGCGCAAGGGATGGAGGAGATCTGCGTCTTCATCTCGCAGCTCAAGGGCGATTCCGTGCACCCGCCCGGCCCGAAGCGCTGCGACACGATGCGGGCCTATTATCGGCAGCTGATCGCCGGCGGAACCCAGCAGGCAAGCTCCGGGTCGAGCTCGCAAGCCCAGACGCTCGGGCCGTCCAACTAGCTTGTAGCCCGCCGACCGCCTAGAAAATCCAGGCGATCATCAGCCAGAAGATCACGAAGAAGATCAGAAATCCGGCGATGGTGAACGGCAGCTCGCCGAGGATGGCGTCGCCACCCGACACCACCGCCATCACCAGGATCGCCACGAACGAGACGGCGAACGAGATGAGCGCCGCGTTCTTGAGCCCGAGCCCTTCGGAGAAGGGATCAGCCGACCCCAGAACCTCGGCAAAGTAGTAGATCCCGGCGGCGCCGATCGCCACGAGGATGATCAGGGCGACCGCGGCCGCCACGAACAGCCGTGTCGCCTCTTGCCGGTCTCGTCGGTCTCCATCCCCAGGCATCGAAAACGCTCCTCGCCGTCTAGTCCCCGTCTAGTCGTTATCGAGCTTCATCTCTTGCGCGCGTGAGATCGCCTCTCTGATCTCGTGCGGGTCGGGCAGATCCTTCACCGTGAACTCCGGCTCGTCGCCCGCGGTCGAGACCTGGATCGTGCCGACGCCGAGAATGCGGTTGACGAAGCTTTGCTTGACCTCCACCGAGCGGACATGCCTGAGCGACACCGATAGACGGTCCTTGCTGAGGATCCCCCGCTCGTACATGAGCTCGTGCTCGGTGACCGTGAGCGCCGTCGCCCGCGTCTTGATGTACCAATAAAGGAGGATCAGGAGCCCGATGCCGAAGGCCGCGATCAGGAGCACGAACAGGATGAACCAGAAGGGGTGCGCCCGGAACATCGCCGGATGCGCCTCGTAGACCACCGTCCCCGCCATTCTTTTGACCTCCCGCCGCTCGGCCCCGGACCTTAAGGCCCAGCTTGGCCCGAGAAAAGCGCGGATATGTGACGGTGGAAAGCGGGCGCGGGAGCCGCTATATCCTGGCGGATCAAGAGGACTCCGATGGAAAAATTCACCACGCTCACGGGCATCGCCGCCCATCTGCCCATGATCAATGTCGACACCGACATGATCATCCCCAAGCAGTACCTGAAGACCATCAAGCGCACCGGGCTCGGCTCAGGGCTCTTCGCCGAGCTGCGCTATGACGAGAAGGGCGAGAAGCTGGCCGACTTCGTGCTCCACAAGCCGCCTTACACGCAAGCGAAGATCCTCATCGCCGGCGAGAATTTCGGCTGCGGCTCGTCCCGCGAGCACGCGCCCTGGGCGCTGCTCGATTTCGGCTTCCGCTGCGTCATCGCGCCGTCCTTCGCCGACATCTTCTACAACAACTGCTTCAAGAACGGCATTCTGCCGATCACCCTGCCGCAGGAAGAGATCAATAAGCTGATCGACGACGCGGCGCGCGGCGCGAACGCGACGATCACCGTCGATCTGGAGGCTCAGGAGATCCGCGGGCCCGACGGCGGCGTCATCCATTTCGACGTCGATCCCCACCGCAAGCGCTGCCTGATTGAAGGGCTCGACGATATCGGCCTCACCATGGAAAAGGCGGACGCCATCGAGTCCTTCGAGAAGAAGTCCGCCGCAAGCCGCCCCTGGGCGTAAGCGTCAGTCGAACGGGATCGCGTCCGATTCCTGCTCGGCGATGGTCTTGCCATCGCGCGTGACTTTGACGCTCGCGGTGTAGCTGCCCTCCGGCCAGCCGCCTGCGGGTACGCCGGTCTTGCCGGCCTGCAGCAGGACGGTCTCGCCGTCCGCTTCGACCTCACGACGATTGCGCATCAACGGCGCGCCGTCTTTGGCGAGCGCGACCTCGACCGTGTCGCCTTTCGCGAGGGTCTTGATCAGGGCGTAGGCTACAGCCGGCGTATTGAAGTGAGGCCGCGGCAGCGCTTCGCCCTTGGCGAGCGCCTCTTCCGTAACGGCATGGTCCGTGAGACCGAGGGCTGCGACCTGGGCGTCCTCGGCCGAAGCGGCCGGCGCCAGGCTAAAGAGCAGCACGACGGCAAATAGCACCCTTGTCAGCATTCCTCTCTCCCGTTACCCAAAGCGCGCCGCCGGTGGGTTCCGGCGCATCGGGCGATGCTTTAGCACAGGGCGGATATCGATTCATGGCTTCATACAAACTCTTGCTGCTTCCGGGCGATGGCATCGGACCCGAGGTGATGGGCGAGGTGGAGCGCCTCGTCGACTGGGTCAATGCGGCCGGCATCGCCGCGCTCGAGACCGAGACCGACCTCGTCGGCGGCGCGGCCTATGACGCCCATGGCGAGGCCGTTTCCGAAGCCACGATGAAGACGGCCCTCGCCGCCGACGCGGTGATCCTCGGCGCCGTGGGCGGCCCCAAATGGGACGGCGTACCTTACGACAAGCGTCCCGAGGCGGGTCTGCTGCGCCTGCGCAAGGATCTCGAGCTGTTCGCCAATCTGCGCCCCGCCATCTGCTACCCCGCGCTCGCCGACGCCTCGTCCTTGAAGCGCGAGCTGGTCGAGGGCCTCGACCTCATGTTCGTGCGCGAACTCACGGGCGGCGTCTATTTCGGCCTGCCGAAGGAGATCACCGATCTCGGCGGCGGCCAGAAGCGTGCCGTCGACACGCAAGTCTACGAGACCTACGAGATCGAGCGCATCGCCGCCGTTGCTTTCGAGCTGGCGCGCAAGCGCCGCAACCTCGTGCACTCCGCCGAGAAGCGCAACGTGATGAAGACGGGCGTCCTGTGGAACGAGGTGGTGACCCGCGTCCACAAGGAGCGCTACCCGGACGTGAAGCTCGAGCACATCCTCGCCGACAATTGTGCGATGCAATTGGTGCGCGCGCCGAAGCAGTTCGACGTGATCGTCACCGACAATCTGTTCGGCGACGTCTTGTCCGACGAGGCGGCCATGGCCACGGGTTCGCTCGGCATGCTGCCGTCCGCCTCCCTCGGCGCCGCCGACGAGAAAGGCATGCGCAAGGCGATGTACGAGCCGGTGCACGGCTCCGCCCCCGACATCGCCGGGAAAGGCGTGGCCAACCCCATCGCCACCATCGCCAGCTTCGCCATGTGCCTGCGCTATTCCTTCGACCTCGGCGACGCCGCGGACGCGATCGAAAAGGCCATCGCCGACGTGCTCGACCAGGGCTTGCGCACCGCCGACATCAAGCAAGAGGGCTGCAAGACCGTCGGCACGCGCGAGATGGGGAATGCCATCATCGCTGCGCTGAACCCTAGAATTCCACCTCGGCGTCGAACTTGAAGGTCACGTCGGACGTCGCGTCCGAGAGCCCGAACAGCGTGCCGGCGGCGAACTCCCATTTGCGGCAGGCGATCTTCGAACTCGAAATAAGCGACCGGCCCGAGGCGGTGCTTCTGCTGATCGAAGGTGCCGGCGTGGGAGAGATCGTCGATCTGGCTATAACCCTCGACCCCGAGCGCAAAGGTGTCGCTGAACTCGTGCTTCAGTCGCCAATTGACCTGCAGCTCCAGACTGTCGATGCCGACATTGTTCCCGACTTGTCCGATGAAGAATGTGTTGATCGTGGCCGAGTCGGGTCCCCACACATATTTCGCAAGCGGCCCGAACAGAATCTCGTCCGGCTCGCCGTTCTCGAGCGCGAACTCGTAGATGCCGCGAAACGCAACGCCGAGCCCGTCACCTTCGCGCTCGACCAGCTCGTACTGGCCGCCAAGCTCGAACTGCCTAGCCGTTAGGCTCTCCTCCAACATCCTGCTCGAAGAAGCCTTCGAGCGAATCCCTTGCCAGCGGTCGGTGAAGCCATACTTGCCCTCGACCTCATGGGATTGCCGACGCCGCTCGTCCGTACCTGGGCCGGAATAGACGGCGCCGTGCTCCTCGAATGGTGAGCACGCCCTTCTCCACCTCAGGCGAGCGCACATAGAACTGCGCCTGCGCAGGTTGGGCAGTTAGCACAAGAAGCAAAAAAGCGAAGCACGCCCAAACTGTTGGGCATCGAGGCGTGATGTCGCCAACTCCCCCACTCATGCCTTCCCCGCTTATTGCCATTCTTTCCGGACAACTTAGGAACATTTGGCATATGAGGGGAGTGAAAAGTCTTCAAGCCACGAGATGAGCCTAACTGATCAGCTCCCGGCATTCTTCCTGCCGTAAGGGGTCGGGGCGCCGTCGGCGGGCCCTGCTGGACTTGCCGGCTGGTCACCAAGCATACTCTGCCGCCTGCGCCACTTCACGCCGCGAGGGACATCATGCGATACACCGTCAGTCTGCTCGCCGTGGCGGTCTGCCTTGGCCTGAGTCCATCCCTTGCCGCCGAAGACGCGGCCAAGCCCGACCTCGGACCCCAAGTCACCTCCAAGCGCGTGCTGACGCCGGAGGAGAAGGCCGAGAAGGAAGCGCGCAAGGCCTGCAAGATCGAGATTTGCGACATCATCGCCACCAAGGAGCCGCAAGGCCCGGACGTCGCCTGCGACATCATCAAGACCTGGCGCGACGAGGACATCGTGAAAATGCTGGGGGGCCGCATCAACTGGCCCTGGGGCAAGGCCGTCTGCCAATCGAAGCTTCGCTTGGAGCGCGCGCCGCTCGCCCACGCCATGAGCGAACCCCGCTCCAAGATCGCCATGGAGTCCCAGACCGTGCGCTGCTCGCTCTACCAGGAGGGTGGCAAGCCTTACGTGGTCGAGGTCGAGCTCGCGCCCAAGGTGACGTTCGAGAACGGCAAGGCGACCGAGGCCACCATCAACTGGGGCGATGTGTCGGCGCCGATGCTGATCTATCCCCTGCTCTATGCCGGCAGCAGCCTCGACAATTCGGCCAACGTGCTGGGCCCCGAGGTCGTGCGCATGGTGAACGAGTTCACGGGCAAGAAGTGCGCGGAGGTGAAGGACGAGCTGCCCGGTCGGCGCGTCCAATAGGAGGGATCATGGGCTCTTTCGCGCCCTACCTGATAACCCTTGGCCGCCTTCTGCTGGCGCCGGTCTTCATCCAGTCCGGCATCTCCAAGATCTTCGAACTGACCGGCATGGAGGCCTTGATGGAGGCACATGGACTGCCTGGCCTCCTGCTCTGGCCCACCATCGCGCTCGAGGTTCTGGGCGGTCTCGGCGTCTTGCTCGGCCTCGGCACGCGCTGGGCGGCGCTGGCGCTCGGCGGCTTCTGCGTCCTCGCCGCTTTCGTCTTCCATTTCGAGCCCGGCGACCGGGCGCAGATGCTGCAGTTCTTGGAGAATATCTGCATGGCCGGCGGCCTCTTCGTGCTGGCCGGCGCCGGCCCTGGCGCGTTTGCCCTCGATAATTGGCGGCGCTAGAAGCGCCCCGATCGCCGCGCCTTTACATTGGACCGGCGTTCCCATAAATCCGCCGCAAGACTGGCGGAAAAGCCGCCGGCAGCAGGAGTTTTCACCATGGGCTACAAAGTCGCCGTCATCGGCGCGACCGGCAATGTCGGGCGCGAGATGCTGAATATCCTGGCGGAGCGCGCCTTTCCCGCCGACGAGGTCTTCGCCGTCGCCTCGCGCCGCTCCATGGGCACCGAGGTCTCCTTCGGCGACCACCGCCTCAAATGCCGGGACCTCGAGAATTTCGACTTCAGCGGCGTCGATTTCGCCCTGATGTCGGCGGGCTCCGCCGTCGCCAAGGAATGGGCGCCGAAGATCGGCTCGAAGGGATGCGTGGTCATCGACAACTCTTCGTGCTGGCGCTACGACGCCGACGTGCCGCTCATCGTGCCCGAAGTCAATCCCGACGCGGTCGTGGGCTTCAGCAAGAGGAACATCATCGCCAATCCGAATTGCTCGACCGCCCAGCTCGTCGTGGTCCTGAAGCCGCTGCACGACTACGCCAAGATCAAGCGCGTGGTGGTCGACACCTATCAGTCCGTTTCCGGCGCCGGCAAGGAGGCCATGGACGAGCTGTGGGACCAGACCAAGGGCATCTTCGTCACCGAGCCCCCCGAGCCCCACAAGTTCACCAAGCAGATCGCCTTCAACGTCATTCCTCACATCGACGTCTTCATGGACGACGGCTCGACCAAGGAGGAATGGAAGATGATGGTCGAGACCAAGAAGATTCTCGACCCCAAGATCAAGCTCACCGCGACCTGCGTGCGCGTGCCGGTATTCGTCGGCCATTCGGAAGCCGTCAATATCGAGTTCGAGAACGAGATCACGGCAAAGGATGCACGGCGCATCCTGCGCGAGGCGCCGGGCGTGCTCGTGGTCGACAAGCGCGAGCCCGGCGGCTACGTGACGCCGGTCGAATGCGTCGGCGATTACGCGACCTATGTCTCGCGCATCCGCGAAGATCAGACCATCGACAACGGGCTGTCGCTGTGGATTGTCTCCGACAATCTGCGCAAAGGCGCCGCGCTCAACACCATCCAGATTGCCGAGCTGATCATCGACCGCAACCTGCTCAAGAAGGCGGCTTAGGCCTCGTCTTGCCGGACACGCTTTGGATCAGCTCAGACTGCGATAATCCAGCGCCAACTGCCTAGAAAGCGGTCCAAGCATAGACGTAGGTTGTGTCGTTGTCGCTGGCGTTGCGGAAATCACCATTATAGTTGGAGCTTGCGCCATTGAACTCGGTGTAGTGGGTGTACTGTACGCCGATTTTCGAATTGAACCCGGGCCACCATTTTGGTCCCCCGTTACTCCAAGGGGCCACAGCCACATCGAAGACCCAGCCACTTGAGTTCGGTGAGCCTGGAGCCGACGGCGATGCCAACTCATCGTACATCAATGCGTCGGTGTCGCCATTTATGTTGAAGTAGCCAGCGTCAAAACTCCAGGTGCCGTTATAGACATACTCGCCTGAAATTTTGAGGCTCCCCAGATCGTCGCTTGGATTCGCGGCGAGCCCAAGCAGTTGGCTGCCATCGTTTTTCTGATGTTGGAAGATGTAGGTGAACCGTCCCGTATAGGCATTCATACCATGGAAGTACTGGAGCTGGGTATCGAAGCCCACGTCGGTCACCTGATCAGTCGGAGCGCCCTGGTTCCCAAGCGGCGCGACGTTGGCGTACATGCCAAAAGTTCCGACCTCAAACGCGTAATCGCCCCAGTCCTTCTCGACGGCGGCCCGCCAATAAGGCGCTAGACCGTCGAAGCGACTCTGAGGGTCGGTTGGGTCGAGCCCTAGCGCTGACAATTCGCGCGAGCCAAAAGTGCCGTAAGCCGTGCCTTCGAGATAAAACATGTTGTTGGCCCAGAGATAGGCGCCTACGCCTGCGACACGGCCCTCGAAGCCGCCTTCAATCATGGTGCCGGCGGCAGGCATCGGAGCGAGCGCGTCAGAAGCGCCGATAAAAGGATATGACCACGCCGGTGTCGTGTTCCAGGGATCTTGAACGGTGGGATTGTTGTTCGCGGTGACACCATAAGTTACGTCCATTCCACCTAGTTTAGTTTGGTCGGCGTAGCGAATGTCGGTGTTGTCCAGAAAGAAATCGCTGCCTGGGCGCTCGTAGGTGCTTTGTACAAAGGCCCCTAAGTTGCAGACAACTTGGCCGCCGTAAAAGACGCTGGTCTCTTGCACATACGTATTGTTGTTAGAATCAAAGCCCTTCGGCGTATCACCTGCAGGAAGACCCTTCTTGATGTGCGTGAAATTGGGGACGGTCATGCCGGCTATGGGAATCTGCTTTAGCAGATCCGTTGCACGGTCGTCGCCAGAGGCTCCCGGGTCGTCGGTACCGACCGTCATGGGGGCAGCCTCACCCGAGCCGCCGCCACAGTCCCGCGTGCCGCCAAGCGTATAACCGCCAAGCTTGAATTGGCGACCAAACGGCTTCAGTTGCGGGAAGGAGGTATGGCAAGACGAGCAAGGCTGGCCGGTCTGGCGTGCAAAGCTCGGCAATGCCGACGCTGGCTGTGTGGCCAATGCGACCGATTGCCCCCGCCAACAGCAATGCAAACGCCGCAGAAGCATAGAATACCGCCACGCCGTTGCTTTCGGTTTCACCCACGGCAACATGACCATTTTGGATTTTAGTGTTTGCCGTGCGTACCATCTCAATTCCCCCCCAACGACCGCCTCCCCCAATAGATGAGGGTTCGGACTTTTAGGATGCTTACGCCAAGCTTACGGGAAGCTTACGTAGGCGTTTGAGAGGGCGGATTGCGTGTCTCCTGTGTCACATTTGGCGCATTTTTGCTGACATAGATCAACGAATACAGATGAATTGTTGACTACGATCAATGAATACAAACGAACTCCACTCTAGACACAATGAGGGCGGACTCGGCGAAAGTTAAAATCTTTGGCTCAAGGAATCACGCACATGCCAAATAACCAGAAAATGTGGTCAGCGAGCATCTCGCGGCGCTCCGTTTTGCGGGGCGTCACCTGCGCCGTCGCTGCCACACCAATCATCTTGGCGACCACGTATCCGGCCTCGGCAGCAAAGATGTCGCAGTCGTCGGTCGGATACCGGAACTCTCCAAACGGCAGCCAACGCTGCGCGAATTGCAAGCTGTTTCGCGCGCCGTCCTCCTGCACGAGTGTTCAAGGTCCGATCAGCGCGAACGGCTGGTGCAAGATCTATGTGCACCTTACATAAGCAAGGCTAAGGATCGAGCGGAGCGGAACTCTCATCAGCGCCGTAGGATTTGCGACTATATCTCGCGCATTCGCGAGAAGGCGGCTTAGGCCTTCGCCTCCTCGGCAAGCGGGGCGAAGCTCCCGCCGTCGTCGAGCTCGATCACGGTTCCGCTCGCGATGTCGAAGTGGAGCCCGTGCAGCGTGAGCAGGCCTTCCGCCTCCCGCTCTTTCAGCGCGTCGAACGTCCGCAAATTCGCCAGCGACTGGCGGACGCCGGCGAGCTCGAACGCGGTCTCCTGATCGTAGGCCGCGAGGTCGCCCTTCTTCACGTCGAGCCCGTCGAGCAGCGTTAGCCACCGGGCGATGAAGCTCGTCTCGTCGACATTCCCTTTCAGCTTCTCGCGATAGGCCGCCACGCCGCCGCAATGGGAATGACCGAGCACGATGATGTTCGGCACTTTCAGCACGAGCGCCGCATATTCCACCGCGGCGCTGGTGCCGTGGAACTTACCTTCCGGCTCGAAGGGCGGCACCAGATTGGCGACGTTGCGCATGATGAAGAGATCGCCGGGCTCGGCGTCGAAGATGGCCGACACGTCGACCCGTGCATCGCAGCAGGCGATAACCATGGCGGTCGGCGACTGGCCGAGCTCGGCAAGCTGCCGATAACGCCCCTTTTCGGGGGCATGCCGCTCGCGGCGAAACCGCCAATATCCGTCAGCCAGGCTCTTCGGTAACCGCAATGTGAACTCCTCCAAAAGATCGCGCGGCACAATTCCAGCCCCTCATGCGTTTGTCCAGCCTAAGGTTTGCCCGCGATATTGATAGGCAAAGCCTATCGAGCGTTTGCCCATAGGCCCTTGATCTTCGGGCCTCAGAGCATGAAGTCATATCTATCGGCAATCTCCAGAAGCGCGAACAGCGCCCGCCGATATTGGAAACGCGAAGGACGAGGCTGACGCTTTCAGGCGACCTCGATCCTCTTTTTTGACGAAGATGAAGACACGGCAGCAGGTGTTGCCGCTCGCTGGGGCACGAACGGGAGCTCGCGCGCCTGCACGCCTTGTCGCTTGCAACAAGGAGTGACAAACATGGCTAAAGTTCTCGCCGTTCTCTACGACGATCCCGTCACCGGCTATCCGCCGGATTATGCGCGGACAGACATCCCTAAGATCGACCACTACGCCGGCGGCATGACGACGCCGACGCCGAGCAAGGTCGATTTCAAGCCGGGCGCGCTGCTCGGCAGCGTCTCGGGCGAGCTTGGGCTTCGCAAGTTCCTCGAAGATGCCGGCCACACGCTGGTCGTGACCTCCGACAAGGACGGCCCCAACTCCACCTTCGAGAAGGAGCTGGTCGACGCCGACGTGGTCATCTCGCAGCCCTTCTGGCCGGCCTACTTGACCGAGGACCGCATCAAGAAGGCGAAGAAGCTGAAACTCGCCATCACCGCCGGCATCGGCTCCGACCACGTCGATCTCGATGCGGCGATGGAGAAGGGCATCACCGTGGCCGAGGTCACCTACTCCAACTCGATCAGCGTCGCCGAGCACGTGGTGATGATGATCCTGTCGCTCGTGCGCAACTACATCCCGTCATACCAATGGGTGATCAAGGGCGGCTGGAACATCGCCGATTGCGTGGAGCGTGCCTATGACCTCGAAGGCATGAATGTCGGCACGGTGGGCGCCGGGCGCATCGGCCTTGCGGTGCTGAGGAGGCTGAAGCCGTTCGACGTGCACCTCCACTATTTCGACAAGCATCGTTTGCCGGAGAAAGTGGAGAAGGAGCTCGGCCTCACCTACCACCCGAATGTGGAATCGCTGGTCAAGGCCTGCGACGTGGTCACCATCAACGCTCCCTTGCACTCCGAGACCGAGGGCCTGTTCGACGACAAGCTGATCGGCATGATGAAGCGCGGCAGCTACCTCATCAACACCGCCCGCGGCAAGATCGCCGATCGCGATGCCGTGGTGCGGGCGTTGGAGAGCGGCCAGCTGGCCGGCTATGCGGGCGACGTGTGGTTCCCGCAGCCGGCGCCGCGCGACCATCCGTGGCGCACCATGCCCCATCACGGCATGACGCCGCACGTGTCCGGCACGACCTTGTCGGCCCAGGCGCGCTATGCCGCGGGCACGCGCGAGATCCTCGAGGACTACTTCGCCGGCAAGCCCATCCGCACCGAGTATCTGATCGTGGACAAGGGCAAGCTCGCCGGCGCCGGCGCGCATTCCTACACGGCTGGCGACACCACGAAGGGCTCCGAAGAGGCCGCGAAGTTCAAGAAGGCCAGCTAGGCCAGACGCGGCTCCCCGCTGGCTTGTTGGAGACCAGAAACCCGCGCTCCTCGCTAGCCTTTGGAGCGCGGGCGCTCTGTTCGCCCCGCTGCGTCATCTTGTCGTCATGTCGCAATCGGATTGAAGTATCTGAGCGTGTACCGGCGCCGGAATCGCCCGGAATCGCAACCGTCAGCAGGACGTTCGGGCTTGCGATGACGGCCAAGCCCAGCCAGACTACCGCTCAACAAAAAACGAAAAGCGTTTCATAGGGGGGATTTTGCGATGGCGAGCCTGGCACAGGCGGAATCCGAAGGTATTTTTCATTGGCTTGACCGCTCTCACACCGTGGCCAAGCCTGGTTTCAGTCGCTGGCTGGTCCCGCCCGCGGCCCTCTGCGTCCATCTTTGCATCGGCCAGGTCTACGCATTCAGCGTGTTCAACCTGCCGATGACCAAGCTGATCGGCATCACCCAGTCCGCGCCTGACGATTGGAAGCTGACCGAGCTCGGCTGGATCTTCTCCTTCGCCATCGTGTTCTTAGGCCTCGCCGCGGCCTTCACCGGGACTTGGCTCGACCGCGTCGGTCCGCGCAAAGCGATGTTCACCGCGGCGCTGTGTTTCGGCGGCGGCTTCCTCATCTCCGCGCTCGGCGTGCATCTCCACCAGCTGTGGATCGTCTATCTCGGCTATGGCGTGATCGGCGGCTGCGGGCTTGGCATCGGCTACATCTCGCCCGTGAAGACCCTGATCACTTGGTTTCCCGATCGCCCCGGCATGGCCACGGGCATGGCCATCATGGGCTTCGGCGGCGGCGCGCTGATCGCCTCGCCCCTTTCGGTCTGGCTCATGCAGCAATTCGCCACCCCGACCCATGTCGGCGTGACGGAGACCTTCATCGTGCTTGGCGTCATCTACATGTTCTTCATGATGATGGGCGGCGTCATCGTACGCGTGCCCGCGCCCGGCTGGGCGCCCGCGGGCTACGTCGCCCCGAAGCAGCCGAAGAAACTCGTCACCGACCAAGAGGTCCACGTCGATCAGGCCCTCAAGACGCCGCAGTTCTACCTGCTTTGGTTGGTGCTCTGCCTGAACGTGACGGCCGGCATCGGCGTGCTGGGCCAAGCTTCGGCCATGAGCCAGGAGATGTTCCCCGGGCGGATCACGGCCATCGCGGCGGCAGGCTTCGTTGGCCTGCTCAGCATCTTCAACATGGCCGGGCGCTTCTTCTGGGCCTCGACCTCCGACTATATCGGCCGGCGCAACACCTACATGGTGTTCTTCCTGCTCGGCATCGCGCTCTATGCCGCGGTACCCTGGACCGGCCATACGGGCAGCGTAGTTCTGTTCGTGGCGTTCTACTGCGTCATCATCAGCATGTATGGCGGCGGTTTCGCCACCATCCCGGCCTATCTCAAGGACATCTACGGCACCCGCTATGTTGGCGCCATTCATGGGCGGCTTCTCACCGCTTGGTCGGCGGCGGGTGTCTTCGGCCCCGTGCTGGTCAACTACATCCGCGAGTACCAGATCGACCATGGCGTCGCGAAGGCCGACGCCTATTCGATCACCATGTACATCATGGCGGGGTTGCTGTTCATCGGCTTCATCTGCAATTTCCTCATGCACCCAGTGCATGAGCGCCACCACATCAAGACTGAAGAAGCGAAGGCTTGACGGAGGAACCGATGGCCGAAACGAAGCACCACGAAGACGTCTCGGACGCGAACGCCGTCAAGCTCTTCCTGGCTTGGAGCTTTGTCGGGATTCCCCTGGCCTGGGGCATCTACAAGACCCTCGCCAACGCGGTTCTCTTGTTCCACTAGCGTCAGACTCCATGAAAAAGGCCCCGTCTTGGCCGGTCGGAAGACCGCCAACGGGGCCTGATTCTGACTATCCTATTGGCCTAGAACGATTTTTCCTGTCAGAATCCGTTAATGTGCCTGTCAGAATGCGTTCATGGACGCTTCATGCGGCTCTCATGCCCATACCCCATTATCTAGCCTTGAAGTTCACCGAAGGAGACGACCATGAAAGAGTGGCTGAAGCCCGAGATCACCGAGTCCGAAGCTGGTATGGAAGTTACTTCCTATCTCCCGGCCGAGCTCGACCGCGCTTAATTCAGCGCTGATCTAGCAAGTTTTCGAAAATGGCGGTCCCAGCGATAGCGGGGCCGCCATTTTTGTTTGTGGCGCCGGCTTTGCGGGCCTCCCCGGCGAGCCTGAACGTCAGACGGGGGTAATCCGGCTGTCAGATGGTGTTCATGACCGCTTCATGCGGTTCTCATGCCCGAGACCCCACATTAGGTCCGTAAGATCACTTAAGGAGACACACGATGAAAGAGTGGCTGAAACCCGAGATCACCGAGTCCGAGGCTGGCATGGAGGTTACCTCCTATCTTCCGGCTGAGCTCGACCGCGCCTAATTAGACGCGACGATCTATCACTTTCGCTGAAATGGCGGCCCTTGCGCATGCAGGGCCGCCATTTTTGCTTTTGGGACCTCGTCTCCACGCCCTTCGATCCCGAGCCGCTCGCGCGGAGGCGCCCCCGCCCCCTGCGAGCAAGGTGGGGTGACAGGGCGCCTCTGCGAAATTATGGTCCGCCCGCCAGGCGGCCGCGCCACGAAAGGTCCGGCCCGCCTTCCCGTCAATCGCGCGAAAGTGGACGACCCATGTCTTGGGCTTATCTGGTGCTCGCAGGCCTGTTCGAGGTGGGCTTCGCCTCCACCCTCAAGCTCACCGAGGGCTTCACCAAGCTCTGGCCCACCCTGGCCTTCGCGGTCTGCATCCTCTTGAGCATCGTCTTTCTCGAGAAGTCGACCCGCGACGTTCCCATCGGCACGGCCTATGCGGTGTGGACGGGGATCGGCGCCGCCGGGACCGCGATCCTCGGTATTCTACTCTATAAGGAGCCGGCCACCGCGCTGCGGCTGTTCTTCATCGCCACCCTCATCGCCTCCATCATCGGCCTGAAATTCGCAACGACGACACAATGACCAATCCACAAAAGATCGACCGCACCATCACCGGGAACTACTTCGAGGACTTCAAGCTCGGCCAGGAGATCGTGCACGCGACGCCGCGCACGGTGACCGTGGGCGACGTCAGCCTCTACACCGCACTCTATGGCGGCCGCTTCGCCGTGCAGTCCTCGGATGCCTTCGCGCAGTCGATCGGCTATCCGCGCTCGCCCATCGACGACATCCTCGTGTTCCATTTCGTCATCGGCAAGACCGTGCCGGACATCTCGCGGAACGCCATCGCCAATCTCGGCTATGCCGAGTTCCGCTTCGAGACCCCCGTCTATCCGGGCGACACCATCGCCTCCGTGTCGGAGGTGATCGGCGTCAAGGAGAACTCGAGCGGCAAGAACGGCACCGTCTATGTGCGCTCCACAGGCCGCAACCAGAAGGGCGAGGTCGTGCTGCGCTTCAAGCGCTGGGTGATGGTCACCAAGCGCAATCTCGATGCGCCCGCGCCCGAGACCGTCATCCCGGAACTAGACAAGAGCGTCGAGCCGGAGTCGCTCGGCAAGGCGCTGCCGCCCTTGAAGCTCACCGTCTACAACTACGCGCTCGCCGGCTCGCCGCGCCGCTGGGAGGACTATCGCGTCGGCGACAAGATCGACCACGTGGACGGCCAGACCATCGAGGAGGCCGAGCACCAGCTCGCCACGCGGCTCTACCAGAACACCGCACGGGTCCACTTCAACCAGCACCGCGAAAGTCAGGAGCGCTTCGGCCGCCGGCTCGTCTATGGCGGCCACCTCATCTCGATCGCCCGCTCCCTGAGCTTCAACGGGCTCGCCAACGCCTTCCATGTCCTGGGGCTGAACGGCGCACGCCACGTGGCGCCGTCCTTTGCCGGGGACACCATCTACGCCTGGAGCGAGGTGCTCGACAAAGCCGAGCTCCCCGGCCGCTCCGACATGGGCGCGCTCCGCCTGCGCACCTTCGCCGTGAAGGACCGCAATTGCGCCGACTTCCCGGGGGTTGATGCCGACGGCAAGCACGAGGACGGGGTCGTCCTCGACATGGACTATTGGGTGGCCCTCCCCCGCTAGGGTCGATCTGCGCTATGATCCGTGGACTGCCGTTAAGGCGCGTGCTGTAGGAGTCGCAAATCATGGGACGTAAAGAGTTTTGGTGCGCGAGCGCCTTGGCCGCCACCCTTGCCTTTTCCGCGCCGGCCTCCGCCGGCGAGCAGGCCACCGCCGTACTCAAGGACGCGGACGGCAAGGAGGTGGGCAAGGTGACGCTGATCGACGTGCCCACCGGCGTGCTAATCGACGCCGATCTCACCGCCGTCCCGCCCGGCGACCACGGCTTCCACATCCATGCGGTCGGCAAATGCGAGCCGCCCGACTTCAAATCGGCGGGCGGTCATTTCAATCCGGAAGAAGACGAGCACGGCCTGATGAACGAGGCGGGGCCCCATGCCGGCGACCTGCCCAATATCCACGTGCCGGAAAGCGGCAAGCTCAGGGTCGAGATGCTGAACCAACTGATCAGCCTCGACGGCCTCCTCGACAAGGATGGCGCGGCCATCGTCATCCACGAGGGGCCGGACGACTACATGACCGACCCCGCCGGCAATGCCGGCGCCCGCATCGCCTGCGGCGTCATCACCCCTTAAGGGCCCCGGGCCGCGCGCCGGATGAAATAAACCTTCTGTCAAAGGTTTAGGACTCATGCTGGTCCCCGACAATTCGTATGCGTTGGGGGACTTTCAGCATGGCTTTCGAGGGCCCATTCGAAGGTGAGCTGGGTGGGGTCGCTTACATCGTCGGCTCGCATATCTGGGAGTCGGTCGATGGGGGCAACACCTGGATCATGTCCAAGCTCGTGGACGATCTGAACGCCTGCTTCGAGATCGCAGCGCCCGCTTAAGTACGGTCCCAGCGGAAAATGTTTGTTTCCGGGGACTAGCTTCGAGCGTCGGACGTGTTCAGCGCCACGGCGGCGCGAATGAGCGCCTTCAACGCCTTCTCATCGATCTTGTCGCCCTCGTGGAAATCGATGGCGCGCCGCGTGTTGCCGTCGAGGCTCGCGTTGAACAGGCCTGAAGGGTCCTTGAGCGAGGCGCCCTTGGCGAAGGTCAACTTCACTTTGTCCTTGTATGTCTCGCCGGTGCAGATGATGCCGGCGTGCTCCCACACCGGAACCCCCAACATCGCGTTCGACGGTTTTCTCCATTTCACCGCTTCGACCACGTCACGATCGGCCTCCTTGATGAGAGCGCGGACGCGGGCGAGCATCTCGCCCCGCCAATCGCTTAAGCTTGCGATCCGCGCATCGATCAGCTGAGACGGAGAGTCTGCTTCCTTCGGCGCGGTCTTCTTCATGGCCGGTCTCCTGCCCGCAGATTTCAGTCTATCTGCCCCAAGGCCTGCTCGAGGCCCGCAAAGAACCGCGGCCATCCAGCCTTGGCGCCCTGGTAGTACGGCTGTTGATCCGGCCGGAAGCCCGACTGCTCCATGCGCAGGAGCGTTCCGATGCTCGTGGGGGTGAGAGTCCAAGTGACGACGCTCTCGAGACCCTTGGTGTCCCAGGTGTAGGTCAGCGTCTTGTTCGGCTCGACGGCCAGGACCTGACAGTCGACGACACCCCAGTCTGCGCGAAGATTGAAACGGTGGTCCACGACTGGTGCGAAGTCGTTTTCCATCAGCCACTCCTGGATCAGATGCGGCTGCGTGAGCGCGCGCCAGACCTTCTCCGGCGGAAAAGGGACTTCCCGTTCGACAACGACGGAGAGCGTTTCGGTCGACGTTTCGTTCATTGGTCCATCCTCTTGAGGAGATCTTCGAGGCGATCGAACCGGTCGTCCCAGAAGGCGGCATAGACGCCCATCCAATCGATCAGAGGTGCGAGGCCTTTCGGCCGGACGCTGTAATGGGTCTGCCGTCCCTGGTGCCGGTCGCGCACCAGGCCGGCAAGCTTGAGAACGCCGAGATGCTTGGACACCGCGGGCTGGGAAACCCCGGCCTTGTCGGTGAGTGCCCGCACGGTCAGCTCGCCGTTGCGCGCCAGCCGCTCGAAAATCGCCCGGCGGGTCGGATCGGCAAGCGCGGTGAAGACCTTGTTGGCTGCGGCGGGCATGGGCTAATTCATAACCATACGGTTATTGATCGTCAAGCCACGCCCGAGGCCGGCGCCCGGACCAAAGGAAGCAGGCCGGCTTGATTGCCCCTGCCGGGCGAGTGGGCTATGACAAAAGCTCAAGCCTGGGCAACGACTGTAATTCCAATGACGAACAAGCTAGAGGCGGCGCGCCCCCTCTCCCCGCATCTTCAAATCTACCGGCCGATGCTGACCATGATGATGTCGATCGCGCATCGCATCTCAGGCGTGGGCAACGCCGTGGGTTTTGCGCTTTTGACCTGGTGGCTGGTGGCCATCAGCATCGGGCCCGACGCCTATGCCACGGTCGACCACTTCTTCTCGAGCATCATCGGCAGGCTGCTGCTGTTCTTGTTCACGTGGTCCCTGATCCACCACATGCTGGGCGGCATCCGCCATCTGATCTGGGACACCGGCGCGGGCCTCGACAAGACGAGCATCGAGGTGTTCGCCTGGCTCACCATCATCTCTTCGATTGTGTTCACGGTCCTGATTTGGGTCGCGGGCTACGCGCTGATGGGGAGGTTCTAGCCATGGCCACGCCTCTGAAGCGCGTCCGCGGCCTCGGCGCCGCCCATCGCGGCACGGAGACCTTCTGGCGTCAGCGGGTGACGGCCATCGCCAACATCCCGCTCGTGATCTTCCTCGTGCTGTCGATCGTCAGCCATATCGGCGCGAGCTATGGCGAGGTAAAGGCCTATCTCGCCCAGCCGGTCGTCGCCGTGCTCATGCTCGCGCTCATCCTGTCCGCCGCGATCCATATGCGCATCGGGCTGAAGGAGATCATCGAGGACTACGTCCACGGCGAGGGCTGCAAGGTCGCGGCCATCCTGCTGGTGACCTTCTTCGCGGGCGCCGTCGGCCTCGCCTGCACTCTTGCCATCTTGAAAATCAGTCTCGGAAGCTGACGCGTAATGCCTCAAGACGCCACGCCACAGAACACGCCGCACAACGCCGTCCAAGTGAACGGCCGCACCTACGAAATCACCGATCACGCCTATGACGTCATCGTCGTCGGCGCCGGCGGCTCAGGCTTGCGCGCCGTGGTGGGCTGCAGCGAAGCGGGCTTGCGCACCGCCTGCATCAGCAAAGTGTTCCCCACGCGCTCCCACACCGTGGCGGCGCAAGGCGGCATCGCCGCGGCGCTCGGCAATATGGGCCCCGACGACTGGCGCTGGCATATGTACGACACGGTGAAGGGCTCCGACTGGCTCGGCGACCAGGACGCCATCGAGTATCTGTGCCGCAACGCCCCGCAGGCCGTCTACGAGCTCGAGCATTGGGGCGTGCCCTTCTCGCGCACCGACGACGGCAAGATCCTCCAGCGCGCCTTCGGCGGCATGACCATGGATTACGGCAAGGGACCGGCAAAGCGCACCTGCGCCGCCGCCGACCGCACCGGCCACGCCATGCTGCACACCATGTATGGCCAGGCGCTCCGTCAATCGGCCGAGTTCTTCATCGAGTATTTCGCCATCGACCTGATCATGGACGACGAGGGCCGCTGCCGCGGCGTCGTCGCCCTCAACATGGCCGACGGCACGATCCACCGCTTCCGCGCCCATCAGGTGATCTTGGCGACCGGCGGCTATGGCCGCGCCTATTTCTCCTGCACGAGCGCCCATATCTGCACCGGCGACGGCAACGCCATGGTGTTGCGCGCCGGCTTGCCCCTCCAGGATATGGAGTTCGTCCAGTTCCACCCGACCGGCGTCTATGGCGCCGGCGTGCTGATCACCGAGGGCGCGCGCGGCGAAGGCGGCTTCCTGCGCAATTCCGAAGGCGAGAAGTTCATGGAGCGCTATGCGCCCTCCGCCAAGGACCTCGCCTCGCGCGACGTGGTCTCCCGCGCCATCACCATCGAGATCCGGGAGGGGCGCGGCCACGGGCCCGAGAAGGACTACATGCATCTTCATCTCGACCATCTCGACGAGAAGATGCTGGCCGAGCGCCTGCCGGGCATCACCGACCTCGCCCGCATCTTCGGCGGCGTCGACGTGCGCAAGGAGCCGATCCCAATCATCCCGACCTGCCACTACAATATGGGCGGCATCCCCACCAACATGCATGGCGAGGTGATCGCGCCGCGCGGCGACGATAAAGACGCCGTGGTGCCTGGCCTCATGGCGCTCGGCGAGGCGGCCTGCGTGTCCGTGCACGGCGCCAACCGCCTCGGCTCCAACTCGCTGATCGACCTCGTGGTATTCGGCCGCGCCGCGGCGCTCCGCTGCGCCGAGGTGGTCGGCAAGGACAAGGCCATTCCCGAGCTGCCGAAGGGCGCCGGTGAGGAGGCCATCGCCCGGCTCGACCGCTTCCGCTACGCCGACGGCGGCACGCCCACCGCGGAGCTTCGTATGCGCATGCAGAAGACCATGCAGCGCGACTGCGCCGTGTTCCGCACCAAGGATGTGCTGCAAGAGGGCGTCAAGGGCATCAAGCAGGTGTGGGACGATGAGGCCGACATCAAGACCACCGACCGCTCGCTCATCTGGAACACCGATCTCATCGAGACGCTGGAGTTCGACAATTTGATCGCCCAGGCCGCCGTCACCGTGCAAGGCGCGCTCGCCCGCGAGGAGAGCCGGGGTGCGCATGCCCGCGAGGACTTCCCCAAGCGGAACGACACCGACCTGGATGAAGCACACCCTGTCTTACGCCGATTACGGCACGCACATGGTGACGCTCGACTTCCGTCCGGTGCACACCTACACGCTGTCCAACGAGGTCGCCTATATCGAGCCCAAGGAGCGGGTCTACTAGACATGGTCCAGTTCACACTTCCAAAGAACTCGAAGATCAAGAAGGGCAAGGAATGGAACCCGCCGCCCGCGGGGGACGCCAAGGACCGCTGGCGCGAGTACCGCATCTACCGCTTCGATCCCGAGACCGGCGAGAACCCGCGCGTCGACACGTACTGGGTCGACATGAACGAGTGCGGGCCGATGGTCCTCGACGCGCTTCTCTGGATCAAGAATAAGATCGACCCGACGCTCACCTTCCGGAGATCCTGCCGCGAAGGCGTGTGCGGCTCCTGCTCCATGAACATCGCCGGCACCAACACGCTCGCCTGCACCATGCATGCGGATGACGCACACGGCGCGATCGCGGTCTATCCGCTGCCACATATGCCGGTGATCAAAGACCTGGTCCCCGACATGACCCAGTTCTACGCGCAGCACCGCTCGATCGAGCCCTGGCTCAAGACGGACAGCCCCACGCCGCAGAAGGAATGGCGCCAGAGCCACGAGGACCGCGAAAAGCTCGACGGGCTTTACGAGTGCATCCTGTGCGCCTGCTGCTCCACCGCCTGCCCGTCTTATTGGTGGAACGGCGACCGCTATCTCGGCCCGGCGATCCTGCTCCAGGCCAATCGCTGGGTGGAGGACTCACGCGACGAGCGCACCGGCGAGCGCCTCGATGATCTCGAGGACCCGTTCCGGCTCTATCGCTGCCACACCATCCTCAACTGCACCAAAGCCTGCCCCAAGGGGTTGAATCCAGCGGCGGCGATCGCGTCGCTGAAGCGCAAGATGGTGGAACGCTCCGAGTGATCGACCATATCGGCATGCCGGTCAGCGACCTCGCCCGCGCCACGGACTTTTATCTGAAGGCGCTGGCGCCGCTCGGCATCGGCATGATCATGGAGGTCTCCGCCGAACAGACCGGTGAAGGGGCCGCGGTCGGCTTCGGAGCGCAAGGCAAGCCCTTCTTCTGGATCGGCGAAGGGGAGAAAATGGCCGGCCACATCCACGTCGCCTTCGCCGCCACCTCCCGCGCCGAGGTCGATGCCTTCTACCAGGCGGCGATCGCCGCCGGCGGCAAGGACAACGGCGCGCCGGGCCTGCGCCCGCACTACCACGCGAACTATTACGGCGCCTTCGTGCTCGATCCCGACGGCAACAACATCGAAGCCGTCTGCCACGCGCCTGCATAAGCGCTCAAGTAGCGAAGCGGTAGCGCATTAAAAAAGCGCGTCAGCGCGGGCAGCGGGGCAGCGAGAACACGCAGGTGGGCACGCCTTCGCGCTTCATCTCCTCCTGCTTTTTCGGATCCTTCTCGTGTTCCCATTGATAGGCGCTGCGCACGTCCCGATGCGCGTAGCTCACCCGGACCAGCTGGTCGCCCTCGAACGCAAGGCTCGCCGTGCAGGTGAAATCCTGCTTCGCCTGGCTGAGCCCGCTGAACGGGCCTGACGCCTTCTTGTCTTTCTTGTCTTTCTTGTCGCTCTTGGCAGGCGCCGCGGTGCCGCCGGGCACCGGCCCAGCGCCGCTATAGTGATAGATGAGCGTCTCGGAGTTGGAGCCGGTGGCGATACGCGAGCGCGGCTCGCCGGCGCATTTCAGGACCTCGGCCTTGCTCATGCCGATATAGGGCTTGCCGTAGTCCAGGGCGGTGAGCTGGTTGACCATGTCGCCCGGGCCGGAATAGGCGCAAGCCTGAAGCGCGCCTGCAAGCCCTGCCGCCAGGAGCAGACCGGCCATAAGCGCCGGCCATCCGTGCCGAATCCTGCGCAAATCCATGCCTTTTCATAAGCTCAGGCAGGGCGTAGCGCCAGATTGCGCGTCAATTGGGGCGGCGCCTGTCGCCCGGGGCTGACCCGTGGTCGCAGAGCCTGTGGTGCCAAGCCTGTGCTAGCGTCGGTCCATGGCCCTTCTCATCGCGCTTCATATCCTTGCCGCCGTCGTCTGGGTCGGCGGCATGTTCTTCGCCTATGTGGTGCTCCGGCCGTCCGCCGGGCCGCTTCCGTCTGAGGCGCGGCTTCAATTGTGGCGCCGCGTGTTCGCCCGCTTCTTCCCTTGGGTGTGGCTGAGCATCGTCGTCCTGCTCGGAAGCGGCTACGGCATGATCTTCCTCTATCTCGGGGGCTTCGCGCGCCTGCCTCTATACGTCAATGTCATGCAGGCCATCGGCATCGTCATGATGCTGATCTTCGTGCATCTATTTTTCGCGCCGTGGCGCCGCTTCCGCATCGCCGTCGAAGGGCAGCGTTTCCCGGAAGCAGCCAAGTCTCTCAATCAGATCCGTCTGATCGTCGCGGCAAATCTTCTGCTCGGCTTGCTGACGGTCATCGTTGGCGCGAGCGGCCGCTTCTGGTAAGGCGGTCGGCGAACCTCGCGCTCTACCGCCCACTCGCAACATCCGGAGACATTCCATGAGCTACAAGAAGAACACGCAGCCCAACCGCTTCGGCAGACCGGCCAAGCGCGTGTTGATCGGTGAGACGCGGGAAGAGGAGGCCGCGCGCCTCGAGCGGGAGATTGCCGCCCATCCCGTGACGAAGTGCGAGCCCGGCGAGCGCAAGCCGTCCCTGTCGCGGCCCGGCTGGAACAACAAGCCGATCATTTCGCAAAAGGATCTGGCCGTCGCCGAGGGCATCGCCAAAAAGATGATGCGGAAGCCCAAAAAGTAATCCCTGACCGCCTTCATGCTGTCAGACGCACCGCGACGCGCGCGTCGCGAACCATGACGCCGAAGCGGCGGCAATGGGGCGCGCATTTGCACCGTCATAGGTTCCCTGCACTCGCGCAAATTTGAGCGGGAACCTCATCCTCCACTGCTTGTTGACCTTGCAAGCCGCTGCCCGCCGTCGAATGTCATCTCGGCGCGGCAGCATTGGATGAAGCGGACTGACGATAACAACGGACGTGCAGGGGATTGGGGGAGAGGGCCGGACCGGTCTTCTCCCTTTCCGCTTCCGGAAACGTCGAATGCGGCAAGCCGGTCACAATTTCACAGACCGACACAAAAAGCCCGCTGCCAGACACGTTCTCTCACGTTCGGAAATGCATCCGACACGTCCGATGCCTAACTAGAGAGCAGTCCGCCGAGGAGCAAAACGGAAGAGGTGTAACTATGAGAACGATTCTTCGTAATGGCGCGCTCGCGCTCACCCTGCTCGCCGGCTCGGCTCTTGTCGCCGCCCCGGCGATGGCCGATCGCGATCGTGGCGATTGGAACCACCATCATTGGAAGAAAGAGTGGAAGCACAGCTACTACAAGCATGATCGCAGGTATCGCGGCTATGCCTATCACCACCGTCACCACCACCGGTATTACGGTTGGGGCTGGCCGGGCTACTATCGCCCCGGATTCTCGCTCTACATCCGCTAGGACGAATGACGTCTTTGGTGAACCCTCGGCCTCGCGCGCGGAGGGTTCGCCTTTTTCAGCTCGTCCGGAGACGCGCGGCGTCTAGTCCAGCCGGGCGCCGACGTTTGGGGTGAGCTTCCAGCCCTTGGCGGCGAGCTGCGAGGTGGCGAGGTTGCTTGCCCGCCCCGTGATCCACATGTCGCCGCGCGCTTGTGAGGCCAAGGACTCGATCGGTGCGCTCCAATAGAGATAGTCGACCGGCAGGATCGACACCGTGCCGCGCGCCGTCTGCACCATGGGCGCGCGCCCGGCCCGAATGAATCCGCTCACCGGCGCGATTTTCTTGCTGTACTTGGCAATGAGCTCCGACTGGCGCCGGTAGTAGAAGGCCATCTCGATCGAGTCGGCGTGCGAGGCGGTCTCGATATAGATCTCCCGCCCGTTGACATTGCCGAGCGTCTTGAGCGCCACGACGATGACCGCCTTGTCGGTCGGCGTCAGATAGGCATTGGCATAGAAAGCATCCTGCGCCGCTTTCGAGATTCCCATGGCGGTGAGGAATTCGCGGCCCTGCTTCTCGAGCTGGGCCGCCGTCTTGTCGCGCAGCGCCTCGCGCAGCTTCTGGCTGGTGCTGGTGGCGCTGATGGCGATGCCGACGCCGCCGGTCACGAAGCCGAGTCCAACATTCACGCCGGTGTTTCCGATGGCGCTCGCGGTGGCAAGCCGCGTGAGCTGCTCATCGAGCGGCTTGAAGCTCGTATAGGGATCGACGTTGAGATCGTAAGCGAGCTTGCGCCGCGCCTCCGCCCCGCCGGTGACCGAGGCAATGATGCCTTCCTTGCGCGGATCGGTCGCCTCCATGGAGGCCTGCACGCCGCCGAAGAAATTGCCGACGCCCTTGAACGTGTCGGAGATCGTCTTGCCGGGCTGGGTGATGAGCCCCTTGGCGGTGCCGAGAGGCTTGAGCGCCGTGCGGCCCGCCGAGTCAACAAGCGTCTCGCCCCCGTTGACTTGCTGGAGCTTGGCCGTGGCCTCCATCTCCCGCGCACGCACGCGCAACAGCGTCGTTCCCTTGATGTGGAACGTGCCCCACTGCGTGTTGACGGTGAAGAGATACTGGTAGTCCTCGATCCCCACATGATTGTCCACCGTGTAATAGGGACTGGTGAGGAGCGAGGGCGGCAGGACCGAGCGCGCGGTGAAGGAGGAGGGGTGCTCATATTGTGCGGCGAGACTTGCGCCGATGCCGGCCCCGGTGAAGACAAGCGCGAGCAGAAGACGCGCGGTGCCGCGCGGAGAGAACCCAGGAACGTGCATGACGATTGGAACCCCGTGACGCCACAAACAGAAGGCGCGGCCTGCCTCGGTCGCCAGCATAGCCCGAAACGCCTGGGCAGAGAAGGCGGGCCCCTAGTACGCGATCGCGTAGTAGATCACGTAGAACCAGCTGAAAAACCCGTGGATGATGGCCCACAGGATCGAGTGGTTGTTGGTGTAGGAAATGGCGATAGCAAGCGCCGTGCCGAAGCCGATGCCGTACTTGGCGCCTTCCGACGTATAGCTGTAGGTCACTCCGTTCATGTCTCCTCCGCTTTGACGGTCCACTCTAACGCGATTCGTTGTCTCGACTGCGCTCACCCGCGCTAGAGTGCGCCGATGCAAGAAGTCCTATCGAAACGCAAGAGCGCCCTCGTCGTGGGGCTCATACTGCTCGTCGCCGGCCTGGACGCGGGCGCGGTCCTGGCGCGCGCGAACACAAGCGCGCCCAAGGTCGAGGCACAGCAATCCTGACCTCGCCCCTTGCAGGCGTCCCGGCAAGGAGGTCGATGATGGAGTCTACAGCTTCCCGCCTGGCACCGTAGCTCCCGTGGCACATCCACCCCGACGCCCATGAGTTCGAGCACAACCTGTCGAGGGAAGCTCACGCTCGAGATCGAGGGTGAAGAGACCGAGCATCTCAAGGCGGGGGAGAGCTTCTATCTCCACCCGAACAAGGTGCATCGCGGCCTCAACGAAGGCGACCGGCCCGGTGAAGCTGTTCGTGGTTCGCATCAAGCCGGTCGACAAACCGCTGACGAGTCGAGGTCGAGCCCGGCGAAAATCCGATGCTAGTAAGGATCGCTGCGCTTCCGGAAGAGCCCCCAAAGTCCGGCCGACCAGGCGAAAGCCACCACGACCCAGTAGAACACGATGGCAGGCAGGCCGAGCTCCATGCCGAGCGCGGAGCCGGCGAAGGTGCCGAGGCCGGCGACCAGCGTGTAGAACGCGGCGAACGCCAGCACGAAGGCCGTGGCGAAGTTCGGCCGGAAAAAGCCGATCAGCGTGCCGGTCAGCCCCCAGATGAAATCGACCCCGGCCTGGAGCGGATCGAGGCGGAAGCCGGGCGGGAAGCTGTGCGGGTCGGTCCCGAAGCCGTAATAGAGGTATGACAGGAGCATGAGGCCGCCGAGCGCCAGGAAATAGGCGCTGCATCGCGCGGCCCAAACCACCAGCGGCAGCGGCGGGGTCTTGGCCAGCTCCTCGTCCGTCGGCTCGGGCCTCTCGGGCTCCGTTACCCGCAGCTTCTCCCCCATGCGAACCCTCGTATCAAAGCGCCAAAGACGACCCTAGCCGATCCCGCTGGCACTGGTCCATGCCGGCCCCGGGCCAAGGCCAAACCCGGGCGGTTTCCCGCAAATCCCGACCTTGCGCGAACGCCCGATTGCATTTAACCAACCTCAGGTTCATGCGGCGCCGCTTGTGGCATGCGGCTTGTTCTTGGAGGGGATTTTCATGGCGCGGAGTAAAATTGCATTGATCGGCGCCGGCCAGATCGGCGGCACCATCGCCCACCTTGCCGGCATCAAGGAGCTCGGCGACGTCATCCTGTTCGACGTGGTCGACGGCGTCCCGCAAGGCAAGGCCCTCGACCTGTCCCACTCCGCCCCCGTCCATGGCTTCGTCCCGAAATTCACGGGCGTCAACGAATACGCCGAGATCAAGGACGCCGACGTGGTGATCGTCACCGCCGGCGTGCCGCGCAAGCCCGGCATGAGCCGCGACGACCTGCTCGAGATCAACCTCAAGGTCATGGAGCAGGTGGGCGCCGGCCTTCGCAAATACGCGCCGGAAGCCTTCGTCATCTGCGTCACCAATCCTCTCGACGCCATGGTCTGGGCGCTCCAGAAGACGTCCGGCCTGCCCCGCAACAAGGTGGTCGGCATGGCCGGCGTGCTGGACAGCGCCCGCTTCCGCTATTTCCTCTCCGAGGAGTTCGACGTCAGCCCGCAAGACATTCACACCATGGTGCTCGGCGGCCACGGCGACACCATGGTCCCGCTCATCCGTTACTCGTCGGTGGCCGGCATCCCGCTTGCCGACCTCGTCAAGATGCGCTGGATCACCCAGAAGCGCCTCGACGAGATCGTGCAGCGCACCCGCGACGGCGGCGCCGAGATCGTCGGCCTGCTCAAGACCGGCTCGGCCTATTACGCCCCGGCCACGGCCGCGCTCGACATGGCCGAGTCCTATCTCAACGACGAGAAGCGCGTTCTTCCCGCCGCCGCTTATCTGAACGGCGAATACGGCGTGAAGGGCATCTATGCCGGCGTTCCCGTCATCATCAGCGCCAAGGGCGTGGAGCGCGTCATCGAGCTCGACCTCTCCTCCGCCGAGAAGGCTGCCTTCATGCATTCGGTGGAATCGGTCAAAGCCCTCGTCGAGCTTTGCCAGAGGATCGCCCCCAACCTCGCCTCGGCCTGAGCCGGAAAGCCGCACGTACAGAGAGTTCCATGAATATCCACGAATATCAGGCCAAAGACCTGCTCGCGGCCTATGGCGCGCCTGTCGCCAAAGGCACTGTCGCCACCACTGCTGAGGAAGCCGCCGAGAAGGCCAAGACGCTGAGCGGCGACGTCTTCGTGGTGAAGGCGCAGATCCATGCCGGCGGGCGCGGCAAGGGCGGCGGCATCAAGCTCGTCAAGACGCTTCAGGAGCTGCACGCCGAAGCCGACCGCATGCTCGGCAAAGCCCTCGTCACGCCGCAGACCGGGCCGAAGGGCCGCATCGTCCGCAGCGTCTATGTGGTCGAGGACACGACCATCGCGCGCGAGCTTTACCTCTCGCTCCTGGTCGACCGCTCGACGGGCCGCGTCGCCTTCGTCGCCTCGACCGAAGGCGGCGTGAACATCGAGGAAGTCGCCGCCAACACGCCGGAGCTGATCACCACCATCGACGTGGACCCGGCTTCGGGCTTGAGCGCGTTCCACGGCCGCGTCATCGCTTCGGCGCTGAAGCTCGAAGGCGACCTCGCCAAGCAATGCGCCAAGCTGGTGAAGACGCTCTATCAGCTCTTCATCGAGAAGGACGCGAGCCTCATCGAGATCAACCCGCTCGTCGTCACCAAGGAGAACAGGCTCGTCTGTCTCGACGCCAAGATGGGCTTCGAGGATAACGCGCTGTTCCGCCATCCCGACATCGCCGCCCTGCGCGACATCCACGAAGAGGATCCGGCCGAGGTCGAGGCCTCAAAGCACGATC
The DNA here is from genome assembly GCA_963826465.1 of uncultured Alphaproteobacteria bacterium. Lineage (GTDB taxonomy): Bacteria > Pseudomonadota > Alphaproteobacteria > Rhizobiales > Methyloligellaceae > Methyloceanibacter. The sequence goes on from CAWGXJ010000012.1 coordinate 185,060, forward strand.
TCTCTTACGTGAAGCTCGACGGCACGATCGGCTGCATGGTCAACGGCGCCGGCCTCGCCATGGCCACCATGGACATCATCAAGCTCTATGGCGGCGAGCCCGCGAACTTCCTCGACGTCGGCGGCGGCGCCACCAAGGAACGTGTCACCGAGGCTTTCAAGATCATCCTGTCCGACCCCCACGTGCAAGGCGTGCTCGTCAATATCTTCGGCGGCATCATGCGCTGTGACACCATCGCCGAAGGCATCATCGCCGCGGCGCGCGAGACGAATATCGCCGTGCCGCTCGTGGTGCGCCTCGAAGGCACCAATGTGGAGCGCGGCAAGGAGCTCCTCTCGCAGTCCGGCCTCGCCATCATCCCCGCTGACGACCTCGACGACGCCGCCAAGAAGGCGGTGGCTGCCGTCAAGGCCGCGGCGTGAAATTTGCAACATCCCACTCGCTAGAGAATCATGTCTGTCCTCGTCGATAAAAATACGCGCGTCATCTGCCAGGGCTTCACCGGCGCCCAGGGCACGTTTCACTCCGAGCAGGCCATCGCCTACGGCACCAAGATGGTCGGCGGCGTCACCCCCGGCAAAGGCGGCACCACCCATCTCGGCCTGCCGGTGTTCGACACGGTCCGCGATGCGGTCGAGGCGACCGGGGCGGATGCCTCCGCCGTCTACGTGCCGCCGCCCTTCGCCGCCGATGCGATCCTCGAGGCGATCGATGCGGGCGTGCGTCTCGTCGTGTGCATCACCGAAGGCGTCCCCGTCCTCGACATGGTCAAGGTCAAGCGCGCGCTGTGCGGCTCAGATACCCGCCTGATCGGGCCGAACTGCCCGGGAATCATCACGCCGGGCCAATGCAAGATCGGCATCATGCCGGGCCACATCCACACGCCCGGCAAGGTCGGCATCGTCTCACGCTCCGGCACCCTCACCTACGAGGCCGTCGCCCAGACCACCGCCGTCGGCCTTGGGCAATCGACCTGCATCGGCATTGGCGGCGACCCCGTCAACGGCACGAATTTCGTCGATGCGCTGAAGCTCTTCGTGGAAGACGACGAGACCGAGGCCATCATCATGATCGGCGAGATCGGGGGCTCGGCCGAGGAAGAGGGCGCCGAGTTCCTCGTCACGGCGGGCAATAAGAAGCCCGTTGTCGGCTTCGTGGCCGGCACCACGGCGCCGCCCGGGCGCCGCATGGGCCATGCCGGTGCCGTCATCTCAGGCGGCAAAGGCGACGCAAAGAGTAAAATTGAGGCAATGGAGGCGGCCGGCATTGTCGTTTCGCCGTCACCTGCAGCCCTTGGAACGACCCTTGCAGGAATTTTCAAGGAAAGGTGAGCCGGGCGCCTAACGCTCGCCTTGATTGCCCGGCACCCCGGTGATTCAGTACTTACCGGCAGGGTTGGTCCGATGACACGACACGAACGGAACGCCGTGTTTGCCCGCACGTCGTTCCTCGACGGCGCGAACGCCACCTATCTCGCGGAGCTTTACGCCCGCTACGAGCAAGACCCCACTTCGCTCGATCCCGAATGGCAGAGCTTCTTCGCAAGCCTCGGCGACGATGCCGCCGACGTGCTTGCCGATGCGCGCGGGCCGTCCTGGGGCGACGGCAAGCCGAGGCCTCCCGCCGCTCCGGCACCGCGCGGCGGGTTGACCCAGCAGCAGGCGGTCGACGCCGCGAAAGACACATTAGGCGCGCGCATGCTGATCCGCGCCTACCGCACCCGCGGCCATCTCATCGCCAAGCTCGACCCGCTCGAACTCGTCTCGCGCCGCGAGCATCCCGAGCTAAAACCCAAGACGTACGGCTTCACCAAGGACGACTACGACCGGCCCATCTATATCGGCGGCGCCTTCGGATACGAGTTCGCCACCTTGCGCCAGGTGCTCGACATCCTGAAGCGGACCTATGCCGGACCGATCGGCTTCGAGTACATGCACATCTCCGACCCCGAGCAGCGCGCCTGGATCCAGGAGCGCATCGAGGGCGCGGACAAGGAGGTGCGCTTCACGGAGCAAGGCAAACGCGCCATCCTCACCAAGCTCATCGAGGCGGAAGGCTCCGAGCGCTTCCTCAACGTCAAATACACCGGCACCAAGCGCTTCGGCCTGGACGGCGGCGAATCCATGGTTCCGGCGCTCGAGCAGATCATCAAGCGCGGCGGCCAGCTCGGCGTGCGCGAGATCGTCATCGGCATGCCGCACCGCGGGCGCCTCAACGTGCTCGCCAACGTCATGGCCAAGCCCTACCGCGCCATCTTCAACGAGTTCCGCGGCGGCTCCGCCCAGCCCGACGATGTCGAAGGCTCGGGTGACGTGAAATATCACCTGGGCGCCTCGTCCGACCGCGAGTTCGACGAGAACCGCGTGCACCTGTCGCTCACCGCCAACCCCTCGCATCTTGAGAGCGTCGATCCCGTGGTGCTTGGCAAGGTCCGCGCCAAGCAGGATCAAATGGGGGACCGGGAGCGCAAAGAGGTGCTGCCGCTTCTGCTCCACGGCGACGCGGCCTTCGCCGGCCAAGGCGTGGTCGCCGAATGCCTCGGTCTGTCCGGCTTGCGCGGCCACCGCACCGGCGGCTCGATCCACTTCATCGTCAACAATCAGATCGGCTTCACCACCGCGCCGCGCTTCTCCCGCTCATCTCCCTACCCGTCCGACGTCGCCAAGATGATCGACGCACCGATCTTCCACGTGAACGGCGACGATCCGGAAGCCGTGGTCCACGTCACCAAGATCGCCACCGAGTTCCGCCAGCGTTTCGGCAAGCCTGTCGTCATCGACATGTTCTGCTACCGGCGGCACGGCCATAACGAGGCGGACGAGCCGGCCTTCACCCAGCCGCTGATGTATCAGCGCATCGCCGAGCATCCCGGCGTGGTCGAGATCTATGCCGACCGACTGATCAAGGAAGGGCTCTTCACAGCCGAGGAGGTCGAGCGTCTTCAGGCGCAGTTCCGCGCCTATCTCGAGGAGGAGTTCCTCGCCGGCGAGACCTACCGGCCGAACCGCGCCGATTGGCTCGACGGCAGATGGGCCGGCATCGGCTTTGCCGACGAAGGCGCGCGCCGCGGCATGACCGGCGTCGACCTCGACGTGCTGCGCCAAGTGGGCCAACAAGCTCACGACCATTCCCAAGAGCTTCACGCCCCACAAGACCATCGCCCGCATCATGGCGGCGCGCCACAAGATGATCGACGAGGGCCAAGGCATCGACTGGGCGACCGCCGAGGCGCTCGCCTTCGGCACGCTGCTGGTCGAGGGATTCAAGGTCCGGCTATCAGGCCAGGATTCCGAGCGCGGCACCTTCTCCCAGCGCCACTCGGTGCTGATGGACCAGGTCACCGAGAAGAAATACACGCCGCTCAAGCACCTGAGCAAAGGCCAGGCGGAGTTCGAGGTCATCAACTCGATGCTCTCCGAGGAGGCCGTGCTCGGCTTCGAATACGGCTACAGCCTCGCCGAGCCCAACGCGCTCGTGCTGTGGGAGGCGCAATTCGGCGACTTCGCCAACGGCGCGCAGGTGGTCATCGACCAGTTCATCTCCTCCGGCGAGCGCAAATGGCTGCGCATGTCGGGTCTCGTGCTCCTGCTGCCCCACGGCTATGAGGGCCAGGGGCCGGAGCATTCCTCCGCCAGGCTCGAGCGCTATCTCCAGCTCTGCGCCGAGGACAATTGGCAGGTGGTCAACTGCACCACGCCGGCGAACTATTTCCACGTGCTGCGGCGCCAGCTCCACCGCGAGTTCCGCAAGCCCCTCGTGCTCATGACGCCGAAGTCGCTGCTCCGTCACAAGAAGGTGGTATCGACCCTCGAGCAGTTTGGTCCGGAATCGAGCTTCCACCGCCTCTTGTGGGACGACGCGCAGAGCAGTCCGGACGAGCCGATCGAGCTCGTCCCCGACGATCAGATCAAGCGCGTGGTGCTGTGCTCGGGCAAGGTCTATTACGACCTCTACGAGGAGCGGGAGAGGCGGGGCGTCAACGACATCTATCTCTTGCGCATCGAGCAGCTTTACCCCTTCCCGGCCCGGGCGCTGATCCAGGAGCTGTCGCGCTTCACGGACGCCGAGATGGTGTGGTGCCAGGAGGAGCCGAAGAACATGGGCGCCTGGAGCTTCATCGAGCCGAATCTGTCCTGGGTGCTCGATCATATCGGTGCCAAGCACAAGCGCCCGCGCTATGCTGGCCGTCCGAGCTCGGCCGCCACGGCGACGGGATTGATGAGCAAGCATTTGCGCGAGTTGAAGGCCTTCCTTGACGAAGCGCTGAGCTAGGCGGAACAGAGGCAGATAATGGCGACAGAGATCCGCGTGCCGGCCTTGGGTGAGTCCGTTGTCGAGGCGACGGTCGGCCAATGGTTCAAGCAGGCGGGCGACGCCGTCTCCGTCGACGAGCCCCTGGTCGAGCTCGAGACCGACAAGGTCACCGTCGAGGTGCCGGCGCCGGTCTCGGGCGTGCTGTCGGAGATCAAAGTGAACCCCGGCGACACCGTTGCCGTCGGCGCTCTGCTCGGCGCCATCACCGACGGCGACGGCAAGAGCCAAGCCCGCCAAGGCTCCGGCCAAACAGGCCAAGCCCAAAGAGACCAAGGAAGCGCCCAAGCCTGCCAAACCTGCCGCGCCGGCACCGAAGCCGGCGGTCGAGCTGAAGACGCTCGAGCGCGAGCCGCAGGTCCGCGAGGAGATCACCGCCGAGGAGATGCCGCCCTCGCCCGCGGCCCGCAAGCTCCTTGCCGAGAGCGGCCTGAAATCGAACGACATCAAGGGGTCGGGCCGCCGTGGCCAGGTGATGAAGGGCGACGTCACCGCGCAAGCCGCCGAAGCCCTGCTGTTGCGCGAGCGGCGCCCCAAGCCATCCGCGCCGCCCCGCGCGCCGATCGCGCCGTCCGACGAGGCCCGCGAGGAGCGGGTGCGCATGACGCGGCTCCGCCAGACCATCGCCAAGCGCCTCAAGGAGGCGCAGGACACCGCCGCCATGCTCACCACGTTCAACGACGTGGACATGAGCGCGATCATGAAGATGCGGAAGGACTATCGCGACGCCTTCGAGAAGAAGCACGGCGTGAAGCTCGGCTTCATGGGCTTCTTCGTGAAGGCGTGCGTGCAAGCGCTGAAGGACATTCCGGCGGTGAACGCCGAGATCGACGGCGACGACATCGTCTACAAGAACTACTACCACATCGGCGTCGCCGTCGGCACCGAGCGCGGGCTCGTCGTGCCGGTGCTGCGTGACGCCGACCAGATGAGCCTCGCCGAGATCGAGGCCGCCATCGCCGCGTTCGGCGCACGCGCCCGCGACGGCAAGCTGGCGCTGGAAGACATGCAAGGCGGCACCTTCACCATCTCCAATGGCGGCATTTACGGCTCGCTGCTGTCGACGCCGATCCTCAACGCGCCGCAATCCGGCATTCTCGGCATGCACCGCATCGAGGAGCGCCCCGTCGTGCGCGACGGCCAGATCGTGGCGCGGCCGATGATGTATCTCGCGCTCTCCTACGACCACCGTGTCGTCGACGGCAAAGAGGCGGTCACCTTCCTGGTGAACGTCAAAGAGTCGCTCGAAAATCCCGCGCGCCTCGTGCTCGATCTGTGAGACGATAGGGCATGGCGCAATACGACCTGATCGTCATCGGTACGGGCCCCGGCGGCTATGTGTGCGCCATCCGCGCCGCGCAGCTTGGCATGAAGGTCGCCGTGGTTGAGAAGCGCGCCACCCCTGGCGGCACCTGCCTCAATGTCGGCTGCATCCCGTCCAAGGCGCTGCTGCATGCGAGCGAGGCCTATGCCGAGGCCGAGCACGACTTCGCCGGCATGGGCATCAAGGTGAAGCCGGAGCTCGATCTCGCCGCCATGCTCGCCTTCAAGGATTCCGGCGTGAAGGGCAATGTCGACGGCGTCGCCTTCCTTCTGAAGAAGAACAAGATCGACACCTATCACGGCACGGGCCGCATCGTGGACGCCGAGACCGTCGAGGTCACGAACGACAAGGGCAAGAAAGAGACCTTGGAGACCAAGGCCATCGTCATCGCCACCGGCTCCGAGGTGGCGCATGTGCCCGGCATCGACGTGGACGAGAAGCGCATCGTCTCCTCCACCGGCGCGCTCGATCTCCCGACCGTGCCGAAGCGCATGGTGGTGATCGGCGGCGGCTATATCGGACTCGAGCTCGGCTCGGTGTGGTCGCGGCTGGGCGCGAAAGTCACCGTGGTCGAGATGCTGCACACCATCACGCCCGGCCTCGACGGCGAGCTCGCCAAGCAGCTTCAGCGCATCCTCGAGAAGCAGGGCCTCACCTTCAAGCTCGGCGCCAAGGTCACCAAGGTCGACGCCAAAGGCAAGGGCGTGACCCTCGCGATCGAGCCGGTCGACGGCGGCAAGGCCGAGACCTTGGAATGTGACGTGGTGCTCGTGGCGGTCGGCCGCGTGCCCAACACCGAAGGGCTCGGCCTCGCCGACATCGGCGTCGAGACCCACAACCGCGGCCGCATCGTGGTCGACCACAATTTCCAGACCACGGTGCCCGGCATCTATGCCATCGGCGACGTGATCGCCGGGCCCATGCTCGCCCACAAGGCCGAAGAGGAAGGCGTGGCGGTGGCCGAGATCCTCGCCGGCCAGGCCGGCCACGTGAACTACGACGTGATCCCGTCGGTGGTCTACACCGCGCCGGAAGTGGCGAGCGTCGGCAAGACCGAGGAGCAGCTCAAAGAGGAAGGCGTCCATTACAAGGTCGGCAAATTCCCCTTCACCGCCAATGGCCGCGCCAAGGTCAACCGCACCACGGACGGCTTCGTGAAGATCCTCGCCGACGAGACGACCGACCGCGTGCTCGGCGTGCACATCATCGGCGCCGACGCCGGCACCATGATCGCCGAGGCCGCCGTCCTCATGGAGTTCGGCGGCTCCGCCGAGGACCTTGCCCGCACCTGCCACGCCCACCCGACCTTGAACGAGGCGGTGAAGGAGGCGGCGCTCGCCGTCGACAAGCGCGCCATCCATATGTGAGGCCGGAGTCGTCCGGGGAGGCTACGCCGCCCGGCCCTCAGGCTCGTCAGCCCGCGAATAGCCGAGCTCGCTCAGCGCGTTCGGCACATATGTGGTGAGGGCGCGCGCATCGAAGCCTTGCGCGATGAGGTAGCGCTCGATCGCCCGGAAGAGCGGCTGCGCCGTCACACAGCGGCCCTCGCGCGGACCGCCGTCATTCACCATGAACATCTCTTTCGCGCCGCAGGCGCCAAAATACTCGCATGGCTCGCAGACGGCGCACCGCGTCTCGTCGTCCCGGATGAGGCTCTCCGCATAGGACGCGGAGGCGAAAACCTCATCGAGGCTCTGGGTGCTGAGATCTCCGAGAGCAAACCCATCGGCATAATCGGTGCACGGCTGGTAGAGGCGCCCATCGAGATTGACCACGAGGATCTTGTCGCCCATGACGCGGCGGTCATAGCGAAACCCGCGCGTCAGACCGAGCATCTTGAGAATAACGACCGTCAGGTACTCATCGAACAGGCGAACCGAAAATGGACAGCCGTCCTCGAACCAGCGCCGGAACATATGCGTCAGGGCTGAATTGATGGCCTCACGATCCGCCGCCACGCCGTCGAGCGGGCGCTCGTCGGGCCCGTCGAACAGCGGCAGCAGGCGGCACGGCTGCCCCCGGTCGCGCAGAAACTCATAGACCTGGTCGATTGACTGCACCGTATGGGCGGCGATGACGACGAGGAACCGCGGCGTGATGCCGTGCGCCTCAAGCCGCCGTACATTGGCAAGCACCCGCGCCTCGGTGGGACCACCGCGCGTATTGAGCCGAGCGCCCGGGATGATGTCGAAGGAAACCCCGATGCCGATATCGTTGCGCTTGAGAAATTCCAGCTTCTCATCCGACAGGGCGTAAAGATTGGTCTGAAGCCGGTTCTTGATCCGCCCGCTTTCGAACCATTCGCGGGGGAACGTCTCGCGCTGAAGACGCATGACGTCTTCGAGATAAGAAAGCGGCAGCGCCGTCGGCTCGCCGCCGTGCCACACGATGATATCGGTCGGCGCCCGGCCGGTCGCCCGCTCGGTGCGCTCGTTCAATTCTCGGATGGTGAGGAGGATCTTCGACCACAGCGGCAGGCTCATCCGCTCACGGTCACCAAGCTCGTTCCACTCGTAGCAGTACTTGCAGCGAAGGTTGCAGAACTTCGAGGCCTTGATCACCCATTCGCGCGCGGGCTCGACCTGAAAGCCTCCGCGCATGTGCGAACCTTCGATGAGAGCAGTCATCGCGACCTTCGCCTTGCGTCACCCGATATGATTGACGGCTTGGCTTGGAAGACCGGCTACTTCCAAAACGCCGCGAACCAGTTGGCGGCGTCGCGCGCGCCCATGGACTTCACGTCCATCACCTTGCCCTGATCGAGAACCACCTCTTGGCCGTCCAAGCCCTTGAACGATCCGGTCGGCTTTTCATCGACGACTTTGCCGCCCTGCTCCCGGGTCGCCGTGAACTGCTTGTCCCCGACTTTCTTGATCACCAGACGCGAGCCGTCAGCAAGCGTGATGTAAGCGGGCTCGCCATTGCTGGTTGCCGCCTCGAGCATGGAGAGTGGTGCGGCAGAAAGGAGGGCGGAGACGACGAAAGTGCGTAAGACGTCGCGGCGCGACGAAGTATTCTTGGACTTCATGAGCTTAACTCCTGGACGTGAGCGAGTATCAACTCGCGGCGGTTACTCAAGAGCAGGCGAGATTGGATTAGTCGGGCATTTAGCCCCGGTTCTCGTCGCGTAAATCCCGTCAGGTTTGCAAGCGGAGACCAAGTGGAAGGCGCCCGCTTCTGTTGAACAACTGAGCGGCTCGCTAATTCCACTCGGTTGAGGATAGTTTTTGTGCTCCCCAATTGCGGCGTCATGGCGGCGATCTTGGCGCGCCACACGCAGCGGGGAAGGCGTACCGGCGATGCGGACCCCTAGTCGAGCGTACGGCGGAAGCGCAACAGCGCGAGCCCCATGGCCGCGACCAGGAAGATCACGAGCGCCAGCACGTCGATCCGCATCTCAGCGAAGCCGTTCCCCTTGAGCATGATGCCGCGCACGATGCGCATGAAGTGGGTAAGCGGCAGGATCTCGCCGATCCATTGCGCCCAGCGCGGCATGCCGCGGAACGGAAACATGAATCCCGACAGGAGAATGTTCGGCAGGAAGAAGAAGAACGTCATCTGCACTGCCTGCAACTGGTTCTCGGCGACGGTCGAGAACGTATAGCCCACGGCGAGGTTCGCCGCCGCGAACAGCGTGGCGAGCGCCACCAGTAGCCACACGCTGCCGAGGATCGGCACCCCGAACACGAGATGTGCCGCGGCGATGATGATGGTCATCTGCACGAAGCCGACCAGCACGAACGGCGCGATCTTGCCGATCATGATCTCGACCGGCTTGATCGGCATGGCGAGCAGGCTCTCCATCGTGCCCCGCTCGATCTCGCGCGTCACGGCGAGCGCGGTGAACATCATCATCGTCATGGTCAGCACCACGCCGAGCAGCCCGGGCACGATATTGTATTGGGTGAGGCCTTCGGGGTTGTAGCGCCTCTGAATCGTGAGCTTGAACGGCGGCGCCCTCGCCTCGATGGAATCGTCGGGCCCGCGCAGCTCGCGCTTGAGCGCGGTGTCGACCAGCCCCTGCACCGCGGAGATCGCCGTGCCGGTCGCGACGGGATCGGTCGCGTCGGCAATGATCAGGAGCTGCGGCCGGTCACCCCGGCGTATGTCGCGCTCGAAGCTCGCCGGGACTTCCACGGCGAACTGCACTTCGCCGGAAGCGAGCATCCGGTCGATTTCGGCCGGATCGCGCACTTGGCGGACGAACTGGAAATAATCGCTGTTCTTCATCGCCGCGAGCACCGCGCGGGTGAGCGGGCCGTCGTCGCGGGTGAGCACCGCCGTCGGCAGATGCTTGGGGTCGGTATTGATGGCGTAGCCGAACAGCACGAGCTGGAGGATGGGGATGAAGATCATGGTGGCGAAGGTCATGCGGTCGCGCCGCATCTGCACGAACTCCTTCACCATCATGGCCCACATGCGCTTGAACGATCCGGGATCGCCGCGCGCCGGAGTCGCCCGCTTGTAGGCCGCCGCGCTCATGCCGCGAAATTGTCCTTGGTCTTGTCCATGAGGATGATGAACACGTCCTCGAGGCTCGGCTCGCCCCGCGTCCAGCGATGCGCGCCGTCTTCCTTCTTGGCCTCTTTGATGGCCGCATCGAGCGCGCGGGCGTCACGGCCCGACACGTGCAGCTCGGCGCCGAACGGCGCGACCATGTCGATGCCTTTGCGGTGCTGAAGCTCGAGCACGAGCTCGTGCAGATTGGGGCCTCGCACGATCCACGTGCTCAAGCCAGAGTCGGCGACCACCTGCGCCGCCGTGCCTTTCGCCAGCAACTCGCCGAAGGCGATATAGGCGAGCTCGTGGCAGCGCTCCGCCTCGTCCATGTAGTGGGTGGAGACGAGCACCGTGATGCCTTCCGCCGCGAGCCCGTGGATTTCGTCCCAGAACTCGCGCCGCGCCTTGGGATCGACGCCGGCCGTCGGCTCGTCCAGCAGAAGGAGCTGCGGGTTCGGCAGGATGCAGGCGCCGAGCGCCAGCCGCTGCTTCCAGCCGCCGGACAGTTCGCCCGCCAGCTGCTCGGAACGGCCCGACAGCCCGAGCCGGTCGATCGCCTCCTTGGCCGCCTGGCGCGGATGGGGCACGCCGTAGACCCGCGCCACGAATTCGAGATTCTCGCGGATCGACAGGTCCTGGTAGAGGCTGAAGCGCTGCGTCATGTAACCCACATGGCGCTTGATCTCGTCCTGCTGGGTGAGGATGTCGTAGCCGAGACAGGTGCCGTCGCCCGAATCGGGCGTCAGCAGCCCGCACAGCATGCGGAGCGTGGTGGTCTTGCCGCTGCCGTTCGGCCCGAGAAAGCCGTAGATCTCGCCCTTCGGCACTTTCAGGCTCAGATCGCGCACCACGACGTGGCCGTCGAAGCTCTTGGTGAGGCCGTGCACGTCGATGGCGATCTCCTTCATCGCCGCACCAATTGCTCGCTCAATTCGAGCGTCACCGTGATCGGCTGCCCGGCCGTGAGCTCGGCGGTCGCCTCTTGCGGCCGCGCCTCGACAAGAAACACGAGCTTCTTGCGCTGCTCCTCGGAGAAGATGACGGGCGGCGTGAACTCGGCGTCCCGGGCGATGAAGTTGATCTTGCCCGTAAGGCCCGGCGGACAGCCGTCGCAGGAGATCTTGACGGTCTGGCCGACGCGGAGCTTGGCGCGATCCGGCTCGGAGACGAAGAAGCGGGCCTTGAGATTGCCGGGCGGCAACAGCGCCACGACGCCTTGGCCGGCGGTGACCACCTCGCCTGGGCGGAAATAGACCTCCTCGATCGACCCGTTCGCCGGCGCATAGACCTGACGCTTGGCGAGATTCTTCTCGGCCTCGTCGAGCGCGTGCTTCGCCTCGGTGACCGACGCGGCAGCCGCCTCGATGATGCCCGACCGGTTGGGGAGCTGCGCCGCCGCGATGCGCCGTTCCGCCTCCGCTACAGCGGCCTGGTTGCTGTCGTGCTGCGCCACGGCGTCATCGAGCTGCGCCTTGGCCACCCAGCCTTTGTCGTAGAGCGCCTGCACGCGGTTCAGGTTCAGTTGGGACTGCTTCAGCATGGCTTGCGTACGGGTGAGCGTCGCCTGCAGGACCTCGATCTCCCGCGGCCTCTGCATCTCAGCCTCGGCGTCGGCGAGGCGGGCTTCCGCTTCCGTCACGCGGGCCTTGGCCGCGGCGACCGCCGCCTCCTGCTCGGAGCTCTCCAGCGTGAAGATCGGGTCTCCGGTCTTCACCTGATCGCCTTCCTGCACGTCGAGCGTGGCAATGCGGCCGCCCTGCTCGGAGCCCACCAGCACGAGGTCGGCCTCCATATAGCCGGGCACCACCGGGTTCTCGTTGACCGGATAGGTGAACCACACCAACCCGGCCACGGTCGCGACGATGAGGCCGATGACGAGGAACGCGGTACGCTTCATCGAGCACCATCCTTGCCGTCGGGCGCTTTGATGGCGTCGACGATGAGATCGATATGGGTCTTGAGCATCGCGTCGGTATCGAGGTGATGATGCCGCTCGAACAGCGCCCGCCAGATGACCGCCATGAGCATCGGCGCGATGAGCAGCTGGGGAAACTCGCGCAAACGCGTCTCGCGAAACTCGCCGCGGGCCACGCCCCGGTCGATCAGCCCTCTCAGCGTCTCAAGTCCGCGCGACACCACCGTGTCGAAATAGAACTTCGTCAGCTCGGGATGCTTGTGGCCTTCGGCGATCAGGAGCCGCACGATGAACACGCGCTTCGAGCACACGAGCTCCTGGATGAAGCCGAGGAACGGACCTTTGAGGAAGTCCTCGACCGAAAGCTCGGTTGTCTCCATCTGCCCGCGGATCACGTCGAAATGCGAGGTGATGACGCTGCGGATGACCGCCTTGAACAGCTCTTCCTTGGTCTTGAAGTAGAGATAGGGCAGGCCCTTGGAGACGCGGGCGCGCGCCGCCACGTCCTCGAGCCGCGTCCCGGCATAACCCTTTGCCGCGAACTCCTCGAAGGCGGCGGCCACGATCTCCTGCGGACGATCGTCCTTCCGCTCGCGGCGGCGCGGGGCGTCCGCCTGTCGCTTCTCGCTCTTCGCCTGGGCCATGGCGCATACCCTCCCGATTGCCCTCCACAGATATGACTGACCGGTCAGTACCGCAATGGGGATGTGGCGAAAACGCCCGGAAATCTGGGAAAATGCTTAGCGGGGAGATAAGCCTATTTGGCGGTCAGGCCCTGGGATGGGCGCTTTCGTAGGCCTTGAGCAGATGCGCCCGGTCGACCTCGGTATAGCCCTGGGTGGTCGAGAGGCTGGCATGGCCGAGCAGTTCCTGGATCGCCCGCAGGTCGGCGCCGGCCCCCAGCAAATGCGTGGCGAAGGAGTGCCGCAGCGCATGCGGCGTCGCCGTGTCCGGCAGGCCGAGCGCGGCGCGGGCTCTTGCCATGCGGAGCTGGATGATGCGGGGCGAGAGCTGCTTGCCGCGCGCCCCGATGAACAGCGGATCGTCGGATGCGAGCTTGGCGGGGCAGAGCTTGAGATAGCGCTCGATCGCTTGCCGCGTGATCGGCAGCACCGGCACCACGCGCGTCTTGTTGCCCTTGCCGGTCACCCGCAGCATGTCGCGGCCCTTGATCGGCGCATCCTTCACGCGCAGCGACAAGGCCTCCGAGATGCGCAAGCCCGAACCGTAGAGCAGGGTCAGCACGGCGGTGTCGCGCGCGAGAATCCATTCCGGCGCGTCCGGGTCGGCGATGTCGGCGCCGTCCACGAGCGCGGTGGCCTTCGGCGCGGTGAGCGGCTTCGGCACCGAATGCGGCAGCTTCGGCAGCGACACGGCGCGGATCGCATCGTTCTTGCCCAAGCCCCGCCGCTCGAGGAAGCGGTAGAACATGCGGAGCGCGCTTAAAGTGCGCGACAGGCTCCGGCTGCCCACGCCTTCCGCCCGGCGCGCGGCGAGGAACGCGCGCACGTCACGCGCCGAGAGCGAGAGCAGCAATTTGAGGTCCGGCCGGCGCCCGCAATGGCCGGCGAGGAAGCGCAAGAACTGGCCGAGGTCGCGCCGATAGGCCTCGATCGTGTGGGCGGCGAGCTGGCGCTCGGTCATGAGGTACACGAACCAGGCATTGACCGCCCGGTCCACGTCCGGCGCGGCCCCGATCGCTTGCGCCTTCCTAGCCTTGGCCTTGGCCGCCATGCCGCCCTCGACTTTGCTCACGAGAGGCTACTATGGATCGGTGAGTCGTTAACCCCCGCTTAACCTCGAAGAGCGCGCCCTGGCCAAGTCTTCCACCACGATGTCCTCGACCAAGACCAAGCCGACCCAAAGCAAGCCGGCACCGGAGACAGTGCCCGTCCTGCTGCCGCTCGCCCTGCCCGCGCCATACGACTACCTCGTGCCGAAGGGCGACCACGTGGAGCCGGGCGAGTTCGTCGTCGTGCCGCTCGGGCCGGTCGAATATCTCGCCGCGGTGTGGCGGCGTGCGGAAGGGGAAGCGCCGCCTCGAATCGAGCGAAAAAAACTTCGCGAGATCGCCGCGATCCTCGACGACGTGCCGAAGCTCCCCGCGGTCTCGCTCGACTTCGCCGACTGGGTCGCCAATTACACGCTCGCCTCGCCCGGCATGGTCTTGCGCATGATGATGAGCGCCAGCCAAGCCTTCCAGCCGCCCGCGCCCCGCTACGGCGTGCGGCTCGCCGGACCCGCGCCGGCCCGCTTCACGCCGGCCCGCGCGCGGGTGATCGAGGCGGCGACGAACGGGCTCATCTGGGTGAAGTCTGCCCTCGCCGAAGCGGCGGGCGTCAGCGCGGGCGTGATCGACGGCCTGGTCGATGCCGGCACGCTGTCGACCGAGCCGCTGCCCGACTGGCACGCCATGCCGCTCGACACGTCGCGCGAACGCGCCACGCTGAACAAGGATCAGGCCGAAGCCGCGAAAGAGCTCTTGAAGAACACGAGCGACGGCTTCGCCGTGACCCTGCTCGACGGCGTCACCGGCTCCGGCAAGACGGAGGTCTATTTCGAGGCGATCGCGCAATGCTTGGAGCGCGGGCACCAGGCGCTCGTGCTCATGCCGGAGATCTCGCTCACCGGCCAGTTCATCGCCCGCTGCGAGGAGCGCTTCGGCGCCAAGCCCGCCGAGTGGCACTCAGGCCTGACGCCGTCGGTGCGCGGCCGCGTCTGGCGCGCCGTCGCCGAAGACAAGGCGAAGCTCGTGGTCGGCGCCCGCTCGGCCCTGTTCCTGCCCTTTCCCGATCTCGGTCTGATCGTCGTCGATGAGGAGCACGACCAGGCTTACAAGCAGGAAGACCGCGTCGCCTATCAGGCGCGCGATATGGCGGTGGTTCGCGCGCATCTCGGCGCGGGACGCGCAAGTCTTGGCGCGGGATAGCGCGGATCATAGCGGGGGGACTGGGTTCCCCGTCGTGTTGAGCTCGGCGACGCCGTCCATCGAAAGCCTGGTCAATGTCGAATGGGGCCGCTACCGCCACGTCCGCCTCGCGACCCGCTACAAGGCGGCTGGCCTGCCGGCCATCCAAGCCATCGACATGCGGGCGAGCCCGCCCGAGCGCGGGCGCTGGCTCTCGCCCGTTCTGATCGACGCGGTTGGCGAAACGCTCGGGCGCGGCGAGCAGGCGCTCCTCTTTCTCAATCGCCGCGGTTATGCGCCGGTGACGCTCTGCCGCAAATGCGGCTTCCGCTTCGAATGTCCCAACTGCTCGGCCTGGCTGGTCGAGCACCGCTTCCGCCGGCGCCTCGAATGCCACCATTGCGGCAAGTTCATCCCCATCCCGCACGAATGTCCGAGCTGCGGCGCCGAGGAATCGCTCGTCGCTTGCGGCCCCGGCATCGAGCGCATCGCCGAGGAGGTGGCCGATCTGTTCCCCGAGTCCCGCCGCGTGCTGCTGTCGAGCGATCTCACGCCGTCCATCACCGACTTGCGCGAGACGCTTCGCGAGATCGAGGCCCGCGAGGTCGACGTGATCATCGGCACGCAGCTCGTGGCCAAAGGCCACCACTTCCCGGGGCTGGCCCTGGTCGGCGTGGTCGATGGGGATCTCGGCCTCGCCCAAGGCGACCCCCGCGCCGCCGAGCGCACCTTCCAGCTCATGAGCCAGGTCACGGGGCGCGCCGGCCGCGACGCCATCAAAGGCCGCGGCCTGATCCAGACCTATATGCCGGAGCATCCGGTGATCGCGGCGCTCGTCTCGGGCGACCGCGACACCTTTTACGAGCGCGAGATCGCCGCCCGCCGCGAAGCCGGCATGCCGCCCTTCGGCCGCCTCGCCGCGATCCTCGTCACCGCCGGCGACCGGGCTCACGCCGAAGCCTATGCAAGGGAGGTGGCGCGCCACGCCCCCCAAGCGGAAAAGATCCAGGTGCTCGGCCCCGCCGAGGCGCCGCTGTCGGTGATCCGCGGGCGCTACCGCTACCGGCTTCTCGTGAAGGCCGCCCGCGAGGCCGATCTCCAGGCCTATTTGCGGCTCTGGCTGAGCGAGGTGCCGAAGGCGCGCGGCGATATCCGCCTCACCGTCGACGTCGACCCTTACAGTTTCTTGTGAGGGACCAGGGCCCCTAGCCCAGGGTCGTCTCGCCCTTTTGGTGCCGGGTTTGGATCCATCTGGCGTGCTCGGCCGTCGTCATCGTTCCCATCCGCTCCGCCAGCAGGCGCTGCGCCTCGTGCGGCTTGAGATTGGCGTAAGGGCCGGCCTTCTCGAAGAAGAGATGCCGCTCGTTGCGCAAGTTCTCGCAGGTGGAGCGGTAGAGGATCCAGTTCTCCTGCCACTTGTTGACCTGCTGCAGGCCTTCCAAGAGCAGGATGCCGCCCGCGGCGATGGCCACGAGCAGCGCGCGGGAATCGTGAAAGCCGGGGATCTCGCCATATTCGGCGATCACCGGCAGGGCCAGCGCCAGCACGATGATGGTGATCTTGGCCGCCTTGTACGACCGCTGAGCCTTCGAAGCCTTGCGGTCGTACCACGCGATCTCATCGTTGAGCCGCTCCCATAGCGGCGGAAGCTTAGGCTCCTGCGCCTTTGCCGTAGCCATGCGCTCTCCCGTCCCGCACTCCCTCAAGCACGCGGAAACGATTATCCCGACACCGCATTGCGTGCCACGACTTTTCTATCACGCGTTGCGGATGTCTTGCGCGGCGCGGGCCAGAATCTCGACGATGCGGGTCTCGGCATCGCCCGCCTCATCGTCGGCCTCGAGGCGCTTCGCTGCGGCGCCGCGGAGATTGTCCAACGCGGCGCCCACAAGCTGCGGCACGCTGGCCTCTTCCGCCTCGCGGCGCTCATAGGCCCGGCGCCGGCGCGCGAGCTTCTTGCCGATGCCCTCCAGCCGCTCCAGCACCATGTCGGCGATGTCGCGGTTGTCCTTGAGGTAGCTCTTGCCGTCCTCGGTGATGGTGTAGCGCTTCTTGGCCCCCTCGCTCTCCGAGGTGACGTAGCCCGCCTCTTCGAGGAAGGTCAGGGTCGGATAGACCACGCCCGGGCTTGGGCTGTAGCAGCCGCTCGTCTTCTCCTCGATCAGCTTGATGATCTCGTAGCCGTGGCGCGGCTGCTCGGCGATCAGCGCGAGCGCAAGCAGCTTGAGGTCGCCTTGCGCCAGCATGCGGCCGATGCGGAACCAGTCGCTTCCGCCGCCGCCCCGCCCAGGTCCCCAACCGGGACCTCTGCCGAAGCGCCCTGAACGCGCCGCGGCCCATAAGCCTTCGATGGGACCTTCGTGATGTCTCATGCGATGCATGTTCTTCTCCTTCTAGTTATATCTTACGATACGCCGTTGTTCGTACTATCGCAAGATATATCTTAAGCAGAGTCTGACATTCATCGGCGCGACATGTCGGCGAACGAAGCTGGCGGTTATTGCGCCCCCTTCGCCCCTGTGTTACAGGCTCCGCGGAGTTTCCAGGGGACCGTTTTCGGGGTATCTCCCGTTGACGCGGAGGCTCTAATCCCAGCATTTTCCGGGGTCCGAGGGTGGGACGGCTTCTCCGAGCGCTCGCCCCTGAGCAAGAGGCGTTTTTCGAAGTGGCAGGCGAGGATCATATCGTATCGGGCGTTGCAGGCCGCTACGCCACCGCCTTGTTCGAGCTCGGGCTCGAGGAGAAGGCGCTGGAGCAGATCGAGGCCGACCTCAACCGCTTCGGCGAGGCCCTCGACGCGGTAGAGGACTTGGCCAGGCTGGTGAAAAGCCCCGTGTTCTCCGCCGAGGAGCAAGGCCGGGCGCTCGCCGCCATTCTCGACGAGCTCAAGATCGAAGGCCTCACCAAGAACTTCCTTCTCCTCGTCTCCAAGAACCGCCGCCTGTTCGCCACCCCCGACATGATCCGCGCCTTCCGCGCCATGCTCGCAGCCCAGCGGGGCGAGACGAGCGCCACGGTCACCGCGGCGTCGAAACTCACCGAAGCACAAATCACCGCGCTGAAGCAGGCGTTGAAAGCTGCGCTCGGCAAGGACGTCATGCTGGATCAGCGCGTCGACCCGAGCCTCATCGGCGGCCTCATGGTCAAAGTGGGCAGCCGCATGATCGACACCTCGCTTCGCACCAAACTCAACAGTCTCAAGCACGCCATGAAAGAGGTTGGCTAATGGATATCAGGGCCGCCGAGATCTCCGCGATCCTCAAGGAGCAAATCAAGAATTTCGGGCAGGAAGCCGAAGTCGCCGAAGTCGGCCAGGTGCTGTCCGTCGGTGACGGCATCGCCCGCGTCTATGGCCTCGACAAGGTCCAGGCCGGCGAGATGGTCGAGTTCGCCGACGGCACGCGCGGCATGGCGCTGAACCTCGAGGTCGACAATGTCGGCATCGTGATCTTCGGCGACGACCGCAACATCGGGGAAGGCGACATTGTCAAGCGCACCGGCGCCATCGTGGAGGTGCCGGTGGGCAAGGGACTGCTCGGCCGCGTTGTGGATGCGCTCGGCAACCCGATCGACGGCAAGGGCCCGATCGAGAGCGACGAGATGCGCCGCGTGGACGTGAAGGCGCCGGGCATCATTCCCCGTCAGTCGGTGCATGAGCCGATGCAGACGGGCTTGAAGGCCATCGACGCGCTCATCCCCATCGGCCGCGGCCAGCGCGAGCTCATCATTGGCGACCGCCAGACCGGCAAGACCGCGATCATCCTCGACACCATCCTCAATCAGAAACCCATCAACGAGGGGAATGACGAGAGCGCCAAGCTTTACTGCATCTATGTCGCCATCGGCCAGAAGCGCTCGACCGTCGCCCAGTTCGTGAAGGTGCTGGAAGACAACGGCGCGTTGCCCTACTCCATCGTGGTCGCAGCCACGGCATCCGACCCGGCGCCCATGCAGTTCCTGGCCCCGTTCGCCGGCTGCGCCATGGGCGAGTATTTCCGCGACAACGGCATGCATGCGCTCGTCTGCTATGACGATCTTTCCAAGCAGGCCGTGGCCTACCGCCAGATGTCGCTGCTGCTCCGCCGTCCTCCGGGACGCGAGGCCTATCCGGGCGACGTGTTCTATCTCCACTCGCGGCTCCTGGAGCGCGCGGCCAAGCTGAACAAGGACAACGGCTCTGGCTCGCTCACCGCGCTGCCGGTGATCGAGACGCAGGCCAACGACGTGTCGGCCTACATCCCGACCAACGTGATCTCCATCACCGACGGCCAGATCTTCCTCGAGACGGACTTGTTCTATCAGGGCATCCGGCCCGCGGTGAACGTCGGTCTGTCGGTGTCGCGCGTGGGCTCCGCCGCTCAGGTGAAGGCCATGAAGCAGGTCGCCGGCAAGATTAAGGGCGAGCTCGCCCAGTATCGCGAGATGGCGTCCTTCGCCCAGTTCGGCTCCGACCTCGACGCCACCACCCAGCGCCTGCTGAACCGTGGCGCGCGCCTCACCGAGCTTCTGAAGCAGCCCCAGTTCTCGCCCATGAAGGTCGAGGAGCAGGTGATCTCGATCTATGCCGGCGTGAACGGCTATCTCGATGCCATCAAGGTCCCCGAGGTCGGCCGCTTCGAGGAAGAGCTGCTTCGTTACATGCACGCCGAGCATCAGGACATTCTCGACGATATCCGCGACAAGAAGCAGATCACCGACGAGACGGGTGCGAAGCTGAAGGACGCTGTCGACAAGTTCGCCAAGGCCTTCGCGTGAGCTGATCCATGGCGTCGCTGAAGGAGCTCCGCAACCGCATCGCCTCGGTCAAGGCGACCCAGAAGATCACCAAGGCCATGCAGATGGTGGCCGCGGCGAAGCTTCGGCGCGCCCAGACTGCAGCCGAGGCCGCGAGACCTTATGCGGAGCGGATGGAATCGGTGCTTTCCAACCTCGCCACGGCCCTGGAAGGTCGTGAGGGCGGCCCGCCGCTGATGGTCGGCACCGGCAAGGACGACGTCCATCTTCTCATTGTCTGCACCGCCGAGCGCGGCCTGTGCGGCGCCTTCAACTCCTCCATCGTGCGCCTCGCGCGCGAGCACATCATACGGCTCCGCAGCCAAGGCAAGGAGGTGAAGATCATCTGTGTCGGCAAGAAGGGCTTGGATCAGCTCCGCCGCCAGTTCAAGGACCTCATCATCGACACGATCGAGTTCCGCGGCGTCCGCCAGCTCACCTTCGAGCATGCCGAGCAGGTTTCGGAGAAGGTGCTCGGCCTGTTCGCCGAAGGCGCCTTCGACGTCGCCACGCTGTTCTTCTCGCGCTTCAAGTCGGTGATCAGCCAGATCCCGACGGCACAGCAGGTTATCCCGGCCTCTATCCCCACGGAAAGCAACGGCGTGGACCTCGGCGGCGCCGTCTACGAATACGAGCCCGACGAGGCCGAGATCCTCACCGAGCTTCTGCCGCTCAACATCACTGTGCAGGTCTTCAAGGCGCTGCTCGAGAACGCGGCCTCCGAGCAGGGCGCGCGCATGAGCGCCATGGATAGCGCCACCCGTAACGCCGGCGACATGATCGGCAAGCTGACGCTCAACTACAACCGTACCCGCCAGGCGCAGATCACCAAGGAGCTGATCGAGATCATCTCCGGCGCCGAGGCGCTCTAGTCACCAAAGGAACGTACCGATGGCAAAGAAACCAGTGGTTGCTGAGACCAAGAAGCAAGAGAAGCGTATCGCCGAAGGCAAGGGTGCCAAAGGCCATATCCGCCAAGTGACCGGCGCCGTCGTCGACGTGCAGTTCGATGATAACCTGCCGCAGATCCTGAACGCGCTGGAGACCGACAATCATGGCACGCGCCTCGTGCTTGAGGTGGCTCAGCATCTCGGCGAGAACACCGTGCGCACCATCGCCATGGACTCGACCGAAGGCTTGGTGCGCGGCCAGGACGTGGTCGACACCGGCGAGCCGATCGCCGTGCCGGTGGGCGAAAAGACGCTTGGCCGCATCATGAACGTGGTCGGCGAAGCCGTGGACGAGGCGGGTCCCATCAAGACCGAGGAAAGGCGGCCGATCCATGCGCCAGCCCCCTCTTACGTCGACCAGTCGACGGAGTCTGAGATCCTTGTCACGGGCATCAAGGTCGTGGACCTGCTCGCGCCCTACTCCAAGGGCGGCAAGATCGGCCTGTTCGGCGGCGCCGGCGTGGGCAAGACCGTGCTCATCATGGAGCTGATCAACAACGTCGCCAAGGCGCACGGCGGTTACTCCGTGTTCGCCGGCGTGGGCGAGCGCACCCGCGAGGGCAACGACCTCTACCACGAGATGATCGAATCGGGGGTGAACAAGGACCCGAAGAAGGGCTCGGTCGAGGGCTCCAAATGCGCCCTGGTGTACGGCCAGATGAACGAGCCGCCCGGCGCCCGCGCCCGTGTCGGCCTGTCCGGCCTCACCGTCGCCGAGTATTTCCGCGACCAGGGCATGGACGTGCTGTTCTTCGTCGACAACATCTTCCGCTTCACCCAGGCGGGCTCCGAGGTATCGGCGCTTCTCGGCCGTATCCCCTCGGCCGTGGGCTATCAGCCGACGCTCGCCACCGACATGGGCGCGCTGCAAGAGCGCATCACCACGACCCAGAAGGGCTCGATCACGTCGGTGCAGGCCATTTACGTGCCGGCCGACGACCTGACCGACCCGGCGCCGGCGACGTCCTTCGCGCATTTGGATGCGACCACCGTGCTGTCGCGCTCCATCGCCGAGAAGGGCATCTATCCGGCCGTGGACCCGCTCGACTCCACCTCGCGCATGCTCGACCCGCGCATCGTCGGCGAGGAGCACTACGCGGTCGCCCGCCGCGTGCAGGAGATCCTGCAACGCTACAAGGCGCTCCAGGACATCATCGCCATTCTCGGCATGGACGAGCTGTCGGAAGAGGACAAGATCACCGTGGCCCGCGCCCGCAAGATCGAGCGCTTCCTGTCCCAGCCCTTCCACGTCGCCGAGGTGTTCACCGGCTCGCCCGGCGTGTTCGTCGACCTCGCCGACACCATCAAGGGCTTCAAGGGCCTATGCGAGGGCGAATACGACCACCTGCCTGAGCAAGCGTTCTACATGGTCGGCACCATCGAGGAGGCCATGGCCAAGGCCGAGAAGCTTGCTGAGGCCGCCTGATGCCTGAGCCTTTCAAATTCGAGCTGGTATCGCCGGAGCGGCTTCTCGTCTCGGGCGACGTGGAGCAGGTGCTGGTGCCGGGCGCCGAGGGCGACATGACCGTGCTCGCCAAGCATGCGCCCGTGCTCACCACGCTGCGCCCGGGCCTGCTCGACATCGGCTTTCCCGGCGGCAAGAGTCAGCGCTTCTTCATCCGCGGCGGCTTTGCCGAGGTCAATCCGGCCGGCCTCACCGTCCTCGCCGAGACGGCCATCGACCTCGACGAGCTGAAGGCGGAGCAACTGGCCCAAGCCATCAAGGACGCCGAGGAAGACGTCACCGACCTGACCGGCGAGGCCGCGGATCGGGCGCAGACCAAGCTCGACCATCTTCGCCAGGTCCAGGCAACGCTCAATCTCTAGTCCTGGAAGGCTAAAAGTCAGCTCTGCGCGAGGAAGGGGGCGAACTCCGCCACCACCCGGGCATAGACCTCGCGCTTGAACGGCACGACGAGGTCGGGCAGCTCCGCGGCCGGTACCCACCGCCAGGCATCGAACTCGGCCTTGTGGCCCGGATGCGGCCCGAGATCGATCTCGCTCTCCGGACCCTCGAAGCGCGCGGCCAACCACATCTGCTTCTGGCCGCGATACCGGCCTTTCCAGGCGACCCCGACAAGCTCGCGCGGCAGGTCGTAGTAGAGCCAGTCCCTCGTCTGCGCGAGGAAACGCGCACTCCGCACGCCGGTCTCCTCCCTGAGCTCGCGGCGCGCGGATTCCTCTGGCGACTCGCCCTCTTCCATGCCGCCTTGGGGCATCTGCCACCATTGGCCCTCGCCTTCCGAGGCGCCTTTGCGCTCGGCGCGGCGGCCCACGAACACCAAGCCTTGCGCGTTGAGCAGCATCACGCCCGCGCATGGCCGATAGGGCAGTTGGGACGGGATTGTCACGGGAGGCGGTCAGCTCTGCCGCTGCAAGCGCATGGCGGCGCTGACCGGTACGAGCACCAGGCCTTTGGCTTCGAGCGAATCGGCCCATTCGGCGATCTTCTTGGCCGTGGCGGGCTCGGCCTTGGCGACGCCGATGGCGGCGCCTTGCATCTTGGCCGCGGCCTCGAGCGCCGCCAGGTCCTTGGCCATCTGTGCCGCGTCGAGCTGGACTTGGGCCACCGAATATTCGAGGCCGACGTCCTTGGCGACCTGACCTGCGACCGACCCTTCGACGCTGCCGTCATCCAGATAGAGCAGGCCGCGGCGCTTCACTTCTTCGAGCACCGGCCGGAGCGAGGCCTGCGTCACCTCGAACTTGGCGCCCATGTGGTTGATCACGCCCACATAGCCGGTGTAGCGCGACATCAGCCACTGAAGCCGCTTGAGGTTTTCGTCTGTCGGGAGGGTGGTGAGGAGAACGTGGGGGCCGGGGTCTTCGGCCGGGTAGTCTTTAGGCTCCAGGGGGATCGCGAGGAGAACCTCGTGGCCCTCGGCGCGGGCTTTGGTCACCCACTCCTGGAGGCTGCGCCCGTAGGCGCCGTAGGCGATGCTTACTGGCGGCGGGAGGCCTTTGATCACATCGACGTCGGCGGCCCCCGGAACGCCAAGCCCGGTGACCAGCACCGCCACCCGGGGCGGGCCGCCGGTGACCTCACCGTAGCGCGAAGGCCGCGCATAGACCTCGGCCGGGCGCCGGCCATCCTCGGCAATCTTCGGCAGCGGTCCGTATTGCGAGTCTTCCACCAGCGCCGGTACGGGTACGTCCGAAAGCGGAGCAGATCCGGTCGTATCGATGCCGGCCGTCAAATCCGCCGCGGCGACCTTTTGCGCGGCGGGCTGGGGCCCTTCGGCCTCACCGTGCCGCTCGGGTTGCTCCAAAGAGCCGCCAGGGCCGGGAACTCCGCCGGGCGCCGGGATCATGGTCGTGCCTGGCGGGGCCGCGAGCGGTGGCGCTGCCGGCGCGGTGACCGGGCCGGTTACGCCGAAGCCGGGCGGCAGGTCGAGATTTTGCGACTTGGGCGGGGCGGCTGGAGGCGCGGACTCGATTTGTACGACGGCGACCGGTTCGCCCGCGTTGCCGCCCGGGAAGAACACGAGGACGGCAACGCCGAGCACCAACGTCCAGAACACGATCCCAGCAGCGATGGCCAGGGCTCTCATCGTTTCATCCTCCCCCGCTCCGGCCGTGGTCTGGGGCTAACGCCGCCGCCTCTTTCGGAACACCGTCGTCAGCGTCGACAGGCTTAGCCTAGTTGGCTTCCGCCTTTTTCTTGGCTTCCGTGTCGACCGATTTGATGCCCCTCAAGAGATCGAGGGCGTAGTTGAGCTGTGTGTCCTTCTCCTTTTCCTGGGGCACATAGGCGGAGCTTCCGGATTCTTCCGTGGTGTCTCCGTCCTCATCCTCGCGCTTGAGGTGGCCGCGCAGATCGGCTTCGCCGCGGGTACCTTCGACCTCAACCTTCTTCTTGAGATCCTCGGGCAACTCCTCCTCGACCACGACATCGGGCTCGATGCCCTTGGCCTGGATCGAGCGGCCCGACGGCGTGTAGTACCGCGCCGTGGTGAGCCGGAGCGCGCCGTTGGAGCCGAGCGGGATAATGGTCTGCACCGAGCCCTTACCGAACGAACGGGTGCCGACGACGGTTGCCCGGTGATGATCCTGGAGGGCGCCGGCGACGATCTCCGACGCCGAGGCGGAACCACCATTGACGAGCACGATCATCTTCTTGCCGTCGGTGATGTCACCGGCCCGTGCGTTCGAGCGCTGCGTCTCTTCCAGATTGCGGCCGCGGGTCAGCACGATGGCGCCCTGGTCCAGGAAGTCGTCTGACACCGAGATGGCCTGGTCGAGCAAGCCGCCGGGATTGTTGCGCAGGTCGAGGATGTAGCCCTTGAGATTCGGCCCAAGCTGCTTCTTCAGGTCCTCGATGGCCTTTTGCATGTTCTCGGTGGTCTGCTCGTTGAACGTCGTCAGCCGGACATAGCCGACGTCATCGCCCTCGGCGTTGTACTTCACCGGGTTGATATGGATCGTGTCGCGGACGACCGTGACTTCGAACGGGTCCTCGACGCCCTTGCGCACGATGGTGAGCGTGATTGGCGAGTTCACCGGCCCGCGCATCTTCTCTACCGCCTCTTGCAGGGTGAGGCCGAGAATCGGGTCCTTATCGAGATGAGTGATCAGGTCACCGCTCATCACACCGGCTTTTGCAGCAGGCGTGTCCTCGATCGGCGACACGACCTTGACCACGCCGTTCTCCATGGTGACCTCGATGCCAAGCCCGCCGAACTCGCCGCGGGTCTGCACCTGCATGTCACGGAAATGCTTCGGGTTGAGATAGGACGAATGCGGGTCGAGCCCGGCCAGCATGCCGTTGATCGCCGACTCGATCAGCTTTGAATCTTCGGGCTTCTCGACATAGTCGGAGCGCACCCGTTCGAGCACCTCGCCGAACAGATCGAGCTGCTTATAGATCTCCGAGTTCGACGCGGAAGCCGACTGGCTTCGAGCCAAGCTCACCATCGTCGACCCGGCAGCGAGCACAGCCAACACCAGAAGCGCCCAGAGCGCGTATTCGGATTTCCGCATCATCCTTGCACCTTCCCGGATGCCGCGGCCCACCATGGGCCGGGGTCTACTGGCCTTCCGTCCTTCCTAAATTCTACATAGAGGACGGGGCGTGAACTGTCTTCGCCGCTGCTGCTCGACGCTGCCGGATCTCCCATCACGGCGATGGGTTCACCGGCAAGTACAAATTGGCCGAGGCTCACGTCTATGCGGCTCATCCCCGCAAGCAAAATATGATAGCCCCCGCCTGCGTTGATGATCAAGAGTTGCCCATAGGACCGGAAAGGCCCGGCATAGACCACCCAGCCGTCGGCAGGGGCGGTGATCCGGGCTTCTTCGCGGGTTTGGAGCGAAATTCCCTTTAAGGGTGTACCTGCGGCATCGACGTCGCCGAAGCGGTGAATTTGGCGCCCCTGGGCCGGCAACCTTAACGTGCCTTTAGCCTGGTCGAAGGGCATGGCGGGCTTCAGCCGGTCGGGGCTGGCAAACGCCACCTTCGTTGATTCGGGCTTGATCTCGACCACGTTCTCATTGGCAGGGGTGGCCATGACCTCCTGCTGCAACCGGGCGCGGAGCGCCTTCTCGGCGGCGACCTCGGCGTCGTACTGGGCCACCTCCACCTTGGCGATCTGCGCGTCCAGGCGCTCGATCAGCTCGTTCAGATTGACGGCATCGGCGGCGAGCTGCTCGGTGGACTGCTTCACCTGGGTCAGCTCCACCTCGCCTTGCGCGAGCTTCGACTTCTTCTCCTCGACCAGCGCATCGAGACGGGTCCGCTCGGCAGTAAGGCTGTCGGCCTCCCGCTTTTGCTCGTCGCGGCGCGTGCGGATGCCGTCCTCGAGCGTGACCAGCCCTTTCAGTTCCTGAGAGAGATTGTCCGCTTGGTACTTCAGCTCGGGGTAGATCTTGGCAAGCAACATGGCGCCGCGCACGACGGCAAGCGCGTCGTCGCGCCGCGTCACGATCGCGGGAGGCGGCGTGCGGCCAATCCTCTGCATGGCGCTCAGCATTTGGACGATGGCTTCTTTCCGCTCGGTGATCGAGCTTTGGATGACGTTCACCTGCTCGGTAAGTTCGGCAAGCTTGCCTTCGGTCTCGGACAGCTTTGCCTCGCTCGCCTGTACCCTCTTACCTGCCTCGATCAGCTCGCTATTGAGCCGCGCACGCTCTTCTGCCAGGGCCGCGAGGTTCTTGGTCAGGCCCTCCGCTTTGACCCGGCTCGACTGCAGTTCCTGCTCGGTCTCGTCGAGGCGCTTCTTCGCCTCGTCGCGGGAGAGGTCGTCCTCAGCGTGAACCTGCCACGACGAGACACAGAGCAGACCGGCGAAGAGCAGCGCAAACCGCAGTCTTTTTCTTGAGAAAACCACTCGATCGGGTTGCGCCATACGCCCTGGCCGTTCAGTCGATGGCACCGGAGGGAAGCGGCAAAATCAAGGCAAAACGCTTACGAATCCTTAACCTTAGAAGCTCGGTTAAGCCCGGTGATAAGGATGGCCGGCAAGGATGGTCATGGCCCTATAGAGCTGCTCGGCAAGGACGATGCGGGCAAGCCCGTGCGGCAGGGTCATGGGGCCGAGCGAAAGCAGTAAATCCGCCTTGTTTCGGGCCGCCGGACCGAGCCCGTCGGCCCCGCCGATGAGAAAGGCAAGCCCTCCGGCGCCCCCGTCACGGTATTTCGCCAGGGCCGCCGCGAACGCCTCGCTGGACAGCATCTTGCCGGCAGGGTCGAGCGAGATCAGCGTGTGTGCGGGAGGGACTTTGGCAAGGAGCGCGTCCGCTTCGGCCGCGCATCGCGCCTCTGCGCTCGCTGCCTTGGACTCCGGGAGCTCAAGGCCCATGAGCGGCGAGAGACTCAGGCCCCGGCCGAGCGCCTCGGCGCGGGCGAGATAGTGGGCGTAGAGCTCACGCTCCGGCCCCTGCTTCAGTTTCCCGACGGCCGCGATCAAGAGCCGCATGGCTCATGCCTCGCCAAAAGGCCGCCGGTGGTGGTCAGCCGTCGATCAGACCACCATCCGCTCCATGGGTCGGTCCGCGGACCACATCTTTTCGAGGTTGTAGAACTCACGAACCTCGGGGCGGAAGACATGGACGATGACATCGCCGGCATCGATCAGCACCCAGTCGCATTGGGGCAGTCCTTCGACGCGGGCGCGGCCATAGCCTTCATCCTTCAGCTTCTTGATGAGGTGGTCGGCGACGGCGCCGACATGCCGCTGTGAACGACCCGAGGCGAGCACCATGTGGTCGCCAATTGAGGTCTTTCCTTTCAGGTCGATGGTGACCACGTCTTCGGCTTTTGCGCCGTCGAGCGTGTCGAGCACGACCTTGAGCAGTCTATTCGGATCGGCGCGAAATGACGCAAATCCGGTCGGAGGCGTGCCGTGTTCGGCACCCTCTCTAGGTGAGCGCATGTTTGAGTGAATGTCCTTCTGCCATTGCTCCTGGAGGCGGCGTTGGCCGTGTCTCGTGCATAATGCTGGAGAGAGCCCCTAGGTTGCCGCTTCGCACCATAAAGATAGTATGCCGGCTCGCCGGGTTTCAATAGCTAGTATGGGCGCCTCTGATCTTGGTCTTATTTCGAGGTCTTTGCTCTCTAGCCCGATTCCAAGACATTTTCGCGAAGCGCGGTCGAAGACAGCCCCGACAGCCTATGGCTGAGGACCGTCCAGGCCGGCGGGACGAGAAGCGCGAGCCCAGCGGCATCCGTCTCGTCCACGTAATAGGGCGCGAACCGCTGCGCCGCCCGGCTCGCCAAGGCTTTCAGCCGGAAGCCGGGCCTGTCCAGCACCGCGATGGGGACCAGGCCGAAGATCTCGGGCCACGCCTTCCAGCGATGGAAACCAGCGAGATTGTCGGCCCCCATCAGCCACACGAAGTGAACGCCAGGAAAGCGCTGCCTCAGGACTTTGAGGAGGTCGATGGTGTAATGCGACCCGCTCCCGCCGTCGAAGCCCGTGACGGTGATTCGCGGATGCCGCGCGATCTTTCGGGCGGCCGCCACCCGTTCGGCCTGGCCAGCAAGATTCGATACGTCCTTCAGCGGATTGCCGGGCGTCACCAGCCACCACACCTGGTCGAGGCCGAGCCGCTTGAGCGCCGTCAGGCTGATGTCCCGATGGGCCGCATGGGCCGGATTGAACGAGCCGCCGAGTAGCCCGATGCGCATGCCCGGCGCGGCGACAGGTGCCTTGAGATGCGGAAAGCGGTCTTTGCTCAAGGCCGGGTCTGGCCTTGCCCGCGCACCACATATTTGAACGTGGTGAGTTGTTCGACGCCGACGGGCCCGCGCGCATGGAAACGGCCCGTGGCGATCCCGATCTCCGCCCCCATGCCGAACTCACCGCCGTCGGCGAACTGGGTCGAGGCGTTGTGCAGCACGATGGCGCTGTCCACGCGGGCGAGGAATTTCTCAGCCGCGTCGTGATCGTTCGTGACGATGGCGTCGGTGTGCTGCGAGCCATACTGGGCGATATGGGCGATCGCCTCGTCGAGCCCGTCCACCACCTTCACCGCGATGATCGGCGCGAGATATTCCGCACCCCAATCCTCGTCGGTGGCAGGCTTCACCCGGCTATCCGTGCGTTGCGTTTCCGGATCGCCGCGGACCTCGCAGCCCGCCTCGATCAGCGCATCGACGATCGGCGTGAGATGGGTGGCGACGGCAGCGTGCGAAACGAGCAGCGTCTCCGCCGCGCCGCAAATTCCCGTGCGCCGCATCTTGGCGTTGACCACGACGTTCTTCGCCATATCGAGATCGGCATTCTCGTCAACATAGACGTGGCACACGCCTTCCAGATGCGCGAACACCGGCACGCGCGCTTCCTTCTGCACGCGCTCCACGAGGCTCTTGCCGCCCCGCGGCACGATCACGTCGATGGCGCCGTCGAGACCGCCGAGCATGAAGCCGACCGCCGACCGGTCGACCGTCGGCACGAGCTGGATGGCCGAGGCCGGCAAGCCGGACGCGGTCACAGCCTCGGTCAGGAGGTTGGCGATGACGAGCGACGTCAGGAAGCTCTCGGAGCCGCTCCGCAGGATCACCGCGTTCCCGGCCTTGAGGCAGAGCCCCGAGGCGTCCGCCGTGACGTTGGGACGGCTCTCGTAGATCATGCCGATGACGCCGAGGGGCACGCGCACCCGCGAGATTTCGAGGCCGTTCGGCCGCGTCCACTTGGCGATGGTGGCGCCGATCGGATCGGGCAGCGCGGCGATCTCATGCAGGCCCCTCGCCATGGCCGCGACCCGCAAGCCATCGAGCCTGAGCCGGTCGAGAAAGGCCGCGTCGCGCCCCCTCTTCTCGGCTGCCTCCAAATCCTGGCGGTTCGCCTCGATGATCGTCTCGGCGCCCGTCTCGAGCCGCGCCGCCATGCGGCCGAGCGCGTCGTTCTTGACGTCCGTGGAGGCGAGCGCGAGTTCCGCCGCCGCCTCGCGGGCGAGCCGGCCCATATAGAGCATCATCGGCTCGAGGCTCGCTTCCGGGTTTTGGGCGAGGATGGACACGTCTCTAGCCTTTGCGGTTCAGGGTCATGTCGTCGCGATGGATCAGCTCAGGCCGGCCAAGGTAGCCGAGAATGGCGGCAATTTCACTGCTCTTGCGGCCGAGAATCGCCTTCGCCTCTGCGTGGCCATAGGCCGCCAGCCCACGGCCGATCTCCACGCCGTCGCCGTTGCGGATGGCCACCGCATCGCCGCGCTCGAAATGCCCTTCGACCCGCGTGACGCCCGCGGGCAGCAGGCTCTTCCCCGAGGCCAGCGCCGCCGCAGCGCCGCTGTCCACGACCACCGCCCCCCGCGGCACGAGCGTGCCGCCGATCCAACGCTTGCGTGCGGTCGTGGGATCGGAATGCGCCAGAAACCAAGTGCACACCCCGGTCGTCTCCAGCGCGCGCAAGGGATGCATCACCTTGCCGCTGGCGATCACCATATCCGTACCGGCTTGCACGGCGATTTTCGCCGCCTCGATCTTGGTGACCATGCCGCCGCGCGACAGCTCCGAGCCGACGTCGCCGGCCATGGCCTCGATCTCCGGCGTGATCTCACCCACCTCATCGAGCCGCCGCGCCTCCGCGCACGATCCCGGCGGCGCCGTATAGAAGCCGTCCACGTCGGACAGCAGCACGAGGCAGTCGGCGCTCGTCATCGAGGCGACGCGCGCCGCGAGCCGGTCGTTGTCGCCGTAGCGAATCTCGTTGGTCGCCACCGTGTCGTTCTCGTTGACCACCGGCACCGCGCCGAGCTTGAGCAGTGTCGTCATGGTGCTGCGCGCATTCAGATAGCGGCGGCGCTCTTCCGTATCGCCGAGGGTGACCAGCACTTGCGCGGCGACGAGCCCGCGCGCGCGGAACGCATCCTCATAAGCGTGCGCAAGGTCGATCTGACCCACTGCCGCAGCCGCCTGACTGTCCTCGAGCTTGAGTGCGCCTTTCGGCAACTTGAGCACGTTACGGCCAAGCGCGATGGCGCCGGAGGAGACGACGATCACCTCCTTGCCCTGCGCGCGCAACGCCGCGATGTCGTCGGCGAGCGCGTTGAGCCATTCGGCCTTCAGCGTGCCGGCCGCGCTATCCACCAAGAGCGACGAGCCGATCTTGACGACGATGCGGTGCGCGTCGGTCCATTCGCGTCTCATGGCCGCCACCCCGCCGCACGCGCTGGCGCCGCCTTCTCCGCCGCCCGCACCGCCTTGATCTCGGCCGCGAGAGCGCGCAGCACCTCTTGCACGCCTTCGCCCGTCGCTGCCGACACGATGAGCGGCGCGACTCCGGAGGCCTTCTTCAGCGCGCGCGCCTTCTTCTTCAATTCGTCCTTCGGCACCGCGTCGGCCTTCGACAAGGCGAGCACCTCGGGCTTGTCCTCAAGCCCCGCGCCGTAGGCCTCGATCTCGCCGCGCACGATCTCGTACGCCTCGACCGGGTCCTCGCCGGTCGCGTCGACCAGGTGGAGCAGCACGGCGGTGCGCTCCACATGGCCGAGGAAGCGGTCGCCGATGCCGGCGCCTTCATGCGCGCCTTCGATCAGCCCCGGAATGTCGGCGAGCACAAAGTCGAAATCGTCGATGCGCACCACGCCGAGATTGGGATGGAGCGTGGTGAACGGATAGTCGGCGATCTTCGGCTTGGCGGCACTCACGCTTGCAAGGAAGGTCGACTTGCCGGCATTGGGCAGGCCGACAATGCCGGCATCGCCGATCAGCTTGAGCCTGAGCCAGATATACATCTCCTCGCCCGCCTGGCCGGGATTGGCGTGGCGCGGCGCCTGGTTCGTCGAGGTCTTGAACTTCGTGTTGCCGAACCCTCCATTGCCGCCCTTGAGCAGCGTGATGCGCATGCCCGGCTCGGTGAGATCGGCGATCAGCGTCTCGTCGTCCTCGTCGAAAATCTGCGTCCCCGGCGGCACTTTCAGCACCACGTCGGCCCCGCCGGCCCCGGTGCGGTTCTGGCCCATGCCGTTGCCGCCCTTCTTGGCCTTGAAGTGCTGCTGGTAGCGGAAGTCCAGCAGCGTGTTCAGGTTCGCCACGCATTCCACGATCACGTCGCCGCCTTTGCCGCCGTCGCCGCCGTTCGGGCCGCCGAACTCGATGAACTTCTCCCGCCGGAAGCTCACGCACCCGTTGCCGCCGTCGCCGGAGCGGACAAAGACCTTGGCTTGATCGAGGAACTGCATGGGAAGGGCTTAGCACCAGAGGTCTTACCGTTGCACTAGCCACGGCAAGGGGAGAAGCGGCCGAAATCCGGCTATGGCCAGCGAAAATTGGCAAGCGCCTGGGCACGGTCGAGCCGGTAGACCAGGCATTGGGTCGTCGTGCCCCGAGCGGCGCAGTCCCGCATTTCGTCGCCTAGGGTCACGAAGCCGAGCTTGCGGATCACCCGCTCGGAGGCCGGATTGTCGGCGAAATGGCCGGCCGTGACGTAGTCGAACCCGTCCGCATCGAAGGCGTGCGCAATGAGCGCTCGGACCGCCTCGGTGGCGTAGCCCTGGCCCCAATAGGGCTTGCCGATCCAATAGCCGAGCTCGGCGTGGTCTTCGCCGAAGGCCCGGTAGCCGGTGCAGCCGACGAGCGTGCCGTCGCGCTCGATCATGAACACCACGCCTTCCTCGCCATCGAGGGCGCCCGAGATCCACTCGCCGGCCATCTGCTCGCTATAGGGGTGCGGAATCGTACCGGTCATGCACGCCACGTCGTAGTCGCCGGCGAGCAGGCAGACGCGCGCCGCATCGGCGAGCGCCGGCGGCCGCAAGACGAGCCTTTGCGTTCTGATCTGCACGGGACGAGAGGCTATACGCGCGCGGGCGCGCGTGGGAGACGGATTGAACGGTGGGAAGGCGGCTTCGAGGCTCTTACGCCTCGTTCGGCTTCACCGAGACGTAGACGCGGCCCTTCTGCTTGGTCGCGAACTGGACCTCGCCCTCGCGAAGCGCGAACAGGGTGTGGTCCTTGCCAATGCCGACATTCTCGCCCTTGTGCCACTTGGTGCCACGCTGGCGGATGATGATGTTGCCGGGCACCACCTGCTGGCCGCCCGACTTCTTCACGCCGAGGCGCCGCCCAGCCGAGTCGCGGCCGTTGCGCGATGAGCCGCCTGCTTTCTTGTGTGCCATGGTGGTCTTCCTTTAGCTCTTCTTCTTCGGCGCCGACTTCTTGGCGGGCGCCTTCGCGGCCGACTTGGCGGGCTTCTTCGCCGCCGTCTTGGCCGCCGATTTCTTGGCTGCGGGCTTGGCCTCGGCCTTCTTGGCCGCGGGCTTCGCCTCCTTCTTGGCCGGCGCCTTTGCCGCGGGCTTGGCCTCGGCCTTCTTTTCCGCCGGCTTCGCCGCGGGCTTCGTCTCGGTCTTCGCCGGGGCGGGCTTCGCGGCGGCCTTGGACGGCTTCTTGCCGTCGGTCAGGATCTCGGTGATGCGCAGCGCCGTCAGCGACTGGCGATGGCCTTTGGTCCGGCGATAGCCCTTGCGGCGCTTCTTCTTGAAGACGATGACCTTGTCATCGCGCTTCTGCTCCAGGACCTCGGCCGCGACCAGCGCGCCGGCAATGGTCGGGCTGCCGGTCTTGGGACCGCCCTCGCCGCCGAGCAACAGCACCTCGCCAAGCTCGACGATGTCGCCGGGCTCGCCCGCGATCTTCTCAATCTCGATAATGTCGTTCGGCGCCACGCGATATTGCTTGCCGCCCGTGCGAATGACCGCGAACATGTCCTCAATCCGTCTCTTGGGGCTTGATTTGCCAGCGACTAGGCGCGCGGGCAGAGCCTCTAAAGGAGCGATAAGCGGCGCAATATAGAGGCCGAAGCCGATAAGTCAATTGCTTGCGGGCCCCGAGAACGGCCCTGGACGCCAGGTATTTCCTGGCCTCCCCCGGGTTGCCGTGGGCTCGCCGGCAAGCTACATGAGCCCCCTTGGAGAGGTGCCGGAGTGGTTGAACGGGACGGTCTCGAAAACCGTTGTACGGGTAACCGTA
Source organism: uncultured Alphaproteobacteria bacterium (assembly GCA_963826465.1). Classification (GTDB taxonomy): domain Bacteria; phylum Pseudomonadota; class Alphaproteobacteria; order Rhizobiales; family Methyloligellaceae; genus Methyloceanibacter. The sequence continues at coordinate 219,149 of CAWGXJ010000012.1, forward strand.
CCGAGGGTTCGAATCCCTCCCTCTCCGCCAAAAATTGGTCTGCGTCATGGCCACGTCCTTTCCTTTAAACGCGCCTTTGCAAACCGATTGCAAACGTCTTCGTTCGCCAAAGGTTCTTAATAGCCTTCAGAAACAGCCTCGTCTGCCTTTGCAAGTTCGCTCCCCGGTTGTATTCGTACGTCATTCACGGGGGGCAAATGGCGTTCAGTAGAGTTTGCGACTGCTCAAACCTCAAACGCGCATACCGTTGGGTCTTGACAACCCTGACCCGAGGTACAAGGCCTACTTCCGCGAAGACTACGCTGCGTATGCACTTGCTAGTGGCCGGAACCTGCGTTTCTTGGCTCGCCAAATAAGGCAAGACCGCTTTGAGCCCACCCACGCATCCAAAAGTCTATGTACCTAAGCCTTCTGGGATCCTCCGGCCCATTTCTCTTCTCACCGTGAACGATCAAATTGCCTATCAAGCCTGCGTCAACATTGTAGCTGACAAGCTCGAACGAAGAACCCGGAAGCGCCGCCTAAAGACAGTCTTTTATCATTTGTATGCCGGCGCCTCGTTCCCGCTTCTTCTATCTCCAGTGGAAACGCTGCTATTCGGCATATGCGAGCGCCGTCCGGGAGAACTTCAAGGCAGGACTTAAGCACGTCGCCACGTTTGATCTCACAGCGTTTTACGACTTTATCGACCACAACGTACTGAAGATCTTCCTCCTACGGAGCGGCGTCGATCCGACACCATAGACTTCCTTTTGAAAAGTTTGCGCCACTGGACGGAGACGACGTGGGGCACTGGAGGTACGGCGCCGATCTATCACGAGCACGGCATACCTCAGGGACCGCTATCCTCAGGAATGTTGTCTGAAGCCGTGCTCCTCCAGAATCTCAACGTTGTCGGAGATCGCAGATCGAAAGATGTGCGGTATCTGCGCTATGTGGACGACATCAAGATCATGGCGAAGGATGAGAAAGCACTGCGTCGCAAGCTGGTTGCCTTAGACGTGGCTGCTAAAGAGATCGGTCTGTTTCCAGAAGGATCAAAAATTGAGATCAGAACTATTGCAGACCCTGAGGAGGAGATTAAAAGCGTGAGCGTTCCACCTGAACCAGGCGTCGCTCCTACCGCTACTCAGGATGACATACGGGCCAGGGTAAGGGTACATGGCCAATCGGGGCAGACCAAAAGATGCTACACGCTTCAAATATGTGCTTCCTGGGCTGAAGCCCACTGTAAAGACCAATGGGTTGCTTTGTAAGACACTCACAAATAGCTCTCCGACCTAAGCGACACCATAACTCGGCACTTCGAGAAATATAAGAACTGCCCACTCTTTGGCCGATGACATTATTGAGCGCGTTGTCACCGAGGGCGTCTATCACTCGGTGAACGCTGATTTCTTGACCCTACTCTACGGTCGCATAGATGGCGCACGCCTGACGCAGGTGGCTGATTTTTCCTACGAACGCCTTTTCGCTCCAAAGTATCGAAGCTGGCGCATACCCCAGGCCTCAACCAACATACCGAGCCGCGCTTATAAGGTGGGCGCTGCTTTCAACACGCATGATCTTTCGAGACATTGAGGGTCTTGTGCGGGGTTTGCCCGATTGGTGGGTTCGACTACAGCTCTTGATGTTTCTAGACGAAGCCCGGCTAGGACCACCTAGCTATGAGTTGCTATTGAACATGGGAATGAGAGCCGCAGATGCGGATTTATCCCGCGTAGCCGCATCGAACATATTTTTGCAGTCTCGTTCAGTCTTTCGACCGTACAGCGATCTCAACCTGGCAGCCCGTCTGCTGCTACGTAACGTTGGGCTCATTCGTTCTGCGGGGCACCCTCCAAGCCTCATACCCAAAATTCTATCGTATAGCGTTGGGTTAAAGGGGGATATGACTGGCAGCGCTTTTTTGGTTCAGATCATTCTGCAGCGGAGAAGATCGGAATTCTTGTGCAAACAGCGATTTGAAACTGATATTGACGCTTTCGTTGTAAGTCTCGATAGCCTGTGCGCCCTTATTTTGCGGCGTTTTATCGACATCGCGGGCACACCGACAGCAAGTTATGGAAGTGCATTGGGCGCGGGGGCGCCGTCTTGGCTCGTGTCCGATTTTCCCGACCTCATACAGGGCTTTTCGAAGCTTCACGCACTTCGCATCCCATCCCCCACTGCACATCCTCACCACACGACCGGCGCCCCCAATAAGCGCATCACGCGCAGGCAATATGACCGAGTCCGGAAGGATGTGCTGCGGATGCAGCAACTGGAGACAAACTGCACAGTCTAAACGCGCGTCGGACACAGCTATTGCTGTCAGACTTCCTGGCCTTGAGCTCTTTGCATAGCGTCCCTCAAAGCAGCGTCGATCGATTTTACCGCCCGCTCCTGCAGACCTGGCATAACATGGGAGTAGGTATCGAGCGTGATACCTACAGCTGAATGCCCAAGCGCTCACTTACAATCTTCGGATGCACACCCGCCTTTAGAAGATGGCTGGCGTGCGTATGTCTGTAGATCATGAAACCGAAACGGCTTCATACCTGAACGCCGTACAAAGGCCGCAAAAGCCGTCGAGAACACATCTGGCGCCCATGGCCCGCCACCCGGGCGGGGACACACAAGCCCGTTCTCTTCGTAAGCCGGGCCCAGCGCCAACTTCTCCTCGGCTTGGGCGCTCGTGTGAGCGCAAGGCCTCAACGGTCATCGCAGGAAGCGCGATCGAGCGCCGGCTGCGATGTGTCTTTGGTGCCTTGAATTTCAGTCCATCCTTCGTCTGTTCCAGAGACTGCACGACTGTCAGCGTCCCGGCCTTGAGGTCAACATCGCTCCACCGCAGGCCAAGGATCTCACCGCGGCGAAGTCCCGTCGTGACGGCCAAAAGGACGGGTGCGTAGAGGCGATTTCCTTCCAGAAGGCCGAGCAGTCTGGCGGTCTCGTCCTCATCCAGCGCACGCATCTCTTTCCGCTCGGCTCTCGGCGGCTCGACAGCGTCGACAGGGTTGCGCGCCAGCAACTGCCACTTGACCGCCTGCGCGAGAGCCTTGTGAAGCACGCGATGAAAATGCACGACGCTCTGCGCCGAGAGGCCACCTCTGCCGTCCTTGCGGCCACTGGCCAATGCACGGCTGTAGAAGGATTGGATGTGCAGCGGCGCGAGCTTCGGGAGCAGATAGGCGCCGAGCGCCGGCCGTATGTGGCCGTCGATCATTTCCTGGTAACGCTCAAAGGTCTTAGATGAGACTTTGGGCTTGGCGTAGTCGGCGAGCCAGCGGTCAAAAAACTCGCCCACTGACATGCGAGCGGGCTCGACATAGGCCCCCGTGTTCAGTTCGTTTAGAAGCCGCGCCAGTTCGCGTTGGGCATCGCGGCGCGTGCCTTTGACCGAGTGCCACTTCTGACGACGTTTGCCAGTAGCATCCCGACCAAGATCGAGCACGATAGCCCACGAGGATGTTCCTCGCTTCCGGATATGTCCTCTCATCGCTCGACCTCTCGCGTTTGCAATTAGTTTGCAGTCATCAATAAGCCACTGGTTCGCTTGCATGTTTTTCGCGGTGAACGGTTTACCTAACCGCCTTGCGGCGACGGTACGCCCGCATCTTGCAGGCATCTGAGCAGTAGATTTTTTCGGGACGGCCTCCGCCTGGATGCACGAGGAACCACTTTGAACAGGAGGCACACTGGCGGTGGAGCGCATCTGTTACAAGCGACATGCCCCAATTCAAATCTAGAAATCTGCCATCGACCCAGCGAGCATCTCAGCATCCAGTTCGCCTGTTATCGCGTCGATGTGTAGCCCAAAGGAGAGCGACCTGGACGTCCTCACATTGAAGTCGAGTTCCAGATACTCCTCGATAGCTGCAAAGTCGCCGTTCGCTTGCCACTCAGCAAACCTCTCCAGACGACGCCTAATCCTCTCGTGAGCCCGCAGCCAAAAGCTGGCGCGCTCGACATAGAATCGCACCTGTTCTCCATCGCTCCATAGAGGTCCTGGCAAAGCCGGAGCCTTCTCGACCAAGGCCGTCGTTGGCAAACCCAGGTGGAGAAAACCACACCTATCAGCCATTGAAAGGACATTGGCAGGTGTTGGCCGATCAGACGCGAATTGAAGATACAGCTCCGGCTCATAGACAAAATGCTCGCAATCCGGCCCACTAGAGCCAGTCGCAAGGAAGACCCTCTCCGTAAGCTCGGGCCCAATCTCGTGGTCTAGTCTCTTAGCAGCGGCCATATAGTCGTCTCCAGGCCAATCCTCAGGCGGACTAAAGAGATTCCAATCACCATCGACAGGGTCTTGGATCACCCACCGAAACCCTTCCTGAGGAAGAACTGCGCGGAAGCAGAGGCCTGGAAGGCTCATTCTGAGTCGTTACCCATAAGTTATCTTGTACGTAACGATCCCATACGAGATAATTCGTTACCGGTCAACACTCGATCGCGTAACGGAGATCGAATGGACAAGCTAACTTGCACAATTTCGGAAGCTGCCAAGCTTCTTGGCATTGGCCGAGGCTCGGCATACGAGGCGGCGCGGATCGGCCACATCCCTACGCTTCGCATCGGACGGCAACTCCTGGTGCCATTAGCCGCCCTCAACAGAATGTTGGATCAGCCAAACCTAAGCACCTCCCCCACGCTCAGAGGACTCGGTGAAGAAGTTGGACCGGAATCGGAGCGTCTCGGGGATAGCGGCAGGTCACAGGCATCTTCGCCGCTCACACACCCTCGGGCCGCTATGCAGTCGCGTGGCTCTTAGCATGTCTAGCGTGGCCAGAAGGCTCCACAAAAGTCGAAACTCCCCGCCTGAGGGCATGCCCTGGGTTTGGCTCACGAGGGAGATGATCGAAAGTCAGGCTTGGACTTCGCTCTCGCGGGCCGCACGGCTCGTAGTCGATCGTGTGATGATAGAGCACATGGCGCACGCGGGATCCGAGAACGGTAGATTAGTGGTTACGTACAGCGACTTCGTGAAGTTCGGCATCCGACGGGCATCACTCAAGTCCGCCATCACTGAAGCGGCTGCGAAGGGCTTCATTCTCGTCGTTGAAAAAGGGCGACCATCGACTGGCCCGGAACGCTGGCCTGCAAAATACGCGCTCGGATGGCTCCCCCTTTTCGACGCAGCAGCCGCGCTCAACAAATGGAAGGCCTGGACCAAGCCTTCGTCTGGGACGCCTATACCTGGGAATATAGAGAGTAGTATCGGAACCGGTACTAGGGAGGACCGCAGGAATCCACGGCCCCTGGTATCGAAAGTGCTCCTGGACTCCAGTACCGAAAACGGCACCAGCACCTTGGCCGAAATAGCCAGTTCGCCAGTAGCGAAATCGGGATCAGGGAAAATGGATCTGGCTGAGGCCACCGCCCTGCAGGACGCAGACGCTCGCCCATTTGAACCGAGTCAAATCATTCCGTTCCCCGAACTTCCTGCCTTCCTAGACCGAAGGGCAAAGACATGAAGCCCGTTAGCCCGCCCAGAAGCGCGAGCTGCCCTGATCTCGCAACGCCTCAGAATTTTGCCGCAGAGCGGCTGTCGGCGACGTGCTGTTTGGCCTCAGGGCCGCCGCGCCAGTGGACGATCTGGGTTGATCGCCCTTGAGAGGGCAGCCGTAAGTCGAGCGGTGCAATTCGCTAGAGCGGTTGGGGCGCTAGTCGAAGCCGAGTACGGCCCGGGGCTAGGGCAAACTCTGTCTGGGGAAAGCCTCATGATCACGCCGAGAGGAGAGGCCGCAAGCCTGCGAAGGAAGGTTTGTGGACCTACTTCAGCCAAGAGCAACTCGAGGGGGGCGGCAAGTCGGGAGTGGAGCGCGCGGCGATGCCGCGAACCCGATAGCAGTCAGTCGCGACGCGCGGGACAGGTCGCCAACAGTCGATCTCTGCTGCTCGATGCGGATCAAGATCGCACTCTGGGACATCTGCCCAGCAGGTGGCGTTTCGATGTATTGGCAGGAGTGGTTCCGCGAGCGAGCGTTGCCTTGCATCAAGCTCATGTCGGGCCCTACTGGATCAATGTCCCACCGGGTTCCCCGTTACATAACCGCCGAGCATGAGAAAGCCGCGAGGACGACACTCATGTTGAGCAAGTCTCAAGGGGAAAGTGAGGAGCAGCAAGCCCTTCGGCCCTCGGCATCTCGCTCAGGGCGCTAAGACTGGCGGTGCGACTGATTTAGAGCGATGGCCCAATTTCCCAGGGAAAACGCTCCTGAGCGCTGACTGCTGGTGAGCCTGGCAACTTGGCCCAGCACCAACCACTGGCGACATTTGCCCAGCGCACGCGAGGGGTGGCGAATGAAGCGGTCACGGTGCGTCACGGTCAGTCACGCTGGCGACATTGCCCAGCGCTGCCCAAGGGTGCCGAGCAGCGTTTCAGTCGCCTCATGAAGGCGCGTGCTGGCGACGGCGCGCCAGCATTGACGTGCGGTGACCGTCACCTTGCTTAACTACGGCCTCTACTCATGAACAGCCTCAGCGGGCCGTTGTGAGGAAGTCTGCTTTTACCCCCCCATAGATCGGGGATGTCAGTTCTACCCCTCAAAGCAGACATGCTCGGCGTCGGAATGAACGTCTGCTTCGTGCCATGAGCCGACATCAAAGTGTTACAGACTGTCAAGCCTGATCTGGAGGGCACATGATATGGGACAGTTTTTGAAAATAGCTGCCGCGTTGCTGTTAATGGTAAGCTTGGCCGGTTTTTGTACCGGGGGCGGCTTCGATAATTTGCAAAGCGTTCTTCAATCTGGACCGATTGGTAACAGCAACGACTACTGGTTAGAGAAACAAAGCGCCTTTGAGCCCGGACGGTATGACAGGGTTGCCGTTATCTTTGGCATGGACGACCAGCAGGCATGCAATGCGATTACGCGGGCGCTGCTAGCCTCTTATCAAGAGACTTGGCGCTGCGAACCGGCGAACTGAGCAATGCGCCGCGCATACTGACTGCCCACACCCTTGGCGCAGTGACGCCAGGCCGCTATGCTGGCGGTAGGGGTTGCCGTGTGGCGGCAACCCGTTGGAGCATGGCGCGCGAAATAGCGCCCTTGATCGGCTCTCTCGTTCTGATAGCATTTGTGCTCGGTTGCACGTCAGAGGATTGGGGGCGGACGTGCTCAAGGCCTTCACGCTATTGCTTCTAGCGGGTGCTGTTGCTGGCTGCGCGCGGTCATCGGCAATGCCGTTGGCGCAGGATACCGTCCAAATCACATCAAGCGCCGCACTCGCTTGTGGATCGTCCGGCGCTCAGAAGGTTGCCTTCCAACGTGCTGCGGTAGAAACAATCCGCCACGGCTATGATCGCTTCGTAATCATGGGTGCTGACGCCCGATCGGACGTTCGCGTGATAGGAACTACACCCACTTATGCTCGGACCACAGGCTCAGCCACCGCTACGCGATGGGGAACACTGCGACGGCGTACGGCAGTTCGAACACTATGATCACCGGTGGTCAGCCGATCTATGGCGGGTCACATAAGGAAGGGCTGATCGTGAAGATGTTCAGGGGTACCGACCCCGCAGGGGCCAACGCCTTAGATGCTAGGCAAGTCTTGGGGCCGGGATGGCAGGACGCCGTGAACAAGAATAACTTCACCTGTCTTTGAGGCGCGAAGGCATTCCGTGAATGTTGCTATCGCCAGTAGCGCACCACCCTGGCCGCCGCCGTATACACCCAAGGTCTCGGCGTGGTCTGCCGCTCAAATCAACGCACTGGCGCGGTAGCACCACCGCTTGGAGCGATTTGAAAGTTGGGGATTGAGCCGAGCGCACCCTTGATCATCTGCGAGGGTTACTCTGGTATGCGTGCCCAGCAACGAGCGCGGATGCCCTTCCATGCTGTTGACAGCCGACCAGCATCGCCGCCTTGCAGAAGTCTATGAGGAAGCAGCGGCCGACCAGAGCCACACGCCAGAGGATCGAGAGTTCCTTGTCGAAAAGGCGGCGCGGTTTCGGTGGTTAGAGCGAGTCGCCGAAGAGAAGGCGAAGGCTCGTCGCTTGAACTAACCCCAAGCTTCAGGCGTAGGCGGGCCAGAATTAGCTGATGGAATGGGGCAGGTTATCCTGTCTCTATCAAAGAACCGGCAGGGCACCCGTTTGGCCATGCGACTGCGGCCGAGGTGCGGCGTCCCTCATGACATGGGCACATAGTAGCCCAGCAACTTGGCCCAACCTGTGGAGACATTTGCACAGCAGACGCAAGGGCAGCGAATGAGGCGGTCACGATGCGTCATGCTGGCGACAATGCGCAGCGCTGCCCAAGGGTGCCGAGCAGCGTTTCAACTCGCCTCAAGAAGGCGCGTGCTGGCGACGGTGCGCCAGCATTGACGTTGGGTGACCGTTACCTTGCTTAACTACGGCCTGTACTCATGAACAGCCTCAGTCGAGCCGTTGTGAGGAAGTCTGCTTTACCACCCATAGCGGAAGCGTGAGACGGCGCTGTCCATGTCCGCTTCGTGCCAACTGCGAACTCATGCCCGTCACCTCGGAACGCCAAATTCCTCAAAGCTGCAAAATGTTCTGGGCCGCGCACCGGGGCTATTTTGACATTGCACTTGCGACCGTAGCCTGCAGTTCGGCCTCGTATGCTGCGGCCTCGTATAGGCCGGGCTGTGCCGTCCCGGCGAAAACGAGTTCGATGGATCTAGGACCAGTGGTCGACGGGAGATTGGCGGCCTCAATTGAAATTCCGACGGTCAGTTGTTGCCAATCAGGCGCGGCCGACAGTTCAAGGAGCACGACGGCGTCACCCGTTCCCGTACCGCTGAGTTTCTTGCTCCCCCGGAGGAGATTGCCATTCTCCTGCAAAAGCACCGGTAGGTACTCAGTCATCATCGTGTTTGTCTTGTCGATCAGTTCCCCAGAGCCGGGGATGCGCAGACGAAATGTGCCCCCCCGTTCCGCGACGAGGGTCAAGCTAATTGGCAAGCCTTTCTCCAAAATCTTGAAGGCGGCGCCGATTGCTTCCCCTATGCCCTCGGCAACCCCACTCGTTCCAGCCGACGCGAGGTCACCAGGAAGTGCCAAGATGCCGCCCCCGTTCTCCGGATTAGCCTTCGGTTTCCGGGGCGCATATCGCGATAGGGCGGTGGCCACGCTCATCTCCTCGCCGTCGGCGACGATGTGCGTCAGTGTGATTTGACCGCGCCACGGCTGCTCCCAGCCCTCGGTCGCTGGCCCAGTCGGCGCTGCTTCGGGCTGCGGAGTGACGACCGCTTCGACAGCGTTTCCGGCACATTCCACTTGGGCCTGCTCGAGAGCCCCCGTCTTTTCGCGGATTAGCAGATGGGTCGGGTTCTTGCTGAACCTCGCGTGCAAGTCGCGAATGTCGTCCATGGCGCAATCCCTGATGGCCGCATCGGCCTTACCAAGCACCCCCTCCAGCACGGCGATCTTCTTCATACCGCTGGCGATCTTCTTGCGGAGATCGGGACAGGCCTGATTGTCCTGGAGTGCCAGTAGCTCCGCCTCCGACTCGCCGAGCCCCGCTCTCGCCTCTTTAAGCTTCCCTTGCGCGAATTGGCCATTCGCTTTCTCGAAGGCAGCGCTGGCTCGTGTGATCCTCGCTGCAATCCCGTCCAACTCCGCCACCTTTGCTGCTAACAGCGGGTGCGGACGGGCGAGCGCCTTTATGCGCTGACTATAGCTCGCCATTTTCTGTGCATCGCAGGAGGCGATTGCGGCGTCGACCTTCGCCAGATTGTCGCGGGTGGTCTCGGCAATCGAAACGGCAGAGGCAATACGCTTGGCAAGGTCCGGGCACGCCACACCAGCCCCAGCCAGCGTGGTCCGCGCGCGCTGCAGATCCGACAAGGACTGGATAAAGTCGCCCGCGATGAATTGAGTTGTCGCTTGCTTGTAAGCTTCCTGCGCCTCGACAACAGACTGAGATAGTTGGTCGACTTTCGCTCGCGCCTCGCTCAATTCGGGATGGTCAGCCGCCCGCAACTTGGCGGCAAGGACAGCAAGGTCGCCCGCGCCGCAGCGCTGGCCCGCCGTCCTCACTTCCCCGTCCAGCTGAGCGATCTGGCTCGCTATTCTGGCCTTCTGCTCGGCGGCCCCTTTAGCGACGTTCGGACACGCAGCGGTGTCGATCTGAGCCAACGCGGTATCCGCCGCCCCGAGTTGGCCCTTGTCGATCAGAGAACTTACGGTGTCCAGCGACTTTTGGGGCGCGTGGCACGAAGCGCGGCTCGCTTCAAGCGTGATCTCGAACGGATCGGGCAGCTTGAGGCGCTTGGCTTCGAGCGTGATCTCGAATGGATCGGGCAGCTTGAGGCGCTTGGCTTCGAGCGTGACCTCGAATGGATCGGGCAGCTTGAGGCGCTTGGCTTCGAGCGTGATCTCGAATGGATCGGGCAGCTTGAGGCGCTT
>CAWGXJ010000013.1:0-71581 GCA_963826465.1 uncultured Alphaproteobacteria bacterium
CATGCGCGGCACGTAGACATACATCGCCTTGTCGTCGGCGACGCCGGTGCCGAGCGCGTTGGCGAGCGCCACGCGGCCCGAGCGGACCACCGACAGGAGGCCCGGCACGCCGAGCATGGAGTCCGGCAGGAACGCCAGCGGATCCATGAACTCGTCGTCAATGCGGCGGTAGATGACGTCGACTTTGACCGGGCCTTCGGTGGTCCGCATCCACACATGGCCATCGCGCACGAACAGGTCGCCGCCTTCGACGAGCTCGACGCCCATCTGCTCGGCGAGAAACACGTGCTCGAAATAGGCGCTGTTGTAGCGGCCGGGCGTGAGCAGCACGACCACGGGATCGTCGGCACCACCCGGCGCCACCGCGCGCAGGTTCTCGAGCAGGCGCTCGGGATAGTTTCCGACCGGAGAGATGCTCTGCCCGGCGAACGCCTCGGGGAACAGCCGCATCATGATCTCGCGGTTCTCGAGCACGTAGGAGACGCCCGACGGCGTGCGCATATTGTCCTCGAGCACGAAGAAATCCCGCTGGCCGGTGCGGATGAGGTCGATGCCGGCGACATGGGCGTAAACGTCGTTCGGCAGGTCGACGCCGTGCATCTCGGGGCGGAAGGCGGGATTGAGGAGGACGAGCTCCGGCGGAATGAGGCCGGCCTTCAAGATCTCCTGGTCGTGGTAGATGTCATAGAGGAAGACGTTGATGGCCTTGACCCGCTGAAGGCAGCCGCGCTCCACGAGCTCCCACTCGGAGCGGTCGAGAATGCGCGGGATGAGATCGAAGGGGATCAGCCGCTCGGTGGAGCCGCCCTCCGCATAGACGGCGAAGGTGATCCCTAAGCGCCGGAACAGCTCGTCGGCGGCGTTCTGCTTGGTGACCAGGGAGTCGATGGAAAGGTTGTCGAGGAGCTCGGCAAGCGCCGCGTAAGCCGGGCGCACGCCGCCATCCGGCTCGCGCATCTCATTGAAAAAATTGAGATAATAGTCAGCGGGGGAGTCGTCTGCCTCGATCTCCGCCGTCAATATATTGGTGTTCTGCGGCAAGCCCGCTCTTCCTGGTTGGTCGTTCTCCCCGACCCTCTTCGCCAGCGTTTCCCGTCCCAGTGTTATATTTTCAGGCATCATAGTCCGATGCCGCTCGCTTGGGCAACTCTTGCGCGTCCGGCCACTGTTCCGGCCGCAAGACGAAGTGCTAGAAGCGGTCAAATCCCGACTTCGCGGCCCCCAATGCTCGAAACCGCCCTCACCGCCTTCACCACCTTTTTTGCCGTCATCGGCCCGATCGACACTGCCGTCCTGGTCGCCTCGATCACGCCCAACATGACGCGCGCCGAGCGCCGGGCGGTCTCCATCAAGGCGGTGCTGATCGCCACCACCATCATCCTGGTCTTCGTGCTGGTCGGGGAGCCTGTGCTCCGGCAGCTCGGCGTCTCGCTCGCGGCGCTCCAGACCGCAGGCGGGATCATCCTGTTCATGATCGCGCTCAACATGACGCTCGCCAGGTATCCAGGTCCGACGGCGCTGACCATCCGGGAGAGCACCGAGGCTGAGACCAAGGCCGAGGCGCATGCCGAGATCGCCGTGTTTCCGCTCGCCACGCCCCTCCTTGCCGGGCCCGGCGCCATGACCGGCGCCATCGTGCTCGCCGCAGGCACCAAAGGCGACTTCATGCTGCTCACCGCCGTGATCGGTGCGATCATCGCGGTGATGCTGATCACCCTCGCGCTCCTCCTGCTTGCGCAAGAAGTGCATCAGCTGATCGGGGTCACGGCGCGGAAGGTTATCGTACGCGTATTCGGCGTGCTGCTGGCCGCGCTTGCCGTTCAACTGATCTTCGACGGTATCGCCGCCGCTCACATCTTCAGGTGAGCAAGCCAAGCTAAGGGAGAGTTCAATGCCGCAAGTCGTGCAAGTCGCCAAACCAAATGCTCCGCTCGAACTCGTCGAGCGCCCGATACCCGAGCCGGGTCCGCGCCAAGTGCGCATCAAGGTCGAGGCCTGCGGCGTCTGTCACAGTGACGCCTTTACGGTCGAGGGCACCTTCCCTGGAATCAAGTATCCCGCCGTGCCAGGCCATGAGGTTGCGGGAATTATCGACAAGATCGGTACCGACGTCACCACCTGGAAGGTGGGGCAGCGGGTCGGCGTCGGCTGGTTCGGCGGCAATTGCGGTGTATGCCCACCCTGCCGGCGCGGCGACTTCATTCATTGCCAGTTCGGCAAAGTGCCCGGCATTCATATGGACGGCGGCTATGCCGACTACATGATTGCGCCCATCGAGGCTCTCGCCGCGATCCCTGATGAGCTCTCCGCGGTGGACGCTGGCCCCCTGCTCTGCGCCGGTATCACGACCTTCAATTCGCTGCGCCACAGCGGCGCTCGCGCCGGGGATTTGGTCGCGATCCTTGGCATTGGCGGCCTCGGGCACCTCGCCGTGCAGTTCGCCCGGCGCATGGGCTTCCACACGATCGCCATAGCCCGCGGCAAGGACAAAGAGGCGCTGGCGCTCGAGCTCGGCGCCCATCGCTATATCGACAGCCAGGCGGAGGACGCGGCCAAGGTTCTCACCGAGCTCGGCGGCGCCAAAGTGATCCTCGCCACGGTAACGACCGCCAAGGCAATGACACCTCTGATCGGCGGACTTGGAATCGACGGCAAGTTGCTCGTGGTCGGCGCGTCGCCGGAGCCAATCGAGGTGACGCCTCTCCAACTCATCGGTGCGCGGCGCGAGGTCGCCGGCTGGCCTTCGGGAACCGCGACCGACTCGGAAGACACAATGCGCTTCAGCGCGCTGCAAGGCATTAGGCCGATGATCGAGACTTACCCGCTGACCAAAGCCGCCGAGGCCTACGAGCGCATGATGAGCGGCAAAGCGCGCTTCCGCGTGGTCATCGTGCCTTGATAGACGACGAGCGCCGCATCCTCACTCGGCAGGGGCGGCATGAGGGCTGCCGTGCTCGGTCGGCTTCCGCGCGAATTTCCGTACCACCACGTAGAAGATCGGCGTGAAGATCAGCCCGAACAGGGTGACGCCGATCATGCCGGAGAACACGGCGGTGCCGAGCGACTGGCGCATCTCCGCGCCGGCGCCCGTGGCGATGACGAGCGGCAGCACGCCGAGGATGAAGGCGAACGAGGTCATGAGAATCGGCCGCAAACGCACGCGGGCCGCTTCCGTGGCCGCCTGGAAGCGGTCCTCGCCATGCTCCTCGTTCTGGCGCGCGAACTCCACGATGAGGATGGCGTTCTTCGCCGCCAAGCCGATCAGCACCACGAAGCCGATCTGCGCCAGAATGTTCACGTCCATGCCACGGAGCAACAGGCCGCTGACAGCCGCGAGCAGGCACATGGGCACGATGAGAATCACCGAGAGCGGCAGCGCCCAGCTTTCGTACTGCGCCGCCAAGAGCAGGAACACGAAGACCACCGAGGCCAGGAACACGTAGATCGCGGTGTTGCCGGCAGTGCTCTCCTGATACGCGAGCTCTGTCCACGCGTATGAATAGCCTTCCGGCAGGTTCTGCTGGGCGAGTTTGGCCATCGTCTCGAGACTGTAGCCGGAGGAATAGCCGGGCTTGGTTCCGCCTTGGACCGCAGCCGAGGGATAGAGATTGAAGTGCTCCACGCGGTAGGGGCCGGTGATGTTGCGGAAGGCGGCAACCGAACTGAGCGGCACCATCTGCCCCTCGGCATTGCGGGTCTTCAGTTGCCCGATGTCGTGCAGGTCCTGGCGAAACTTGCCGTCGGCCTGTGCGGTGACGCGATAGGTGCGGCCGAGGAAATTGAAGTCGTTCACGTATTGGGAGCCGAGAAAGACCTCAAGCGTCTGGAAGATGTCGTCCGGATTGACCCCAAGCATCTCGGTGCGCACGCGGTCAATGTCGGCATAGACCTTCGGCGTGCGGGTGTTGAACGTGGTGAACACTCCGGCGAGGCCGGGCTCCTGGTTGGCAAGGCCGACGATATTATTCGCCACCTCTTCAAGCTGAGACAGGTCGCCGCCGTGTGTGTCCTGCACCTGCATCTTGAAGCCGCCCGTAGTGCCGATGCCGCGCACGGGAGGCGGCGAGACGCTGATGATGAAGCCGTCCTGGATCGCAGCAAATTTTTGATTGAGCACGTTTTTTAGCGCGTCCGCCGACTGACCTTTCGCCGCGCGCTCTTTGAAGGGATCGAGCGGCGTGAACACCACGGCGGCGTTGGGCGCCGTGGTGAAGGTGGCGCCGTCGAGCCCGACAATGGGAACGGCATGCGCGATACCCGGCGTGTCGAGAACGATCTTGGTGACTTGCTTCGCCACTTCGTCGGTACGCGCCAAAGATGCGCCAGGGGGCAACTGGATGATGTTGATGAGATAGCCGAGGTCCTGGTTCGGAATGAAGCCGGTAGGCGCGATACCGAACTGGTAGACGGTGAGCCCGATCAGGCCGAGATAGACAGCGACCATGACGGCGGAGATGCGCACCAGTTTTCCGGTCAGCGCGCCATATCTCGATGAGATCCACTCGAACGCGCGATTAAAGCCGTTGAAGAAGCCTTGTAGGGCACGCGTCGCGACGTTCTTCGGCCGCTCTTCCGGGTCGTGCGGTTTGAACAACAGCGCGCAGAGCGCGGGGCTCAAAGTCAGAGAAACAATCAACGAGATGCCTGTGGCAGTGGCGATGGTCACGGCGAACTGCCGGAAGAACTGGCCGAGAATGCCACTCAGGAACACGGACGGGATGAACACCGCAGTCAGCACCAGCGCGATGGCGACCAGCGCACCGCCGACCTCCTCCATGGTGCGGTACGCGGCCTCACGCGGGGACAAGCCTTCGCGGATGTTGCGCTCGACGTTCTCCACCACGACGATCGCGTCATCGACCACGATGCCGATTGCAAGCACCAGACCGAACAGAGACAGGTTGTTGAGCGAATAGCCGAGCGCCGCCAGCATGGCGAAGGTCCCGATGAGCGACACCGGAATGGCCACAATCGGTATGACGGAGGCGCGCCACGTCTGCAGGAAGAGGATGATGACGACAACCACGAGCACGACGGCTTCGAGCATCGTCTGAATCACCGCATCCACGGACTCGGAGATGAAGACCGTGGGGTTGTAGACGATGTCGTATTTCAGGCCATTCGGGAACGACTTCGACAGCTCGGCCATGGTGGCCTGGACTTCGTTCGCCGTCTCCAGCGCGTTTGATCCCGGTCGCTGGAAGATGCCCATGGGAATGGCCACCTTGTCATCGAGATAGCCGCTCCGGTTGTAGTCGGCGGCGCCGAGGTCGACGCGGGCGATGTCGCGCACCCGGACCACACGGCCGTCTTTGTCCGACTTGACGATGATGTTGCCAAAGGCCTCCGGCGTGGACAGCCGGCCTTGGGTCTCCACGTTGAGCTGAAACGCGCCCGGCTTCGGTACGGGCGGCTGATTTATGACGCCCGCGGCGACCTGCACGTTCTGACCACGCAATGCCGCAAGCACGTCGCCGGCAGTCAGATCGCGAACCGCCATCTTTTCGGGGTCGAGCCAAACGCGCATCGAATAGTCGCGGGCGCCGAAGATCGTCACGTTGCCGACGCCGCCGATGCGCGACAGCACGTCTTTGACGTGCAACGTGGCGTAATTGGAGATGTAGAGCAGGTCGCGGCTGTCGTCCGGCGAGTAGAGATGGATGACCATCATGAGATCGGGCGACTGCTTGACCACCTGCACGCCTAGCGACCGCACCTCCTCGGGCAGGCGCGGCGTGGCGATCGCGACGCGGTTCTGCACCAGGACTTGCGCCGTATCGAGATCGGTGCCCAGCTTGAACGTGACGGTCAGCGCCATGGAGCCGTCGCTGGTCGACTGGGACGTCATGTAGATCATGTTGTCGACGCCATTCACCTCCTGCTCGATCGGCGTGGCGACGGTCTTGGCGATGATCTCGGCCGAGGCCCCAGGGTACGAGGCAGTGACCTGAATCGAAGGCGGCGCGATCTCCGGATACTGGGCGATAGGCAGACTCAGGCCCGCCACCCCACCGATGAGGGTGATCAGGATCGCAATCACAGCCGCGAAAATCGGCCGGTCGATGAAAAAATGAGATAGCTTCATCGGCGGGTCAGAGCTCGATGTCTCACTGCTGATTTTCTGGTGCGGCTGCCGGTGGCTTGATTTCACCGGCCTCGGGCGTGACTTTCTGACCGGGTCGTGCGCGCAGCAGACCGTTGATGATCACCCGGTCATCGGGCGTGATGCCGCTCTTGATGATGCGCAGATTGTCGTCGGCGAGCGACCCGAGCTCAACCGGTTTCGGCACCACCGTCCCGTCCTCCGCCACCGTGAACAGCAGTTTCACCGACTGGTCGGTGACTACCGCGGCATCCGGCACGAGCATCGTGGGCTTCTCTTGCGACATCGGCACACGCACGCGTCCGAACTGACCCGGCGTAATGAACAGATTCGGATTGGGGAACGTCGCGCGGACCCGGATCGTCCCCGACGTGCGGTCGTACTGGTTGTCGACGAAGTCGATCGTGCCCTTGAGCGGCCACGTCTTCTCGTCCATCAGCTGGCCTTGCACCTCAACCTTGTTATCGCGCGCCGATTCGACTTCGCCCTTCTGAACCAAACGCTTATAGGCCATGCCGTCGCCCTCACTGACGTTGAACACAAGCCAGATCGGGTCGAGCGACACGATGGTGGTCAGCAGCGTCGTCGTGCCGCTGACGCCCCCCATGACCAGGTTGCCGATGCTGACCTCGTGCTGGCCGACGCGGCCGGAGACCGGTGCCATCACGCGCGTATAAGCCAGGTTCAGGTTCGCTTGATCGACGTCGGCGCTCGCGGAATCGCGCGTCGCCTTGGCCACGTTCACCTGGGCGACACGCTCGTCATAGGTCTCCTGCGAGGCATAGTCGTTCTTGCGCAATTGCGCCGTTCGCTCGAGCTGCGCCTGGGCAAGCTGAAGCTGAGCCTCCGCCTGCGCGAGCTGCGCCTTGGCGTTTTCCAGGGCAATCTCGAACGGCCTCGGCTCAATCACGAAAAGCAGATCGCCCTGCTTGACCAATTGGCCGTCAGTGAAGTTGACCGACTCCAAATAGCCGCTCACGCGGGCGCGAATCTCGACCGCATCAGGCGCTGCGAATTGGCCGGTGAAATCGCGCCATTCCCTGAGCTCCTCGACTAGCGGCTTGGCGACGGTGACCGGCGGCGGGGGCGGCGCACTGCTGGCAGCTTGCTGCCCCTGGCCGCTGATCATGTAGTGATAGGCGAGCGCGGCCACGCCAATCACAACTAGCACGATGAGGACAATCCGGCCGCCGCGCTTGGCAATTTGCGCGTCTGCGCTGCCGGGAGGTGGCGAAGACGTCGGCTTGGCCGCGGGTTCCTCCACCTTCTTTGCCGCGGGCGGATTGTCGGCGCCTGTATCCTTGTCTGTTTCTGCGCGCTTCGCGTCGCGATTTCTCTGCTGCATCATGACGGCATCTCACGCCTCTCGCACGCAGGTCCGGCCCCGAACCCGTTTGCGACCGGCATTTTGACTCTCTGTGGAGAACGCTACTCCAATCGGAGCGGCGAACACAGGGGGAACGAACTGCATTGCCACGAGCAATTAACCTAACAAAGCGGACCTTTCAGCACCATTCGGCCCACCCTCACGGCAATTTGTCCTCGAACCGGCTTCACCGGCAATCAGACCTTCGTCTTACATGCTCAAGGGCACTTGGGGCATTATTCCCAATGACGCACCACTGTCCAAGGCGGGAAAGGAAAGCCTCCATGTTCGCGACCTTCGCGCGCCTGCTGCTTCTTGCCCCGATCGCTCTTTGCTTGGCCAGTTGCGGGGAAGAAGCGACACTGCCGGTTGCGGCCGGCACCGGTCCACACCCGGAGCTACCCCCGCCGGTGCAAACCTTTCTGCCGACCGTCGTACTGGCCCGCGCCAAGGGCTGGCCTGACGGCGTCACCCCAAAGCCGGCCGCGGACTTCTCGGTGAAGGCCTTCGCCACCGGGCTCGACCATCCGCGCTGGCTCTACGTGCTGCCCAATGGCGACGTGCTCGTCGCCGAGAGCGATGCCCCACCCCAGCCGGGAATAGGAGGCATTTCGGGCTGGCTCATGAAGATGGGCATGCGGTGGGCCGGCGCCGCAGTTCCGAGCGCCAACCGCATCACGCTCCTGCGCGATGCGGACGGCGACGGCGAGGCCGAGACGAAGACGGCGTTTCTCACCGGCCTCAACTCGCCGATCGGCATGGCTCTGATCGGCAAGGATTTCTACGTGGCCAACACGGATTCGGTCATGCGCTTTCCCTATGAGAACGGCGCCACCTCGATCACCGCGCCCGGCGAGAAGATCGCCGACCTGCCGGCCGGGCCCGTCAATCTTCATTGGGTCAAGAACATCGTCGCAAGCCCCGACGGGAAGCACCTCTATGTCGGCGTGGGCTCCAACAGCAATCTCGGCGAGAACGGCATGGAGAACGAGGAAGACCGCGCCGCCATCCACGAGATCGACCTTGCGACGGGGACATCGCGACTCTTCGCGTCGGGCTTGCGCAACCCCGTCGGTCTCGCCTTTCAGCCCGACAGCGGCGCGCTGTGGACGACCGTCAACGAGCGCGACGAGCTCGGCAGCGACCTCGTGCCCGATTACATGACGGCGGTGCAAGAGAGCGGTTTCTACGGCTGGCCTTACAGCTATTACGGCCAGCATCTCGATCCCCGTGTCCAGCCGCAGCGGCCGGACCTCGTGGCCGAGGCCATCGTGCCGGACTACGCGCTCGGCCCGCATACCGCATCGCTCGGCCTCGCCTTCTACGACGGCACGCTGTTTCCCGAGCATTATCGTGGCGGCGCCTTTATCGGCCAGCACGGCTCGTGGAACCGCAAGCCGCCGAGCGGTTACAAGGTGATCTTCGTGCCGTTCGAGGGTGGACGACCATCAGGTCAGCCCGAAGACATTCTGACCGGCTTCTTGAATGAAGACGGCGACGCCTATGGGCGCCCGGTCGGTGTCGCGATCGACAAATCCGGCGCGCTTCTCGTCGCCGATGATGTCGGCAATGCGGTATGGCGCGTCGTCCCGAAGGCGGCGCAATAACGCAATACGCGCAAAAATCCCCCTGCCCCGAAGGACATCGCGTAATTCGTGCATTTTCGTGCATTCACCATGCATGAGTGCCGCTAGTTGGGTGGCCAACGCGATCTCAGGGTGCTATAGCCTCATTCGTTCACAATATTCCCAGCGCATATAATTCCTGGAGAAAGGGAGGCCCCGATCTCGGACGCAACGAGAACTTTGTTTGTCCCCAAGACCAAGCAAGACTACGGCGATAATCCGATCGACGTTCGGGAGACCGACAAGTACGTCACGGAATATGTCCGTGGTTTTGTAGAAAAATGGGATGAACTTATCGATTGGAGTGAGCGCGCGAAGAGCGAGGGCCGCTTCTTCATCGATGTTTTGAAAGCACGCGACAAGGAAAGCGTGCTCGATGTGGCAACCGGCACGGGGTTTCACTCCGTGCAGCTGCTGAAAGCCGGTTTTGACGTCACGTCCGTCGACGGCTCTGCGGAAATGCTGGCCAAAGCCTTCGAGAATGGCTGTCAGCATCACGTCGTTCTGAAGACAATTCACGCGGACTGGCGCTGGCTCAACGAGAATGTGCGAGGCAAGTTCGATGCCATCATCTGCCTCGGTAACAGCTTCACGCATCTCTTCGACGAGAACGATCGCCGGCGCGCGCTCGCCGAGTTCTACGCGGCGCTCAAGCATGACGGCATCCTGATTCTCGACCAGCGGAACTACGACCGCATCTTGGATGAGGGCTTCGCGAGCAAGCACAAATACTACTATTGCGGCGATCAGGTCGTGGCCGAGCCCGTCCATGTCGATGAGGGGCTCGCGCGCTTCGAATACGCGTTTCCCGACGGCTCGCGACACAACCTCAACATGTTCCCGTTGCGCAAGAACTACACACGCAAGCTGCTGTTCCAGGCGGGCTTCCAACAGATCCACTCTTACGGCGACTTCCAGGAAGAGGGCGAGGAGACCGACCCCGACTTCTTCATTCACGTTGCGGAGAAGAACTATGGCAGCAACTGACCAGACCATAGCGCTCGCCCGCGACTACTATGACAGCGCCGACGCCGACGACTTCTACCGCACCATCTGGGGCGGCGAGGATATCCATATCGGCCTCTACGACAACACCCCGGATATCGCCACCGCGAGCCGCCGCACGGTGGAGCGGATGGCGGCCGAGGCGGAGCCGCTCGCAGGCAAGCACGTGCTCGATCTCGGCTCTGGCTATGGCGGCGCGGCGCGTGTGCTCGCCGGCGAGTACGGCGCACAGGTGACCTGCCTCAACCTCTCAGCCGTCGAGAACCAGCGAAACAGGGCTCTGACACGCGAGGCCGGCCTCGACGACAAGATCACCGTCGTCGACGGCTCGTTCAATTCCGTGCCGTTCGAGGGTGGCAGCTTCGATCTTGCCTGGAGCCAGGACGCCATCCTGCACGCGCCGGACCGGCGCGCCGTGCTGGACGAGGTTGCGCGCGTGCTGAGACCCGGCGGCGCGTTCATCTTCACCGATCCGATGCAGGCCGATGCGCTGGACGACAAGAGTGCGCTGCAACCCATCTACGACCGTATCCACCTGCCCGATCTCGCATCGTTCGGCTTCTATCGCGACGAGCTTTCGGAGCGCGGCTTCGAGGAAATCTCGGTCGAAGAGCTGACCGCGCACATGCGCACGCACTATGCCCGCATCACCGAAGAGCTCGACGCGCGGCGTGACGAACTCGACGCGGGCGACGCCTTCATCGACCGCATGCTCAAAGGCTTGGGCCATTGGGTGTCGGGCGCGGACGGCGGCCTGCTCGCCTGGGGCATCATGCATTTCCGGAAGGCCTCGTAGTGACGGGCCGCGAAAGCGGCTCGGACTCCCCGCTCGCACATTGCACCATCGGCGTGCCGACGAGCGCCAAGCTGCTGGTCGCCCTCTTCGTCGTCCTCACGGTGGGCTGGCCGGTGCTGGCGGACCAAAGCTTCGCGGCCGTCAGGGATGTCATCTCGGAGTTTGCCGGCTGGTTCTATGGCGCCGTGGTGTCGGCTGCGCTCGTCATGTGCGTGGTCCTGGCGCTGGGGCACTGGGGCTCGGTGCGGCTCGGCGGCGACGACGAGAAGCCGGAGTTCAGCTGGCTGTCATGGACCGCCATGCTGTTTGCCGCAGGCATGGGAATCGGGCTCGTATTCTGGTCGATCGCCGAGCCCCTCACCCACTATGCCGGCAATCCCTTGATCGCCGATTGGGGGCCCGATCCTTCGAGCCTCGTGCGCGCCCGCGTGGCCATGGAGATCACCTTCTTCCATTGGGGACTGATGCCGTGGGCGCTTTACGCGTTTGCCGGGTTGATCTTCGCCTATTTCTCCTTTCGCAAGGGCGAGCCGCTGACGGTCCGCTCCGCCATGCGCCCCTTGATCGGTGATGCGGTGGGCCGCTGGCCCGGCAAGCTCGCCGATGTCGTCGCCATCGTCGCCACGGTCTTCGGACTCGCCACCTCGCTCGGCTTCGGCGCAGAGCAGATCAATTCCGGGCTCAACCGCCTGTTCGCTTGGCATGTGTCTACGGATCACAAGCTGCTTCTGGTGGCGGTCATCTCGGGCGCGGCCGTGCTGTCGGTCAGCTCGGGGCTCGAGCGGGGCATCCGTCTCCTGTCGCTCGCCAATATTTGGCTTGCCGCGCTCATCCTTGCCGTGGTTCTGGTCTCGGCCCCCATCGAACCGATCTTGCGCAACTTTTCCATCCGGCTCGGCGACTATTTCGCCAATCTCCCCTGGCTCACTTACGAGACGGCACAGGACAACACCGGATGGTCCGCGAGTTGGACCACATTCTATTGGGGCTGGTGGATCAGCTGGACGCCGTTCGTCGGCCTGTTCATCGCGCGCATCTCGCGCGGGCGCACGGTGCGGGAGTTCATTCTCGGCGTGCTCATCGTCCCGACGGCCATCACCTTCGTGTGGCTGTCGATCATGGGCGGTGCCGCTATCTCGGCGGCGCGGGCCGGACCTGCCATCATCGACGTCGCCAAGAACGAGCCGGCTCTGTCCTTGTATGCCATGATCGACTTTCTCCAGTCGGGACCTTACGCCACGCTCGTTGCCGGTGCCGCCACGCTGCTCGTGGCCATTTTCTTCGTGACGAGCGCCGATAGCGGCACGCTGGTGGTCACGACCATGCAATGCGGCGGGCATACGGAGCCGCCCGTGCTGGAGCGGATCCAATGGGGCGTGGGCATCGGGGCGGTCGCCGCGGCGCTCTTGGTGGCCGGCGGTCTCGGCGCCCTTCAGGCCATGACCGTCGCCGCCGCCCTGCCTTTTGCCGTGGTGCTCATCGCATTAGGGGTTGGCTTCATGGCCGCGCTCCATGAAGATGCCACGCAACAATTGAGGGCGCGCCGCGCGCGAAGGTCCCAACGCCCGACCTGAGGGAGGCCCAGACAGTGACGAAGTCGATCCTCTGCTATGGCGACTCCATCACCTGGGGCTACAATCCGAAAGACGGCACGCGCTTTCCCGCGGAGGACCGCTGGCCCCGTGCTCTCGAACAGGCGCTCAACGGCCGCGCCCGTGTCATCGACGAGGCGTTGAACGGCCGCACCGTGGCGACCGACGATCCGTCGCACCCGAATCGCAACGGGCTCACCATGCTGTCGCCGCTGCTCGAAGCGCACGCTCCCCTCGATATCGTGCTGATCATGCTCGGCACCAACGACAGCGCACCGAGCTACGGCCTCACGCCAGGCCGAATCGCCATGAACTGCTCCGCCCTGATCCGTACCGTGCGATCGACCCTCCCAGGAATCGGTTTCGCCGCGCCAGCCATCGTTCTCATGGCGCCGCCGCTACTCGGCGCGCTCAGTGCCGAGATGGCGCTGTTCTATGCTGGCGGCGAGGCGACTTCTCAGGGCTTGGCAGAAGCCTACCGCATAACCGCCGAATACTTTGACTGTCATTTCTTCGACGCCGGCTCGGTCGTTCAGGCCAGCGCTGTCGACGGCGTGCATCTCGACCCGGAGAGTCAGCGAAAACTGGCTCTCGCAGTAAAAGACATCATCGACCCCTTGTTGTGAAATGGCGGCATGTTGGCCGCCACGAGGATGCGCCCATGACCAACTCTTCCAAACAAGGCGACGGTACGACATACGCCGTCTATCGCGACGAGTTCCACGCTGTGATCGGCGCGGACTTCCAGCGGCCCGTGCTGATCGAGACCAACGCCCATGAGGGGCCGGTCTATGTGGCGGCCGAGCACGCGCTTTATTTCACCACAGTGCCGGAGCCCGGACCGAAGAACATCGCCATCATGCGCCTGCAATTGGCGGGAGATGACTTTCCCTTCACCGCGCAAGGGCTCGAAACCGTGCAGCAACCCTCCAATATGGCGAACGGCATGACGCTCGATCGGGACGGCCGGCTCGTGATCTGCGAGCAAGGCACGCGCGACGCGGTCGCCCGGATCAGCCGCATGGATCTCAAGACCCGCGCGGTCGAGACGGTGGTCGATGAATGGCGGGGCTTGCGCTTCAACTCGCCGAACGACGTGGTGGTGAAGAGCGACCGCACCGTGTGGTTCACCGACCCGAACTATGGCGAGATCCAAGGCTTCAAAAACGCGCCGGAGGTCGGCGCTTTTGTCTACCGCCACGATCCCGCGACGGGTGAGACGACCGTGGTGGCCGACAGTTTCAACAAGCCCAACGGGATCGCGTTCTCGCGCGATGAATCCGTGCTCTACATCACCGACACCGGCGCCAACCAGGCACCAGGCACCTATTTCGTCGACCTGCCGCATCACGTGCGTGCTTTCGACGTGCATGAGGGGCGGCATCTCAGAGAGGACCGTCTATTCGCCGTGGTCAGCCCCGGCGTCCCCGACGGCATCAAGGTCGACGTTCTCGACCGGGTCTATACCTCGTCGGGAACGGGCGTGCAGGTGTTCACGCCCTATGGCGACCTGATCGGCCAGATCATGGCACCCGGCGTGGCCAACTTCACCTTCGGGGGGCAACACAACGACGTGCTGTTCATCCTCGGCGACACGCAGATCTGGCAGGCCAAGCTGCAAGTGGCCGGCGTGCGCACATCTTGAGTTCAGAACCGCGGGGGCACCTCGCGTAGCTATCGGGGCTAGCTTCCCGCGGTCTTCTTGACCACTGAGCTGCCCTCGTTCGCCATGGCACGCAGAACAGTCGTGCCTTCCTGGTTGTTGCGGAGCATCAGCTCGTGGACACCCGCTGCGATCTCCCGCAAGGAATTGTGGAGCATCTCATGGGCGTCTTGCAGCAATGCGAACTCTTTCCTGATGGTCCGGTGATCCTCCGCCGCGCGCTTCTCGGAGTTGCGACTTAAGATGGCCGTGCCCACCGTGATGACAGGCAGAAAGATGAGCTGTAGGAAATTGGACCAATAGAGGATCTGGGTCTCGTATTCCGGCCACAGGACCGGCGTGAGCCCGAAGATCACGAAGGCGTAGAACGCCCAGATCGAGCCGACCAGCATGGTGATGCGGGTGGCGAGGACATCATTCACCTTCGAAACAGCGCTTTCGCGCGGGGTTTCCTTCATCGCTCAAACCTCTCTGCAGGCAAAGCAGCGCAGGCCCCTCCGCAGTCTCGACTGCGCAAAAGAGGCCCTCGCCTCGGCAAAGTGTGCCGCGACGAGCTTAACGAAGTCCTTGCTGCGCAAGGCGACCGCTTGACTGGCGGGAGAGAGGGATGGTGCCCAGGGGCGGATTCGAACCACCGACACGCGGATTTTCAGTCCGCTGCTCTACCAACTGAGCTACCTGGGCCTGCCGTGAGGCATATAAAGAGGCGATGGGCTCCCCGAAAGGCTCAGGCCCACGCAAGGCCCTGGCTTATAGGAAATCGCCCCGTCCCTGTCGAGACCGGGATTTCTCGCCTGTCACCTCTTAGTGGGCCATGAACACCGGAACCGTCATGTGCTCCAAGACATGACGGGTGGCGCCGCCCAGAACCCATTCCCGGAACCGCGAATGGCCGAACGCGCCCATGACGAGGAGGTCCGCCCTGTCGGCAGCGACGGCTTTCAGGATCACCTCGCCCGCGCCTTCATCGGGCGTGTTGTCGCTCGAGACCTCGGCCTTGACGCCGTGACGGCGCAAATAGGCGAGAAGGTCGAGCGGCGCCATGCGCATGGCCGCCGGGAAGGTGGCGCGGGACTTGCCGATCAGCACCGACACGTGTTCCGCGCGCTGAAGCAGCGGGATCGCCTTGCGGACCGCCGCCGATGCTTGCGCGCTACCGTTCCAGGCGACGACGGCGCGGCGGCCGAATTCCGGCGAGCCCCATGTGCGCGGCACGATCAGGACGGGGTACCCAGAGAGCGCGATCTGCACCGCCGGGCCCCAGAGCAGATCGCTCGGGTCGCGGGCCTGCTCGACCACGGCGAGATCCTGGACGCGGCTCGCATGGACGATGAGGTCGGCCGCCTCGCCCTCGCCGGTCAGCCAGGTATGGGGCACGCCGACCTGAGCGGCGACGGCGTCGAAGGTCTTCTCCGCGCCGGTAGCCTCCGCCAACTCCTCGGCGATGAGCTCTTCGGCTTTGTCGGCTTCAATACGAATGAACGGGTTTTGCACGGCGCTGCGCAGCATCGCCGTCTCGGTGAGGCCGCAAATGCCGGTCAGGTGCGCGCCGAACGTCTTGGCGAGGCGCGCGGCGAGCTCGACCTGCACCTCGGCATTGGCCAGCGGCACGTGGACCAGGATCGCCTTATAGGCCATGTCGGCTCCCCTCATTCCTGCTCGTCGTCGGGTCCGCCCTCGATCTTGTCGATCCGCTCGCCGGGAACCGCATAGCTCCCCTTGAGCCAGCGGCCGAGATCGATCTCCGCGCACCGTTTCGAACAGAATGGGCGATGCTCATGGGCCGTGGGCTTGCCGCAAATGGGGCAGCGCGCGGATGTCTTTGGCTTTGCCGGCTTGCGCGACGGCGCATTCACTCGGTCTCGACCTCCGCCTTGGAGAGCCACAACAAGGTGACGGGGTAGCCTTCGCCCGCGAGCAGGCTCACCACCTCGGTGAGCGGCAGGCCGACGATATTGGTGTAAGAGCCGACGAGCTTGACCACGAAGGCGCCGGCAATGCCCTGGATGGCATAGCCGCCCGCCTTGCCTTTCCACTCGCCGCTCGCGAGATAGGCGCCGATCTCCTGGTCCGAAATGTTGCGGAAGCGGACGCGGGTCTCCACCACCCGCTCGCGCCGGCGCCCTTCGGGGGTGATCAGGCAGACGGCGGTGTGGACCCGGTGGGCGCGGCCGCGCAACAGGCGGAGCATATCGGCCGCCTCATGCTCGAGCTCGGCCTTGCCGAGCACCCGGCGTCCGACCGCCACCACGGTGTCGGCGGCAAGCAGGAAGGCCTTGGCATATTCGGGCTCGGTCTTGGTGATCTTCAGCGCGGCCTCGGCCTTGGCGCGGGCAAGGCGGCGCACGATATGGCGCGGGACCTCGCCCTTCGCCACACTCTCATCGACGGAGGCCGGCCGCAGCGCATCGGGCGCGATGCCGGCCTGCTCGAGAAGCTGAAGACGCCGCGGCGAGGCGGAGGCGAGCACCAGCTTGGGGCGGAAGCTCGAGCCTGGCGTGGGCGCGCGGCGGCGCGGCGGGCGCACAGGCGTCTTCGCCTTCTGCGCCGCAGGGGTCACAGGCTCGGCCTTGGCGGACTCATCCCGCTTCGGCTTGAACCTGCTACTTAAACCGGTAAGTGATCCGACCTTTAGTGAGATCATAGGGCGTCATCTCGACCAGAACCTTGTCGCCAGCAAGCACCCTAATCCGGTTCTTGCGCATCCGTCCCGCCGTATGGGCGATGATCTCGTGTTCGTTTTCGAGCTTCACCCTAAAGGTGGCGTTCGGGAGCAGCTCCGTCACCACTCCCGGAAATTCGAGCATTTCTTCCTTCGTCATAAGGCTCCTTCCGCATCGGCCGATTGCCGCGGAGAATGGTCGGGTAGGCGCTCAAAATCAAGGACGATTGCGCCCGTTTCTTAGGCCTGGAGCCTCATGGCGCGCGTGGCCGGAAAGCCTCTCGCTAGGATCTCGCTTGGCTCGCGCCGGCTTGAGCGGCGGGCGCTTGGGGCGCGTCGCTCTCACTTTCAAGTTCGAGGGGCGCTTCGGTCTCGGCGAGGCGCCGCACCAGGGAGGCCGCGGCCTGCGATTGCGGCTCTTGCCTCGGCTCCTGCCTTTGGCCCGCGCCGTTATATCCCTCCTGAAGGACCTCGCGAATGCTGCCGTCGAACTGCTCCAGCTGGCCGACGACCCGCTTGGCAACCTCCACATAGCGCTGGTGAATGACATAGAGCCGGCGGCGCAATTCCTCGTTGAAGGCCCGCATGGCGGCCAGTTCCCGCTGCTGCGCGGCAAGCCGGTTGCGCAAATTGTTGCGCTCGGCCACGAGCCGCTGAATGGCGGCCGCCCCGGCCAGCGCGGCGTTCTCGATGGCCTGATCGGAGGTGAAATCCTCGTCCTGGGGCTCGGGCGCCGTCCTTGCAGCATTGTTGGATTGGTCGTTCATCGCATCGGCTCCTAAATTCAAAGCGTAGGACGGAAACTGCGTCGTAAGGGAGGCGTTCCCCGCACACTGTGGCCTAAGCGCATCACGCCCCCGCCTAAAGATGGCATTTTCTCGCACTTGGCGCGCGCAGAAGTGTGGCCGCGGTGGAAAAAAGGCACGCCTGACCCCTCCCGCCGGGCTTCGCCCGCGAGGCTGTCCCAAAGCCCCCTGAAGGGGGAACGATCGACCGCTAATTGCCGAAGATGCCGTCAAAGAGCTGGCCGGGCGCCGACTTCTTCTTCTGCGGCTGCGTCTGCGGCGCCGCCTTGGGCTCCTTCGGCTCGGCTTGCGCGGCGGCGGGCGGCGGCGTCTCGGCTGCGGCCGCTGACGGTGCGGCGTCGCCCGCTTGCGGCGCCGCTTCCAGCTTGTTTCTTCGTCACGCCGAGCATTTGCCGATGCCGCCGACCACGCCCTTGGTGATCGCGGTCGGAACGGCGACGCTCTTCTCGACGAGGCCGCCCTTGCCCGTGTCGATGCCGAGCATGTTGGCCGGCATGGCAATGAGTCCGCCGCCGAGCTTGTCGAGCTGCTTATACGCAGCGACCGGGTTCTCCAAGACGCCGGCGATGTCCGGATAGATCGCCGGATTGTCCCATGGACCGGTCACGGCGATAGGCACCGGGAAGCCGAGCATGCTGTTCTTGCCGCTCTGCCCTTCGACGCTCGCCAGCATGAACGGGTTGACGCGGAACTTCAGCCGCTGGGCTGGTATGTCCACGATGCCGGCGCCACCGACCGAGACGAGCGGCCCCGTCAGGCGCAGATCGTCGGTCTGGGCCTGGCCGCTCGCGATCGTGAAGCTGGCGCCGAACTTGTCGAAGACCGTCTTGGCTTCCTGCTTGAACTGCCAGCCGGTGAGAATGCCCGTGGTGAGGTTGCGCAGCATGTTGGCGACGTTGAGCCCGCGCAGCGCGCCGTCGGTAAACTCGAACTTCGTCGTGCCGTTGAGGCTGGAGACCATGGCGCGCTCGCTGTCGCCGTTGGCGGTCAGATCGAGCGCGACCGCCGACTTGCCCTCGATGGTGCGAAAGTCGGCGAGATCGCTCAGGAAGGGATAGGCGTCGAGACCGGCGAGAGAAAGTTTCAGCCGATGGGCCGGCGCAGCGCCGCTCGCATCGATCACGAGCATCAGCGACCCGCCGCCGCCATAGGCCTTGAGGCCCGGCGCGTCGACGGTGAGCTTGCCGCCGGCCAGCGTGACCTTGACGGTGCCGGAAGCGATCCTGATCCCCTCATAGACGAACCGGTCGAGCTTGAGCGTGACATCGGCGTTCACGTCTTTCAGCGCCAAGACGCCAAGCTTCTCCGCGCGCCAGCCGAAGCCGCTGGTTCGCGTGCCAGGCGCCGGCGCAGGCTTCTCCGCTTGCAGAGGCGCATCGGCTGGAGGCTCTTTCGCGGCGGGCGGGGCAACAGCGATCTCGGTCGTGGCACCAGGCGGGGCCATCGGGTTGGGCGGCGGCGGGGCCGCGCTCTCGGTCTTGCCGGCCGGCGCTTTCTCCGTGTCCTGCGCGGCGAGCGCGGGCGCCGGCGCGTCCTTTGCCGCCGTTCCGGTCGAGGTTGCCGTCAGATTGGCGGCGATGGTCGGCACGTTGCCGCCGAGCTTCGCGGTCGCGGTGCCCGAGAGAGTTTGGTCTTGGGTCTTGGCCGTGACGGGATCGAGGACCAAGGTCTTGTCCTTATAGGCGGCCGCTGCCTTCGACGGTGGTCTTTCCAGGGAGGGCCGGCCCGTCGACGACGAGCTTGATCGGCGCGGGCGTCCCCTTGAGCAACTTGTCGAGCGCGGCAATCGACCCGGCGATCCGTCGTCGGCTTGCCGTCGCCCCCGACCGTCACGTCGAGATCGACCGAACCGTCCTTATAGGTGGCGCCGCCGGCGATGATCTGGCCGCCCAACTTCGCCTTGACCTGGCTGAGGGACAGGACGTCGTCCTTGTAGGCGGCGGCACCCGCCACCGTGTCGTCACCGGACGTGGCCGTGAACTTGGGCAGCGGCGAAGGTCGATCGTCCTGATAGGTGACGCCGCCGGAGAGTGTCGTCTCGGACGGAAGATAGTCGGGCGCATCGACGGCGAGCGTGAGCGGCGCCTCGGCCCCGGCGAAGAGCTGATCGAAATTGCTGAGCGCACCCGTGACGCGCACCGTCTTGCCCTCGATCGCCACGTTGGCATCGACGGTCAGCGTGTCGTCGGCCGAAGTTCGCCCTGCCGGCGAACGGGGTCTCGTCGAACCTGCCTTGCGCGATCGTGAGGTGATCGTCGCGATAGGTCGCATTGCCGGAGAGCGCGTGGGGACCAGACTTGGCGGCGAACTGGGCGAGCGTGAAGGTGTCGTCCTTGTAGGAGGCCGCGCCGGTCGATCGTGGCGCCCTCGGGCAGGCTGAAGGCGCCTTGAGCGCGATCTTGACCGGAACCACGCCGCCTTCGAGAAAATGCGCGAAGCTGCCGATGGAGCCTGAGGCCGACACGCGGTCGCCGTCATAGTCGGCCGCCGCATCGAAGGTGAGCGGACCGTTGGCCGCGGGCAGCGACGCCTCGCCGTCAAGCGCGGTGATCCGGCGACCCGGCTTGCCGTCGGCCGACGGCGGCAGAACAAGCGTGCCATTGCGGATGGTCAGCGTGTCGAGGCTGAGGTCGCGCAGGCCACGGTCCTTGGGCTTTCCCGTCCTGCCCCTGGCCCGGCTGCAGAGTCTTCTCCCGCGACGGCATGCGGCAGCGTGATGACGGGATCGACGAGCGTCGCCTCGGTGAGCTGCACCTTGCCGTGCAGCAGGCCGCTCAGCATCAGGCCGAATTTGAGGGTGCGCGCCGTGGCGAACTCGGCCGGTCCGCCTGCCGCCGGCTGCGCGATGCCGACATCGGAGGCGACGAGATCGAGGGAGGGAAAGAAGGTCATGCGCACGGGCCCATCGATGCGGACCCGGTAGCCCGTGGCCGACTCGACTTGGGCCAGCGCCTTTTTTTGCAAATCGGCGGTGGAGATGAAGAGCGGCAGCACGAAAACGAGGCCGACGCCGACAAGGATAAGCGCCGCAAGGCCAAAGAGAATCCGTCGCAAAAAACCGTCCTCCCATCGTTTTTCGGCTGGGTTCGCCCCACCGTAAGGGAAACCCGCGCCCGAGTCTCCCCCGCCGCCTTAAACAGATGCTTCAACGATCGGGAGTATATTCCGGCTCTCTAGCAACCCATCACGGAGACGCCCCATGCTGTTCGTCTGCTACGTGACTATCGACCCCGAGAACCGCGACGAGAGCATCAAGCGCTTCAAGGAGGGCGGGATCGTCGAGCCGAAGGGCGCTAAGCTCATCGGCGCCTGGATCTCGCTGACCCAGCAAGAGACCTGGGCCATCTTCGAGGCGGACGACGCGGCGGCGATCATGAAGCTCTACGAGCCGTGGACCGATCTCAACATCCACCAGATCGCACCGGTCATGGACTTCGCCGACCTGAAGAAGTTCGTCGACGCCTCCTAAGCCGCTAAGCGGTGAAGGCGCCGGGAATCGGGAAGCGCTGCTTGATCTTGGCGAACAAGCGGTCGCGGACGTCGCGATAGGCATCGAGGATCTGCTCGCGGGCGCCGGTCGCAAGCGTGGGGTCCGGCGTCGGCCAATACTCCACGTCGATGGCATAGCGTTGGGCGAGTTCGAGCGCCTGGTGATGGGCCTCCGGCGCCAGCGTGACGATGAGATCGAACGAGGTGTCGTGCAGATCGGCGATCGACACCGGCACGTGCCGGGACATGTCGATGCCGATCTCCTCCATCACCGCGATGGCGAACGGGTCCGCGGCGCCGGGACGGACGCCGGCTGACTCCACGTAAATGCGATTGCGGGCGAGATGCTTGAGGATGGCCGCCGCCATGGGCGAGCGGACGGCATTGCGGCTACAGGCGAAGAGGACCGCGCCTGGTAAATCGCCGCCTGCACCCAAGGATCAGCCCTTCCAGTGAAGCGCGCAAAGAAGCGTGAACAGGCGCCGGGCGGTGGCGATGTCGACGTTGATCTTGCCCTTGAGCCGCTCCATGAGGAGGTGGCTGCCCTCGTCGTGGAGCCCGCGGCGGCCCATGTCGATGGCCTCGATCTTCGAGGCGGGCTGGGTCTTGATGGCGGCGTAGTAGCTGTCGCAGATGAGGAAGTAATCCTTGACGATGCGGCGGAAGGGCGACAGCGACAGCATCACGTGCTGGAGCGGCGCATGGTCCGCGTCAGCCACGGCGAACACGAGCCGGTTGTCGGCAAGCGACAAATGCAGCGTGTAGGGCCCGTTCGCCTCGTGGCCTTCCAGCGCGAAGGCGTTCTTCTCCAGGAGATCGAAGATGGCAACCTCGCGCTCGTGCTCGACCTCGGAATTGTCGCGGCCAAGCGAGGCTTCATCGAGGGTCACCTCGAGGAGCCGCGCGTTCTCGGGCCAGACCCGCCCGTCTTCTTCTTCGTCTTCCGCCATGTCTAGTCCGGCAAGTTCAGTCGAATGGCGACGGAGCGGCGATGGGCGTCGAGCCCCTCGGCGCGCGCAAGCGTCATCGCCGCAGGGCCAAGCGCCTTGAGGCTCTCGGCGTCGAGCTTCAGCAGCGAGGTGCGCTTCATGAAGTCGATCACGCCGAGGCCAGAGGCGAAGCGGGCGCTGCGCGCGGTCGGCAGGACGTGATTGGTGCCGGCGACGTAATCGCCGATCACCTCGGGCGTATAGCGCCCGATGAAGATGGCGCCGGCATCGTGGATGCGCGCGGCCAGCGCGTCGGGATCGGCGGTGGCGATCTCCAGGTGCTCGGGCGCAAGCCGGTCGGCGATGGCAGGAGCATCATCGAGGCTTTGCACCAAGATCACGGCGCCGAACTCGTCCCAGCTCGCGCGTGCGGTCCCGGCGCGCGGCAGGGTGGCAAGCTGCGACTCCACCGCTTTGATGACGTTGCGGGCGAAATCGGTATCGTCGGTGATGAGGATCGACTGCGCCGCCGTATCGTGCTCGGCCTGGGCGAGCAGGTCGGCGGCGATCCAGGCCGGATCGTTGTCGCGGTCGGCGATGACCACCACCTCGGACGGCCCCGCCACCATGTCGATGCCGACCTGGCCGAAGACCTGGCGCTTGGCCGCGGCCACATAGGCGTTGCCGGGCCCGACGATCTTCACCACCGGGCGGATGGTCTCGGTGCCGTAAGCGAGCGCGGCAATCGCTTGCGCGCCGCCCACCCGGTAGATCTCGTCGACGCCGGAAAGCGCCGCGGCGACCAGCACCAGCGGGTTCAGCTCGCCACGGGGCGCCGGCACCACCATGACGAGGCGTTCGACGCCCGCGACCTTGGCCGGCACCGCATTCATCAGGACCGAGCTCGGATAGCTCGCCGTGCCGCCCGGCACATAAAGCCCGGCGGAGGCCACAGGGGTCCAGCGCTGGCCGAGCTCGACACCGCTCTCGTCCGTATAGGACTCGTTCTCCGGCAGTTGCCGGCGATGATGGTCGAGAATGCGCGCGTGCGCGAGCTTGAGCGCATCGAGGGTCTCGGCGTCCACGTGCGCCTGCGCGGCTTCGACCTCGGCGGGCGAGACGGCGATGCCTGTCTCACTCAAATCGACATGATCGAATTTCTTGGTGAAGTCGATCAGCGCAGCGTCGCCGCGTTCGCGGACGCCGGCAATGATCTTGGCGACGGCGTCGTTGACGTCGGCCGCGCTCTCCCGCTTCATGCCGAGCAGGTCTTGGAAGAGCTCCTCGAAATTGCCGTCGCGCGTATCAAGCATCAAGGCCATGGCGCACGCCTCACGCGTCTGACGCGCCGGGGCCGCCCGGGTGCTCGGGCTTGCTGCGCGTGCCCCAAGCCGGCCCGAGATCGCGCATCTCGGCCTCCACGCACTCGACCTCGAGCTGGATGGTGACGTCGCCGGAGAAGGCGAGCGTGATCTTGCCGCCCGGTGCATCGTCAGGCTCGAACTGAATGGCGAGCAACTCCAGGACGCGGTCCGGCGCGTTGGGCCGCAAGTCCTTGTGCTGCGCGCGGAGCACGCGGTCGAACCGCAGCGCCGTGCGGCGCCGCTGGTAGTCCTTGCCCCCTTTGGTGGACGCGCTCTCCCAATCGAAACGGTTGAGGACGGCGGCGAAGCGCTTCTGCGACGGCAGATAAGCCATATCGCCCACGCGCACGACCGCGTCCTGAAGATGCGACGACAAGACCTGAAGGTCTTCTTCATCGAGGGCGAGCAACTTGAGCGGGGTCATGGCAACAAAAAGGGCCTCTCTGGCATGGGGGGTACCATGCTTTGCGTCTTGGAGAAGAAGGAATAACCCAGGCGGGGCTAGCCGGAAAGCCGCTCGATCTGCGCGCCGCAGTTGCGCAATTTCTCCTCGAGGCGGTCGAAACCGCGGTCGAGATGGTAAACGCGGCCGATGGTGGTCTCGCCTTGCGCGGCGAGGCCGGCGATGATGAGCGACACGGAGGCACGCAGGTCGGTCGCCATGACCGGCGCGCCGCGGAGCCCGTTCACCCCGTGAACCAGCGCGGTGTCGCCTTTCAGATCGATGCGGGCGCCGAGTCGGGCCAGCTCCTGCACATGCATGAAGCGGTTCTCGAAGATGGTCTCGCGCACCTGGGAGACGCCGCGCGCCGTGCACATCAGCGCCATGAGTTGCGCCTGCAGATCGGTGGGGAAGCCGGGAAAGGGTTGGGTCTCCACGGAGACCGCATCCAGCCCATGGCCGTTCCGCGCGATGCGGATGCCGGTCGGGGTCTCCTCGACCTCGACGCCCGTCGTCCGCAAGGTCTGAAGCGCCTCCTGCAAGAGGTCCGGCCTCGCGCCCTCCAGGAACACGTTGCCGCCGGTGATGGCGGCCGCCATGGCGTAGGTCCCCGTCTCGATACGGTCGGGAAGCACGGCATGCTCGGCGGCATGGAGCGAGGGCACGCCATCGATCTGCAAGGTGGAGGTGCCGATGCCCTCGATCTTCGCGCCCATCTCGACGAGGCAGGTGGCGAGATCGCCGACCTCGGGCTCGCGGGCCGCGTTCTCGATCACCGTCTCGCCGCGGGCGAGCACGGCGGCCATCAGGGCGTTGTGGGTGGCGCCGACGGAGACTTTTCCGAGCGGAACCCGATTGCCGACGAGGCCTTTCGGCGCCTTGGCGATGACATAGCCGCTGTCGAGTTCGATATTGGCGCCGAGCGCTTCGAGGGCGGCGAGATGAAGATCCACGGGGCGCGTGCCGATGGCGCAGCCGCCGGGCAGCGACACCTTGGCCTCGCCGCAGCGGGCGAGGATCGGCGCCAGCACCCAGAAGCTCGCGCGCATGCGCGCGACCATCTCGTAGGGCGCCGTCGTATCCACGATCTCGGCCGCGGTCAGCTTGAAGGTCTGGCCGTCATTCGAGCTCTGGCCGGCCCGCTTGCCGGCGATGGTGATGTCGACGCCGTGATTGCCGAGAATGCGGCCGAGCAGGGTGACATCGGCCAGTCGCGGCACGCCGTGGAGCGTCAGCGTCTCCTTGGTGAGGAGGCTGGCGATCATTAGGGGCAGCGCCGCGTTCTTGGCACCGCTGATCGGTATGGTGCCCTTAAGCTGCGCGCCGCCGACAATGCGGATACGATCCATGAAGATAGCTCCCTCGCGCGACACGATAGTACCCCCTCGCGCCTTAACTAAAGGCTCCCCGTTTTTTCTTATTGGCCGCCCATGACCCCCGTCATCGGTCCCCGGCAACAAAGAACAAGTTTACTCCTCTCGCCTCGCCCCTGTCGCTTTTTCTTTCGCTGGCGGTGACGCCTTCTTGGCGCGGCTTTGCGCCTTGCGTTTCAACAGGTTATCGCGAAGGGCCTGCTCCAGCCGGGCCTGCCGCTCCCCGCTCTTTCCCGGCCTCTGCGGTGCACCCTCATCGTCCCTCTGTCCGCCCACACGAGGCATCCCTATATCGTTTTGCGAGCCATATCATAGGGCGCTTGCGAAGTCTTGGCAGGGAGGTTTCGGGCCGTTCGCCTTGCACGCGGTGTCGCGCTATGGCAGTTTGCGCGCCGCACGCAAAGCCGCCCAGAAGCGGGGCATTTTGGCCCCTCAAGCGGCCCACCGTTCTCTTCGCCGCCGTAGCTCAGTGGTAGAGCACGTCATTGGTAATGACGGGGTCGACTGTTCAATCCAGTCCGGCGGCACCATTCCTTCAAAGACTCAAGCCGCGCTGTCGGCGTCCGGACCGCTTCCGGCGTGGAAAAAAATTGCGCGTCGGCCGCAATTCCAGCCGCGAAAAATACCGAGTCCGCCGCCGTCCGGTCGCGCATTTGCCGCGGGCGGCTCCTAGCTTTCCACTCGGCCGGTTTCCGGCGATCTATCTCTATAGAAAGTCTACCTAGATGAAGACTGTGTTCGCGGTGCTCGTTGCGCTGGGGCTCATGGGCCCGCTCGCCACGGCTGCGTTTGCCGGCCCCGACGATTGCGGGGACGGACAGGTTTGGGATGAGGATTCACAGGCCTGCGTCGACAATCCCGACTAGGCGTACTTGATTTGGTGTCGAAAAGCCCCGGCGGTTCACCTGCCGGGGCTTTTTGATTCCCAGCGCCGAAGTCGCCGCCGCGCGGCCTCCTCTCGCGAAAAAGCCCCGGACGTTCAGTCCGGGGCTTTCCTGTCAGGACGGGGGCCTAGCTCCAATCAAAGGTCATGTCGGCGGGGACCTGAAAGAGGTCCAGTCGGGGCAATGTCGGCGGGGAGCCGGAGAGGTCCAGTCAAGGTCATGTCGGCGGGGAACCTAGAACCGCTGTGTGCATATAGAACTGCGCTACCCCCTCTAGGGTTCCGCACTGCACAATAAGCTCGCTTCTTTCGCCGCACGCGCCATACTGAATCCGTCTCAACCATATAAGCTGATTTAGGCTGGCCGCGCACTTTCTTGCCACAAAGAGGGGGAAACTTCGGCCCGAAGCAGGCGTTATTGTCTTACGGGGGGACACTCACGCGGAGGAGTCCCATGCCGAACGAACGGTCGCAGTATCGCGGATACGAGATTCAGTTGCGGCGCGAATGGTCGAATTGGTGCGCGAGCATTCACCCGACCCGTGCCGACCTTCCCATCCTGGCCCAGTCGCCCTTGCGCACGCTGTCCTTGACCAAAGAGGACGCGCTCGTCGCGGCGAAGCGCAATATCGACGAGACGCTGGGCGTGCTCGAGAAGGACGTGGCGTAAGCCGCTATTTGTAGAGCAGCGCGTAGGCCGCGTAGCACAGAGTCAGGGCAAGGAGCGGCCTGAGCAGCCATTCCGGCGCGACGCCCGCGAGCCGCGTGCCGAATAAAATGCCGGGGATGGAGCCGCATAGCAGCGCAACCAAGATCCACGGATCGACGTGGCCGAGGCCGAGATGGCCGGCGCCCGCCACGAGGGTCAGCGGCACAGCATGCGCGATGTCTGTGCCGACGATCCGCTTCGCCGGCAGCAAGGGAAACAGTATCGCCAGCACGACGACGCCGATCGCGCCAGCGCCCACAGACGTCAGCGTCACGAGGAAGCCGAGCGCCGCGCCGAACAGGACGGTAAGGAGCGCGCGCTGAGGCGGACCGTCATTCGCGGTGCCGTTGGCGTGCCCCCTCATCATGATGGGATAGAGCACGATGGCCACGGCACTGACGGGCAGCGCGAATGCGAGCCCGTAGCGAATCCAGTGGGCCATCGCCGCCGTGTCGAACGGCATATAGGACATCGCCGCAAGCAGGATGATCGAGGCCGGAATGCTGCCCATCGCAAGACGGATGACGATGGGCCAGTCCACATTCTCCGCCACATGGTGGCGCCAGCCGCCGACCGTCTTCGTCACCGAGGCGTAGAGCAGATCGGTACCGACGGCCGTGGCCGGGCTCACCCCGAAGGTCGAGATGAGCAGAGGCGTCATCAGCGCGCCGCCGCCGACCCCGGTCAGCCCCACGAGAAAGCCGACACCGAAGCCCGCGCCAGCAAGAGGCAGCAGGGCGGCTGCCCAGCTGAGGTCAAGCATTAATGAGAGCCTCCCCCTACGCTACCGGCGCGATCACGTCGTTATTATTGGTCAGTTTCGATCAGAACCGGAACCCCTGCCGAGCGTAGCAGAATTGCCACCTCCTGGGCACGCCGCTCGAACTCCGCCAGATCGGCCGGGGAATCGCCGAGATCTGCGCATAATCCGGCAAGTCGGGCTCGATCGAGAACGAGCACATTGTCGCTGATGGCGGCCGCCCCGGTCTGCACCCAGGTGATCACCCCGCCCCCGACGGTTGCGCCGTCGATGGCGTTCACCAGCACAAAATTACCGGTGAGCGGCAGGTCGCGGAACAGATCGAGCGCGGCGGGCCGGCCGAGCAGGATGCGGCAATCGGCGATGTCGTTGACGCCGCAGGCATGGGCCTGCGCCGACGCAAGCGTCTCGAAATCGACCAGCGCCGACACGCTCATGGAGGTGACGGGCGTGAGATCCGTGGCGGTGCGCAGCAGATACCCCGACTCCGGATCGAACGGCGTCTCGGACAACCAGACGAGCCGCGCCTCGATGACGTCGGCATTGACCGGGCGGCGCTTCACCTCGGACAGCACGGCGCCGCGGGAGATATCGAGGTCGGTGTCGAGCACGAGCGTCACCGCATCGCCCTTCGTCGCCGATAGCTGGTCGCCATCCATGGTGGCGATGCGGCGGAGCGTGGCGCCGAGGCCGCTTCGCGCGTCGACCACGCGGTCGCCGACGTTGATCGTGCCGGATGTCACCGTGCCGGCGTAGCCGCGGAAATCGTTCGAGGCGCGCAAGACCAGCTGCACGGGCATGCGGAAGGGCGCGTCCTCGGCCTCCACCTTCGGGTCGACGCTCTCCAGATAGTCGAGCAGCGTGGGACCCTTGTACCAGGGCATCTCCGCGGCGCGGGCGACGACGTTGGCGCCGGTGAGCGCCGCCACCGGAATCGCGGTGATCTCGGTGAAATCGAAATTGCCGGCAAGGGCGGAAAAGTCCGCCTCGATGGCACGGTAGCGCGCCTCGGACCAATCGGTCTGGTCCATCTTGTTGACGGCGAGAATGACCTTCTTGATGCCGACGAGATTGCAAATCGCGGCGTGGCGCCGGGTCTGGCGCTTCACGCCGTGGCGGGCGTCGACCAGGAGGATGGCGATATCGGCATGGGAGGCCCCGGTCGCCATGTTGCGGGTGTATTGCTCGTGCCCCGGGGAATCGATGATGACGAAGCGGCGGCGCGCGGTCTCGAAATAGCGCCAGGCGATGTCGATGGTGATGCCCTGCTCGCGCTCGGCCACGAGGCCGTCGAGCAGCAGAGAGAAGTCGATGCGCTCGCCGTTGACCGCGCGGTTGTGCGAGGCGTGCAAAATGGCGGCACGCTGATCGTCGGTCACACCGGCGGCATCCCACAGAAGCCGGCCGATCAGCGTGGACTTGCCATCGTCGACCGAGCCGCAGGTCAGTAGCCTGACCATGGCCTCCGACTTGTGATCGGGGCTGACGGCAGGGGCAACGGTCTCAGTCTTCTCGAGCGCAGCCAACGTCATTAGAAGTAACCCTCACGTTTCTTCATTTCCATGGCGCCCGCCTGATCATGATCGATCAGCCGCCCCGCCCGCTCGGACACGCGCGCAGCGAGCGTCTCCTCCACAATTGCATCGAGATCGGCCGCATCGGATTCGATGGCGGCAGTCAGCGGATAGCAGCCTAGCGTGCGGAAGCGCACCTTGCGCATTTGCGGACTTTCACCCGGAAGAAGCCGCATGCGCTCGTCATCGACCATGATGATTTGGCCGTCACGCACGACCACCGGCCGCTCCGCCGCGAAATAGAGCGGCACGACGTCGAGCTCTTCCAGCATGATGTAGCGCCACACGTCGCCTTCGGTCCAATTGGACAGCGGGAAGATGCGCACGGTCTCGCCCTTGCCGAGGCGGCCGTTCAGGAGCTGCCACATCTCCGGGCGCTGCAGGCGCGGATCCCAGCGATGGCCGGCGGCGCGGAAGGAGAACACGCGCTCCTTGGCGCGGGAGGCTTCCTCGTCGCGGCGCGCCCCGCCGAACGCAGCGTCGAAGCCGCCGGTATCGAGGGCCTGGCGCAGGGCCTGCGTCTTCATGATGTCGGTATAGACGGACGGCGGATGATCAAACGGATTGATGCCGCGGGCGAGACCGTCGTGATTTGTGTGGACGATGAGGTCGAGCCCGAGTTCCTTCGCCGTCCGGTCGCGGAAGGCGATCATGTCGTGGAACTTCCAGGTGGTGTCCACGTGCAACAGCGGGAACGGCGGCTTGGCCGGCCA
Source organism: uncultured Alphaproteobacteria bacterium (assembly GCA_963826465.1). Taxonomy (GTDB): domain Bacteria; phylum Pseudomonadota; class Alphaproteobacteria; order Rhizobiales; family Methyloligellaceae; genus Methyloceanibacter. Next base: position 29,855 of record CAWGXJ010000013.1, read on the forward strand.
GAACGCCTTGCGCGCCAGGTGCAGGAGGACGGTCGAGTCCTTGCCGATGGAATAGAGCAGCACAGGCGTGCGGAACTGCGCCGCCGCCTCGCGGAAGATGTGGATGCTCTCGGCTTCGAGGAGCTTCAGATGCGAGGTGAGCGCGGTCATGCGGCCTTCTCTTTTTCCTTTTCGCTTTCTTTCTCGTTCCCGTTGATATGCAAACCGCACTCCTTCTTCTCTTCGTTCTCCCACCACCAGCGGCCGGCGCGCGGACTCTCGCCAGGCTGGATGGCGCGCGTGCACGGGGCGCAGCCGATGGAGACGAAGCCGCGGGCGTGCAGCGGATTGACCGGCACGTTATGGGCCGCGACGTAGTCCATCAGCCGATCGGTCGACCAGTCGGCGACCGGGTTCACCTTGATGAGCCCGCGGTCCTTATCCCATTCGGCGAGCGGCGCTTCCGCGCGCGCGTCGGAGTGCTCGCGGCGAAGCCCGGTGATCCAGCCTTGCGCCCCTTGAAGCGCACGATTGAGCGGGCGGACCTTGCGGACCTCGCAGCAGGATTTGCGGTTGTCGACGGACTGGCGGAAGCCGAACACGCCGTCGCGGGCGACGAGTTCCTCGAGCTCGGCCGCGTCGGGCGCAACCAGGCGGATACGGATGCGGAAGCGCAACTCCGACAGCTCGACGGTCTCAAGCACCTCGGGAAACAGCCGCCCCGTGTCGAGGGTGAACACGTCGATTTCGGCGCCGGACTTCAAGACGCCGGAATTGGCGATGGCGTGCAGGATCGCCTGATCCTCGAGGCCGAGGCTGGTCGAGAAGGCGATACGTCCCTCGATGCGCTTGCTGACCTCTTTGATGCGGCTCACGAGATCGTCGGTGGCGGCGAGCGCGTCGTTCAACTCAAGCGCCGCCTTGTGGGAGGCGTCCCACCGCAGGGGCAAGGTGTTGCGTACCGCCGGCTGGTAGTTGTGGCGGATGCGCTCGAGCGAGGCCTTCCACACGTCCGCCGCGTCGGGCTCGGTGATCTCGGCGGTGTCGAAGCCGGAGCGCAGCAGAAACTGGCCGTGATCGGGGATGAGGTGGCCAATCGCGCGGATCTCTCCCTTGAAGCCGTGACGCTCGCGCAACAGCCGGGCGAGAGAGAAGCCGCGGCCATCGGTGAAGGTCGGGAAAGAGATGGCAATCGGCCCGGCATTGCCTCCGGCGGCGGCGGCAAGCACGCCGTCATCGGCCGTCGGCTCGAGTACCGTGGCAACGTCGTCCGGATCGGCGATGAGCGTCGCCGTGGCAAGATCAACCAGTGCCATAGAGAGCCTCCTTGAAGGGCGCGGCGCCCACGCGGCGCCAAGTTTCGAGGAAGCTCTCTCCCTCGTGACGATTGTCGATATAGGTGTCGACGATGGTGTCGATGGCTTCGGGCACGGCTTCGGCGCGGAAGCCCGGCCCGATGATGGTGCCGATGGCCGCATCGTCCTTGGGGCTGCCGCCGAGCGTGATCTGGTAGAGCTCGGTGCCTTTCTTGTCGACGCCGAGAATGCCGATATTGCCGGCATGGTGGTGGCCGCAGGCGTTGATGCAGCCGGACATATTGAGGCGCAAATCGCCGATCAGCTCCTGGCGCGCAGGATCCTCGAACCGCTTGGCGATCTCCTTGGCGATGGGGATCGAGCGGGCGTTGGCGAGATTGCAGTAGTCGAGGCCGGGGCAGCAGATCATGTCGCCGAGAAGCTCGTTGTTGCCGGTGGCGAGCCCCGCTTCGGCCAGCGCATCGTACAGCGCCGGGATGTCGGCCATGGCCACATGCGGCAGAACGAGGTTCTGCGTGTAGTTGACGCGCGCTTCGTTGTGGCCGAAGCGCTCGGTGAGATCGGCGACGAGGTCCATGGCGTCGGACGACGCATCGCCCGGCGTGCGGCCGGGTTCCTTCAGCGAAATCACCACCGACGCATAGCCCGGCAGGCGATGGGTGAGCACGTTGTGCCTATACCAATTGGCGAAGACGGGATCGGTCTCGCGGCGCGCGGCGAGCGTCTCATCGCGCACCGGCCGCGGCGGCAGCTCCGGCGGCGCAAAATACGACATGATGCGGCGGCGCTCATCCGCGGGCAGATCGATGGCGGTCTTGTGGGTCGCTTCCCAATCGGCCTCGACGGCCTCGCGGAACTTGTCGATGCCGAGCTGATTGACGAGGATCTTGATGCGCGCCTTGTGGATGTTGTCGCGGCGGCCAAACAGGTTGTACACGCGCAAGATGGACTCGATGTAGGACAGCAGGTGCTCCTTCTTGAGGAACGACCTGATCTCCTGGCCGACATAGGGGATGCGGCCCATGCCGCCGCCGACCAGAACGCGGAAGCCGTTCTCGCCGTTCGGACCCTTCACGATGCGCAAGCCGATGTCGTGGAAAGCCGTGGCGGCGCGATCCTCGGCGGCGCCGGAGATGGCGATCTTGAATTTGCGCGGCAGCCAGCTGAACTCAGGGTGCAGCGTCGACCATTGGCGCAAGATCTCGCACCAGGGGCGCGGGTCTTCCAGCTCATCGACGGCGGCGGCCGCATAGGGGTCGGCAGTGACGTTGCGCACGCAATTGCCGCTCGTCTGGATGCAATGCATCTCGACGTCGGCAAGGGCGGCGAGCACGTCGGGGATGTCGACCAGCTTCACCCAGTTGAACTGGAGATTCTGGCGCGTGGTGAAGTGGCCGTAGCCGCGATCCCATTTGCGGCCGATCATGGCAAGCTGGCGCAACTGGCGTGGGCTTAGCACGCCATAGGGAATGGCGATGCGCAGCATGTAGGCGTGGAGCTGGAGGTAGAGCCCGTTGCGCAAGCGCAAGGGACGGAACTCTTCTTCCGTCAGCGCGCCCGACAGCCGGCGCTCGACCTGATCTTTGAACTCCGACACGCGTTCGCGCACGAACGCGTGGTCGAACTCATCATAGCGGTACATCGTACCAGTCCTTCGTCAACGTGGTGCGGTGCGCGGCGCGGATGCGCTCGCGCACGGACAGGGGATCGACCGCGCCGTCTTTCAGCGCGACCGCCATGGGATAGACGGCGACGACGCGGCGCTCGCGCACGGCATTCTCGGCCTCCGTCTCGAGCGCGTTGGTCTCCTCGTCGCCGTCGGCCACGCGCGCATTGGCGATCTGCTCCGTCCATTCGCCGTCAGAGGCGAGATAGACGACGACGCCGTCGGTCAAGCGGTTGGCGGTAATGACGTTAGGCATAGGCGCGCTTGACCTCCTCCAGCGAGAGGATGTCCTCGACCACGCCCGCGGCCTGAAGTCCGGCGACCTCGCCGAAGATCAGCACGGCGGGGCTCTTGAGGCCGAGAGACTCGGGGTGGGCGGCCAGGGCGGCGATCGTGGTGCCGATGCGGCGCTCGTCCTCGCGGCTTGCGTTCTCGACGGCAATCACCGGCAACTCGGCGCGGAAGCCCGCTTCGAGCAGCTTGGTGGCGATCGCCGAGGCGGTGGTGACGCCCATATAGACGATGAGCGTGTTGTTGCCGGAGGCGAGCGCGGAGAGATCGAGATCGGCGAAAGACGGCTCCTTACCGCCCGCCTCGTGACCGGAAACGAAGGTCACGGTGTGCGACACGTCGCGATGGGTGAGCGGAATCTGCAGGCTCGCCGCCGCGGCGATGCCGGCGGTGACGCCGGGAATGATCTCGATGGCGATGCCTTCGGCGCGCAGCGCATCGAGCTCCTCGCCGCCGCGGCCGAAGATGAAAGGATCGCCGCCCTTGAGGCGGACCACGGTCTGGCCGGCCTTGGCGCGTGCGATCAGCAGCGCGTTGATCTCGCTTTGCGGGACGCTATGGGCGCCTTTGGCCTTGCCCACGGGGATCAGCTCGGCCTCGCGGCGGGCGTGATCGAGCACGCCCTCGCCCACGAGCCGGTCGTAGAACACGACGTCGGCGGATTTCAGCGCGCGCACGGCTTTCATGGTGAGGAGCTCGGGATCGCCGGGACCGGCGCCGACCAGGAGCACGCGACCTTGAGGGTCACGCACACCGCGCGCTTCTTCGATGGCCGCGCCAATCAGCGCGCGGGCTTTCGGCTCGTCACCTTCGAGCATCGCCTCGGCAGCGGCGCCCTCGAACACGGCTTCCCAGAATTTCCGGCGCGGCGCGCCCGAGGGAATGTGCTCGGCGACACGGCCGCGGAACTCGCCGGCGAGCTTGGCCAGCGAATCGAGGCGCGGGTGGAGCTCGCGCTCGAGCCAAGCCCGCAGGCGCTGCGCCAGCACCGGCGCGGCGGCCGAGGTGCCGATGGCCACGGTGACCTCGCCGCGATCGACGATCGCCGGCAAGACGAAGGTGCAAAGCTCCGGACGGTCCGGCACGTTGACCGGCACGCCGAGCGCACGGGCGATGGCCGAGACGCGCGTATCCTCCGCGTCGTCCTCGGTGGCGGCGATGACAAGCGGGCGCCCACGCAGCTGATCGATACCGGGCTTGGACGGAACCTGCGCGACCTGTCCGGCCGCTGCGAGCTTCGCGAGCTCAGGCGCCAAGGTCTCCGCGGCAACGTCGACGGTCGCGGCGCGTTTCAACAGAAGCCGCGCCTTGAGAGCCGCGAGCTCGCCGCCGCCGACGACGAGCGGGGGCTTGCCGTCGAAGCTCACGAAGATGGGAAAGGTGCGCATCAGCGGGCGCCTCCCACCGCGACCTGCGCCGAGGGCGCATCCGTCAAGCTCTCCGGCGCAAGCTCGACCTCGAGCCCGTCGAGCTCGGGCGTCATGATGATCTGGCAGCACAGCCGCGAGCGCTCGTCGACCTGGAAGGCGCCGTCGAGCATCTCCAGCTCCTCGTCGGTCGGCGGCACGAGCTTTTCGATCCAGTCCTCGCCCACCCAGACGTGGCATGTGGCGCAGGCGCACGCGCCGCCGCACTCGGCCTTGATGGGAAGGCCCCAGTCGCGGATGACCTCCATCACGCGCCAGCCGTCGAGGGCTTCGAGGCGGTGATCGGTGCCGTCGGGCATGCGCACAGTGATGAACATCAAGCAGCCTCCGCAGGGCATTGCGGTTCAAACGAATGGCCCGTGTACTCAGCACGGGCGAGCGGAGCAAGCCTCCGCAACAGCGCGGAGATCGAAGCGCCGGCGGTCGCGCCGCCAAAAATTCTTCCGGTCGTCATGTCGCTTTCCCCGCGCGTCTTCGCTTCAGAGGCTCCGGGCCGCCGTGCCCCTCTAAAGATGGGGCAGATTACTGAAAAATCATTCTCCTAAAAAGGGTTCAACGCAGAAAAGGCGAAAACTGGTTCCTCTTCTTTGCATATAGGAGGATTATTTTTCATTTAGCGGGCCGCGCGCAAAGCAATCCTGCGCGCCGGCGCCTACACGGGAAAAGTGTTTCGCTCCACCAAGACACGGAAACAAAGAACAATTTCATCCACACCTGTGGAGTACTCGCGGAAACTGGGTGATCGGGCCGCCACAACCAGACAACATGAAGGGGGGAACGTCGAGCGGGGGGCTCAGCATGGGGCGAGGGAAACGCCGCAAGGGAAACTTGCGCGCCGATCCGCGTTCACGGTCTGGATCGAGACCGGGACGACTGCGGTCAAGCCTATTCCTGACGCATACCAAGCGGAGCGGTATCTTCGAACTGAAGAACCACCCCGGCGGCGGCTCTCATGTCCTGCCGGAGCTGGTGACGCTCACCCACGACGTGTTCCACAACTCCACGGAGACGTGGTTCGACGAAAGCACCGACTTGCGCGTGATGCTGGCGCAGGGCGCGACATGCAGCGATCCCAACCACCCGCAAACCGACATGCGCTGCCAGGAGCTTTACCGCTTTACGCCGGGGGTGTGGGCGCGCGGCAGCGGCAACTGGTTCAACCAGGAGGACAGCGGCGTCACGCACGCTCACGGCCGGACCTACAATTACGACCTCGGCCGCAATCTCGGCATCGGACTGTTCGAGTCTGGCATCGACTTCGGCAAGCGGGATCTGTTCGCTCAAGGCGATATTCTGGTGGTTGGCCTTCTCGGCGGCGCGGTCGAGGCGTCACTCGACTACACGGCGCTCGACCGCGGCTTCAATTTGGGCGGCGGTGAGGCGGGCGCTTACGCCACCTATCTCAACGGTGGATGGTTCGTGGACACGCTGTTCAAGGGTTTCTTCGGCAAGATCGATCCGGATCAGGTCAGGGGCTTTCCCGATACGCTGGACAACACGACCTTGGGATCCGTACCGACACCGGCTATCGCTTCGGCGGCATGCGCTATGGCCCCTTCATCGAGCCGCTCGCCACCATCGCCGCCTCGTGGAGCCAGGTGGAAGACTTCGTGCTCGACGGCAACGTGGTGAACCTCGGCGACGACGACGACGTACGCGGTCGCCTCGGCCTGCGGCTCGGCACCAGCAGCAATATCTGGAATGGAACCACGTTCGAGCCGTTCGTGGTCGGCAGCCTGTGGGGGACGCTGTCAGACGCGCACCATGCCTCGCTGGTCTCGAATGGCAGACGCTACGACTTCTACGACACGCCCGAGGACGTGTGGGGCGTGGTGTCGGGCGGGGTGAACTTCTTCAACCCCGCCGCCCAGACCGCGGTGTTCGCCAAGGTCGATTACACCTTCGCCGACCAGACCCAGGGCGTCGGCGTCAAGGCCGGCATGCGCTACAACTGGTAGGGCGAGACCTCAGTCGCGCTTCACCAGGGCGTCGCGGATCTCTTCCAGAAGCTGCACCTCGCGCGAGGGCGGCGGCTCGGTCGCCGGTGCCTCCTCCTGCTTGCGGCGCAAATGGTTCATGCCCTTGATCACCATGAACAAGACGAAGGCGACGATACTGAAGCTGATCACGCTGTTGATGAACAGGCCGATATTCATGGTCGGCGCGCCCGCCTCCTTGGCTTGCGCCAAGGAATCGTAGCTCGCGCTGGAGAGCGGGATGTAGATGTTCGAGAAGTCGACCCCGCCGGTCACCACCCCGATCGGCGGCATGATGACGTCGTTCACCAAGGACTGAACGATGGTCGAGAAGGCGGCGCCGATGATGATGCCGACCGCCATGTCGACCACGTTGCCGCGCAGAGCGAATTCCTTGAATTCCTGCAACATTGTCCGCCTCTCCCCTCCGGTTCATGAGAGCCCAGTCACGTCTCTGCCACGTTTCAGCGGCAATTGCATCTCCATGCCCAGTTTGCAAGGGTCCCCCTAGCTGGTAACTCCTTGGCGGGCCGTGCTGCTTGGCTGGCTTTGGGGTGGGAGGGAGCGTGACGGCGGAACTCACCGAGACCGAACAAGCGGTGCGCGACCGCCATCAGCTGCGGACGCTGGCCGTCGCCATCACGACCGTTTCGGCGGTGCTGTGCGCCGTGTTCGTCGCCATCCTCTACGCGGTCTCGCTCAATCGGCTGTGGTTCCTCCACTTTCCCCTCGGCTTCTACCTGCTGGCCCAAGGGCTCCTGATCTTCACCGTCGTGGTCGGCTTCTGGTACGTCCGCGTGCAGGAACGCATCGACCACACGCGAAGCGCAAACGAGGAGATCGTCTAGGCGATGATCGCCCCGTCGCGTCAGCGCACACCGAACCCGCATCTCGGCGCCTATTACGGCATCGTCGCGAGCGCCTTCGTCTCGCTCGTGATCCTGCTTGCCATGGCCGAGCAGCTCGGCTGGAGCGACGGCACGGTCGCGCGGAGCCTGATCCTCTTGCCGCTCGCGGCCTATCTCGGCATCGCCGTCGCCGCCCGGACGCTCGACGTTGAGGATTTCTTCGCCTCGGGCCGGCGGGTGCCCCAGGTCTACAACGCCTTGCTCTTGGCGGCGATCGCCGTAGGCGGCACCGGCTTCTTCGCCTATACCGGCGCCGTTCTCTTCCTCGGCTTCGACGCGCTTGCCATCGGGCTTGGCTGGACGTGCGGCTTCCTGCTCGCCGCGGTTCTGTTCGTGCCGTATCTGCGCCGGGCCGGCTCGTACACGCTTCCTGCCTTTATCGGCCAGCGGTTCCGGTCGCGTGAGGCCCGCATCGCCGCGTGCGCCCTCCAGGTCGTGCCGACCGCGCTGTTGCTCGCCGCCGAGATCAAGATCGCGGCCGCGGTCGCCTCGATCTTCCTGCCGCTCCCCTTCTGGCTCGCCGTGCTGCTCGTCACCTTCTTCGTCGCGGCGGTCGGCATCCTCGGCGGCATGCGGTCGCTGACCTGGTCGGGCAGCGCGGAGTTCATCGTCGGCGCCGTGGGGCTCGCCGTGACGCTCATCGTCGTCTCGGTGACGCTCACCAACCTGCCCGCGCCGCAACTCACCTATGGCGAGATGTTCGGCTCTCTGCAAAGCGCGGAGACCGCGGCCGGGATGTCGCCGGTGACGCCGGACGCGATCACGTCCCTGCCCCAAGCGGCGCCGGCACAGGTCGCCAAGCCGTTCCTGCAACCCTTCGGCGCGATCACCGAGACCGGCTTCTTCGCGCTGTTCCTCTGCCTCGCGCTCGGCACCGCGGCCCTGCCGAGCCTGCTTCAGCGGAGCGGGGTCACGCGCTCGGTGGCCGACCAGCGACGATCCACCGGCTGGGCTCTCCTGCTTGTGGCCCTGTTCGTCGTCACCGCGCCCGCCATCGCTGCCTTCGCCAAGCTGCTCATGTTTCGCGACATGGCGCTCATCCCCACCCAAGGGATGCCGAGTTGGCTCTCGACACTGAGCGAATGGCACTTGGTACAGCCGAGCGACATCAACGGTGACGGCACGATCGGCTCCGGCGAACTCCTCATCGCGCGGAACGGCGTGGCGCTCGCGCTGCCGGTGCTCGCCGAGCTGCCTTACATCTTGACCGCGCTCATGGCCACGGCGGGCTTGAGCATCGGGCTCGCGGCGGCGGGCTCGCATCTCTTCACGCTTGGGGCGAGCCTCGCCGACGACATCTACGGCGTGCTTGACCGCCGGCCCATCGAGCTGCCCCGGCTCATGGCGGCTTGGGCTGCGATCGGCCTTTGCGCGCTCATCGCCATCATCTTCGTCTTGATTGCCGAGGTCGACGCGTTGCGCAACGCGGTGACGGCGTTCGCCTTCGCCGCCGCCACGTTTTTCCCTGCGCTTCTGCTCGCGATTTGGTGGCCACGCTGCACGGCGTGGGGGGCGCTCGCCAGCATGGGGACCGGATTCCTGATCCTGTTCCTCGCGGTGACCCTGGGCGGCACGATCGGCGTGGCCGAGACCGCCGCGGGCATCGCCGCGGCAAGCCTCATCGCGGCCGTGCTCGCGCTCGGCGCGGGCGTCGGCGCGAGCCTCTACGGACCGGCGCCGGCGCCTTTCGATACGGCCTATTATGAAGAGATGCGGAAACCCGAAGGCGAGGCCATTTTCGATCTGGCGCAATCGCGGCCGGCGACAGCCGCGGCGCGCGCCACCGAGGATTAGAGCGAGCGACCCCCATGGATCCGCGACGAACGCCAGCCTCTCCGCGTCTCTCGCTCTACCCGGAGGTCCTCCCGTACCGCACCGGGCGGCTCAAGGTCTCAGGTCAGCACGAACTCCATTATGAAGAGTGCGGCGCGCCGTCCGGCAAGCCCGTGGTCATGCTGCATGGCGGACCGGGCGGCGGCATCACGCCCCTCATGCGCCGCTACCACGATCCGCGGCTTTACCGCATCGTGCTGTTCGATCAGCGCGGCTGCGGACGATCGATCCCGCACGCCTCGCTCGAGGAGAACACGACCTGGGATCTGGTCGCGGACATCGAGCGCCTGCGCGAGCATCTCGGCGTCGACCGCTGGCAGGTGTTCGGCGGCTCGTGGGGCTCGACGCTCGCGCTTGCCTATGCCGAGACGCACCCCGAACGGGTCAGCGAGCTCATCTTGCGCGGCATCTTCACGCTCAGACGCGCCGAGCTCGAATGGTTCTATCAAGAGGGCTGCAGCTGGCTGTTCCCCGATGCGTTCGAGGACTACGTGGGCGTCATCCCGGAAGCCGAGCGCGGCGACATGATCGCCGCCTATTACAAGCGGCTCACGAGCAAGGACCCCGAGACGCAAGTGACGGCCGCGCGCGCCTGGAGCGCGTGGGAGGGGCGCACACTGTCGCTGTTGCCCGACTTCGACCGGGTGCAGCAATTCTCGGAGAGCTATTACGCCCTCGCCTTTGCCCGCATCGAGTGTCACTACTTTATTCATGGCGGCTTCTTCGACACCGATGATCAGCTCATCCGCAACGCCGGCCGCCTCAAGGACATCCCCGGCATCATCGTGCATGGCCGCTACGACGTGGTGACGCCGGTGAAGATCGCCTTCGATCTCGCCCGCGCCTGGCCGGGGGCCGATCTGCGGGTGGTGCCGGATTCGGGTCACGCCATGAGCGAGCCCGGCATCGTGCACGAGCTGATCGCCGCGACGCGGATCTTCTCCGGAAACTGATCAGGCGCCGGCCACCTCGCCGATGAAGCTCAAGGCGACGTTCCGCTGGTGGGACGCGGCGCGGTGCTCGATCAGATACACGCCCTGCCAGGTGCCGAGCGTCATCCTGCCGTCGTGAACCGGGATCGAGAGACTGACCGCGGTGAGCATCGCCTTGATGTGGCTCGGCATGTCGTCCGGCCCTTCCTCGGCGTGCGCGTAGTCGCGGTCCTCCGGCGCGAGGATCTCGAGCGCATCCAGAAGATCCCGCCGCACATTCGGGTCGGCGTTCTCCTGAATGGTGAGCGAGGCGGAGGTGTGGGACACGAACACGGTGAGGAGGCCGGCATCGGCGCCGAAGGAGTCGAGCCAGCCGGCCAGCGCCCGCGTCAGCTCGACGAAGCCCTTGCCGCGCGTCGGAACGACCAGCGCATGGCTCGCTTGCACCATGCCTCCCATAGCCTTGCGTCCCTCTCTCCTCACGCGCCGAGGCGCCGGCCCTGTCCCACTCTAGGGCGCTGCTTAACAGAAAATTTACTCGGGCTTGCCACGGTCATTGAGACCGCTTCGCCGCGCGTCTAGCGGCCGGGTGATCTCGACCGCTGAGGTGCGCAATCGGCGGCCTCAACTCCATGGGGAACGGTATGGCTTCAGAAGCAAGTTGGCAAACCAGCAACGCCGGCCCGGGGAGCGACGCCTTCTCCGCCGACCAGCCCATGGATCAACGCACCGTCGAAAGCCTGCTGCGCCGTCTGGTGGAGCGGGTGGAGGAGAGCGAGCGCCGCTACGGCGAGGCTCTCGACGAGCTTCATGCCAGGCTCGATCAGTTGTCGCAGACCACGGAAGCCGCGCGGGAAACCAGCGTGCCCGAGGACGCCGACACGTTCGACCGCCTGCATTCCCAAGTCAGCAAACTCGCCCGCCGCCTCGAGCAGGACACGTCGAACCCGCTCGACGACTTCGAGCGCCTCGGCAAGGCCCTTACCGGCGGCTTGCGCCATGATCTGGAGGAGGCCTCCGAGCCGTTCGGGCATGAGCCCGAGCCGAGCCCGTTCGCCCAGGCCGCCATGGCGGAAAAGATGCCACCGGAGCCGATGCCGGCTTCGGGCTATCCCGATTTCGGCTACACCGCGCCTGAGGCCGATTACGCGGCGCCGCGGGGCGAGGCCGAGAGCTTCCAGTCTTCCACGCCGTTCGAGCCCGATTTTGCCGGCCTCGACAAGCGGCTCGTGGACATGGCGGAGCGGCTCGAGCAATCGATCGGCGCGGCGATGCCGACGAGCGCCATCGACGCCCTCAACCAGCGGGTCCAAGAGATCGGCAGCCAGCTTGCCAAAGCCCTCGAAAAAGCCCCGACGCGCGATGCGCTGGAGCATGTCGAGCGCCAGATTTCCGATATGGGTCAACAGCTTGGCCGCGCCGAGGAGCAGCTCGGCAAGGTCAGCGGGGTCGAAGCCCATCTGCTTTCCCTGATCGCGCGCCTCGACGAGAAGCCCGCCGCCACGATCGAGCCGGCGCAGATGGAGGAGATCGCGAGCAAGGCGGCAAACGAGGCCGCGCGCCTCGTCGCCGGCCAGGCCAAGCAGAACACCGAGCGCCTCGATGCCATGCATCGGGACCTGAAATCCATGAGCGACAAGAGCCGCGAGTCGGGCGACCGCCTCGTGAGCACGCTCGAGGCCGTGCACGAATCCCTGAAGCAGCTCGTGCAGCAGGTGGAGCGGGGATCCGCCTTCCAGGCCCGGCCCCGGCCGCCATTCATGGAGCGGGCCCGCCAGACGGAGGCGAAGCAGCCTGCGCCGCAATTCAAGATGCCCACGCCGCAACAGCGGCCGCCGCAGCCCGGCATGGCGCAAGCGGCCACCGCAGCGAAGACGGCTGAGGCTTCCCAAGGTGCTGCCAAGGAGCGGCTGCGCGACCGGCTCGGCGCGGCCATTCCCGACTTCCAGGAAGGGGAGACCCCGCCCCCGTTCGGGCGCGCGAAGCGGTCTACTCCGGAGGAGAAGGCGATCGATCTCGATACGAGCTCCGCGGGGCTCGACGCGGCGCCCGACGATCTCGTGGCCGCGGCGCGGCGCGCGGCCCAGGCCGCGGCGGCACGGGCCGAGGAACGCGGTGGCCGGCGGCCTTCGCGCTATCTCCCCGGCAACGCGCCGGGCCTCGAGCAACCGGGACGCCGCAAGCGGTCCCTGCTCATCATCTCCGCCGCGCTGCTTCTCGCTTTGAGCGCGATCCTGCTCTACGGGCGGCTCAGCTCAAAACCGGATGCGACGCCTGCCTCGACCGAGCAGACAACGCCGGCGCCGGCCGGGGACACCGACGGCACGACCACGCCTGAGGGCGATGAGACCGCACCCGCCGATACGCTCGAGAAGTCGGGCGCGTGGCAGCCGCTGCCGGATACCGGCGCGGACCCGAGCGACAGCGCCGACAGCGCGCCGACGACCGGTTTTACCGACATGGCCAAATCTTCGCCCGGCGAGTCTTCGCCCGATGAATCCTCTCCGGCCCAGTCCTCGAGCCACGTCCCGGCCATGCCGGCGAGCGAGCTCAGCCCAGAGCCTCAGCTTGCCTCGCTCCATCCCAACGGCGAGGCCGCGCTGCCGCCGGGCGTGATCTTCTCCGTCGAGGAGCCGGGCGCGACCCAAGATGCCACAGCCGCCGCGCCGCAAGCGCCTTCACTGGCCATGCCGGCCAACCTGCCTCTACCGCCGGCGGGGCTCGGCCCGCTTCCCTTGCGCGAAGCCGCCGCCAGAGGCGACGCAGCCGCGCAATACGTCATCGGTGTCCACTACGCCGACGGCGTCGGCACCAAGGCCGACCTGAAGACCGCCGCGAAATGGTTCGAGCGCGCGGCGAGCGCAGGGCTAGCGCCGGCGCAGTACCGCCTTGCCGCCATGTATGAGCGCGGGCTTGGCGTCGAGCAGGACCTCGGCCAGGCGCGGACGTGGTACGCGGCGGCGGCAGAGAAGGGCAACATCAAGGCCATGCACAATCTGGCGGTCAGCGTGAGCGGCCGCGACGGCAGCGCGCCGGACTACACGCTTGCCGCCAAATGGTATGAAGAGGCCGCCTCCTACGACCTGCCCGACAGCCAGTTCAATCTCGGCGTTCTCGCCGAGCACGGGCTCGGCATGCAGAAGGACCTGGCGGCGGCCTATAAGTGGTTCTCGCTCGCCGCCGCCCATGGGGACGCCGAAGCGGTCAAGCGGCGCGAGGTGATCCGCGTGCAGCTCGCCCCCTCCACTCTGGCGAAGGCGGATGCCGAGTTGAAGGCTTGGAAGGCCAAGCCCGCCATTGCCGATGCCAACGAGGTCGCGGACAACCCGGCTTGGGCCGCCGCGGCGCCGGCCACGGAGGCCGTTTCGCTGGTCGCCCGGGCCCAGTCCTTGCTCAACAAGCTCGGCTACGATGTCGGCGCGCCTGACGGCCTGGTCGGCAGCCGTACCCGGGCCGCGGTCAAGCTGTTCCAGCAGCGGAACGGCCTGGCGGAAACCGGCGAGGTCACGATCCCCCTCGTCACCCAGCTCGAGCACCTGAGCAGCTAGGCTGCGCTTGCCTCGAGGAGCCCACAGGGCAGGTTTGCCCACCTTTGCCAGGGCTCTACGCCAAAAATTGATGACATTTCTGTAAGTCGCCGGCCTAAGCATTGACAGGCTCGCGCGCGGCGAACAGGTTGCCAGGGCGCCCGCCATTCAACGCTCCGGCCAATGTTTCAAATTTATCTGCCCATTGCCGAGATCTCAGTGAACCTCGTGGTCATGCTGGGACTTGGCGCGGCGGTGGGCTTCCTGTCGGGCATGTTCGGCGTCGGCGGCGGCTTCCTGCTCACGCCGTTCCTCATGCTGTCGGGGATTCCGCCGGCCATCGCCGTGGCCACCGGCGCCAACCAGATCGTCGCCAGCTCGGTCTCGGGCACGCTCGCTCACTGGCGACGCGGCAATGTCGACGTGCGCATGGGAGCGGTGCTGATCGCCGGCGGCGTGGTCGGCGCCATTCTGGGTGTATTCCTCCTCAAGGTGCTGCGCGAGGTCGGCCAGGCAGGCCTCATCATCTCGCTCACCTATGTCTGCTTCCTCGGGGTGATCGGCGCGCTCATGCTGTGGGAGAGCGTTCGCGCCATGTTGCGGGCGCGCGCCGGCAAGGCCGTATCGGCGCGCAAATCGGGCCAGCACAACTGGATCCACGGCCTGCCGCTCAAAATGCGCTTTCCGAGGTCGCGCCTCTATATCAGCGCCATCCCGCCGCTCGTGATCGGCGCCGCGGTCGGTCTGCTCGCCTCGTTCCTCGGCGTCGGCGGCGGGTTCGTCATGGTGCCGGCAATGATCTATCTCCTGCGCATGCCGACCAACATCGTCATCGGCACCGCGATCTTTCAGATCATCTTCGTCACGGCCCTCGTCACGCTGCTGCATGCAACGTTCAACCACACGCTCGATCTCGTGCTCGCCTTCGTTCTCGTGATCGGCGGCGTGATCGGCGGACAGTTCGGCGTGCGGGCAGGCCAGAAGCTCCGGGCCGAACAATTGCGCGCGCTGCTCTCCCTGATGGTGCTTGGCGTCGCTATCCGCATCCTGCTCGATCTCGTGATCCGGCCGTCCGACCTCTTCAGCATCGTGCCAATGGCAGGGTCGTGATGCGGACAACGGTCCTCCATCTCGCCCCCCTCCTCCTTGCACTTTTCGTCACGCCTGCGCTCGCGCAGAAGAAGGCGCCGGCGGAGGAAGAGGAACCCGCGAGCCAGGAGACGGTGCAGTCGGACATCTCCACGCGCCAGATCTCCATCCAGTCGAACTTCACGGGCGTCGAGATCCTCATCTTCGGCAGCATCGACTTCAGCGACTCGCGGACCCCCGGCGAGGGTACCTATGACGTGATCTCCGTGGTGCGCGGGCCAAACGAGCCGATCGTGGTCCGGAAGAAGGAGCGGGTCGCCGGGATCTGGGTGAACGGACCGGCCAAGACCTACGGTGACGTGCCGGGGTTCTACGCCGTGCTCTCGTCGCGACCGATCCGGGCCATTGCCTCGGACAAGACGCTGAAAGGTCTCGGCATCGGCCTCTCCGATCTCGACTTCGGGCGGCACATTGCCGACACCACGGAAGAGCAAGCCTTCCGCTCCGCCATGATCCGTCTGAAGGAGAAGCGGAACCTCTTCCAAGAGAACGATGACGGCGTGAAATTCATCGGCCGGAGCCTGTTCCGTGCCAATGTCGCGCTACCGGTCAACGTCTCGACGGGGCTCTACACGGTCGACGTCTATCTCTTCCGCGACGGCGCCGTCGTAAGCAAGAGCCAGGGTTCGCTCCAGGTCACGAAGGCGGGGATCGAAGCGCTGATCTACAAGCTCGCGTTCAACCACCCGTTCATCTACGGCCTGCTCGGGGTCGCGCTCGCCGTGATGATGGGGCTCGCCGGCTGGTATGCGTTCCGCCGCGATTAGCGGCGAATGCCCGGTCTAGTCGGGCAGGAGCAGGCTGCCGAGCACGGGATAGACGGCATGCCGGCCCATCATCCACGCCTCCAGCCGATGCCACAGGAACAGCGGCTGGAACGCCTCGTGGAGCACGTTGAGGCCGCCGGCATAGGCGCCGAAGGCCGGCATCACCAGCCGGCTGCCGTCGGTTGCGAAACAGCGGCGCCTGACCACCGCACCGCGCCGCGCGATCCGCGCGACCGGATGCAAGTGCCCCACGATCTCAGGCGCTGACGCGTCTTCCGACGGCTCGTGGCGCAGCGTCACACCGGACATGGTGAGCGTGGCGCAGACCGTGCCGCCGATGCTCGCCGGCAGATGCGGATCGTGATTGCCGCAGATCCAATACCAGTCGCGGCCTTTCTGAAGCTTGGTGAGGAACGCGAGATCGTCGGCGAGAAGATTGTCGGCGCACTCGCTGCGGTGGAAGCTGTCGCCGAGCGCCACGACGCGCGCCGGGTCGATGGCGGCGATGATCTTGCCGAGACGCGCGAGCGTGGAGCGGGTGTCGTAGGGCGGCAGCAGCATGCCGAGCGCAGCAAAGGCCGCCCCTTTCTCCAGGTGCAGATCGGCGACGAGAAGCGTGTCCTCGGCCTGCCAATAAACCGCGCCGGCGGCGAGCGGTTCCAGCGTGTGGCCGGCCAGCTCGATATGCGAGCGGAGCGTCGGCGCCGTTTCCGGCATGAGATCGGGCCTAGCGCGCAGCATGTTCCCCCAATGCCTCTGCGATCAGTTCTTCCGCGGTCTCACGCAACAGAGTGTCGCCGACGTCGCTGGGTACACTTTCGCGGCCGATCTCAAGCATGACCGGCACGGCGAGCGGCGAAACGTGACTGAGCGCACTATGCCTGATTCGACCGCCAATCCGTTTCAAGAATTGCCCGAGACGGCCGAGATCGATGAGGCCGGTCGCCGCATCGGCGAACGCCGCTTTGAGCAGGATGTGGTCCGGCTCGTGCTGGCGCAAGACGTCGTAGATGAGATCGGACGACACGGTCATCTGCCGCCCGGTCTTCTCCTGGCCCGGATGGCGGCGCTCGATCAGCCCGGAGATGATGGCGCAGACACGGAACGAGCGCTTCATCAAATTTGATTCCGCGAGCCACGCGTCGAGGTCGTCGCCGAGCATGTCCTCGTCGAAGAGTTGCGCGAGGTCGAGGCGCCCGTCCCGGATCATCTGGCTCATGTCGTTGAGCCCCCAGATGGCGAGAGCGTATTCGTTGGCGACAAACCCGAGCGGCGCGGCGCGCGCCCGCTCAAGCCGGCGCGTGAGCAGCATGCCGAGGCTCTGATGCGCGAGCCGGCCCTCGAACGGATAGCAGACGAGATAGTGCCGCTGGCCGCGGGGGAAGGTTTCAATCAGCATCTCATCGGCCGACGGCACGACGGAGAAATCGGCCTGGATGCGCAGCCAGTCGGAAACCTGGTCCGGGAGCTTGGCCCAGGCCTCGCGCGCCGCCAGCATATGCCGCACGCGGTCGGCCAGATAGGTCGAGAGCGGGAACTTGCCGCCTTCGTAGGCGGGCACCTTCGGATCGGTGGCGTGCGCGCGGGTGACGATCGCGTCCATCTCGCGCAAGCCCTCGAAGCGCAGTACCTCGCCGGCGAACACGAAGGTGTCGCCGGGTGAGAGCTGCTCGATGAAATATTCCTCGACCTCGCCGAGCACACGGCCGGCGGCGAGCGCGTTCTTGGGGCTAAGCGCGCCGCCTTTGAGGCGGGCGAGGCGCACGCGCAGCATCGGCGCCTCGACGATGGTGCCGACATTGAGCCGGTATGCTTGCGCGATGCGGGGATGGGCGACGCGGTATGCGCCCTCCTTGGTCCGTTTCAGCTTGGCGTAGCGGTCGTAGCTCGCGAGCGCGTATCCGCCAGTGGCGACGAAGGCCAAGACCTGATCGAAGCCTTCGCGGGTGAGACCTTGATAGGGCGCAGCGCTGGTCACCTCGGCATAAAGCCTGTCGGGATCGAAAGGTTCCGCGCAGGCCATGCCGAGGATGTGCTGGGCCAGCACGTCGAGCGCGCCTGCCTTCGACGGCGGGGTGTCTTGCGCGCCTTCCTCGGCGGCTTCCAGCGCCGCCTGGCACTCCATGACCTCGAAGCGGTTGGCCGGCACGAGCAATGCCTTGCTCGGCTCGTCGAGCCGGTGATTGGCGCGGCCGATGCGCTGGCTAAGCCGGCTTGCGCCTTTCGGCGCGCCGACATTGACGACGAGATCGACGTCGCCCCAGTCGATGCCGAGATCGAGCGTCGAGGTGCAGACCACGGCGCGGAGCTTGCCCGCCACCATGGCCGCCTCCACTTTTCGCCGCTGGCCGACATCGAGCGAGCCGTGATGAAGCGCGATGGGCAGATTGTCGTCGTTGTAACGCCACAGCTCGTGAAACAGCATCTCGGCCTGCGAGCGCGTGTTCACGAACATCAGCGACATGTTGTGCGCCTTGATCGCCTCGTAGATCTCGGGCAGCGCGTAACGCGCCGAATGTCCCGCCCAAGGGAGGTCGGCATTCGACTTCAGAATCGTGATGTCGGCCTTGACGCCGCCGTCCGCCGTGACGATCTCGGCGAGCCGCGTCGCAGTTTGCCCCTTGTGCGGCACGAGGAAGGCGGCGAGCTCAAAGGGGCGCGCCACGGTGGCGGAGAGGCCGATCGCCGTGAGCTCCGGCGAGAGCGTGCGCAGCCGCGCGAGATCGAGCGACAGCAGGTCGCCGCGCTTGCTGGTGGCGAGGGCGTGCAGCTCATCGAGGATCACGCATTTGAGCCCGCCAAACAGCTCCTCGGCGCTTTTGTGGGAGAGCATCAGCGCGATCTGCTCGGGCGTGGTCAGCAAGATGTCGGGCGGCAGGATGCGCTGGCGCGCGCGGCGGGATTGCGGCGTGTCGCCGGTGCGCGTCTCGAGCGTGATGGCGAGGCCCATCTCGGCGACGGGGGTGGCGAGGTTGCGGGCAATGTCCGTGGCGAGCGCCTTCAGCGGCGAGACATAAAGTGTGTGGAGGCTCGTTGCCGGCTTGCGTTTCGGGGGCCGTGCGGCGAGGTCGATCAGGCTCGGCAGGAAGCCGGCCAAGGTCTTGCCACCGCCGGTCGGCGCGATAAGGAGCGTGTCGCGGCCCGACGTGACGGTGTCAAGAAGCGCAAGCTGATGGGCGCGGGGGCGCCAGCCGCGGGCCGCGAACCAGCCGGCGAAGGGCTCGGGCAGGCCCGCACGGGGCGGCGTCACATCCTGCTCTTCAATGGCGAGGCCTCGTCTCGCGCCCAATTTTTGCCAGCCCTTCCTCGTTTCGCCGCCTTGATCTGGGCCCGGTTGGGCCCCACCTTTGCGGAAGTTCGATTCGCTAGCCCACGATCTTGAGAGGACGCGGACAGATGGAACGGTTTTTTGGCGGCAATCCGGCGCTCGTCCTGCTCAGGCTCGTGATCCTATCGCTGATCGTCGGCGTCGTCCTCGCCGCTCTGGGCTTCAGCCCCTACGACCTTCTCCAGAACATTCGCGAGCTGGCGCAGCGCATCTACGACATGGGCTTCACTGCGGTCGAGAAGGCGTTCCGCTACTTCCTGCTCGGCGCGGTCATCGTCTTCCCGGTCTGGGTGGTGATGCGCGCGCTCAAGATGTTCGGGCGCGAAACGGCACCCGAGGTGTCGGAGCGCGGGCCGCGAAACCGCGAAGCCTAGAGAATCTTCAGGACAGACTCCGGTGGGCGGCCAATGGCCGCCTTTTCGCCAGCGACCACGATGGGCCGCTCGATGAGGATCGGGTTCTCAACCATGAGCGTGATCAGCTCGTCGTCCTTGAGGGCCTTGTCCTTGAGGCCGAGCTCGGCGTAGACGCTCTCGCCTTTGCGCACGATATCGCGCGGCTTGAGGCCGAGCTTCTTGAGGATGCGCTGCAGCTCGGCGGCGGACGGCGGCTCTTTCAGATAGTCCACGATCTTCGGCTTCACGCCTTTCTCCTCGAGGAGCGCAAGCGTCTGGCGCGACTTCGAGCAGCGCGGGTTGTGATAGATCGTGACCGTCATACGACGACCTCCGGCAATGTCTTTTCGGCCCATTCGCCGGCGCGCGCACCGATCAGCGGCTTCAGCGTGTTGCATTTCTCATCGTCCATGGCCCCGACCAGGACACGCTTGATGCGGTCGATCAGGCCGGGCCCCTCGAACACGAGCCCGGTATAGATCTGGATGAGGGACGCCCCCGCCTCGATCTTGGCGAGCGCTTTCTCGGCGGAGTCGATGCCGCCGACGCCGATGAGCGGCAGCCTGCCTTCGGTGAGCCGATAAACGCGCGCGAGCATGCGCGTGGCGCGGTCGAACAGCGGACGGCCCGACAGGCCGCCCGTCTCCCGCGCGAAGGCTTGGTCTCTGAGATCGTCGCGGGCGAGCGTGGTGTTGGAGATGATGATGCCGTCGGCGCCGTTCTCCTCGATCACGCCGGCCACCTCGGGCAGGTCGGCATCGGCGAGATCGGGCGCGAGCTTGACGAGCAGCGGCGGGGCACCCTCGCCCAGGCTTTTCCGCGCTTCCTGCACCTTGGCCAGCAGCTCGCCGAGCTTCCGCGGCGCTTGGAGGTCGCGCAGGCCCGGCGTGTTCGGCGATGAGATGTTGACGGTGAAATAGTCCGCCACCGGCGCCATGCGCGCGATGCCGTCGACATAGTCTCCGATGCGATCCGGCTGTCGCGGTTCGCGCCGAGATTGACGCCGACAATGCCGCGCGGCCGCGTCTTCAAGCGCTGAAGCGCCGCCGCCTGTCCCTCATTGTTGAAGCCGAGGCGGTTGATCACGGCGCGGTCGGCATGGGAGCGGAACACGCGGGGCGCTGGATTGCCGCTTTGCGGGCGCGGGGTCAGCGTGCCGACCTCGACGAAGCCGAAGCCCATCTCCAGAAGCTGGCGCGGCACGCGGGCATTCTTGTCGAAGCCCGGCGCCATGCCGATCGGGTTGGGGAAGTCGAGGCCGAACAGGGTCTGCTTGAGGCGCTTGTCGTCGGCACCTTCAGCGCGGGGGTAGAGCCCGAGCTCGAGCGTCTTGAGGGTGAGGTCGTGCGCCCGCTCGGGATCGAGCGCGAGGAGCAGCGCCTGGCCTAAGCCGAACAGCGCGCTCACTCCGCCATTCCTTGCGGAAGGATATGACGGTTGTCGTCGTCGAGCTCGAGCCGGTCGACCGACAGGATCGCTTCGAGGGGAAGCGGTCCATAGAGATGCGGGAACAGGTCACCGCCGCGGGAGGGCTCCCATTTGAGGGCCTCGCCGAGAAGCTCAGGATCGACGGCGACGAGCAGCAGATCCTCCTCCCCGGCGTAATATTTGGCGAGGGTGCCCGCGACTTGGTGAGCCGCAGACAGATGGATGAAGCCATCGCGGAGATCGTCGCCCGTGCCTAAGAAACGCCCCTCGCTCTTCGCGGCGTCGAGGGCGGCTTCGGCGAGGATCTTGTAGATGGGTTCGGCCATGGTGTTGTGCGGAGACTAGCCGCCGCCTCGCGCCGCAACAAGAAAGCCCGGGGCGAGACCTGTGGTCAGTGCGGCTTTTTCTTCGGGTCCGTGGTGGACCTGCCCTCGCGTTCGGCGATCGCCTGGCTGAGGCACCACTCCGCCATGGACAAATTCTGGCTGATGACCTCGGGGGTGCTGGCGTCGCGGGAGCGCTGAATAAACTTCTTCGCTTCAATGAGGTAGTCCATCGAACCCTCCTCCGTGCTGGCGCTGTCCTCCATATGGGGAGGCGTCTCGAGGATGGGAACAGGGATGGGCGGCAGCAGGGTCCCCCCCTCTTCCGGCGGCGGAAAGGCAGTGGACAACGAGCGGGAATAAGCCATAATTCCTAGAATAGGTATTGTTTCCCTTGCTGATTCGGGGCCGTTTTCCTTGAACAGGCTCACCCATGCCCGGGTCTGGTCAGCCATCGACGCGCTCGCGCGCCGCTATGGGCTATCCCCGTCCGGGCTCGCCAAGCGGGCCGGCCTCGACCCCACCGCCTTCAACAAGTCGAAGCGGGTGACCGGCGAAGGCCGCCCCCGCTGGCCGACCACCGAGAGCATCGCCAAGGTGCTGGCGGCGACCGGCGCCTCGTTCGATGACTTCACGGCGCTCATCACCGCCGAGCCGCGGCGGCGCAACCCGGCCCAGCCTATCCCCTTGATCGGCATGACCCAGGCCGGTGCCGGCGGGTTCTTCGACGACGGCGGCTTCCCCGTGGGCGGCGGCTGGGACCAGATCCGCTTTCCGCGGGTGGACGACGAGAACGCCTACGCGCTCGAGGTGACCGGCGACAGCATGGAACCGCTTTACCGCGACGGGGACGTGCTGATCGTCTCGCCGAACGCCGCCCCGCGCAAAGGCGACCGCGTGGTGTTGCGCACGACCGACGGCGAGGTGATGGCCAAGGTGCTCGTACGGCGCACGGCGAAAACGGTCGAGCTCGCCTCCCTCAACCCGGCCCATCCCAACCTCGTCTTTCCGGTCGAGCGGATCGACTGGATCGCCCGCATCATCTGGGCGAGCCAATAGTCGAAGCCTCCTTAAAGCCGCCCCGCATCTCGCTTAAGATCGGGGCATGTCGCTCGCCTCGCGCATCGTCACCGCCCTGCTCGGGCTCGCGCTGATCTGGTATTTCTGGCCGTTCGGCGGCGGCGCGGAGGTCGTCACCCCCGTCTCGCCCCCGCCCGATGGGCGGCTGTTCACGAAGCCCGCAAGCCCCGCCCCCCAAGCGGCGGCGCCCCAGCCGGCAGCCTCTCAGCCGACGGCGTCGCAAGACCCGCCCGCGGCTCAGGACCCGGCGGCCAAGCCGCACCTCTTGGCGCGCGAGAAGGCCGACGCCGACCGGGTCGCCGCGCTCACGACGGAGACCGTGCCGAAGCCGGTGCTCAAGCCGAAGCTCTTTTACCGGGTGGTGGTGCGCGACGCGGGCACGCTCGAGGCGGAGGGCGTCGTCATCACGCTCGACGGCATCAAGGCGCACGATCGGCCGACGACAAAGTGCAAGGATGGCAAGGGCCGGACGTGGGCTTGCGGTGCGCGGGCGCGCACGGCCCTCATGCACCTGATCCGGACGCGTGCCGTCAGCTGCAAGGTGCCCTCCTCAGGCAAGCAGACATCGCTGACGGCGCGGTGCAGCGTCGGCGGCATCGACCTCTCCGTCTGGATGCTAAGCCAAGGCTGGGCCCAACCGGCGGCTCAAGCGGAGCCCAAGCTCGCCGCGGCGGCAGACGAAGCGCGCAAGAAGAAGGTCGGCCTTTGGCGCTGAGCGTGAGCGCCAAAAAAGAAGCGGACCAGACCCGAGGTCCGATCCGCTTCCGAAAACAAAAACGCCGCGCGGAATGCGCGCGGCATCTCACGTGACTTACGGATTCTCGCAGACGACCTTGAGGTCGATGTTGGCTTCCTCGAAGCTCGGATAGGCCTGCTTGCCCACCTGCTCGCCGAGATCGGACTCACTCGTCACCTTCTTCTCGACGACGCGGCAATGCTGGTTCGCATCCTTGATGATGACGAACTGGCTGGCATCGGCGGCGATGGCCGTACCGGCAAAGCCGAGAACCAGAACGGCGACGAGAGCGTATTTCACGGACATGGGGTTCCTCCGGGTTATAGTAGCCGCATACAGCCACAGACTTTCTAAAACGCGCCTAAGCCGGTTCGCGCAAACTGCCGACAAATTGCGAGAGATTCTCGGGGCGGCGGGACATAAGGTAACTGTGCGCAATCGTGCTCAGGCGATTGCACCTTGACGGTCAGCCAATCACATTGGTCGGGTACCGATCTGTCGGAAACACTAATCCTCAAAAGGGAGATGGGATCATGTCGATCGGACTGATACTAATCATCATTCTCATTGTCTTCTTGTTGGGTGGCTTCAGTGGGCGCTTCGGCGGCTACGGTTATGGCTACGGAAACGGCGGCATCGGTCTCATCGGCATTGTCCTGATCGTTCTCCTGGTCCTGCTGCTCATGGGCCGGATCTGATCTAACGACGGATTTGATCTCCGAGGGTCGCTTCGCCGTCAGGATGAAGGCGAAGCAGACGCGCTAGGCGCACAAAGAAAGAGAAACGGCCCCGGGGGTATCCCGAGGCCGTCTTTCGGTATCTGCTCGCAGGAACGGTCTTGCGCTACATCTTCTTGCTGTCGGACCCCTCGGTCATGCCGGAGTCAGACGGCGTGCCCTTCATGTCGTTGTCGGTCGCGGCATCGGCGCTGACCCAGCCCTTGGTACACCCGGCCTTCCACTCGTCCGCGGAGATGGTGGCGTCCTTAGAGGTGTCGACCATCTCGAAGTTCAGAATGAACGGCGCCGCCTTGTCCTTGGACAGGACGTCGCCGGCGGGACCGGCCGTCTCCCAGGCCTTCTGACACTCCGCCTCGCTCAGAATCTTGCCCGGGCGGCCGGACGGCGCATCCTTCTGGGAGCCTTCGGGGACCGGCGCGCCAGCACCGGCATAGGCATAGGTGGCGCTCGCAAGCAGCATGACGGCGGTAAGGGTCGTGCGTTTCATCGTAAAACCTCCTTTGGGTTTCTCTGGTGGGCTCAGCCCCAGCACCCGCGAAATCCGCTTTCGCGAGCCCCATTGGATAAAAAACGCGTGCCTTGCAGGCTTGGTTCCGAATCCGCTTCGCGCTACTTGAGCTGCTCTTTGATGCGCTACCGCGCTTCGCGCTACTTGAGCGCTCCCGCGATCAGCGCGCGGGTCTCCGGCACGCCGTAGAGCTCGACGAAGGAGCCGAAGCGCGGGCCTTGGGTCTGGCCGAGCAGCACCTGGTAGAGCGCCTGGAACCAATCGCGCAACGGCTCGAAGCCGTGCTCCTTGCCGACGGCATAGACCTCGCCCTGGATCTCCTCGGCGGGAACCTTCTCAGGCAACGCGGCGAGACGCGCGTCGAGATCGGCAAGGGCCGCGCGCTCCTTCTCGGTCGGCGCGCGATATTGCTTCGCCGGCTTCACGAAGTCATGGAAATAGCGGATGGCGTAGCCCACGAGATCATCGAGCAGCGGATGATCTTCAGGCGTGGCATCGGGCGCGTAGCGGCGGATGAAGCCCCACAGCACGTCGCCATCCTCGGAGTTCGAGGCCGAGGCGAGATTGAGCAGCAATGCAAAGCTGATGGGAAGCTCGGCCTGTGGCGGGTTGCCGTCATGGACGTGCCAGACGGGGTTCATCAGCTGTGCCGCCAGCTCCTCCTTCGGATAGGCGGCGAGGTGGCCGACATACTCATCGACCGCGCGGGGGATCACGTCGAAATAGAGACGCTTCGCCTTCCGCGGGCTTTGATACATGTAAAGAGCAAGGCTCTCGGGGGCGGCATAGGTGAGCCATTCCTCGATGGTGAGACCGTTGCCGCGCGACTTGGAAATCTTCTCGCCGTTCTCGTCGAGGAACAGCTCGTAGTTGAAGCCTTCCGGCTGCTGACGGCCGAGGATGCGGCAGATGTGCCCGGACAGACGCACCGAGTTCGATCAGGTCCTTGCCCGCCATCTCATAGTCGACGCCGAGCGCCGCCCAGCGCATGGCCCAATCCGCCTTCCATTGCAGCTTGCAATGGCCGCGCGTGACGGGAACCTGCGTGAGCTTGCCGGTGTCCGGATCCTTGTAGACGACCGAGCCCGAGGCGAGATCGCGGTCGATGACGGGAACTTGCAGCACCTTGCCGGTCGCCGGCGAGATCGGCAGGAACGGACTGTAGGTGGCGCGGCGTTCCGGCCCGAGCGTCGGCAGGATCACGTCGCGGATCGCGTCGTAATGCTCGAGCACTTTCAGAAGCGTCGCGTCGAACCGTCCGGACGTGTAGCACTCGGTCGCGGACAGAAACTCGTAGTCGAAGCCGAACGTATCGAGGAAGGCCTTGAGCCGCGCGTTGTTGTGCTGGCCGAAGCTCGGATACTCGCCGAACGGGTCCGGCACTTGCGTCAGCGGCTTGCCGAGATGCTCCGTCACCATCTCCTTGTTGGGGATGTTGTCCGGCACTTTGCGCAGGCCGTCCATGTCGTCGGAGAAACAGATCAGCCGCGTCGGCACCTTGTCCTCGGTGAGCACGCGGAAGGCATGGCGCACCATGGTGGTGCGGGCGACCTCGCCGAAGGTGCCGATATGCGGCAAGCCCGACGGCCCGTAGCCCGTCTCGAAGATGATGGACCCGGTCGGCTGCGGAATCCGCTTGATCCGGCTCAAGACTTTCCGCGCCTCCTCGAACGGCCACGCCTTGCTCACATGGGCATGGGCGAGGAGCTCGGAATTGACCTCGATCGGGGTGGCCTTGCGGCTGGCGCTCTTCATCTCGGGCATCTTGGGGAAGGTGTTCTTGGTTTGGCCGGCAGGTTGCGCCCAGACAAATTTCACAGTTTTCTGAAGGATGCCAGTCTTTCCGCCCCATTCTTATGGGAGAGCGCCCGCGACGAGGCGCTTGCCGGGATAGTTGCAATTTCCTACCGTCGCGCCGCTTTTGAGATCACAAGGGGATAGAGGAGGGGTGGAGAGCCTATGACCGAGCCATTGGGCCATCACGAGGCGCTGATCTATACGATGGTCACCATGTCGGCCGTGGACCGCACCATGACCGATGCCGAAATCGCCCGAATCGGCGAGATCGTCTCCAACCTGCCGATCTTCGCCGAATATGACAGGGACACCTTGGTGCAAACCTCCGAGGACTGCGGTGAAATTCTTGGCCAGGCCAACGGGCTCCAGCAGGTGCTCCAGCTCATCCGCAGCGCGTTGCCCAAGAAGCTCCGCGAGACGGCCTATGCCGTGGCGCTGGAAGTCGCCGCCGCCGATCTCAACGTGCGGCCCGAGGAGACCCGCTTCCTCGAGATGCTGAGCGACAATCTCGAGCTCGACAAGCTGACCACGGCGGCGATCGAGCGGGGGATCAGAGCCCGCAACACTGTGCTCTGATCCGCAACGGGAATCTCTCAACTTTACGGTTTGCGAACGGTGCGCGGTGGAACCAAGGACGGCGCGCCGCCGTTCTTGTTATGATGTGCGCGCGAGCGGCGGACGCGCGCGTTTTTGTTCAAGGAGGAGTGCACGATGTGGGGCTTGGCTGAACGGAAGACGTCAAGGTTCGGAAGAGACCTCGACATGGACGACCTCTACGACCAGCTCGACACGTTGCGCGGTTATGTGCAGGAGCTGTCACGGAACGCCGGGCGGAGCGCCGGTCACGGCTACGGGCGCGCCCGCGATTTCGCGTCCGAGTACGCCCAGGAAGCCGAGGATGCGGTGAAGGACAATCTCGCCGTCTCGCTCGTCGTCGCGCTCGGGCTTGGCGTGCTCGTCGGGTATTTTCTTCACCGCAGCAGCGAGTAGCCGCGCCGCCTAGTGGGCAAGCTTGGCCGCGCCGCTATAGAGCGCGCCGCCGATCACGCACGGCACCGCGATCTCCGGCTGACCGAGCGCGCTGGCGGCGATGCAGCCCGTGGCGATGGCGATCGAGCCGGCCGTCATGCCTTTCGACATCCCCGCCTCCGTCGTCAGCTGCCGCTTCTGGGCGTCGTCAATGGCGCCGAACTGATCCTTACGGATCTTCTCCGACTCGAATAGCTCGGCCGCCTCGATCACATCCTTCAACGGCTTGGCGATCTCGGGCGGCTGTCGCGAATACTCCGAGCGATAGAGCGTGATCAGGTCGCGGTCACGCTCCGCGTAGGACGCGAGCGTCCATTTGGCGGTGCCGCCGGTCGTGATCTTGTCGACGGCGCTCGGATCGGAGCCCCAGCCCGAGAAGATCTTGCCCAAGGAGAAGCCCGAATCCTCCTTGTCTTTGGACCATTTCAGCGCCTGCATGATGCGCATCACCGGCTGATATTGCCCGGTGGCGACGTAGTAGCCCCACAACGCGTAGATGCCGGAGGCGCCGCCGACGTCCAGCTTCAGGTCCATCAGCTTCGGCCGCTTGCCGTCGAGGAAGTCGTCGATGAGCGGACGCCGCAGCGGCATGCGCGAGGAATTCTTCTCAAGCAGATCCCGCCAGTCGGGCCGCCCGGAATAGGCGATGGCCCTGATCACGACCTCCTGCTCCTTGGGAGGCATGGGGAACATGCGGGGGATGAGACCGGGGCCGTCCTTCGGATTGGTGCCGAGGACACCAGCGATGAAGCCGATGCAAAACCAGCGCTGCTCCTCATTGGTGAAGAGGCCGTAATCGACCATGGCGTGCACGGCCAAAGGAACCTTCCAGAGCTCAGGATGGTCGCGGTAGTTGGAGATCCACTTGAGCAACTGCTGGTCGGACGAGAAGCCCGATTGCTGGGAACCCTGCGCTGCGGGACCTGCCTGCAGCGGCGTCGCATAAGCAGGCTGGAGCTCGGGCCCGTGAGTGGGCATCGTCTGCGCCGGCGCGGCATAGGCCTCGCGCGGCACCGCTTGCTCGGGCTTGATTTGTTGCGTCACGACCTCATGAGGCACGACGACTTGCGGCGAGAGGCTCGCGGGCGCGAGGTCCTCGCGGGACGCCTTGTCTTCTTCCGTAGCCTCCGGCGGACCGAGACGCTCGGGCGCGGACCGGTTCTTCGAGACGGAGCTCGACTTCGGCGCCTCCGACACCGCGAGCGATTGCGCGGCGCAAGGCAACACGACGGCGAGAACGCCTAGGGTGGCGAGCGCTAAGGTCGTGGCGGTACGCATGTCATCAGCTTCCTCCCCCCGTCCCCAGAGTGCTGACGAAACAGCCGGATATGGTTAACGCCCGCAGGCTCAGCGCCAACGGGAAACATCATGATTTTCAAGCGTTTCGTGGCAATTTAAAGGCCGGCGCGTTAACCATAACAAAAGGTTACCGCCGCTGCGGACCTAGGGTTCCTCCTGGAAGTCCGGCCGCCCTTCAAACTCGCGGAGCAGAAGGACGGCCGGGGCCTCGCACTGGAACGCCGCTAGGGAGCGATTTTCATCGCGCGAGGGGAACTCGGTCCGGGCATCTCCTGGGTTCGTTTCCTTCTTCTGCTCCGGAGTGGCAGCCGGAGCTCCTAACCAATTCCTCGCCTCAGCCGGCTCTCCGCGCCGGCCCCTCCACCACGCGTTTGCTCTTGCAACCAAGATGGGCGCTCCGGTAGCATTATTCCAATCGATAGGATCGATGATGAGTATCGATCACGCTAATCTAAGCCGGCTCGATCTCAATCTCCTCGTGGCGTTCGACGCGCTGCTGACCGAGCGCAGCGTCACGCGGGCCGCCTTGCGCGTCGGTCTCGGCCAATCGGCCATGAGCCACAATCTGGCGCGGCTCAGAAGCCTGTTCGGCGACGAGCTCCTGACCCGCGGCGCCGACGGCATGCGCCCCACGCCACGGGCGATGGCGCTTGCCGACCCGGTGCGGGTCACGCTGGCGCAGATCCAATCGGCGGTGCTTCAGCGCGAGGCCTTCGAGCCGGCGACTGCCCAGCGCATATTCCGCATCGGGCTTGCCGATTCCATCGAGGTCGCCGTGATCCCGGGGCTGATCGAGCGCTTGCAGGACGCAGCGCCGCACGTCTCCCTTCGCCTCCGCTCCACCAACCGCATGAGCATCCTCGAGGAACTCGACACCGGCCATCTCGATCTCGGCATCGGCGTGTTCGACCAAGGCCAAACCCACCACAAGCGCCGCCAACTTTATAGGGACAGCTTTCTCTGCCTGTTCAGCACCGAGCAGCTCAACCTCACGCCGCCAATCTCGCTCGAAGACTATCTCCGCTGGCCGCACGTGCTGACGAGCCTCGCCGACGATACCCGCGGCGCGGTAGACGAGGCGCTCGCCAAGCACAAGCTCCGCCGCACCATCGTCATGACGACGCCAGGCTTTCTCGCGGTGCCGTTCGTCGTGCGCCGCGCGCGCGTCATCACCACCATGCCGTCGCGGCTTGCGCGCTACTTCTCCGAGGCGTTCGGGCTCGCCACGAGCCCCGTGCCGATCGATCTTCCGAGCTTCACGATCTCGTTGTTGTGGCATGCGAGCTTTGATCACGACCCGGGACATTTGTGGCTGCGCCAGACCGTGGCGGGGCTCGTGTCGGAAGACAATTTGGAGCTCTGACGCGCGTGCCGGGGGTGTGGACAACTCCCGATTTAGCGGCGCGTCGACTTTAGATTGGCTTCATCATTGCCGCTGATTCGAAGGAGGTCGTTCCATGGCTGCGAGCACAGCACCTGCAAAGCGCGCAACACCCGAGCGCCGCGACGCATTGAGCGAGGTCTTGGCCGACAAATGGTGGGCCGTGGGCTTGCGCGGCCTGCTCGGTATCGCCTTCGGTCTCATCTGCTTGTTGGTGCCGGCGGCGGCGATCCTCGCGCTCATTCTTCTGTTTTCCGCTTACATGCTGGTCGACGGCGTGCTGGCGATCGCATCCGGCATCAAGGCGGCGCGCAATGGCGAGCGCTGGGGCTTCCTGATCCTCGAAGGCATCGTCGATCTCGCCGCCGGCGCCGTCGCGTTCCTGTGGCCGGCGATCACCGCGGTCGCCTTCGTCATCCTCATCGCCGTGTGGGCGATCATCTCCGGCGCGCTCATGCTCGCCGCGGCCTTCAGCCTCAAGATCGACCACGGGCGCTGGTGGCTGGCGCTCGGCGGCATCGCCTCGGTGATCTTCGGCATCGTGCTGCTCATAGCCCCCGTGGTGGGTGCGGTGGTGCTCACCTGGTGGCTCGGCGCCTATGCCATCGTGTTCGGCATGTTCCTCCTCGTCCTCGCCTTCCAGCTTCATGGGAAGAAGGAGGAGCGGGAGACGAAGAAGCCTGCGCCGCGCACCGCCGCGAAGAAGGCCTGAATTTCGGGGGAAGTCGCGCGACGCGGAGGGCGGCGCTTCTCGCGCCGCCCTCCTCCTTGTCATCACGGCGTCATGGAATCTCGGTGATTGAAGCCCTCAAGGGCGCGCCAAAGCGCCCGTGAGTTCGCACAGTCAGGCCGAGACGAAGCGCCGATGCCGTGGATCTATCTCACCGCCGCGATTCTGCTGGAGGTCGCAGGCATCACCGCAATGAAGCTCAGCCGCGGCTTTTCCGAGGTGCTGCCCTCCGCCGCCGTCCCCCTGTTCTATATGCTGTCGGGGGCGGCCGTGATCCTGGCGCTCAGGCGGCTGGAGCTCGGCGTCACCTATGCGGTGTGGTCGGGCGTGGGGACGGCGCTCGCGGCCACGATCGGCATCGCCTATTTCCGGGAACCGCTGACCTTGATCAAGGCCGCGTCTCTCAGCCTTGTGATCCTCGGTGTGGTTGGCTTGTCCATCGCGGCACGGCACACTGACTGACAGTCAGTCAATACTTATATCGGTGCCATGGACGGTCTTTTCGGCCAAGGTGACGGCTTGATCCGTCTCATCGTGTTCCTCGGCGTCTTCCTGGTGATGGCGCTGATCGAACTCGCGCTGCCCAAGCGGACACTCGTCGCCCCGAAGGGGCGGCGGTGGCTGACCAATCTCGGGATCAGCGTCACGGCGGGCCTCGTGCTCAGGATCATGGCTGCCCTTGCCGTGCCCGTGGCGGCGATCGCCGCCGCCTTCTACGCGCAAGAGAACCATATCGGCCTTCTGAACAACGTGGCCTGGCCTGAATGGGTGAAGGTCGCCATCGCGCTCGTCGTGCTCGACCTCGCCATCTGGGCGCAGCATCTCGTCTCCCACAAGGTCCCGATCCTATGGCGCTTGCACAAAGTGCATCACGCCGACCGCGATATCGACGTCACCACGGCGGTGCGGTTCCACCCGATCGAGATCGCCCTCTCCATGGTGTGGAAGATCGTCGTGGTGGTGGCGCTCGGCGCCTCGCCGCTTTCGGTGTTCCTGTTCGAGGTGATCCTCAATGCCTGCGCGATGTTCAACCACGCCAATATCGCCCTGCCCTTGTGGCTCGACCGGATCGTGCGGGTCTTCATCGTCACGCCCGACATGCACCGGGTGCATCACTCGGTGCTGCGGCGCGAGCACGACACCAATTACGGCTTCAATCTTTCCGTATGGGACCGGCTGTTTCGGACCTACACGGCGCAGCCGGAAGGCGGTCATCTCGGCATGACCATCGGGCTCACGCCCTATCAGAGCGAGGAGCCGACACGCTTCGGCTGGTCGCTGCTGCTGCCGTTCCGGCGCGCAGGCTTCGCGACGACGCCCGAAAGGCGAACGGCTTCAGACGAGACGGGCGCCGCGGAGCGCGCTGCCTCCCGGAAGCCGACCTAGAAGAAACTCATGGGGAAGTAGCGCAGGAACAGCTCTTCGTAGCGGCCGCTGGCGTGCACCTGTTCGAGCCCATAGGAGAGAATCTCGGCGAGCTTATGGTTGCCCTTCTTCACGGCGATGCCCACGCCTTCGCCGAAATATTTCGAATCGAGATAGGGCCCGCCGCGGAACTCACAGCACCCTTGGCTGCTCACGCCGTTGAGCCAGAAGGTGAGCGTGATGCCGTCGCCGAAGATGAGATCGATGGCGCCGTCCTTGAGCGCCTTCTGCGCATCCTCCGCATTGTCGAAGGCCGCGATGGCAGCCTTGGGGAAATACTTCTTGAGATAGGCCTCGTGGCCCGTTCCCTTCGCCACCCCGATCTTCAGGCCTTCGACGGTCTCGGGTCGAATATCCTTGAGCTCGCTCTCCTTGCGCGCCACGAAGCGCGCCGGGGTGGCGTAATAGCGAGAGGTGAAGTCCGCCTCCTTCAGCGCCTCGGCGGTGATGCGGATGGAGGCAATGGCCGCGTCGGCCTCGCCCCGGTCGAGCGTCGGAATGAGATCGCTCCAATTCGTCGCCTCGATCTCGCACTGGACCTCGAGGACCTCGCAGATGGCCTTGGCCAGATCGACGTTGAAGCCGGTGAGCACGCCCACCTCGTCGTAGTAGTGGAACGGCGGATAGTCGGTGTCGGTGACGAAGCGCAGCTTGTCCAGCCCCTTCATGTCGGGCTTCGGCCGCAGCGCGTCGCCTTGCCAGCTGTCGGGGACGATGGCACCGGGGCCTTGGCGGCCTTGCGCATGCGCGGGCGGCGCAGGGATCAGCCACAGGAGGGCAAGCGCCAGAACGGCAAGCCAGGAAGGCGCCGCAGTCCATCTCGTCATTTGAGAACCCACCGTGCCGCTTTTCACCACATGCCCTCTTAGCGCGGCTTTGCGGCAGCCGCTAGATCGTCGGCGCGCGATATTGCTTCGCCGGCTTCACGAAGTCATGGAAATAGCGGATGGCGTAGCCCACGAGATCATCGAGCAGCGGATGATCTTCAGGCGTGGCATCGGGCGCGTAGCGGCGGATGAAGCCCCACAGCACGTCGCCATCCTCGGAGTTCGAGGCCGAGGCGAGATTGAGCAGCAATGCAAAGCTGATGGGAAGCTCGGCCTGTGGCGGGTTGCCGTCATGGACGTGCCAGACGGGGTTCATCAGCTGTGCCGCCAGCTCCTCCTTCGGATAGGCGGCGAGGTGGCCGACATACTCATCGACCGCGCGGGGGATCACGTCGAAATAGAGACGCTTCGCCTTCCTCGGACTTTGATACATGTAAAGAGCAAGGCTCTCCGGCGCAGCGTAGGTGAGCCATTCCTCAATGGTGAGGCCGTTGCCGCGCGACTTGGAAATCTTCTCGCCGTTCTCGTCGAGGAACAGCTCGTAGTTGAAGCCTTCCGGCTGCTGACGGCCGAGGATGCGGCAGATGTGTCCGGACAGACGCACCGAGTTGATCAGGTCCTTGCCCGCCATCTCATAGTCGACGCCGAGCGCCGCCCAGCGCATGGCCCAATCCGCCTTCCATTGCAGCTTGCAATGGCCGCGCGTGACGGGAACCTGCGTGAGCTTGCCGGTGTCCGGATCCTTGTAGACGACCGAGCCCGAGGCGAGATCGCGGTCGATGACGGGAACTTGCAGCACCTTGCCGGTCGCCGGCGAGATCGGCAGGAACGGACTGTAGGTGGCGCGGCGTTCCGGCCCGAGCGTCGGCAGGATCACGTCGCGGATCGCGTCGTAATGCTCGAGCACTTTCAGAAGCGTCGCGTCGAACCGCCCGGACGTGTAGCACTCGGTCGCGGACAGAAACTCGTAGTCGAAGCCGAACGTATCGAGGAAGGACTTGAGCCGCGCGTTGTTGTGCTGGCCGAAGCTCGGATACTCGCCGAACGGGTCCGGCACTTGCGTCAGCGGCTTGCCGAGATGCTCCGTCACCATCTCCTTGTTGGGGATGTTGTCCGGCACTTTGCGCAGGCCGTCCATGTCGTCGGAGAAACAGATCAGCCGCGTCGGCACCTTGTCCTCGGTGAGCACGCGGAAGGCATGGCGCACCATGGTGGTGCGGGCGACCTCGCCGAAGGTGCCGATATGCGGCAAGCCCGACGGCCCGTAGCCCGTCTCGAAGATGATGGACCCGGTCGGCTGCGGAATCCGCTTGATCCGGCTCAAGACTTTCCGCGCCTCCTCGAACGGCCACGCCTTGCTCACATGGGCATGGGCGAGGAGCTCGGAATTGACCTCGATCGGGGTGGCCTTGCGGCTGGCGCTCTTCATCTCGGGCATCTTGGGGAAGGTGTTCTTGGTTTGGCCGGCAGGTTGCGCCCAGACAAATTTCACAGTTTTCTGAAGGATGCCAGTCTTTCCGCCCCATTCTTATGGGAGAGCGCCCGCGACGAGGCGCTTGCCGGGATAGTTGCAATTTCCTACCGTCGCGCCGCTTTTGAGATCACAAGGGGATAGAGGAGGGGTGGAGAGCCTATGACCGAGCCATTGGGCCATCACGAGGCGCTGATCTATACGATGGTCACCATGTCGGCCGTGGACCGCACCATGACCGATGCCGAAATCGCCCGAATCGGCGAGATCGTCTCCAACCTGCCGATCTTCGCCGAATATGACAGGGACACCTTGGTGCAAACCTCCGAGGACTGCGGTGAAATTCTTGGCCAGGCCAACGGGCTCCAGCAGGTGCTCCAGCTCATCCGCAGCGCGTTGCCCAAGAAGCTCCGCGAGACGGCCTATGCCGTGGCGCTGGAAGTCGCCGCCGCCGATCTCAACGTGCGGCCCGAGGAGACCCGCTTCCTCGAGATGCTGAGCGACAATCTCGAGCTCGACAAGCTGACCACGGCGGCGATCGAGCGGGGGATCAGAGCCCGCAACACTGTGCTCTGATCCGCAACGGGAATCTCTCAACTTTACGGTTTGCGAACGGTGCGCGGTGGAACCAAGGACGGCGCGCCGCCGTTCTTGTTATGATGCGCGCGCGAGCGGCGGACGCGCGCGTTTTTGTTCAAGGAGGAGTGCACGATGTGGGGCTTGGCTGAACGGAAGACGTCAAGGTTCGGAAGAGACCTCGACATGGACGACCTCTACGACCAGCTCGACACGTTGCGCGGTTATGTGCAGGAGCTGTCACGGAACGCCGGACGGAGCGCCGGTCACGGCTACGGGCGCGCCCGCGATTTCGCGTCCGAGTACGCCCAGGAAGCCGAGGATGCGGTGAAGGACAATCTCGCCGTCTCGCTCGTCGTCGCGCTCGGGCTTGGCGTGCTCGTCGGGTATTTTCTTCACCGCAGCAGCGAGTAGCCGCGCCGCCTAGTGGGCAAGCTTGGCCGCGCCGCTATAGAGCGCGCCGCCGATCACGCACGGCACCGCGATCTCCGGCTGACCGAGCGCGCTGGCGGCGATGCAGCCCGTGGCGATGGCGATCGAGCCGGCCGTCATGCCTTTCGACATCCCCGCCTCCGTCGTCAGCTGCCGCTTCTGGCGCGTCGTCAATGGCGCCGAACTGATCCTTACGGATCTTCTCCGACTCGAATAGCTCGGCCGCCTCGATCACATCCTTCAACGGCTTGGCGATCTCGGGCGGCTGTCGCGAATACTCCGAGCGATAGAGCGTGATCAGGTCGCGGTCACGCTCCGCGTAGGACGCGAGCGTCCATTTGGCGGTGCCGCCGGTCGTGATCTTGTCGACGGCGCTCGGATCGGAGCCCCAGCCCGAGAAGATCTTGCCCAAGGAGAAGCCCGAATCCTCCTTGTCTTTGGACCATTTCAGCGCCTGCATGATGCGCATCACCGGCTGATATTGCCCGGTGGCGACGTAGTAGCCCCACAACGCGTAGATGCCGGAGGCGCCGCCGACGTCCAGCTTCAGGTCCATCAGCTTCGGCCGCTTGCCGTCGAGGAAGTCGTCGATGAGCGGACGCCGCAGCGGCATGCGCGAGGAATTCTTCTCAAGCAGATCCCGCCAGTCGGGCCGCCCGGAATAGGCGATGGCCCTGATCACGACCTCCTGCTCCTTGGGAGGCATGGGGAACATGCGGGGGATGAGGCCGGGGCCGTCCTTCGGATTGGTGCCGAGGACACCAGCGATGAAGCCGATGCAAAACCAGCGCTGCTCCTCATTGGTGAAGAGGCCGTAATCGACCATGGCGTGCACGGCCAAAGGAACCTTCCAGAGCTCAGGATGGTCGCGGTAGTTGGAGATCCACTTGAGCAACTGCTGGTCGGACGAGAAGCCCGATTGCTGGGAACCCTGCGCTGCGGGACCTGCCTGCAGCGGCGTCGCATAAGCAGGCTGGAGCTCGGGCCCGTGAGTGGGCATCGTCTGCGCCGGCGCGGCATAGGCCTCGCGCGGCACCGCTTGCTCGGGTTTGATTTGTTGCGTCACGACCTCATGAGGCACGACGACTTGCGGCGAGAGGCTCGCGGGCGCGAGGTCCTCGCGGGACGCCTTGTCTTCTTCCGTAGCCTCCGGCGGACCGAGACGCTCGGGCGCGGACCGGTTCTTCGAGACGGAGCTCGACTTCGGCGCCTCCGACACCGCGAGCGATTGCGCGGCGCAAGGCAACACGACGGCGAGAACGCCTAGGGTGGCGAGCGCTAAGGTCGTGGCGGTACGCATGTCATCAGCTTCCTCCCCCCGTCCCCAGAGTGCTGACGAAACAGCCGGATATGGTTAACGCCCGCAGGCTCAGCGCCAACGGGAAACATCATGATTTTCAAGCGTTTCGTGGCAATTTAAAGGCCGGCGCGTTAACCATAACAAAAGGTTACCGCCGCTGCGGACCTAGGGTCCTCCTGGAAGTCCGGCCGCCCTTCAGACTCGCGGAGCAGAAGGACGGCCGGGGCCTCGCACTGGAACGCCGCTAGGGAGCGATTTTCATCGCGCGAGGGGAACTCGGTCCGGGCATCTCCTGGGTTCGTTTCCTTCTTCTGCTCCGGAGTGGCAGCCGGAGCTCCTAACCAACTCTTCGCCTCAGCCGACTTTGCGCGGCGGCGCCTCGACCACATTGCAGGGGCGCACGGGCTGAGATTTTGTCTTCGCGCGGGACGCGAGCAGAAACGCAAGATCGCGGCTGCGTCCCTCGGTTTCCTCGAGCTGCATCCGCAACATTCCCAAGGGCTCGAGCAGGCGCGCCGCGCGGAGATCGCCTGCATCCACGGGCTCGAAGCCCACATCGGCCACGAGGCGGAGCACGATGTCCTTTTGCTCGCCTTTGGGTCCGGCGACAAACATGGCGGCCGAACCTTGCGGATAAGACGGCTTGGCGATGGCGCCGACGCTGGCGACGTTGAACGCCTTGAAAAACGTGGCGCCGTGGGCGTCGCTTTGCAGCAGCTCAACTCCGGAGGTGTCGAAGCCGAGCGCCAGACGCGTCCCGCTCGCATTGAGCGGGTTGGTCGCGTCGATCACGATCTTGCCGGCCAGCGCAGGGGCATGCTCGCAGACGAGCGCTTCGGCGGCGGTCCAGGGGGTGGCGAGAATGACGATTTCGGCGCCTTCGATCGCCCCGCCGACGGTCTTGGTGACACGATCGCCGGAGACCTCCGGCTGGCGCACGCCATAAACAATGGCATGCCCGCTTGCCCGAAGCGCCGTGCCCAGGGATTTGCCAACGCGCCCAGCGCCAAGAATGGCAATCCTCATCTCTCCTCGCCCCGCTTCTTCGCCTGGGCGACCCTGGAGCCTTCGGAAACTCGGGTCGCGTTTCCTCTTGCAACCAAGATGGGCGCTCCGTTAGCATTATTCCAATCGATAGGATCGATGATGAGTATCGATCACGCTAATCTAAGCCGGCTCGATCTCAATCTCCTCGTGGCGTTCGACGCGCTGCTGACCGAGCGCAGCGTCACGCGGGCCGCCTTGCGCGTCGGTCTCGGCCAATCGGCCATGAGCCACAATCTGGCGCGGCTCAGAAGCCTGTTCGGCGACGAGCTCCTGACCCGCGGCGCCGACGGCATGCGCCCCACGCCACGGGCGATGGCGCTTGCCGACCCGGTGCGGGTCACGCTGGCGCAGATCCAATCGGCGGTGCTTCAGCGCGAGGCCTTCGAGCCGGCGACGGCCCAGCGCATATTCCGCATCGGGCTTGCCGATTCCATCGAGGTCGCCGTGATCCCGGGGCTGATCGAGCGCTTGCAGGCCGCAGCGCCGCACGTCTCCCTTCGCCTCCGCTCCACCAACCGCATGAGCATCCTCGAGGAACTCGACACCGGCCATCTCGATCTCGGCATCGGCGTGTTCGATCAAGGCCAGACCCACCACAAGCGTCGCCAACTTTATCGGGACAGCTTTCTCTGCCTGTTCAGCACCGAGCAGCTCAACCTCACGCCGCCAATCTCGCTCGAAGACTATCTCCGCTGGCCGCACGTGCTGACGAGCCTCGCCGACGATACCCGCGGCGCGGTAGACGAGGCGCTCGCCAAGCACAAGCTCAGCCGCACCATCGTCATGACGACGCCGGGCTTTCTCGCGGTGCCGTTCGTCGTGCGCCGCGCGCGCGTCATCACCACCATGCCGTCGCGGCTTGCGCGCTACTTCTCCGAGGCGTTCGGGCTCGCCACGAGCTCCGTGCCGATCGATCTTCCGAGCTTCACGATCTCGTTGTTGTGGCATGCGAGCTTTGATCACGACCCGGGACATTTGTGGCTGCGCCAGACCGTGGCGGGGCTCGTGTCGGAAGACAATTTGGAGCTCTGACGCGCGTGCCGGGGGTGTGGACAACTCCCGATTTAGCGGCGCGTCGACTTTAGATTGGCTTCATCATTGCCGCTGATTCGAAGGAGGTCGTTCCATGGCTGCGAGCACAGCACCTGCAAAGCGCGCAACACCCGAGCGCTGCGACGCATTGAGCGAGGTCTTGGCCGACAAATGGTGGGCCGTGGGCTTGCGCGGCCTGCTCGGTATCGCCTTCGGTCTCATCTGCTTGTTGGTGCCGGCGGCGGCGATCCTCGCGCTCATTCTTCTGTTTTCCGCTTACATGCTGGTCGACGGCGTGCTGGCGATCGCATCCGGCATCAAGGCGGCGCGCAATGGCGAACGCTGGGGCTTCCTGATCCTCGAAGGCATCGTCGATCTCGCCGCAGGCGCCGTCGCGTTCCTGTGGCCGGCGATCACCGCGGTCGCCTTCGTCATCCTCATCGCCGTGTGGGCGATCATCTCCGGCGCGCTCATGCTCGCCGCGGCCTTCAGCCTCAAGATCGACCACGGGCGCTGGTGGTTGGCGCTCGGCGGCATCGCCTCGGTGATCTTCGGCATCGTGCTGCTCATAGCCCCCGTGGTGGGTGCGGTGGTGCTCACCTGGTGGCTCGGCGCCTATGCCATCGTGTTCGGCATGTTCCTCCTCGTCCTCGCCTTCCAGCTTCATGGGAAGAAGGAGGAGCGGGAGACGAAGAAGCCTGCGCCGCGCACCGCCGCGAAGAAGGCCTGAATTTCGGGGGAAGTCGCGCGACGCGGAGGGCGGCGCTTCTTGCGCCGCCCTCCTCCTTGTCATCACGGCGTCATGGAATCTCGGTGATTGAAGCCCTCAAGGGCGCGCCAAAGCGCCCGTGAGTTCGCACAGTCAGGCCGAGACGAAACGCCGATGCCGTGGATCTATCTCACCGCCGCGATTCTGCTGGAGGTCGCAGGCATGACCGCAATGAAGCTCAGCCGCGGCTTTTCCGAGGTGCTGCCCTCCGTCGCCGTCCCCCTGTTCTATATGCTGTCGGGGGCGGCCGTGATCCTGGCGCTCAGGCGGCTGGAGCTTGGCGTCACCTATGCGGTGTGGTCGGGCGTGGGGACGGCGCTGGCGGTCACGATCGGCATCGCCTATTTCCGTGAACCGCTGACCTTGATCAAGGCCGCGTCTCTCGGCCTTGTGATCCTCGGTGTGGTTGGCTTGTCCATTGCGGCACGGCACACTGACTAACAGTCAGTCAATACCTATATCGGTGCCATGGACGGTCTTTTCGGCCAAGGTGACGGCTTGATCCGTCTCATCGTGTTCCTCGGCGTCTTCCTGGTGATGGCGCTGATCGAACTAGCGCTGCCCAAGCGGACACTCGTCGCCCCGAAGGGGCGGCGGTGGCTGACCAATCTCGGGATCAGCGTCACGGCGGGCCTCGTGCTCAGGATCATGGCTGCCCTTGCCGTGCCCGTGGCGGCGATCGCCGCCGCCTTCTACGCGCAAGAGAACCATATCGGCCTTCTGAACAACGTGGCCTGGCCTGAATGGGTGAAGGTCGCCATCGCGCTTGTCGTGCTCGACCTCGCCATCTGGACGCAGCATCTCGTCTCCCACAAGGTCCCGATCCTATGGCGCTTGCACAAAGTGCATCACGCCGACCGCGATATCGACGTCACCACGGCGGTGCGGTTCCACCCGATCGAGATCGCCCTTTCCATGGTGTGGAAGATCGTCGTGGTGGTGGCGCTCGGCGCCTCGCCGCTTTCGGTGTTCCTGTTCGAGGTGATCCTCAATGCCTGCGCGATGTTCAACCACGCCAATATCGCCCTGCCCTTGTGGCTCGACCGGATCGTGCGGGTCTTCATCGTCACGCCCGACATGCACCGGGTGCATCACTCGGTGCTGCGGCGCGAGCACGACACCAATTACGGCTTCAATCTTTCCGTATGGGACCGGGTGTTTCGGACCTACACGGCGCAGCCGGAAGGCGGTCATCTCGGCATGACCATCGGGCTCACGCCCTATCAGAGCGAGGAGCCGACACGCTTCGGCTGGTCGCTGCTGCTGCCGTTCCGGCGCGCAGGCTTCGCGACGACGCCCGAAAGGCGAACGGCTTCAGACGAGACGGGCGCCGCGGAGCGCGCTGCCTCCCGGAAGCCGACCTAGAAGAAACTCATGGGGAAGTAGCGCAGGAACAGCTCTTCGTAGCGGCCGCTGGCGTGCACCTGTTCGAGCCCATAGGAGAGAATCTCGGCTAGCTTATGGTTGCCCTTCTTCACGGCGATGCCCACGCCTTCGCCGAAATATTTCGAATCGAGATAGGGCCCGCCGCGGAACTCACAGCACCCTTGGCTGCTCACGCCGTTGAGCCAGAAGGTGAGCGTGATGCCGTCGCCGAAGATCAGATCGATGGCGCCGTCCTTGAGCGCCTTCTGTGCATCCTCCGCATTGTCGAAGGCCGCGATGGCAGCCTTGGGGAAATACTTCTTGAGATAGGCCTCGTGGCCCGTTCCCTTCGCCACCCCGATCTTCAGGCCTTCGACGGTCTCGGGTCGAATATCCTTGAGCTCGCTCTCCTTGCGCGCCACGAAGCGCGCCGGGGTGGCGTAATAGCGAGAGGTGAAATCCGCCTCCTTCAGCGCCTCGGCGGTGATGCGGATGGAGGCAATGGCCGCGTCGGCCTCGCCCCGGTCGAGCGTCGGAATGAGATCGCTCCAATTCGTCGCCTCGATCTCGCACTGGACCTCGAGGACCTCGCAGATGGCCTTGGCAAGATCGACGTTGAAGCCGGTGAGCACGCCCACCTCGTCGTAGTAGTGGAACGGCGGATAGTCGGTGTCGGTAACAAAGCGCAGCTTGTCCAGCCCCTTCATGTCGGGCTTCGGCCGCAGCGCATCGCCTTGCCAGCTGTCGGGGACGATGGCACCGGGGCCTTGGCGGCCTTGCGCATGCGCGGGCGGCGCAGGGATCAGCCACAGGAGGGCAAGCGCCAGAACGGCAAGCCAGGAAGGCGCCGCAGTCCATCTCGTCATTTGAGAACCCACCGTGCCGCTTTTCTACACATGCCCTCTTAGCGCGGCTTTGCGGCAGCCGCTAGATCGATA
>CAWGXJ010000014.1:0-287109 GCA_963826465.1 uncultured Alphaproteobacteria bacterium
TTGGGGGAGGCGCCTGCACAAATTTCCAGCCGGAGGTTCTAACCGTTCCAGGCTACTTGGGCACGAGAAGCACGTAGGCGACATGGCGCGCCAGGGCCCGCCGACGCTCGCGCGACATGAACAGGCCGACGAGCTTGAGCCAGCCCCTCATCAGAAGTGGCAGAGGCGGCGGCCGATGAAGCTGCTCGGCCTCGTCGCCGAGATAGCGAACCTCTTGCGCGTCCCAGCCGTGCTCTTCGAAGAAGCCGAACCAGTCCTTCGGCTCAAATAGAAAGGGCGCCGCTCGCATGAAGCGGGTGCGGAGCTTACGGCCATAGTTGAGCGCCTTGGGCGAGAAGTAGTCGATGATCCAGCCCCGCACCTTGTCCAACCGCTTTAGATCGTCGGCAAGCGCACCGACATCGGTTTCCGTCAAATAAGGCGTCACGCCCTCGGTGAGAACGAGGATGCTTCCTGCGCGCGCATTCACTTCGGCGAAGAATTTCTGCCGCGCGGTGCGGTCGGTGAGGTCGAGCTTGACGCGCTCGAGCGCGCACGTTGGCCGCTCGCCGGCAAGGCGCTCCTCCTTCAGATCGATGACGTGCGGATAGTCCACCTCGATCCAGCGCAAGTCTTTCGGCAAGTCCATGCGGTAAGGGCGCGTATCGAGGCCGGCGCCGAGATTGAGGACGGTGTCGACGCCGCCGGCGATCGCGTCCCGGATGAAGGAATCGATGATGACGGTGCGGATCACCACCGACCAGGCGCCGAGAAAACGTCGCGGCACGGTGGCGATGATCTTGCGGCCGTGCTCGCCGGCCAGCTTCCAAGCCAAGGGATCGCGAAACAGCGGGTCGGGGCGGTCCGTCTCCATCCCGCGGAATCCGGCCACCAGGAAGGCCGTGTCGGACACGTTTTCAATGACTTGGTTCATAAGGCCTCGCCGGTTCGAACCTGGGGCGGGAGCTTCTTAGATGGTCGCGTCGCTCAATGGAACGCGACCCAATGGGCTTGTGGGGGTGGCGGAGAGAGAGGGATTCGAACCCTCGAGACGGTTACCCGCCTACACGCGTTCCAGGCGTGCGCCTTCAACCACTCGGCCACCTCTCCCAAGGCTTACGAAAGCGCCGCACTATAGCGAAGCACCCTCCCCGTTCAAGCAGCGCGTCCGTTCGCCGAAACGTGACCAAAGGACCGTTTGAACGTGATCGAGCGATGGCTTATGTAAACGGGGAACCGCGGTCCGCCACTCTCGCTCATGCGTTTTTTCCTTCGTATCCTCGGCGTCTGGCTCCTCCTGGTCGCCATGATCGCCGCCGTCGTCGACGCCACCAAGAGTTTGGCGGGGGGCGGCGCGTGGGTCGTGACGCCCATGGGCGACCAATGGCGGCAGCTCGCGCCCGACACGCTCGAAGCCTCGCGGCAATGGATCATCGCCAATGCCGGCGATTGGCTGTGGGACCCGGTGATCGTCTCGATCCTCGCCGCGCCGACCTGGGTCGTGTTCGGCATTCTCGGCGTGTTCCTCTACTGGCTCGGCCAGAAACGCAAGCCGGTCGAGGTGTTCATCAATTAGCGAACGCGCGGGGGCGCATTTTTCGGGGGAGTAACCTACGGAGACCTCCATGTTCTCATTCAAGCGCAAGCCCCTCACCGTGCCTTCCGCCGACGAGTCGTTGCCCGGCCGCCAGGAGCCCATCCCCACGGCGCCGACGCATTATGTGAACGGCGCTGCCCTCAAGGGGCCCTACCCGCAAGGCGCGGAGAAGGCTCTGTTCGGGCTCGGCTGCTTCTGGGGCGCGGAGCGGAAGTTCTGGGAGATGCCGGGCGTCATCGTGACGGCGGTCGGCTATGCGGGCGGCTCGACGCCGAACCCGACCTATGAGGAGGTGTGCTCAGGGCTGACCGGGCATACCGAGGCGGTGCTCGTCGTGTTCGATCCACGCCAAGTGAGCTACGAGCAGCTCCTCAAGACGTTCTGGGAGAGCCACGATCCGACCCAAGGCATGCGCCAGGGGAACGACGTCGGCACGCAGTACCGCTCCGGCATCTACACCTATTCGGATGAGCAGCGGCGGGAGGCGGAAGCCTCCAAGGCCGCCTACGAGGCGGCGCTGAAGGCGCGCGGGCTTGGCCCCATCACGACGGAGATCGAGCCTGCGCCTGAGTTCTACTTCGCCGAAGGCTATCACCAGCAATATCTCGCCAAGAATCCGGCCGGCTATTGCGGGCTCGGCGGCACCGGCGTCACCTGCCCCATCGGGACGGGCGTGGAGGCGTAAGCCTCTCAGCTTCTGATGAAGCCGACGATGTCCTTGGTCTTGGCGAGGATCGGATCGGCGATGGCGTGCGCACGGGCCGCGCCATCGGCGAGGATGCGGTCGATCTCGACCGGGTCCGCCATGAGACGGCGCATCTCCTCGCCGATCGGCGTCAGCTTCTCGGTCGCCAACTCGGCGAGCGCCTCCTTGAACTTCGAGAACGGCGCGTCGCCGTAATCGCGCAAGACCGCTTCCTTGTCGGTCCCGGCGAGCGCGGCATAGATGCCGATGAGATTGTCGGCCTCGGGCCGCGCCTCGAGCCCCTTCACCTCCGACGGCAACGGCTCCGGGATCGGTCTTCGCCTTCCTGATCTTCTTGGCGATGGCGTCCGCATCGTCGGTGAGATTGATACGGCTCAGGTCGGAGGGGTCCGACTTCGACATCTTCTTGGTGCCGTCGCGGAAGCTCATCACGCGCGTGGCGGGCCCCGTGATGATCGGCTCGGGCAGCGGGAAGAAGCCGGCCGGATAGTCTTCCCGCGCGATGGTCTTGGCGAAGTCGTTGTTGAACTTCTGGGCGATGTCGCGGGCAAGCTCCAGATGCTGCTTCTGGTCCTCGCCGACCGGCACGTGGGTCGCGTGGTAGAGCAGAATGTCGGC
Organism: uncultured Alphaproteobacteria bacterium; assembly: GCA_963826465.1. Classification (GTDB taxonomy): domain Bacteria; phylum Pseudomonadota; class Alphaproteobacteria; order Rhizobiales; family Methyloligellaceae; genus Methyloceanibacter. The sequence continues at coordinate 2,901 of CAWGXJ010000014.1, forward strand.
GGCCATCAGGTTCGGATAGACGTAGAGGCCCGCGCTCGCGTTCTCGCGGTCCTTGCCCGCCTTCTCCTTGAACTGGGTCATGCGGTTGAGCCAGCCGAGGCGGGCCACGCAATTGAAGATCCAGGCGAGCTCCGCATGGCCGGAGACCTGGCTCTGATTGAAGATGATCTGGCGGGTCGGATCGATGCCGGAGGCAATGAACGCCGCCGTCACCTCGCGGGTGTTGTGGGTGAGCTCGTCCGGGTCCTGGAACACGGTGATGGCGTGGAGATCGACCACGCAATAAAGGCACTCGTGCTCGGCCTGGAGCGCCACGAAGCGGGTGATGGCGCCGAGATAATTGCCGAGATGCAAATTGCCCGTCGGCTGAACGCCGGAGAACACGCGGGTCTTGTGCTTGGTCGTCTCTTGCATGATCTGCCCCTGAACGCCCGCGGGTTATGGCGTGGGGCTGGCTGAAGCGCAAGGCCGCGCGAGGGGGTTCAGCCGCAGGCCTTCTCCATGTCGCGGATCTGCTCGGCGATGGCGACGGTGCGCTGGGCCATGGCGAAATGGAGCCGCTCCACCATGTGGCCTTCCACGACGATGACGCCCTTGTGCTCGTTCTCCGGCTGGCCGAAAGCGTCGATGATCTTGCGCGACCAGTCGACCTCCTCTTGCGTCGGCGAGAAGATCTCATTGCAGGGGCCGACCTGGCTCGGGTGGATCAGCGTCTTGCCGTCCATGCCGAGAATGCGGCCGCGCTCGCATTCGTCGCGCAAGCCCGCCTCGTCGCGGAAGTCGTTATAGACGCCGTCGATGATGTCGAGCCTGTAGGCGCGCGCGGCGACCAAGGTCATGGCGAGCCACGGCACCACGGCGAAGCGGTCGTGCAGCGCGCGGGCGCGCGACTCCTTGATGAGATCGTTGGTGCCCATGACCAGGCAGGAGAGCCGGTTGTCCTTGTAGACGGCGGTGGCGGCGATGGTGCGCGCATTGAGGATGGCCATGGGCGTTTCCATCATGGCCCAGAGCCGCACCTTCTCCGGCGCATGCACGCTTTGCAGGAGCTTGGCGGCGGAGATGATGTCGCCGGAATGGATCACTTTCGGCACGAGGATGGCGTCGGGCGCGGCCTCGCAGGCGGCGATGATGTCTTGGGCGCCCCAGGGCGTCTCGAGCGCGTTGACGCGGATCACCACTTCGCGGCCGCCATAGCCGCCCGCCTTCACCGCGGCGCAGACCTGCTCGCGGGCGCGGACCTTGGCGTCGGGCGCCACCGCATCCTCGAGATCGAAGATCAGCGCGTCGGCCGGAATGGTCTTTCGCCTTCTCGAGCGCGCGCTCGTTCGAGCCCGGCATATAGAGCGCGCTGCGGCGCGGACGGCCTTCCATGCGGTATCCCCTGCCTCTTGTTGCACCGCAACATAGACCAGGGTTGCCCGCTGGAAAACCTCACTTTTTTGGCGGAAATCAGCGGCCGAGCAGCTCCTTCAGCAGAGTTCGCGGCTTCATGGCGCCGAACACCGCGCCCGCCACGAGATAGGTCAGGAGGCCTGCGGCGATCAGCGCGATCAGCGCGAGCGCCTGCACGAGGATGCCCTCCTCGGGGTCAAACCAGGGCGTTAGGCCACCCGTGAGCCACCAGACCACCAGTCCCATGGCGGCGCTCGCCAACACGATGCCGATAAGAGCGCGGCGGAAGGTCTCGTCGAGCGCAAACTCCGCACGCTTCTTCAGCTCCAAGACGAGCAGCGTGACGTTGATCCAGCCGGCGAGCGTGGTGGCAATGGCGATGCCGACGGCGCCCAAGATCACGAACAGCACGAAGCTCAACGCGGCGTTGGCCGCCATGGCGATGCCGGCAAAGATCATCGGCGTCTTGGTGTCCTCGCGGGCGAAGAAGCTCGGATGCAGCACCTTGATGAGCACGTAAGCGGGAAGGCCGAGCGCGAGCGCCGACAGCATGCCGGCGGTCGCGTGCGCATCGACCGTGGTGAAGGCGCCGCGCTCGAACAGCACGCGCATGATCGGGATCCGCGGCGATGAATAGGGCGACGGCGGCGGGCAACGTGAGCAGGAGCGCAAACTCAAGCGCGCGGTTCTCGCTTGCAATCACCGCCTGGGTGTCGCCGGAGCGCAGCTTGTGGCTGAGATCGGGGAGCAGCACCACGCCGACGGCGACGCCGATCATGCCGAGCGGCAGTTGAAAGATGCGGTCGGCATAATAGAGCCACGACACCACGCGGTCCTGCAGGCTCGCGATGATGGTCGAGATGACGATGGTGATCTGCGCCATGCCGCCGGCGATGAGGCCCGGCACGGCGAGGCTCACCAGCCGCTTCATCTCGGGGGTGAGCCTGGGGCGCTCGAGCTTGAGGCGAATGCCGGCTCTCACGGCGGCAACGGCCACGATCGCGACCTGCAACAGGCCGGAGACGGCGACGCCCCAGGCGAGCGCCACACCGGCGGAATTCTGCTCGCCCGTGCCGGTGGCGACGAGACCGAGCAGGACCGCGATGAGCACGACATTGAGCAGGCTCGGCGCGAAGGCGGCGGCGGCGAAGCGCCCGAGCGCGTTGAGCAGCCCGGTATAGAGCGCGACCCAGGACATGAAGACGAGATAGGGCAGCGCGATGCGCGCCAAGAGGACCGCGAGCCGGAACTTGTCCGGATCGTCGGCGAAGCCGGGGGCGAGCAGCAGCATGAGCCACGGCATGGCGATCTCGGCCAGGATTACGAAGGCCACGAGCACGAGGGTGAGGCCGGAGAGCGCCAGCGCGGCGAAGTCTCGCGCCGACTCTGGGCCCTCGGTGTGCAGGCGCTTGGTGAACAGCGGAATGAAGGCCGCGTTGAAGGCGCCTTCGGCAAACAGGCGCCGGAACATATTGGGCACGCGGAAGCCGACGAAGAAGGCATCGGTCACGGAGGAGGCGCCGAGCACGGCGGCGATCAGCACGTCGCGGACGAAGCCGAGCACGCGGCTCACGACAGTCATGCCGCCGACGGTCAAGAACCCGCGATAAAGCTTCATGGCGCACTCTGAATGCGCCAGGTCGAAAGACCCGGCAAGGGCGGGAAACGCGAGCTACATGGACGCGAACGCCGATTCCTGCTGCGCCACGAGCACCTTCGTCAACCGCTCGCGGATCAAGGACTCGCGCGTTGCGCTCGTGATCTTCTTGCCCGTGAGGTCGGTGACGTAGAAGACGTCGACGGCCTTCTCGCCGAAGGTGGCGATATGGGCCGAAGCGATGTCGAGGTTGAGGTCGGAGATCTCGCGCGTCACGTCATAGAGAAGACCGGGACGGTCGAGACCGTTGATCTCGATCACGGTCAGCGCGTCGGACAGCGTGTTGTCGATCACCACTTGCGGCTCGACGGTGAAGGCCGACAGCCGCGACTTCGGCTTCTTCTTGCTCTGCACGACGTCGGCGGCGCGGGCCTCGCCACGGAGCATCCGCTCGATATTGGTGGCGATCTTCCGCGCCCGCCGCTCCTCGTCATCGGCGTGGTCGAACTCGCGCTCGAGATGGATGGTGTCCAGCGCCATGCCGTCGCGCGTGGTGGAAATCTGCGCGTCGACGATGTTGGCGCCGGCGCCGGTACAGGCGCCCGCCACCATGGCGAGCAGCCGCGGATGGTTGGGCGCCAGCAGCGTCACCTCGGTGACGCCGCGGAAGGCGTCGGTGGAAATGTGGACGACGACCGAGCGGCCTTGCGCCTCGGCATCGCGCACGAGCTTGGCATGCTCGGCGATCACGTCGAGATCGGTCCTGAGCCAATAGGCCGGATAATGCCGGTCGATGAACCGCTCGAGATCCTGGTTCGGCCAGCCCGCCAGGCGCTCGCGCAAGGCATCCTGCGTGCGGGAGACGCGCTCGGTGCGGGTGAGCTCGGTGTGTCCGCCGCCGAGCAGGGGCTCCGTCTCGAAATAGAGCGTGCGCAGGAGCTGGCCCTTCCAGCCGGTCCAGACGTCGGGGCCGACGGCGCGGATATCGGCGACGGTGAGGATGAGCAGGAGCTTCAAGCGCTCGCGGCTCTGCACGATCTCGGCGAAGTCGCGGATGGTCTTGGGGTCGTTCAGATCGCGGCTCTGGGCGAACAGGCTCATGGTCAGATGATGCTCGACGAGCCAGGCGGCCGTCTCGGTCTCGGACGCCGTCAGACCGAGGCGCGGCCCGAGCTCGCGGGCGATCCGCGCGCCGGCGATGGAGTGGTCCTCGTCGCGGCCCTTAGCGATGTCGTGCAGGAGGGCGGCGACATAGAGCGCGCGCCGATTGTCGATGGTGCGCACGACCTCGCTCGACACGGGATGATCGACCGAGAGCTTGCCGCGCTCGATGCCGGAGAGGAAGCCGATGGTGCGGAGCAGATGCTCGTCCACCGTGAAGTGGTGATACATGTTGAACTGCATCATCGACACGACGCGGCCGAAGTCGCCGACGAAGCGGCCAAGCACGCCGGCCTCGTTCATCTTGCGCAGCGTGCCTTCGGGGTCGCGGGCGTCGGTCAGAAGCCGCATGAACAGACGGTTGGCGGTCGGGTTGCCGCGCAGATTGTCGTCGATCAGCCGGAAGTTCGCCCGGATTTGCCGCAAGACCTCGGGCGAGAAGGCCGCCTGGTTCTCGTCGGCGAAGACGAACAACCGGATGAAATTGACCGGGTCCTTGACGAAGGCATCCTTGTCCACGGTCGAGATGCGGCCGTTCTCGATGCGGAAGTCCGAGGTGCGGCGCAGCTTGGCGCGGCGGCGCCAGCTGAACGGCGCGAGCAGCGTGTCCAGCGTCGGCACCGACTTCAGTTGCTTGAGCTCGAGCGCCGAGCAGACGATCCGCGTGAGCTGCCCGACCTCCTTGGCGATGAGGAAGTAGTGCTTCATGAAGCGCTCGACGGCGCTCAAGCCGGCGTGGCTGCGATAGCCGAGCCGCTCGGCCATCGCCCGTTGGAGGTCGAAGCTCAGGCGCTCCTCGGGGCGGTCGGTGAGGAAATGCAGGTTACAGCGCACCGTCCACAGGAAGGCCTCGCAGCGGCGGAAGCTGCGATATTCATGGCGCGTGAAGACGCCGGCCTCGACGAACTCCTCCTCGGCCTTGTCGGGATAAAGGTGCTTGGCGAGCCAGTGCAGCGTGTGCAAGTCGCGCAAGCCGCCGGTGCCTTCCTTGATGTTGGGCTCGACGAGATAGCGCGAGGCGCCGGAGCGTGAATGACGGGCGTCCTGCTCGGCGAGCTTCGCGGCGATGAAGGCCCGCGCATCGCTCTCCAATACGTCTTTGCGGAAGCGGTGCTGAAAATCGGCGAAGAGCTTCTCGTCGCCGAGAATGAGCCTGGCATCGAGCAGGGCGGTGCGGATGGTCATGTCGGACAGGCTGAGGCGGACGCATTGGGTGATGGTGCGCGTGGCGTGGCCGACTTTGAAGCCGAGGTCCCACAAGAGATACAGCATGTATTCGGCGACGCTCTCGCCCCAGGCCGTCTGCTTGTAGGGAAGCAGGAAGAGGAGATCGATATCGGACCCCGGCGCGAGCAGGCCGCGCCCATAGCCGCCTTGGGCGACCACGGCCATGCGCTCTGCGGTGGAAGGATTTTCCGCGCGGTAGACGTGCTCGGTGGTGAAGTCGTAAGCGAGGCGGATCAGCGCGTCCTGGAAGTCGGAGAGCCCGGCGGCGCAGGCGCGGCCGTCGCCATCCTGCTCGAGCCGTTGCCGCGCCGCCTTCTGGGCTCCCTCGACGAGCGGTTTCAGATGACCGACCAGCGCGGCGCGGAGCTGCGAATCCTGGCCCGCGTGGAGGCGCGCAAGCTCCGCGGCCTCCTGGCGCAGGAGATCGAAGTCGAAATACGGGGCTGGTTTGGGCGCGGCTTGGTCCATGACGAGCGAACGGTCTAACACATCGAGGCTTTACGCCTTGCTTTCAAGCAGAGTCTTAAGACGATAGAGGGCTTCGAGGGCCTCCTTCGGCGTCATGCCGTCAGGATTGAGCGTTTCGAGAGCCCGTTCAAGAGCCGAGGGCTCGCCGAGCCCCACGGGCGGCTTCGCGGCCTGGAATAGCGGCAGATCGTCGGCCAAATCCGCGGGTTTCGGGCGTCCATCGGCCTTTTCCAGCGCGTCCAGCACCTCGCCGGCGCGGGCCAACACCGGCCCCGGCAGACCGGCGAGCTTCGCCACATGGATGCCGTAGGAGCGGTCGGCGGCGCCCGCGACGACACGATAGAGGAACACGATCTCGTCGCGCCACTCCTTGACCTCGACCGTGGCGTTGGCGGCGTGCGCCAGTCTGTCGGCGAGTGCGGTCAGCTCGTGATAGTGGGTCGCGAACAGGACGCGCGCGCGGTTCACCTCGTGCAGATATTCGAGGGTCGCCCAGGCGATCGATAGCCCATCGAAGGTCGCCGTGCCGCGGCCGATCTCGTCGAGCACGACGAAGGAGCGCGGCGTCGCCTGGTTCAGGATCGAGGCGGTCTCCACCATCTCCACCATGAAGGTCGAGCGCCCGCGGGCGAGATCGTCGGCGGCGCCGACGCGGCTGAACAGCCGATCGACCACGCCGACATGGGCGGACTTCGCCGGCACGAAGCAGCCTGACTGCGCGAGCACGACGATGAGCGCGTTCTGACGGAGGAAGGTCGACTTGCCCGCCATGTTCGGACCGGTGACCACGAGGATGCGGGTCCCGCCGTCGTCGCTGTCGCTGCCGAGACGGCAGTCATTGCCGATGAAGCTTGCGCCGTCGCTCCGCCGCAAATTCTGCTCGACCATCGGATGGCGGCCTTCCTCCACGGCAAAGACGAGGCTGCCGTCGATCGCGGGCCGCACATAGTTCTGCTCGACCGCAAGCTCGGCGAGGCCGGCGTAATGATCGAGCTCGGCGAGCGCGGCGCTCGCCGCCGAGAGCGCCTGCTCCTCGGCGAGCACGTCTTTCGCGAGCGTGGCAAAGACATCGAGCTCGAGCGCAAGCGCGCGGTCGGCGGCCTGGGTGATGCGGGCCTCGAGCTCGGCGAGCTCGGGCGTTGAGAAGCGAACGACGTTCGCCATGGTCTGGCGGTGGATGAAGGTCTCCACATGCGGCGGCTTGGTCAGCGTCGGCGCATGCAGCGCGGTCACCTCGACGAAATAGCCGAGCACGTTGTTGTGGCGCACTTTTAGGCCTTTGATGCCGGTCGCATCCGCATAGGTCGCCTGCAAGCCGGCGATCACCTGGCGGCTGCCGTCGCGGAGACGCCGGTGCTCGTCAAGATCGCCGTTGAAGCCCTCGCGAATGAAGCCGCCGTCGCGGGCGTTGACGGGAAGCTCCTCGGCGAGCGCCGCGCACAGAGATTGCTCGATCTCGGTTGGTGCGGCGGCGAGACGCTCGACGATGCCCATCAGATCGCGCGGGAGCCCGAACGCCTCGCCCGCGCGCAAGAGTCGCGCGGCAAGATCATGAGCGGCGAGGATGGCGGCGCGCACCGCGCCGAGATCGCGCGGACCGCCGCGGCCCAAGGCGAGCCGGGCGAGCGCGCGTGCAAGATCGGGCGCTGATTTGAGCGCCTCGCGCAACTCTGCGCGTAAGCGCGGCTCGCCCACGAGATAAGCCACGGCGTCGAGCCGGGCATTCACCACATCGACATCGGTCAAGGGGCTCGAGAGCCGGCTTGTCAGCTCACGGGCGCCGGCGGCGGTGACGGTGCGGTCGATGGCGGCCAAGAGGCTCCCGGTGCGCGCGCCTTGATTGGAGCGGGCAAGCTCCAGATTTGCGCGGGTCGCCGCATCGATGACGAGGAGGCTGCCGGCTGTTTCCTTACGCGGCGGCCGCAGCAGCGGCGCTTTGCCGACCTGGGTGATTTCCACATAGGTGAGGAGGCCGGCCAACGCGGCAAGCTCGGCCCGGGTGAAGTCGCCGAAGGCGTCGAGCGCGGCAACGCCGAGCCGGTCTTTGAGCGCACGCTCGCCGCGCACGGAGTCGAAATGGGCACGCGGGACCGGCGTCAGCGCGGCGCCCGCCTCGGCAATGACGCGGCGGACATCCGCATCGCCGGCGAGATCGTCACCGGTCAACACCTCGCCGGGCTTGATGCGTGCGAGCTCGCCGGGAAGGTCGCTGAAGCGGACCGACGCCGCGATCAGCTCGCCGGTCGAGATGTCGATGGAGGCCAGCGCGATCGCGGGCTCGGCGCCGTCCTTCTTGGGCTCGCGGAACAGCGCGGTGAGGAAATTGTGCGCACGGGCGTCGAGCAGCGACTCCTCGGTGAGGGTGCCCGGCGTGACGAGCCGCACCACGTCGCGGCGAACCACGGATTTCGGCCCGCGCTTCTTGGCCTCCGCCGGGTCCTCGGTCTGCTCGCAAACGGCGACGCGGAAGCCTTGCGCGATCAGCCGCTGGAGATAGTCGTCCGCCGCATGGACCGGCACGCCGCACATGGGAATGTCCTCACCGAGATGCTTGCCGCGTTTGGTCAGCGCGATGCCGAGCGCGCGCGAGGCGATGGCCGCGTCGTCGAAGAACATCTCGTAGAAGTCGCCCATGCGGTAGAAGAGAAGACTGTCGGCGTTGGCCGCCTTGATCTCCAGGTACTGCGCCATCATCGGCGTGGCGTCCGCCGAGGGCGCCGGGACGCGGCCGCTCAAAGGAGATGACGCATCGTCCGCCATGTCGGCCCTCACCACGCGACCTCGCCCCTGGCCTTCATGAGCCGCTCGGTCACCTCGGGACTCATGCCATAGAACCACACGCCGCCGAGGAGATGGCGGAACTTCGGGTTACGCGCGGCTTCCGCCACCACGGCATCGACGACGGGTCCTTCCTCCTCGGGGATCAGATCTTCCAGCATGCCAGCGGCGAGGAGCCCGAGCACGTTGGGGTTGTCTTCAATCTCGAGGATCGCCTTCACCAACGCGAGCGCCCCGAGCGGATCGTTGCTAATGAGGTCATTTTGAAAATCGAACATCGTGCCCCAGTCGTCGTCTCGCTCCCTCGCAAGGTTGGACCGCGATGTGATCTCGACCCACGCGGCGGCAAGTTCCGGCAGGGGCAATGCTGCAAAATCGGGCGGTTCCGACTTGGTGCGCGTCTTCTCGCTCCATGCGCGATAGCTTTCCTCGTCGGCAATGGCCAGGAGACGGCGCCGGGCCTGGAGGTCTTCAACCATGCCGTTCTCGATCGATGCCGCCTCGCGTCCCATGAGCCAGCGCAAGCGCGGCTGCCGCAGCGCCAACTCTTGCAGGGCGGAGGCGACGCGGCGAGCGTGGAAAACCAGCAGCTGACCGAGCACCTTCCCCTCGGCCAAAAGCATGACGATCTCGTCGTCGGGCTCGCTTGCGAGCTCGGCTTCGATGAAGGCGATGCCGCGCTCCGGCGTGGCATGGGAAAGCCCATCGAAATACATCTTGAAGGCGTGGGTGCCGGCTGTCTGGTCTTTCAGGCTGGTGGCGCTCACCACCCGCCAAGCCCGCACCAGGTCCTCCATCGGCAGATCCCCGAGGCGTGCCTCGACCTCCTCGGCGGAGGGAGGCGGTTCGACCTCGCCGCCAGAGGCGTCACAGAACCCGAGCACCTCGTCGCACCAGCCCATCTGAAGCGTGGTAGCTTCTCCACCTTGACCGCACAAGGCCGCCCCGTTCGAGAGTTGGGGAAAGGGCTTTTCCCCAAAGGGAGGCTCCTCTAGGGTGCCCGGCCTTGGCCTGTTTCCCTAGGAGATTTCGACATTACCCGCCCGTCCAAACGCGCGCCTGACGCGCTTCGCCCCATCAGCTTCGAGCGCGCCGTCTCGCGCCATGCCGAGGGCTCCTGCCTCGTCCGCTTCGGCGAGACCCATGTGCTGTGCACGGCGACGGCCGGCGAGCCGGTGCCGCCATGGCTCAAGGGGTCGGGCCGCGGCTGGGTGACGGCCGAATACGGCATGCTGCCGCGCGCCACGAACGATCGTACGCGGCGCGAGGCCGCGGCCGGCAAGCAGTCCGGGCGCACGCAAGAGATCCAGCGTTTGATCGGCCGTTCGCTGCGCGCCGTCACCAATCTGCCGGGGCTCGGCGAGAAGCAGATCATCGTCGATTGCGACGTGCTGCAAGCCGACGGGGGCACGCGCACCGCCTCGATTACCGGCGCTTGGGTCGCACTCCATGACGCGATCGCCTGGATGCAAGCGCGCAACATGATCACCACGAAGGTGCTGCGCGACCATGTCGCCGCGGTGAGCTGCGGGCTCTATGGCGGTGAGGCCGTCCTCGATCTCGACTACGCCGAGGATTCCGAAGCCGACGCGGATGCGAATTTCGTGATGACGGGCTCGGGCGGCATCGTCGAGGTGCAGGGCACGGCGGAGACCGAGCCGTTCAGCCAAGAGCAATTCGATCAGCTGATGCTGCTCGCGCGGAAGGGGATCGCCGAGCTCGTCGAACTCCAAAAGCTCACCGTTGCTTAAGCCCGGCACGATCCACCGCGGTTCGAAGCTCGTCGTCGCCAGCCACAACGAGGGCAAGGTGCGGGAGCTCGGCGAGCTGTTCGCGCCGTTCGGCATCACGTGCGTATCGGCCGGGAGCCTCGATCTGCCCGAGCCCGCGGAAACTGGGGAGACCTTCGAGGCGAACGCGCTCCTCAAGGCGCGGGCCGCCGCGGCCGCCTCAAAGCTGATCGCGATCGCCGACGATTCAGGTCTGGAGGTCGAGGCGCTTGGCGGGCAGCCGGGCATCCATTCGGCGCGCTGGGGCGGGCCGGAGCGGGATTTCGCCAAGGCCATGGCGCGGGTGCACGCGGAGCTCGAGGCGACCGGCGGCGCCTATACCCGCGCCAATTTCACATGTGCCTTGGCGCTTGCGACGCCGGCCGGCGAGGATGCGGTGTTCACGGGCAAGGTCTTCGGGTCCATCGTCTGGCCGGGGCGCGGTGACCGCGGTTTCGGCTATGATCCCATCTTCGTGCCGGACGGCCACCACGAGACGTTCGGCGAGATGGACCCCGAACTGAAGAACGCGCTCTCCCACCGCATGCGCGCCTTCGAGCTGCTGATGGACGCGACCTACGAAGATGACTAGCGCGGCGCTCAGATTTGCCGCCATGACATTGCTTCTCGTCGCCGCAGGACCGGCGCGGGCCGGCGACAATCTTCTGACGACGCCGGGCGCCGCAGCGCGCGCCGTTGAGGACATCGTCGCCAAGATCGGGCACGCGCCTTCCGTCTCCCTTATCGAGATCACGCCGGACGCGGTGGCTCTCGACGTTCAGGGCCAGAAGTCGTTTCACGTGGATGAGTGGCGCTGGAGCCTTCTCGACCTTTGGCTGTTCGAACGCGCCTTCGTCTCCGGACCTCAGCCCGTAGAGCCTTCCACGCCGGTTCATGACGTCTCGACTTCGTTCTTCCCGCTTTCGGATGTCGCGTTGGACCGCGTGCCGGAGGTCGTAACCGCAGCCATCAAGCGGGCGGCGCTGGAAGACGCGGCTGAGGTCGTCAACATTCGCATCGAGCGGTCCGTTTCGATCCTGCCGGAGCCTGCCTATGGCGAACCCCGCTGGATCGTGTCGGTCACGAGCGGCCGCGAGCAGGCGACGGTGTATGCGGCGCTCGACGGCACGATCACCGGCGCCGACGTCACGGGCACGCAGCGTGCGCGCGTGTTTAATATGCTGGCGGACGACTCGCATCTCGGCGAAGCAAGGTCCAGTCTTGGCGCCGTGCTCAGTCCGGATATCCGCGTACGCGAGGTCGACTTCAGCAAGACCGGCATCTCCGTGCGCGCCGAGCATCCGTCCAAGGAGAACTATTCGGTCTCGTATCATTGGAACCTGAACGGCGTCCGGCGCGATCCCTTCGACAGTCCGGATGTCGGACGGATGGTCGGCGACAATGAGAATGTGGCGTTCGCCTTCTCCGATCTCGACTTCTCGGTGCTGCCCGGACTGAAGAAGGCCGCGCTGGAAAGGCTCAAAATGGACGGCGCGACCGTTACCGGCCTGACGGCCGAGAAACGGGTCACCGGCTTGCGGCCACCCGAGCTTGTCTGGATCGTCGACGTCGAGGATGCGAAGGGCGAGAAGGGAAAAGTGATCGCCGACACGCACGGGACGATCCTCGACGTCGCGGAGCCGGAGAGCCGGCAGCCCAAGCCCGAATGGCTCGCCGCCACCACGATCCGCGCCACGCTCGACCGCATCTTCGACAAGTTCCCCAAAGGCGCAAAGTTCAGCAGCATCCTGATCAACGACGATCAGGCCCATGTCGACGCCGAGGACCCGGTGAAGCCGGGCGAGATGGCGAGCTTCATCGTCGATGCCCAGAAGATCATGCCGTTCGGCAGGCCGTTTCCGCCGGAGGTGTTCGGCCTGGAGTCGGGCCCGGCACGCATGTTCACGGCCGAGGACATGGCAGGGTATGACGCCGCCACTCTCGACACGCTGAAGCAGCGCACCCTCGAGCGGATCAATCTTCAGGGCGGCAAGGTCTCCCGCCTGACCTTCGAGCGCGGCAATGTGTTCGTCGCATCGCCGCATGGTCAGGTTCTCGTCGAGATCCGCGTCGAGGCGGGTTATCGCGGCGGACGGGTCACCTATGAGCCAGACGGAACCGAACTCGATGTCGTCCTTCCCTAACGCACCAGAGCCGTTCGGCGTCTATGTGCATTGGCCCTTCTGCAAGGCCAAGTGCCCCTATTGCGACTTCAACTCCCATGTGCGCCATGGCGGCGTCGACGAGGCGCGGTTCCTCGATGCTTACCTGACGGAGCTGAGGCATTTCGCAGGCCGCGCGCCGGGCCGCACCGTCTCAAGCGTCTTCTTCGGTGGCGGCACGCCGTCCCTCATGCAGCCCGCCACGGTCGCGGCGATCCTCGAGGCGATCGCCGGGCATTGGATTGTCGATGCGGACGCCGAGATCACGCTTGAGGCGAACCCGACGAGCGTCGAGGCGGAGAACTTCGCGGGCTACGCCGCAGCCGGGGTCAACCGACTGTCGCTTGGGGTGCAGGCGCTCGACGATCAAAGCCTGAGGGCGCTGGGGCGTCAGCATACGGTGGGCGAAGCGCTTGCCGCGCTCGACCTCGCCAAGCAGAGTTTCGGCCGCGTGTCGTTCGACCTGATCTATGCGCGCGAAGGGCAGACGCTCAACGACTGGCGAGAGGAGCTGACGCGCGCGCTTGCGCATGCCGCCGATCATCTGTCGCTCTACCAGCTCACCATCGAGGACGGCACGCCGTTCGCCGCACGCCACGCCGCAGGGCACGTTGCGGGTGCCGGGCAGCGACAGAGCAAGCGCGATGTATCTGCTGACGCAAGAGCTCTGCGAGGCGGCGGGTTTGCCAGCCTACGAGATCTCGAACCATGCGCGGCCCGGATCGGAGTCGCGCCACAACCTGCTCTATTGGCGGGGGCACGACTATGCCGGCATTGGCGCCGGCGCCCATAGCCGCATCACCGAAGGCGGCATCAAACGCGCACTCTCCACGACGAAATCGCCGGAGGCTTGGCTCGCCCAGGTCGGGGCGGACGGACACGGTCTCGCCAGCGACGAGACCTTGAGCGCGCAAGAGGCGGCGGAGGAATATCTCCTGATGGCGCTGCGCCTGACCGAAGGCATGGACCTTGCGCGCTTTGCCGCGCTCGGCGGGCACGCGATCGGCGAGACGCAGCTCGATGGGCTTGAAGGGGACGGCCTCGTCGCGCGGGACGGCAGCCGGCTCGTGGCGACGCGCTCGGGACGGCTCGTGCTCGAACGGCTGATCCTCGAGCTGGCGGCCTAGTCGCTCACGACCTAATAGGTCGATGCGGTGGTGAAGGAGCGCGGCGCGGCGTCGATCACCCGCGGGCCGCCTGGGGCGACTTCGAGAATGGCAAGCCCGCGCTCTGAGGTGCCGTCCGGCAGCAAGCGGAACAGACCATCGACGCCGGCGAAGCCGCTCGAGCGCGTGAGCTGCGAATACGAATAGCGCTGGCCCGGCGGATTCTGCGACAGCGATACGGCGAGGCTCACCGCGTCATAACCGAGGCTCGCGATGCGCGGCGGCGTGCCGCCATAGGTCTTGGCGTAGTTCTCGGCGAACGTGTTCCAGCCCTTCGGGTCCGGGGCGGGATACCAGCCGCCGTCGAGCGCGCGCGCGTTGCCGACGTTCGGATAATCCCATTGGCCAGTGCCGATGAACTGCACGCTCGCGCTGGTGAGGCCGGCATTGGCGAGAAGCGGCGCGAGCGTCGGAAGCTCGTCGCGGCCGGCGGGCAGGAACAGCGCGTCGATATGCTGCCCCGACTTGACGGCGGTCGCGACCTGCTGAACCGCGCCCGACATGTTGCCGGCGCTGAAGCTGGCGCGCACGGGCGCATCGCCGCCGCCCGCGGCGACAGCCTTGGCGAAGGCTTCCTCGGCGATGCGGCCATAGGCCGTTTGCGGCACGAGCACCGCGAAGTTCCGCTTGCCGCGCGACATGGCGAAGGAAACGATGCGCGGCACGTCGCGACCGGCGAGGAAGCTCAAGAGATAGACGCCGCTGCCCGCGACTTTCTCGTCGCTCGAGAAGGCGATCATGGGAACGCCGGAGCGGCGGGCGACTTGGGACGCGGCGCGCACCTCCTGCGCGAAGAGCGGGCCGATGATCAGCTCGGCGCCGTCTTGGATTGCGCTTTCCGCGGCGAGCCTCGCGCCCTCGGGCGTGCCTTTGGTGTCCTTGGGCACGAGCGCGACGTTGGGATTGTCGAAATCGAACAGCGCGAGCTCGGCCGCCTGCTTGATGGCCTTGGCGACGGAGGCCGTCGAGCCCGGCGCGCCGATGGGGAGGAGCAGCGCGACCTTGACCGAACCGGTCGAGCCGGTGATGCCGCCTGACGGCATGGTGACACCGCCGCCTCCACCAGGCGCACCGCAGGCGGTGAACAGCACCGCAATGAGCATCGTGGCGAAGACGAGCTTGATGGCGCTCAAGTGATGGCGAAGCATGCTCGGAATGGCTTCAGTCCCTGCAAAGCCTTGTTGGACAAAGCCTTGATCGTAAACATGGCCCAATCGTGATGGACGCGGGCGGACTATATCACGTAACGTTTCGGCGACCAGGGCAAGGCGCGCTGCTCCTTGACGCAAGGACTTCATGGAGCGGCCGGCAGATGCAGGCTTCGCGCGTGCAAGACCATCGTAACGATCGACACGATGCCGCC
This sequence comes from uncultured Alphaproteobacteria bacterium, assembly GCA_963826465.1. Lineage (GTDB taxonomy): Bacteria > Pseudomonadota > Alphaproteobacteria > Rhizobiales > Methyloligellaceae > Methyloceanibacter. Next base: position 17,987 of record CAWGXJ010000014.1, read on the forward strand.
GCAGGGACGGTGGCCCGCGCGGGCGAGGCGCTCGCCGAGCTCATGGCGCGGCCGCTCGAGCCCGGGCTCTATCTCGTGGCGACGCCGATCGGCAATCTCGGGGACATCTCGCTTCGCGCGCTCGCGGTGCTAGCGAACGCGCACGTGATCGCGGCGGAGGACACGCGCCATTCCAAGAAGCTGCTCTCCCATTTCGGCATTCGCGGCGAGCTCACGCCGTATCACGAGCACAACGCCGAGCGGGAGCGGCCGCGGCTTCTTTCGCGCATCCGCGCGGGGCAGGCGATCGCGCTCATCTCCGACGCCGGCACGCCGCTCGTCTCGGACCCCGGCTACAAGCTCGTGCGCGAGGCGCTCGATGAAGGGCTGATGGTGACGAGCCTTCCGGGGCCGTCCGCCGCGCTCGCGGCGCTGACGAATTCCGGGCTTCCCACCGACACGTTCCTGTTCGGAGGGTTCTTGCCGCCGAAGTCCGGGCCGCGTCATACGCGGCTCGCCACCCTGAAAGACGTGCCGGCGACGCTGATCCTGTTCGAGACGGCGCCCCGGCTCGCCAAGAGCCTCGCCGACATGGCCGAGGTGCTGGGGCCCCGCGAGGCGGCGATCGCGCGGGAGCTGACCAAGCTGCACGAGACGGTGACGCGGGGCACGCTCGATGCGCTTGCCGACGCGGTGGCCGCCGGCGAGGCTTTGAAAGGCGAGGTCGTCGTGGTGATCGCGCCGCCGACCGCGGAAGAGACCGAGATCACCGACGAGAGAATCCTGGCGGACCTCGAAGCGGCGCTCGAGACGCAGAGCTTCCGCGACGCGGTGCGCGGCGTCACCGAGGCGCTGAATGTCAAGCGCGCCCGCGTCTACGAGCTCGGGCTCGACCTCACCCGCAAACGCGATTGAGATGACCCGTGCGCGAACACGAGCCTATCGAAGCGGCGTCTTCGCCGAGACGCTTGCCGCGCTTCTCTATCGCCTCAAGGGGTATCGCATCGTGGCGCGCCGCTATCGGTCACCGGTGGGCGAGATCGATCTCGTGGCGCTGAAAGGCAGACGGCTTGCCTTCGTCGAGGTGAAGCGGCGGAAGACGCGAGAAGACGCGGCCTGGACGCTGCCCGCCAAGCAGCGGCGGCGCATCGTGCGCGCCGCGCAATATTGGCTCGCGAGCCACCCGGATTTCGTGGGGCACACGATCGCCTTCGACGTGGTGCTGACGGCGCCGTGGCGCTTTCCGCAGCATATCGTGAACGCATTTCCCGTTTGACGAAGGACGCCCTTTGGCGCGAGCTTGCCCGGCTAAAACGAGGAACGGCACCGAACACCATGTCTCTCAAAGTCGCCTTTCAGATGGACCCCATCGAGCGCATCGACATCAGGGGCGATTCCACTTTCGCGCTCCTGCTCGAAGCACAATGGCGCGGCCATGACGTGTTCTATTACACGCCCCAGGACCTCTCGCTGTGCGACGGCAAGCTGCTCGCGCAAGGACACAGCATCACCGTGGAGGACAAGCCGGGCGACCACTATCGGCTCGCGCATCCGCGCACCGTGGACCTTGCCGAATTCGACGTGGTGCAGCTCCGCCAGGACCCGCCCTTCGACATGGCCTATATCACCACCACGCATCTCCTGGAGCGGTTGCAGCCCAAGACGCTCGTGGTCAACGATCCGGCGGCGGTGCGCAACTCGCCGGAGAAAGTGTTCGTGCTCGACTTTCTCGATCTGATGCCGCCGACCCTTGTCACGCGGTCTCCCGACGAGATCCGCGCTTTCCGCGACAAGCACAAGGACATCGTGGTGAAGCCGCTTTACGGCAATGGGGGCGCCGCCATCTTCCGCATCGCCGAAGGCGACACCAATCTCAACTCGCTGATCGAGCTCCTCGGCATGACGTTCCGCGAGCCGATCATGGTGCAGCGCTATCTCCCCCAAGTGCGCGCGGGCGACAAGCGCATCATCCTCGTCGACGGGCAGGTGGCCGGCGCCATCAATCGCGTGCCGTCGGCGGACGAGACGCGCTCCAATCTGCATGTGGGCGGGACCGCGGAAGCGACCACGCTCACGCCGCGCGACAAGGAGATCTGCGCGCGGCTCGGGCCGGAGCTCAAGAAGCGCGGGCTGATCTTCGCCGGCATCGACGTGATCGGCGACTACCTCACCGAGATCAACGTCACCTCGCCGACCGGCATCCGCCAAGTGCAGCAGTTCGGCGGCGCGGACATCGCCGCGATGATCTGGGACGTGATCGAGAAGAAGGTGGCCGCGCGCTAGCTCTTCGGCTTAGGGCGTTTGCGCGGCGTGGCCGGTTTCTTCGGCGTGGATCGCGTCTTGACCGCCGGCGCTTCCCGCTTCGGCTGCGTGTCGACTTTGGGCGCAGCCGTGCCCGATCCTTTCGGCCTGCTCCGGCCGAAGACGGCCCAGGCGTTTGCCACGATCCCGGCGCCCCATCCCAGCGCCACCCAGTAGAACCACCAGGTGTGCGGCGTCGCGACAAGGTTGACCACGAACAAGAGGGCGATCACCGCGACATAGGCGAAGAGGTGGACGGTGAAGGCGCGGGTCTTCGGGTCGCTGAAGACGCGCTCGCGGCGGTGCGTCCGGCGCAAGAAGAACGCGAGCGCATGCGCCGCCACGCCTATGCCCCAGCCGAGCGCCACCCAAATGAACCAGAGATTGTCCGGCGACCGCCAAAGATTGACCGCGGCCATCAAGGCGATCACCACGACATAGGCGACGACGTTGGCGAGAAGGGCGCGCAAGCGAGGATCTTTTGTCATTTCGTCATTCCCGTCAGTATCGGTCTGGGTGGTGGACAATGGCGCATTTGCATCCCACGCATCTCGACCGTGAACAATAGCGCTTATGCGCGACGGAGACATGGACATGCAGGACTGGGGAATGGTGATCGTCATCTTCGCCGTGCTGATCGCCAATGCGCCGGCGATGAGGCGGCAATGGCAGACGGACCGGGCGGGCGTGATCAAGACGTGGTGGCTGGCGGGCGCCTACGTGCTCTACGCCGCGCTCGGCATCGCGTTCGTACTCGGATTCATGGCCCCTGTCGGCACCAAGGGCCCCAAAGTGTTGCTCGCCCTCGCCTTCCTCCTTGGCTGGATCTTCTATGGGGCGCTGACTTTGATGCGTGTCGTGCCCCGCTACCGCGAGCCGCCGCGCTGGCTCATGCATTTCGGCGTCGCCGATATCGTCCTGCTCAGTCTGATCTTCGGCTGCGCCGCCGCGGCGAGACGGTGATTGCCGGCCAATCACCGCATCGCCTATCCCTCGCGCATCCAGCTCATCGCCGCCATGAACCCCTGCCGCTGCGGGCACGCGGGCGAGCCAGGCTATGTGTGCCGCCAGGGCCGCGGTTGCGCCGAGCGTTACCAGGCGCGCATCTCCGGACCGATGCTCGACCGCATCGATCTTCAGATCGAGGTGCCGGCGGTCTCCGCCGCCGATCTCGTGTTGCCGCAGGCCTCGGAAGGCAGCGCCGAGGTGCGCGCCCGCGTCACCGCCGCACGTGAGCTACAGACCGCGCGCTATGCGGCGCTCGGCCTGCCAAGAGTTCGCACCAATGCGGAATGCGACGGGACGCTGCTCGAGGAGATCGCCGCACCCGAGCCCCAAGGCCTGTCGCTCCTGCGCGATGCGGCGAACGCGCTCTCGTTGAGCGCGCGGGGCTATCACCGGACGCTCCGGGTCGCCCGGACGCTCGCCGACCTCGACGGCGAGGAAAAAGTGGCCCGCATCCACGTCGCGGAGGCCCTGAGCTACCGGGGCGAAACCCTGCGCCGGGCCCAGGCCGCCGCCTGAGAAGCGCCTGCCGCTAAAGGCTTTTTCAAGCTTTCTCTGCCTAAAGTCCCGCCCAATGAAACCGCCGGGCCAAGCCCCGGCCATAATCAAACGGCGTCGACAGTGCAGCGTAGGATTTGGCAGAGCTTCGGCGCCGAAAGCGCCGGCGGGGTCGGTGTGCGGGCGGCGCTGAGCTTCTTCGCGCTCACGCTCATTGCGCTTTCCTTCGCGCTCCTCGGGACCGCCACCACACTCGCGCTCCTCCCGCTCGTGCTCGGCGTGGCCCTGCTCGCGGCCGTGGCGGATCGCAAAGCGGAGAACGGCAGCGCCCGGCTCGAGGCGCTGACGGAAAGGCTCGATTCAAGCCTCGAATCCCTCAAGGACCTGCAATGGGAGGTGCGCGAGCGCGAGGCCCGCTACCGTGATCTGCTCGATCACCAGGGCGACGTCATCCTCCGACGCGACGCCGACAGACGTCTCTCCTTCGTCAACGACGCGTTCTGCCGGACCTTCGGCATGGAGCGGGATGCCGCCCTCGGCCAAGTGTTCCATCTTCCCATCATCAGCAACGACTCCGCCGATACCGGCCTTCCCAATCGCAGCGACGAGCGGCGAAGCCGTGTGGTGGAGCTCTCGACCGCCGCGGGGCCGCGCTGGTTCGTATGGGAGGACTTCGTCGTCTCCGGCCACGAAGGCGGCGTGAGCGAGATCCAAAGCGTCGGTCGCGACATCACCGAGCAGCGCGCGACGGAACTCGCCCTCGCCGATGCGCGCGACCAGGCGATGACCGCGAGCCACGCCAAGTCGCGCTTCCTCGCCTCCATGAGTCACGAAATCCGGACGCCGATGAACGGCATTCTCGGCATGACCGGCCTCTTGCTCGACACCGAGCTTTCGCCGGAGCAGCGCACCTATGCGCGCGCCATCTCGACCTCGGCGACGACGCTTCTGTCGCTCATCGACGAGGTGCTCGACTTCTCCAAGATCGAGGCCGGCAAGATCGAGCTCCGCGCCGCGCCGTTCGACGTCGCCGACGCCGCGCAAGGCGTAGTCGAATTGTTGGCGCCGCGCGGGCGCGACAAAGGTCTGGAAATCGGCTGGTTCGCCGCCCCCGATCTGCCCAAGACGGTGATCGGCGATGAGATGCGCGTGCGCCAGATCCTCATGAACCTCATGGGCAACGCCATCAAGTTCACCGACCATGGCGGCGTCGCCTTGTCGCTCGGGCTCGCGCCCGGCACGTCGCACGATGACAGTGCCGTCTTGCGCTTCGCCATGCGCGATACGGGCCCCGGCGTGCGGCCCGATGCGATCGAACGGATCTTCGCCGAGTTCGAGCAGGTCGAACAGGGTCCGGCGCGCCGCCATGGCGGCACCGGGCTCGGGCTCGCCATCTCGAAGCGCCTCGTGGACGAAATGGGCGGACGCATCGAGGTGACCAGCGTGCCGGGCGCCGGCGCGACCTTCAGCGTCGACCTGCCGTTCGCAACACCCGCGTCGGTCGGCGAACTCGGCGCGGACTGGCCAAGGCCGCATGACGGCGAGCGGGTCCTCATCGTGCTCGAAGGCGCCATCGAGGCCGCCCTCGTGGGCGACCTTCTCGTCGCCGTGGGGGCGAGCGTGGCGCGGGTCAGAGAGAAGGACGCCGCGCGCGTGGCCGCGGACGCCGCCGACAAAGGCATGCCGTTCAGCGCACTTCTCACCGACAAAGCCAATGTCGAAGCGGGCGCCGGCCGCCTCCTGCCGCTCCTCACCGCGCCCGCCGGCGCGTCCCGCTCCCCACGCGCCGTGGTGATCGTGGATCCCGGCGAACGCAGCGAAATCCCGAGCCTCCGCGCGCAAGGCTTCAACGGCTATCTCGTGCGGCCTGTCCGTCCGGTCTCGGCGCTGACCCAGCTCTTTTGCGACGCCGACAGGGGCCAAACGCGAAGCGTCGACGCCGCCATCAAGTCTCCAATCCAGCCGCGCGGCACGGAAAGCGCGGCGGGCCTCTCCGTCCTTCTCGCCGAGGACAACGAGATCAACGCGCTCCTCGCCTCGACGGTGCTGGAGAAGTCCGGCGCCCGCGTGGTGCGCGCCCGCGACGGGGCGGAGGCGATCGCCAAGGCGCGCGGCGAGCGCGGCGCTGGCGAGGATCCGGGTTTCGACCTTGTGCTGATGGATATCCACATGCCGGATATGGACGGGGTCGAGGCGGCGCGGGGGATCAGGGCGCTCTACGCGGAAGACGCGCGGCCCGGCGCGGGGCGTCCGCCGATCGTGGCCCTCACCGCCAACGCCTTCGCCGAGGACCGCGCCGCCTATCTCGCGGCGGGGCTCGACGACTACCTCGCCAAGCCGTTCGACCGGCAGGACCTCATGGCGCTTCTCGCCCGCTGGGGCGGTGCGGCGGAAGATCATGGCCAGGCCGGCGCCGGCGCGGCTTGAGCCGCTTACGCGAAAACGGCTCTCCCCTTCGCTTTCCCCAGGCTGTCACATAGACTTCGAATTGGTTTGCTAACCGGCTTGTGTTGTGGCCGAATCGGGGCAACCGCAGGCCGATTGTTGCGTTAGTAGCCTGTGAAGTCCCGTGGCGCGTTCCCCGAAAACCTGCGAAACGGGCTAAAGCATGCCGATGAAGCCAACGTCAGGACGACTTTCGGGCCGATTTCGCGGTGGGGCCATGTTTCCGGGATTGACGTTCAGACCGAGCCACGGTGGCGCCCTGCCCTTCATGGGGCGGCGGCGCATCCCCTCGACGGGACTTCGCGGCCGGTTCCAGCCGCCTAAAATCTACGGCCACATCGGCCAGCTCGAAGTGCGGCTCGCCCGCAAGAAGGGCGACGTCCGGCGCGCCCAGCGGCTCCGCTACAAGGTCTTCTACGAAGAAATGTCGGCCACGCCCGGCGCGCTCGCCATTCTGTCGCGTCGCGACGAGGATGCCTATGACTCGGTCTTCGACCATCTGCTCGTCGTCGATCGCGGCGATCCCGCCAAGAAGGGCCGCTGGCGGCGCTCGCAGGTCGTCGGCACCTATCGCGTGCTGCGCCAGGACGTTGCCGAGCTTAACGACGGCTTCTACACCCAAGGCGAATACGACATCGCCCCGCTGATCCAGTCGAAGCCCGACTACAGCTTTATCGAGCTTGGCCGCTCCTGCGTGCTCAAGCCCTATCGGAACCGGCGGACGCTCGAGCTGTTGTGGCAAGGCGTGTGGTCCTATGTGCGCGAGCACGGCGCCGATGTCATGATTGGCTGCGCAAGCTTTCCGGGGACGGACCCATCCGCCCACGCGTTGGCGCTAAGCTACCTCTATCATAACTCGCTGGCGCCGGAGGATTGGCGGGTCCGGGCGCATGAGCATTTGCGCGTCGACATGAACATGATGCCGAAAGAGGCGGTCAACGCGCGCGCCGCGGTCAAGGCGCTTCCGCCCCTGATCAAGGGCTATCTCAGGGTTGGCGCCTTTGTCGGCGACGGCGCGGTCATCGACCACCAATTCGGCACCACCGACGTCCTCGTCATCATGCCGGTCGAGGCGATCAAAACCCGCTATTTTGCCCATTTCGGCACGCCGGACGAGCTTACCGCTCCCATCGCGCCGGATTTCGGCCCGCTCAACTAGCCTTATTCGCGTGTTTGACGGGGCTCGGGGCGGTCCCTAGATTTCCCTCATGGGTCACAACGACGTCAGGGGTTCCGCGTTCGCGGCCGAGGCCGCGGTCAATCTGCGCCAGCTCAACGAGCGTTCGCGCGAGATCTTCAAGCGCATCGTCGAGACCTATCTGGAGACCGGCGAGCCGGTCGGCTCACGCAATTTGAGCCGGGCGCTGCCGATGACGCTGTCGCCCGCCTCGGTGCGCAACGTCATGTCCGACCTCGAAAGCCTCGGGCTCATCTATGCACCGCATACGAGCGCCGGCCGGCTGCCGACGCAGACAGGCTTGCGCCTGTTCGTCGACGGGCTGCTCGAGATCGGCGACATCACCGAAGCCGAGCGCAATCAAATCGAGGCGCGCATGGTGGCCGGCGGGCGCCGCCGTGGCGTTCAGGATTTCCTCGCCGAAGCAGGCGAGATGCTGTCCGGGCTGTCGCGCTGCGCGGGCGTGGTGCTCGCCGAGAAGCAGAGCAAGACGCTGCGCCAGGTCGAGTTCGTCAATCTCGGAGAAGGAAAGGCGCTCGCCGTGCTGGTCGGCGAGGACGGCGACGTCGAGAACCGCATCGTCACGCTGCCGGAGGGCTTGCCGCTCTCCTCGCTCAACGAGGCGACGAACTATATCAACGCGCGGATTGCCGGGCAGACACTCGCGGAAGCGCGCACGCGCATCGAGGCGGAGATCGAGGCGCGCCGCGCCCAGCTCGACGAACTCACCGCGCGCGTGGTGACTGAAGGTCTTGCCACCTGGTCCGGGGGCAGCACCGACCGCCAGAGCCTGATCGTGTGCGGCCACGCGCACCTTCTGGAAGACGTGAAGGCCATGGAGGACCTGGAGCGCGTACGGCTCCTATTCGAGGACCTCGACGCGAAAAAGGACCTCATTCAGCTCATGGGGCTCGCCGAGCGAGCCGAGGGCGTGCGCATCTTCATCGGCTCGGAGAACAAGCTGTTCTCGCTCTCCGGCTCGGCGCTGATCGTCTCGCCGTTCGAGGATTCGGAGCAGCGGATCGTGGGCGTGCTCGGCGTGATCGGACCGACAAGGCTCAACTACGCGCGCATCATTCCCATGGTTGACTACACGGCAAGGTTACTTGGGCGTCTGGTCCCCTGATCTCTGATCCCCCAAGTACCTTGTCCCTTGATTTTTTTGGGCTCCCGGTTGATACCCCGAGCTTCCCGGTTCAACCCCAATCGCCGAGCGAGCCATGCCCGACGACAAGAACGATCCACGTGAGGCCAACGAGGATCAGGCGCAACCTGCCTCTCCTGCGAAGGCCGAAAGCCAAGACGCCGGCACCGAGGTCGTGACCGACCTCGAGACGCTGCTCGCCGAGAATGCCGACATGCGCGACAAGCTGCTGCGCACCATGGCGGAGATGGAGAATTTGCGCCGCCGCACCGAGCGCGAGAAGTCGGATACGGCGCGCTACGCCATCTCGAACTTTGCCCGCGACGTGCTCACCATCGGCGACAATCTGCACCGCGCCGTCGAGCACGTGCCGGCGGACGCCGCGGCCAAAGACCCCGCGCTCAAGAGCTTCCTCGAAGGGGTCGAGCTCACCGAGCGGGAGCTCCTCAACATGATGGAGCGGCACGGCGTGACCCGCATCGAGCCGCTCGGCCAGCGTTTCGATCCGAACCAGCAGCAGGCGATGTATGAAGTCCCGACCACCGAGGTGCCGGAAGGGACCGTGGTCGACGTCATGCAGGCGGGCTACACGATCGGCGACCGGGTGTTGCGCCCGGCGCTTGTCGCCGTGTCGAAGGGCGGCGCCAAGCCAGCCCCGCAAAAGAAGCCAGAGCAGGGCGGCAACGGCTTCGGCGCCGGCAGCGCGGCCAACGACGACATCCCCGAAGGCGGCGACTAGAACGCTAACTTAAAGTCAGGTCGGCTTCGTCACGCGGCGAAGCGTGAGGTTGAAGCGGCCGCCTTCTTCGAGAAGGTCGGACGTGCCGGGCAGGATGCGGTCGATGCCGTGAAAGGCGAGCCGCTCCTCGCCGCCGAGCACGAACACGTCGCCTGATTTCAGCTCGAATTTCTGGGTCGGGTCTTTGCGGCTCTTGCCGCCGACCCGGAAGATGCCGGTGTCGCCGAGCGACACCGAGAGAACGGGCGCGGTAAAATCCTCCTCGTCCCGGTCCTGGTGCAACCCCATCTTGGCGGCGCCCGCGTAATAGTTGATGAGGCAGGCTTGCGGCAAATGCGGGTCGTCCGCCAGCTCCGCCCACAGGTCGAGCAGCGTCTGCGGGATCGCCGGCCAGGGTCTTCCCGTCTCGGGGTGCGTGGCCTGATAGCGGTAGCCGCGCTCCTTGTCGGTGACCCAGCCGAGCGGCCCGGCATTGGTCATGCGCACGGACATCGGGTTGCCGGAGCGGGGCATGGTCGGGGTGTAAAGGGGCGCCGCAGCGATGATCTGCCGGATTTCGCCGAGAAGGGCGGCTTGGGCACCCGGGTCCAGAGTTTGCGGATAATATGGCACGCCGTCTTTGTTCCGCTCCGATGCTGCCTTAGGGTTCTATAACGTCAGCGGCGGCACACAAGGAGCCCAATGGGAGACGCGCAAACCATCAATCAGGACGGCTATGTCCATGCGCGCGACGCGGAGGAATATCTGCGCCTGCGCAATCAGGCGGCGATGTGGCAGAGCGCGACCGAGGCCTTTCTCGACAAGGTCGGGCTCAAGCCCGGCATGTCCTGCCTCGATGTGGGCTCGGGGCCCGGTTCGGTGATGCGGCTGATGGCGGACCGCGTGGGCCCGGACGGCAAGGTCACGGGGCTCGAGATCGACGGCAAGCTCGGGAGCCAAGCGCTGGCCGATCTGAAAACCGAGGGCGGCGCCGATTTTCGGATCGTCGAGGCGAATATGACGGAAGCCGACGAGATCGAGGGCGCGCCCTTCGATCTCACCTATTGCCGCCTCTTCCTCATGCATATGCAGGACCCGGTGGCGGCTCTGGAAAGAATGATCGCCTGGACCAAGCCGGGCGGCGTCGTGGCGGCGCAGGAGTTCGACTTCGGCGCCATCGCCATCGAGCCGCTCTGCCCGGCGATGGGCGAGTTCAACCGCCTGTTCGAGGGCGTGTTCAGAGGTCATGGGCGGAACTTGCGGGCCGGGCGGCAGCTCCCGGCGCAGTTCGAGGCGGCCGGCATCGGCACCCCCGACGGCACGCTGGCCGAGGTGAAATACATTCCGCTCAGTGACATGGCGGCAATGCTAATCGGCGTTTACCAAGGACTTTTCGCCTCAGCCGTCGATCTTGGTCTCGCCGACCATGCGCGCGCCGAGGCCTTCAGGCAGGACATGGCCGAGGCTGCCGCGGATGGGCGCTATTACTGCCTGACCCCGATCCTCATCGGAGCGTGGAAGCGCGTATCGTGAAACCCCAGATCAGGAGCCACCCAGATTCCCCGCTTCTCCTTGCGGGCCATAGGGTTGCCACCTATATAACCGCGGAACCCCACCGTTTCGGCTCGGCGGGGACAGCGAAACATTGGGGACCGGCCCCGCGCCCGAGAGATGCGAGGCGCGTGAGATGATCCCGGGTGCCGCTTCAGGGCCCGGACGGTTTGCCAGAAAGAGAGGCTCGCAATGGCGAAAGTGATCGGAATCGATCTCGGCACGACCAATTCCTGTGTCGCGGTCATGGAGGGAAAAAACCCGAAGGTTATCGAGAATGCTGAGGGCATGCGCACGACGCCGTCCATGGTGGCGTTCACCGACGACGGCGAGGTGCTGGTCGGGCTGCCAGCCAAACGCCAAGCCGTCACCAATCCCGAGAACACATTATTCGCCATCAAGCGCCTGATCGGCCGCCGCTGGGACGATCCCACGGTCGCCAAGGATCAGAAGCTCGTCCCCTATAAGCTGGTGAAGGCCGACAACGGCGACGCCTGGGTCGAGGCCCACGGCAAGAAGTACTCGCCCTCCCAGGTCTCCGCTTACATCCTTCAGAAGATGAAGGAGACGGCCGAGTCGTATCTCGGCCAGAAGGTCGAACAGGCGGTCATCACCGTACCGGCCTACTTCAACGACGCACAGCGCCAGGCGACCAAGGACGCGGGTAAGATCGCAGGCCTCGAGGTCTTGCGCATCATCAACGAGCCGACCGCGGCCGCACTCGCCTATGGCCTGGAGAAGAAAGAGGGCCAGACCATCGCCGTCTACGACCTCGGTGGCGGCACGTTCGACATCTCGATCCTCGAGATCGGCGACGGCGTGTTCGAGGTGAAGTCGACCAACGGCGACACGTTCCTCGGCGGTGAGGACTTCGACATGCGTATCGTCGATTACCTCGCCGACGAGTTCAAGAAAGAGAACGGCATCGACCTGCGCAACGACAAGCTGGCGTTGCAGCGCCTCAAGGAGGCCGCCGAGAAGGCGAAGATCGAGCTGTCCTCGACCCAGCAGACCGAGATCAACCTCCCCTTCATCACCGCCGACCAGTCGGGCCCGAAGCACCTGACCATGAAGCTCACGCGCGCGAAGCTCGAGAGCCTGGTCGACGATCTGATCCAGAAGACCGTCGCCCCGTGCCAGGCTGCGCTGAAAGACGCCGGCCTCAAGCCCGCCGAGATCAATGAGGTGATCCTCGTCGGCGGCATGACCCGCATGCCGAAGGTCGTGGAGACGGTGAAGAACTTCTTCGGCAAGGAGCCGCATAAGGGTGTGAACCCCGACGAGGTGGTCGCCATCGGCGCAGCCATCCAGGCCGGCGTGCTGCAGGGCGACGTCAAGGACGTGCTGCTGCTCGACGTGACGCCGCTTTCGCTCGGCATCGAGACCTTGGGCGGCGTGTTCACGCGGCTCATCGACCGCAACACGACGATCCCGACCAAGAAGGGCCAGGTGTTCTCGACCGCGGAGGACAATCAGAACGCGGTGACGATCCGAGTCTTCCAGGGCGAGCGCGAGATGGCGGCTGACAACAAGCTGCTCGGCCAGTTCGATCTCGTCGGCATCCCGCCGGCGCCGCGCGGCGTGCCGCAGATCGAGGTGACCTTCGACATCGACGCCAACGGCATCGTCAACGTGTCGGCGACCGACAAGGCGACCGGCAAGGAGCAGTCGATCCGCATCCAGGCGTCCGGCGGCCTCACCGACTCCGATATCGACCGCATGGTCAAGGAAGCGGAGGCCCACGCCGAGGAAGACAAGAAGCGGCGCGAGCTGGTCGAGGTGAGGAACCAGGCGGAAGCCTTGGTGCACTCCACCGACAAGATGCTCAAGGATTTCGGCGACAAGGTCCCCGCCGCCGACAAGAGCGCGGTCGAGGCAGCAGTTGCCGAACTCAAGACCGCCGCCGAGGGCGAGGACGTGGAAGCCATCAAGCAGAAGGTCGACGCGGTGGCGCAAGCGTCCATGAAGCTCGGCGAGGCGATGTACAACGCGAGCCAGGGCACCGGCGAGGCCGGCCCGTCGGCCGAAGCCGGCGGCGGCCCTGACGAGAAAGTGGTCGATGTCGACTTCGAGGAAGTCAAAGACGACGACAGCAAGAAGTCGGCTTAACCAAACTGGCGCGGAGCCCTTGGAAGAGGGCTCCCATCCGCCCAACAAGAGGCTTATGCGCCGCCGCGATGCGGGACGGCGGTCGTGAGGGTCCGGAGGGGTGATGGCAAAACGGTGCTACTACGACGTACTGGGCGTGAACCGCGGCGCGGACGACCGCGAGATCAAGTCTGCGTTTCGCCGTCTCGCCAAGGAATGTCATCCCGACACCTGTAACGGCGACCCCACCGCAGAGCAGCGCTTCAAGGAAGCCAACGAAGCCTACGAGGCGTTGAAGGATCCGCAGCGCCGGGCGGCTTATGACCGCTTTGGCCATGCCGCCTTCGACGGCGGCATGGGCGGCGCGAGCGCCCACAATTTCGGCGCGGACTTCTCGGCGTCCATGTCGGCCATGTTCGACGATCTGTTCGGCGAGTTCATGGGCCAACGCCGGCCGCGCCAGCGTTCGGCGCGCGAGCGCGGCGCCGATCTGCGCTACAACATGGAGATCACCCTCTCCGAGGCGTACGAAGGCAAGACGGCGCAAATCCGCGTGCCGACCAGCATCACGTGCGAGGCGTGCTCGGGCTCCGGCGCCAAGGCGGGCACGTCACCCACCGCATGCCGCACCTGCGGCGGTGCCGGCAAGGTGCGGGCGAGCCAGGGCTTCTTCACCATCGAGCGCACCTGTCCCGCCTGCCAAGGGCGCGGCGAGACCATCGACACCCCGTGCCCGTCGTGCAACGGCGCCGGGCGCGTGACGCGCGAGCGCACGCTCTCCGTCAGCATCCCCGTGGGCGTCGAGGACGGCACACGCATCAGGCTCGCGGGCGAGGGCGAGGCGGGCTTGCGCGGCGGACCGCCGGGCGATCTCTACATCTTCCTGTCGATCAAGCCGCACGAGTTCTTCCAACGCGACGGCGCCGATCTCTTCTGCCGCGTGCCGATCTCCATGACATCAGCGGCGCTCGGCGGCCAGATCGAGGTGCCGACCATCGACGGCGGCAGGAGCCGGGTGAAAATTCCCGAAGGCACCGAGAGCGGCAAGCAGTTCCGGCTCAAGGCCAAGGGCATGCCCATCTTGCGCTCCAAGCAGCAAGGCGACCTCTACATTCAGGTCGAGGTCGAGACGCCGAAGAACCTCTCGCGCAAGCAGCGCGACCTGTTGAAGGCCTTCGAAGATGCCTCGAACCCGGACACGAGCCCGGCATCGGCCGGATTTTTCGCCCGGGTGAAGGAATTCTTTGAGGGTATCAAGGAGTAGCGCCTACCCTTCGGCGCCGTCTTTGACGTAGATTGGCGGGGCGATTCGTCCCTCCGCGCGCGTTCCAGCGTCCTTTTCAGCGCGGCCTTGCAAGCGAGACAGCCATGCCCGGCGAGCCTGCCTTGCGCGACCGAAAGGACACCCCAGTCACCCTGGCGCCTCCTGCCGCTCCCATGACTGCCGCGCGGGCGGCGAAGGTCACCGCCGCCGCGCTCGCCGTCATCGCGGCCGCTTTCGCCCTGTGGTACGCGCAGACCGCGATCCTCCTCACCTTTGCCGGGATCCTGCTCGCCATCGTGCTCTACGGCGCGAGCCGCGAGCTTGCCGCGTTCACCGGCCTGCCGCGCCTGCTGATGCTCGCCATCGTGGCGGTCGCCATCGCGGCCGGTCTTGCGCTCGCGGTGTGGACGGCGGGACCGACGCTCGCCCAGGAGGCCGCCCAGCTCGCGCAGAGCATCGCTACCGGCGCCATGACCCTTACAACGCGGCTTGCGAGCTTCGCCGACCGGACGGCGATCCTCGAGAAGATCGATCTGGTCCAGCTTCTCGGCAACTTCATGAGCCAATGGGGTATCGCCACCGGGGCGACCTCGGTCGCCGTTTCCGTCTTCGGCATGTTCAGCGCCGGATTGATCGTGGTGTTCTTCGGCGTCTATCTCGCCGCCGATCCGCACACTTACGTCAACCTCGTGGCGCGGCTTGCGCCGGAAGAGCGGCGGCCGGCCGTGCTCGCGATGATGTACGAGACGGGAAGTCTGCTGCGGCGGTGGCTGATCGGGCAGGCCATCACCATGTCGGTGATCGGCGGCTTCACTTATATCGGTCTTCTGGTCCTCGGCGTGCCGATCGCCTTCGTGCTGGCGCTGTTCGCGGGCTTTGCGTGCTTCCTGCCTTATCTCGGCCCGATCATCGGCGCGATCCCCATCGTGCTCGTGGCCGGCGGACAAAGCTTCCACCTCGCGCTGTCGGCGCTCGGGCTTTATTGCTGCGTCCAATTCCTGGAGAGCTATCTGCTCACGCCGCTGATCCAGGCGCGCGCGGTATCGATGCCGCCCGCGGTGGTGATCTTGAACCAGCTCATATTCGGTGCTGTGTTCGGGCTCATCGGTCTGGCGCTCGCTACGCCGCTTGCCGCCGCAGCGACGGTCCCGCTTCGTCACGTGTTCGGCATTGACGAGAACGAGGCGGGCGAGGAAAAGCCTGGAAGCGCGTAGGCGGAGGACGTATGCGGCTATTGTTTTTTGCCGGGAGCGCCCGGGAAGGGTCGTTCAACAAGGCGCTCGCGCGGCTAGCACGCCACATTGCCGAGGCGAACGGCATCGAAGCGGTGTTCGTCGATCTCAGCGACTATCCGATGCCGATCTATCACGGCGACCTCGAGGCCACCGACGGGCCGCCGGAACGGGCGCGCACGTTCAAGGCGCTGCTCCAGGAGTATGACGGCGTGTTCATCGCCACGCCCGAATACAATTCCTCGATTCCCGCGCTGCTCAAGAACACGATCGACTGGGTTTCCCGCGTGAAGGACGAGCCCGACGTGTTCAAGACGCGGGTGTTCGCCATCTCTGGCGCGTCGCCCGGTTATTACGGCGGCATGCGGAGCCTGCTCACCTTGCGGCAGATTCTCGAAGTGGGCTTGGGCGCCACCGTCATTCCCCAGCAGATGGCGCTGCCGCGTGCCATGAATGCTTTCGAAGAGGATGGAAGCCTGAAAGACGCGGGCCAGCAGAAGCTGCTCGCAAGCGTCGTCGAGGCGCTCGCCGTCGCCGCCAAGAGGTTCAAGTCATGACCGCAAAGGACCGGATCATCGTCGCGCTTGACGTGCCGCATGTCGACGAGGCGCGCGCGCTCGTCAAGACGCTCGGCGACAGCGTCGGCGTCTACAAGATCGGGCTCGAGCTCATCTTCGCCGGCGGCCTCGCGCTTGCGGAGGAGCTCGTCAAGAACGGCCGCCGCGTGTTTCTCGATGCAAAGCTGCTCGACATCGAGGCGACCGTGGAGCGCGCGACCGCCGCGATTGCGCGCACCGGTGCCCATTTCCTCACGGTGCACGCCACCGACCGCAAGACGCTCGACGCGGCGGTGCGCGGCCGCGGCGACAGCGCGCTGAAGCTTCTCGGCGTGACGGTGCTCACCAATCTCGACCGCGCCGATCTGTCCCAGCAAGGCATCGAGATGCCGCCGCTTGCGCTCGTGCAAGAGCGGGCGCGGCTTTCGCAAGACGCCGGTTTCGACGGCATCGTGGCGTCCGGAAAGGAGGCTGCTGCGTTACGCGAGCGTTTGCGCAACTTCCTGATCGTGACGCCCGGCATCCGCCAGGAAGACTCCGATACCCATGATCAGACCCGCGTGGTGACGCCGCAAAACGCGATCGAGGCAGGCGCCGATTATCTCGTCATCGGACGGCCCATCACGCGAGCGCCCGATCCGCGGGCCGCGGCGGAAGCCATCGCCGCCGAAATCGAGGCCGCGGGCTAGAGCGCAGCGAGCCGCTCGGAGAGCAACGCAGAAAGTGTTGCGGGATCGCCGTCGATGGCGATCTGCTTGAGACGCGACTTGCCGCCATGCGCGACCTTGACCGCCGAGGGCGGCAGGCCAAGCCATTTGGCGATCAGCTTCTCGAGCGCCGCGTTGGCACGGCCGTCCTCCGGCACCGCCCGCACGCGGGCCTTGAGCACGGTCTCGCCGCCGAACTCTTCGAGACCTGCGATCTCATCACGCCCCGATTTCGGGGTGAGCCGCACGGGCACAACCACCCCCGCGGCGACCGCGCGGATGTTGAGGCTTAAGCCCGCGCCACTCAACTACATGACCGCCGGCAGGATCCAGCCGAGCAGCACCACGTCGCGAATGAACAGAAGGACCAAAATGAGGATCACCGGCGAGATGTCGATCCCGCCGAGATTGGGCAGGATGCTTCGGATCGGCCGCAGCGCGGGCTCGGTGATCCGGTAAAGCCCCTCAGCGAGGGTGTAGACGAGGCGATTGCTGGTGTTGACCACGTTGAAGGCGACCAACCAGCTCAGAATCGCGCTCGCAATGACCACCCAGATATAGAGGTCGATGACGAGAACGATGAATCCGATCAAAGGCACCATGAAAAGGCCCCTCCCGGCGCGGCCTTGGCGACCATGTAGCGGAGAGGCGGCAAGGAGGGCAAGCCTTGGGCGCGCCTTAACCCGTCATCCCAGCGAAAGCCTGGGATCCGAGCCTGCGACATGTGGCCCCTGGGTTTCCGGCTTCCGCCGGAATGAGGGCGCTGGTCCGCCCTCGCTTGACAGGCATGGAGGGCGCTCCCTAAATGCGGGCTTCCTGGGGCCGTAGCTCAGTTGGGAGAGCGCAGCAATCGCACTGCTGAGGTCGTCGGTTCGATCCCGTCCGGCTCCACCATTCCCCTGCCATTTCGACTTCAAGAGGCCTTTCGGGTCTTCTCGTCGGCCGCGCGCTTGGCGGGGGCAGGCTTTGCGGCCTCTTCGGGGTTCGGCAAGGGCTTCGGCCATTGCAGATTGCCTTCGGCGTCCCGCACCCGGAAGAACCAGGCGACGGCGGGGATCAGCATGATGCCCGGGATGAAGCGGACGCCGTTGGCGACGATGCGATTGAGCCAGCCTTCGATGATCACCCAGTTGCCGCGCATGAACCGGCGATAGGCGGCTTCCGCCATCGCTTGCGGGCTCATGGCCGGCAGGTAGACCACATAGCGCGAATGCTCCGCGCCGGCCTTGGCGTGCATTCCGGTCTCGATGGTGCCTGGCGTCACCGTGCAGACGCGCACGCCCGAGCCCATGATCTCGTAAGCGAGCGCCCGGCTGAAGGAGATCATGAAGGCCTTGGTGGCGGCGTAGGTCGCCTGATAGGGCACCGGCATGAAGCCTTCCAGCGAGGCGACGTTGAGCACGCCGCCTTTGCCGCGCGCCAGCATGTCGGGCAGGAAGCGGCGCGTGAGAGCGACGACAGCGCGTACGTTGAGATCGACCAGCTTCAGCAATTTCTCCTCGTCCTGCTCCTGGAAGAAGCCGGCCATCATGATCGCGGCGTTGTTGACGAGAGACTCGCAATAGAGCCCGCGGCGGCGGAGCGCCTCGGCGAGTTGATCGCAGCCTTCCCCGGTGGAGAGGTCACAGGCAACATAGTGGACCGGAACCTTGTACCGCGCCGTGATCTCGCTCGCGGCCTTGGCGAGGGTCGCCTCGGTCCGCGCGACGAGGAGAAGCGTGTGGCCGCCTTTGGCGAATTCGTCCGCCAGAGCGCGGCCGATCCCTTGCGTCGCTCCGGTGATGATAGCGGCCGGAGCAAGCGGCCCTGGGGTCTCGTCGCGCGTGTTCATATCCATCCGTTGCCACTCTCCGGGCGCCCAATACGCCCGATCCAGCCGCGCCGGCAAGCAATCACCTAACGCCGGATCATGCAAGCGGGTGCGGCGGTTCGCGCCCGGATTCCGGCCACCCTCATCAAAGATTTGGGGCCGCCCCGGGCCGCGCGCTAGAATGTGCCAGGTCCAAGTCAGCCAAATGTTTGTGACAGCCGGAAAGCGCTACGTAATGTCTCCAATTCGTTACTGGCATTTTCCGCTCGTTGGGCTGCTTTGCCTTGCGGGTTTCGGACCTGCCCATGCCGCCGGTGCGGGCCTTGCCGAGGCGGTGAAGACGGCGGACAGCAAGTATCTCAACATCCCCGAAACCGGCACGGTCGATAAGTCTCCAAAGATCGAGGTCGGCGGCGGCGAGGAAGGCTCCCCGCCGGGGCCCATGGAGATCTCGTCCGGCCCCTTGCGGGTGACCCTAACCTATGTGGAGGAGCCCCAGCCGGACCAGACGGAGGTTTTGCGCACCCCGGTGGTGACCGTCTTTCTCGACGACGTGAATGCAAAGACTCCTGACAAAAGTCAGACTGAGGGGGGACCCCAGACAGCCGAGGGGACGTCTCCCGCCGGTCAGCGTGTCGTCGCCAAGCTCGAAAGTGACAGCCTCCTCTCCGATCAGCCGGTCAGCGTGCAGATCGCCGAGCTCGATCCCAGCAATCCCTATCCCGAGGTCGTGGTGTCATTTTTCACCGGTGGCGCCCATTGCTGTTCGGATACGAGCGTGGTGACGAGCAGCCGCTGATGGCGCGACGTGGCAGACCGTCGATGTCGGGGAGTTCAACGGCTATCCCATGCTTGCCGACGACCTCAACGGCGACGGGGTCTACGAGTTTGGGCTTCCCGACAACGCCTTCTTCTATGCCTTCGGCTGCTATGCGTGCTCGGCGGCGCCGCTGGAAGTGCTGGCGCTCGAGAACGGCGAGATCAAGGACGTGAGCGCCGAGCCGCGCTTCCGGCCGGCGCATGCGGCCTGGCTCAGTCAGATGATCGACTTCGTGCCCGACGAGGAGCCGAACGGGTTCCTTGCCGGCTATGTGGCCGAGAAGATCAGGCTCGGCGAAGGCAAGGAGGCTTGGGACCTCATGCTCAAATATTATGACCACACGTCCGACTGGGGGCTCGAAATCTGTGATCGGCCGACCGACGAGAACGGCAATTGTCCGGCCGCGACCGTCAAGGTCAGCTTCCCCGAAGCGCTCCAACGCATGCTTAACGAAAGCGGCTATAAGATAGGGGGCTGAGCCCGAAGCCCGGAATTCCGCTTGGAACGCAGGGGCGCGGGCGCGGTTTTCCCTGTCTGGCACCCGATTTCCGGGGTGCCGGGACAGATTTTTTCGCGTTTCCAAGGAGTAAGGCGCATGGCACCCCGCGCTTTCTGGACCGGCCATTTGCGGCTGTCGCTCGTCAACATCCCGGTCAGGCTCTACCCCGCGACCACGGCCGAGAAGACGATCGGCTTCCACCAGATCCACGAGCCGAGCGGAAAGCGCATCCGCTATCAGAAGATCGCTCCGGGCGTCGGCCCGGTGGAGAACGAGGAGATCACCAAGGGCTACGAGTACGAGAAGGGCAAATATGTCCTGATCGACCCCAAGGAGATCGACGAGCTCAAGCTCGAATCGAAGCAGACCATCGATCTCGCCCGCTTCGTGGACGAGGAGGCGATCGATCCGCGCTTTTTCCAGACGCCCTATTACCTGATGCCCGACGGCGACATGGCCGACGAGGGCTATGTCCTTCTCCAGCGGGCGCTGAAAGAGACGAAGAAGATCGGGGTCGGCCAGTTCATCCTGCGCGGCCACGGCAACATCGTCGCCGTCAAGCCGTTCGAGAAGGGCCTGCTGCTCGAAGTGCTCCGCCACGCCAACGAGATCCGCTCGGCGGAGAAGCTGTTCGACGAAATCCCTGGCGTCAAAGTCGACAAGGAAGCGCTCGACCTCGCCAAGGAGCTCATCACGCGCAAGTCCGGCAAGTTCGAACCCCAGCAGTTCAAGGACGAATACACCGAAGCGGTATGGGAGCTGATCCACGCCAAGCTCGAGAACCGCGCGCCGGAGATCGTCACCGAGGAGCCTGGCGGTGCCAAGGTCATCAACATCATGGACGCGCTGAAGAAGAGCGTGCAGCAAGGCAAGGGCGGAAGCGCCAAGTCAGGCGGCAAGAAGACCTCGTCGCGGAGCCCCGCCAAGAAGTCGACGCGCGCGCCGAAGCGAAAATCGGCTTGAGCCATGGCGCGGGCGCAAGAGCTCGGACCTCCTCGCCGAATACAAGGCCAAGCGGGATTTCGGCAAGACGCCCGAGCCCGGGGCGAAGCGCGCGCGGAAGAAGGGCAATAGCTTCGTCATCCAGAAGCACGCGGCGCGGCGCACCCATTTCGATTTCCGGCTCGAGCATGACGGCGTGCTGAAGAGCTGGGCCGTCACCAAAGGACCGAGCCTCGATCCCTCCCAGAAGCGGCTGGCCGTCCGCACCGAAGACCACCCGCTGGAATATGGCGGCTTCGAAGGCGTCATCCCCAAAGGCGAGTATGGCGGCGGCCCGGTGATGATCTGGGACGAGGGCACGTGGGAGCCGATCGGCGACCCGGACGAGGGCCTCAAGAAAGGCGATCTCAAGTTCCGGCTGCACGGCAAGCGGCTGAAGGGCGACTGGGTGCTCGTGCGCATGAAGAAGGACCGCACCGGCGGCAAGCGCGAGAACTGGCTCCTCATCAAGAAGCGGGACGAATATGCCGGCGACGGCGAGGAGCCGACCGAAGAGTTCGACACGAGCGTCAAAACCGGCCGCACCATGAACCAAATCGAGACAAGCGCAGACTCGGCGGTGTGGACCTCGAACAAGGCTCAAAAAAAAACTCCGGCCCGCAAAAAGGCAACGGCAAAGCCCAAGTCGACGCCAAAGGGCAAGTCGAAGCCAAAGGCCAAGGCAAAAGCAAAGCGCGGCGGAAAATAGTCGCGCCGCCGTTCGTCGAGCCGGAGCTCGCCACGCTCGAAACGGAGGTGCCGCACGGAGACGCCTGGCTGCATGAACTGAAATATGACGGCTACCGCATCCTCGCATCCAAGGCCGGCGACGCGATCACACTCTACAGCCGGAGCGGGCTCGACTGGACGGTGCGCTTCCCGGCCATCGCCAAGGCGCTCACGACGCTGCCATGCGACGAGCGCGCTCATCGACGGCGAGGCGGCCTATGTGCTGCCGTCCGGCATCACCGACTTCAAGTCGCTGCAGGAGCATATCGACTCTCCCGATCCGGCGATCCGCTATTTCGCCTTCGACCTCCTGTTCCTCGACGGCAAGGACCTGCGCAAGGAGAAGCTGATCAAGCGCAAAGAGCGCCTGCGTGAGCTCATGGCGGCGAAGGGCGTGTCCGATTTCCTCATCTACTCGGACCACGTGGTGGGATCGGGTCCGGAGTTCTACGAGAAAGCGTCCGCCGCGCATCTCGAAGGCATCATGTCGAAGCGGGCGGACGCGCCCTACCGCTCCGGCCGCGGCAAGGACTGGCGCAAGATCAAATGCCTCTCACGCGCAAGAGTTCGTCATCGGCGGCTATTCCAAGTCGGAGGTGCGGGGTAAGCCGTTCTCATCGCTGCTGCTCGGCACGTTCGACGGTGGCAAGCTCATCTATGCCGGCAAGGTCGGCACGGGCTTCAACGCCGCCGATCTCACGAACCTCGCCAAGCGCTTCGCGCCTCTTCGGCGCAAGACCTCGCCCTTCGAGGCGGTGCCGGCAACGGAGCGCAAGGACGCGGTATGGCTCGAGCCCGAGCTCGTCTGCGCGGTCAACTACACGGAGTGGACGCGGGACGGACGCTTGCGGCATCCGAGCTTTCAGGGCTTACGCGAGGACAAGCCGGCGCGCGCCGTGGGCCGCGAGGGAGACACCAATCAGGAGGCCGACATGGCCACGACGACCAAGACTGCCAAGACGAGCGACGTCTCTTTCGGCGGGGTCACGCTGACGAGCCCCGACAAGGTGCTCTACCCCGACATCGGGTTCACCAAGCTCGACCTCGCCCGCTACTACGAGGCCGTGGCGGACGCCATGCTGCGTTACATCGCGAAGCGGCCGATCAGCTTGGTGCGCTGTCCCGAGGGCATTGACGGCGAGCGATTCTTCCAGCGCCATGCCATGAAAGGCATGAGCAAGGCGATCAAGGAGATTCCCATTCCCGGCGGCGAGACCAAGAAGCCCTATCTCTATATCGACGATGAAGAAGGCCTGTTCGGGCTCGTGCAGATCGCCGCGCTGGAAATTCACGACTGGGGCGTGTCGCTCAAACATATCGACAAGCCGGACCGGCTCGTGTTCGACCTCGATCCCGACGAGGATCTCGACGTCGCCATCCTCAAGGCCGCGGCGCAGGAGGTGCGCGCGTTTCTCGCTGATCTCGGCCTCAAGAGCTTCCTGAAAGCGACCGGCGGCAAGGGCGTGCACGTCGTGGCGCCGCTCACGCCGAAAGCCGGTTGGGACGAGATCAAGGCCTTCGCCAAGGCGGTGGCGGATGCGCTCGTCACCGCGCGGCCGGACCGCTACACGGCGAACCCGCTGAAGCGCACGCGCGTCGGCAAGGTCTTCGTCGACTATTTCGCAATCAGCGCGGCAGCTCGGCGATCTGCAATTATTCCACGCGCGCAAAGCCGGGGGCGCCGGTGGCGACGCCGCTCCGCTGGGACGAGCTCAAAAATCTGAAAGGCGGTGCGCCTTACACGGTGAAGACCATGCCGTCGCGGCTCGCGCGCCTCAAGTCCGACCCGTGGGAAGGCTTCTCCTCCACGCGCCAGTCGATCACGGCGAAGGCCCGCAAGGCGCTCGGTCTCGATTGAGGCCTCGTGCCGCGCGGGGCGTCGTGTCGCGCGCTGCTTTTGCGTTCGATCAAGGACGCTCAGCGTCTCCTCACCTCCCTTCGCGGCGGTTCTTGCTCTTTCGAAGGCGCCTCGCATGTCCGACCTTTCTCCCTGGCTGATCCTGATCGCGCTCGGCGCCTTCCACGGGCTCAATCCGGCCATGGGCTGGTTCTTCGCTGCATCGCTCGGGCTCTACCGCAAGAGCCGGCGCGTCGTGCTCATCTCGCTTATCCCCATCGCGCTCGGCCATGCGGCGGCAATCGGCGTGGTCGTGTTCGCCGTGGTCGGGCTCGGCATGGCCATCGATGCCGGGACGTTCCGCATCGTGGCGGGACTGCTCCTGATCGCCTGGGGCATCTATCACTGGCTTTACGGGCACCACCACCATTTCCATATCGGGGTGACCACGGGTCTCTTTGGCCTCGGCGTATGGTCGTTCCTCATGGCGACGGCGCACGGTGCGGGCGTCATGCTGATCCCCGTGCTCATGCCGCTCGAGCAAGCGCATCAGGCGCACCAGATGGGCGCGCATGCCCATCACATGATGGCGACGGACTCCTTCGCCCTCGCCTCGCTCGCGGTGCTGGTGCACACTCTGGCGATGCTGATCGTCACCGGCGCGGTCGCCCTCCTCGTCTATCAGTCGGCGGGCTATGAGGTGCTGAAGCGGAGTTGGATCAATCTCGATGTCGCCTGGACCATCGCGCTGATCGGCATGGGGCTCTGGCTCCTCTTGTTCTGACGCGGTCGCGAGCCCTCCCTCGCCTCCTTGTGGAAGCGTTGCTGGCCCCCTACGTTTTGGACGCCGAGGGGTATGAGAAGAGGGCTTTCCCGTGACGGCCAGATCGAGCGGTTGGCGCAGCTTGCGCCTTGCTTTCCTTCTTTTGGCGTTCCTCGCGCCTGCGAGCCCGGCGCTGGCCGCAAGCCGCGTGGCGCTCGTCATCGGCAACAACGCCTACGAGAACGTGCCAAAGCTGCAGAAGGCGGCGAATGACGCCACCGCCGTGTCGGCGGCGCTCGCCAAGCTCGGCTTCGACGTGGTGACGGCGGAAGATGTCGGCCGCCGCGCCATGAGCCGGGCGCTGGTCGAACTTGAGGGGCGGCTAGAGCCGGGCGACACGGCGCTCCTCTATTTCGCCGGGCACGGCTTCGCCATCGACGGCACCAACTATCTCCTGCCGGTGGACGTGCCGCGCGCCGGCCCCGGCGAGGCCGGGCTCGTCACCGACGCCTCGTTCTCCGCCAACAGCCTTGCGCAACGCCTGCAAGACAAAGGCGCCGCCACGGTGATCCTGATCCTCGATGCCTGCCGCGATAACCCCTTCGCGCGCGCCGGCACGCGGTCAATAGGTCTTTCGCGGGGGCTTACACGTATGGATCCGGCCGAAGGCATGTTCGTGCTGTTTTCGGCGGGGCAGGGGCAGTCGGCGCTCGACCGTCTCAGTGACGACGACGACAATCCGAACTCGGTGTTCACGCGCACGCTGCTCAAGGAGCTTGCGGTGCCGGGACAGTCTATGGTGCGCATCGCCAAGCAGACACAGGCCAAGGTGCGCGACCTCGCCGCCGAGATCCATCACGTGCAGGTGCCCGCCTATTACGATCAGATCGTCGGCGATCTCTATCTCGCGCCGACGCGCGCCATCGCCGTCGAGGGCAAGATCAACACGCTCTCGGAAGGAAGCGGCGACAGCGTGCTGCCGAAACTGGCGGCGCTTCCCGGACCGTCAGCCGCGACCGCCGGCGCGCCTTCCGCGACGAAGAAAGCGCCGCTTGCCACCTTCACCCGATCGAACAGCGGGTGGATGGTGAGCGTGTCGCTGCCCGAGGCGGCGACGCAGTTCGGCTACCGCATCGGCGAGGACGGCGACTTCACCGACGCCGGGTTCCTCGACGTGCTCGACCAGCGCACCGGCGCGCGCATGCCGAAGACCGCCTTCGAGATGCCGCCCGACCAAGGCCAGGCCATGATCTATGTGACCTGGCGGGACAAACGCGGCGAGCAGGCGGACATCTTCCCGATCAAGTTCGATCCGGAGGACGCGCTCGCGCGCGAGCAGAAATCGATCCTCGAGCAGTTCTGGACGAGTTGGATCGCGTTTCGCGAGTGGCAGGGGATGAAGGTCTATTTCACGCAGCTCATCACCTATCGCTGCGGCATCAAGGACGTACGCTACGGCCTTCGACGGAGGCGCTCCCGACAAGGTCTTCAAGCTGCCGCCTTGCGACCCGTCCGATCCCCACAGCGTGCCCGACAAGGCGCAGATCTTCATGGGCGTGCCTCCCAGGACCAAATCGATGTCGGTGCAGCTCACCTATGCCGACGGGACGCAATCGCCGGCGCGGACCTTCAACGCCCCCAAGTGATTGCGCACATGATTGCGCGCGCGCCGACGTGACGCCGTTCCCTTTTTGTGCCGAGCGCTCTATATTCGACTCATCCCATCAACAATCGAAAGGAGGTGATCCAGTGTCTCATTGTCATAGCCCGCGGTCTGAGGGTGATGCGGCCTGGATGCTCGCCTCTGGTGAGGTCTAGGCGTCGCGACGCTTTCAAGCGGTCCTCTTAGCGACCGCGGCCGACAATGGAAGGGCTGCCCTCAGCCGGGCGGCCCTTCTTTTTGCCCAAAATCTGGGCCCCGGAGCCCGCCCTCATTGAAAGATTCTTCAGACCCTTCGCGCCATGGTACCGGCCATGGTGGGGGCACGTTTTGCGTATCTGGCCGCGCTCCTTGCGGCCGTCCTATTCCTTCTCGAGGGCTGCGCCAGCGGTGGCGTTCCGTCAGAGGAGCGCGCGGCCTGGCGCGACAAGGCCGAGTCCGCCTGCATGGCCTCGGGCCGCGTGCGCGCGTCGCCCTATGTCCAGTCGGCCGGCACGGTCGACGGTCCCAGCGCCTGCGGCATCTTGGCACCCCTCAAGGTCTCCGGCGTCGGCCGGGTGCGGATCACGCCGCCGGCCACGATCGACTGCCCGCATCACGGCGAGCCTCGAGCGCTGGCTCAACGGCCCGGTGCAGAAGGCGGCCTATCACCAGTTCGGCAAGCCGGTGGTCGAGATCAAGCAGATCGCGTCCTATGGGTGCCGCGGGCGGAACGGGCGCCACCGCGGCCCGCTGTCGGAACATGCCTACGGCAATGCGCTGGACGTCGCCGCCTTCCGCCTCTCGGACGGCACGGAAATCACCGTGGTCAAGGGCTGGTGGCGCGGCACGGCCACGCGAGAAGGCTTTCCTGACGGAGGCGTTCGCGGGCGCATGCGATGAGTTCTATACCGTGCTCGGACCGGGTGCCGACCGCTACCATTACAACCATTTCCACGTGGATCTGTTGGTCACCAACGTCTCGCACGGGCGCCATTTCTGCCAGCCACGCCCGAGCCGAGGCTTTTTCGCTCAGGCCGACGGCCCGGCCGATCCGGTATCCACGGCCTCGATCAAACCCATTCCGTTTTTGGGGCCTAGTGGCGACTAAGGGAGAAAAGACGGGACTGTGACCCGTTGGCAACTTCGCATCCGCGAAAGACACAGTATGATCGCGGAAGGGGAATCGCACCAGGAGAGCGAGACGAAGACGTGACCACGGCCAGGAGCCTTAAGGCTAGGCTGGAATTGGAGGGGCACGATGGCAGCAGAATCATTGGTGCAGATGCTTGAAGAGATCGCTGTCGGGCTCAAAGCCGGCGACGAAGAGGTCTATGGCTGGCTGCGCGAGCAGCTCAAAGAGTGCGGCGCGAGCGAGATCTCGGTCGAGCTGGCCATGGGCGTGATCGCCAGGCTGTTGCCCGAAGAAGCGCAAGGCAATCTGGAGCTCGCCGAGCACTATAATCGCCGCTGGGCCCACTAGCGGTCGAGCGCGGCGGCAAGACGGCGCCAATCCGCCTCACTTCCGGGGAGGCCGAGGCGAAGCCATTCCGGTTCCTCGGCAAAGCGGCGCACGAAGATCCCCGCGCGACCAAGTTCCTCGAAAACCTGCTGTGCGTCCGAGCTGCGAACCAGGCTGAACAGGGACGTGCCGCCGATCTTTTCCAGTCCCGCCTCGCTCAATATTGCATCCAATCGACGTGCCGCTTCGGCAAGCGAGCGGCGGGTCGCTTCCGCCCACGCCGTGTCGCTCAACGCTGTCTCCCCAATGGCGAGCGCCGGACCCGAGACCGGCCACGGACCGAGGCTTGCGTTCAGGCGCGCGGCGATCTCGGTTGCGGCGAGCGCGAAGCTGAGCCGTAAGCCCGCAAGCCCGAAGAACTTGCCGAAGGACCGGAGCACGACGACATTGCCGCGCTCCACGTGACCGGCCAGGCTTTCCTCACGCGGGCCCACGTCCATGAAAGCCTCGTCCACGATCAAGAGCCCGCCATGCGCGCGCTGCCGCGCCGCGACCGCGAGCAGGTCGTCGCGGCGGTAGAAGCGGCCATCGGGATTGTTCGGATTGACGACGACAGCGAGGTCGGCGTCGCCGAGCTGATCGAGCGCCGGCACGGTCGACACATCGTGCCCGGCGAGAGCGCAGGCGCGCGCGTGCTCGGCATAAGTCGGCCCGGCGATCATCGCGCGGCCTGGCGCCATCAAACTTGCGAGCGGCATCATGAGGCTCTGCGTGCCCGCAGACGGAACCACATTGGACTCCGCTGGCGCGCCGTAGACCGCGGCGGCGCGGCACCTTAGCCGCGCCAAGCCCGCAAGGTCCGGCAGACGCGCAAAAACTTGCGGCGCGAGTGCCGGGATGGGGTAGGGATTGGGGTTGATCCCCGTCGACAGATCGAGGAACGGTTCGGGCGCGCCGGGGAACAGCTTTCGCGCCGCGTCGAGATTGCCGCCATGCATCAGCGGCTTAAGCGCGTTTGGAGGGATCATGTCTACACCGCTAGCGCTTCTGGCTTTGCTGGCCGAGCTCATCACCGGCTATCCGGAGAAGCTCAGCAACAGAATAGGTCACCCTGTGACATGGATGGGCCGTCTCATCAGCTACCTTGACGCCCGCCTTAATCGCGAGAGCGCAGCCCCCGAGACGCGGCGCCGGGCCGGCGCCATCGCGCTGTTTCTCTTGCTCGCGATCGTTGGCAGCATCGCCTTTGCGCTCGAGACTGTCCTCCTTCTGATTCCCTTCGGCCTGATCGCGGCCGGCATCTTGTGCAGTGTGTTCATCGCGCAGCGCAGTCTCTATCTGCATGTGGCCAATGTCGCCGACGCCCTGGACTCGGCCAATCTCGCCAAGGCCCGTAAAGAGGTCGCGCATATCGTCGGCCGCGACACCGCCGAACTCGACGAGGCGGGCGTGGCGCGTGCTGCCATCGAGAGTCTCGCCGAGAATTTCTCCGACGGTGTGGTGTCGCCAGTATTCTGGATCGGCCTTGCCGGCATGACCGGCGGTGCGCTTTACAAGGCGATCAACACCGCCGACAGCATGATCGGGCACCACACGGCGCGGTACGAACAATTCGGCAAGCCGGCGGCGCAGCTCGACGATATCGCCAATCTTCCCGGCGCGCGCATCTCTGCGCTGCTGATCGTCGCGGCGGCGGCGATGACGGGCGGCGCCTCCGCCGGCGGCGCTTGGTACGCGATGGTGCGCGACGCGGGGAAACATGCTTCGCCCAACGCCGGCTATCCGGAAGCCGCCATGGCCGGCGCGATCGGGCTTTCGCTCGGCGGACCGCGCAGCTATGAGGGCAAGGAAACCGAGGGCGCCTGGCTCGGCGACGGACGGCGCGAGGCCAAGGCTGCCGACATCCGGGCGGCGCTCGACGTCTATGGCCGTGCCGACGGGCTGCTCATCGCCATCGTGTTCGTGCTCGCGGCGCTTACCGCGACAATGTGAGCAGGCGATCGACATCGACATGGGCTTCCAGATGCGCGGCGAGGCGATCGAGGATCGCGTCGACCGAAGCTTCGTAAGAGACTTGCGTAGGTCCGCCTGAGAAGAGCGCGAGCCAAGCGGCGCGCTGGCGGTCGTCGGCGAAGAGGCCGTGCACATAGGTGCCGATGACGCGGCCGTCCGCCGCCATGGCACCTTCTTGCGTGCCGTCGGCAAGGCGGGCGAAGGGCCGCGCGCAATCGGGGCCTTCGGTGATGCCCATATGCATCTCGTAGCCCGAGAAGGGCGCGCCGTCGAAGGTCGTGCCGCGCGCCGGCTCGAGACGTTTCGCCACGCTCAATTTGGTCTCGACGTCGAGGAGGCCGAGGCCTGGCGCCGTGCCCGCGGGGCCTTCGATGCCGTCAGGATCGTGGACGGCGCGGCCGAGCATCTGGTAGCCGCCGCAGAGCCCCAGCACCATGCCGCCGCGGCGGACATGCGCGGCAATATCGATGTCGAAGCCCGCGTCCTTGAGCGCCTCGAGATCGGAGATGACGGCCTTGGAGCCCGGCAGGATCACGAGCGCCGCATCGGCCGGAAGCGCTTCGCCGGGACGCAGGCGCACGAGGTCCACGGCAGGCTCCGCGTCGAGCGGATCGAGGTCGTCGAAATTGGCGATATGCGGCAGGAGGGGCACCGCAATCTTGACGGCCGCGCCCGCTTTCTGCGTCGGCGCGCCGTCGAGCGCGAGCGCGTCCTCGGCCGGCAAGGCCCGCGCCTCGGGGAAGAAGGGGATGAGACCGAGCGCCTCCCACCCGGTCGCCGCGGCGACAAGCGCCATGCCGTGGGCGAAGAGCGTGCGATCACCGCGGAACTTGTTGACGAGGAAGCCAACGATCAGCGCGGCATCGTCCGCGTCGAGGACCGCCTTGGTGCCGACAAGGCTCGCGATCACGCCGCCGCGGTCGATATCGCCGATGAGGACGACGGGCACGTCCGCAGCACGGGCGAAGCCCATGTTGGCGATGTCGTTCGCGCGCAGATTCACTTCGGAGGCGCTGCCCGCGCCTTCCACCAGAACGATGTCCGCCTCCTCCTTCAGCCGCGCGAAGCTCTCCTGCACGAAGGCCATCAATTTCGGCTTGAGGTTCTGGTAGTCGGCAGCCTTGGCTTTGCCATAGACGCGGCCCTGCACGACGATTTGCGCACCGACCTCGCTTTGCGGCTTCAACAGCACCGGGTTCATGTGCACGCTGGGGGGAACGCGCGCCGCGCGGGCCTGGAGCGCCTGCGCGCGGCCGATCTCACCGCCGTCGATCGCGACGGCCGCGTTGTTCGACATGTTCTGCGGCTTGAACGGCCGCACGTTCAGCCCGCGCGTTGCGAGGGCACGCGCGAGGCCGGCGACGATCAGCGACTTGCCGACATCGGAGCCCGTGCCCTGGAACATGAGCGCGCGGGCGGTCATCAGATCAGAACTCGATGCCGGGTTGCGCCTTCACGCCGGCGGCGAAATGGTGCTTCACCAACGTCATGTCGGTGACGAGGTCGGCGGCCTCGATGAGATCGGGCTTGGCGTTCCGCCCGGTGACGACGACATGCAAGTCTGGCCGCCGGCTTTTTAGGGTGGCGATCACCTGATCGAGCGGCAGGTAGTCGTAACGGAGCGCGATGTTGAGCTCGTCGAGAATGACGAGGCCGAAGCTCGGATCGTCCATCAACTCGACCGCCTTGGCCCAAGCGCGCTCGGCCGCGGCGATATCGCGGGCGAGATCCTGCGTCTCCCAGGTGAAGCCCTCGCCCATGGAGTACCAGGCGACCTGATCGCCGAACTTGGCGAGCGCGTCGCGCTCCGCCGTGTGCCACGCACCCTTGACGAATTGCACCACGCCGACGCGCCGCCCCCGTCCGAGCATGCGCAGCGCCAGGCCGAAGGCTGCGGTCGACTTGCCCTTGCCGGTGCCGGTGTGGACGATGAGGAGGCCCTTCTCGACGGTCTTCTCGGCGACCTCCTGGTCCTGCACCTCTTTGCGCTTCGCCATCTTGGCGCGATGGCGTTCGGCCTCTTGCTCGTCGACGGCTTTGGTCATGACGTTCCTTTCACGGTGAGCGGCTGGCCGGCGACCATGAGCACGACGCGGCGCGCAACGGCCGCGAGGCGCTGGTTGAGCACGCCTTGCGCGTCGCGGAAGCTTCGGGCGAGCGCGTTATCCGGCACGATGCCGAGGCCCACTTCGTTCGAGACCAGCACGGTCATCCCGGCGCGCGCGGCAAGCGCCTCTTCGAGGCGACGCGTGATCTTGTCGATGTCGAACTTGGCGTGCATCACGTTGGCGAGCCACAAGGTCAGGCAATCGACGAGCACGGCGGCCTCTGGCGGCGCGGCGCGCAGCGCCTCGTGCACTTCATGGGGCGCCTCGATGGTCTGCCAGCCTGCGGCGCGGCGCGCCTGATGCGCGGCGATGCGCGCGGCCATCTCGTCGTCGCGGGCCTCGGCCGTGGCGATATAGACCCAAGGCTGCGGCCGCGCGGTGACGAGGCTTTCGGCATAACGGCTCTTGCCGGAGCGGGCGCCGCCGAGGACGAGAGTGACCCCGTCGTCCCCGGCCGCGTTTTCTTGCACCATGGTCAGGCGGCGTGGATAAAGCGCCCGCGCACGTAGCCGGCGAGCCCGCCGAGCAGCACCCAGAACAGCAGCGCCGTCATCACCGCGGCGACGACGAAGCTATGGTGCAGGCCCTCGGGGATCGGGCTCTCGTAACTCACGGGCTGCGGCGCGCCGATCACGTGGGGCGCGATAAGAAGCGCGATGGCGGCGAGCACATTGATGAGCGAGCGGCTGTAGAACAGGAGCCCGAGCGCCGTGGCCGTGGCGAGAACCGTTCCGAGCCACCAGGCTTGGCGCGCGCCGAGATCCGCCGCGGGCATCGCGGGTAGCTCAGGCGGAAGGCCAAGCCCCGGCGCGAGCGTGAACACCACAAAGCCGGCCAAGCCCCAGAACACGCCCTGACGCCAATTGGCGATGCCGCCGAAGAGCTCGCTCACGGCGACGAGCAGCAGCGCGAAGCCGATCCCGGTGAGCATGTTGGCCGCGAAGGTGAAGAAGGTCCGCTCGGACGCCATCGGCCGGCGTCCAGCCATCGCCGTGCTCGTGCGCAGGTGCCGCCGCATGGTCGTGGGCGGCGGTTCCTGCGTCGTGCTCATGGGCATGCGCGGGGCCAGCGCCCTTCTCCTCATAGACCTCGGCCTTGAGGATCAGCGGCACGGTGGTGAGCTGCTGGGCGACGGTCATGCCAAGGCCGGCCAAGTGCGCCGGCGATGGCCGCAACGATCACGATGTTGCGGAAGTAATCCATGGGTGGGCCCTCCTTAGTGGCAGGGGAAGCCCATCGAATGCCGGTAATCGTGCGCGGCGTTGTGCACCGCCTCGATGTGGGAGAAGCCCACACCGCCGACGATGAAGGCGCCGAGCAGCATCGCCAAGAAGATCGGGATGGCGCGGGAAAGCTCGAGCGCAGCCGCGGTGTTGGTCGCTTCAGGCTTGGTCGAAAACGTCGTCATCTGGTCCCCCTTGCGCCCTCCACCCGAGGGCGCGGTTCAAGGTTCAAGCCGCCGGCAGGTCTCCTGGCTTGCGGGTCGACGCCTTCCCTCGGCCTTCCCGGAGGCTCGCTCCAGTGGCCAGTGGAGGGGTGCTCGCCGCTTACAGTTGCGGGGGCAGCCGCGGAATCGGGGATTTTCCCTCACCGCGTTCCCATTTTCGTCCCACGGAATGCGGGAACCGACGACGCGCCGACTATAGCTTGGTTCGGCCGCGCTGCAAGCAGGCGCATGGAGACCGTTCCGCCCGACTGCATTGACAAAGGGGGGAGCCAGCCCCTTAAGTGCCTGATCGACGGTCGCTCTGAAGAGAGCAAACAGGGAACGCGGTACGGACACGTCCAAATCCGCGGCTGCCCCCGCAACTGTAAGCGGTGAGCCCGAACCACAAGAGCCACTGGGAAGCTAATCCCGGGAAGGCGGGGAGGGTCTGAGACCCGCGAGCCAGGAGACCTACCGTCGATCTGGTCGCCTACCGGGCGGGGTGCCTCGGGCGCGGTTGGTTCTTTGGCGGCGGCCGATTTGGTCGCGGTCGTTCAGCACCCCATCGAGATGCCCGAGGAGCGGCTTTTTAGGGGTGACTCTCAGCGACATCGAGACGGACGAGGACGTCACGGCGAGGGCCGGCACCACGGTTTATGTCTGCGTGACCTGCCGCCGGCCGGGCGATCCGGATGATGGCCCGCGCCCGGGCCTTGCGCTCGCGCGCGCCGTGGCGGAGGCGGCCGAGGGCACCGGGGTCGCGGTCCGCGAGGTCGAGTGTCTCGCCAATTGCAGCCGGTCTTTGAGTGCCGCGCTCCGTGTCGACAACGCCTGGACTTACATATTCGGCGGGCTCGAGCCTGAGCGCGACGCCGAGGCGTTGATCGAAGGGGCCCGGCTTCTGGCGCGCGCCGAAGACGGCATCTTGCCGTGGCGGGGCCGTCCCGAGGTGTTGAAGCGGGGACTGATCGCCCGCGTGCCGCCCCCCGATTTCGCGGAAAAGAATTTCAAGGAGGAGACTGAATGACGTCGTTTGCCCGCGTTCCTTGCACCATCGTCACGGGCTTTCTCGGCTCGGGCAAGACGACGTTGATCCGCCATGTGCTCGCCAACGCGAACGGGAAGCGGCTCGCGGTCATCGTCAACGAGTTCGGCGATGTCGGTATCGACGGTGAGATCCTGAAAGGCTGCGGCGACGCATCGTGTCCTGAGGAGAACATCGTCGAGCTCGCCAATGGCTGCTTGTGCTGCACGGTGGCCGATGAATTCGTACCGGCGCTCGACGCGATCCTCGCCATGCGGCCCGCGGTCGATCACATCGTCATCGAGACCTCGGGTCTCGCGCTGCCAAAACCGCTCGTGCAAGCCTTTCATTGGCCGGCGATCAAGAGCCGCGTCACCGTGGACGGCGTGATCGCGGTGGTGGACGGCGCCGCGCTCGCCGACGGGCAGGTGTCGGCCGATCTCGAGGCGCTCGTCGCGCAGAGGGCGGCGGACGATGCGCTCGATCACGACGACCCCATCGAAGAGGTGTTCGAGGACCAGATCGCCTGCGCCGATCTCGTCGTGCTCAACAAGCGCGATTTGCTCGACGACCGCGGATTGGAGCGCGCGCTCGCCGCAATCACCGGCGCGCTCCCGCGTGCGGTCGGCATCGTCACCGTGGCCGACGGCAAGGTCGATCCCGCGGCGCTGCTCGGCTTAGGCGTCGGCACCGAGAACGATATCGAGAACCGCAGGACCCATCACGATAATGAGCTCGATCACGACCACGACGATTTCGATTCGTTCGTCGTGGCCCTCGACGAGATCGGCGACCCGGCGATCATCGCCGCGCGTATCGCCGGTCTTGCCGACGCGCATAACGTGTTGCGGGTCAAGGGATTCGCGGCCGTCGCCGGCAAGCCCATGCGCCTTCTCATTCAGGCCGTGGGGCCGCGCGTCAGCCATTACTACGACCGGCCTTGGGGCGCGGCCGAGACGCGGCAAGGCAGCCTCGTCGTCATCGGGCTCAAGGGTCTCGACCGCGACGCGGTCGTCAAATCACTCGCAGGGTAACGCGCATGCATCTGCTGCAAACAAGCGCCACGACGCTCGACGACATCATCGAGCCCGTCGATCTCGGCCAGACGCCGGGCGACATCGTGGTGCTGTCGTTTGCCGACAGCGACCTCGCCGGGCTTGCCGCCGCCTATACCGCGGAGCGCGACGCACTGCCATCCGTGCGGCTCGCGCACCTCCGCGACCTGCGCCATCCCATGTCGATCGATCTGTGGATCGACAAAGTAGCGCGTCACGCCAAGGTCATCGTGGTGCGGCTTCTCGGCGGGCTCGACTGGTGGCGCTATGGCGTCGAGGCGCTTGTCGGCGCTCGCGCGCGAACACGGCATCGCGCTCGCCGTCTTGCCGGGCGAGGACCGCGACGATGCTCGGCTGTTCGAGGCCTCGACGCTGCCGCCCGACGACTTGCAGACGCTGCTGCGCTATTTCCGCGAAGGCGGACCGGAGAACTTGCGCGGCCTTCTGCGGCATCTCGCGGGCCATGCGGGCGTTGCGCTCGAAGCGCCGGCACCGCAGCGGTTGCCGCGCATGGCGGCCTATGTGCCGGGCAAGGGGCCGGTGCCGCTCCACGCCTTACGGACCGAGATCGCGACCGGCGAGCCCCTGGTGCCCGGTGATCTTCTACCGCTCCGCGCTGCTCGCCGCCGACACCGCGCCCATCGATGCGCTGTGCGCGGCGCTTCAAGCCCGCGGCCTGACGCCCGCGCCGCTCTTCGTGCCGAGCTTAAAAGACAAAGAGGCAAGCGCCTTCGTGCGCGAGACGCTGCAAGCGCTTTCGCCCGCCGTCATCATCACGACCACGGCGTTCGCGGCGAGCGACGGTGAGACCTCGCCGCTCGACGGCACCGATGCTCCGGTGTTGCAAGCGGTGATCGCCACCACGCGGCGCGAGGCTTGGGCGGAGAACCCGCGCGGGCTCGGGCCCGCCGATCTTGCCATGCACGTGGTGCTGCCCGAGCTCGACGGCCGGGTGCTCGCCGGCGCGCTCGCCTTCAAGGATGCACTCGCGAAAGACGACGCGCTCGGGTTTACGGCTTATGCGAGCCGCCCCGAAGCCGGACCGCATCGAAGCCGTCGCGGATAAGGTCGCCGCGCTCGTGCGGCTCCAACAGACGCCGCGTGCGATGCGGCGCATCGCCGTGGTGATGCCCGATTATCCGGGCGCGGGCGGACGCACAGGCTACGCGGTCGGCCTCGACGTGCCGGCCAGCGTGCTCGCGCTGCTCGCCGATCTCGAAGAGGCGGGCTACGCCGTCGCGGACATACCGGCCAGTTCGCCAGTATTGCTCGATGCGCTGGAGCACGGCGCGGACGCGCCGGCGCTCTCTCTTGCGGACTACACCGCGCTCCTCGCCAAGCTGCCCGCCAACGTCGCGGACGAGATCAACGCCGCCTGGGGCGCAGCCGAAGACGATCCCGATTTTCGCGACGGCGCGTTCCGCTTCCGTGCCTGCCGGTTCGGCACCATCACCGTGGCGCTGCCGCCCGACCGCGGCAACAGTCACGAGCGCCGGGCCGATTATCACGATCCCACGCTGCCGCCGCGCCATGCGCTGCTCGCCTTCGGGCTTTGGCTGCAACACGCGGTGAAGGCCCATGCGCTGCTCCATCTCGGCGCGCACGGCACGCTGGAATGGCTGCCGGGCAAGGCCGTGGCGCTGACCGGCTCGTGCTTCCCCGAGGTGATCGTCGGTGCGCTGCCGGTGATCTACCCCTTCATCGTCTCCAATCCCGGGCGAGGCGGCGCAGGCCAAACGCCGCATCGCCGCCGTGACCATCGGCCATCTGCCGCCGCCGCTGACGCAGACCGAGATGTCCGGCGCGGCGCAGGAGCTCGAGCGGCTGGTGGACGAGTACGCCATCGCCGACGGCTTGGACCGGCGCCGGCGCGAGCGGCTCGCGCGCCTCATCGTCGACAAGGCGCAAGGCTCCGGGCTCGCCCGCGAGGCGGGCGTCGAGGGGGCCGAGGACGATCAAGACGCGCTTCGCAAGATCGACGCCTGGCTTTGCGATTTGAAGGACCTCGCCATTAAGGACGGGCTGCATATCTATGGGCGGAGGCCGCACACGGACGACGTGGCGTGGCAGCAATGCGCCGATGCGGAGCGCGACGCGCTGATCGCGGCGCTCGACGGCAAGCGCGTGGGGCCGGGACCGGCCGGCGCACCCTCCAGAGGGCGCCGGGACGTGCTGCCCACGGGCCGCAATCTCTTCACCGCCGATCCGCGCGTCTTGCCGACGCCGACCGCCATGGAGCTCGGCGGACTCGCCGCCGACGAGGTGGTCCGATCCTATATGCAGACCCATGGCGAGATGCCGCGCGCGCTGGTCATCGATCTCTGGGGCAGCGCCACGCTTCGCACGGGCGGCGAGGAGATCGCCCAAGGCCTCGCGCTGATGGGCTGCCGCCCGACCTGGGACCCGGCGACGGGGCGCGTCACCGGCATGGAGGTGCTGCCGCCGGCCGTGATGGGCCGCTCGCGCGTCGACGTGACCTGGCGCATCTCCGGCCTGTTCCGCGACCTGTTCCCGGCGCAGATCGCGCTGCTCGATGCCGCGGTGAAGCTCGTCGCCCACCGTGACGAGGACGATGACGAGAACCCGCTCGCCGCGGCGCGCCGCGCGGCGAACGGGAGCGGCGACACGCTCGCACGCATCTTCGGCAACGCGCCCGGCGCCTACGGCGCGGGCGTCGAGGACCTGCTCGGCCGCGACACGCCTGACGCGGAGATCGGCGCGGCCTATCTCGCGGCCACGTCTCATACATATGGCGGCGCGGAAGCGCACGGTACGCCTGAGCCCGGCGCGTTCGCCGCACGCGTGGCGAAGGCCGACCTCCTGCTCCACGCAAGCGACGATCCGAGCCGCGACATTCTCGAAGGCGCCGAGGACGTGGCCCATGTAGGCGGGTTCGCCGCCGCGGCCCGCACGCTCGGCGCAGCACCCGACCTCGTCATGCTCGACGTGACCGATCCCAGACGGCCGCGCGCGCGCCGCTCGATCAGGCGCTGGCCCGCATCGTGCGCGGCCGCGCCACGAGCCCGAAATTCATCGACGGCATGATGCGGCACGGGGCGCGCGGCGCCGCCGAACTCGCCGAGACCGTGGACCGGCTGGTCGACTTTGCCGAGACCACCGGTGCCGTGTCGAGCGCGCTGTTCGACGCGGTGCATGGCGCCTATCTCGCCGACGAGACCGTGCGCGACTTTCTCTTGCGCGAGAATCCGGCAGCCGCGCGCGCCATCGCCGAGCGCCTGGAGGCCGCGCGGCGCAAGGGCCTATGGCATCCGCGGCGGAACGATCTCGGCACCGATTTCACCGCGCGCGAAGTGGAGGCGACCCTATGAGCCGGCCCGTCGTTCGCGGCGCGTGCCCGCGCCTTTCCGCGCCGATGCAGACCGGCGACGGGCTGCTCGCGCGCATCGTGCCGGCCGGGCCCATGCCCATCGATGTATTTGCCAAGCTTTGCGCCACGGCGGAGGCGCACGGCAACGGCGTCCTCGAGATCAGCGCCCGGGGCAGCCTCCAGGTTCGCGGTCTTTCGCCGGTCTCGGCCCCGCTCTTCGCTGCGGCGGTCGAAGGACTCGACATCGCGATCTGCGACGGCGTGCCGGTCCTTGCCGATCCCCTACCGGACAACTCCTCGGCGCTGATCGATGCGCGCGCTCTTGCGGTGGCGCTCCGTGGAGCCATCGCCGCAGCCGGGCTCACGCTCGCGCCGAAAGTCTCGGTGATTGTCGATGGCGGCGGACGGCTTCCTCTCGATGCGCTTTCCGCCGATATACGGCTGCGCGCGGTCTCCACTTCCGATGCGCCGAAGCTTCTCGTCTCGCTTGCGGGCGATGCGGTCTCGGCCATCCCGCTCGGCTTGGTCGCGCGCGATGCAGCGGCGCGTGTCGTGGTCGCGCTTCTCCGCGTGATTGCCGCGCACGGGCCTGAGGCGCGTGGGTCCGATGTGCTACGCGCCGAGGGCATCGGCGCCTTTCGTGCGGTCGCCGAAGATGCGCTTCAGCCAGCGGTGCCCATTGCCGTACGGAAACACGCCGAGACGATCGGGTTGCACAGACTCGGCAAAGGCTGCGCCATGGGCGTGGCGTTGCCGTTCGGGCAGGCACAGGCGCTCGACCTGATCGCGCTCCTCCGCATGGCCCGCGCGAACGGCGCGACCTGGGCCGCGACCGCGCCGGATCGCACGCTCCTGCTCGGTCCCATCGGCGAGATGACCGGCTTCGCGCTGGCGACGGCCGCAGACCATCTCGGCTTCATTGTGGACGCGCGCGACGCAAGACGACGCGTCGTCGCCTGCCCCGGCGCGCCCGCCTGCGCGTCCGGTCTGATCGCCGCGCGTGCGCTTGCCGCGGAGATCGCGTCGGCATTGCCGCCGTCCGAGACCGGCATTGCAGTGCATGTCTCCGGCTGCGTCAAAGGCTGCGCGCATCCGGCGCCCGCGCCGCTCACCATCGTCGGCGCGCCGCAAGGCTGCGGCATCATCCGCAACGGCTCGCCGCGTGCGCTGCCAAACGCATATGTCGGCGCGGACGCGCTTGTCGCCGCGGTTGTGCATCTGACCGGGCGGGAGACCGAAGATGCTTAAGCAGGGCTACATCCGCGACGGGACCGCCATCTACGAGCGGTCCTTCGCCATCATTCGCGCCGAGGCCGACCTCTCGCGCTTCACGGACGCGCAAGCCGAGATCGCCGTGCGCATGATCCATGCCTGCGGCCGGGTCGACGCCGCCGAGCTGATCGAGTTCTCGCCGGATTTGGTGCCTGCGGCGCGCGGCGCTCTCAAACGCGGCGCGCCCATCTTCTGCGACGCGCAGATGGTGGCGCACGGCGTCACGCGCGCGCGGCTGCCGTCGAATAACGACGTGATCTGCACCTTGCGCGACGAACGGGTGCCGGCGCTCGCCGCAAAAGCTCGGCACGACGCGCTCGGCCGCGGCGCTCGAGCTGTGGCGCGACCGGCTTGAAGGCTCCATCGTCGCCATCGGCAATGCGCCCACCGCGCTGTTCCACCTCTTGGAGATGCTGGACGCGGGCGCGCCGAAGCCGGCCGCGATCCTCGGTATCCCGGTCGGGTTCGTCGGGGCGGCGGAATCCAAGGAGGCGCTCGCCGCCAATGCGCTCGGGCTGCCTTATCTCATCGTGCGCGGGCGCATGGGCGGCAGCGCCATGACGGCGGCCGCGCTCAACGCGCTCGCCAAGGAGGGCATATGACCGGCCGTCTCATCGGTGTCGGCGTCGGGCCGGGCGATCCCGACCTTCTGACACTCAAGGCCATCGACGCGCTCCGCCACGCAGACGTGGTCGCCTATTTCGCCAAGGCGGGGAACGCGAGCAACGCACGGACCATCGTCGCCGCGCATCTCAACGGCGCGCAAGAGCTGCCGCTGCTCTATCCGGTCACCACCGAGATCCCGAAGGAGGACGCCGCCTATCGCGACGCCATCGGCGCGTTCTACGACGCGTCCGCCTCGACGATCGCCACGCATCTCGACCTGGGCCGCACCGTCGCCGTGCTGTCGGAGGGCGATCCTCTGTTCTACGGCTCGTATATGCATCTCCATGTGCGGCTCAGCCCGCGCTATCCCGCCGAGGTCATCGCCGGGGTGACCGGCATGTCCGGCTGCTGGTCGTCGATCGGCATCCCGATGACCCAAGGCGACGACGTGTTCACCGTGCTGCCGGGCACGCTTCCCGAATACGAGCTGGAGCGCCGGCTTGCCGATGCCAATGCGGCCGTGGTGATGAAGATCGGCCGCCATCTCGCCAAGGTGCGCCGCGCGCTCGACCGCGCCGGACGGCTCGACCGCGCCATCTATGTGGAGCGCGGCACCATGGCGAATGCCTCGGTGATGAAGCTCACCGACAAGCTCGACGGCTGTGCGCCCTATTTCGCCATCGTGCTGGTGCCCGGCTGGGAGCAGCGGCCATGAGCGGGCGCCTCTCCATCATCGGGCTCGGGCCCGGCGACGACCGCTATCTCACGCAAGATGCGCGCGACGCGCTCGAGGCCGCGGAGGCGCTCTACGGCTACGGGCCTTATCTCGACCGCGTGCCGGAACGCAAAGGCCAGCCGCGCCATCCGTCCGGCAACCGGGAGGAGGCGAAGCGCTCGCAGGCGGCGCTGCGTCACGCGGCAGACGGCGCCCATGTGGCCATCGTCTCGGGCGGCGATCCCGGCGTGTTCGCCATGGCGGCGGCCGTGTGCGGCGAGATCGAGCGCGGGCTGGATGCGTGGCGCGCGGTGGATGTCGTGGTCGTGCCCGGCATCACCGCCATGCTCGCGCTGGCGGCACGGGTCGGCGCGCCGCTCGGCCACGATTTCTGCGCCATCTCGCTCTCGGACAATCTGAAGCCGTGGCCCGTGATCGAGAAGCGGCTCGACGCCGCCGCGTCGGGCGGCTTCGTCATCGCGCTCTACAATCCGATCTCGGTAGCGCGGCCCTGGCAGCTCGGCGAAGCTTTCGCGCGGCTTTCGCGCCATCTCGCCCCGTCGACGCTTGTCGTGTTCGGCCGCGCGGTGGGCCGGGCCGACGAGGCGGTGACTATTACGACGCTTGAGGACGCGGCTGCGACGAAGGCCGACATGGCGACGCTCATTCTTGTCGGGTCGCCCGAGACGCGTCTGATTGCGCGCGAGGGCCGTGCACCGCTTGTCTATACGCCGCGGGAAGCGGCGGAGGTGACCGCATGATCGAGCCGGGCCAGCACCTCGTCGACGGTCTCGACGCTTTCGACCTCGGGGAGCGCGGGGCGCTTCAGCATGATGACCGGCAGATGCAGCGCACGCGAAGCGGCGATCTTGCCATAGGTGGCATCGCCGCCGCTGTTCTTGGCGACGATCACGTCGATGCGGTGGCGTTCGAGCAAAGCGCGGTCCTCGGCCTCGCTGAAGGGCCCGCGCGCCGTGAGATAGATGGCGTGCGGCACGGCGAGCGGCGGATCGACAGGATCGACGCTGCGGACGAGATAGACATGCTCGGGCGCCGCCGCGAAGGGCGTAATCTCGTTGCGGCCGAGGGCGAGGAAGACGCGCCGTGGAACCGCGCCAAGCGCGGCAACGGCCGCGGCGATGGTGTCGACCTCGATCCACTGATCGCCCGGCACCTCCTCCCACGCAGGACGGCGCAGCGCGACGAGCGGCACGCCGCTCAGCGCGGCGGCGCGCGCCGCGTTGGCGGAGATCGCATCGGCATAAGGATGCGTGGCATCGATCAGCACGTCGATCTTTTCCTCGCGCAGATAGCCCGCGAGACCTTCGGCGCCGCCGAAGCCGCCGCTCCGCACCGGGACAGGCTGCGGCAGCGGCTTCGCCGTGCGGCCGGCGAGCGACACCATGACGTCGAAACGTCCGGTTTCGGCGAGCCGACCGGCCAGCGCGCGGGACTCCGCCGTGCCGCCGAGAATGAGGATCTTCATGGCGCGCCCTGAACCGATCATGCCGGACCCTGCCCCATCGGAGCGCTGGCTGTCCATCGTCGGCATCGGCGAGGACGGGATCGACGGCTTGAGCGCCGGCGCGCGGGACTTGGTCGCGCGGGCCGAGATCGTGTTCGGCGGCGCACGGCATCTGGCGCTCGCGGCGCCCTTGATCCGGGGCGAGGCGAGGCCATGGCCGAGCCCATTTTCTCAAGGGATCGATGCGGTCTTGGCCGCGCGCGGACGACAGGTGTGCGTGCTCGCCTCGGGCGATCCCTTTTTCTATGGCGTGGGTTCGACGCTCGCCGGCCATGTGCCGCCGGAGGAGACCTGGGTCGTGCCGGCGCCGTCCGCGTTCAGCCTGGCGGCGGCGCGCATGGGCTGGGCTTTGCCTGAGACCGTGCTGCTCTCCGTGCATGGGCGCGCGCTCGACCGCATCAGGCCGCATCTTCATCCGGGCGCGCGCATCCTGGCGCTCACCTCCGACGCGGATGGTCCGGCGGCGCTGGCGCAGCTTCTCACCGGGATCGGCTTCGGCGGTTCGCACCTTACCGTGCTCGAGGCGCTCGGCGGCGACAACGAACGCATCAGGTCGGCGACTGCGGCAAATTTCGATGTCAGCGATATTGCCGCCCTCAACACCGTGGCCATCAAGGTCGTCGCTTCGCCCGGCGCGCGGGTCATCGCTTATACGCCGGGCCTCGCCGACGATCTGTTCGAGCATGACGGGCAGATCACCAAGCGCGAGATTCGGGCGGTGACGCTATCGGCACTCGCTCCGAGGCGCGGCGAGCTCCTGTGGGATTTGGGCGCGGGCTCAGGCTCGGTCGCCATCGAGTGGATGCTGGCCGATCCGTCTTTGCGCGCAGTCGCCATCGAGGCGCGCGCCGACCGCGCTGCGCGCATCGGCCGCAACGCCGCCGCCTTCGGCGTGCCCGGTCTTCGCAGTATCGAGGGGACCGCGCCGCAAGCCCTTCACGGGCTTGAGGCGCCGGACGCGATCTTCATCGGCGGCGGCGCGAGCGCCCCAGGTGTGCTGGATGCGTGTATCGCCGCGCTGAGGCCGGGCGGACGCATCGTCGCCAATGCGGTGACGCTCGAAACGGAAGCGGAGCTGCTCGCGCGGCAGACCGCGCTTGGCGGCACGTTGACCCGTATCGCCGTGTCGCGGGCCGATGCCGTCGGCGGCAAGACGGGCTGGCGTCCCGCCATGCCGGTCATTCAATGGGTTTGGGAGAAGCCATGATCGTTGCAGGGGTTGGCTGCCGCAAAGGCACGACGGCGCAAGAGATCGACGCCGCGATCGACGCGGCGCTCGCGCAAGCGGGCTACGCCACCAACCAGCTCACCGCCATCGCGACGTCGGACGGGAAGGGCAGCGAGGTTGGGATCATCGAGGCGGCGGCAGGGCGCGGCGTCAGACTCGTCCTGGTCACCCCCGGCGATCTCGAGGCGGCTGGACCGCGCACGCAATCCTCCTCGCCGCGTGTGAAAGAGCTGTTCGGGGTTCCCTCCGTTGCCGAGGCCGCGGCGCTGGCCGCCGCCGGACCCGAGGCAAGACTTGTCGTGCCGCGCCTCTCCATGGGTCCGGCGACCTGCGCCATCGCCGCCACCGAGGACGGTTCGTGACCGTCCACTTCATCGGGGCGGGGCCGGGCGCGGCCGATCTCATCACGGTGCGCGGGCGCGACCTTCTCGCGCGCTGCCCGGTCTGCCTCTATGCCGGCTCCATCGTGTCGCCCGCGCTGCTCGCCTATTGCCCGCAAGACGCGCGCCTTGTCGACACCGCGCCGATGTCTCTCGACGAGATCGAGGCCGAATACGTCGCCGCGCACGAGGTTGGTCATGACGTGGCGCGGCTCCAGTCCGGCGACCTGTCGGTGTACAGCGCCGTGGCCGAGCAGATCAGGCGCCTCGAACGGCATGGCATCCCTTACACGCTGACGCCGGGCGTGCCGGCCTTCGCCGCCGCCGCCGCGGCACTCGGGCGCGAGCTCACCGTGCCGGAAGTGGCGCAGAGCGTAGTGCTGACGCGGGTGCCGGGGCGCGCCTCGCGCATGCCGGAGGGCGAGCAGCTTCAAGCCTTCGCCGCGACGGGGGCCACGCTTGCGGTCCATCTCGCCATCCACACGCTCGACACTGTCGTGGAGACCTTGCTGCCGTTCTATGGCGCCGATTGTCCGGTCGCCGTGGTGGCGCATGCAAGCTGGCCGGAGGAGAAGATCGTGCGCGGCACGCTCGCCGATATCGGCGCCAAGCTCAAAGCAGCGCCAATTGAGCGCACCGCGGTGATCCTGGTCGGCCGCGCGCTTGCCGCCGAAGACTTTCGGGAAAGCGCGCTCTACGACGCCGACTATCGCCGCCGCTTCCGCGGAGGTGCGGCGTGAGCGAACGGCGCATGGCCGACGAGATGTCCTTCGCGGTCGAATACGACGATCTCGATCTCCACGGGCTTGCCGGCGACAACCGCCAATGCCGTCTCTTGCGCACCTTCCGCCACCGCATCGCCGAGGGCGATGCCTTCGGCTTTCGCGTGATCGAAGGCTTGCGCCGCCGTGTTCGATGCGCGGATGCGCGCGGCGAGATCGGACGAGCCGCCATTACTTCCCGCGAGCTTGGCGAGCGCGTCGAGATCGACGGCGCCGCGCTTCGAATGGAGGTCGAGCAGGCCTTGCGCGAGCTTCGTCATCTTGGCGACGCCGCCGGCGATGGTGACGCGCGGCACGGGATGGGTC
Organism: uncultured Alphaproteobacteria bacterium; assembly: GCA_963826465.1. GTDB lineage: Bacteria > Pseudomonadota > Alphaproteobacteria > Rhizobiales > Methyloligellaceae > Methyloceanibacter. Next base: position 62,961 of record CAWGXJ010000014.1, read on the forward strand.
TTCACATATTTGAGCGTGCCGCCGACGAAATCGCCCATGTCGATGAGCGCGGTATCGGGCAGATCATGCATCTTCCGTACGGCGGCCTCGGACGCCGACCCGGTCGAGGCGGCGATATGGGTGAGGCCGCAAGCGAGCGCGACGTCGATGCCGCGATGGATCGAGGCGATCCACGACGAGCAGGAATAGGGAACAACGATGCCGGTGGTGCCGAGGATCGACAGTCCGCCGACAATGCCGAGGCGGCCGTTCAAGGTCTTTGCGGCGAGCGCCTCGCCGTCGGGAATCGAAATCTCCACCTCCAGGTCGCCCGCGTCGCCGTGGGCGGCCGCGACCTCGGCAATGGCGTCGCGGATCATCTGACGCGGCACGGGATTGATGGCGGGCTCGCCGGGCGGAATGGGGAGGCCGGGGCGCGTCACCGTGCCGACGCCTTCGCCGGCGCGAAAGCTCACACCGCTTCCGGGCGCGCCGGGCCGCACCGTCGCCAGGATGAGCGCGCCATGGGTGACGTCGGGATCGTCGCCCGCGTCCTTGACCACGCCGGCCGTGGCGACCCGGTTGCCGCGGGCCGTGGTGGCAAGGGCGAAAGACGGGCGCTGCCCGCCGGGCAAGGTCACCTCCACGGGATCGGGGAACGTGCCCGTCAACAGGCCCGTATAGGCGGCCTTGGCCGCCGCCGTGGCGCAGGCGCCGGTGGTCCAGCCCTTGCGGAGCGGGCGGGAGGTCTCGTTCATGACTTCCGCTATAGAGCGCTTGCGGCCCGCCGTCACGAAGGGAGAGCGTGGCCATGACCGCGGCGGCGCTGATCGTCGCCGCCCCCCGGTCGGGCGCCGGCAAGACCACGGTGACGCTCGCCCTGCTCGCGGCTCTGCGCCGCCGCGGGCTCAAGGTGCAGGCGGCCAAGGCCGGGCCAGACTATATCGACCCGGCCTTCCATGCGGCGGCGACGGGGCGGCTCGAGCGTCAATCTCGACAGCTGGGCCATGCCGCCCGCCCTGCTCGACGGGCTCGTGAGCGATGCCGCGGCCAAGAGCGACATCCTCATCATCGAAGGCGTCATGGGCCTCTTCGACGGCATCGGGCATGAGCCGGGCCGCACCGGGGCTACGGCCGATCTCGCGGCGCGCTATGGCGTGCCCGTCCTGCTCGTGCTCGACGTGGCGGGGCAGTCGCAATCGGCGGCGGCGCTGGTGCGCGGCTTCGCCAGCCATCGCGCAGGCGTGCGCATCGCCGGCGTGGTGCTGAACAAGGTCGGTAGCGACCGGCATCGGCGGCTCGTGACGGACGCCATCGCGCCCTTGCAAATCCCCATTGCCGGTGTGGTGCCGCGTGATGCGGCGATCGCGTTTCCCGAACGTCATCTCGGTCTCGTGCAAGCGGCCGAGCACGGCGATCTCGATGCGCGGCTCGCGGCGCTTGCAGACATGGCGGAGCAGTGCCTCGATCTCGATGCGATTTTGGCGCTGGCATCACCACCGCGTCTCAACTTGGTCTCGGTGCAAGCGGCGTTGCCGCCGCCCGGTATGCGCGTCGCACTCGCGCAAGACGACGCTTTCACTTTCCTCTATCCGCATGTGGTCCAGGGGTGGCGGCGGGGCGGCGCGGAGATCGTGCCGTTCTCTCCGCTTGCCGACGAGGCGCCGCACGGGTCGTGCGATGCGTGCTGGCTTCCGGGTGGCTATCCGGAGCTGCATGCGGAGCGCCTCGCCGCGGCGCAGGCGTTCAAGTCCGGTCTTGCCGCATTCGCCGCGACGCGCCCCGTGCACGGGGAGTGCGGCGGCTATATGGTGCTCGGACAAGGGCTTGAGGACGCGGACGGGGTACGCCACGCCATGACCGGGCTCCTCGGCCATGCCACGAGCTTCGCACAACGGAAGCTCCATCTCGGCTATCGCCAGGCGAGGCTCCTCTCCGACTGCGCACTCGGCAAAGATGGCAGCGCGGTCCGCGGGCACGAGTTCCACTATGCGAGCCTGATCGAGACCGGGAACGATGCGCCGCTCGCCGAGATCGCCGACGGGGAAGGCAATCCGCTCGGGCCAGCGGGTGCGCGGCGCGGGCGCGTCACCGGCACGTTCTTCCACGCCATCGCGGCGGTGTGAGCCGCCTAAGCCTCTTTGTCGGAGACGTGCGCTTCCTCGAAGGTCGCCATGCCGGTGTGGCAGGCGAGCGCAGCACGCAGCACCAGAACGGCCACGGCGGCGCCGGAGCCTTCGCCGAGCCGCATGCCGAGATCGAGCAGCGGCTTCATTTCGAGCTGTTGCAGCAAGAGACGATGACCGGCTTCCGCCGACATATGCGCGGCGAGCGTATGATCCAGCGCGTCGGCGCGGAGCGCCTGCAACGGCGCGACGGCTGCCGTCGACACCATGCCGTCGATGAGCACAGGGATGTGCTTGTGCCGCGCGGCGAGACACGCGCCGAGGATCGCGGCGAGCTCGCGGCCGCCGAGCGCCGCCGCAACACGGAGCGGATCGTCCAGCACATCGGCATGGCGTGCGAGCGCCGTCTCTATTGCCGCGCGCTTCCGGGCGAGCCCGTCGCCGTCGACGCCGGTGCCGAGGCCGGCAAAGCGGGCGCCGCCGCCGAACAATGCGCCGGCAAGCGCCGCGGCGGCAGTCGTGTTGCCGATGCCCATCTCGCCGAGCACGACGAGACTGGCGGCGTCCGAGACCTCGTCGTAGCCGGCCGTAACCGCCTCCAGGAACGCGGCCTCGGTCATGGCGGGCTCTTGCGTGAAGTCCGCGGTCGGCTGTTCCAGCGACAGCGCCACGACGCGAAGCTCGGCGTGGCTCACGCGCGCAAGCTGATTGATGGCCGCGCCGCCGGCGGCGAAATTTGCCACCATCTGCGCCGTGACCTCGGACGGATAGGCGGAGACGCCTTGCGCCGTCACGCCGTGATTGCCGGCAAAGACCAGGATCTCGACGCGGTCGAGGCTGGGCGGATCGCGGCCTTGCCACAGGCCGAGCCAACGCACCGCTTCTTCGAGACGCCCCAGGCTCCCGGGCGGCTTGGTCAGGCGCGCCTCGCGGCGCGCCACGGCCTCGGCCACATCCTCATGGCCCTCGGGAAGATCGAGACAGGCGGCGCGCAAGGTCGGCAAAGGAAGCAAAACGGGTCATTTGGGGTAGACTTCTCGGCGCGAACGGACTGGTCTGGCTTAAGAAAACGGGGCCGGATCGGGAAAGAAGGCGGGGATGGGCGGCATTACCACGGACATCAGGACGGGCCTAGCCTTTTGCACGCGGCTGCCGCTTCGGTTCGGCGAAAGCCCGGCAGAGGCAAGCCTGGCGCAGGCCGTCTGGACCTTCCCGGTGATCGGCGTCCTCATCGGCGCGCTCGGCGCGCTCGTCTATTGGCTCGGCTATTGGGCCGGCTCGTCCTCGTTCGTGGCGGCCACGCTTGTGCTCGCCGCCACGGTGCTCGTCACCGGCTGCCTGCACGAGGACGGGCTTGCCGACACGGCGGACGGCTTCGGCGGCGGTGGCTCAAAAGAGCGCAAGCTCGAGATCATGCGCGACAGCCGGAGCGGCGCCTACGGCGTCGTCGCGCTGCTCCTTTCCATCCTTTTGCGCGTGGGCGCCATTGCGAGCCTGGTCGACCCGGGTCTCGTAGCGGCGGCCCTGATCGCGGCGCATGCCGGCGCGCGCGCGGCGATGCCCGTGTTCATGGCTGCTGTCCCGAGCGCGCGGCACGACGGCCTGTCGGCAAAAGCGGGCACACCGCCAAGCGGCAGCGTGCTCGCCGCGGTGCTGCTGGGACTCGCGGTGCTCGTGACCTGTCTCGGCTTCAGCACGGCGCTCGTCGCCACGATTCTGGTGGCGGCGGCCCTTTGGCTCATGGCACGGCTCAGCCTCGAGCAGATCGGCGGGCAGACGGGCGACGTGATCGGCGCGGTCGAGCAGGCGAGCGAGATTCTCATCCTGCTCGCCGCCGCGGCGCTTCTTTGACGACTACTTCTTCACCGACGACGTGATCGAACCGATCACCTCGGATGCCATCTTGAACTCCTTGTCCCGGCTCTTGATGCCATGCCGCTTCGCGATCCAGGCGAAGTCGGTATAGGCGAGCCAGACCTGGCCCTTGTCGTCCTGATAGACGAGAAGCCGCACCGGCCAGTCGAGGCCGGCGTCGGGATCGGCCGTGATGAACAGCGTGCCGAGCGGCGGATTGCCGAAAATGAGAAGCGTAGACGGGGCGAGCTGAATGCCGGCATCGGCCGCGAGCTTCGATTGGTCGATCTCGTCGAAGAACTTGATGCCCTTCTCGGCGATGTCCTTCTTCAAGCGGTCGATGGTCTCGGACATGTCGTAGGCGCTCTGCAGACGGACGACGCCGTCGTCGCCGGCCTTTGCCGCGCCGAGCGGCAGGAGCAGAAGCGCGAGCGAAACGAGCAAAGCGGATGTAAGATGGCGGATGATCATGGCCGTTCTCCTTGAGGATCAACCTTTTCAGGAGAGAATGATGGCGGAGACGGCCGCAAAGCTGAAATGCCAGTTTGCTAAGATCGCGATACCGCGGCGCTATGGTGAGCGAAACGCTAAGAGCGCGCTAACGCGGCGGAAACTCGCCCTGTGCTAGTTTCCGCAAAATAATAATTTCGCTGAACCAAAGAACACAGGGAGCCTTTAGTCATGCGTAAGGCCTTTGCCCTCTCGCTTATCGTCGGCGCGCTCTTCTTGGCGCCGGCTGCTGCCTCCGCGGCGCCGCTTGCTCTTTCCGATCATGCAACCGTCACCAAGACCGTCGGCGACGCCGGCGCGCGTGTCGAGCAGGTCGGCTGGCGCGCCAGGGGCCGCCGCTGCGGACGCCGCTACGCGCGTTCGTACTGCTGCACCTGGACGTGCCAGCCCTATTGGCGCCCGTATCAGTACTATTACTGGCAGTACTACTACCCGTACGGCGGCCCGCTCTTCTAAGAGCAGCCGTTCGTTTCTGAACGGAGGTCACGCCGATGTGACCGCCGGGCGCGTTGCGGCCCCCGCACGCCGCCGATAGGCTCGAAACTTGCCGGGGGCGGTTGGCGTCTTAGGAGCATCAAATGCGTCACTCCCTCATCTCACTTGCCGCCGCGGCGCTCGCGGTCGGCTTCGCCTTCGGCGGCAGTCCCGCCAAGGCGGCATCCCTTCCCAAGCTCGACAACGTCGGCAGTCAAAGCGCTGCGGTCGAGACCGTTCGCTATTACCGCCGCTGGGGCTATCGCCCGTACCGCTACTACGCGCCCTACCGGTACTACGCGCCGCCCCGCTACAATTACTATTACGGGCCGCCCTACGCGCGGTACTACCGGCCCTATGCCTATTGGGGCCAGCCCTATTACGGCCGCCGCTACAGGTACTACTACTAGCGCGATCTTTCAGGGCCGGCGGCGTCCCGCCGGTCCTGATCTCGCTATCCTGACCCAACAAAACAAAGGGTGACGAGGCGCCCGCCCGTTGTGGCAGAGTGCGCGCCGTGACCCGGCCTTCCGACGCCATATCCTCCCGCGCCTTCGATCTCGCACGCGCCGCCCTCACCCGGCCTGGCGCGCCGCCCGCATTGCCGGACCGCCTGCTCGTGGTCGACGTCGCGCGGCAGACCGCAACGCTCATCGAGGATGGACGCGCCGTCGCCGCTTGGCCCGTGTCGACGGCACAGAATGGCATTGGCGGCGAGGAGAACTCGTTCAAGACGCCGCCGGGATGGCACCGCATCCATGCGCGGATCGGAGACGGCGCGTGCGCCGGTACGGTGTTCTCATCGCGCGAGCCGACCGGCGAGGTGTGGCGCGGCGATCCTTGCGCCGACGATCTCATCCTCACGCGCATCCTCACCCTCGACGGGCTCGAGGACGGGGTCAATCGCGGTCCGGGGCGCGACTCGCTGGAACGCTACATCTATCTCCACGGCACCAATCAAGAAGACCTGGTCGGCCGGCCCGCCTCGCAGGGTTGCGTGCGTCTCTCCAACGAGGACATCTGCGCTCTGTTCGACCGCGTCCGCGAAGGCGACCTCGTGCTCATCGCGCCGCCCGACGAGCGCATCATTCCCGATCCCTATGTCGGACGCTTCCACTATGCGGGGCTCGGCGGCTCGGGCATGAGCGCCATCGCCCAGTTCCAGGCGATGACCGGCGGCACGGTGAGCGGCAGCGACCGCGCCTTCGACCACGGCGAGCGGCGTGAGCTTCGCGCGCAATTCGAGGCGCTCGGCATCCATGTGTTTCCCCAGGACGGGAGCGGCTTGGGACCGGATTGCGCGGCACTCGTCGTCTCGACCGCGGTCGAGGAGCAGGTGCCGGACTACGCCGCCGCCAAGGCGGACGCCATCCCGATCGTGCATCGTTCGGAGATGCTCGCTTATTTCGTGGCCGGACGCCGCTCCATCGCGGTCACCGGCACAAGCGGCAAATCGACGGTCACCGGCATGATCTTCGAGATCTTGCGTGGGAGCAGCCGCGATCCCTCCGTCATCACCGGCGGCGACCTGCCGGTGCTGCAAGCGGATGGCTTGGTAGGCAACGCGTTCGCCGGGCGCTCCGACCTTCTCGTGGTGGAGGCCGACGAAAGCGACGGCTCGCTCGTGCGCTACGCGCCTGCCGTGGGCGTGATCCTCAATCTTCAGCGCGACCACAAGGAGATGAACGAGGTGGCGGCGATGTTCGCGACGTTGCGCGCCCGCACGCGCGAGACGCTCGTCGTCGGCGACGACGAGACCCTCGACCCTTTCGCCGGCGGGGCCTTGCGGTTCGGCCTGAGCCCGCGCGCAGACGTGCGCGGCGAGGACGTCGCGCTTGAGGCCGCGGCGAGCCGCTTCCGCGTCGAGGACACGACGTTCACGCTGCCGGTTCCCGGCGCGCACAATGTCATGAATGCGCTTGCCGCGATCGCCGCATGCCGCGCGGTGGACGTGCCGCTCGCCGACATGGTCGCCCCGCTGTCGCGCTTCGCCGGCATCGGCCGGCGGTTCCAGACCGTGGGGCGCGCACACGGCGTCGAGGTGATCGACGATTTCGCCCACAACGCGGAGAAGATCGCCGCCGCCATTCGGACCGCTAAATTGCGGGGGCGCCGCGTGCTCGCCATCTATCAGCCGCACGGCTACGGGCCGACGCGCTTCCTGCGCCAGGACTTCGTCCGCACCTTCGCGCACGAACTCGCGCCCGAGGACCGGCTATGGATGCTGGAAGTGTTCTACGCCGGCGGCACGGCGACGCGCGACTTTTCCGCAGCCGACATCGTAGAGGAGATCAAGGCCCGCGGGACGTGCGCCGCGTTCGCGCCGTCGCGGGACTGGCTTATCCGCCGCATCGCCGAGGAAGCGCGAGACGGCGACGTCGTGCTGGTGATGGGCGCCCGCGACCCCTCGCTTACGGCGTTCGCCGGCGCACTTCTCGCCGGGCTCGAGACGGGCGCGGCTTGAGCGCTCCGCCGATCAGTTTCCAAACAGACCGGAAATGAAGTTGTCCAAGCCGCCCGACGCCTGGCGCGACCTGTCCTGACCGCGGTTGCCCGCTTCGACGTCGGGCGAGGCCGGAACCGGGAACCTGGCGGGGTTGTCGAACATCTTCTTCGCCATACTGTTGTCGATCCCGTAGATGTCGCCGAGCTTGTTCACGGTGCCGTTCTCGTCGACGACGGCCGTGAAATAGGTGAGGTGCACGGGCACATGCCGGTTCAGACTGATCACGGAGGTCTCGCTCTTCGCCAGCAGGCTCTTTACCTGCCCTATCGACCACCCCTTGTCCTCGCCCAGTAGCACTGCGGCAAACTTGTCCGGGTCGTGCACGCGGATGCAGCCGTGGCTCAGCGACCGCACCGTCTGGTCGAACAATTCGGGCTGCACCGTGTCGTGCATGTAGATGGCGTGCCTGTTGGGGAAATTGAACTTGAGCTGGCCAAGCACGTTGTCGGGTCCCGGATCCTGCGTGAACGTGTAGCTGCGGATGTTGACGTTTTTCCAGTCGACGCTATCGGGATCGACGGGCTGTCCCTTAAGGCTCACAGAGAGACCGTGATTGGTAAGGATTGCCGTGTTGGAGTTGAACAGTCCCCCTCCGCCTTGCAGCGCGGGTGCGAGATCCTCGTTCACGATCGTCGGCGGCACCGTCCAATTCGGATGGAACACGATGTTGCGCATAGTCGCGGAAAAGAGCGGCGTTGCGTATTTGAGCTGGCCGACGATGACTTTCTCGACATAGATGGTCTTGCCGTTCTTCACGACGCGCGTGTTGTACTCAGGCACGTTGTTCCAGACGTAGAGCGCGCCGAGCTGACGCGGCAGCCAGCGCCAACGCTCCATGTTCATCACGATGAGCTGCACGTCGCGATCGTTGCTCGCCTTCGTGCCGCTTGCTTTCGCCCTCTCGCGCGCCTTGAGCAACGCCTGGTGCAGGCGCTTGAACTGCTCATGCTGCGGCTGGAGCGAGGTGAGATAGGCGTCGGGATTTGACGCGTCGGCGAGCTCGGCGAGGACCGTCTTCGGATCGCGGATCGGCGGCCTCTCGTCGAACAGGGGGTTGTATGACGACGGGGCGCGCCGGCCGCCTTCGGCATAGCGCGCGTATTTCAGCGCGGCGAGGTCGAGCTTGAGCTCGGCCGCGGCTTGGTCGTCTTCCGTGGCGGGATGGGAATCCGCGCGGGGCACAGCGAAATCGCTCGCATCGAGGCCCCAGTCATCCGCCTTGCTGATCTCGGCGATGAGCGCTTTCGCCTTGTCGGAGAAGCCGGCATCGGTGATCCACAGCGGCGGCCCCTCGCGGGTGCCGTAGAATTCCTCCAGCGCCTTGAGCTCGGCGGCGGACACGCCTTTCTCGGAGCTCGGATCGGCGAGCTTGGCGCGGATCGCGGCGACCACCGGATGGGCCGGGGCCTGCTCGACCACGGGTTCGGCCTCTGTCGGCTCGGCGCTGGTCGGCTCGGCGGTCGCAGGTTCGGCATTCCCGCCCGATGGCTTTGCGTCCTCGGCGGCTGCGGGCTGCGCTGCGTCCTCGTCCGGCGTCCCGGCAGACTTATCTGAGTCCGTCGCATCGCTGTCCGGCTCAGCCTCTGCTGCGGCCGGGGTCTCCTCGTCGGGCGGAGTGATCTCATCAGGCACGGGCGCGTTCGGCGGCGTCAGCGCGGCGGTTTGCGTCTCCTTGGCATCGGCCAATTTTGTGTCGGCCGGTGGCGTCTCGTCGCCCGCAGCTTCAGGCGGTGCATCGGGCGGCGGCGAGACTTCGAGCACGACGCTCGCGTTGTAGGACGGCTTCTTGACGGGCTTGGCCGTTTCGGTGGCCGGGCTCGCGGCGGCGGACTCGGACGGCTGCTCAGTGTCGGGCGGCGAGACGGGGACTTCGTCGGCCGCCGATGTGTCCGTATCCGCGTTGGGCGCGGGTGTGTCGTCTTCAGCCGGGGCCGCCGCGGTCTCGGCCGGAGCGCTCGGCGCCTCGTCGGCTGGCGCCTCGACCGTCTGCTCCGTTTTGTCGGGTGCCGCAGCCGGCTCGTCCGCGGTCTGATCGGCAGCCTGCTCTGCTTCAGGCGCGGGCGGGGCCTCGTCTGCTTGTGGCGCTTCGGCCGTCTCGGCCGCCGGGGCGGCATCATCCTCAGCGTCCTCAGCTGTGATGCCGCTCGTCGTGTCGCTGGCCGCCTCACCGGCCGCAGCCGCCGGTGCATTCTCATCATCCGCAGGCGCGGCGTTCGTATCCGCATTGCTCGGCGCCGCGGCGTCCTGAGGCGGCGCGGACGCGTCGCTCTGTGACGGCTGTGTGTCAGTGGAATCGGAAGAGCCGGAAGACTCAGACGCGGCACTCGCGGTGGCCGTGGACCCGCCGCCGCTCGCGTCGGCGAGCGCCACCGTGACGCTGGCCGACGACGACATGCCCACGGTGGCCGCGACTTCGCTGTTCTCTGCCTGGGGCGGCGCCACCGCGTCGGCGGAGACGCCGGCCGTCACACGCAAGGGATTGCGGGCCGGTAGCGTGGGCCGGAAGTGCTTCTTCTTGACGACCTTCGGCTTTGAGTCCCCGTCGAACAGGGGGATCCGCATTTGCGCGCAAAGCGGCGTCGTCGCGAGTTGGCTCGCGAATAACACGACCGCAACTGCGGCGAGCAGCCCTACAACTCGGGGTCGTCCGCCCATCTCCTGGTCCCCTCAACCGACTAGCGTAATCCCAGGGGATGACTGCCGCCACCCTGAAATTGCTGACATTTTTGCGAGCGAACTTCACGTGACGCTAATGGGAAACGTCGTTCCCTGCCCTGCCGGATAACGCAACTCCCGGACCCGAGGTTCGCCATGGCCGCACCATTAACGCCAAGTCCGGCAGATTTTAGCCGCCGTCATTTATTGTGTGGCGCACTCGGCATTCTCGCCGTGCCGCTTGCCACTCCAGCCCTCGCCGCGGCTGAGGACGACCCGGAGCAGCCGGGCGACGCCGCCTTCATGCGGCTTGCGATCGAGGAAGCGGCGCAAGGCGACTTCCCCTTCGGCGCGGTCATCACCCGCAATGGCGAGATCCTCGCCCGCGGGCGCAATCTCGGGATCCAGCAGAAGGATCCGACCGCCCACGCCGAAATGGTGGCGATCCGGCGCTTCCTCGCCGCCCACGGGCCGGAGAAGCTCAAGGGAGCAACCATCTACGCGTCGGGCGAGCCCTGCCCGATGTGCGCGGGCGCCATCATCTGGTGTGGATTGGGGCGCGTCGTCTACGGCGCCTCGATCGAGCAGCTCTCGACCAGAATTGGCCAGATCATGGTGCCCCACCGGGAGCTCGCCGCGCGGACGCCGTTCGAGACGGTGCGCATTACCGGCGGCGTCCTCGCCGCGGAGGCGCTCAAGCTCTTCGTGTGATTTTTCGCGCAAATTTGCACGCCAAATAGGCGATTTCCCAATTTATCGGCAGTTTCTACCGCATTCGGCCCGAGCCGAATTTGCCTGCCCGCCGATTTGGTGCAATAACTCCCGAAATCACACCGAAACCTAGACTGGCGATTACGCGTTCCGCCCCTGTGGCGCTGCGCGGGAAGATCGGCCCCATTCTTGCTCGCCACTTTGCGTTGCTGTTCGCAGTGGCTGAAGAACTATCAGCTGAGGCTTTTCCTATGTGCGGTTTGTGCGGCGAGATCACGTTCGACGGCTCGCCTGCCTCGGTAGAGGCGTTGAGTGCCATGACCTGCTCCATGACCCCGCGCGGGCCGGACGCGGAAGGCATCGTGGCGCGCGGGCGCGTGGCATTCGGCCACCGGCGGCTCAAGATCATCGACCTGTCCGAGCGCGGCCAGCAGCCGATGGTCGATTCCGAGCTCGGCCTGACGCTCGTGTTCAACGGGTGCATCTATAACCACAAGGAGCTCCGCGCCGAGCTCGAGGCCCAGGGCTACCGGTTCTTCTCCACGAGCGACACCGAAGTGATCCTCAAGGCCTGGCACGCCTGGGGGCACGACGCGCCGAAGCGCTTCAACGGCATGTTCGCCTTCGCCATCTACGAGCGGGACACGGGCCGGCTCGTCCTCGCCCGCGACCGCCTCGGCATCAAGCCGCTCTACTACGTGCAAGACGGCAAGCGCCTGCGCTTCGCCTCCACCCTGCCGGCGCTCGTCGCGGCGGGCGACGTCGACACGGGCATCGATCCGGTCGGGCTTGCCCATTACATGACGTTCCACGCAGTCGTGCCGCCGCCGCACACGATCCTCAAAGGCGTGCGCAAGCTGCCGCCGGCGACGCTCCGCATCATCGAGCCCGACGGCCGGATCAAGGACAATGTCTATTGGGAGCTTCAGTTCGCGCGCTCGCGCGAGGACCTGACGCTCGACCACGCGGTGTGGAAAGACCGGATCGGGGCGGCGCTGCGCCGCGCGGTCGACCGGCGCATGATCGCCGACGTGCCGGTCGGCGTGCTGCTTTCCGGCGGCGTGGATTCAAGCTTGATCGTCGGTCTTCTGGCGGAGGCCGGCCAGCAGCACCTCAAGACGTTCTCCATCGGCTTCGAGGCCGCCCACGGCGAGGCGGGCGATGAGTTCAAATACTCCGACATCATCGCCAAGCATTTCGATACCGACCACACCAAGATCATGATCCCGACACCCAGCATGCTGGGCGCGCTGCCGGACACGATCGCCGCCATGTCGGAACCCATGGTGTCGTACGACAATGTCGGCTTCTATCTCCTGTCGCGCGAGGTGGCGAAGCACGTCAAGGTCGTGCAGAGCGGACAAGGCGCCGACGAGGTGTTCGCCGGCTACCACTGGTACCCGAAGCTCGAGAACTCCAACGACATCGTCACCGACTACAAGGCGCTGTTCTTCGACCGCGACCACGAGAAGCGCGGCAAGCATCTCGGCGCGGCGTGGATGAGCGAGACCGACGAGCCGGCACGTTTCGTCGAGGCGCATCTCAACCGCGCGGGCGCGGAGACGCCGCTCGACAAGGCGCTGCGCATCGATACCACGGTCATGCTGGTCGACGATCCCGTGAAGCGGGTCGACAACATGACCATGGCCTGGGGGCTCGAGGCGCGCGTGCCGTTCCTCGACCACGAGCTGGTCGAGCTTGCCGCGCGCGTGCCTCCGGAGTTGAAACTGAAAGACGACGGCAAAGGCATCCTCAAGGATGTGGCGCGCGACGTCATCCCATCCGAGGTGATCGACCGGCCGAAGGGCTATTTCCCGGTGCCTGCCCTCAAATATATCGACGGACCGGTGCTCGAGATGACAAAGGACTCGCTCACCTCGCGCGCCGCCCGGGACCGCGAGCTGTTCAGGCCGGACTATCTCGGCGACCTGTTCGACGACCCGAAGGCGCATATCACGCCGTTGCGCGGTTCGGAGCTTTGGCAATGCGCGTTATTGGAGCTCTGGCTTCAGGCGCACAACATCTGAGGCTCCGCGATGAGCATGGAAAAGCACCGTAGTGAGACAGCCACGCAAAGGGCCGCGCCCCGCGTGGAAACCTCCGACTGGGACGGCGTGATCCGCGGCAACGTGGCGCTCGACTGCGGCTGGGGGCGCCTGCTGTTCGGCCAAACCTTCGCCAACGCCTCCGAGCTCGCGGATTGCATTCGGGCCGAAGGCCCCGGCCGGCGCGACATCGCCTTCTATATTCTCGATCCCCACGTGGTTCTCGCCGCGGCGCCCCAGGAGCTGTTCCTAGATCCCTCGCATACCTACCGACTCGACCTCGGCAAGTATGAGCCGGCGAAAGTGAAGCCCCGCGGCTTCTATATCCGCCGCCTCAGCTCCATTCAGGACGCCGAGGATGTGAACCGCATCTACTCCGCCCGCGGCATGGTCACCGTGCCGCCCGACTTCTTCTGGTCCAAGCGCGACAGCCGGGCGATCACCTATTTCGTCGCCGAGGACGAGGTCACCGGCGGCATCATCGGCACCGTGACCGGTGTCGATCACTACGCCACGTTCGGCGACATCGAGCACGGATCTTCGCTGTGGTGCCTTGCCGTCGATCCGCAAGCCACGCAGCCCGGAATCGGCGAAGCGCTGGTGCGCAGGCTCTCAGAGCATTTCAAGGAGCGGGGGGCGTCCTACATGGATCTCTCCGTGATGCACGACAACGAGCAGGCCATCGCCCTCTACGAGAAGCTCGGCTTCATTCGGTGGGCGACGTTCACCATCAAGCGCAAGAACCCGATCAACGAGAGACTCTTCACCGAGGCGCCGTTCGATGACCAGGCTCTCAACCCTTACGCGCGGATCATCATCGACGAGGCGCGGCGGCGCGGCATCGGCGTCGACATCATCGACGCGGAGGGCGGCTTCTTCCGCCTGACCTACGGCGGGCGCTCCATCGTTTGCCGCGAGAGCCTCACCGCGCTCACCACGGCGATCGCCATGAGCATTTGCGACGACAAGCGCGTGACACGCCGCATCGTCAACGCGGCGAACGTGCGGGTGCCCGAGCAGGTGACCGCCGACGACGAAGCGCGCACGCGGGCCTTCGTGGAAGAGAATGAGGCCGTGGTGGTGAAGCCCGCGCGCGGCGAGCAAGGCAAAGGCGTCGCCGTCGGCCTCAAGAGCTGGAACGACGCCAAGACGGCGATCGAGGCGGCGCGCAAGATCTGCAACGAGGTGGTGGTCGAGGAATTCGTGCAGGGGTCCGACCTCCGCATCATCGTCATCGACTATCGGGTCGTGGCCGGCGCCATCCGCAAGCCTGCCGCCGTCGTCGGCAACGGGCGGTCGAGCGTGCGCGAGCTGATCGAGCATCAGTCGCGGCGCCGCGCGGCGGCCACGGGCGGGGAATCGACCATTCCCCTCGATGCGGAGACTGACCGCTGCGTGGCCGAAGCGGGGTACACCCTCGACGAGGTGCCGCCGGCCGACAGCTATATCGTCGTGCGCAAGACCGCCAACCTCCACACCGGCGGCACGATCCACGATGTCACCGGCATATTGCACCCGGCCTTGATCGAGGCTGCCGTCAGAGCGGCGCGGGCGATCGAGATCCCCGTCACCGGAATCGACTTCATCGTCAAGGCGCCGACGGAGCCTGACTATTGGTTTATCGAGGCCAATGAGCGGCCGGGTCTGGCCAATCACGAACCCCAACCCACGGCCGAGCGGTTCGTCGACCTCCTGTTTCCCCAGTCCATGCCCGCGGCCGCGCGCGAGGCGCTTCAAATCTAGCGCGGGTCATATTACCCATCTTTTCGGTACCCCCTTCGCGGGGCGCCTCTCATGCCCGATTATCGGCCCCGGGAAGGTCCGCCCATGACGATGCTGCATATCGATCTCGACTATCTCGCCGACACTCTGGACGAGCTCCTCGCGATCCCGAGCCCGACGAGCTACACCGACAACGTCGTGCGCCATTGCGGGCACGAGCTCGACAGGCTCGGCGTGCCGTTCGAGGTCACGCGGCGCGGCGCCATCCGCGCCATCCTCCGCGGCAAGAAGCGGCGGCCGGCCCGCGCCATCGCCGCCCATCTCGATACGCTCGGGGCGCAGGTCAAGGAGATCAAGGCGAACGGGCGGTTGGGCGTCGTCTCGATCGGCAGCTGGAGCGCGCGTTTCGCCGCCGGCGCGCGCTGCACGATCTTCACCGAGCAGGGCAGCTATCGCGGCACCATCCTGCCGCTCATGGCCTCGGGCCATACGTTCGGCGACGAAGTCGACACCCAACCGACGGACTGGGCGCATGTCGAGGTCCGCGTCGATGCGCGGTCGTCGAACGCGGACGAAGCCAGGAAGCTCGGCATCGACGTGGGCGATATCGTCGCCATCGATCCGCAGCCCGAATTTCTCGAGAACGGCTTCATCTGCTCGCGGCATCTCGACGACAAGGCGGGCGTGGCGGTGATGTTCGCGGCCCTGAAAGCGCTCATTCCGGTCAGGGACAAGCTTCCCGTCGATGTCTATTTCCTGTTCACCATCGAGGAAGAGGTCGGCGTCGGCGCCTCGAACATCCTGACGGAGGACGTTGCGTCCCTGATCGCCGTCGACAACGGCACGTCGGCGCCGGGCCAGAACAGCGCCGAGTTCGGCGTCACCATCGCCATGGCCGACCATAACGGCCCGTTCGACTACCATTTGACCCGGCAGCTCGCGCGGCTGTGCCAGGAGAACGACATCTTCCATCAGAAGGACGTGTTCCGCCATTACCGGTCCGACGTGGCCTCGGCGGTGGAGGCCGGTCACGACGTGCGCACCGCGCTCATCTGCTTCGGCATCGACGCCTCCCACGGCTGGGAGCGCATTCACATGCACGCCTTGCGCTCGCTGGCCGAGCTCCTCACCGTCTATGTCCTCGGTCCGGTGGCGTTCACCCGCGACGCGGAGGAGATCGGTCCGCTGAAAGACTTCACCCGTCAGCCCACCAAGGAAGCGGCGCAGGAACTCACTTCGGACATCGAGATCGAGGAAGACTGATCCCGGTTGGTGATGGCGCCCGCGCAAAGGAAGACGCCGAATCCGCGCCGGGTAGCCTGGCCGGGATGGCTGTGCGACACTGGTCCCAGTTCAAGACACGACGGGGACCGGATGGCGGATACGGACGCACCCCTCGGCAAGTCGGCGATCCTCGGCATGATCGCCATGGCGGTCGCCGTGTTCGTGATCGCCAACGACTTCACCGCGCTTTCGGTCGCCCTTCCGGCCATCGAGAAAACCTTCGGCACCAGTGTCAACACCTCGCAATGGGTGATCAACGGCTACGCCATGGTGTTCGGTGTGGCCATCGTTACGGGCGGCCGGCTCGCCGACATGTTCGGCCGCAGACGCATCTTTTTCATCGGTGCCTGCGTCTTCGCCACGTTCTCGATGATCGGCGGTTTCGCGCCGAACATTTGGCTGTTGCTCGCCTGCCGCTTCATCATGGGCATTGGCGGCGCGATGATGTGGCCCGCCATCCTCGGCATGACGTTCAGTCTCTTGCCGAAGAGCAAGGCAGGACTCGCCGGCGGTCTGATTATGGGTTCGGCAGGATTTGGCAATGCCTTCGGGCCGCTGCTCGGAGGCGTGCTCACGGATACGATCGGCTGGCGGTGGGTGTTCTTTCTCAATTTGCCGATCGCCGTCGCCGCCGTGGTCATCACCTATCTCGTGGTGCAGCCGGACGGAGATCGCACGGATCACGCGGGCATCGACTATCTCGGCATGGGGGTGCTCACTGTCGGCCTGTTCTCCCTGCTGCTCGCGCTCGACATGGGCACGCGGGTCGGTTGGACGTCACCCTTGATCATCGGTCTCTTGGTCATGGCGGGGATCGCCCTGGCCAAGTTCTTCTTCGTCGAACGCCGGGCGGGCAATCGTGCGCTGGTGCCTGACGACGTGATGCGTAATGGCAGCTTCGCCGCAGCAAGCCTCGCCACTTTGCTGATGTCGGCGATCTTCTTCGCCGCACTGCTCTACCTGCCACAGTTCATGTCCAAGGTGCTCAAGTTCAGCGCCATCGAATCGGGCGCCGGGCTGTTGCCCATGATGGGCACCTTCGCCGTGACGTCGTTCATCGCCGGACGTCTCTACGCGCGGCTCGGCGCCAAGGTCAGCGTCACAGGCGGCGCCCTGTTCCTCGCGGGCGGCATGTTCTTGCTGTCGCGCATCAGCCCTAGCACAACCTACGATGAGCTGATCTTCGGCATGGTGGTACTCGGTATCGGCGTCGGCCTGTTCTACTCGTCAATCACCACGGCCGCGATCACAGCGCTCGATTCTTCGCGCGCGAGTCTCGGCGGCGCCATCGTCTACATGGCGCAGATCGCCGGCGGCTCGATCGGGCTCGGCGCCAACACGGCCATCGTGCTGAGCGCATCGAACATGGCCGACGGCATCCATATCGCGTTCCTGATCGACGGCGTGTTGGCCGTCTGCGGCGCCGTGGTGGCGCTTCTGTTTGTCGGCGGCAATCTCAGCAAGGAGAAGCTCGAGACGGCGTGGCCCCATCGCCATCGCGCGCACGCCTGAGGCCGGTTTCCGGCTCTTCACCGGCGCCAGTTCTAGGTGATATCCATTGCTCATGGACGACGCAGGGAAACCGCCAAAACCGGCTGACGTTTCGGCTCTGCAAGTGCAAAAGCTGCGGCACGTAATGCGACAGGCCGGGTACTTCTCCGGCAAAAAGTTCACTTCCGATTGGACAACTCACAACATGGTTCTGTGGGCTCAGCTTCTCGCACCCTACCGAGAGCAGTCGATCAAAATACTCGAGATCGGGTCATATGAAGGACGGTCGGCCCTCTTCTTCCTGAACTATTTGCCTCACTCCAGGATCGTCTGCGTGGATCGTTTCGACGAGAGCGTCGACGACCCGGAGCGCGCGCGCCGCATGGCACAAGCGGAAAACCGATTCGACGAGAACCTGGCTCCTTTTGCTTCCCGTTTCGAGAAGAGAAAGGGGCTTTCGGCAGCCGTCCTTCCGCAGCTTGCCCTCGAAGGCTACCGGTTCAACATCGTGTATGTGGACGGCGATCACTCCGCCGCGACCGTCTATCAGGACGCGGCACTGTCTTGGCCTCTCCTCGAGGCTGATGGCCTCATGATCTTCGACGATTATGAGTGGCGCCCAGAACGAGCCGCCGAGGAACGTCCGCAGCCGGGCATCGATTCGTTTCTCCGGTCAATGCAGGGGCGATACCGCGAGATGCATCACGGCTACCAGTTGGTGGTGAAGAAGATTTGAGGCCCAAGGCACCCGTTGAAACGGGCCGCGTAAAGCGAAAAATGGTGCCGCAAGAGGGATTCGAACCCCCGACCTACGCATTACGAATGCGCCGCTCTACCGACTGAGCTATTGCGGCCCCGGCCCGCGTGTTCGCCCGGCCCAAGACCTTAGGCGGGAGCGGGTAAAGGAAGCCTTTGGCCTTGCAGGCCTTGGTCCCCAAACCTTGGTATCCGAGCCTTCCGCCAGTGCTTAATGCCAATATCGGGGCGGCGCAAGCTGGACGCCAGCCCCGTCCAGGCCACGCGGTCAGCGGATTTGCGCCGCGCGCAAGCGCTCCAGCGAGACCGGACTCTCTTCGGCTTCCGTCTGCGCCACGCCCGGGTCGTCGGGCGGGCGGGTCGGCATGAAGACCGAAGGCGCCGGCTTCTGCTCGGCCGCTTGCGCGGGGTTCGGCGCCGGCGCGGCGCTTTTCTCCGGCGGCTTTTGCTCTGCCGGTTTTTTCTCGACGGCGGCAGGCGTGACGTCCACCACCGTTGGCTTCTCTTCGATCGCCGGCGCCATCGGCGGGGCCATGGCGCTCGCGTCCCGCGGTGGCTCCATCTCCTCGATGAGCAGCGTTTCGTCGCCGCGGCCGATGGCGTCGACCGGCGCCTTCCACTCGAAGGCATCGACCGCGCCGGTGACCGGCGACACCGGCAGCCAGCGATCGGACACATAACCGTCGGCGATCCAGGCGCGGTCGCGGGGGCCACGCACGGCGCGAGCGAGCCATTCGCGCTCGCGTCCCTTGTCGCCCTCACCGCCTTCGATCCGCGCCATGAGCGTGCAGACGCGCGCCGACGGCCGGTTTTCGAGGTAAGGCTCAAGCGCATCCCGCGCCTCCTGCCACTCTTGGGCCTCGATGGCAGCTTGTGCGACAGCGATGGCGCCCTCGACGTCGTTGGGCGTGAGGCCTCCGAGATATTTGACGCGCTTCAGCCGGTCGCGCGGGGACAGGCCCGGCTGGGCGAAGGCGTAAGCCACCGCAAGGTCGGGATGAGGCGAGAGCTTCCACGTGCGAACGATCTGGCGCGAGGCGGCGCGGGCTTCGCCCTTTGAGGTGAAGATGCGCCCCGCCAGCTCGGCCGCCGGCACCAATGACGGGGCGAGGCGCAGCGCCTCGTTGGCGAGCGTCAACGCTCGGTCGGGATCGAACGACTCCGCCTCGCGTGCTTCCGCCGTCAGCAATACGGCGCGGCGCCGGTTGGCGGTGTCGGTATCCACATGGCCGTTCTGCCGAGCAATGGCGAGCGTGTTCAACGCGCCCTCCCAATCGCCAGCGCGGGCTTGCATATCGAACAGGGCGTTGACGCCCCAAGGGAGCTTGGGATTGCGCTGCACGGCCTGCTCGGCCAGCGTGCGCGCCGCCTCCGTATCGTTGGCGCGCTTGGCTTCGAGGAACAGGCCGCGCACGCCGAGAAGCTGCGTCTCGGGGCGCTCCAGCATCCCTTGGAACGCGCGGCGCGCTGCTTGCTGGTCGCCCTTGAGCTGGGCGGCCTGCGCCTTGAGCAGCGCCGTCAGCGGCTCGCGCGGCAGCGCGCGCCCGGCGATCCCGGCGTAACGCTGCGCCTGCGCGCGGTCGCCGACGCCGATGGCGAGAAGCCCGCGCGACAGCGCCTCAAAGCCTTGGCTTCGCCGCCGCTCGCGCATGTGAGCGGCAAGCGCGGCCGGCCGCGTCCACACATAGCGCAGAAGGGCGAAGGCGAGGATGAAGACCGCGACCGCCGCGATGATCGCAAGCGTCGCCACGAAGGCAGATGTCTCGATCTGATAGCCGAGCCACTCGACGGTGACAGTGCCGGGCCGGTCGGCCAGCCAGGCAAGGCCCAAGGCCGCCGCCACGATGGTGAGAACGAAAATAAGAATACGGATCATCTTCTAGTCTTGCTCGTCCGTCTTGCTTGGCGCTTTGCCGTCTCCGAGGGAGACGAGCAGGAGGCTCTGAAGATGTTGCAGGGTCGCCTCGGCGCTGAGCCGCGCCTTAGCTTGGTCGAGCCATTTATCGAACGCCGCGTGCGGCGCATCTTTAAGAGTCTCGACCTCTTTCACGACGGCGGCGAGATCCCCTTGATCGAGCTTTGCCGCGGCGCGCGCGAGCACGGCGTCGGGCGTGTCGCCTTCGGCTTCCGCATCGATGCGTTTCACCTTGACCAGCGACTCGGCGCTCGCCATCAGGCGGTCGGCAAGGGATGCGCTCGCATCGGGGGTCGACGCCGCAAGCGCCGCGTCGCGCGCGGCCTCGAACGAGATCTTGAGCTGAGCGATGGTCGGGATGCCCTCGTCGTCGTACTCGAGGAGCGGACCGAGGTCGCCGTTGCCGGGCGACAGCGCCGCCAAGGTGGCAAGCTCGGTCGCGTAAGGGCGCCCCTCGTTGACGGCGGTACGCAGATTGGCAAAGGCAATGGCCAGAGTGGCCGCCTTGGTGTCTTCGGCACCCTTGTCGACCTCGTTGGCAAGCGCAGGAAGGATCGATTCAAGCTTGCCGATGCGATCGTCGAGCCCAGCGATCTCGGGCACCAGTTGGGAGGCATCACCCGAACCGAGCTCGGCATTGGTGAGCGCCTTGAGCTTGGCGTCGATCGCGGCGATGTCTTTCTCGATGCCCGCGATCGAGGCGTCGTTCGCGGTCTTGGCCTCGTTCAGCGCGGCCGTGATCTTGTCGTCGAGGCGCTGCTCGGCGGCGTTGATCTGCTGGCTGGTGGCGGCCGCATCAGCCACCGAACCCCCCTGTTTCGCGGCTTCCGCCATCGACTTCAGGTTCGCTTCGAGCTGGCTCACGCGATCGGCTAGGGCGGCGACTTCCAGCGGGGCCTCGGGCTTTTTGCTTTCGAGGGCATCGAGCCGCGACTCCATCTGCGCAATCTCCGGACCCGCATCCGGCGCCTCGGGCGCGGACTCAAGCGCGGCGAGACGGTCCTCAAGGGGCGTGAGGTCCGGCGCTTCGGCCGGCTGGTTCGTGGGCAGGTAGGTCCACGCGAAGGCGAGCGCGCCGGCGCCGACCAGCCCGCCGAGAATGCCTGCCGTGAGGTGGGAGAGCACCGATCCGATACGGGAGCCACGCGGGCGCGGCGGCGGGGCGGCTTTCACCTCCGGCTGCTCGTCGTCCGCGGCCGCCTCTTCGGCTTGTTCGGCGTCGTCATCGGCGGCCGGCGGCTCCAGAGTCTCTTGGTCGGTCTTTGCCGCATCATCGTCCTTTGCGGCAGCATCGCCGGTCGCCGCAGGGGACTCGTCGGGCCCCGGCGCGACGGTCACTTCGGTCGCAGTGCCTTCGATCGTCGGGCCAGGGCGTTTGCCCGCACTGTCCGGACCGCTGCCTTTATTGTCGAAGGAGCCGACCATCAGCTCATTACCTTCACTCTTAAGAGATTCGCGCTTCTCACGAGGATGGCGCCGTGGCGTCCAGGAGCGCAAGGAGTTCTTCCTCGCGCGGGTGCGCCGGCACGCGCACCAAGAACCCCAGCGGCGCGACAGCTTCTGCTATCGCCTTCGACAGGCAATAGCAAACCAGTTCCTTTGCGTCGGTAACCAATCCTTCGCGCTCTGCGACCCGGGCGAAGATCCTGGCCGTGCGGGGCGACATAAGCAGGACGGTTTTGATCGTGCCGCCGGCAAGCTCGGAGACCACCGGCTCGGGAAGAACCTCGACGGCATGCGACCGGTAGAGCACCGGACGGCGCACCTCGTAGCCGTCTTCCTCCAGCACGGCTTTCAAGTCGAATGCGACCTTCTCCGCACCGATATGCACGAGCGCGCCCCTCTCCGGGTGCACCTCGCGGCGGATGATGGGCGGGAGACCCGCGCCTGTGCCCGGGCCGATCGTCACCTCGTGAAAGCCGAACTGGCGCCCAGCCCATGCGGTCGCTTCGCCCACCGCGATGAGCGGCAGCGCAACGACCTTATCGCGCTGCGGGTGGTCGGCGAGCGCACGCAGCGCATTGCGGCTGGTGATGATGATGGCTTGCGCGCCCTCCAGATCCAACGGCACGTCTTTCAGGAACTCAATCTCGAGTAGCGGCGCGAGCACAGGCTCATGCCCCCGCGCCAAGAGGGCTTCCGCCTCACGGCGCGCATCGAGCTCAGGTCTGGTCACGAGCACACGCATTAGCATCACGGTAGGCTTGCGAGAAAGTTGGGGCCCGCTCTGGCGAGCACCTCTGCGCCGGCGTCACGGCCGAGCGCTTCCGCATGCTCCGCCTCGCCGGTCACCTCGATATCGTGCCATTCTGCGCCGCCTGGCGTCAGGATCAAGCCGCGAAAGCGCAAGATATCGTCGTTGATCTCGGCGAGGCCGGCGATCGGCGTCCGGCAGGAACCGTCGAGACGCGCGAGAAACGCGCGCTCGCAGGCAACCGCGGTCGCGGTCGTCGGGTCGTTCAGGAACGAGAGCAGGCGGAGCGTATGCGGGTCGTCCGCGCGGGCCGTGACGGCGATGGCGCCTTGCGCGACCGCGGGCAGCATCTCTTCGACGGGAAGGACCGAGGTCGCATGCGACGCAAGGCCCAGACGATCGAGACCGGCCATGGCAAGCAACGTCGCATCGGCGACGCCCTCATCGAGCTTTCTTAGCCGCGTCTCGACATTGCCGCGGAAATCGACGACGCGGAGGTCGGGGCGCAAACGCTTCACCTGCGCGCCGCGCCGCAAGGATGAAGTGCCAACGACGGCGCCCAGCGGAAGTTCCGCAAGCGACGGCGCCGTGCGACTGATAAACGCATCGCGCACGTCGGCGCGCGGCAGCACGGCGGCGATGCAAATCCCGTCCGGCAGCACTGTCGGCAGATCCTTCATCGAGTGCACGGCGAGGGCGATATCGCCGCGGAGCAACGCCTCGTCGATCTCCTTGGTGAAGAGGCCCTTGCCCCCGACGTCGGCCAGCGGCTTGTCCTGGATGCGGTCGCCCGAAGTGGTGATAACGCTGAGATCGACATCGCCTTCGCCGAGCCCGTGGGCCTCACTCAAGCGATCGCGCACGAGCCGCGCCTGCCATAGTGCCAGCGGGCTGCCTCTTGTGCCGATGAGTAGGGGGGCCGGCAAAGGCGGAACTCCTTGAGCTGCCGAAGGAAAGGGGTCACGTTCCCGCATTAATGGACGGTTTCGCCGCCCCCTTCAATCTCCTCCCGGACCGTATAGAAAGAACCATGACAGAAAGCGGACATAGCGCCCCTCTCACCGTGCTCGGCATCGAGACGAGCTGCGATGAGACGGCGGCGGCGGTGGTGCGCCGAAGCGCGGACGGGCGCGGCGAGATCCTGTCCAATGTGGTGCACTCGCAGCTCGACCTGCACGCGGCCTATGGCGGTGTGGTGCCGGAGATCGCCGCGCGCGCCCATGTGGATCTGCTCGACACGGCGATCAAACAGGCGATGGCCGACGCCGGTGGCGATTTCGGGAGCATTGACGGCGTTGCTGCGGCGGCGGGTCCTGGGTTGATCGGCGGGCTGATCGTCGGCGTCACAACGGCCAAGGCGATCGCGCTCGGGCTCGGCAAGCCTTTCCTGGCCGTCAATCATCTCGAGGCGCACGCGCTGAGCGCAGGTCTCACCGAGGGTTTGGGCTTTCCTTATCTGCTTCTGCTCGTGTCCGGCGGCCACACCCAGCTTCTCATCGTCAAGGGCGTGGGCGCGTATGAGCGGCTCGGCACCACGCTCGACGATGCGCTGGGCGAGGCGTTCGACAAGGCCGCCAAGCTGCTTGGTCTCGACTATCCCGGCGGTCCGGAGGTGGAGCGTCTGGCGGCGCGCGGGCAGGCTTCGATCAAATTGCCGCGCCCGATGCTGGGGCGCGCCGAGCCGCATTTCTCGCTCGCCGGGCTCAAGACGGCGCTTCGCCACGAGGCCGCCAAACGCGTGCCGCTCAGCGCGCAGGATATCGCCGACCTTTGCGCGAGCTTCCAGGAGGCCGTGGCCGACGTCGTCAGCGACCGCACGATGCGGGCGATGGATCTTTACGAGGAGCGGCTGGGTCCTGATGCGCAACGGGCGCTCGTCGTGGCCGGCGGCGTCGCCGCCAATCAACGGCTGAAGGGCGCGCTCGAAAAGGTGGCTGCGGTGCGCGGATTCCGGCTTGTGGTGCCGCCGCCTGCGCTCTGCACCGATAATGCCGCCATGATCGCCTGGGCGGGAGCGATGCGGCTCGCCCGCGGCCTCGTCGACGATCTCGCAGCACCTGCCCTGGCGCGCTGGCCGCTCGATGCGGACGCACCGCCTGCACTTGGTGCTGGCGTCAAGGCCTGAGTACACGCAAAGCCTCGAAACTGCGCTATGAAGGAGCGGGGGACGGACATGGCGCTTCAATCGGTCGGGATTATTGGCGCAGGCGCGTGGGGGACGGCGCTTGCCATCACCGCTCGCCGCGCCGGGCGCGACGTCCTCATCTGGGCGCGCGAGCCGGAGACCATCGCCGCCATCAACGAGACGCACCGGAACGACGTGTTCCTGCCGGGCATCCCGCTCGACCCGGCGATCGAGGCCACCGCTTCGTTCAACGAGGCGGCCACATGCGACGTGCTGTTGATGGTGACCCCGGCGCAGCACCTCCGCGCCATCGCCGCCGAGCTCAACCCCTATGTGAAGCAAGACCAGCCCTTCGTCATCTGCTCCAAGGGCATCGAACAGGAAACCGGCAGACTGATGTCGCAGATTGCTGCGGACCTGCTGCCCATGGCCGAGATCGCCGTGCTGTCGGGCCCGAGCTTCGCGACTGACGTGGCAAACGGGCTGCCCGCGGCGGTGACCATGGCGACGGCGGACGAGGAGCTTGGCCGCGCGCTCGCCCACGCCCTAAGCCACCCGCCGTTCCGCTGCTATTGGAGCGGCGACGTGATCGGCGCCGAGATCGGCGGCGCCGTGAAGAACGTCTACGCCATTGCCGCGGGCATCGTCGTCGGCAAGGCGCTTGGGCAGAGCGCCCATGCCGGGCTCGTGACGCGGGGCTTTGCCGAGATGGCGCGGTTCGGCGTGAGCCTCGGGGCGCGGCTCGAGACGATGATCGGTCTCTCCGGGCTCGGCGATCTGGTGCTCACTTGCGGCAGCCCCCAGTCGCGCAACATGGCGCTCGGCATCGCGCTCGGACAGGGACAAAGCGTCGATCAGGCGCTCAAGGGCCGGCTGACGGTGACCGAAGGCGTACCCACGGCGAGCGCCATGGTCGAGGTTGCCGGGTCGCGCGGCATCGAGCTGCCGATCGCGGAAGCCGTGCACGCGGTGGTCTCGGGGCGCGTCACGGTCGACGAGGCGATCGAGGCGCTTCTCGCCCGGCCGCTCAGGTCGGAGATATGAGGGCGATGGACAGAGCCAAGGTGCCGCAATAGCCTCATCGCGAGCAAGGGGGATCTCCGATGCTGTATGCGTTGATCTGTACCGACAAGCCGAACGGGCTCGCCATTCGCAAGGCGCACCGCCCCGATCATCTCGCTTATCTGGAAGACCTCGGCGATACGCTCGTGTTCGCCGGCCCGTTCACCGAGGAGGACGGGCAGACCATGAACGGTAGCCTGATCGTGGTCGATGCGGATTCGCTGCGCGACGCGCGCGCCATCGCCGACGGCGATCCCTTCGCCAAGGCGGGTCTGTTCGAGAGCGTCGATATCCGTCCGTGGCTGTGGACCATCGACAACACGGACGAGACGGACGAGGAAGAGTAGCCGCGAAGTCCAATGGCGTATTGGCTGATGAAATCGGAGCCCGAGACCTGGTCCTGGGCGCAGCAGAAGAAGGAAGGCAAAAAGGGCGCCGAGTGGGACGGTGTGCGCAACTTCCAGGCGCGCAACAATATGCGCGCGATGAAAAAGGGCGACCTCGCCTTCTTCTATCACTCGGGGGCCGAGAAGGCCTGCGTCGGCATCGTCAAGGTGGTGGCCGAGGCGCACCCGGACTCGACCGACGGCACCGGCCAATGGGAGTGCGTCGACGTGGCGGCGGTGGCCGACCTGCCGAAGGCGGTGACATTAGCCGAGATCAAGGCCACGCCGCAGCTCAAGGACATGGTGCTGGTCAAGAACTCGCGCCTCTCCGTGCAGCCGGTCACGGCGGCGGAATGGCGGAAACTCTGCGCGCTTGGCGGCCTCGCCGACCCCCCATCACTCTAGTGCCTGAAACGCCGCTCCTGAGGTAAAGTCATAGCTCGAGATTTGAGAGGGGAGAGCCAATGACGTTTTCAGGGATAAACTATATCGCCGTCATCATCGCCACGCTCGCGGGCTTCGGCCTTGGCGCGGTGTGGTATATGACGCTGGGCGGCGCCTGGATGCGCGCCCTCGGCAAGACGAAAGACGAGATGAGGCCCGAGGGCTCGGCCAAGGCCTTGCCGTTTGTTATCTCCATCGTCGCCCTGTTCATCATGGCGTTGATGCTGGCCGGCCTGATGGGCCATCTCGGCGACGTGACGGTGAGAGGCGGGGTGATCAGCGGCCTGTTCGTCTGGGTCGGCTTCGTAATCACCACCATGGGCGTCAATCATGCCTTTTCCGGCGCGAAGCCTATGCTTACGCTGATCGACGGCGGCCACTGGCTCGCCGTGTTGCTCATTCAGGGCGCCGTGATCGGCGCCTTCGGCGTCTAGGAAGGAGCTTCAAAACGCGGGATGATGCCCCCGCACCAACTGGCAAACAAATTAGGTTGAGCGCGCGAAAAACGACGCGTTCGCGTAGGGAGGAACGGGCAGATGTCCGAACATGAAACGTTTAAAGTCGAGCCGGTGAAAGTTCCGAAGAAGTGGAAGGAACAGGCCTATATCGACAAGGCCGAGTACGAGAAGCTCTACGAGAAGAGCGTCGACAAGCCCGACAAGTTCTGGGGCAAGGAAGGCAAGCGTCTCGACTGGATCAAGCCTTACACGCGCGTCAAGAACACCACGTTCGAATTTCCCAACGTGTCGATCAAATGGTTCGAGGACGGCACGCTGAACGTCGCCGCGAACTGCGTCGACCGGCACCTGAAGAAGCGCGGCAAGCAGACCGCCATCATTTGGGAACCGGACGATCCCAAGACCGAAGCGCGGCACATCACCTATCGCGAGCTCTACGACAATGTGTGCCGCTTCGCCAACGTGCTGAAGGCTCACGGCGTCAAGAAGGGCGACCGGGTGACGATCTATCTGCCGATGATCCCGGAAGCCGCTTACGCCATGCTGGCGTGCGCGCGCATCGGCGCGATCCATTCCATCGTATTCGGCGGCTTCTCGCCGGACGCGCTTGCCGGACGCGTCGACGACTGCAAGTCGAATTTCGTGATCACCGCCGACGAAGGCTTGCGCGGCGGCCGCAAGATTCCGCTGAAAGCCAATACCGACACGGCGCTTCACAACATCGGGCACGTGAAGAACGTCCTCGTGGTCCGGCATACGGGCGGCAACGTGCCGTGGACACCGGGCCGGGATTTGTGGCTCGACGAGGAGATGGCCAAGGTGCCGGCCGAATGCCCGCCCGAGGAAATGAGTGCGGAGGATCCGCTGTTCATCCTCTACACGTCGGGCTCGACGGGGAAGCCAAAGGGCGTGCTGCACACGTCAGGCGGCTATCTCGTCTATGTCGCGATGACGCATCAATACGTGTTCGATTATCACGACGGCGACGTCTATTGGTGCACGGCGGACGTGGGCTGGGTCACCGGCCACAGCTACATCGTCTATGGGCCGCTCGCCAACGGCGGGACCACTTTGATGTTCGAGGGCGTGCCCAACTATCCGGACGCATCGCGCTTCTGGCAGGTCGTCGACAAGCATAAGGTCAATATCTTCTACACGGCACCGACGGCGATCCGCGCGCTCATGGGCGCCGGAAACGACTTCGTGACGGGCACCAGCCGCAAGTCGCTCAAGCTGCTCGGCAGCGTGGGCGAGCCGATCAACCCGGAAGCGTGGGAGTGGTACTACCACGTGGTGGGCGAGGGGCGTTGTCCCGATCGTCGACACGTGGTGGCAGACCGAGACCGGCGGCATCCTCATCACGCCGCTGCCGGGCGCGACCAAGCTCAAGCCCGGCTCGGCGACATTGCCGTTCTTCGGCGTCCAGCCGGCGGTGGTCGATAGCGAAGGAAATCTGATTGAAGGCGAAGCCTCGGGCAATCTCGTCATCCTCGACGCGTGGCCCGGCATGATGCGCACGGTCTACGGCGACCATCAGCGCTTCGTGGAGACGTATTTCTCCACGTACAAAGGCAAGTATTTCACCGGCGACGGGTGCCGGCGCGACGCCGACGGCTATTACTGGATCACCGGCCGCGTCGACGACGTGATCAACGTGTCGGGGCACCGCATGGGCACGGCGGAGGTCGAGTCCGCGCTCGTCGCCCATCCCAAGGTGTCCGAAGCCGCGGTGGTCGGCTACCCGCACGACCTCAAGGGTCAAGGCATCTATTGCTACGTGACCTTGATGGCGGGCGAGCACGGCTCAGACGCGCTGAAAAAGGAGCTGCGGGACTGGGTGCGCCAGGAGATCGGCCCGATCGCGTCGCCGGATCTCATCCAGTTCGCACCGGGACTACCGAAGACAAGGTCGGGCAAGATCATGCGCCGCATCTTGCGCAAGATCGCCGAGGACGAATTCGGCAATCTCGGCGACACGTCCACGCTGGCTGATCCCGGCGTCGTGTCGGATCTCATCGACAACCGTCAAAACCGGAGGCCGGCTTAAGTAGGCCCTGCCTTGGACTTCGTGTTGGGGGAGGAAAAGTGGATGTCGTGGCTGTTACGCATACTGGCCGCGCTTGGGATCATCCTGGCGCTGGTGATCGTCTTCGTGCTCGTAATCGGAAATTGGGGCGCGCGCGACAACTCGACCCAGGCCCTCTCCTTGTCCGTCGGCAACCGGACCGTGACGGTTGCGGGCCACTACAAGGACATGACGCAAGAGTCGATCTCCAACGGCATGAAGGTCATCGTGGACGGCCATGAAATTCAGATCACGGACGACCAGCTCACGGTCGACGGCAACACGCAAGTCTTGGAGCCGGACCAGGACGTCATGGTCTACGTGGCCGAGGACGGCAAGGTGCAGGTGAAAATCGTCCAAGAAAGCGAAGGGGCCCCCGAAGAGGCCCCTGATTAAGACATCGTCCTTGGCGGCGCTTAGCTCGACATCACCTTCGTGAAATAGGCGAGAAGCGTCGTCCACGCGTCCTTGGTATCGCGGTCGAACTCCTTCTCGAGCGACCGCTCCATCGTCCACACCAGCGCCCGCGACATGGTGCGGTAATGGCGGGTGCGGATGCCCATCTGGCGATGCCGCGCGCCCAACAGCTTGAGCGTCGGCGCCAGACCATCCTCGTGACCGAGCGAGATCATGGCGAGCTTGGCGCCGGCGGCGAATTTGCGCGCCTGCACGTCGACAGGGCCTGAGAACTTCTTGCGCAAGCTCGGATCGAGGCGGAACAGCTTGAGGAAGAAGAGCTGGGCCACAAGCTCAAGCGCCGGCTCGACGCGCAGGAAGCTCACGCGAATGAGGCGCTTCTGCTCCGGCGTGAGCTGGGTGTCAGAAGTCGGGAGGCTGCGGGCCTGGCGTGATCTCGATTTCGGGGCGGCGACGGAAGTCTGAAGGGCGGCTGACATAGTTCGGCAACTCCTCGAACGCGTTTCAGCAGGCAGCATGCGGGCATCGGATTGACGAAGCGTTAAGGTAAGCGCGGGCTTAAGCGATTGGCGCAGGATCGGACGGAAGGCCCGGTTTTCCTTGTCTCCCCAGGCTCTTGTCCGAGGCCTCCCGGCCTCCAACATATTGAGGGCGCCGGATTTTGCCGACGCGCGTTCGGTCTCGGAGGTCGAAGGGTTTCCATGAGCTATTTCCGCACCGCCATCCTGCTCGCGGCGCTGACCGCGCTCTTCATGGGGATCGGATTCCTCATCGGCGGCCAGAGCGGCATGATCATCGCGCTCCTCGTCGCGGGCGGCATGAACCTGTTCGCCTACTGGAACTCCGACAAGATGGTCTTGCGCATGTACGGCGCGCGCGAGGTCGATGAGCGCTCGGCGCCGGAGCTCTACGGCCTGGTGCGCCAGCTCTCTCAGAATGCGGGCCTTCCCATGCCGAAGGTCTACGTCATGGAGAACCCGCAGCCGAACGCGTTCGCCACCGGCCGCAATCCGGAGCACGCGGCGGTCGCCGTCACCACCGGACTCTTGCACACCGTCACGCACGAAGAGCTTGCCGGCGTGCTCGCGCACGAGCTCGGCCAC
The DNA here is from genome assembly GCA_963826465.1 of uncultured Alphaproteobacteria bacterium. Taxonomy (GTDB): domain Bacteria; phylum Pseudomonadota; class Alphaproteobacteria; order Rhizobiales; family Methyloligellaceae; genus Methyloceanibacter. The sequence goes on from CAWGXJ010000014.1 coordinate 93,243, forward strand.
GTCAAGCACCACGACACGCTGCTCATGACGATCACGGCGACCATCGCCGGCGCTATCTCCATGCTCGCGAACTTCGCCTTCTTCTTCGGCGGACGCAGCAACGGCAACAACCAAGTCGGCTTCATCGGCGCGCTCGCGCTCATGATCCTCGGGCCGCTCGCCGCAGGCCTCGTGCAGATGGCCATCAGCCGCACCCGCGAATACGAGGCCGACCGCGAGGGCGCGGAGATCAGCGGGCGCCCTCTATCGCTTGCCTCGGCCTTGGAGAAGATCGCCGGCGCCGCGCACCAGATCCCCAACATGACCGCCGAGCGCAACCCGGCCTCGGCCCATCTCTTCATCGTCAACCCGTTGTCCGGCGCGCGCATGGACAATTTGTTCTCGACCCATCCGAGCGTGGAGAACCGGGTGGCGCGGCTCGTAGCGATGGCGAAGGCGATGGACGAGACGGGTGCCGTGCCCCGCATGGCGACCGAGCCCTCGGGGCCCTGGTCCGCCGGACAGTCAGCCGGGCCGTCCGCTCACGGCCCATGGGGCTAAGCCTCTTGGGGCTAAGCCCGAGCTGCTGCTAAACCCATGACCATGACCGCACGCAAAGAGGCCAAGCGCCTATCGCCCACGCGCGACCTCCAGGTCGGGCTGCCGGCACGGCGCGCCGCCGCGGCGCTGCTCGATGCCGTGTTGCAAAAGAAGCAGCCGCTCGACGAGGTGCTCGGCCGGTCGCAGGACGGCGGCTACATGTTCGACCTGCCGGTGCGCGACCGGGCGCTCGCCCGGGCGATCGTCGGCATGTCGCTCAGGCGGCGCGGGCAGATCGACTACGTGCTGAACACGTTTCTCGAGCGCGGGCTGCCGGTGAAGGCGGGAACGCTCTACCCGATCCTGTTGTCCGGCGCGGCGCAGCTCCTCTTCCTCAACGTGGCCCCGCACGCGGCCATCGATCTCGCCGTGCGGCTCGCCCAATGGGACCCGCGCGCCAAGCGCTACGACAAGCTCGTCAACGCCGTGCTGCGCCGCGTGGCCGAGAAGGGCGCGAACATCGCAGCAGGCCTCGACGCCGCGCAGATCAATACGCCCGACTGGCTGTGGACACGCTGGGTCGCCGAATGGGGCGAGGAGCGCGCGCGGGCAATCGCCGCGGCCCATCTCGTCGAGGCGCCGCTCGACCTCACCGTGAAAGCGGACCCCGAAGCGTGGGCCGAACGGCTCTCGGGCCGCGTCCTGCCGACAGGCGGCGTCCGCCTCCTGCCCAAGGGCCGGATCGAGGAGATGCCGGGCTTCGCCGAGGGCGCGTGGTGGGTGCAGGACGCCGCCGCGTCTCTCCCGGCAAAGCTGCTCGGCGACGTCTCAGGCATGCGCGTGGCCGACCTCTGCGCCGCGCCCGGCGGCAAGACGGCGCAGCTCGCTTTAGCCGGCGCGCAGGTCGTCGCCGTCGACAGCTCGAAGCCCCGTCTGGCGCTCCTCGATGAGAACCTCAAGCGTCTCGGCCTCGCGGCGGAGACGGTGGTCGCCGATGCGAGCGACTGGCAACCGCAAGAGCAGTTCGACGCGATCCTGCTCGATGCGCCCTGCTCGTCCACCGGCACGATAAGGCGCCATCCCGATATCCCGTATTTGAAGTCCGATAAGGACATCACAGAGCTCGCTTCCCTCCAGGCGCGGCTCCTCGACAACGCGGCCGCCCTGCTTAAGCCCGGCGGCACCCTCGTCTACTCCACCTGCTCGCTGGAACCCGAGGAAGGGGAGTCTCAGATCGCCGGGCTGATGGCACGGAACGAGGCCGTGCGGATCGAACCCATCAAGCGCCACGAGCCGTTCGGCGACACCGAATGGGCGCAAGCGAGCGGGGTTTTGCGCACTTTCCCCTTCGAGCTCAGGCTCGATACGCCGGAATGGAGCGGAATGGACGGCTTCTTCACGGCGCGGCTTCGTCGAATTGGTTAACGATTATCCGCATCCCACTTGCTCCCGGACGCCCGCTGCCCGAAAATGCCCCCCTCAGGAGTACGGATGCGGCGGGGAAGCCTGTGCTTGTTCAGCGCGGGCTTGTGGAGAATGACCCATATGGCGGCTGATCAGGCCTTCGAGCGCGGATCTCGCGTTCAAGAGGTGCATCTTGGCGGCCCGAGCACGTTCCGCCGCCTGATGCTCTCGAGCATGGCCTCCATCAGCTATCCAGGCAGCCAGGCCGAGCAACTTCTGCTTGCCCCGCAAGAGCTTAGGACCGCCGACCCGAGCTTCGCCACCGAGGTCTATAACGGCCATTTCGGGCTCGCGGGAAAGCTCGCCGAGCTCGGCTCGGATTCGCCCTTCGAGATCAGGCCGCCGTCCGCGAACTGGGCGCGCGAGCTTTACGGCTTCGGCTGGCTGCGCCATTTGCGCGCCGCCGACAGCGAGTTGTCGCGCGAGCAGGCCAAGGCGCTGGTCCACGATTTCATCCGCCTGCGCCGCCAGATCCATGGCCTCGCCTGGCAGCCGGAGATCGTCGCCCGCCGGGTGATCTCCTGGCTTTCCAACTCGGTGCTCATTCTCGATACCGGCGAGCCGCAGGCCTATGAGAGCTTCCTGAAGGCGCTCACCACGCAGCTTCGCTACCTCTCGGCGAGCTATCGCGACGCGCCGGACGGGGTGCCGCGGCTCCTCACCCTCACGGCGCTGCTTTATGCCGGGCTCTGCATCGCCGAGCAGCAGGCGGTGGTCGATCGCTACACGCGGCCCTTCTGCAGGGAGCTCGAGCGGCAGATCCTGCCCGACGGCGGGCACATCTCGCGCAATCCCGAAGCGCTGATCGAGCTTCTTCTCGACCTCCTCCCCTTGCGGCAATGCTTCGTGGCGCGCGACCGCGTGCCGCCCAAGGAGCTCACCGACGCCATCGACCGCATCATGCCGATGCTGCGCTTCTTCCGCCTCGGCGACGGCACCTTGGCCCGGTTCAACGGCGCCGGCCCGACGCCGACCGATGCGCTCGCCACCGTGCTCGCCTATGACGACATCGAGGGCGCGCCGGTGCGTGCCGCGACCAACTCCGGCTATGTGCGGGTCGAGGCCGGCACGACGCTCATCCTCTGCGACCTCGGGCCCCCGCCGGTCTCCTCGCTCAGCACCAAGGCCCATGCCGGCTTCCTGTCCTTCGAAATGAGCTCGGGCACCGCGCCGATGATCATCAATTGCGGCGCGCCGTCCGCCGACCACGACGAGTGGCGGCTGTTCGCCCGCACCACTCCGGCGCACTCCACGCTGAGCCTCGAGGACGACTCGCTCGCCGAGTTCTCGGGCGGGGCCAACGGCACGCAGCCGCCGGTCGATGCGGCGCTGGTCGGCCCGCTGAACCCGCAAGGCGCGTTCTCAGACCAGGGCGACAACTTACGCATCAAGGGCTCCCATGACGGCTATATGGGCCGGTACGGGGTGAGCCATTCGCGGCAGATCCTCATCGCGCCTTCGGGCAATCTTCTCAGCGCCGAGGACAAGCTCTCGACGCGCGGGCTCAAGAGCCCGCACGGGCTGATCGCCGGTTCCTACGCCATCCGCTTTCATCTGCATCCGAGCGTGAAGGCGCAAGTGACCGGCGACGGCAACACCGTCACCCTGATCCTGAAGAACGGCGAGACCTGGCGGATCAGCTCGAATGCCGAAGAGACCATGATCGCGGAGAGCGTGCTCCTCGCCGACCAGCGCGGGCCGCAGCCGACAACGCAAGTGGTGCTCAGCGGCATGATGGGCGAGGCGCGCGAGGTCCGCATCCTGTGGAATATCGAGAAGACCGGCGAAGAATCGGCGCCCCATCCTCTCGTCGATCCCAACGACCCCGGCGCTGGCGGCGCCTAGCCTCATGGAGACACGCAAGATTGCCCGTGCGCTGCTCTCGGTCAGCGACAAGACGGGTCTCGTCGAATTTGCCAAGGCGCTGGCAGCGCGCGGCGTCGCGCTAGTCTCGACGGGCGGCACGGCCAAGGCGCTGCGCAATGCCGGGCTCGACGTCATCGACGTGGCGCAAGTCACGGGAAGCCCGGAGATGATGGACGGGCGCGTGAAGACGCTGCACCCGAAGATCCATGGCGGACTGCTCGCCATGCGCGGCAACGCCGAGCACGAGAAGGCGCTTTCCGACCACGGCATCCCGCCGATCGATCTCCTCGTGGTCAATCTCTATCCGTTCGAGGCGACGGTCCGCGCCGGCGGCGACTTCGACATCTGCATCGAGAATATCGATATCGGCGGACCGGCCATGATCCGCGCCGCGGCGAAAAATCATTTAAGCGTCACCGTCGTGGTGGACCCGGCCGATTATATGGACGTGCTCGACGAGATCGATCGCCTCGACGGCGCTACCACGCTCGAACTTCGCAAGCGGCTCGCGGCAAAGGCGTTCGCGCATACCGGCGCCTATGACGGCGCCATCGCCACGTGGTTCGCCGCTGCGCTCGACGAGCAGACGCCGGAGAAGCGCGTCATCGCCGGCACACTTGAGCGGGCCCTTCGCTACGGCGAGAACCCGCATCAATGGGCGGCCTTCTACAGAGGCACGGACGAGCGCCCCGGCGTCGCCTCCGCCGTGCAGGTGCAAGGCAAGGAGCTCTCCTACAACAATCTCAACGACACGGACGCCGCCTACGAACTCGTCGCCGAGTTCGATCCGAAGCAGTCGGCGGCCGTCGCCATCATCAAGCACGCCAATCCATGCGGCGTGGCCATCGGACACACATTGGCACAAGCGTACGAGAAAGCGCTCGCCTGCGATTCCGTCAGCGCGTTCGGCGGCATCGTCGCGCTCAACCGCGATCTCGATGCCGACGCGGCGAAGGAGATCGTCAAGATCTTCACCGAGGTGATCATCGCGCCGGAGGCGAGCGACGAGGCGAAAGAGATCATCGCCGCCAAGAAGAACCTGCGCCTCCTGCTCGCGGGTGGCCTGCCCGACCCGCGCGCAGCAGGCATCACGTTCCGCTCGCTTGCCGGCGGCTTCCTGGTGCAGGGCCGGGACGACGGCCTGGTCGAGGCGGCCGATCTGCAGGTGGTGACCAAACGCAAGCCAAGCGACCAGGAGTTCGCCGATCTCATCTTCGCCTTCACCGTGGCGAAGCATGTGAAGTCGAACACCATCGTCTACGCGAAGGATGGCGCGACGGTCGGCATCGGCGCCGGCCAGATGTCCCGTGTGGACTCAGCGCGGATCGCGGCACGAAAGGCTCAGGACGCCGCCGAAGCGCTTGGTCTATCGCAGCCGCTGACCATCGGCTCGGTCGCGGCGTCGGACGCGTTCTTCCCCTTCGCCGACGGGCTTCAGGTGGTGGCCGAGGCAGGCGCGACTGCCGTCATTCAGCCGGGCGGCTCCATGCGCGACGAGGAGGTGATCGCGGCGGCAGACGCCGCCGCCCTCGCCATGGTATTCACCGGCATGCGCCATTTCCGGCACTGATCGTTGCGGGCCTAACCGGCAGCTCATCTCTAGGCCCGCGCGGGGCTCGCCAAGGCTCTGTCCGCTTCTCGCCCAAAGCGCCGCCGCCGGGTCTATAATCGGACGACCCTGATCGCCCGAACTTGCCTTTCTTCAATGCAGATTCGAGCCGCACCCGGCGCGACGGTCGACGCATCGGAGTTGAAGGCGGAAAAGCCGTGACACGGTGACTGACAGGCTAAAGATCCACTGGACCGCCCGCGGCTCTTCGGCGCGCCGCTCGCCGCGCTTGATCCTTTCCTCCGCGGGCTTGGCTTTGCTTGCGGGCGTTCTTCTCGGCGTCTTTCTCAAGCTCATCGACTTGACGGCCGAGCTGCTGTGGTTCCGTGCCCTCGGATACGCAGGCGTCTTCTGGCGGCTCCTGTTCGCCGAAGTCGCGATGTTCGCGGCCGCCTTCATTCCGGTGTTCGTCTATGTGCTGCTCAATCTCCTGGTCCTGGCGAGGCTCACCGACCTAAGGGGTCTCCTGAGCGGTTTGGGTCCCGCCGGCCAAGGCTGGACGCCCTCGAGGACCGGGATGGCGCGACCCGGCACGCGCCGGCTTACCCCCCTTCTCATTCTTGGATCGGCTGCAATAGCCGCCATGTTCGGGTTCCTGTTCCTTGGCGAGTGGGACCGGTTCCTACGCTTGGTTTGGGCCCAGGATTTCGGAACGCCCGATCCGATTTACGGGAAAGACATCGGCTTCTACCTGTTCGTCTTGCCGTTTCTCAATTTCGTTCAGGTCAGCCTCGTCGTCCTCACCTTAGGCGGCACGTTCCTGCTCGGGCTCGCATATTTCGCGACAGGCGTTCTTCGATTTGATGCCAAGAGATACGTGGTGGCGGATGCAAAAGTCCTGCGCCACATCACGGCAAATATCATTCTGCTGCTGGCCGCATTGGCCTGGGGTTATTACCTTGACCGCTACGGCCTCCTGACCCGATCCGCAGGCGTGGTCTTCGGCGCCGGGTACACGGACGTTCACGTCGTCCGGGTCGGCTTGTGGGTCGCGCTCGGTGCGACGCTTGCTCTCATTTGTTTGCTGGTGTGGGCCGCGGCGAGGAACAGGCCGCGTTTCGCCGTGCTCGGCATCGCGGCCTATCTCGTCATTCCGCTGATTGCTTTGGTGGTCATCCCCTGGGGCGTTCAGAGGTTCATCGTCGAGCCGAACGAACTTGAGTTGGAGACTCCGTTTCTGCGCCACAATATCGCGCTGACCCGAGCGGCCTACGGCTTGGACAAAATCGACGTGCGATTTCACACGGCCGAAGGGAAGCTCAACCCGGCGCAGATGCAGGAGAACCCGTCGACGATCGCCAACATCCGCATTTGGGATCATCGGCCGCTGAGCCAGACCTTCCGCCAGCTGCAACAAATCCGCACCTACTACGCATTCAGCGACGTCGACGTCGATCGTTATTGGATCGATGGCGACTATCGCCAGGTCATGCTTGCGGCGCGGGAACTGTCCCCGGATTTGTCAGGCAAGGGCAAGAGCTGGGTCAACCGGCACCTCCAGTACACCCATGGTTACGGCCTGGCGATGTGCCTCGCCGCCGAGACGAACGATCAGGGCGGGCCGGTCTTCACCATCGAGGACTTGCCGCCCAAGAGCGCGCCGGGTCTGACCGTCTCTCGTCCGGAAATCTATTACGGCACCGACATGACGACCTATCAGATCGTGCCGACCGGCGTGAAGGAGCTCGACTATCCGCAAGGCGATCAGAACGTCTACACCAGCTATGCCGGCCATGGCGGCGTGCGCTTGGACAGCTTCTGGAAGAAGTCGCTGTTCGCCTGGCAGCAGTTCGACATGAGCATCCTGCTCTCGTCCTACCTCACGCCGCAAAGCCGCATCCAGCTGTGGCGGACGGTCCGGGAGCGCGTCTCGCAAATTGCACCTTTCCTGAAACTCGATCGTGATCCTTATCTCGTGCTCGACCGGGGGCGGCTGTTCTGGATACAGGATGCCTATACCGTCGCCGACGGATTTCCCTATTCCGAGCCGACCGATGGCGGGATCAGCTACATCCGCAACGCGGTGAAGGTCGTGGTCGACGCCTATCAGGGAGACGTGCGCTTCTACGTCGTTGACCCGAAAGATCCGGTCTTGCGCACGTATCGGGCGGCCTTCCCGCGACTGTTCCGCCCGCTCGACGACATGTCACCGGGCTTGCGCCAACATCTGCGCTATCCGCAGGACCTTTTCGAAATCCAGGTCGACACGTTCAACACGTATCACATGACCGTCCCGCAAGTGTTCTACAACCGGGAAGACGTCTGGGCGACGCCGTACGAGAAATTCGGCGGCAAGACCGTTCAGATGGAGCCGTACTACGTTCTCATGAAACTGCCCGGCGAAAATCGCCTGGGGTTCCTGCTCATGACTCCCGTCACGCCCAGCAAGCGCGACAACATGATCGCCTGGATTGCCGCTCGGTCGGATTTCCCCGGTTACGGCGAGATGATCGCCTACAAGCTGTCGAAGGATAATCTCATCCTTGGGCCGCTGCAGATCGAAGCGACGATCGATCAGGACACAACGATCTCGCGCCAGCTCACGCTGTGGGACCAGCGCGGGTCCCACGTGATCCGCGGCAATATGCTCGTCGTTCCGATCGACCAATCCTTTCTCTACGTCGAACCGGTGTTCCTGCTGGCCGAAGGGACGAATATTCCGCAGCTGAAGCGGGTCATCGTCAGCGACGGCGACCACCTCGCGATGGAACCGACGCTGGCGCAGGCCCTGCAAGTCGTGCTGGGTCAGCAACCACCGACCGCGCAAGGGGTGCCGGAGGCCCCTCAAGCGCCGACGGACGAGGCACGAGACGCCCTCTCCGCGGCCGATCAAGCACTCCGGCGGGGAGACTGGAGCGCATTCGGGCGCGAATGGGAGAAGCTAAAGAGCCTCTTGGCGCGGTGACGTGGAAGGACTTTCCGCCGCCGGTGCCGCCCGCGCCATGGTATTCACCGGCATGCGCCATTTCCGGCACCAATGACGACGCGCCGATCGGGAGAGCTTCATGACTCGAGTCACGATCTACTTGTGCCTGGCCGGAGCGATCCTGGCCGAAGTGATCGCCACCATCGCGCTCGCCGAATCGGAAAGTCTCACGAAGCCGGTCCCCAGCATCATCTCGGTCGTTTGCTTCGTCGCCGCGTTTTGGCTCCTCTCGTTTCCGCTTCGCACGATGCCGGCCGGGATCGTCTATGCCATCTGGTCGGGATTGGCGATCGTCCTGATCACGGCCGTTGCCTGGGTCTGGTCCAAGCAGGCGCTGGACGTGCCGGCGCTCATCGGCATCGTCCTCATTACGGCAGGCGTGATCGTCATGAACGTGTTCTCGAAATCCACGCTCCATTGAGCTTCAGGTGAAGACCGCTCCATAGCCCAGTGCGGACAAGCCTCACCATGCTGCGCTGGCGGCTGTGGGCTTCTGCCAATCCCGTCTTTCACGCAAGGTTCATCCTTTTCGGCCAGCAGCGTCAGATTGCCTTAACGGGCGCCAGGGTAGATTCGCTTCGAGCCGCTACCCGAAATGGCCGACCAAGAGGTGCAACTCTTCCGCGCCCGGGCCGTTATCTATCGAGGGGACGACCAGTCTTCTCTGCGCGTATTCTAGAGAGGAGATAAGACGTGAGATTTCTTGCCGCCACCCTCGTAATTCTCTGCGGCTGTGCCGTCACACCGGCGCAGGCGTATGACGGTCCGCAGCCTTTGACGCGTGCTGCTTGCGACTCGGCCCACCTGATGTGGGACGACAACGCCAATGTGTGTGCCTCAGAGCCTTCACAAGCGCCGCAAAACACGGCAGCGCTTGAGTCGCCGGCCGCCAGCACGGGTCAGCCCCTGACCCGAGCGGCCTGCGAACGCGCCGGTCTTCCGTGGGACAACAACGCCAATGTGTGCGACGCCAAGCTGGACCCGGTCCCGGTCGACGTGGCGGCACCTGCTCCCTCCGAGATCCTCATCAACATCGACAAGGCCAAGCAGAAGATGGTGGTGAGCGTCGATGGCAAGACAAAATACACGTGGCCAGTCTCGACCGGGCGCCCAGGCTACTCGACACCGTCGGGAAGCTATACGCCGGGCTCCATGAATGAGATCTGGTACTCCAAGCAATGGGACAATGCGCCGATGCCTCATGCCATCTTCTTTACGAAGGAGGGCCACGCGATCCACGGCAGCTACGACGTCAAGCATCTGGGCCACCCCGCCTCCCATGGCTGCGTGCGCATCTCGCCGAAGAATGCCACGACTCTTTATAACCTCGTCGCCGAGAACGGCCTCGACCGCACGAAGGTCGTACTGGCCGGAGCCACGCCGGGGGGCGACTACGTCTCGCCCGCCGCGCCGGCGCGCGCCAAGTCCCGTCCGAATGACCTGGTCGCCGACGATTCCGACGCGCAACCGCAGAGGCGCGGCGGCCTGTTCAAGCGCCTGTTCGGCCGGCGTTAGGCCACACCACCTCGACCGTTGAGGGCGCTTTCGCGAGGCGGACTTCGCAGCGGTCAAACGCCAGATCGAAACGGCAGAGGAGTTGTGCGCTTATCGCGCCCGGCGCAACGCGTCCGAATAGCGGGGCTTGCGAGGTCGCTCGCGGCGGCGTGTTACTTAGCCCTCTCGGCCAGTTTCTCGCGGCACTTCAGCTTTCCGACCGCGGCCTCGGCCTCGTAAACGAGGCGCTCGAGTTGCCCTTTGGTGAGATAGACCTCGGTCTGCTCGGTTTGCGTATCAAACTCCAACACGACATGGTCGGGATCGGCCTCAACGAGAAAGCGAAAGTCGGTCGTTTTCATCGCTTCGGCATGCCGTGCCGTCGACGCGACTGTCATGGCGAATACCTCTGTACTACGGCGTGCTTGCCCGCCGCGCGTGGCGGCGCGTTCCGGGTGCAACGCCGTTTCGCGCCGCACGGTTCCTGCCGTGCGGCGTCGAGGCGGCGGCGTCCTTCATTCTACGCCCTTCAAATCCCGCGCTAAAGCCCTTCCGGCTCGCCGTCAGGATAGGCGGGCTGCGGCTGGTTCGCTGACGGCGGCTCGCCCTGGGACGGCTCGCTCGGCGCATCCTCGGCGACGGTGGGAGCGACCACGATGGTCTCGGTCTCTTCCTCCATCATCCCGCCGTCTTCCATCATGCCTTTTTCCTCCATCATCCCCCCGGCTGGCTCTTCCGTGGCTCCTTCATCGGGATGGACGGGCTGCGGCTGCGATGCGGAGGGCGGCTCCCCCTTGGACGGCTCGTTCGGCGCATCCTCGGACACGGTCGGCGCGACCACGATGGTCTCGGTCTCTTCTTCCATCATCGCGGGCTCTTCGGCGGCCGGCGCTCCGGCTGCGGGCTCTTCCGTGCCCATCGCGCCTTCAGACGCACCCGGCTCGCCCTCGGGATAGACCGGCTGCGGCTGCGATGCGGATGGCGGCTCGCCCTGGGACGGTTCGTTCGGCGCATCCTCGGAGACGGTCGGCGCGACCACGATGGTCTCGGTCTCTTCCTCCATCACCGGCACTTCGGCTGACGGCTCTTCGGCCGCTGGTTCTTCCGCTGAAGGCTGTTCCGCCGGCGGCTGCTCGGCCGAAGGCTGCTCCGTGGCGGGCTGCTCGGCGGGTTCCTTCTTGGATTCTTCCGGCTTTTCGCAAGCCGCAAAGAGGCATGCCGCAAACAAGGCCGCAACGATTGCTAAATATCTCATGGTCGCCCCCGATCTAAGAGTTCGCGCCCCCGTGAGACGAACTTAACGCGAATGCCGCCACTTTACTATGGCGCACGCACGCGGAGCAGCAGAAGCAGGCCTACGATCAGAAAGGCGAGGGCGGCCGAGATGCCAAGGCGCTGGCTGTCGGTCGCCGCGGTGACGGCACCGATGGCAAGGGGTGCGGCAAACGCGGTGATCTTTCCCGAGAAGGCGTAGAAGCCGAAGAATTCCGTGGTCTTGCCGGGCGGGCAGAGCCGCGCCAGAAGCGTGCGGCTCGACGCCTGGATCGGACCCGACGCCAGCCCGATGAGAATGGCGAAGGCGAGATAGGCCTGCTCGCCTACGGACGAAAACGTCCCGCTGCCAGCGACCTTCGGCGCGACGGGAATGAAGAACAGGATCTCGTCCGGGTCGATGGAGAGCACACCCACGGACGCGACGATGAAGAGGCACAGCGCCACCACGATCACCGGCTTCGAGCCGGCGCGGTCGTCGAGGAAACCGCCGATAGCCGCGCCGATCGTGCCGGCGAGGGTGAGCACGATGCCGAACAGACCGAGCTGGGTCGCGCCCCAGCCGAACACGCTTGCGGCATAGATGCCGCCGAAGGCGAACACGGCGCCGAGCCCGTCGGCATAGAGCATGCGCGCGAAAAGAAAGAGCGCGATGGTGCCGTGATTGCGCACGAGGTCCTTCACCGCGCGGGCGAGCTGGCCGAGGCCCGCCTGTACGACGCTGCCGCGCACGGCCTTGTCCGGGCGGTCCGGCGTGAACAGAAACAGCGGCAGGACGAACACGAGATACCAGAGGGCCGAGAACGGGCCGACAAGGCGGTCGCCGGCGCGGGTCGCGGCATCGAGCGGCAGGAGCGGCGGCAGGCCGAGCAGCGTCTTGCCGGTATTGGGATCGGCGACCAGAAGCCCCGCGACAAGCACGAGACTCACCAGACCGCCGACATAGCCGGTCGCCCAGCCGATGCCCGACAAGGTGCCGAGCCGCTTGCCGGACACGAGCCCCGGCATCATGGCGTTGGTGAACACGGTGGCGAGCTCGGCGCCGATGGTGGCGATGCCGAAGGAGATGAGCACCACGGGGAGGAGCCACAGCTCGTGGGGAATTGCGAACCACAGACCGCTCAAGCCGGCGACGAGCAGCACGGAGAACCCGGCGATCCAAGGTTTCCGCGGCAGGCCAGCATCGGCGATGGCGCCGAGCACCGGTGCGAGCGCGGCCGCGATCAGCTGCGCGCTGCCGGTGGCATAGGCCCACAGCGTCTGGCCATGGGCCGGGTCGGTGACGAAGCCGTTCACGAAATAGGGCGCGAACAGAAACGTGACGACGAGCGTGTAGAACGGCTGCGACGCCCAATCGAACAGCACCCAGCCGACGAGGCCGCTCGTGCTCGTGCGCTCTTTTGCTTTAGGCGGGCTCGACGACATCGAGCACGATCAGATGGTTAGGCAGCTCGTCGCGGTCGCCGGTCTCGGGCGGGAAATGCTCGGCGAGGATCGCGCCGCACGTCTCGATCGCGGCGACGAAGCCTTCGACATGCGCGCCTCTGCCGATATTCATGGTGAGCGCCGCGATCAGCGCATCCCACACTTCCGGCGTCACCTTGCGGTAGATGCCGTCGTCGGCGATCACCTCGGCGTAGCGCTCGGCGATAGAGACGTAGATGAGGACGCCGGTGCGCCCAAGGGTGGTGTGCAGGTTCTGCACGAGGAACTGCTCGATGGCGCGCTGATGCGCGCGAGCGCGCTTGATCGATCCCGGCGTGATGGCGATGCGCAAGGGTTCCCACTGCGAGAGGATCGCGGCCACGGCGAACACGATCATCTGCGCCAGGTAGATGTACTCGACCGGCCATTTGCTGAAATAGATGAAGGGCAACGGCACGGCGAGGGCGAGGAGCGCGGCGCACATCAGGGCGAAGGTCCGGTAGCCGGCGGACGCACGCGCCACCACCACCACGATCTCGCCGCTCGTGTGCTCCTCGGCGCGGGTGATGGCGTCGGAGATCACGGCATGTTCTTCTGGGGTGAAGGGTCGCATGGCGCCGCGCTCCTACCAGCTGCCCGAGGAGCCGCCGCCGCCGAAGCTGCCGCCGCCGCCGGAAAAGCCGCCACCACCGCTGCTCCAGCCGCCGCCTCCACCGCTACTCCAGCCACTGCCGCCCGAGCCGCTGCCAGTTGAGCCGCTGCTCCACCCCGATCCCCGATGCCGCCCGGTGCTGTCGGCGAGACGGGCGCTGCGCTGCATGTTCCAAATCACCCATGCGATGATGAGGATCCAGACGAGGATGAACACCCAGTCGACCGCGTTATTGTCGGCATCGGGCCGGGCCTTGGCGCGCTCCTCGACCTCCGCCGCGTCACCGGTGAGCACGCTCGTAATGTCGCGCACCCCGTCCTTGATGCCGCCGGCAAAGTCGCCGGCGCGGAAGCGGGGCAGGATCGCATTCTCGATGATGATCTTGGTGAGCGCGTCGGTGAGGATCGGCTCGAGCCCATAGCCCACCTCGATGCGCACCTTGCGCTCGTTCGGGGCGACGATGAGGAGCACACCGTTGTTGAGCTTGGCCGTGCCGATGCCCCAATGACGGCCAAGCTGATAGCCGAAGTCCTCGATGGGGTAGCCTTGCAAGGACGGAAGCGTCACCACAACGAGCTGGTCGGAGCTCTTGTCCTCGAGCGCTTTCAGCTCCGCCGTCATCGCCGCTTCGTCCCCGGAGCTCAACAGATTGGCGTCATCGACGACGCGGCCGGTGAGCGCCGGGAAGTTCGGCTCGGCAGCCGCCGGCAGGCACGCAAGGCCAACCACTACGAAGGCGGCAGCCAAGCAACTGCGCAAGGACATGGAGGCCATAGGGCCCTCGGTTTGACCACGCCGTCGGCGCTAGAACTTCACATCCGGAACCTTGGTCGTCTCCTCCGAGACGGTGAAGTTCTGCATGGGCTCGGCGTCCGGATAGAGCAGCGCCCGCCACCAGCGGCCGGGGATGGTCCGGAGCTCCGTGTTGTAATCCTTCACCGCCGCAATGTAGTCGCGCCGCGCAATGGCGATGCGGTTCTCGGTCCCCTCGAGCTGCGACTGAAGCACCAAGAAATTCTGGTTCGACTTGAGCTCGGGATAGCGCTCGACGACGACGAGCAGACGGCCCAGCGCGCCGGAGAGATTGCCCTGCGCATTCTGGAATTTGTCGAACGCGTCTTTGTTGGTGAGGATGTCCGGGGGAATCTGCACTTGCGTCGCCTTGGCGCGCGCCTCGATCACCTCGGTGAGCACCTTGCTCTCCTGCGCGGCGAAGCCCTTCACGGTCTCGACGAGATTGGGGATCAGGTCGGCCCGGCGCTGATACTGGTTCAGCACCTCGCTCCACGACGCCTTGGCCCGCTCATCGAGGGTTGGGATCGTGTTGATGCCGCAGCCGGCAAGGGCCAGCCCAACAAGCAGGAGGCAGATTGCCCGGGATACCCCGCCCGGCCGGACGCGCATCGATGCCAGCATGACTTCCTCCCTTAGGGCTCGAACCTCAAGCCTCGAACCGCACTTCGTGTATTGAGCGCGCGGCACGGTGGCAAGCGCTTTCCATGGCAGATCCTGCTAACCGGCTTCCGCGGATACGGGCGGCTCCGCCTCGCTTCCCCTCGCCCGGACGGCGGACACCAACTCGGCCAAGCCCGGCACGTCGAACGTCGTCGTCGGAAACGCGAACCCGATTCCCTCCTCTTGGAAGGCGCGCAGGATTGCGAAATTGATGGCCTGCTGGACGTCCATGTAGACCGTGTAGTCGGGGCTGAGCACCCAGTAGACGGTCTCGAACTCCAATGCGGAGTCGCCGAAGCTGCGGAAATGCGCCCGATCGAACCGGGCCTGCTCTTGCTTCTCGACGATCTCCTTCACCATGCCCGGAATGCGCTCGAGCGTCTCCGGCGGGGTGTCATAGGTCACGCCAAGCACGAGGACGATACGGCGCTCGCTCATGCGCTTGAAGTTGTGGACGCGTGTTGTGACGAGGTCGCTGTTCGAAACGGCGATCTGCTCTCCGGACAAGGCCCGGATGCGCGTGGTCTTGATGCCGATCTTCTCGACAGTGCCGTTCTGGTCGCCGAACACGATGAAGTCGCCGACCTCGAAGGGCCGGTCGAGCACGATGGCGAGCGAGGAGAAGAGATCGCCGAGCACGCTCTGGGCGGCGAGGGCCACGGCGATACCGCCGACGCCGAGACCGGCAACGAGCGCGGTGATGTCGAAGCCTAGGTTCTGGAAGATGAGCAGGAGTGCGATCGACCATACGGCCACGCGCACGATGAACTGGATCAGCGAAAGCGCGTTGCGCATTGCCGAGCGGCCCTTGCCCCTAACGGGTGCAAGCCGCCAAGCGAGCACGGCGCCGGCGATGCAGTCGGCCCAGATGGCGAGCTGAATAAACAGCGCGACGATGAAGACCGACGAGACCAGCCGGTGAACCTGGTCCGGCAAGGTGAGCAGCGTCGTGCCGGCATAGATGGCGACGATGATGAGGAAGAGCGTCCAGGTGCGCGCCACGACTTCGTGGAGGACCGCCGGCCAGTGCATCTCCTCGCCGTGGTCCGGTGCCGGAAGACGGCGTATCATTCCGAACCGCACCAGGAGGGCGACAATCAGGACGCCCACGCTGAGGGCGGCCGCGATGGCCCACTGGGTGAGGCCGTTGCCGTAGATATCGCTTTCCAGCAGTGCCGCCAGGCTATCGATGCTGTCCATGCCGTCTTCCCCTGCTCGTCCGCGCCTAACCTAGAGGCTCAAGCGGGCTTGACCACCCCTTCCGGGACCCAATCCGAGGCCCTGATTCGGGTCGGCAGCGGTCCCAGACACTCGATTGCCCCGGGATTGCGCAAAGTCCGCCTGCGGGGTGTTGCGAGAATGGAACAGCAGCAAAGATTCTTTGAAGACAGTCGCTCCTACGCGCACGCGGCGGGCCTTGATTTGCGGGTCAACCACCCCGACTAAGCTCCGGCAGTTACGAGATTTTTTCTATGACCGCCATTCGCCGAACTCAATCCCGCTGTTTTGGCAGGACGTTAGGCAAACAGAAGGCTTTGCTGGTCAAATTTGGGGGCCTCTTTTAGTGTGATTCGCGAGTCGTTTGGGGGACTCACGGAGGCTCGCTATGGGACCGGTTTCCGACGGGGAGCGAGTGTGTTGCGTATGCGTATGACAGGGGATGAGGCGACCGAGGTCGCCAAGAGGGCTCTTTCACTCCTTTCGATCTGCATTGGCGCCGTGGCTCTCACGGCGGTCGTCGCGGTTGCGCCGGCCGACGCGAGGAAGTCCAAGAGCGCCGCAGTCGAGGATGCGATCCCCGACGCCGATACCGACCAGCCGATGACGCTGATCGTCTCCCTCAGCAAGCAGAGAGTCGATGTCTACCGGGGCATGACGCTCATCACGAGCTCGCAGGTCTCCACCGGCAAGCCCGGCCATGCGACCAAGGCCGGCGTGTTCTCGATCCTCGAGAAGCAGAGATACCACTATTCGAACATGTATGGCGGCGCGCCGATGCCCTGGATGAACCGGATTACCTGGTCCGGCACCGCGCTCCATGCGGGCGTGGTCCCCGGCTATCCGGCCTCCCACGGCTGCATCCGCCTGCCCTACTCCTTCGCCCCCAGACTCTTCAAAATCACGACCGTGGGCGCGCACGTGATCGTGGCCCATGACAGGGTCACGCCCGCCCTGGTCGATCATCCCGCTCTGTTTCAGCCGCTTCCCCCGCCTTCGCCGCCCACTTTGGTGAAGCAGGACGCGCCGCCGCAAACACCGACGCTGCGCCGGTCGAGCAATGACAGCGCGCCCGCCTTCGGCTCTCACCTTCCCGTGGTGCTGGCCAAGGCGGAGACCGTCGTTCCCGATGCCCCCCAGGTCGCCGAGGCCGATGCCGAGGCTCCCGCACCGGCCCCGGTCACCGTCCATGCGACCCTCGAGACCCCGGCTCCGCTCAATCGCCCTGTCTCCATGGCGATCCTCGAGGACACGCGGGTCCATGCCATCGATCCCAATGCCGGCCCGCTCGGCGCAGGCACGGCTCATGCCGTTGCGGCGAAGCCCGCAGCCGTGCCCGAGCCGACGGTAGCGGACACTTCGAGCGAGCCGGCCAAAGATCAGGACCGCCTTGCGGCGCCGGCCGAAACGGCGGAGACCCCATCGAGCCCCGTCATCTCGGCTTCGGCCGGCTCGATGGAGCGGCCTTCAGCGCCTGTTCCCGCCAACACCGCGATCGCCATGAAGGTGCCTGAGCCCCAAGTCGCCGAGCCGCAAGTCGCCGAGCCGCAGGCCGGGCCAATCTTCTCCGTCTCCGCGACGGCCGTGGCGCAGCCGGTGCCGGCGGTCGTTTCCGGCGTTATCGCCATGACGTCGCCCAACGGGCATCCGCCCCTTCCGCCTGTCAAACCCTCCGTCATGGTCGCCAAGCTCGTCGCAGGCGCCGCAGCGGCCGCGGTCGAGGCCGCAGAGCCGCGGTCCAATGAGCCGTTGCGCATCCTCGTGACCCGGTCCACGAAGCGCGACCACCTGCGCGACGCGCAATACGTCCTGTCGTCCCTGGGCTATCTCGAGCTCCAGGATTTCGACGGCACGTTCGGCCGCCAGACGATCGACGCAATCAAGGACTTCCAAAAAGCCAACGGCATGCCCGAGACCGGCGCCTTCACCGACGACGTGGAGGCGAAGATCTACGAAGTTGCGGGCAAGGATGCGCCGCCCGACGGCCATCTGTTCGTGCGCCAGAAGTTCGCCAGCGTCTTCGACGCGCCGGTCAGCTTCCGCAACCCGGATGAGCCGCTCGGCACGCAGGTCTTCACCGTGATGAATTTCGCCCCCGGCGATACCAAGGCGCAGTGGATGGCCATTGGCCTGCGCGACGGCCAAAATCCCACAGCGGTGCTCGACCGCCTCGTAATTCCCGATGACGTCCGCCAGAACATCTCCGAGCGCCTGACGCCCGGCTCGTCGCTGATCGTCGCCGACACCGCCATCAACTCGGCGACACTGCCGAGAGGTGCGGACTTCCTGGTTTGGGATACGAGCAAGTCGGCGAAGGTTCAGCGGGTGAGCGACTCGGGTGACGACGTCGCGCCCCAGCCGCGCAAGCGGCGCCGGGTGTACTCGCAGCAGCCGCAACGCCCCACCTACCAGCGCCGCTTCCAGGGCTGGCCATTCTAGGCCCTCTGCGGACCGGGCGAATGCACGCCTGAGCTTCTTCTGTTTGAAGGAAATTGGAGCGGGCGATGGGATTCGAACCCACGACCCCAACCTTGGCAAGGTTGTGCTCTACCCCTGAGCTACACCCGCACTCCAACCCACCAGCGGACCTTGTTTTTCAGGTGTCGGGGTGGTCATTTGCCTTGTAGTGGATCGCCTCGGCGCTGTCTACAGACGCCTCGCGTTCCTTAATTGGAACCCTCACCGGGCCCCATCAAGGGGCCCGCAATAGCCGAAGCACACGCCGAAAGCAATGCAATCCGATCGCGCCAAGCTGTTCGCGCGGCTCGAAGAGCTCGGCATCGCCGCGACCACGATCGAGCACGCGCCTGTCTTCACCGTCGAGGAGTCACAGGACTTGCGGGGCACGATCCCCGGCGCCCACACCAAGAACCTGTTCCTCAAGGACAAGGACGGCCGCATGGTTCTCGTGGTGGCCAAGGAGGACACGAAAGTCGATCTCAAGGCGCTTGCGAAGCGGCTCGGCTTCGGCCGGTTCAGCTTTGGCAAACCGGACCTCCTCATGGAAGTGCTCGGCATCGAACCCGGCTCGGTCACCGCCTTCGCGCTGATCAACGAGACATCGAGCGGGCTCGCCGCGGTGGTGGTCGACGAGGCGCTGATGGGTTTCGCCGAGGTCAACTGTCACCCCCTCGTCAACAGCGCCACGACGCGGATCGCCACGAAGGACCTCATCCGTTTCATGGAGGCGTGCGGCCATGTTCCGAGGGTGCTGCCGCTCGGCTGACGCCTCGCTTTGACGCGCCAAGCGCAGGTTGCCAAACGGCCTCGTCCGGCCCATCTTCTAGGGCGAGCGGCGGCCGGTGCGGGACCTTTCTTGGCCCTAAAGGCCATCCCGGATAGTGAGCATGAGCGTAGATACCCCGATCTTCAGTGAGGGTGGCGCGGGCAACGCCGCCGACCTCATCAAGAACACCACCACACAGGACTTCATGCGCGACGTCATCGACGCCTCGCGCGAGGTGCCGGTGCTGGTCGACTTCTGGGCGCCATGGTGCGGCCCGTGCCGGCAGCTCACGCCGATTCTGGAGAAGGCGGTACGCGCGGCCAAAGGTGCCGTCCGCTTGGTGAAGCTCAATATCGACGAGCACCCGGAGATCCCGGGTCAGATGGGCGTGCAATCGATTCCGGCCGTGTTTGCCTTCCAGGACGGCAGGCCTGTGGACGGCTTCATGGGCGCGCTGCCGGAATCGCGGGTCAATGAGTTCATCGCCCGGTTGACCGCCGAGACAGCCGATAGCGGCGCCAACATCGAGGCCGCGGAAGCGGCACTCGCGGCCGGCGACGTGAACACGGCCGCGCAGACATTCGGTGAAATCCTGCAAAACGACGCGGAGAATGCGCAAGCCGCAGCCGGGCTCGCCAAGTGCTACATCAAGACCGGCGACCTCGCCCGCGCCGAGCAGACCTTGGCGCTGGTGCCGCCGGCCAAGGCCGAGAGTGCGCCGGTGGCAAGCGCCCGCGCGGCGCTTGAGCTTGCCCGCAAGTCGGCCCAGGCGGGCGACGTGGAGAGCTTGCGCGCTAAGGTCGAGGCGGACCCGAGCGATGCGCAGGCGCGGTTCGATCTCGCGCTCGCGCTGAACGCCAAAGGCGACCGTGAGGGCGCGCTCAACGAGCTGCTGACACTCGTTGCAAAACATCGCGCGTGGAATGACGACGCGGCGCGGAAGCAACTCGTGCAGTTGTTCGACGCATGGGGCCCGACCGACCCGGCGACCACCAGCGGGCGTCAAAGGCTTTCGTCGTTGCTTTTTGCATAAGGCCAAGGAGATGGGGGTGTCCGAGCGCTATAGCAGTGCCGCCGAGTTGCCGGGCATGCTGCCGGTGTTCCCCTTGCGCGGCGCCATCCTCCTGCCGCGTGCCTCGCTGACCCTCAACGTGTTCGAGCCACGCTATCTCGCGCTGGTCGATCACGCGCTCGCCAACGACCGCCTGATGGGCGTGGTGCAGCCCGGCCCCGACACAGGCGACACCGAGTCTCCCGAGGGCAAGGGCTTCCCGTTGCGCCGCGTGGGCTGTGCCGGAAGGATCACCGCGTTCAACGAAGGCGATGACGGGCGCGTGGTTATTTCGCTCGCCGGCGTCGCCCGTTTGCGGCTTGGCGCGGAGGTCTCCTCGGACATGCCGTTCCGCATGTTCGAGGTGGATTTCTCACCCTATCCGACCGACTTCATCAACGGCCACGGCGAGGACGAGGTCGACCGCGCGCAGCTGATCGCCACGCTGCGCTGCTATCTCGAGGCCAACAATCTCAGCGCCGATTGGGACCGCATCAACAGCGCGACCACGGAGCGGCTGGTGAACACGCTGGCGATCCTGAGTCCCTACGGTGCGGAGGAGAAACAGGCGTTGCTGGAGGCAAAGGATCTGCGCGCGCGGGCCGAGGCGCTCGTGGCGCTCGCCGAGATGGAGCTCGCCGCACGCGACGACGGTTCGGGGACATCGATCCAATGACGCGCGACGACATCGAGGCAGGCGGCGCGGGACGAAGTGAACGGCGTGTCGATCCGAAGTTGCTCGAGATTCTGGTCTGCCCGCTGACCAAGACCTCGCTCGACTACGATGCCGAGCGACAGGAGCTGATCAGCCGCGCCGCGGGGCTCGCCTTTCCGATCCGCGACGGCATTCCCATCATGCTGCCCGAAGAGGCGCGCAAGCTCGACGAGAGTTGATCGCTGTCTCGTGCGCTTCGCTCTCATCTGACGCGCTCGGCAACCGCCATCCGTCGCACATCCTCCGGCGTCCGCCCCGCTTCGCGATAGGTTCGGATCGCGCAGGCGTCGTTGCGCTTAGCAAGCCGCTTGCCCGTCTCGTCGCGAATGAGCGGGTGATGATGCCAAACTGGCACCGGCAGCTCGAGGAGCGCCTGCAAGAGCCGGTGGATCGGCGTCGCCTCCAAGAGGTCCTCCCCTCTGATGACATGGGTGACGCCTTGCGCCGCGTCGTCCACCACCACCGACAGGTGATAGGCCGCCGCGCCGATATCCTTGCGCGCCAACACCACATCGCCGATCTGCCGCCGCATGGCCTCGGGATCCAGCGCATGCGTTCCGGCATGGGCCGGCCCCGTCTCGCGCCAAGTCAGCGCCTGACCGCTTAAGAGCGCCAGCGCCCGGTCGAGATCGAGCCGGATCGCATCGCCAGGCCCGCACTCCGCCATCCGGCGGCCGCGGCAGGTGCCCGGATACACCACGCCGTCGGGGGAGAGATGCGTCGCCCCCTCCTGCGGCGCGATGAGCGCGGTGCGGATATCGGCGCGCGTGCAGCGGCACGGATACGTCACGCCGAGTTCGCCAAGCCGCTCTAGCGCGCTTTCGTAGACGCCGAGCCGTTCCGATTGCCGCCAGACTGGCTCGGGCCACGTGACGCCCAGCCAGGCCAGATCCTCGTAAATCGCCGCCTCGTACTCAGGCCGCGCGCGCGTCCGGTCGGTATCCTCGATCCGCAAGAGGAATTTCCCGCCCGCCGCCTGCGCGGCCTCCCAAGCGGTCAGGGCGGAAAAGGCATGGCCAAGATGAAGGAGTCCCGTCGGCGACGGGGCGAAGCGGGTGACGAAGCTCACAGGCATCCTACGGTCGGGCACACGCGGCTACAGTCCTTCGCCCTTCAACAGACGCGGTACGCTCCCGGTGCCGCCGGCCGCCTCGCGCACGAGGAAGCGCTTCAGCCCGGGCGCGCGGTCGACGAGGCCAAGCCCAAGGTCGCGGATCGCCCGCAACGGCACGCTGTCGTTGGAGAACAGGCGGTTCAGACCATCCATTACCGTGGCGGAGAAGGCGCTGTCGAAACGCCGCCAGCGTTGATAGCGCTCGAGCGTGGTCGCCGCCCCGATGTCGAGCCCCAAGCGAAGCGCCTCGACGATCGTCTCGGTGAGTGCGGCCACGTCGCGCAAGCCGATGTTGAGCCCTTGGCCCGCGAGTGGATGCACGGCGTGCGCCGCATCGCCGATCAGAGCGAGGCGATCGGCAACGAACGACCGCGCCATCTGATACTCCAAGGGAAACGACTGGCGCGGGCCTTCGAGGGCAATCGCGCCCAGGCGATGACCGAAACGGCGCGTGAGCTCGGCCGTAAAGGCCTCCTCGCTTCCGGCCATCAGCTCTTGCCCCCTCGCCTTCTCCTCGGTCCACACGATGGACGACCGGTTGCCTGTGAGCGGGAGGATGGCGAAGGGACCGGCCGGCAGAAAATGCTGCACCGCCTTGCCGTGATGCGGACGCTCGTGGGCCACGGTGGCAACGATGCCGAGTTGCGGATAGGACCAGCCAATGCATTTGATGCCGGATTGCTCTCTGAGCCGCGAGCGCTTGCCGTCCGCGGCGACGAGCAACGGCGCCTCAAGCGTGGTGCCGCTCGCAAGCTTGGTCCGCACGCCAAAGACATCGGTCGCGTACGCCTCAACATTGTCCGGCGCGAACAGCTCGATCGCCGGCTCCTTCGTGATCGCCGCATCGATGGCGTGAAGAACATCGCCGGCCTCGACCAGATAGGCGCGCGGTGCGTCCGTCTTCATTTCCTCATCGAAGCCGAGAAAGTGCGGACGCAGGCTTGCGTTCAACGGACTGTCCGTAATCTCGATCGAGCAGATGGGTTGTGCTTTCGCTTCGAGCCCCGCCCACAGTCCGATCGCCTCGAGCAGGCTCTTGCTCGCCGCCGACAAGGCCAGACCGCGCGCATCTGGGGCACGGTGCGAGCCGGACTCCCGCGGAGCGGCATCGACCAGCGCGACGCGGAAGCCCTTGGGCGCGAGCTTGGCGAGCGCGAGCGCCAGCGTGCCGCCGGCGAAGCCGCCGCCGGCGACGACCACATCGTATCGGGCCGGATCCTCGCCGCCGGTCTTGGATTTCAGCGCCGCTGCCATGCCTCCCGTATAGGCGAGGCCGGCGCCTGCGCGCCACTTGCGCGCATCGGTAACGTTCCGCAAAACCTGCGAACCTGCTAAACGGCCCACTGACCCGGAAATCTCGAGAAAAGGCCACCCATGAGCCGCGCCCTCGACATGCTCCTGTCGATCCTCGATCTCGAACCGCTCGAGCAGAACCTCTATCGCGGCTTGAGCCCGCAAGTGGGCTGGCAGCGGGTGTTCGGCGGTCAGGTCATCGGCCAGGCCCTGGTCGCGGCCAACCGGACGGTGGAGGGCCGCATGGCCCATTCGCTCCATGCCTATTTTTTACGCGCCGGCGATCCGGCCGTGCCTATCATCTACGAAGTGGACCGAATCCGGGACGGCGGTAGCTTCTCGACCCGCCGGGTCGTGGCGATCCAGCACGGGCATGCGATCTTTTCCATGGCCGCCTCCTTTCACAAGGAGGAGGGTGGGCTCCAGCACCAGATGAAGATGCCGGACGTCCCGCCGCCGGAAGATCTGCCCAGCGAAGCCGAGCTCAAAGAGCGGCTCATCGACCGCGTGCCCGAGCCGGTCAGAGCCTATTGGCAACACGAACGGCCCATCGAGATCCGGCCCGTGGACCTTTCCCGCTACTTCTCGCCGGAAAATCGCGCCGCGAGCCAACTCGTGTGGATCAAGGCCACCGGAGACCTCGGCGACGATCTCGCGCTCCACCAATGCGTGCTGGCCTATGCCTCGGATTTCACGCTGCTCGACACGGCGTTGATTGCCCATGGGCGGTTCGTCTTCGACCCCAACCTGATGCTGGCGAGCCTCGATCACGCCATCTGGTTCCACGAGCCGTTCAGGGCCGACGATTGGCTGCTTTACGCCCAGGACAGCCCGAGTTCCGGGGCAGGCAGGGCGTTTTGCCGCGGCACGCTTTTCACGCGCGACGGCCGCTTGGTCGCTTCCACCGCCCAAGAAGGCCTCGTCCGCGAGCGGAAGCCCAGATAACCGCCCAAATAGCGTGCAATAGGCCAATTCTGCACAATTTTTGTGCCTCCTGCTGTGCGTCAGGAGGCCGGCTGCCCAATCTTGAATCGTAAAAGAATCGCTAAGACCAAGGACTTGGCGGCCCTCCTACAGAGTTGGCACGCAGCTTGACTCTGCTTTCGGGTTCGCACGGCTGGAACTGAGAGGCAACGACCATCCAGCTGTCAAAATCATGGAGGGCTTAAACAAATGAAGCTGGTGATGGCAATCATCAAGCCATTCAAGCTCGACGAGGTGCGTCAAGCCCTCACCGAGCTTGGATTGCAAGGCATGACCGTTACCGAGGTCAAAGGGTACGGGAGGCAGAAGGGCCACACGGAGATCTATCGCGGCGCCGAGTACGCCGTGAACTTCTTGCCGAAGATCAAGATCGAAGTCGTGGTGCCAGCCAAAATGGTCGACAAAGCCGTGGACGCCATCGTCGCCGCGGCCAAGACCGGGCAGATCGGCGACGGCAAGATCTTCGTCGTCCCCGTCGAGCAGACAGTGCGCATCCGCACTGGCGAAACCAACGAATCAGCACTGTAAGAGGGGGAGAATTGAAGATGACGACCCTTGCCAAATATCTATTCGGCGTGGTCGCAGCGCTTGCACTGCTTGCGCTCTACCACATCGATCCGGCCTTGGCTCAAGACGCTGCCGCAGAAGCGGCTCCCGAGCCGACCCTCAGCGCGGGCGACACGGCGTGGATGCTCACCTCCACCGCTCTCGTGCTGATGATGACGATCCCGGGATTGGCGCTGTTCTACGGCGGCATGGTGCGCAAGAAGAACGTGCTCGCCACCGTCATGCAGAGCTTCGCCGTCACGTGCATCGTCACCGTGGTGTGGATGGTGATCGCCTATTCGCTCGCCTTCACCGACGGCGGAAGCATGAACGCCTATATCGGCGGACTCGATCGCTTCATGCTGAAAGGTATGGGCGTGGACGTACTGAAGGGCACCATTCCTGAATCGGTGTTCATGTGCTTTCAAATGACCTTTGCGATTATCACGCCGGCGCTGATCTGCGGCGCGTTTGCCGACCGCATGAAGTTCTCCGCCTTGGTGATCTTCATGGTCCTCTGGCAGATCATCGTCTATGCCCCGATCGCGCACTGGGTCTGGGGCGGCGGGTTCCTCGGAAGCCTCGGCGTCCTCGACTTTGCAGGCGGCACCGTGGTGCATATCAACGCCGGTATCGCGGGCTTGGTGTGCGCCTTATTCATGGGCAAGCGCGTCGGCTACGGCACTGAGAACATGGCGCCGTACAATCTGGTCTATGCCGTGATTGGCGCCTCGCTTCTGTGGGTCGGCTGGTTCGGCTTCAACGCCGGCTCCGAACTCGCAGCTGATGGCCGCGCCGGCATGGCCATGACCGTCACGCAGATCGCCACGGCTATGGCAGCGTTGTCCTGGATGTTCGTGGAGTGGCTCGTGCACAAGAAGCCGAGCGTACTCGGCATCATCTCCGGTGCGGTCGCGGGTCTCGTCGCCATCACTCCGGCGTCGGGCTTCGTCGATCCGGTCGGATCGCTGTGGATCGGGGCGGCGGCAGGTGTGGGCTGCTTCTTCGCCGCGACCACGGTCAAGAAAGCCCTCGGCTACGACGACTCGCTCGATGCGTTCGGCGTGCACGCGGTCGGCGGCATCATCGGTGCCCTGTTGACCGGCGTGTTTGCGGTCGCTGCCGTTGGTGGCAATTCGGCAAGGGGCTTGCTCGACGGCAATCCCGGGCAGGTCTTTATCCAGCTCGAGGGTATCACGGCCACCATCGTGTGGACTGCGGTAGCCACGTTCGTCATCCTGATCATCACCAACATCCTCGTTGGCGTCAGGGTGAGCGAGGCGGTCGAGATCGAAGGTCTCGACATCAACCTGCACGGCGAGGTGGTCCAATAGATCTTCGCGCAAACCAAAGAGGGACAATAAACGTGGAGAATTTGAGCTAGGTCTCCTCCTCCCTTGACTTCTAGCTCCACCTCAGGCCCCGGCTTTTCGCCGGGGCCTTTTACTTTTGCGCCGCATGGCGACGGGATTGCCGCGGCGCGCGCCATCGCCTAACACCGCGCTCATGTCAGACGACAACAACGCGACGCGCCTCGACGCGCTCGTCCGCTCCCCTTTCGCGCGCCTCAATGCGCTGCTCGAAGGCATCGAGCCCGGAGCCCCGCCGATCAATCTCTCGCTCGGCGAGCCGCACGCCTCCGTGCCGCCGTTTGTCGGTCCGGTGCTCCAAGAGCATTTGGGCGAATTCGGCCGCTACCCGCCGATCAGAGGCACTCCCGCCTTGCGCCAAGCGATCGCCGGCTGGATGGGACGCCGTTATCCCGCGCTCTCGGGCATGATCGACCCGGAGCGCCACGTGCTTCCACTCAACGGATCGCGCGAGGGGCTGTTCTCGGCGGTCTTTCCGGCGCTGGCGCGCAAGCCCGAGGTCGCAGACCCGGCCGTTCTCATCCCCAACCCATTCTACCAGGCCTACGCCGCCGCAGCGGCGGCGTCCGGCGCCACGCCGGTGTTCCTGCCTTGCGGCCCGGAAACCGGGTTCCTGCCGGCGCTGGACGAAATCGACGAGGTGATCCTGAAGCGCACGGTCGCGTTCTATCTATGCTCGCCGTCGAACCCGGAAGGGGCGGTCGCCGCGTCCGACTATCTCGCCCGCGCCATCGCGCTTGCCCGGCGCTTCGATTTTCTCCTCTTCGCCGACGAGTGCTACTCGGAGATCTACGCCGACACGCCGCCGCCTGGCGCGCTGGAGGTGGCGCAAAGCCAGACAGGAAGCCTGGCCAATGTCGTGGTGTTCCAGTCGCTCTCCAAGCGGTCTGGCCTGCCTGGCCTGCGCTCAGGCTTCGTTGCCGGCGACCCGGACTTCATCGATGCTTTCGGCCGCTTCCGGAACGTCGCTTGCCCGCAAGTGCCGCTTCCGATCCAGCATGTGTCGGCGGCGGCCTGGGCCGACGAGGCCCATGTGGAGGCGGGGCGGGCGCTCTACCGCGCCAATTTTGCGGCCGCGGATGCGATTCTCGAAGGCCGCTACGGCTACCGGCGGCCCGCCGGAAGCTTCTTTTTATGGCTGAATTTGGCGGATTTCGGGGGTGGCGAGGGGGCGGCGACAACCCTTTGGAAAGGGTGTGGTGTCAAAGTCCTCCCCGGGGCCTATCTCACACAAGCGCAGCCCGGCGGGGGAAACCCCGGTCAGGATTTTGCCAGGGTTGCGCTGGTGCACGACGCGAACACAACCCGCGAGGCCCTCGCGCGCATGGTCGCCACATTGGGTTAGAGGGATGGCTTCAAGAGGTAGAACAAAGGGACGGCGGCGGCTGCTGCCGAGCGCGGTGGAGTCCGGCCTGCGCCGGCTCATCTTCGGCACGTATGGCTTCGTCCTCATTGCCGGGGCCTGCGCCGTCTGGGCGAGCCTCGCGACGTGGTCCGTCCACGACCCGAGCCTTAACAACGCGACCCGCGCGGTGCCCCGCAACCTCCTTGGCAGCTGGGGCGCGACGATCGCGGATCTCGGCATTCAGTCTCTGGGGCTCGCCTCCATCGTCCTGTTCCTGCCGCTTGCCGCCTGGGGCTGGCACCTCATGGCCCGCACCGCGCCGAACCGCCGCAAATGGCGGCTGCTCGCTTGGCCCGCTTCGGTGCTCTTGCTGGCGGCCGCGCTCTCGGCGTTGCCGCAGCCGAAGAGCTGGCCGTTGCCAAACGGCCTCGGCGGCATTCTTGGCGACTTCATCATCGCCGGCGCACACGTCATCGGGCCGTTCCTGCCCGAGGCCGCCGTGTCCTTCGTCGCCGGCCTTGCGTTCTTCGTCGTCGGCATGGCGCTTCTGTTCTTCGCCTGCGGCACGAGCACGTCCCGGCTCATCGCCCTGTGGGCGCCGCGCTCCAGCGCCGCCGGTGAATGGGCCAATGCATGGCTCGGCGCCGGCATGCATTTCGTCCTGCACACGGCCGGCGTGCTGCGCCGCCTGCTCCGACGCAAGCCGCGCGCGGAAGCGTATGACGAGGACTACGAGGACGAAGAGGAGGACTGGGAAGACGAGCAGCCGGTGGTCGATCCCGACGGCCGCATCGAGCCGTCGTTCGGTCCCGCGCCACTCGTTGACGAGGACGACGAGGACTATGACGACGAGGACGACGACGTCACCTCGCCGAACTACCGGATCACCCGCCTAGAGCAGAAGGACAAGAAGAAAAAGAAGCGGCACACCAGCATTCACGCGCACTTCTCCGACGAGCCTTATGATCCGCCGTCGCTCAAGCTCTTGCAGCAGCAACCGCGCTCCGCGCGCCGCAGCAGCGTGAGCGATGAGGTCTTGCAAGAGAACGCCCGCGAGCTTGAAGGCGTATTGCAGGACTTCGGCGTCAAAGGCGAGATCACCAATGTCAGGCCCGGTCCTGTGGTGACCCTTTACGAGCTCGAGCCCGCGCCCGGCACCAAGTCGTCGCGGGTGATCGGACTTGCCGACGATATCGCCCGGTCGATGAGCGCGATCGCCGCACGCGTCGCCGTCGTCCCCGGCCGCAACGCCATCGGCATCGAGCTGCCGAACGACCGGCGCGAGATGGTGGTGCTACGCGAGTTGCTCGAATCGTCGGATTTCCAGGATAGCGACGCGCGGCTCGCGCTGGCACTCGGCAAGACGATCGGGGGCGAGCCGATCATCGCCGATCTATCCCGCATGCCCCACCTCCTCATTGCCGGTACCACGGGCTCGGGCAAGTCGGTCGGCATCAACACCATGATCTTGTCGCTGCTCTACCGGTTGTCGCCCGAGCAATGCAAATTCATCATGATCGATCCGAAGATGCTGGAGCTCTCCGTCTATGACGGCATCCCGCATCTCCTCGCGCCGGTGGTTACCGACCCCAAGAAAGCCGTGGTCGCGCTCAAATGGACGGTGCGCGAGATGGAGGAGCGCTACAAGCGCATGTCGAAGCTCGGCGTGCGCGACATCAAGGGCTACAACTCTCGCGTCCTACATGCCGAAGCCAAAGGCGAGGCGCTGACCCGCACCGTGCAGACGGGCTTCGATCGTTCGACCGGCCGCGCCGTCTACGAGCAAGAGGAGATGGACTACGAGGCCATGCCGTACATCGTCGTGATCGTCGACGAGATGGCGGACCTCATGATGGTGGCGGGCAAGGACATCGAGGCGGCGGTGCAGCGGCTCGCGCAAATGGCGCGCGCGGCGGGCATCCATCTCATCACGGCGACGCAGCGGCCGAGCGTCGACGTCATCACCGGCACCATCAAGGCGAACTTCCCGACACGCGTCAGCTTCCAGGTCACCTCGAAGATCGACAGCCGCACCATTCTCGGCGAGCAGGGCGCGGAGCAGTTGCTCGGCCAAGGCGACATGCTCTACATGGCCGGCGGCGGACGCATCATGCGCGTGCACGGCCCCTTCGTGGCCGACGACGAGGTGGAGAAGGTCGTGCGGCATCTCAAGAAGCAGGGCGTGCCGGCCTATCTCGATGCCGTTACTGACGAGGCCGAGAACGAGGACGAGGAGGGCGCGGAGGCCTCCGAATATGGCAGCTCCGGCGACGATCTTTACGACCAGGCCGTGGCGGTCGTGCTGCGCGACCGCAAGGTGTCGACGAGCTATGTTCAGCGACGCCTGGGGATTGGCTATAATCGCGCCGCGACCCTGATCGAGCGCATGGAGAACGAGGGGCTGATCGGCGCCGCCAATCATGCCGGAAAGCGCGAGATCCTGGTCGGGGGCGACGAGGCCGAGGCGCCCTATTAGGGACGTTTGCCCGGCACGCCGCCAAGAAGTTGACCAGATTTGGCGGAATCATCTATCGAATGTCTCTAAGTACTAGCCCAAGTGGTCCTAACCCAAGTCGGACTCGCCGAGGGGGGTTGATGACAATCCGAAAAGCTGCCGGGGTGCTCTTAGGCCTGCCCGTCGCCCTGGCATTCACCATGAGCCTCGCGCTTGCCCAGGACGGCGCGACCGTCGTGCCCAAATCGTCGTCGGTGCCGAAAACCCCCGTGACCACGGGGACGGGCGAGGAGGATGCGGGCAGCGCCCCGGAAGACACGCTCCGGCCGTCCATCGGCCAGGAGGTCGTTCCCGCGGACAACGCCGCCCCGGTCGGCGAGATCACCCCGCCTTCGGTGGACGAGGGCGCAAGCTGGGACGCTGCGGTCGAGGCGGCGCATGCGCCCACGCCCCTGATCGGCGACGAGCAGGCGGCGGCGGTCCAGCGCATCAACGCTTATTTCAACGGGATCACCAATCTGCAAGGCAGCTTCGAGCAGATCGACCCCAGCAACAAGCGGTCCACCGGCCGCTTCTACGTCCAGCGCCCAGGCAAGATCCGGTTCGACTATGCGCCGCCGAGCGCGCTGCGCATCGTGGCCGACGGGACCTCGCTCGCCATCGAGGACTCGGACCTGAAGACGGTGGAGAAATACCCCATCAAATCGACCCCGTTCCGCCTGTTGCTCACGGACTCCGTCGATCTTGGGCGTGACGCGCGCATTGTCGGCGTCGAGCGCCAGGACAACTCGCTGGCGATCACGCTGGAGGACAGCGGCGGCGACTCCGCCGGCACCATCAAGCTTTATTTCGACACGGACCCGGAGCTGGAATTGAAGGAATGGGTCATCACGGACGCCCAGGGCCTCACGACCACGGTCACCGTCGACAACATCGTTTCCGGGCGGAAAGTGGCGGCCGATTTTTTCCAGTCGAAGGATTCGTTTTCGCCGTTCCGCTAGGCGAGGAGACGCTGGCCGGCTGGCGCTTTCCGGCAGAAACTCTGCTCTGAATCAACAGCTTAGCGTCGGCCCGTAAGGCACGTTTACGACTCGTTAAATTTTCCTGGCGACGGGCGTTGAAATCGCCCGGCGATCTACATATCTCTTGGATCAGAAGCGGACCACATCGCTTTCATCGGTAGTGCCCCCCGTCTAGCCGAAGATGTGGTTCGCTCGTGCCGGCTTCCCTCCCGGCACGCGCGCGAAAAAACGCGCTTCTGGCGTCCAACCACGCGCAGCGGTTGGACGCCTTTTTCTTTTCTGGGCCTGTTGAATACCTGCAAAACCCGCGCTTGCGGCGATGCGGGCTGTTGCCGGCTCGGGGATCACGCCATACCCCGTTCACATGCGTTTCCGGCTTGCCACGTGGAATATCAACTCGGTGCGGCTCAGGCTCGACCTGATCGAGCGCTTCGTGCGCGCGCACCGGCCGGACGTGCTCTGCCTGCAAGAGATCAAGTGCGAGGAGCACCAGTTCCCGCTCGTGGCTCTCCAAACGCTCGGCTTTCCCCATATCGCCGTGGCCGGCCAGAAGGGCTATCACGGGGTGGCCACGCTCTCGCGGCTGCCCTTCACGCTGGCCGAACGCCGCGACATTTGCGGGCGGGGGCATGCGCGCCATCTGTCGGTCGCCCTCGAGGGCTCAGGCCCCCGCGCGACGCCCGTCCTGCTACACAATCTCTATGTACCGGCGGGCGGCGACATCCCCGACCCTGCGGTCAACGACAAGTTCCAGCACAAGCTCGACTTCCTCGACGCCATGACGGCCTGGTTCGGCGGCTACCGGGCCAAGGACGCGAACCGCATGATCCTGACCGGCGATCTCAATGTGGCGCCCCTCCCCACCGATGTCTGGTCCCACAAGCAGCTCTTGAAAGTGGTGAGCCATACGCCGCCGGAGACAGAGCGGCTCGAGCAGGTCCGGGCCGCCCATGACTGGGTGGACGTGATGCGGTTTCACGTGCCGCCCGAGGAGAAGCTCTTCACCTGGTGGAGCTACCGCAACCGTGACTGGCGGGCGTCCAACCGCGGCCGCCGCCTCGACCATATCTGGACCACGCCGGCGCTCGCCGGCACCGCGATCTCCATGCGCGTTCTCGATGAGACGCGCGACTGGCCGCGCACATCCGACCACGTGCCGGTGATCGCCGACTTCGAGATCGATTGAGCTTAGGGGACGAGCTTGTAGCCGCCGGTCTCGGTGATGAGCAGCTCGGCCTGCGAAGGATCCTTCTCGATCTTCTGGCGCAGCCGATAGATATGAGTCTCGAGGGTGTGCGTGGTGACGCCGGCGTTGTAGCCCCACACCTCGTGGAGAAGAACGTCGCGGGTCACGACCCGCTCGCCGGCGCGATAGAGATATTTCAGGATCGAGGTCTCCTTCTCGGTGAGCCTGATCTTGCCGCCATTCGCGTCCACGAGCAGCTTCGCCGCCGGCTTGAAGGTGTAAGGCCCGATGGCGAAGACCGCGTCCTCGCTCTGCTCGTGCTGCCTGAGCTGGGCGCGAATGCGAGCGAGCAGGACGCCGATCCGGAACGGCTTGGTCACGTAGTCGTTGGCGCCGGACTCAAGCCCGAGAATGGTGTCGGCGTCGGAGGTCTGCGCCGTGAGCATGATGACCGGGCCTTTGAAGCCGCTGCGGCGGAGCAGCTTGCAGGCCTCGCGGCCGTCGAGATCGGGCAGGCCCACATCGAGCAGCACCAGGTCCACATGGCCGTTGCGGGCGAGCTTCAGCCCCTCTTGCGCCGTGGTGGCAAGCTCCGTCTCGAACTCCTCATGCAGCGACAGCTGCTCGCTCAAAGACTCGCGAAGCTCGTCGTCATCATCGATGATGAGGATCTTGCGCGCATTGCTCATAGGCAGGTCCCTATTGGCCGGTCTTTGGGCTGGCCCCCTCATGAAGGGTTGTAAGGGGGCCTTCGCCTGGCGACAAGCATGACAAACAAAGACCGGGGGCCCAAAAAGGCCCAATGCGAATGAGGGTTAAGCGGCCGAAGCCCATCGTTGTCAGGCGCGCCCCGGGCCGGCCTTGCCAGGCGCGGGTCCAACTCGCCCATGGCGTGCGGCAGGCGGCGATCGGCCGGGGGAGCATCCGCCCGCTGAAGCGGGAGGGCGACGGGGGCACGCCGCTTGGGCGCTTTCCGGTTCGCCTCGTTCTGTATCGCGCCGACCGGGCCTTTCGCCCGCGCGTGCCTTTGCCGGTTCACGCCATTCGCGACACCGACGGCTGGTGCGACGACCCGGACGACCGCAACTACAACCGGCTCATCACGTTGCCCTCACGCCGCAGCGCGGAAGGCCTGAAACGCGAAGACAATCTCTACGATCTCGTGCTCGTGCTCGGCTTTAACGACCGGCCGCGGATCAAAGGAAAAGGCAGCGCCATCTTCGTGCATCTGGCGCGGCCGGGCTATACGCCCACGGAAGGCTGCATCGCGTTCTCATACCGCGATCTGTTGGCCGTGCTCGCCGAGATCCGCCGCGGAACCGCGTTCCTGATGGTGCGCTAATCGAGCAGCACACGCTCACCGAAGATGGCCGTGCCGACGCGTACATAGGTTGCGCCGAACGCGATCGCTTTGGCGAAGTCGCCGCTCATGCCCATGCTCAGCTCATCGAGGCCGAGCTCGCCGGCGAGCTTGGCGAGCAGGGCGAAATGCAGCGACGGCTCCTCGTCGAAGGGTGGGATGCACATCAGCCCGTCGATCTTGAGATTGAACGTGTCGCGGCAGAGCGCGATGAAACTCGCCGTCTCGTCAGGCGCGAGGCCGGCCTTTTGCGGCTCCTCGCCGGTATTCACCTGCACGAAGAGACGGGGGCGCTTTCCCTGACTTTCCATTTCCTCAGCGAGCGCACGGGCAAGCTTGGGCCGATCCAGGGTCTCGATCACGTCGAACAGGGCGACCGCCTCCTTCACCTTGTTCGTCTGGAGCGGACCGATGAGGTGAAGCTCGAGATCCGGGTGGAGCGCCTTTAGCGCCGGCCATTTGCCGTGGGCTTCTTGCACGCGGTTCTCGCCGAACAGGCGCTGGCCCGCCTCGATCGCTTCCTCGATGACGGCAGCCGGCACGGTCTTGCTCACGGCGATGAGCTTGACCGCCTCAGGCGCGCGGCCGGCCGCTTCGGCGGCGAGGCCGATCTCCTCCTTCACCAGGCGCAAGCGCGCCGGGATCTCGGTGGCGGAGTGGTGTTCAGCGCTCATCAGAGATACCTAGCAGGGATCATCGGTGCGCGGCGCCTCATGCCGCAACGCGCGATTTCCGCGCAACTTGACCGCTTGGAGCATTTGGGTTCGATTGCCGCGCCGAATCGATGCGAAGGGATGGATAAGACAGATGGCCGCGGACCGCTACGACGCGCCGAAACGCGAGAAGCACTGGCAAGCCGCCTGGGAGGCCAGAGCCATCTTCCAGGCGCGCGAGGACGACGCGCGGCCGAAATACTATGTTCTTGAAATGTTCCCGTATCCGTCGGGCCGCATCCATATGGGCCATGTGCGGAACTACACCATGGGCGACGTGGTCGCCCGCTATATGCGCGCCAAGGGCCACAACGTGCTTCATCCCATGGGCTGGGACGCCTTCGGGCTTCCGGCGGAGAACGCGGCTATCGAGCGCGGCGTCCATCCCGCGACATGGACCTACGACAACATCGCCACCATGCGCGGCCAGCTCAAGAGCATGGGGCTCTCGCTCGATTGGTCCCGCGAGCTCGCCACCTGCGATCTCGAATATTACCACCAGCAGCAGAAGCTCTTTCTCGACATGCTCGCGGCGGGGCTCGTCGACCGCAAGACGCGCAAGGTGAACTGGGATCCGGTCGACAACACTGTGCTCGCCAACGAGCAGGTGATCGACGGCCGCGGCTGGCGCTCCGGTGCGCTCATCGAGCAGCGCGAGCAGCCGGAATGGGTGTTCAAGATCACCGCCTATGCCGAAGACCTGCTCGTGGCCCTTGAAGGGCTCGACCGCTGGCCGGAAAAGGTGCGGCTGATGCAGGCGAACTGGATCGGCCGCTCGGAGGGGCTGCTGGTGCGCTTCGAGACGATCGATGGCACCGCGCCCGAAGGCTTCGCGACGATCGAGGTTTTCACCACGCGGCCCGACACGCTGTTCGGCGCAGCGTTCATGGCGATCGCGCCGGATCACAAGCTCGCGCACGCCATCGCCGAGACCAACGCCGACGCCAAAGCCTTCATCGACGAGTGCCATCATCACGGCACCAGCGCGGCCGAGCTCGAGACGCAGGAGAAGAAAGGCTTCGACACCGGCGTGCGCGTTGCGCATCCCGTCATCGAGGGCGCCGAGCTTCCGGTCTACATCGCGAATTTCATTCTGATGGAGTACGGCACCGGCGCCATCTTCGGCTGTCCGGCGCATGATCAGCGCGACCTCGAATTCGCGCGGGCTTACCACCGTCCGGTCACGCCCGTGGTGCTGCCGCCCGGCGAGGACCCGGCGACCTTCACCATCGGCGAGGAGGCCTATACCGGCGACGGCGTGCTGTTCAATTCGGGCTTTCTCGACGGGCTCAGCGTCGTGGACGCAAAGAACGCCATGGCCGACCGGCTCGCGGCGCGGACGGTCGCAGGTCAACCGCAAGGCGTGCGGAAAACCGAGTTTCGCTTGCGGGATTGGGGCATTTCCCGTCAGCGCTACTGGGGCTGTCCGATCCCCATGATCCACTGCGAGACTTGCGGCATCGTGCCGGTGCCGGCCGAGGACCTGCCCGTGAAGCTTCCAGACGACGTTAGCTTCGACGTTCCGGGAAACCCGCTCGATCGCCATCCGACATGGAAGAACGTCACGTGTCCGAAGTGCGGTGGGCCTGCCCGGCGCGAGACGGACACCATGGACACGTTCGTCGATTCGTCGTGGTACTTCGCACGCTTTTGCTCGCCGCGGGCTTCCGTGCCGACCGACACGAACGCCGTCGGCTACTGGCTGCCGGTCGATCAATATATCGGCGGCGTGGAGCACGCGATTCTGCATCTCCTCTATTCGCGCTTCTTCACGCGCGCGATGCACAAGACGGAACACGTCGCGGTCGACGAACCGTTCCGCGGTCTCTTCACCCAAGGCATGGTCACGCACGAGACCTACAAAGATGCCGACGGGAAATGGGTGCTCCCCGAAGAGGTGACGATGCGCGACGGCCAAGCAGTGCATGTGAAGACCGGCGCGCCGATCACCGTCGGCGCGGTCGAATCCATGTCGAAGTCGAAGAAGAACGTGGTCGATCCCGACAGCATCATCGCTGCGTACGGCGCCGACACCGCGCGCTGGTTCATGCTGTCGGACACGCCGCCCGAGCGCGACATCGAGTGGACCGCCGCCGGGGTGGACGGCGCCCACCGCTTCCTCCAGCGCATCTGGCGGCTGGTCCGCGAGGCCGCGGCCAAGGGCGCGCCGGCCGGCGCTTCAGCGCCAGTGGACATGAGCGCCGGGGCGGAAGGCTTGCGACGGGCTTCCCACAAAACCATCGCGGCGGTCACCACGGCCATCGAGAAGCTTCGCTTCAACACCGCAGTGGCGCAGATCTATGAGCTTGCCAACGCCCTCTCGGCTGCATTGCAGACGGCAGGAACACAACCAGGAGACGATATGCGGTTCGCCCTGCGGGAGGCCGCCGAGACCCTGGCTAGGGTGTCGGCGCCCATGGTGCCGCACCTGGCCGAGGAGTCCTGGGCCCTGCTCGGGCACCGGACGCTGGTGGCCGAGGAACCTTGGCCAGTGGCCGATTCGGCCCTTTTGACCGAGGATATGGTCACCATCGCCGTCCAGGTGAACGGCAAGAGGCGGGACGAATTGACGATTGCGCGGGACGCCTCGAAGGAAGATATTGAAGCAGCGGCGCTGAGGCTCGAAAATGTGGCCCGCGCCATAGGGGGACGCAAAATCAAGAAGGTCGTGGTCGTGCCGCAGAGGATCGTCAATGTGGTGGCGTAGGCCTGCCCTTACGCTGGCGACGCTCGCCGCGCTGGCCGGATTCGGCCTCAGCGCGTGCGGCTTCCAGCCCCTTTACGGCTCGAATACGACGACCGCGAGCGGTACCCGCTTGGCCGAGGCTATGGCGTCAGTCGACGTCAAGCCGATCCCGGGCCGGGTCGGCCAGAAGGTCCGCAACGAGCTGATCTTCGCCAATACCGGCGGGAACTATGCGGCGGCGTCCCGCTACAAGCTCGATATCGCGATCAAGGAGCGGGTCATTGATCAGCTGGTGCAGATCTCCGGCGATGCCAGGGGTCAGGTCTACCAGCTCGAGGCGCATTACAAGCTGGTCGATGCCGCGAACGGCAAGGTGATCCATGAGGGCACGGCCATCTCGCGCGCGCCCTATAACCGGTATCAAGAGATCTTCGCCAATGTGCGTGCCCGGTACAATGCCGAGGACCGCGCCGCGACAACGGTCGCGGAGAGCATCAAGACGCAGATCGCGGCGTTTCTCGCCAGCTCGGCGTGAGCCTGAGGCGAAGCGCCTCGCTTCAGCTGGACCACTCGCGCTATCCTAGCCCCATGGTCGCCTACAAAAGCTCGGGCGTTGCGCGCTTTCTGAAATCGCCCGATCCCAAGTGCCGTGCCGTCCTGGTCTATGGACCGGATGCCGGGCTCGTGTCGGAGCGGGCCGCCGCGCTTGCCGAAACCTTCACGCGGCAAAAGAAGGGCGTGGCCGAGATCGTCCGTCTCGACGACCGCGACTTCGCCGACGAGCCGGCCCGGCTCGACATCGAGCTTCGCACGCGGCCGATGTTCGCGGACTCCAAGGTGGTGCGGGTGACCGCCGGCAGCCGGCTCGACGTACCCTCACTCAAGGCGCTT
The DNA here is from genome assembly GCA_963826465.1 of uncultured Alphaproteobacteria bacterium. Lineage (GTDB taxonomy): Bacteria > Pseudomonadota > Alphaproteobacteria > Rhizobiales > Methyloligellaceae > Methyloceanibacter. The sequence goes on from CAWGXJ010000014.1 coordinate 131,100, forward strand.
CTAGCCGAGCCGTCGGACAACGCGCTCATCGTCGAGGCCGGCAATCTCAGGCCCGATTCAGGTTTGCGCAAACTGTTCGAGAAGCTCGGCGACGCCGCGGCGCTGCCCTGCTACGCCGATGCGCGGGACCTCGCGGGCATCATCGATGATGAGTTGGCGGACGCGGGCCTTCGCATCGACTCCGATACCAAGACCTATCTGATGAACCGGCTCGGCGCGGACCAAGCCATGTCGCGCACCGAGGTGGTCAAGCTTGCGCTCTACGCTCGAGGGAACGCCAGCGTCACCCATGACGACGTCGAGGCGATCGTGGGCGACGCGGCAGAGATCGCGCTCGAGAACTTCGTCTACGCGGCAAGCGGCGGCGATCCGCAGGCGGCGCTGCGCGAGCTGCAGAGGCTCACGGCCGCGGGCACCGACCGCGCCGGCGCACTATCGGCGCTCGCCAGGCATTTCACGCAGCTTCATCGCGCGGCCGCGACTCAAGCGAGCGGCGGCAATCTCGAGGACGCGGTGAGGGCGCTCAAGCCGCGTCCGCATTTCAAGCGTGAGCCGATGTTCCTCGCCCATTGCCGGCGCTGGGGCGCGAGCCGCCTCGCGCATGCGCTGCCCTTGATCCAGGAGACGGTCAGACGCTCGCGCCGCTCGCCCGACCTCGAAGGCGCATTCGCCGAGCGCCTCTTGCTGACGCTGGCATCGAAGGTTTGACGGCGCCCGCCTGCGTACCTATGCATGTCCGGCTCGAGCTGAGGTGCCCTCATGGATCAAGCAACATTTGAACGCCGCAACCAGCTCTACATGCTGTTGCGTGAGCGCGCGTTCCGCCGCGGGCGCGTCGTGCTCGCGTCGGGAAAAGAGAGCGACTACTACTTCGACATGAAGCCGGCGATGCTCGACCCCGACGGCGCCGCTCTCATGGCTGAGCTAATTCTTCAGGAAATTCAAGGCTTTACGGTTGACGCGGTGGGCGGCTTGGAGATGGGTGCGGTGCCCCTGATCGCGCCGGTCGCCATGAAGAGCCCCGCGTTTGGGCGCTACCTGCCCGGCTTCTTCGTGCGCAAAGCCGTGAAGGATCACGGCACCCAGAAGCGGGTCGACGGCAACGACATTACCGGCAAGTCCGTGGTGATCCTCGAGGATGTGACCACGACCGGTGGCTCGGCCATGGACGCGGTAAAGGCGGTCGAGGAAGCCGGCGCCAAGGTCGCGCTCGTGATCTCGATCCTCGACCGCGGCGAGGGCGCAGCCGAGCTCTACGAGAAAGCCGGCATCCCGTTCAAGTCGCTGTTCAAGGCGGAAGAGTTTCTCGCCGGAGGTTGAGCGCTAGCGGCCAGGGCGCCGCATCAGCCGCGTCCGGATGTCCTCGAACTGATCGAAGTTTGCATAACGGATCCGGAGCTCGCCTTTCTCGCCGCGGCCGGGCTTGATCTCCACGTTCAACCCCAGCGCCTCATGCAACTCGTTTTCCGCCGCACGCGTGTTGGCGTCCTTGCCATGCGCCTTCCGCTTTTTCGGCTTGGCGCTCTCTTCTTGGGCGAGCGCCTCCACCTGCCGGACCGTTAACCCTTCCTTAACGATACGAGCCGCGAGCGCCGCAGCGTCAGGCCGTCCGATGAGGGCGCGCGCATGACCCGCGCTGAGGGCGCCATCGCGCACGAGGTCCTGCACGGACTTCGGCAGCTTGAGCAGGCGGAGCGTGTTGGCGAGATGGCTGCGGCTCTTGCCGATGACCTTGGCGAGGTCCTCTTGCGTATAGCCGTGCCCCTGCATCAGGGCGTGGTAGCCCTCCCCCTCCTCGATGGCGTTCAGGTCCTCACGCTGGACGTTCTCGATGATGGCGATCTCGATCGCTTCCTGATCGGACAGTGTACGGATGATAACGGGGACCTCGTGGAGGTTCGCCCGTTGTGCGGCGCGCCAGCGGCGCTCGCCGGCGACGATCTCGTAGCGGTCGCCACCGCCGAGCGGACGGACCACGAGCGGCTGCACCAGCCCGCGTTCGCGGATCGACACGGCGAGCTCCTCGAGCTGCTCTTCGGAGAAGTTGCGCCGCGGGTTGAAGCGGCTCGCCTTCAGTGACGACAGCGGCACGCTGCGTTGATCCTCAGCAAAGCCGCCGGCCTCGACGCCCTCGCCGATGAGCGACGCCAAGCTCCTCCCCAACCGCTTTTTCTGTGCGCTGACCGCCATCTTCTATCTCCAAGCTTGGGCCGCTTTCGGCCGAGAACCCCGCATCACGCCGCCCGGATCCGCCGCTCGCGCTCGATCACCTCGGAGGCGAGCTGGATATAGGCTTGGCTGCCGGTGCACTTGTAATCATAGAGCAGCACCGGCTTGCCGTGAGACGGCGACTCCGCGACGCGCACATTGCGCGGAATGACCGTCGTGTAGACCTTCTCGCCGAGCACCGCGCGTACGTCCTCGACCACCTGGTCGGAGAGGCTCGTGCGCTGGTCGTACATGGTGAGGACGACGCCGTGGATCTGAAGCTTCGGGTTGAGACGCACCCTGATCTCCTCGACGGTGCTCAGGAGCTGGGCGAGGCCCTCGAGCGCGAAGAACTCGCATTGCAGCGGCACGAGCACGGCGTCGGCGGCGGCGAGTGCATTGATCGTCAAGAGATTGAGCGACGGCGGGCAGTCGATGAGAACATAGGTGGTCCTCATCTCCGGGTCCTCGCTTGCGGTCAACGCGGCGAGGCAGTCTCTGAGCCGGTAATGCTTGCCGCTCGCGTTCGCCGCCTCGCGTTCGAAGGACATCAGATCGATGGTGGCGGGGACGATGGAGAGCCGTGGCACATGGGTCGCGACCTTCGCCTCCATGATGGTCGCCTGTCCTGTCAGGACATCGAAGGTCGAGCGATCGCGCTGCTCGATGCCAAGGCCGGTCGAGGCATTGCCTTGCGGGTCGAGGTCGATGATCAGCACCCGTTCGCCAACGGCGGCCAAGGCCGTGCCGAGATTGATGGCGGTGGTGGTCTTACCGACGCCGCCCTTCTGATTGGCAAGCGCGAGGACCCGTGTGCGGTGCCGGCTCATGCCGGACGCTCGCGGAGGCCGGTGACGTCGACAATGTGGGAGTCCCTGGCAGTCACACTGGGATGAAGGCGGACGTCGAAGTCCCACCCTGGCCTTGCGGCCTCGATCTCGGCCTCTGCCTCGCGACCTTTCAGGAACAGCCCCCTGGTTCCTTCCCCGAAGAACGGGGCAGCGAGTTCGAAGAGACGCGGGAGCGGCGCGAGCGCACGGGCACTCACCACGTCCGGCTTTAGGCTTTGAGCCCTTTCGCCAAGCTCTTCAATACGCATGGCATGGATGTCCACAGCGGCCTGCGTCGCGCGCACGACCTCGGCGAGAAACGCGCATTTCTTGCGGTTGGATTCAACGAGGTGCATGCGGAAGTCCGGCGTTCCTGTCTGAAGGATGGCGACGACGAGCCCGGGAAACCCTGCCCCCGATCCAAGATCCAGCCAGAGTCGCGCGTCCGGCGCAAGGTTACGCAGTTGGCCTGAGTCGGCAAAGTGCCGGGACCAGAGGTCCTTGAGGGCCGAGGGGCCGACGAGATTGGTGGTCTTTTGCCAGTGGGCGAGGAGGTCGCCGTAGCGCGTCAGTCTCAGAATTGTTTCACGTGGAACTTTAAAGGCTTCGGCGAACGATTCAGGACCGTCGATGAGGGCGAGTCCGTTACGACTCGAAGTCATGCGCTTTTCGCCGCTGCGCCCTTCTTGAGATGCGCGAGCAGCAGCATCAGCGCGGCGGGCGTCATGCCGTCGAGCCGCGCCGCCTGCCCGAGGCTCGCCGGCTTGTGGCGCTCGAGCTTCTGACGGATCTCGTTGGACAGTCCCGGGAGCGCGCCGAAGGCGAAGCCGTCGGGAATGGGAATCGCCTCGTCTTTCCGGAAGGCGGCGACGTCCATTTCCTGGCGCGCGACGTAGACGGCATAGCGCGCGTCGGTCGCGAGCTGGGCGGCGATCGGCTGATCGAGGTTTCCGATCGCGGGCCAGATCTTCGCAAGGCGTGGGAGATCGATCTCCGGATAGCTCAGGAGATCGAAGGCGCTCCGCTTGCGGCCGTCGCGATTGATGGCGAGCCCGTGCTTCGCCGCCTCGTCCGGCGTGAGCGAGAGACCGCGCAGAAGGCTTTCGCCAGATTCGAGCTGCTGGGCCTTGGCGGTGTAGGCGGCGCGGCGCGTGTCGCCCACGCAGCCCACGGCGACCCCGAGCGGCGTCAGCCGCTGATCGGCGTTGTCGGCGCGGAGCATGAGCCGGTACTCCGCGCGGGAGGTGAACATGCGGTAGGGCTCGGTGACGCCGCGGGTGACGAGGTCGTCGATCATCACGCCGAGATAGCCGTCGGCGCGGGTCACGCCGAAGCGGTCTGATCCGCCGGAGGCTACGAGCGCGGCGTTGATGCCGGCAACGAGCCCCTGCCCGGCGGCCTCCTCGTAGCCCGTCGTGCCGTTGATCTGGCCGGCCAGGAACAGGCGCGCGATGGCCTTGGTCTCCAGGCTCGGATGGAGCTCGCGCGGGTCGACATAGTCGTACTCGATGGCGTAGCCCGGCCGTTTCACATGGGCCGTCTCCAGCCCGGGGATGGTCCTCAAGAAGGCGTGCTGGACCTCCTCCGGCAGCGAGGTCGAGATGCCGTTGGGATAGACCGTGTCGTCGTCGAGGCCTTCGGGCTCCAAGAAGATCTGATGGCTGCCGCGCTCCTTGAAGCGGACGACCTTGTCCTCGATGGACGGGCAGTAGCGCGGGCCGACGCTTTCGATGGCGCCCGAATACATCGGCGCGCGGGCGAGGTTGCCCACGATGATGGCGTGGGTCGCTTCCGTGGTGTGGGTGATGTGGCAGGGCACCTGGGGCGTGGTGATCGCCTCGGTGAGGAACGAGAACGGCACGGGCGGCTGGTCGCCAGGCTGCACCTGGAGGCGGTCCCAGGCGATGGTGCGGCCGTCCAGGCGCGGCGGCGTGCCGGTCTTGAGGCGGCCCATGCGCAAGCCCAGGCCATAGAGCCGCTCCGAAAGGCCGAGCGCCGGCGCCTCGCCCATGCGGCCAGCCGGGATCTTGGTCTCGCCGATATGGATGAGGCCGCGCAGGAACGTGCCGGTGGTGAGCACCACAGCGCCCGCAGCGAAGCGCCGGCCGTCAGCCGTCAGGACTCCGGTCACCCGGCTGCCGTCGACGGTGAGGTCCTCGACCGCCGCCTCGATCACCTCGAGGTTCGGGATGGCGGAAATCGCCGCCTGCATGGCCTTCCGGTAGAGCTTGCGGTCGGCCTGGGCGCGGGGGCCCTGGACCGCCGGCCCCTTGCTCTTGTTGAGAACCCGGAACTGGATGCCGGCCTGGTCGGCGACGCGGCCCATGAGGCCATCGAGGGCGTCGATCTCCCGCACGAGATGGCCTTTGCCGAGGCCGCCGATGGCCGGGTTGCAGGACATCTCGCCGATGGTGGCGAAGCGGTGGGTGACGAGGGCAGTCTCGGCGCCCATGCGCGCGGCGGCAGCGGCCGCCTCGCAGCCCGCATGGCCGCCGCCGATGACGATGACGTCGAAGGTCTTGGTCAGATCCGCACCCATGGCCGGTAAGTAGTCCGTCCGGCCCCTGCCGTCAAAGCACTGAGGCGCCAGTGTTTCACGTGAATCAATTCAAGGCGCGGCTACTTGCCGATGCAGAACTCGGCGAAGATGGCGCCCAGAACCTCCTCGACGTCGATCGCGCCGGTGAGGCGGCCCAAGTGGCGGGCGGCGATGCGGAGCTCCTCGGCTTGGAGCTCCGGCGAGAGATCATGGTTAACGAAACGTTGCAAAGCGTCCCGCGTTGAGACGAGCTCGGCCCGGTGGCGGGTGCGGGTGATGGGGGCCTCGCCGGCACCTGCCATCGCGGAAGCGGCGATCTCTGCAAGGCGGACGACGAGCGCATCGAGCCCCTCGCCCGTCTTGGCCGAGACGGCGATGCCGTCGAACCCCGCCGGCGCCGCGGCACGATCGATCTTGTTCAAGGCTCGAACGACATGTCCTGAGCCGCAGCCGAACCGTTCAACGTCGCGTTCGAGAGGTTCAAAATCGCGCCGGAACCGTTCGACGTCGCGCGGAACCGTCCACTGCGGCGCGGTCGCGTCGATCACCCACACCACAACGTCGGCGTCCTCGGCGCGGGCCAGCGCGCGGCGGACGCCTTCCGCCTCCACCCGGCCTGTCCCCTCCCGTATCCCCGCGGTGTCCGCGAGGATCACCGGCAGGCCGCCGAGATCGAGATGGACCTCGATGACATCGCGGGTGGTGCCCGCCTCCTCCGACACGATGGCGACGTCGCGCTTGGCGAGAACATTCATCAGCGACGACTTGCCGGCATTCGGCGGCCCGGCGATGACGATGCGAAGCCCGTCGCGCAGGCGCTCGCCGCTCCGGTCGGCAAGGTGCTTTCCGATCGAAGCCAGCAACGGCACGACGATCGCGCTCGCCTTGGCAGCTCACATCCGCCGCCACGTCGGCCTCGTCGGCGAAGTCGAGCCCCGCTTCCATCAGCGCCTGGGCTTGCAAGAGCGCGGCGCGCCAGCCTTCGTAGAGACGGCGCAACGACCCTTCGGACTGCGCCAAGGCCTGGCGGCGCTGCGCCTCGGTCTCCGCATTGATGAGATCCGCAAGCCCCTCCACCTCGGTCAGATCGAGCTTGCCGTTCTCGAAGGCGCGGCGGGCGAACTCGCCAGGCTCGGCCAGGCGCGTGCCTTCCATCGCGAGCACCGCCTCGACGAGCGCCGCCACCACGGCGCGGCTGCCGTGAACCTGCAGCTCGGCCATGTCCTCGCCGGTGAAGCTTGCCGGCCCGGGAAACCACAGCACGAGGCCGCGGTCGATGGCGGGGGCGCCGATGTCGCGCAGAGACGCATGGCGCGGCTCGGGCACATCTCCGCACAGCGCCTCGAGCACGGCGCGTGTGCGCGGCCCGGAGATGCGGATGACGGCGACGGCGGACGGCCCCGCGCCCGACGCCGGCGCGACGATGGTGTCAGCAGCATCCATAGCTGCGCCCTTCGGTCCCTTCAGCTCGTCAGCCACTTGTCGCTCCATTGGGTTATCCTAGGCACCAAGCGCGCGGGATCGGAAGGACCATGGACGACAGACCAGGCAACCAGCTCGGGGCCGAGACCAGCCCCTACCTCCTGCAGCACAAGGACAACCCCGTCCATTGGCGCCCCTGGGGGCCGGCGGCGCTCAAGGAGGCCAAGGACAAGAACAAGCCGATCCTGCTCTCGGTCGGCTACGCCGCCTGCCACTGGTGCCACGTCATGGCGCATGAGAGCTTCGAGGACGAAGGCGACCGCGGCGGTGATGAACGACCTCTTCGTCAACATCAAGGTCGACCGCGAGGAGCGCCCCGACGTCGACGCGATCTACATGAACGCGCTGCATCAGATCGGCGAGCACGGCGGCTGGCCGCTGACCATGTTCCTCACGCCGGACGCCGAGCCGTTCTGGGGCGGCACCTACTTCCCGAAAGAGGACCGCTACGGACGGCCATCCTTCGTCAGTGTACTGAATACTGTGGCCAAGGTCTACCGCGACGAGCCGGACAAGGTCCGCAACAACGCCGACGCCATCGTCGCGCGGCTGAAGCCCGCGCAGGCACAAGGCGCGGGCGCGCAGATCAACGACATGACGCTGAGCAATCTTGCGCGGCGCTTTCTCGCCGCGGTCGATCCCGTCGAAGGCGGCTTACGCGGCGCGCCGAAATTTCCGCAAACGCAGTTCTTCGGATTCCTGTGGCGCGCGGGCTTGCGCTACGGAATGCTGCCTCTGCACGAGGCCGTGATGGTCACGCTCACGCATATCGCGCAAGGCGGCATCTACGATCATCTCGGCGGCGGCTTCTCGCGCTACAGCGTCGACGAGCGCTGGCTCGTGCCGCATTTCGAGAAGATGCTCTACGACAACGCGCTGCTCGTCGAGATGATGACCGAGGCGTGGCGCGAGGAGAAGACGCCGCTCTACGCGCAGCGCATCGCGGAGACGATCGGCTGGCTGTTGCGCGAGATGGTGACGGACGGCGGCGCGTTCGCCGCCTCGCTCGATGCGGACTCGGAAGGCGAGGAGGGCAAGTTCTATGTGTGGTCGCTCGCCGAGATCGAGGATGTTCTGGGTTCGGACGATGCGAAACTCTTCGCGCAAGTCTACGACGTCACGGCGGACGGAAACTTCGAAGGCCACACCATTCTCAATCGTCTGAACGCGATCGAGCTGCAGCGATGACGACACCGAAGCGCGGCTCGCGGCGATGCGCGCGAAACTTCTCGCGCGCCGCGCGACGCGCATACGTCCCGGCTTCGACGACAAGGTGCTCGCCGATTGGAACGGGCTGATGATCGCCGCGCTCGCCAACGCAGCGTCAGCCTTCGACAGGCCGGACTGGCTCGAAGCCGCCGAGAAGGCGTTCGATTTCGTCTCTACACGGATGGTTTCCGACGGCCGCCTGTTCCATGCCTATCGCGCCGGCGAGGCCAAGGCGCCCGCCACGGCGAACGATTACGCCAACATGATCATGGCGGCGCTTGCGCTCGCCAACGCGACAGAGCAATCCGGAGTATGTCGAGCAGGCCTGCGCGTGGACGCACATTCTCGATGAGCATTACTGGGCCAAGGATCTCGGCGGCTACTATCTCGCCGCGGACGACACGGACGATCTCATCGTGCGCCCGTTCAGCGGCTTCGACGACGCGGCGCCGAACCCGAACGCGGTGATGGTGTCGAACCTCGTTCGGCTCACGCTGTGGACGGGCGAGGCGCGTTACGCCACGCGCGCCGACGAGATCCTGCGCGGCTTCGCCGCCGGCATCGCCGGAAATCCGGTCGCCTATGCCGGATTGCTCGGCGCCGCGCTCGACACGTTCGCCCCGGCGCTCGTCGTCCTCATCGTGCCGACGGATGGCGATGCGGGCGCGATGCGCGCGGCCTTGCGCGACGTGTCGTTGCCCAATGTCGCGGTGCAGGAGATCTGGCACGACGAGACGCTGCCGTCGTCGTCACCGGCGCATGGCAAGACCGCGGTCGACGGCAAGACGACGGCCTATGTGTGCTTGGGTCCGCAATGCTCGCTGCCGGTGACCGACCCTCAGAAGCTCGTCGAGACCATCAAGACCGCGCGCCAGGTGACGGTGACTTAAAATTGCGCGATCCCGCGCAACCGGTTGTCATTGCCCGGCTTGACCGGGCAATCCAGTAACCACCAAGTCCGCAAATGGGCGACCGCGTCTACCACGTTTACATCCTCGCGAGCCGAATTGGGGGCACGCTCTATGTCGGCGTCACCGGCGACCTCGTCCGCCGCGTCCATCAACACAGAGAAAAGGTCGTGGAGGGCTTCACAGCCAAAGTATGGCGTATCGCGCCTCGTCTATTTCGAACCCCATGCCGAAATCGAAGCTGCAATTCGCCGCGAGAAGCAGCTGAAACGATGGAATCGCGCATGGAAAGTTCGGCTGATCGAGGAAACGAACCCCAACTGGGATGACCTCTTTCCGTCAATCGCACGCCCTTGAGTTTACTGGATGCCCGCCTTCGCGGGCATGACATCGTGCCAAATTTGGCGGTTTTCCGAGGTTTTTCAACGGCCGGATTTTGAGCTGCCTGAAATTGCCGCTAAAATGCATCCTCTTGAGGGATAGGCGGTTCCGGCCAGGACGAGATGTCGCGCGAACTGCCCACAGCGCGTGCACGTTCTCAGGCTATGAACCGTCGATCACGGGTTTCTCTCGAGGACGGTCTCGATGAGCGTGCTGCGTCGCTTCGCGCGTTATTTCTACGTGCCGACCATGATGATCGGCCTCAACGCGCTCGCCATTGCTCTCATCGTCATCCGGCTATCGCTATGTGTGGGTCGGCCTCGTGATCCTCGCCGCGATCGGCTTGTCGTTCGCCATGGAGCGCGTGCTGCCTTACGAGGATGCGTGGAACGAGGCCCACGGCGACACGGCGAAGGATATCGCCCACGGCATCGTCTACGAGGCGGCCAATCTCTTCACGCTCGTCGTGTTCCTCATCATCAGCGCGATGCTTCTGCCGGAATGGAGCCTCTGGCCGCGCGAGCTGCCCATCGTCGTGCAGTTCCTGCTCGCCGTGGTCATCGTCGATTGCACCATGACGGTCGTGCATTATTTCAGCCATCGCGTCGATTGGCTGTGGCGGCTGCATGCGGTGCATCACGGCGTGCATCGTCTTTACGGCTTCAACGGCTTCATCCGTCATCCGCTGCATCAGGCGCTCGACATCGCCTCCGGCACGCTGCCGCTCATTCTGCTCGGGCTCCCGGTCGACGTCGCCGTGCTGCTCGGCGCGGCAATCGCCATACAGCTCATCGTGCAACACTCGAATGTCGATTATGCGCTAGGGCCATTCCAGAGGATCCTCGCCATCGGTCCGGTGCATCGGCTGCATCACGTGAACTGGGCGGGCGAGGGCGACGTGAATTTCGGTCTGTTCTTCACCGTGTGGGACCGGCTGCTCGGCACGTTCCAGCTGCCGCACGCCGCAAGCCGACCGTCGGCGACATCGGCATCCAAGACTGTCCGCATTACCCGCAAGACTACAGGACGCAGCTCGCGGCGCCGTTCGACCCGGACGGGTTCTGCCCGAAGGTGTCAGCCGACGACGCGGTTCCTCACGCGAGCCAGCAGACGAACTGATCAGCTCGCGTAGGCGAGGGCGGGCGCCGTCTAGGTGTTCATCGAGTCGAAGAACTCGGCGTTGTTCTTGGTCTGCTTGAGCTTGTCGATCAGGAACTCGATCGCATCCATGGTGCCCATCGGGTTCAGGATGCGGCGGAGCACGTACATCTTCTTGAGCTGATCGGCAGGGACCAGGAGCTCTTCCTTGCGGGTACCGGAGCGGGCGATGTCGATGGCCGGGAACACGCGCTTGTCGGCGACCTTGCGGTCGAGCACGATCTCCGAGTTACCGGTGCCCTTGAACTCCTCGAAGATGACCTCGTCCATGCGGCTGCCGGTGTCGATCAGCGCCGTGGCGATGATGGTGAGCGAGCCGCCTTCCTCGATATTGCGGGCGGCGCCGAAGAAGCGCTTCGGGCGCTGCAAAGCGTTTGCGTCCACGCCGCCGGTCAGCACCTTGCCGGACGACGGCACCACGGTGTTGTAGGCGCGGCCGAGACGCGTGATCGAATCGAGCAGGATGACCACGTCGCGGCCATGCTCGACGAGACGCTTCGCCTTCTCGATGACCATCTCGGCCACCTGCACGTGACGCGAGGCGGGCTCGTCGAAGGTCGAGGACACGACCTCGCCTTTCACCGAGCGCTGCATGTCGGTCACCTCCTCGGGCCGCTCGTCGATGAGCAGAACGATCAGATAGCACTCCGGATGATTGGCGGTGATCGCGTGAGCGATGTTCTGGAGGATGACCGTCTTACCGGTCCGCGGCTGCGCCACGATGAGGCCGCGCTGGCCCTTGCCGATGGGCGAGACGATGTCGATGACGCGGCCCGTATGGTTCTTCTTGGTCGGGTCGTCGGTCTCCATCTCGAGCCATTCATCGGGATAGAGCGGCGTCAGATTGTCGAAATGGATCTTGTGGCGCTGCTTATCGGGGTCCTCGAAATTGATGGTGTTGACCTTGAGCAGCGCGAAGTACCGCTCGCCCTCTTTGGGGCTGCGGATCTGGCCTTCGACGGTGTCGCCGGTGCGCAGACCGAATCTGCGGATCTGCGACGGCGAGACGTAGATGTCGTCGGGGCCGGCGAGGTAGTTCGAGTCGGGCGACCGCAAGAAGCCGAAGCCGTCTTGCAGCACCTCGACCACGCCCGTGCCGGTGATGTCCACCTCGCGGGCGGCGAGTTGTTTCAGAATCGCGAACATGAGCTCCTGCTTGCGCATGGCGCTCGCGTTCTCGACTTCGACCTCCTCGGCGAAGCTCAAGAGCTCCGTCGGCGACTTGGTCTTCAAATCTTGCAGCTTCATTTCCTGCATGCGCTGCTACTCCAAACGGAAAAAGGGTGAATCATAAGAATTTTCGAATTCTCGCGCGGGGTGCGCGACGTCATTGGGAAGGGGGGGTATGCCTTGGCGGGACGGCGGCGTGCAACGCCTGCTCCAGCCCGAGTGACCCGATCTTTTTTGGGAGAAAGGCCGGACCGCGACAGCGCCCCGGATTGGATGCGACTCATCTTATAGCAGACCCTTGCCACGGGCGGAAAGAGATTTGAACTCCTCTCTAGAACGGGCGGACCACCACCAGGATGACGATCAGGATCATGAGGACCGTGGGGACCTCGTTAACGATCCGGTAGAAACGCGGGCTCCGCGTGTTCCGATCCGCCGCGAAGTCCTTCGTCCACTTGGCAAGCAGGCCGCTGAAGCCTGACAGCACAACCACGAGCAGCAACTTGGCGTGGAACCAGCCATCCTTCGACCAGTCGATCAGAGGCGAAAACGCCAGAATGAGACCGAAGATCCACGCCGCGAGCATGGCGGGTGTGGTGATGTAGCGCAGGAGCCGCCGCTCCATCACCTTGAACGTCTCGGATTGCTCGGAGCCCGTCTTGCTCATCGCGTGATAGACGAAAAGCCGCGGCAGATAGAGCAGCCCTGCCATCCAGGCGATCACGGCGATGATGTGGAAGGCCTTGATATAGGCGAGGAACATGGAGACTGCCAGGGGTCGGGGCTAAGCGCGGCCGGCCTTTACCAAGCTGACCAGACGCTCGACGTTCGCGATGGGGGTTTCCGGCAGGATGCCATGGCCGAGGTTGAAGATGAAGGGCCCTTGGCCGAGGGTTTCCAGGATCGTTTTGACGCGGGTCTCGAGCGCCGGCCCGCCAGCCACGAGCAGGACAGGATCCAGATTCCCTTGCACGGGGAGGCGGCTTTGCAGCCGGTCGCGGATCCACGCGACGGGGAGGCTCGTGTCGCAGCCGATGGCATCCACGCCTGCCTCCTGCACGTAGCGCTCGGCGAGCGGCCCTGCGCCCCGCGGAAAACCGATGATCGGCACATGCGGCGCTTCGGCCTTCACCCGCTCCACAATGGCCTTGGTCGGGGCGATGCACCAGCGGGCAAAGCCGTCCTCGGGGAGGCTCCCGGCCCAGCTGTCGAAGATCTGAAGGGCGCGGGCGCCGGCCTTCACCTGGCCGATCAGATAGCGGGCGGAGGTCTCGACCAGGAGGTCGATGAGACGCTGGAAGGTCTCAGGCTCCCGGTAGGCAAATGCCCGGGTACCAGCCTGGTCCTTGCTGCCACTCCCTTCGACCATGTAGGTGGCCACGGTCCACGGCGCGCCGCAGAACCCGATCAGCGGCACGTTTTCCGGTAGCTCGGCAACGACCCGATCCACGGTCTCGTAGACCGGGGCCAAGCGCCCGCTCGCTCCCTTCTCGTCCAGCTTGGCGATCGCAGCTCCATCGCCTACCGGCTCGAGCTTCGGCCCTTCCCCTTCCACGAATTGGACTTTCTGGCCGAGCGCATAAGGGACGATGAGGATGTCCGAGAAGACGATGCCAGCATCGAAAGGAAAGCGCCGCAAAGGCTGGAGCGTCACCTCCGCCGCGAGCTCAGGGGTGAGGCACAGCTCGAGGAAGGACGGCACTCTGGATCGCACCTCCCGGTATTCGGGCAGATAGCGTCCCGCCTGACGCATCAGCCACATGGGTGGCGGTGTGCTCGGCTGGCCGTTGAGGGACTGAAGCAGCGTGCTCTGCGAGGAGGAAGTCCGGGGCATGTGCCTCTCTAAAATACTAATAGAGAGAATCTCTAAAAGGGTTTCTGTTGTTTTTATTGGTCCGTGGATAGCGGACATTCATATTCATCACCAGTCTCTCGACAGGACACGAAAAGCCTTGTTTGACAGTTTGGCGATAAAGAGCCGCAGCTGTGGCTCGATTGCCCTGAAAAGAGCGCTAAGTCGCGAGCGTTCATAGCTTTCCGAAACACACGCCGACCTGGACGAGGGTTGGACGGCCTGTGGGCATCTCCCCTTTAGAGCTGGGGATCAAAAAGGGTATTGTGGCCCCTACCGCAAAAGCCGTCATGTTTTCGACACAGGCGAATCTGTGAAGAATCCGGAGGGCAACTTTAGGGTCAGCGGGGATAGATCAGACAGCGGCGATGTTGCTCCGTTAATCCCAGCCGGTTATCCAAAGGTCATACATGACTATCCAGCAGCGCACATTTCACCTGCACATGATCTCGGACGCGACCGGCGAGACGCTCGTCACCCTCGCCAAGGCCGTGCGTGTGCAGTACGCGCAAGTGCGCGCCATCGAGCATTTGCATCCTCTGGTCAGGAGCCGCCGCGAACTCGACCGGGTTTTGAAGGATGTGGAAGCAGCGCCGGGCATCGTGCTCTACACCCTGTTCAATCGTGAACTCGCCGACGCGCTCGAGCAGTCCTGCAAGAAGATGAACATCCCTTGCGTGGCGCCTTTGAAGCATGTGCTGCAAGTGTTCGAATCCTATCTCGGCATGGCGTCAACGCCGACCGTCGGCGGCCAGCACGTGCTCGACGCCGATTATTTCCGCCGCATCGAGGCGTTGAACTTCTCCATGGTCCATGACGACGGACATCTGCCGGACAATCTCAACGACGCGGACATCATCTTGCTCGGCATCAGCCGGACGTCGAAGACGCCGACGAGCATCTATCTTGCGAATCGCGGGTTCAAGACCGCCAACGTGCCGCTCGTGCCGGGCATGCCGTTGCCGCCGCAGCTCGAGCACAAGACGAGGGCCTTCGTCGTGGCCCTGGTGGCGAGCCCGGAGCGCATCGCGCAAGTGCGCCAGAACCGCGTCATCGAGCAGGCCCACGGGCATTTGGAGGAATATGTCGACCGGGATGCGATCGCCGCCGAGATCGCCCAGACGCGCCAGCTCTGCGCGCGCCATGGCTGGCCGATCATCGACGTGACCCGAAGGTCCATCGAGGAGACGGCCGCGGCCATCATCCGTCTCTATCACGACCGCGAAGCACCGGCGCTCGAAGCATGACCGGGATTCTGCAATCGGGCCGTCCGCCGCTGATCCTCGCCTCCACCAGCAAGACGCGCGCGCGGATGTTGGAATCGGCGGGCCTTGCCTTCATCGCCGAGGCGCCGGGGCTGGACGAGGCCACCATGCGTGAGGCGGTGAGCGGCGAGCAGGCGCTCGGTCCCCCTGACGTGGCGGAGATATTGGCCCGCGCCAAGGCGGAAGCGGTGAGCGATCTTGCGCCGGGGGCTTTCGTCATCGGCGCCGATCAAGTGCTCGCTCTCGACGATGAGATCATCTCCAAGCCGCCGAACATGGAGGCCGCGCGCAAGCAGCTGCTCGACCTCAACGGCAAGACGCATCAGCTTCACACCGCGGTCGCCGTCGCCACCGGCGGCGAAGCGAAGTGGGCGCTGACGGAGGTCGCCACGCTCACCATGCGGAAGCTCTCGCCGGAATTCATCGGACATTACCTCGCGGCCGCGGGCGACAAGGTGCTCGCCTCCGTCGGCGCCTATCAGATCGAATCCCTCGGCATTCAGCTCTTCGAGAACATCGAAGGCGACTTCTTCTCCATCCTCGGCCTGCCGCTCCTGCCGCTCCTCGAGGAGCTTCGGCGCGAGGGCGTGATCGAGGCTTAAGGATGGCCAAAGCCTGCGTCATCGGCTGGCCGGTAGAGCATTCGCGCTCGCCTCTCATCCACCGCTATTGGCTCCAGCACTACGGGATCGACGGCGTGTACGAGAAGGAGGCGGTACGGCCCGAGGATTTTCCTGCGTTCGTGGAGGCGCTCGCAGAGCACGGCTATGTGGGGGCCAATGTGACCTTGCCGCACAAGGAGGCGGCGCTGCGTCTGGCGCGCACCGCCGACGAGGCGGCGATCGCCATCGGCGCAGCCAACACGTTGTGGCTCGATGGGGACGGCAGACTGCACGCGAGCAACACAGACGCCTACGGTTTCATGACCAATCTCGACGCGGAGGCCCCGCAGTGGAACGAGGGGCTCGGGGCGGCGATGGTGCTCGGCGCCGGCGGCGCCGCGCGCGCCATCCTGTACGGCCTGATCAGGGCGACCGATGCCAAGATCTTCCTCGCCAACCGCACGTGGAAGCGGGCGGAGAGCCTGGCCCATCGATTCGGACCGCGAGTCCAGGTCATTGATTGGGACAGGCGCAACGACGCCTTGGCGACCTGCGGACTCCTCATCAACACGACGAGCCTCGGCATGACGGGGCAGGCGCCGCTCGACATCGACCTCGGCGCTCTGCCTCAGGACGCCGTCGTCACCGACATCGTCTACAACCCGCTTCTCACGCCGCTTCTCGTGGCGGCGGCGAAGCGCGGCAACCCCACGGTCGACGGCCTCGGCATGCTGCTCTATCAGGCGGTTCCGGGCTTCGAGCGCTGGTTCGGCGTGCGGCCCGAAGTGACGCCCGCGCTCAGAGCCCAGGTGGTGGCGAGCCTGAAACCGGAGGCGGCCTGATGCTGGTGGTCGGGCTCACCGGCGGCATCGGCATGGGGAAGAGTGCGGCGGCCGCGCATTTCCGGCACCGCGGCGTGCCCGTGTTCGACGCCGACGCCTACGTGCATCGGCTCTATGAAGGCGCGGCGGTGCCGGCGATCGCGGCGGCGTTCCCCGGCGTCGTGCGCGAGGGCCGCGTCGACCGCACGCTGCTCGCCAGGGAAGTGGCAGGCAAGCCCGAGCGCTTGCGTGAGCTCGAGGCGATCGTGCATCCCCTGGTGGTCAAGGCCGAGATCGATTTCCTGCGCGCGCAAGAACAGCAAGGCGCGAGGCTCGCGGTGCTGGAGATCCCGCTTCTGTTCGAGACGGGCGCCGAGATCCGCACGGACGTGACCATTGCGGTGAGCGCATCGGAGGCGGTGCAGCGGCAGCGTGTGCTGGCGCGGCCCGGCATGACGGAAGAGAAGTTCGCGGCCTTGCGTGCGCGTCAGCATTCCGACGCAGAACGGCGCGCCGCAGCCGACTACGTTGTGGATAGCGGAACGTCATTGGAAAACATGCACGAGCAACTCGATCGCTTGATCGAATCGTTGCACACTCGTGATGGCGAGGTCATGGAGCAATTGCGTCACCAACGCCTCTAGCACGCGGGGAGCGTAAAGGCGCATGCGCGAGATCATTCTCGATACGGAGACGACGGGGCTCGATCCTTTCGAGGGTCACCGCATTGTCGAGGTCGGCTGCGTGGAGCTCGTCAACACCATCCCGACCGGCCGCACCTGGCATTGCTACCTGAACCCCGAGCGCGACGTGCCGTATCAGGCGTTCGAGGTGCACGGCCTCTCCACCGAGTTCCTGCGCGACAAGCCGCGCTTCGCCGAGCGCGCCGAAGAGCTGCTGGGCTTCATCGAAGGCGCCATGCTCGTGATGCACAACGCCGCGTTCGATTTCGGCTTTCTCAACGCCGAGCTCGAACGCGTGGCCCGGCCGCTTCTCAGGTGGGACCGCGTGGTGGACACGCTGGCGCTTGCAAGGCGGCGTCATCCCGGCGCGCCCGCCAATCTCGATGCGCTATGCCGCCGCTACGGCATCGACCTCACGGACCGCGAGAAGCACGGCGCGCTGCTCGACTGCCGCCTGCTCGCGGGCGTCTATGTGGAGCTGGTCGGCGGCCATCAGGCGCGGCTCGAATTCGCCACCAACGGCGCGCAGGCCGCGATCCTGCAAGCGAACGATGTGACGCTGCGCCCGCGGCCCGCGCCGCTCCGTCCCCGCATCAGCGCGGCCGAGCGCGATGCGCACCGCGCCTTTATCGCGACATTGGGCGCGGGCGCGCTGTGGCGGCGCTACGCGTGAGCCGCTAGCCGCTAATTCGGTTGGGTTTGCTCGGGCTGCTGGCCGCGCGCCAGGTTCTGGGTGTAGAGCCTGCCGAAATCGATCGGGTCGAGCATCAGCGGCGGGAAGCCGCCATCGCGCACCACGTCGGCTAGGACGCGCCGCACGAACGGGAACAGAATCGCCGGGCAGTCGACGAACAGCACCGGCTGGAGCGCATTCTGGGGAATGTTGCTCAGGCGGAAGAGACCGCCATAGGCGATCTCGACATTGTAGATGACGCCAGTGTCGCTTCTCGCGTGCGCCTCGAAGTTCAGCACGACCTCGTAGACGTCTTCGCCGCGCGGACCGGCATTGACGTTGACGCCCACTTTCAGCTGCGGATTGTCGCCGGGGCCTTGCAGCGTGTCCGGTGCGCCGGGGCTCTCGAATGACAGGTCCTTGACGTATTGGGCGAGGATCGCGAGCTGCGCGTCAGGCCCGGGGCGCGCGCCGGCCGCCGATTGCGACGCTTCGTCCTCGGGCGAGGGCCCATCGCCGTTCGTCTTTTTCGCCTGGTCGTCCTTCTTGGCCATGAAAATCCCCTCCGCGCGGCTCGAGCCATGCGCTGGCTAGCACGGGACGATAGGGGCTGCAATTCGGAGGCTGCCAAGGTTTGAGCCTAAATTAAGTGCAAAGGTGTTTAGGGTTGGCTTCGCATCGGGGAATGCCGTAAGTTGAGCCCGAAATGCTGCGGTCGGGATGAAATTTCTGCCTGCGGCACAGGGCTCCCGCTGGCAAATCTCTAGGCGCGCACCAATATTCACCCCTAGAGCGTTCCGCATTCCAGAGGCGGGTGGCAGCAAGGCATGAGTGAAGCTTTCGATATCTATACGCTGCTGTTCTTAGTGCTCGCGGTCGTGATCTTCATCCGGCTGCGAAGCGTGCTCGGGCGTCGCACGGGCAACGAGCGGCCGCCTTACGATCCCTATACGCGCCCCGACGCCAAGCAGGCCGGCGGCCCCGAAGGGACCGTGGTGGCGCTGCCGCAAGGGCGCTCCGGCCAGGCAGCCCCGGTCGAGATGGCGGGGCCGTCGCCCGAGGACATCGAGGAACGGCTCGAGCGTTACGCGGCCAAGGACAGCCCGCTCGGCAAGTCGCTGACCGCGCTGATCAAGGCCGATCCCGGCTTCGATCCCGGCCAGTTCCTCGACGGCGCCAAGATGGCTTACGAGATGATCGTGGCGGCGTTCGCTGAGGGCGACGAGAAGGCGCTGGCGCAGCTTCTCGGCAAGGACGTGCTCGACGGCTTCGAGCGCGCCATCACCGAACGCGAGCAGCGCGGCGAGACGCTGCAATCGACGCTGGTCGGCATCGACAAGGCCGACATCATCGAGGCCGAGGTCAAGGACAAGCAGGCCTTCGTCACGGTGAAGTTCGTAAGCGAGCTGATCTCGGTGACGCGCGACGCGGACGGCGAGGTGGTCGAGGGCGATCCGAAGAAGGTCCGCGAGGTCACCGACATCTGGACGTTCTGCCGCGAGACCGCGTCCCGGAACCCCAACTGGAAACTGGTCGCCACCGAGGCGGCCAACTAATCCCCCACGCATTTGGACCGCGCCCCGGTCAGCCTGAAACCTGTCGAGTTCGCGGAGCTCGAGGGCTGGGCCGACGACGACCATGCGGCGGCGTTTCGCGCGTATTTGAACTCATGCCATAGAGCGCCGCACGGTGATGCGGCCTGCGCAGCCGCGCTCGCGCTCGGCGAGACTGTGGACCGTGACGCTGCGCGCGACTTCTTCGAGAGGCACTTCGTGCCACATAGCGCGGACTCAGACGCGTCAGGTCTGGTCACTGGCTATTACGAGCCGGAGGTAACCGGTGCGCGCACATGCGACGCGCGGTTCTGCGTTCCTGTCTATGGGCGTCCTGACGATCTCATCACGATTGCGGCCGAGACGGAACGGGCCCGCTTCAACGACCGCATCACCGGCTTCCGCGCGACGCCGGACGGCGAGGTGCCGTACTACACACGCGCGGAGATTTGGGCAGGCGCACTTCAGGGCCGCGCGCTCGAACTGCTCTATCTCGATGACGCGATCGAGCTGTTCTACATGCAGGTGCAGGGCTCCGGCCTCGTGCGTCTCGACGACGGATCGAACGTGCGGCTGACCTACGCAGGCAAGAACGGGCATCCCTACACGTCGATCGGCAGGGTGCTCATCGAACGCGGCGAGATGACGCCGGACGACATCGACATGGACAAGGTCAAAGCCTGGCTTCGCGCCGATCGGATGCGCGGGCGCGCGCTCATGCAGGAAAACAAGTCCTACGTGTTCTTCCGCGAACTCGACGCGGAAGAAGGGCGAGACGGCCCGCTGGGGGCCGGGGGCGTGTCGCTCACGCCGGGGCGCAGCCTCGCCGTCGATACCGAGTACATTCCGCTGGGAACGCCGGTCTTCGTCACGGTGGCCGGCCTCGAGACGCCGGAGGTGCGCCCCTTCCGGCGGCTGATGGTCGGACAGGACGTGGGCTCGGCGATCCGCGGTCCAGAGCGCGGCGACATCTTCTGGGGGACGGGGGAGGCGGCCGGCGCGATCGCCGGAAAGACACGGCATGCGGCCACGTTTCACGTCTTTCTGCCGAAGGCTTAAGACGTTCCCGCTAGGATCCGGGGTCATGAGCAAGCGGGATAGCGGCAAAGGCGATACGGACATCGAGAACGATGCCGCGCTTTGGGCGCGGATCGCTCAGACCGCGACGCCGCTCAAGAAGAAGAACCGGGTCGCCAAGGTGGCCGCGATTCCGAAGCCAGCACAGCCGCCGAAGGCCAAAGTGGCCAAGGACAAGGCGGCTAAAGCCCAGGCGAAACCCGTGCCCACGCCTGCATCGAAGCCGCCGTCACGGCCGGGCCATGCGCCAGGCGCAGGCGGGCTCGACCGGCAGACGGCGCGGAAGCTCGAAAAGGGCGCGCTCGCGGTGGAGGCGCGGCTCGACCTCCACGGCATGCGCCAGCGCGACGCGCATGTGGCCTTACGCAAGTTCCTCAAATGGGCGCAAGGCAAGGACTATCGCCACGTGCTGGTCATCACCGGCAAGGGGTCAGCTTCGCGAGGAGCGGACCGAAGCTTCTATGAGGAAGGAGGCGCGCGGCGTGCTGCGCCAGGCGGTGCCGCATTGGCTATCACACGGCGACCTCGCGCCGCTGATCGTCAGTTTCGCGGAAGCGCCGCGGCGGCTCGGCGGCGAAGGCGCGCTCTATGTGCGCTTACGGAAGTTTCGTCCGAAATAGACGTGCGCGCTAAAGAATAAACTTCGAGAGGTCGGCGTTCTTGGCGAGGTCGCCGACGTGCTTTCGCACGTGCTCGGCGTTGATCTCAACCGTCTGACCGAACATGTCGCCGGCGTTGAAGGAGATCTCGTCGAGGATGCGCTCCATCACGGTCATGAGGCGCCGCGCGCCGATATTCTCGACGGACGTATTCACCTCGACGGCGATATCGGCGATGGCGTCGATGGCGTCATCGGTGAAGATGAGGTCGACACCTTCCGTCTTCATCAGCGCCACATATTGATTGATAAGGCAGGCCTTGGGCTCGGTGAGGATGCGGACGAAGTCCTCGCGGGTCAGCGCGCGCAGCTCGACGCGGATCGGCAAGCGGCCTTGCAACTCCGGCAGCAGGTCCGAGGGCTTGGCGATGTGGAAGGCGCCCGAGGCGATGAAGAGAATGTGGTCGGTCTTCACCGGCCCGTATTTGGTGCCGACGGTGGTGCCTTCGATCAACGGCAACAGATCGCGCTGCACGCCTTCGCGGGAGACGTCGGCGCCGACGCGCTCGGAGCGCGCGCAGATCTTGTCGATCTCGTCGAGAAACACGATGCCGTTGTTCTCGACGTTCTTGATCGCTTCCTGAACGATCATGTCGTCGTCGATGAGCTTGTCGGACTCCTCGGCCATGAGGATCTCGAACGAGTCCTTGACGCTGACGGTGCGCGGTTTGGTACGCTGGCCGCCGAACGCCTTGCCCAGCATGTCCGAGAGATTGATCATGCCAACCTGGCTGCCGGGCATGCCGGGAATCTCGAAGGACGGCATGGATGGGGCGTCGGCGACCTGGATCTCGATCTCCTTGTCGTTCAGCTCGTTGTCGCGCAGGCGCTTGCGGAACGCCTCGCGGGTCGACATCGCGGCGCCGGAGCCGACCAGCGCATCGATCACGCGCTCCTCGGCGTTGAGCGTCGCCTTGGCCTCGACCTCCTTGCGCTTGGCGTCGCGCACGAGGCCGATACCCGCCTCCAACAGATCGCGGACGATCTGATCGACGTCGCGGCCGACATAGCCGACCTCGGTGAACTTGGTGGCCTCGACCTTGATGAACGGCGCGCCGGCAAGCTTGGCGAGGCGGCGCGAGATCTCCGTCTTGCCGACGCCGGTCGGGCCGATCATCAGGATGTTCTTGGGCAGCACCTCCTCGCGCATGTCGCCTTCGAGCTGCTGCCGGCGCCAGCGGTTGCGGAGCGCAATGGCGACCGCGCGCTTGGCGTCGCGCTGACCGATGATGTGGCGGTCGAGCTCGGAAACGATCTCGCGGGGCGAAAAACTTGTCATGACTTAGGTACTGCCTATCAACTTGCTCAGTGTCATTCCTGCGAAGGCGCGAATCCAGTAACCCCTGTCCGTCGCAATCCTTGAACGTGGCGGGTTACTGGATTGCCCGGTCAGGCCGGGCAATGACAATTCATTACTTCGTCGCTTCGAGGGTTTCGACGGTCACCTCGTCATTGGTGTAAACGCAGATCTTGGCGGCAATGGCCATGGCCTTGCGGGCGATTTGTTCCGCATCGAGATCGGTGTCGAGGAGGGCGCGCGCGGCAGCCAGCGCATAGGAGCCGCCGGAGCCGATCCCCATCACCGCGTCGTCCGGCTCGAGCACGTCGCCGGTGCCGGTGAGAACCAGGCTCTCGTCCGGGTCGGCGACGATCATCATGGCTTCGAGACGGCGCAGATAGCGGTCGGTGCGCCAATCCTTGGCGAGCTCGACACAGGCGCGCTTGAGCTGATCGGGGAAGCGCTCGAGCTTCGTCTCGAGCCGCTCGAACAGGGTGAAGGCGTCGGCGGTCGAGCCGGCGAAGCCTGCGATCACATTGCCGGAGCCGACCCGGCGGACTTTCCGCGCCGAGCCCTTGATGATGGTCTGGCCGAGGGTGACCTGGCCGTCGCCGGCGATGACGACCTTGCCGCCCTTGCGGACGGTCAAAATCGTGGTGCCGTGCCAGGTCTCGGAGGGAGCGGGGGATGGGGACATACTGCGTTGCGATATCGGCGCGTCCGCGCCGTTCGTCAAGCGCGGGGCCCCAAACGAGCTAACGGAGCGTGAGGAATTCCGGCCTATTCCGGGGGCTTGGCGAACCAGGACTCCACGGGGGGCAGCTCGATTGCGACAACACGCCACCGCGGGCCGACCAGATCCATCCTGGCGGTGATCCTGGGCGAATCGGGCCTCTTGGGGTCCTTGAGATCGAAGCGGAACCGGGTCGGCGCCGAGAAGAAGGCATAGGTCACGAAGGGGGCGAAGGATTCGTCCTTCCGCTGGTGCTCGACCACGATCTCGCTGTCGAGGATCGCCCGCGGCGTGACCATGCCGTCCACGGCGTTGTCGACCACGGTGGGGGCGAGGAGCCCGGCCAGCGCCGCCCCGAAAGCCCCGAGAATCGGCCGTTTTTCGGCCTCCGCGTGGGCCTTGTCGAGCACTTGGAGCTTGAGGTCGGCCTTCAGGCCCGCCCGCACCCTGGGGAAGTCCACCAGGCGGTTCAGCGCCGCCTCATCGTCGGTGATGAGTGCCCGGTCGATCCAGTACAGGGTCAGATAGGGGTAGCCGACATAGGCGGCGCCGAGCAGGACGGCGAGGAGCAGAAACGCTCTGCGCATAGGGTGTTCCCTCCAAAGAACGCTTCGGAATAGCACAGCCCGGTGACGCGGCGTATAAGCCGGGGACGAGAGAAGCGAATTGCTAACAGCCTCTAGGCTATGCTGGCAGACATGCAGAAGCGAAGCAAATCACCGGATTCCCGGGTCGCGACCATCAATCGCAAGACCAAGGAGACCAAGATCCGCGCCACCGTCGACCTCGACGGGACCGGCGCCTACGACGTCGCCACGGGCGTGGGCTTCCTCGACCACATGATCGAGCAGCTGGCGCGCCACTCGCTGATCGACATTACGCTGAAAGCCGAAGGCGACCTCCATATCGACCAGCACCACACGACCGAGGATTCGGGCATTGCGCTCGGCCAGGCGGTGGCGGAAGCGCTGGGCGACAAGGCGGGCATCACCCGCTACGGCGCCAGCTACCTCCCCATGGACGAGACCCTGACCCGCGTCGCGCTCGACGTGTCTGGGCGCCCGTATCTCGTGTGGAAGGTCGCATTCACGCGCTCGAAGATCGGCGAGATGGACACCGAACTGTTCCGCGAGTGGTTCCAGGCCTTCGCGCAGAATGCGGGGATCACGCTGCACGTCGAAAATCTCTACGGCGAGAATAGTCACCATGTCGCCGAGACCTGCTATAAGGCGCTCGCCCGGGCCCTTCGCCAGGCGATCGCCATCGATCCTCGGCAGAGCGGACGGGTGCCCTCCACCAAGGGCCAGCTCTAGAACAGGCGCGGTCCGCCTCCTGGGCGACGGCCGCGAGCAGCGTGACCTGAAGTGACCGTCTATTCCGTGTATGAGCCGCCAGGCGACGACGAGACCGACGTCGCGGCGCGCGCCGACAAAATCGCCTTCGTCAAGGACGGCTTCTCCTGGCTCGCGTTCCTCGTGCCGGTGCTGTGGCTCATCTTTCAGCGCATGTGGCTCGAGCTCATTGCCTTCCTGGTGGTGATCGCCCTCGTGTCATGGGCATTCGGGTCCGCACCCGAGGCCCGGGCGCTTGCGGGCTGGGTGACGCTCGCGCTTACGCTGCTGTTCGCGTTCGAGGCCAACGATCTGCGCGGCTGGGCGCTGAAGCGGCGCGGCTACCGGTTCGCCGGCGTGGCCTCGGGCCGCGACCGCTACGAAGCGGAGCGGTCGTTCTTCGAGGGCTGGCTGCCGCAGCGGAGGCGGTCTGGGCCATCCGTCCCGGCAGCGCAGACATCGCCGGTGCCCAAAGGGGCCAAACCGCGGCGGGGCGGCGACGGCGACGAGGTCATCGGGCTCTTTCCGCAGGCTTGAGTGAGATGCACGTCGCCATCATCGATTACGGCTCGGGCAATCTCCACTCCGCCGCCAAGGCCTTCGAGCGGGCGGCGCGGGAGGAAGGCTCGCCCCTCGACATCAAAGTCACCACGGCGCCGGAGGAGGTTGTGGGCGCCGAGCGTATCGTGCTGCCGGGCGTCGGCGCGTTCGCCGATTGCAAGGCGGGGCTCGCCGCGATTCCGGGGATGATCGAGGCCCTGGAGGAGGCGGTGCAGGAGAAGGGCAGGCCCTTTCTCGGCATCTGCGTCGGCTTGCAGCTCATGGCGGCGCGCGGGCTCGAACATGGGGTCACCCCGGGCATGGGCTGGATCGACGGCGAGGTGCGCGCCATCGCGCCGAGCGACCCTTCGCTCAAAATCCCGCATATGGGCTGGAACACGCTGCGCATGGCACGCACGCACGCGTTGCTCGACGGCATCGCGACCGGAGACGAGGGGCTGCACGCCTATTTCGTGCACTCCTATCACCTCGTGCCGGAAAACGCGGGCGACCTCGTCGCCACCACCGACTACGGTGGGGCCGTGACGGCGTTCGTCGCGCGCGACAACATGGCGGGCAGCCAGTTCCACCCGGAGAAGAGCCAGAAGCTCGGGCTCGCGCTGATCGCCAATTTTCTCAAATGGAAGCCTTAGAGAGATTTTGACGGCATGATCCTGTTTCCCGCGATCGATCTCAAAGATGGACAATGCGTGCGCCTCGTCCAGGGCGAAATGGACCAGGCGACGGTGTTCAACGCCGATCCGGCGGCGCAAGCGAAAGCATTCGAGGCGCAAGGCTTCGAGTGGCTGCACGTGGTCGATCTCAATGGCGCGTTCGAAGGCAAGCCCGTCAATGAGAAAGCGGTCGAGGCGATCTTCGCCGCCACGCATCTTCCCATTCAGCTCGGCGGCGGTATCCGCGATCTCGACACCGTCACCATGTGGCTGGAGAAGGGCATCGACCGGGTGATTCTCGGCACGACCGCGGTGCGCAATCCGGATCTCGTGCGCGAGGCCGCGCGCGACTTCCCCGGCTGCATCGCCGTCGGCATCGACGCGCGCGACGGCAAGGTCGCCATCGAAGGCTGGGCGGAGACGAGCGAGATATCTGCGCTCGATCTCGCGCGCCGCTTCGAGGATGCCGGCGTCGCCGCGATCATTCATACGGACATTGCGCGCGACGGCGTGCTCGAAGGTCTCAATCTCGACGCGACCCTTGCGATTGCCGAGGCGGTCACCATCCCCGTGATCGCGAGCGGCGGGCTCGCCGGAATCGACGACATCAAGCGTCTGCTCGAACCCCGTTATGAGAAGCTCGACGGCGCGATCGCGGGCCGCGCGCTCTACGACGGCCGCCTCGATGCGAAAGAGGCGCTGACGCTGATCGCCGCGCGCTATGGCCATCACGGCGCGACGGGCCAGTATTGATGCGCGCCCGCACCGTCTTCATTGTTCTTCTCATTCTCATCCTGTTGTTCACGCTCGGACCAGCCATCATCGCGCTCATCAGCCAGATGACCGCGGAAGCCTTCGGCTGTCAGGCCGATCTCAACCGCGTCATTCCTTGTGTCATCGGCGGCAAGGACTACGGGCAGACGGTCTATGATCTCGACTTTGCCATCTGGTATTCATATCTGACGCTGCCCATCGGCGGCGCAATGCTCGTCGTGTGGGCCGTGGCCGCCGCCATCGCCTTCGTCGTGAGCCGCCGCAGACGCAAGGCCGCTTGAGTTCGTAGATGCTGAAAGTCCGGGTCATACCTTGCCTCGACGTGAAGGAGGGGCGCGTCGTCAAAGGCGTGAACTTCGTCGATCTGCGCGATGCCGGCGATCCTGTCGAGGCGGCGACCGCCTATGACGAGGCGGGCGCCGACGAGCTGTGCTTCCTCGACATCACCGCGAGTCACGAGAAGCGCGGGACAATCCTCGACGTCGTCGCGCGCACGGCGGAGCGGTGCTTCATGCCGCTCACGGTGGGCGGCGGCGTACGCAA
Organism: uncultured Alphaproteobacteria bacterium; assembly: GCA_963826465.1. GTDB lineage: Bacteria > Pseudomonadota > Alphaproteobacteria > Rhizobiales > Methyloligellaceae > Methyloceanibacter. Next base: position 158,043 of record CAWGXJ010000014.1, read on the forward strand.
CACCGAGGACGTCCGCGCGCTGCTCGAAGCCGGCGCCGACAAGGTGTCGATCAACACGGCCGTGGTGACGGATCGCGATCTCGTGCGGCGGGCGGCGGAGAAATTCGGCGCGCAATGCATCGTAGTCGCCATCGACGCGAAGCGCGTCGGCGCGACCGGTGCGGCACCGCGCTTCGAGATCTTCACCCATGGTGGCCGCGAGCCGACCGGCATCGAGGCAGTCGGCTATGCGCAAGAGGTGGTGGCGCTCGGCGCGGGCGAGATCCTGCTCACCTCCATGGACCGGGACGGCACGCGGCAAGGGTTCGACATCGAGCTCACCCGCGCCATCGCCGATGCGGTGACGGTGCCGGTGATCGCATCCGGCGGCGTCGGCACGCTCGACCACTTGGTGGAGGGGGTACGGGAGGGGCATGCCTCGGCCGTCCTCGCCGCCTCGATCTTCCATTACGGGGAGCACACGATCGGCGAGGCCAAGCGGTTTATGGCCGCGGCGGGCCTGCCCATGCGGCTCGACCCGTGAGGCCCTAGGCTGCCCGGCAAACGGGCAATTGCCCCTTATTCGCTAAGGATTTCCGGCGGGCGCCTATTCCCACGCTCCCCGCCACAGTGTATGAGCCAAGCATGAGCAACGATGCATTGGATAGGCTTGCCGCCATCATCAGGGACCGGCGCAACGCAACGCTTGAGGATTCCTATACCAAGCGGCTGCTCGCCGAGCCGCTGAAGCCTGCCAAGAAGGTCGGCGAGGAAGGGGTCGAGGTGGCGATTGCCGCGATAGCGCAGGACAAGCCCGCGCTGATCGCCGAGACCGCGGACTTGCTCTACCACCTGCTCGTGCTCCTCGAATCCCGGGACGTCACCCTCGAAGACGTTTTCGAGGAGCTGGAGCGGCGCATGGGCGAATCCAGTCTCAAGAAGCAAAAGGCTGCCTCGGTCTGACAAGACCGGCGCCGGGCGCTTGCCATGAACCCGCGGCCCACCGTTGCCTTCTCGCCTTATGCGGTCTATTCGCGCGCGGACTGGGCGCGGCTGCGGGCCGACACGCCGATGACGCTCACCGAGGCGGACCTCGAGAATCTCTCGGGCCTGACCGAGCGGGTCTCTTCCGATGAAGTGGTCGACATCTATTTGCCGCTGAGCCGCCTGCTCAATCTCTATGTCGAGGCCTCGCAAGGCCTGCACGGCGAGACCGAGAACTTCCTGCGCAAGGGCGACCACAAGATGCCCTTCATCATCGGCCTGGCCGGGAGCGTGGCGGCGGGAAAAAGCACGACGGCGCGCGTGCTCCAGGCGCTCCTCGCGCGCTGGCAAAGCCATCCGCGGGTCGCGCTCGTGCCGACCGACGGCTTTCTCTTCCCTAACGCGGTGCTCGAAGAGCGCGGACTATTGGCGCGCAAAGGCTTCCCCGAGAGCTACGACCTGGCGCGGCTCCTCAACTTCCTGGCCGACGTGAAGTCGGGCAAGGCGCAGGTCGAGGCGCCGGTCTACTCGCATCTCGTCTATGACGTGCTGCCCGACCAGACGCTGACGATTGATAAGCCGGACATCGCCATCGTCGAAGGGCTGAACGTGCTCCAGCCGGCGAAGCTGCCGAAGGACGGAGAGGCGATCCCGTTCGTCTCGGACTTCTTCGACTTCTCGATCTATATCGACGCGGCCGAGGCGCTGGTGGAGGATTGGTACGTGGAGCGGTTCTTGCGTCTGCGGCAGACCGCGTTCCGCGATCCCGCGTCGTATTTCCACCGCTATGCCACGCTCTCCGAGGACGAGGCGCGCGAGACGGGGCTATCGATCTGGCGATCGATCAATCTCGTCAATCTGAAAGAGAACATCCTGCCCACGCGCCAGCGCGCCGACCTTATCCTACGTAAGGCTGCGAACCACGCCGTGGAAAGCGTCGCGCTCAGGAAGCTTTGAGGCGGAGGCCGGCTCTAGTATTTGGTGCCGGCGTAGAGCTGCTGCGAGCCGAGACCGATATTGAACCGGAGCATTGTGCGGGTCGCGAACGTATCGCCGCTCTCGATACGGGTCGTCCCTCCTGCGCCCGCGTAGTGCAGGTCAGGCACCGAGGAGATGTACTCGTAGTCGGTCCAGAGAGACAGGCTCGTGCGCGGGCCGATCTGCTTGCGGGTCTCGAGGGACACCGTGCCGATAAAGGCGAAGTCGTCGCTCGATTGAGAAAGACGCGTCGCGGCCGGTCCGGTGAAGCGGCCGCTATAGTCGGTATTCGCATTGTAGAAGCCGGCCGTCGCATTCACGAATGTCCGCAAGCCGAGGCGATCGTAAAAGCCACCGACGTTCTTGATGCCGGGGATGAACCCGAAGCTGTACTCGCCACCGAAGCCGATGAAGCCGCCGGTATAGGTCGTGTTGAGGTTCTCGTCGTAGGTGAAGACGGTGCCGCTCGAACTGTGAAGCGTGTTGTTCTGGTCAATTCCGCGAACATCGAAGCCGAGGATGAAGTAGTCGTTGCGGTAAATTTCGGGCTTCACCTCCGTCGGGGCGCCGGTGCCGAATTTCAATGACGCCTTGCCGCCCCAATAGTCGACGTTGGTGTCGGTCTTGGTATTCAGCCGAAGGCTTCGGAACACGTTGGCGCCGGTCGGGTCGATGACCACGCAGTTGGGAGCCGGGCTCTTGCATCGGGTCCGCGTGTCGTTTTGGAGACCGGACCAAAAGCCGTCGACGGAGCCGGTGACACGGAAGCCGCCCCAATTGCCGAAGGATGTCTCAAGCCCACCGCCCGTCGACCCGCCGAAGTCCAGCCAGCCGGTTTCGGAATTGGGCTGCCGGTCCAGCGACGTCCCGTGCCGCTTGCCGGTGAAGTGGATATCGGGAAGCGACAGGAACTGGACACCGCCGCCAACCCAAACCGTCGTGCCGCTGACGGTTGCCGTGGTGTAGTCTTGCGCTGTGGCGGGCTGCGCTGAAGCCGCTGCCCCCAGAAGGGTCGCAGCACATAGATACAAGGATTTCCGCATTCGTGGCCCCCAAAGCGCTTCCTGCGCATTGTGGAAAACATAGCAGGGGAATCACCTGCGAAAGACCTATCTCTAAGGGCTACAATACGATTTTCGCCTTGCGTGGCCCTTTGGCAACAGGCTCAAGAGCCCGATTCGCGGCCTTAGTCCAAGAGGCCGTGGTCGTTTGCGAGCTTGCTCAGGCTGACTTCGGGGCGGGCGCCGATATGGGAGATGACCTCCGCCGCGGCCAGGCTGCCGAGCCGGCCGCAGTCCTCCAGCGCCATGTCCTTCGTCAGTCCATAGAGGAAGCCGGCGGCATAAAGGTCGCCCGCGCCGGTCGCATCGACCACCTTATGGACGGGATCGGCAGGGACCTCGACCGTCTCGCCTGCGCCCACGATGACGGAGCCCGCTTCGGAGCGGGTCAGGACCGCCAGCTCACAGTCCTGAAGGGCGGCGTCGGCTGCCTCGTCGAAGGAATTCACCTCATAGAGCGTGGTGATCTCCTTCTCGTTGGCAAAGACGATGTCGGCGCCCTCCTTGACCAATTTGCGGAAATCGTCGCGGTGGCGGTCGACGCAGAAGGGGTCCGAGAGGGTGAGCGCCACCTTGGCGCCAGAGGCCTTGGCGAGGCGGGCGGCCTCGCGGAACGCCGCTTTCGCCGCGTCTTTGTCGAACAGATAGCCCTCGAGATAGACGATTCTCGCGGCGCCGATCATGTCGGCGTCGATGTCGCCGGGGGTGAAATCGACGCTCGCCCCGAGAAACGTGTTCATGGTGCGTTCGCCGTCCGGCGTCACCAGGATGAGGCAGCGCGCGGTCGGCGCACCGTCGACGGCCGGCTCGGTGCTATAGGCGATGCCGAGGGATCGGATGTCATGGCGGAAAATGCCGCCGAACTGGTCGGCGGCGACGCGGCCGATGAAGCCGCATTTGGCCCCGAACGAGGCGAGGCCGGCGATGGAGTTGGCGACCGATCCGCCGGAGCGCTCGATGGCCGGGCCCATGGTCTCGTAAAGGCGTCCCGCCTCGTCGGCGTCGATCAAGCGCATGAAGCCCTTATCGAGGTCGTGCTTGGTGAGGAAGCCCTCGTCGCAGCGGGCAATGATGTCGACGATGGCGTTGCCGATGCCGATCACGTCATAGATTTTCTCAGCCATTTGGTCGCGGGTCCCCCGTTCTTCCCTTCAGGCGTTTCACTTGGCGTCCGGCGCTGGCGTCACGCGTATCCGCCACTATATTCCCGGTGCCGAAATCCTGAGGACAACGTTCATGCTCGCCGCCGCAGGTCAAGCCTTCGAAGAGTTGTTCACGCCGCCGTTTCGCGCGGTGATGGTGAAATGCGTGGGGTTCACCATCGCGCTCCTCGCGGCGCTGATCCTCGCGGCGGAGTGGTCGTTCAGTCATTTCGTGGCGTGGCCCGACTGGATCGAGACGACGATCGAGTGGCTCGGCGGCCTGGCGCTCGTCGCCGCGTCGATCTTCCTGATCCCGCCGGTCACCTCGCTGATCGCCGGCCTCTATCTCGACGACATCGCCGCAACGGTGGAGCGCACCAACTTTCCGCACGATCCCCCGGGGCGCGAGCTGCCGGCGATGTTCGCGGCGTGGCTCGCGGTGAAGTTCTTCTTCGTGGTGCTCGCGGTGAACATTCTCGCGCTGCTGCTCCTGCTCATTCCCGGCGTGAACCTGATCGCGTTCTATGTGGGCAACGGCTATCTGCTCGGACGGGAATATTTCGAGCTCGCCGCCATGCGCCATATGAGCCTGGCGGAGGCGAAACGGATGCGCAAAGCCAACCGGCTGACGGTGTTCCTATGCGGGCTCATCATCGCCGGCTTGGCGTCGGTGCCGATCCTGAACCTCGTGACGCCGCTCTTCGCCACGGGCTTCATGGTGCGCATGTTCAAGCGGCTCGCGGCGAAGTCCGGCTTGCGGCTTTCACCGCAGCCCGTCGTTTGAGCCAGAATTTCTGACGAAAAATGAGTGGGTTAGTCGGCAGCCAGGGCGGCCGAGCCGACCGGGGCCGCGACGGCGCCGATGGCCGCGCCTGCGGCTGCGCCAATCGGACCGCCCAATAGGAGACCGGTCCCGCCGCCGACAGCGGCACCACTGACGACCTTCTGCGTGGTCGTACACCCCATTATCGCGGCCGCGACCGCGGCCAGAGCCAAGAAGGCTGGTACGCGTTTCACTAGATCCCCCATCCTGCTTCCGCCCGCAGGTCCCGGAGGGAAGATGGCTGAAAACATCTAACGGAAGGTTGAGGTCGGACGCGGGGAAGCGCCCCGGACTGCCTTAAGCGGGCGCGGGGGTTTTCGGCTTGAACAGGCAGATGTCGGCGATGATGCAGCGCCAGCATTCGGGCTTGCGCGCCTTGCACACATAGCGGCCGTGCAGGATCAGCCAGTGATGGCAATTGTGCTTGTAGTGCTCGGGCACGACGCGATCGAGGATCTCCTCGACCTTCAGCGGCGTCTTGCCGGGCGCGAGCCCGGTGCGGTTCGCCACGCGGAAGGCGTGGGTGTCGATGCCGATGGTGGGCTGACCGAAGGCGACGTTGAGCACGACGTTCGCCGTCTTGCGCCCGACGCCCGGCAAGGTCTCGAGCTCCTCGCGGGTGTCCGGCACCTTGCCGTCATGCTCGTCGATGAGCTTCTTGGAGAGCGCGACGAGGTTCTTCGCCTTGTTGCGGTAAAGCCCGATGGTCTTGATCTTCTCGGTGACGCCCTTCTCGCCGAGCGCGACGATCTTCTCCGGCGTGTCGGCGACCTCGAACAGGCCGGGCGTGGCACGGTTCACCGAGGCGTCGGTCGCTTGCGCCGACAGCATCACGGCGGCCAGCAGCGTGAACGGGTCCTTGTAGTGAAGCTCGGTCTTGGGGTTCGGATTCTCGGCGTGGAATCGCCGGAAAATCTCGTCGATCTGGGCTTGCGTCAGCCGCGACCCCGGGGCTTTCTTCCCCCCTCGCGGAGCCTTTGCCGGTTTTGCGCGTTTAGTTTGAACCGTCACAGACCTTGTCTACCGCCAGAAGTGTATTAGCTTCGGAAGCTATGGCAGAGCCACCCGTTCCCTCACAAGGGCCTTCAGCCCAAATGCCGGCCCAAGACCCCGCACAGTTCAGCGCCGTGCTGACGCCCCACCGCTCGCTCGGACCGAAGGGCTTCATGGTGCTCATGTGCGCGATCAGCGCGGTGTCGTTCGGGACCGGGCTCCTGTTCTTCCTGATCGGGGCGTGGCCGGTGGTCGGCTTCATGGGGCTCGACGTGGCGCTCGTCTATGTCGCCTTCAAGCTCAATTTCCGCGCGCTCCGCATCTACGAGACGGTGGACTTGAACCGTGAGGCGCTCACGGTGACGCGGGTGACGCCGAACGGCCGCTCGCAATCCTGGAGCTTCAATCCGTATTGGGTGCGGCTCAGCCTCGTCGAGCGGGTCGGCCGCATGTCGGAACTTTCGCTCGCCAGTCACGGCGAGCGGCTCGTGCTCGCGAGCTTCCTCACCGATCCGGAGCGCGAGGACTTCGCTGCGGCCCTCTCCGCGGCGCTGCGCGACGCGTGCAACGCGAGCCCGGCCTAAGCGGCGAGGTCGCGCTTCTCCGCCACGCTGCCATCGGCATTGAGGCGATAGATCACCGGCGAGGCGGTGGCGATCGAGTATTCCTTCACCTCCTCCGGCGTGAGCTTGTCGAGCTCCATGATGAGCGAGCGCAGCGAGTTGCCGTGGGCGACGAGGATCACGTTCTTGCCCTCTTGCAGCTCCGGCACGACCCATCTGTCGAAGAACGGGCAAACACGCGCGGCGGTGTCCTTCAGCGACTCGCCGCCGGGCGGCGCGATGTCATAAGAGCGCTGCCAGACTTGCACCTGCTCGTGGCCGAAGCGCTTGCGCGCCTCCTCCTTGTTGATGCCGACGAGCTGGCCGTAGTCGCGCTCGTTCAGCGCGGCGGCCTTGATGGTGGGGAGCTTACCTTGGCCGAGCTCCTCCAGGATGATGTCGAGGGTGTTGTGGGCGCGCCTCAGCGTCGAGGTGAAGGCGCTGTCGAAATGCAGCCCCTCTTCCTTCAGAAGGGCGCCGGCGCGGTGCGCCTCGGTGATGCCTTCCTCGCTCAAGCCCACGTCCTTCCAGCCGGTGAACATATTGAGCCGGTTCCACTCGCTCTGCCCGTGGCGGACCAGCACGAGGACGTTCTCGGGTTTCCCGGGTTTGTCGCTTGCCTTTTGGAGCATGTCGCTTGGGAGGCGCCCTGTCATTGTGCGAAAGGCGCCCGGCGGGCCCCGAGGGGGCCTTGGGCGCACCGGCCAGTATAGGAAAGGAAGGTTAAAGCGGGCGCCACCATCGCCTCTCTTTAGGGCCACTTTCCGGCAGTGCGGACACAGGTTTTAGGCGGTTGCGCATCATCTTGCCAATGGTGAAGCGTCAGATATCAACGAGCACATTACAGACCAAGCACGTCAGCCATGGAATAGAGGCCGGGGGGCTTCTTGCGGGCCCAGAGGGCGGCCCTGACGGCGCCACGGGCGAAAATCCCCCGGTCGGAGGCGATATGGGTGAGCTCGATGCGCTCGCCGGGGCCGGCGAAGATCACCCGGTGCTCGCCGACCACATCGCCGCCGCGAAGCGCCGCAAAGCCGATATCACCTTCTCGCCGCGGGCCGGTTTCGCCGTCGCGGGTCCGGACGCTCTTCTCGGCCAACGACACGCTGCGCCCCTTGGCGGCGGCGGCGCCGAGCATGAGCGAGGTGCCGGAGGGCGCGTCGCGCTTGTGGCGGTGGTGCATCTCGAGGATCTCGATGTCGAACTCGGGCCCGAGCGTCTCGGCCACGCGGGCGGTGAGGGCCGCCATGAGGTTCACGCCCATGCTCATATTGCCGGCCTTGACGATGGCGGCATGACGCGCGGCGGCTTCGAGCTTGGCGAGCTCGTCGTCACTGAATCCCGTGGTGCCGATGACATGGACGATGCGGGCCTGCGCCGCGAGGCCGGCGAACTCCACCGTCGCCTTGGGCGTGGTGAAGTCGAGCACCCCGTCCACATGGGCGAAAAGCGCAAGTGGATCGTCGGTGATGGCGACGCCGAGCGGGTCAAGCCCGGCGATCGTGCCGATGTCCTGGCCGACGGCCGGCGAACCCTTGGGCTCCAGGCCGCCCGCGACCACGCAGCCTGGCGTTTCCGCGAGCGCACGCGTCAGCGCCTGGCCCATGCGCCCGGCGGCGCCCAGCACGGCGATTCTCATGTCACTCATGGCGAACCGGCCACCTTTGATGCGATGGAGCCTGGGCCGTGATAGAAAGGCGCTCCAAGGCTCCCCCCGAGCCCTTCTATGACGCCGAAGGGCTGCTCACAAGTCCCGCGGCGGACGAAACGGCGATCTGATCTGCGTCAAAAGGCCGATGAAGACATCGTCGCACCTCCTTCTCGCTGCAACCTTGGCCGTGCCGCTCCTGAGCTCCGGGGCCGTGGCGGAGGAGATTTCGAGCGCCTACACGAAGCTCGATCCCAAGGCCTGCAAGGACGTGACGCCGCTCGACGCTGGCGGCTATGGCGGTGTCTCCAAATGCGAGGGCTATGACGGTATCGAGGTGCGCGTGGCCGAAGGCGATTTGCGCATGTTCGTGTCCTATGGAGCCGACGCGGCGAAGCAGACAGCAGCCGAGCAGACGCTGCCGCAGTTCAACACGATCGGCGACACGCTCGAATGGCGGCTCGCGGACGGGAAACCGTTCGCCACGATCCTTCGGTTCCGTTGGGATGCCGATAACGGGGAAGGTTCAACGCTCGTCGTCACCAAGCTCGGCGAGACGGATGCCTGCCACGTCGGCTATGTGACCGCGACGGGAAACCCGAACGCGAACGTCTTGGCACGAACGGTGGCCGACACCCTGGCGCGGGGGTTCGATTGCGCGAACGACCGCATCCATCAATACGGTCCCGACGGGAACCGGACCGACTAAGCGACGAGGGGACGGTCTAGGGGCCGGTCGAGCGGCGTGTCGCTCAATTCGTCTTCGGCGACTTCCGCTTCGGGCCGGCCGTAGTAATAGCCCTGCACCTGGTCGCAGCCCCATTTCTTGAGCATGGCGGCCTGACTTTCGGTCTCGACGCCCTCGGCGGTGATGGTCACGTGCAGCGACTGGCCGAGGCCGACAATGCTCGACACGATGGCGCTCGTCTGCGGGCTCGAGCCGAGCGTGTCGATGAAGGAGCGGTCGATCTTGATCTTCTTCACCGGGAAGCGGGTGAGGTAGGAGAGGCTCGAATAGCCGGTGCCGAAATCGTCCATGGCGATGGAGACGCCGAGCCGATCGAGTTTCGTCAGGGTTTCGATGACGGCTTCGGTGTTCTGCAAGATGATGCCTTCGGTGATCTCGAGCTCCAGCCGGTCGGGCTCGAGCCCGGTCTCGGCCAGGACGCGGCGCACGAGGCCATAGACGTCCTGCGTCTTGAACTGGCCGGGTGAGAGGTTGACGGCGAGCTTTGTGTCGAGCGGCCAGGTGGTGGCGTAGGAGCATGCCGTCTTGAGGATCCATTCGCCGAGCGGAACGATGAGGCCCGTCTCCTCGGCAATGGGGATGAAGGTCGTGGGCGGGACCTCGCCCTCGGACGGATGCCACCAGCGCACCAGCGCCTCGTAGCCCGTGAGCTTGCCGCTCTCGAGGCCGAACTGGGGCTGATAGTCGAGATAGAGCTGGTTCTTGCGCAAGGCGTTCCTGAGATCGTTCTCCAGGCGCCGGCGTTTCTGGAGGGCCGCATCCATGGCCGGCTCGAAGAAACGGAATGTGTTGCGGCCGTCCTCCTTGGCGCGATAGAGCGCGAGGTCGGCGTTCTTCAAGAGACCATCGATCGGTTCGTTGTCGACGGGGCCCAGCGCGATGCCGACGCTGGCCGAGGTGGTCACCTCGTGGCCGTTCACCTGGTATCCGGCGCTGAGCGCGGTGCAGACGCGCCGGGCAAGCCGCATGGCGTCCTCGGGCGTGTCGATCTCCTCGGCGACGATGGCGAACTCGTCGCCGCCGAGCCGGCCGACGAGATCGACGTCGCGCACATTCTCTTTCAGCCTCGCCGCGACTTCCTCCAGAAGCGAGTCGCCCGTGGCGTGGCCGAGCGTGTCGTTGACGTCCTTGAAGCGATCGAGGTCGAGGCAGAATACCGCCATGAGGTTGCCGTGGCGCTTGGCGCGGGCCACAGCACGTTCGAGGTGCTGATTGAACTGTACGCGGTTCGGCAGGCCGGTCAGCGAATCGTGCATGGCGAGGAATCTGATCTTGTCCTCGGCGTGCCAGCGCTCGCGGATGCGCCGCGAGGCGATCGCCGCCGGCACGGAGAAGCCCATGACGATCAGAAGGCTGGTGGTCAAGGTGACGACCGTGAGTGCCACATTGGTCAGCGAGGCGGCCGCGGTCTGGTCAACGGCAAAGGCGTAGACACGGGCGAGCTTGTCGCCTTCCATGACGGGGACCAGCGCAAGGCTGACATCCCCCTTGCCGGGGAGGTCGGCAAGCTCGATACGGCCTTCGCTCGATGTGCGGGCAAGCGCCTCCTTGACGTCGCCTTCACGCAGCATGGCGTCGAGCGCTTCGGGGGAGAGGTTGCCGCCGACGGCGAGGGCGGTGCCCTTCGGCGACAGAACGGCAAAGCCGTCGAGGCGACTGACGAACGCGCCTTTTGTTTGGTCGATATTGCTCAGCAGCCAGCCGCGGGTAACCTGGTTGAGACCATCGATCAGGTTGAATCCGTCCGCGCCGAAACTTGGATTGGCGGGAAGCGTGATGTTTGCGCCGGCGTTCTCGGAGAGATTGCGAAGGCCCGCCTCGTTCAGCACGTGCACGTTCTCATCGAGCACGCGCTCGGGTGTGCCGGGCTGGCGCAGACGGTCGTCGATGTCACGAGTCCAGGTCAGTGCGGCTTCGCGCGCATCGCGGCCAAGCACGTAATTGATCGTCGATCGGCCAGACAAGACGCCGGCAACGACAGTGAAAAGACCCAGGACCACCAGACCGGTCATTACCAACCGATCCCGACCGCCAACTTCCGTCATTTGCGTGAATTCCCATAGGCCGCACTAGAAGTTTGCAACCTTAGGGAAAGGTCGTTAAGGCGCGCCGAACGGTTGCAGTAAACGAGATGTAAAGGCGCTCAGGCCCAAGCGAAGGCGATTTTGCGCAACGACGTCTCGCCAAAGGCCTCAGCCCCTTCCGCCACGGGCTTGCCGCCCCGCTGGAAATAGAAGTCGCACGCCGCCTCGTTGTCGGCGAGTGCCCAAACAAGAAGGCCCCTCAGCCGCATCTCGCCAAGCCGGGTGCGTGCGGCGTCGAACAGCCGCTCGCCGAAACCGAGGCCTTGATAGTTCGGGTGGAGGTAGAGTTCGAAGATCTCGCCCTTATAAGGCGCACGCCCCAATCGGCAGCGGCCAAACGTCACATAACCTGCCGCCTCGCCACCGAAGTCGAGCACCAGGAGCGACGGCCGCTTGCGCAACGTGGTTTCCCACCAGCGCAGTCCCCGGCGTGCGATCATGCGTTCGAGCGAGAGGTGCGGGATGATGCCCTGATAGGCGCCCCGCCATGCTTCCTCATAGGCTGAGGAGAGTGCGGGTGCGTCCTTTGGCCGTGCCGGCCGAACCTGAACGACATCGACGGACATGACGTGAGCCTAGCGCAGGAACGTGGCGCTCGGCAAAGGGGTCGTCGTCTTTATCCAGTCCTTCGCGATTCAGGCCACTTCCTCGGTGAGGCGCTGACGCTCGGCCTTCTTGCGGTCGTTCGGATCGAGATGCCGCTTGCGCAGGCGAATCGATTTCGGCGTGACCTCGACCAGCTCGTCGTCGTCGATATAGGCAAGCGCGCGTTCGAGCGCCATGCGGATCGGCGGCGTGAGCCGCACCGCCTCGTCCTTCGAAGTGGTGCGGATATTGGTGAGCTTTTTGCCCTTGAGTACGTTCACTTCGAGATCGTTGTCGCGGGTATGCTCGCCGACGATCATGCCGCGATATACGCGCGTGCCGGGATCGATCATCATCGGCCCGCGATCCTCGAGGTTCCACAGCGCATAGGCCACGGCCTCGCCCTGGTCGGTCGAGATCAGAACGCCATTGCGCCGCCCTTGGATCGGGCCCTTGTGCGGCGCGTAGCCATGGAACAGGCGGTTCATGATGCCGGTGCCGCGCGTGTCGGTGAGAAGCTCGCCTTGGTAGCCGATCAGGCCGCGGGTCGGCGCGTGGAACACGAGACGCTGGCGTCCGCCGCCGGACGGCCTCATCTCGACGAGATCGGCTTTGCGCTCGGACAGCTTCTGCACGACGGCGCCGGCATGCTCCTCGTCGAGGTCGATGACCACCTCTTCGATGGGCTCGAGCAGTTGGTCGCCTTCTCGTCTCAGCAACACTTTGGGGCGCGACACGGAGAGCTCGAAGCCTTCGCGGCGCATGGTCTCGATGAGGATGCCGAGCTGAAGCTCGCCGCGGCCGGCGACCTCCATGGAGTCGCGCTCCTCGGATTCCGTCACCTTGAGGGCGACATTGCCTTCGGCCTCGCGCAGCAGGCGGTCGCGGATCATGCGGCCCGTGACCTTCGAGCCTTCGGTGCCGGCAAGCGGCGAATCGTTGACCCGGAAGGTCATGGAAAGTGTCGGCGGATCAATAGGTTGGGCTGGAAGCGGGGCGTCGACTTCGGGCGCGCAGATCGTGTGCGCGACGGTCGCGTTGGGCAGACCCGCGAGCGAGACGATGTCGCCAGCGGTCGCCTCGTCGAGGCCGACACGCTCGAGCCCGCGGAAGGCGAGCACTTTCGACACGCGGCCTTGCTCGACGAGCCGGCCGTCATGGTCGAGCACCTTCACCATGTCGTTCGGCTTGATCGCACCCGATGTGATGCGGCCGGTGACGATGCGTCCGAGATAAGGGTTGGCTTCGAGGATGGTGCCGAGCAGGCGGAACGGACCCTTCTCGATTCTGGGCGACGCCACGTGGCGCAGCACGAGCTCGAACAAAGGCCGCATGCCTTGGTCCTTCGGGCCGTCGACGCTTTCCGCCATCCAGCCTTCCTTGGCCGAGCCATAAAGAATCGGGAAGTCGAGCTGCTCCTCAGTCGCGTCCAACGCAGCGAAGAGATCGAACACCTCGTTCAGCACCTCGTCCGGCCGTGCGTCGGCGCGGTCGACCTTGTTGATGACGACGATGGGCTTGAGCCCCATCTTGAGCGCCTTCGATACGACGAACTTGGTTTGCGGCAGCGGGCCTTCGGCCGCGTCGACCAGCACCAGCGCGCCGTCGACCATGTTCAGGATGCGCTCCACCTCGCCGCCGAAATCGGCGTGGCCCGGCGTGTCGACGATGTTGATGCGGACGTCGTCCCACAGGATCGAGGTGGCCTTGGCGAGGATGGTGATGCCGCGCTCGCGCTCCAGGTCGTTCGAATCCATGGCGCGCTCGTCCACGCGCTGATTGTCGCGGAACGAGCCGGACTGCTGGAGCAGGCGGTCGACCAGGGTCGTCTTGCCATGGTCGACATGGGCAATGATGGCAATGTTACGAAGCTTCATGTCGGAAGATGTCTTTCGGCCGCTGGGCGGCTGTTGTTGCGGCGCAATATAATGATTTTCCGTTAGACCACAATGACGCGCTTGGCGTCCCGGTCCTTAGCCTGGCGTTGGCCTGGCCCGGCGATTTCTTGGCCCTAGCGGTTGGTGTTGCCCCAGGGGCCGGCTTCCGTCTCCGGCCGCGCGGAATGGACCATCATCATCTCGCCGAGATTCTCGACGGTCAGCAGGCCGACAAGCTTGCCATCGGCGCCGGTGACGCCCAGGGCGGGGTAACCCTTCTGCATCAGCGAGCGGAGCGCCGAATCGAGCTTGGCGCGCGCCGGCACGGTGGGGATGTCCCCTTGCATCACCTCCAGCACGGACGCGTGGGGGCCGCGCTCCTTCAGGGCCTTGATCATGGCGTCGCGGGTCAGCACGCCACGCAAGTGGCCGGTGCCGTCGACGACGGGAAACTCCGTCTGGGTGGTGCGGATCAGCGCGTCGGCGGCGTCGCTCACGGTGGCGGACGTGGGCAGGGATTCGAACGCGGTGATCATCGCGTCGGAGACGAGCGAACTTTGCGCGACGGCGCGGAGCTGCGCCTGGGTCGCTTCACCCGAGGCGGCGAGGAAGATGAACACGGCGATGATGATCAGCATGGGGTTGTAAAACATGCCGAGCACGCCGAAGAGAACGGCAAAGCCCTGGCCGATGGTGGCGGCCATCTCGGTGGCGCGGGCATTGCCCATGCGCATGGCGAGGATGGCGCGCAACACGCGCCCGCCATCCATGGGGAAGGCCGGGATCATGTTGAACAGGACGAGGATGATGTTGGCGCCGGCGATCTTGACGGCGAGCGACACGGCCGGGTCCTCGATCTTGGCGAGATTGTCGGCATTGAGATGCGGCCACAGAAACAGGATCAGCACGCCGGCGATGGCGACATTCACGGCGGGGCCCGCCACCGCCACGATCAACTCCTCGGACGGCTTCTCGGGCATGCGCTCCATGCTGGCGATGCCGCCGAAGGGCCACAGGGTGACGTCGCGTGTCTCGACGCCATAGCGGCGCGCGGCGAAGACATGGCCGAGCTCGTGCAGAAGCACGCAGAGGAAAATGAGCACGATGAAGATCGTGCCTTGCCACGCCGCCTCCGCGCCGCCTTGCCGGTAGTAGACCATGGCGAGCCAGACGAGAAACAGGACGAAGGTGATGTGGATGCGGATCGCGGTGCCGCCGATCGAGCCCACATTCAGGGACCAGCGCATAGTTGAGGTGCCGTCGTGTTGGATGAACTGTTCCCCACCATATAGGCACTCGCCCGGGGATAGAGAAGCTATCGGCTGATTTGGCGCGGAACCGGAACCCGAAAGGCGCCGATCTTCGGGACAGGCCCAATCTGGGCGAGGACCGCAAAGTCACCCACGGCCTCGATCAGGGTTCTTCCGCCCAACTTCGGCTGCAGCCGAGTACCTATCGTAGCGAGCCTTGCCCGCCGAAGACGCAACCCAGCGTTGGTCTTCGAGAGCGAATTCTTCACCTAGAACATGGGTCTAAGCGGCGTTTCGCGGTGCGATAAGCGATGCTTGGGAACAGTGTCAGCACAGGGGGGTTCCCGAGCCATGAGCGGCGAAGAGCAGATTCACGTCGACCGGATTTGGGACGTCATCGAGAAAGCGCGGGTCTGCATGATGGCGACCCAATTCTCCGACGGCCTACGCGTGCGTCCGATGGAAGCGCTGCCGGAGCGGGACGAGAACGTGATCTGCTTCCTGACCGACCGGCGCGGCTTGCGAGAAGATGAGATCGAGGTCTGTCCGGAGGTCTATCTGACATTCGTCTACCCGAGCGAGAGCGTCTATCTCGCCCTCACCGGGGAAGCCTTTGTCATCGACGACGTCGAATGCGCGCGGCGGCTCTGGGACCGACAGCAAGATGGCTGGCTCAGCGGACCGGAGGATCCCAATCTCATGCTAATCCGGGTCGAGTTGTGGCGCGCCGAGATGTGGGAAGGTCCAGCCAACGCCGCCGTAGCCGACTTCCAGTTCGCCAAGGCGCGGCTGTTCGGTACCAAGGCTAATCTCGGCGACGCGCGCAAGGTGACGGTCGAGCTCTAGGAGCCGTCGCGTATTCCCCAAGTCGCGAAGAAAAGTCCCCGCGCGCTCACCTAATCGTTGCGGCTCCGCCCGAGTTATGGCGAAGTTCCCGCGCCATTTCAGCCGGTCTTGGGGTCTTAATCATGAGCGAAACCATGCAGCCGCCCTATGGGCCGGCACCCGCGCCGCTCGCGGGACCTGAGCTTCCGTCCTTCCGCTACGCGCTCGGCGCGGCGCCGACCAAACAGTTCGACGGCGGCACGGCCAAAGAGGCGACCGTCGTCCAGTTCCCGGTGTCCGAAAAGCTCGCCGGCGTCTACATGACGCTCGAGGCGGGCGCGGTGCGCGAGCTGCACTGGCACGCCAACGCCGCCGAGTGGGCCTACATGATCGCCGGCCGCGCGCGCGTCACCACGATCGATCCGGACAATCAGGCCGAGGTCGTCGATTTCTGGGAGGGCGATGTGTGGTACTTCCCGCGGGGCCACGGCCATTCGATCCAAGGGCTCGAGGGCGGCTGCACCTTCATCCTCGTGTTCGACAACGGCTACTTCTCGGAGTTCGGCACGTTCTCGATCACCGATTGGCTCGGGCATACGCCGCACGAGGTGCTGGCCAAGAATTTCGGCATGCCGGTTTCCGCCTTCGCTAAGTTTCCCGACCACGAGGTCTACATCGCCAAAGGTCCGGTGCCGCCGCCTTTGCCCGAGGACCCCACGCCCGGCTCGCTGAACGCGCCGCCGCTCACCCATCGTTATCGCCTGCTCGCGCAAGCGCCCGAGCCGTTCCCGGGTGGCACGATGCGCGTCGCCTCGGAGGTCGAGTTTCCGATCTCCGCCACGATGACCGGGGCGCTCCTCACCATCCATCCCGGCGGCATGCGGGAGCTGCATTGGCATCCGAACGCGGCGGAGTGGCAATACTGGTTGAAAGGCACGGGTCGGATGACCGTGTTCGGTTCAGGCGGCCGCGCGCACACCGATGAGTTTGGCATGGGCGACGTCGGCTACGTGCCGCAGGGCTATGGCCATTACATCGAGAACACGGGAGACGACGATCTCGAAGTCATCGTCGTGCTCAACAACGGCACGTATGAATCGGTCTCCATCACCGCATGGATGGCCGGCACGCCCGACCTTCTGCTCGCCACCAATTTCGGCGTGAAGGAGAGCGTGTTCCAGGAGATGCCCGGCGACGCGGTGATCATGCCCGAGGAAGAGTAGACAGCGCGTCCGCGGCGAGCATGCGCGTCAGCGCGCCCGCGCCCATCGGCGGCGGAAGCTTGGCGGCCTGGCCGGACCAGAGCGGCGAGAAGTCACCCGAGCCTTCGGCCTCCGCCTTGGCCCTGAGCGGCGCGATGGCGGGACGCGCGCGCGGGAAGGCGGGCGCGGCATCGTTCATGGGGCCTTGCTCGCGCATGAAGCGGTTCATGACGCCGCGGGCCGGGCGCCCCGTCAGCACGTTGGTGATGGCGGTCTCGCGGTCCGGGTCGGCGAGCGCGGCGCGGTGCAGAGGCGGCGTGTAGGCCTCCGGACAGCGCAAATAGGCGGTGCCGATCTGCACCGCGGACGCGCCGAGCGCGAGGGCCCCGGCAATGGCGTGGCCGTCGGCGATGCCGCCTGCCGCGATCACCGGCACATCGGTAAATTCGCAGATGGCGCGCACGAGCGCGAAGGTGCCGACTTGCGTCGCGACGTCCGTCTCGAGAAACATGCCGCGATGGCCGCCGGCCTCTGCCCCTTGCGCGATGATCACGTCGACGCCGTGATCGGCGAGGTGCTTGGCCTCGCGCAGCGAGGTCGCCGAGCAGAGAATTTTGCAGCCGGTCGCTTTCACACGCGCGAGAAGCGGCGCCGACGGCAGGCCGAAATGGAAACTGACAAGTTCCGGATGCAATTCCTCCACGGCCGCGCATTCCTCTTCGGCGAAGGGCGGATGGCCGCCAGGGAGCGGCAGATGCGGCGGCTCGACACCGAGCTCGGCGAAGTAGGGCGCAAGCTGCGCCAGCCACGCGCGATCCTTCGCCGGGTTTTCGGGCGCTTCTTGATGGCAGAAGAAGTTGAGATGGACGGGCTTGCCTGCTTGCGCCCTGAACGTGGCGACGTCTTCGCGGATCTTGTCCGGGTTCAGCGTGGCGCATGGCAGGGACCCGAGGCCGCCGGCGTGCGCGACGGCGATGGCCATCTCGACGCCCGTCGAATTGGCCATAGGCGCTTGGACGATCGGCAGTTCGATGCCGAACAGGTCGAGCAGACGGGTATCAGGCCAGGCCATAGGGCATCTCTCCAGCGCGAGCCGGGAATGATGCCCGATCAGGCGGAGCGGCGCTAGTTCAGGGGAACGTTTAGCCAGACCTTGCCGGTGACGGCGCTGTAGTCGGCGCCGATGCCGTCATAGGCCGCTGTGCCGCGGAACGACCAGCCGCTCGGGAGATAAACCTGCGCACCGCCTTCGAGACGGCCGGTGAAGTCATCCGGCGTATAGAAGGTGTTGTTCACGAGAAGCGTGCCCTGGTCGAAGTTCCACACGCCGTAGAGCGCAAGTTGCGGCTCGACCACGGCGCCGCCGGAGAGCAGCCAGCGATAGGCGAACTCGGGTCCGAACTCGACCTGGCCGAGAGAGACGTCCTGGCCCTTGATGCGGAAGCCGAGGGAATCCGTGTAGGCGTCCGAACTCTCCTGGCCGTACTTCACTTGGACGCTCGGCGTGAGGCGCCAATTGCCGGAATACCAATTGCCGGTCAGGCGCGCGGTGGTCAGCCAGCGGTCGGCGTCGAAGCTGTCGGAATAGGTGCCGAACGGGCTGACGCTGTTGTTCGAGCTTCCCCAGGCGGCGCGCCAGTCGAAGAAGAGATGCTCGTCAAGGCGCCCGCTGACATACGGGCCGACCATCCAGCCATTGCCATCGGCGTTGCTGCCGTCCGCCTTGGTGTGCTCCTTGGTCCAGTCGAACTGGCCGAGGACACCGACCAACCAATTCCTGGTCAGTGCGTAGTCGGCGCCGACATAGAGGATATCGAAGTCGCCATTGGCGCCGCCGGTGTCGTCGTAGCTGGAGAAGTGGCCTTCGGTCCAAACGTCGATGCCTTTGTAAGGCGCAGGCCCCGGCCTCTCATAGAGCGCAGCGCTGCCGAGCGTCATGGCCTTGTCGTCGAGCGGCTTGTCGTCGGCGCTCGCGACCGCTTGGCGCATCTGGCTGAGGCTCGTCGAGAAGGCGATCTGGTTTCCGCTTTCGGACTGGCTCACGTTGAAAGGTGAACTCGTGTCGCCGGGGCCGCCACCCCATAGCGAGCCGGGGAAGCGGCGGAGGAATTCGCGCCCGATCCGGCTCATCGTCGAGAAGCCGCTTCACTTGGTGGGTCATGAACCGCTTGATCACCGCGTTGGTCTGCGGCCGCGGGTTCTGCGCCCCCGGCACGTATGTCACGGTCGTCACCGCAGTGGCGGTCACACTGGCCGTTTGAGCATGCGCCGTGCTGATCGGGTTCAGGTGTTCAGAGACTCTCCCAGATGTTCCGCTTCGGCACGCTGCTGTCCGCGACGTCGAACACAGCCGCGCTCGGGTCAACCAAATGTGCATCAGCCACGAGGCCCGTCGCGGTCGCCTTGTTGGTGACACTGCGCGCGGCGATGTCGGCCGCCGTTATGGTGTAGGTGCCGGTGCAGGTGACCGAGTCGCCGGTATTCAGGATGAAGGGGAGCGTACAATTAAGGTTGGCGATCCGATCGTCATCGAGCGTGAGGCTGGCGAGCGATATGGTTCCCGTGTTTTTGATCACGTACGTGTAGGTGATGACGTCGCCCACGGCTGAATAGGTTGTGGGGCTTGCGGTCTTCGTTAGAGAGAGGGATGGCAGAAAGTCCTGCATGCGCTGCCGAAGGAAAGGGCAGAGATCAAACCGATCAACAGCGTTCCGAACAGAATCGCCGCCGCGTTTCGCCACCGATCTCGGAGAGGATCCGGGTCGCGCGCGGCACCGCATGGCGCGTCCCCTGCACACCGCTTGTCGCAGACCGCCCACCGGCTCGAACCCCCCAATTCCCCGAGCCGATTCTAGCAGGCGCCGCAATTGCGCCAGGGGCGAAATGGCGGGGGTCCCTCAATCCCCTCAGGACTGTTGCAGAAGTGTCACCAGTGTGGGTGCATCCTTTACAGCCAGGAATTGAAGCGAGAGCGCGCCTCGGGACCTTGGGCTAGCGCCGGAGCTTGCCAAGGATACGCAGGCGGAGCGCGTTGAGCTTGATGAAGCCTTCCGCGTCCTTCTGATCGTAAGCGCCGGCGTCGTCCTCGAAGGTGACGATCTCGCTGGAGTAGAGCGATTTCGGGCTCGACCGGCCGATGACGATGACATTGCCCTTGTAGAGCTTGAGGGTGACCTCGCCCTCCACGTGCTCCTGGCTCTTATCGACAAGCGCTTGCAGCATCTCGCGCTCCGGCGAGAACCAGAAGCCGTAATAGACGAGCTCCGCGTAGCGCGGCATGAGGCTGTCTTTCAGGTGCATCGCCTCGCGGTCTAGGGTCAGCAACTCCATGGCGCGATGGGCGGCATAGAGAATGGTGCCGCCCGGCGTCTCGTAGACCCCGCGCGACTTCATGCCGACGAAGCGATTCTCGACGAGATCGACGCGGCCGATGCCGTTGTCGCGGCCGAGCTCGTTGAGCTTGGTCAAGAGCGTTGCGGGCGACATCGCCTTGCCGTTGATGGAGACGGGGTCGCCTTTCTTGAACCCGATCGTGATGACGGTCGGCTTATCGGGCGCATCCTCGGGCGCAATGGTGCGCTGATAGACGTAAGGCGGCGGCTCGACGTTCGGGTCCTCGAGCACCTTTCCTTCCGAGGAGGAGTGCAACAGGTTCGCGTCCACCGAGAACGGCGCCTCACCGCGCTTGTCCTTGGCCACGGGGATCTGGTGCTTCTCGGCGAACTCGATGAGATCGCTGCGCGAGGCGAAGTCCCACTCGCGCCAAGGCGCGATCACCTTGATGTCGGGGTTCAGCGCGTAATAGGTGAGCTCGAAGCGCACCTGATCGTTGCCCTTGCCGGTGGCGCCATGGGCGACGGCGTCGGCGCCGGTCTCCTTCGCGATCTCGATCTGGCGCTTGGCGATGAGCGGCCGGGCGATCGACGTGCCGAGCAGGTAGACGCCCTCATAGAGCGCGTTCGCCCGGAACATCGGGAACACGTAGTCGCGGACGAATTCCTCGCGCAGATCCTCGACGAAGATCTCCTTGATCCCCATCATCTCGGCCTTCTTCCGCGCCGGCGCGAGCTCCTCGCCCTGGCCGAGATCGGCGGTGAAGGTCACGACCTCGCAGCCGTAGGTCTCCTGCAGCCATTTGAGGATGATCGAGGTGTCGAGCCCGCCGGAATAGGCAAGCACCACCTTCTTGATGTCGGTCGTCATGGGAAGCGGCCCCGCGCGGCCTTCAGATAGTGGGTGTTAACTCGGGCGCGACTATAGGCAGGCAATGCGCTTGTGCAAGTGCCGTCGAAGTCCGAGGGTAGGGCTCACGCGCCCCGAATCCGCCGTTGCGGAGCGATAAGATCTCAAGAAACAGCTGGAGGATACGCCATGAAACGAATGCCCCTGATGCGGCTTGGAGTAGCCGCCCTCGTCAGCGTTGGTCTGATGCTGCCTGAACTCGCTTTTGCCGGCATGTCGCCGGTCGGGCTCAGCACCGGCGCAAGTGCCGTCGATCCGCTTGTGATCCACGTCAAGAAGTGGAAGGGCAAGAACTGGAAAGGGAAGAACTGGGCCAGGAACAGGCACATCTATGTGGGCCCAAGGCGGGTCTATGTCCGCGGCTGGCAGCGTCGGCCCTATTACGGCCGGGTGATCGGCGGGGTGGCGCTCGGCACGATCATCATCGCCGGCGCCGTCCCACGCGCACCGTCACCCGACCTGTGCTGGTACTGGACGAATCCGGCGAGAAACCGCGGCTATTGGGACTATTGCTACTAGTCCGGCCCCCGAGATTCCGAATCGAAAATAGGACGCTCGGCTCCCAATCGGAGCCGGGCCTCTTCTTTGCCTAAAGTTACGTGGTCCGCTTGTGCAGGCTCTGCCCGGTATGGCGCAAGGCGCTGCCGGCACGGGCTAGCGCCGTACCGACGCGGGCCAGGATAGCGCCGCCCGCGCGGTGCAGGGCCACGGAGGCCCGCTCGATGGCCTTTTCGAGCCGCGCGTCATTGCGCCTCACCGGATCGAGCAGGAGGCGGTAAAGCGCCATGACGATGGCAATGGTGATGATGCCGGCAAAGATGATGTCGCTGAGGAAATGGCGGCCGAAGATGACGCGCATGCCGCCCACGGCGGTGCCGAACACCACCGCGGACCCCATGGCGATGGGCCGCACCTGGGGCGGGGCGAGCGAGGCGGGCGCCACCACCCAGAAGGCCTGACTGGCCTCACCCGACACGAAAGAGCAGTTCCGCTTGCATTCGCCGCCCGGCCGCCACCAGGGCTCGAAATCGGCGGGGCCCGCGAACTGATGCACGCTATTGGGACGCGGGCGGCCCCAATGCTCCTTCAGCAGAAAATTGGAGACGAGGCCGGGACCGATCGCGAACGAGGCGATCAGGTAGATCACCACCGAGGGGGCAATCAGCATCTTCGAGCCGGGAAAGACGATCTTGCGCAGTAGCGCGAACAAGGCAGGCGCAAGGAGCAGGAAGGGGATCCAGTTGGCAAGCTCCCGCACCACGTTCCAGGCATGGCCGTAGGCGATGGGGAATTTCGCCTTCGCGGGATCGAAAAACAGGCTTGCGACTTCGAGGTCGATAAAGGGGTAGAGGGCGAAGACCAGCCCCAAAACCAGACCCAACGCAATCGTTGCAAGCAACCAGCCGCGTGCCACGGCAACCCCCGAAATCCAAGCTTGCGGCCGACGCTAGTGGCCGTTCACGACAGTTCTGTTTGGCTCGTATGAACTTTCTGCGTCCGAAAGATGACGGACCGCCGGAGAATCACATGGCCAGGATGGCATGACAATCATGATCTGAATCAGGGCGATGGGCCGCGGACCATGCCAGCTTGGCCCACGCTCGAGAGATTGATGCCCTGAACTGGGAACCCGCGCGGCGATGGCCGCGTTCCGGCAAAGACGCGGGAGAGATACGAGGAGGAAGGGCGGGCAATGGCACGCGAAGGATTAGGGCAGACGTTGAGCTTCCTGCACGGCGCCAAGGTGCGGGAGATGCTGGCCGACGAGGGCTGCGGGTTTGCCTTGCGGAAGAGCTGGCAGCGCCGGGGCGAGCAGGCGTGGCGGAAGATGCTGACGACGTACACGCCGCGGCCGTGGCTCGTGGCGTTGGCGCGCGAGCGCATGGGCCTGCCGGTCAGGCCCGGGCACCGGCCAGCAACCAATAGATAAAGCCGCCGGCAAAGCCGGCCGCCGCGAAGATGGTCATGTATTCGCCGGCCGGAATGTCGGTCGCGCCATTTTCCGCGGCACCCGCCAAGATCGGGACCGCGACGAGCGACGCGCCGCCGGCGAGCACGTAATAGATCCACGAGCGGACGCGCAGCACCTCGCCGACCACGACGGCGATGAGACCCGGAAGCGCGGTGAGCGCCGGCGTTACGGTCGTGGCGAACAGCACGATGCCGAACGCAGTCGCGCCGCCATGGGCGAAGAGCGGATCGTCGGGCGACGCGGCGGCGCGGAGCTCATCGCCGACCCACATGGAGCCGAGCGCGAACAGAACGGCAAGCGCGACGGTGGCGGCGACGCCGAACGCCACCACGACCACCAGCGCGCGCCACACATAGCGTAAGATCACGCCGTCTCTTCTCCTGCTGCTGACGCGAGGCCCGCGTCGGCTCTATAAGAGAGGCCGAAGCCTACCGGACCTCGCATCATGACCGCTATCGACTTCTGGTACGAGTTCGCCAGCACCTACTCCTATCCCACGGCCATGCGCATCGAGCGGCTGGCCGCGGATGCGGGCGTCACGTTGCGCTGGCGGCCATTCCTGCTCGGGCCGATCTTCAAGGAGCTCGGCTGGAACGACTCGCCGTTCAATATCTACGCGGCCAAGGGGCGCTATATGTGGCGCGATCTTGCGCGCGTCTGCGAAGCGGACGGTCTGCCGCTCACGCTGCCGCCGGTGCGCTTTCCCCAGAACGGCGTGAAGGCGGCGCGGCTCGCGCTCGTGGGCGAGACGGACGGCTGGACGCCCGCGTTCACGCGCGCGGTGTTCGCCGCGAATTATGCCGAGCAGAAGGACATCACCGACGAGGCGAGCTTGCGGGCCATTCTCGATAACCTCGGCGTCGACGCGGATGCGGCGCTTGCCTCCTCCAATGCCCCGGAGACCAAGGAGGCTTTGCGCACGCAGACGGAAGAGGCGAAAACGCGCGGGCTGTTCGGCGCGCCGTCCTTCACGGTCGGCGACGAGATCTTCTGGGGTAACGACCGTCTGGAGATGGCGCTCGCCTGGGCGAGACGCGGCTAGGCAGGCGTCGCGAGGCGCTCGGATGCGCGCTGCTTGAGGCTCGCGCTCTTGAGCTGGCCGCAGGCCGCCATGATGTCCCGGCCGCGCGGGCTCCGTACCGGGCTCGCATAGCCCGCACGATTCACAACTTCCGCGAATTTCTCGATCTGCTCCCAGTCGGAGCATTCATACGGTGCGCCGGGCCACGGGTTGAACGGGATGAGATTGATCTTCGCGGGGATCTTGGCCAGCAGCCGCACCAGCGCCTTGGCGTCCTCGACGGAGTCGTTCACGCCTTTCAGCATCACATATTCGAAGGTGATGCGCTTGGCGTTGGAGAGGCCGGGATAGTTGCGGCAGGCCTCCAGCAGTTTCGCAATCGGCCATTTCTTGTTGATGGGCACGAGCTCGTTCCGCAACGCGTCGCGCACGGCATGGAGAGAGATGGCGAGCATGGTGCCGGCCTCGTCGCCCCAGCGCGGAATTTCCGGCACGATGCCGGAGGTCGACAGCGTGATGCGGCGCTTCGAGATGGAAAGGCCTTCGCCATCGGCGGCGATGGCGCACGCGTCGCGCACATTGTCGAAATTGTAGAGGGGCTCGCCCATGCCCATGAGCACCACGTTGGTGATCTTGCGCTCAGTGTTGGGAAGCCCGCGCGGGTCGGGCGGGACGGCGCCGGGCCAATCGCCGATACGGTCGCGGGCGAGCATGATCTGACCGACGATCTCGCCCGCGGTCAGATTGCGCACGAGACGCTGCGTGCCGGTATGGCAGAACGTGCAGGTGAGGGTGCAGCCGACCTGACTGGAGATGCAGAGCGTGCCGCGATCCTCCTCGGGGATATAGACCGTCTCGACCTCCTTGCCGTCGTCGAGCCGGAGCAGCCATTTGCGCGTGCCGTCGACGGAGACCTGCTCGGTGACGATCTCGGGCCGCGCCAACGTGAAATGGGCGGCGAGCTGGCTGCGTAGGCCTGAGGCGATGTCGGTCATCCGTGCGAAGTCGGTTGCCCCGCGCACATAGAGCCAGCTCCAGAGCTGGCTCACGCGCATGCGGCGCTGGCGCTCCGGCACGCCGAGCGCAGCCAGAAGCTCGGCGAGCGCCGGCCGGCCGAGCCCGATGAGGAACTCATTCCGGGCCGTACCTTCGGAAGGCGCGGGGTCTACGAGCGTGGTCGCGGTCATGCCCCCCTCATATCATGGGGCGGGCCGAGAATGCCA
Source organism: uncultured Alphaproteobacteria bacterium (assembly GCA_963826465.1). Lineage (GTDB taxonomy): Bacteria > Pseudomonadota > Alphaproteobacteria > Rhizobiales > Methyloligellaceae > Methyloceanibacter. The sequence goes on from CAWGXJ010000014.1 coordinate 183,282, forward strand.
AGGTCCGGAAAGGCCTAGCGCAACCGGCAGCTAGCTGCCGCTGCACTCCTTGTCGATGCGGGCCACCGCGTCGCTGATGCCGCTCAAGGAATAGGTATCGCTCGTGCTGGTGCCGCGGGACGAGCGCCCTTGGACCTTCATGGAACTCCCCGCCTTCATGGTGTCCAACAGCTTGGCCTCGTCGGCGGTCTTCTCGACGAAAGCGCCTTCGTCCTTGGTGAAGAGCTCGAACTTGTCGTTGCCGATGGTCACGGTCACCTTGCCGCCGGGCGCGAAGGGATAGCCCATCTTCAGGCTAATCTCGCCGGTGACTTTCTCTGCCGGATAGTGGGACACATAAAAGTAGATCGGGCCGCGTTTCACGTTCTTCGGGCTCGAATCCTTCGGCTCCGACACGATAAAGCAGACCTTGGGGCTGCCGCTCGCCGCGTAGGCCGACCAGTCGTTGTACTTCTGTAAGAGGCTGACTTTCTGCTCTTCCGCGACCGCTGGCGCTATGCATAACGCCAAGATCACGCAAGCAGCTCCAACGGCTCGGCGCATCTCCCCGTCCCCGTGTCGTGAGCAAGCGTTAAGCATGAATGCCCCCAGTCTTCACTAGATCAGCCCCTTAGGTCAACCCTGCGGCCTCCGGCGCTTGGGCGGCCCCTGTATATGTGGCGCCGGCGCGCCGGCCTCCGCGCCTTCGGTGACCGGGCGTGGCGCAAACCGGCCGAGGCTGCGGAGGCGATCGTACATGATGATGGCGCCGGCGGTGGCCACATTGAGCGAGAAAGAGGTGGGGATGCGGACGAGGTGCTGGCAGCGGGCAAGGAGCGCCGGTGTCAGCGCGCCGCGCTCGGGCCCCAGCACGTAGGCCGCCCGCAAAGGATGGGGAAAACTCGGCAGGTCGGCCGCCTCGCCCAGAATCTCGACCCCCACCAGACTGCACCCTTTGGGCAACCGCATCTCCTCGAGGCTCGGCCAATGATAGAGGGGCAGGTGGCTCTCGGCGCGCGAGGTGTCGGAGCGCATCTCGAGCGCCCGCTCGTCGGCGCCGATGGTGAAGACGAAGCTTGCGCCGAAGGCGTGCGCGGAGCGCAGCAGATTGCCGAGATTGACGGACTTGGAGATGCCCTCGGCGCCGATGCCGAAATACCCGCGTATATGCATGGGTAGCGGTTTCACAACCTCTCTCTGCCATAAGCGGGCCGCGAGCAAAAGCAGCGCCGGGCCGCCTTGTGCCGAGGATTGGGGCCATTCGTCCCGTTTGGGGGCCGGAAAGGTTGCGCTAACCAAGAGACCGCGTCAGAAACTGAACCCCATCCAGCCTTGAATTGATAGTGCGGGCGATCGGCGCCCGAGCTCCAGGAGCCCCTTCTTATGCGTGTTGCGCAGTTCAATGAATTTGGCGGGCCCCAGGCCTTGCACCTCGAGGAGGTCGCCGAGCCCAGTCCGGGGCCCGGCGAGATCCTGATCAAGGTCACCGCCGTCGGCCTCAACTTCTTCGACACGCTCGTGCTGCGCGACAAATATCAGGTTTCGCCGCCCCTGCCGTTCTCTCCCGGCGCCGAAGTCGCGGGACCCATCGAGGCGCTCGGCGCCGGCGTCACCGACTTCAAGGTTGGGCAGCGCGTGGTCGCCTTCGTCGGCGGCAATGGCTGCCGCGAGCGGCTCGTCACCAAGACGAAGAACGCAATTCCCATCCCCGACGGGGTAAGCGACGAAGTGGCGGCTGGAATGGTCGTCACCTACGGCACGGCGCTGCACGCCCTCAAGGACCGGGCGCACCTGCAGCCGAAGGAGTGGGTGGCGGTGCTGGGGGCGGCAGGCGGCGCGGGCGTCGCCGCGGTCGAGATCGCCAAGCTCATGGGTGCGCGGGTCATCGCCGTCGCTTCGTCGGAAGAGAAGCTCGCCTTTGCAAAGGCACATGGCGCCGACGAGGGCGTGAACTATTCGGAAGTCGATCTCAAACGGAAGCTCAAAGAGCTGACGCTGCCCAAGGGCGTCGACGTGCTCTACGACTGCGTCGGCGGTTCCGCCGCAGAGCCCAGCTTGCGGGCCATGGCCTGGGAAGGGCGCTATCTCGTGCTGGGCTTCGCCTCAGGCGACATTCCGCGCATCCCGCTCAATCTCGTCATGCTCAAAGGCTGCTCCATTCTCGGCGTATTCTGGACGTCGTTCGTGGAGCGTGAGCCGGACCAGCCTCTTCTTGGCCTAAAGTTACGTGGTCCGCTTGTGCAGGCTCTGCCCGGTATGGCGCAAGGCGCTGCCAGCACGGGCTAGCGCCGTGCCGACGCGGGCCAGGATAGCGCCGCCGGCGCGGTGCAGGGCCACGGAGGCCCGCTCGATGGCCTTTTCGAGCCGCGCGTCATTGCGCCTCACCGGATCGAGCAGGAGGCGGTAAAGCGCCATGACGATGGCAATGGTGATGATGCCGGCAAAGATGATGTCGCTGAGGAAATGGCGGCCGAAGATGACGCGCATGCCGCCCACGGCGGTGCCGAACACCACCGCGGACCCCATGGCGATGGGCCGCACCTGGGGCGGGGCGAGCGAGGCGGGCGCCACCACCCAGAAGGCCTGACTGGCCTCACCCGACACGAAAGAGCAGTTCCGCTTGCATTCGCCGCCCGGCCGCCACCAGGGCTCGAAATCGGCGTGGCCCGCGAACTGATGCACGCTATTGGGACGCGGGCGCCCCCAATGCTCCTTCAGCAGAAAATTGGAGACGAGGCCGGGACCGATCGCGAACGAGGCGATCAGGTAGATCACCACCGAGGGGGCAATCAGCATCTTCGAGCCGGGAAAGACGATCTTGTGCAGTAGCGCGAACAAGGCAGGCGCAAGGAGCAGGAAGGGGATCCAGTTGGCAAGCTCCCGCACCACGTTCCAGGCATGGCCGTAGGCGATGGGGAATTTCGCCTTCGCGGGATCGAAAAACAGGCTTGCGACTTCGAGGTCGATAAAGGGGTAGAGGGCGAAGACCAGCCCCAAAACCAGACCCAACGCAATCGTTGCAAGCAACCAGCCGCGTGCCACGGCAACCCCCGAAATCCAAGCTTGCGGCCGACGCTAGTGGCCGTTCACGACAGTTCTGTTCGGCTCTTATGAACTTTCTACGTCCGAAAGATGACGGACCGCCGGAGAATCACATGGCCAGGATGGCATGACAATCATGATCTGAATCAGGGCGATGGGCCGCAGACTATGCCAGCTTGGCCCACGCTCGAGAGATTGATGCCCTGAACTGGGAACCCGCGCGGCGATGGCCGCGTTCCGGCAAGACGCGGGAGAGATACGAGGAGGAAGGGCGGGCAATGGCACGCGAAGGATTAGGGCAGACGTTGAGCTTCCTGCACGGCGCCAAGGTGCGAGAGATGCTGGCCGACGAGGGCTGCGGGTTTGCCTTACGGAAGAGCTGGCAGCGCCGGGGCGAGCAGGCGTGGCGGAAGATGCTGACGGCGTACACGCCGCGGCCGTGGCTCGTGGCGTTAGCGCGCGAGCGCATGGGCCTGCCGATCAGGCCCGGGCGCCGGCCAGCAACCAATAGATAAAGCCGCCGGCAAAGCCGGCCGCCGCGAAGATGCTCATGTATTCGCCGGCCGGAATGTCGGTCGCGCCATTTTCCGCGGCACCCGCCAAGATCGGGACCGCGACGAGCGACGCGCCGCCGGCGAGCACGTAATAGATCCACGAGCGGACGCGCAGCACCTCGCCGACCACGACGGCGATGAGACCCGGAAGCGCGGTGAGCGCCGGCGTTACGGTCGTGGCGAACAGCACGATGCCGAACGCAGTCGCGCCGCCATGAGCGAAGAGCGGATCGTCGGGCGACGCGGCGGCGCGGAGCTCATCGCCGACCCACATGGAGCCGAGCGCGAACAGAACGGCAAGCGCGACGGTGGCGGCGACGCCGAACGCCACCACGACCACCAGCGCGCGCCACACATAGCGTAAGATCACGCCGTCTCTTCTCCTGCTGCTGACGCGAGGCCCGCGTCGGCTCTATAAGAGAGGCCGAAGCCTACCGGACCTCGCATCATGACCGCTATCGACTTCTGGTACGAGTTCGCCAGCACCTACTCCTATCCCACGGCCATGCGCATCGAGCGGCTGGCCGCGGATGCGGGCGTCACGTTACGCTGGCGGCCATTCCTGCTCGGGCCGATCTTCAAGGAGCTCGGCTGGAACGACTCGCCGTTCAATATCTACGCGGCCAAGGGGCGCTATATGTGGCGCGATCTTGCGCGCGTCTGCGAAGCGGACGGTCTGCCGCTCACGCTGCCGCCGGTCCGCTTTCCCCAGAACGGTGTGAAGGCGGCGCGGCTCGCGCTTGTGGGCGAGACGGACGGCTGGACGCCCGCGTTCACGCGCGCGGTGTTCGCCGCGAATTACGCCGAGCAGAAGGACATCGCCGACGAGGCGAGCTTGCGGGCCATTCTCGATAACCTCGGCGTCGACGCGGATGCGGCGCTTGCCTCCTCCAATGCCCCGGAGACCAAGGAGGCTTTGCGCACGCAGACGGAAGAGGCGAAAACGCGCGGGCTGTTCGGCGCGCCGTCCTTCACGGTCGGCGACGAGCTCTTCTGGGGCAACGACCGGCTGGAGACGGCGCTTGCCTGGGCGAGACGCGGCTAGACTTCTAGATGACCCTGAACAACAAAAAGCTAGATGACCCTGAACAACAAAAAGCGGGCGATGACCGCAAAACCAACACCAACCGTAATTAGCTTTGTCCAGAAGAAAAAGTTCGTAGGCCAATTGATCCATCTGGGCGCGAGAAAGTCATCATCACCCTTGAGCTCCTTCAGTCTCGAAAAAATTCCCCATGCGGCCGACGCATACGCGTAGTGGCAAAAGTCGAGGAGCAGGGAGCTTGCTAGAAGCAGGCCTGCTAGTACGAGCTGAGGATCAAGTGAGAATTGAGCAGAGTCGCCGTTCTTAAAAATCCAGATCAGAGCTATCCCGGCGAATGCAAGTTGTCTGGATACCGAGCTGGCTTGCGAGCTGAAAGTATAATACTGCTCTCGTGCGTTTTCGAGATTCATCAATGCTTACGTGCTCCACCGCTTGACGTCCCGCTTCCCTTCTTTCCGCGGCTGCCGCGCGGCTCCATGCCCCGGGGATAGTAGGTACGTTCCTCCTGAATGCGTCCGTCTTGCTTGCGGATGCGAACTGAGCCCATTTTCTTGACGGCGCGTTCAAGTACGCCGCCCTTTGTGGCCGCCGCTTTAGTCTTAAAGCGCTTGACTATCTCACCCGTGCCCTCGCGCTTAAGTTCCCACTTCTTCGTCCTATCGTTGTGGATTAGCGAGTATCTCGGCAACTTTGCCATCATGGCCCTCCCCCAGTGCGTACATCCCTAGGTTGACAGCTAGGGGCCTGACACTCAATGACGACGTTTGAAGAGGGTCGGCTTTCCTTGCTCAAGCCGGGGCCGCGAGGCGCTCGGATGCGCGCTGCTTGAGGCTCGCGCTCTTGAGCTGGCCGCAGGCAGCCATGATGTCCCGGCCCCGTGGGCTCCGTACCGGGCTCGCATAGCCCGCACGATTCACAACTTCCGCGAATTTCTCGATCTGCTCCCAGTCGGAGCATTCATACGGTGCGCCGGGCCACGGGTTGAACGGGATGAGATTGATCTTCGCGGGGATCTTGGCCAGCAGCCGCACCAGCGCCTTGGCGTCCTCGATGGAGTCGTTCACGCCTTTCAGCATCACATATTCGAAGGTGATGCGCTTGGCGTTGGAGAGGCCGGGATAGTTGCGGCAGGCCTCCAGCAGTTTCGCAATCGGCCATTTCTTGTTGATGGGCACGAGCTCATTCCGCAACGCGTCGCGCACGGCATGGAGAGAGATGGCGAGCATGGTGCCGGCCTCGTCACCCCAGCGCGGAATTTCAGGCACGATGCCGGAGGTCGACAGCGTGATGCGGCGCTTGGAAATGGACAGACCTTCGCCATCGGCGGCGATGGCGCACGCGTCGCGCACATTGTCGAAATTGTAGAGGGGCTCGCCCATGCCCATGAGCACCACGTTGGTGATCTTGCGCTCAGTGTTGGGAAGCCCGCGCGGGTCGGGCGGGACGGCGCCGGGCCAATCGCCGATACGGTCACGAGCGAGCATGATCTGACCGACGATCTCGCCCGCGGTCAGATTGCGTACGAGACGCTGCGTGCCGGTATGGCAGAACGTGCAGGTGAGGGTGCAGCCGACCTGACTGGAGATGCAGAGCGTGCCGCGATCCTCCTCGGGGATATAGACAGTCTCGACCTCCTTGCCGTCGTCGAGCCGAAGCAGCCATTTGCGCGTGCCGTCGACGGAGACCTGCTCGGTGACGATCTCGGGCCGCGCCAACGTGAAATGGGCGGCGAGCTGGCTGCGCAGGCCTGAGGCGATGTCGGTCATCCGTGCGAAGTCGGTTGCCCCGCGCACATAGAGCCAACTCCAGAGCTGGCTCACGCGCATGCGGCGCTGGCGCTCCGGCACGCCGAGCGCGGCCAAACGTTCGGCGAGCGCCGGCCGGTCGAGCCCGATGAGGGACTCTTTCCGGGCCGTACCTTCGGAAGGCGCGGGGTCTACGAGCGTAGTCGCGGTCATGCCCCCCTCATATCATGGGGCGGGCCGAGAATGCCAAGGTCCGGAAAGGCCTAGCGCAACCGGCAGCTAGCTGCCGCTGCACTCCTTGTCGATGCGGGCCACCGCGTCGCTGATGCCGCTCAAGGAATAGGTATCGCTCGTGTTGGTGCCGCGGGACGAGCGCCCTTGGACCTTCATGGAACTCCCCGCCTTCATGGTGTCCAACAGCTTGGCTTCGTCGGCGGTCTTCTCGACGAAAGCGCCTTCGTCCTTGGTGAAGAGCTCGAACTTGTCGTTGCCGATGGTCACGGTCACCTTGCCGCCGGGGGCGAAGGGATAGCCCATTTTCAGGCTGATCTCGCCGGTGACTTTCTCTGCCGGATAGTGGGACACATAAAAGTAGATCGGGCCGCGTTTCACGTTCTTCGGGCTCGAATCCTTCGGCTCCGACACGATAAAGCAGACCTTGGGGCTGCCGCTCGCCGCGTAGGCCGACCAGTCGTTGTACTTCTGTAAGAGGCTGACTTTCTGCTCTTCCGCGACCGCTGGCGCTATGCATAACGCCAAGATCACGCAAGCAGCTCCAACGGCTCGGCGCATCTCCCCGTCCCCGTGTCGTGAGCAAGCGTTAAGCATGAATGCCCCCAGTCTTCACTAGATCAGCCCCTTAGGTCAACCCTGCGGCCTCCGGCGCTTAGGCGGCCCCTGTATATGTGGCGCCGGCGCGCCGGCCTCCGCGCCTTCGGTGACCGGGCGTGGCGCAAACCGGCCGAGGCTGCGGAGGCGATCGTACATGATGATGGCGCCGGCGGTGGCCACATTGAGCGAGAAAGAGGTGGGGATGCGGACGAGGTGCTGGCAGCGGGCAAGGAGCGCCGGTGTCAGCGCGCCGCGCTCGGGCCCCAGCACGTAGGCCGCCCGCAAAGGATGGGGAAAACTCGGCAGGTCGGCCGCCTCGCCCAGAATCTCGACCCCCACCAGACTGCACCCTTTAGGCAACCGCATCTCCTCGAGGCTCGGCCAGTGATAGAGGGGCAGGTGGCTCTCGGCGCGCGAGGTGTCGGAGCGCATCTCGAGCGCCCGCTCGTCGGCGCCGATGGTGAAGACAAAGCTTGCGCCGAAGGCGTGCGCGGAGCGCAGCAGATTGCCGAGATTGACGGACTTGGAGATGCCCTCGGCGCCGATGCCGAAATACCCGCGTATGTGCATGGGTAGCGGTTTCACAACCTCTCTCTGCCATAAGCGGGCCGCGAGCAAAAGCAGCGCCGGGCCGCCTTGTGCCGAGGATTGGGGCCATTCGTCCCGTTTGGGGGCCGGAAAGGTTGCGCTAACCAAGAGACGGCGTCAGAAACTGAACCCCCATCCAGCCTTGAATCGATAAAGTGCGGGCGATCGGCGCCCGAGCTCCAGGAGCCCCTTCTTATGCGTGTTGCGCAGTTCAATGAATTTGGCGGGCCCCAGGCCTTGCACCTCGAGGAGGTCGCCGAGCCCAGTCCGGGGCCCGGCGAGATCCTGATCAAGGTCACCGCCGTCGGCCTCAACTTCTTCGACACGCTCGTGCTGCGCGACAAATATCAGGTTTCGCCGCCCCTGCCGTTCTCTCCCGGCGCCGAAGTCGCCGGGTCCATCGAGGCGCTCGGCGCCGGCGTCACCGACTTCAAGGTCGGGCAGCGCGTGGTGGCCTTCGTCGGCGGCAATGGCTGCCGCGAGCGGCTCGTCACCAAGACGAAGAACGCAATTCCCATCCCCGACGGGGTAAGCGACGAAGTGGCGGCCGGAATGGTCGTCACCTACGGCACGGCGCTGCACGCCCTCAAGGACCGGGCGCACCTGCAGCCGAAGGAGTGGGTGGCGGTGCTGGGGGCGGCAGGCGGCGCCGGCGTCGCCGCGGTCGAGATCGCCAAGCTCATGGGTGCGCGGGTCATCGCCGTCGCTTCGTCGGAAGAGAAGCTCGCCTTCGCAAAGGCACATGGCGCCGACGAGGGCGTGAACTATTCGGACGTCGATCTCAAACGGAAGCTCAAAGAGCTGACGCTGCCCAAGGGCGTCGACGTGCTCTACGACTGCGTCGGCGGTTCCGCCGCAGAGCCCAGCTTGCGAGCCATGGCCTGGGAAGGGCGCTATCTCGTGCTGGGCTTCGCCTCAGGCGACATTCCGCGCATCCCGCTCAATCTCGTCATGCTCAAGGGCTGCTCCATTCTCGGCGTATTCTGGACGTCGTTCGTGGAGCGTGAGCCGGACCAGCATCGCGCCAACACGGCGCAGCTGCTCGCCTGGTGCAAGGAGGGGAAGATCGAGCCGCACATTCACGAGGTCTTCCCGCTGGCGCAGACCGCGAAGGCGTTGTCGCTCATCGAGGGCCGCAAGGTCACCGGCAAGGTGATCATCAACCCGCAGGCGTAAGCGCGACCTCGCGACTCTCAAGCCGACTTGGGAAGCTCCTTGTCGAGTGCGCGTGCGGCGGCGGCGCGATGGGCCGGCGTGATGTGCGAGGAGACCAAGCCGATCACCGCGGTGAGCAGCGCCATGTCGTCGGCGAAGCCGAGGCCGCCGAGGATGTCGGGGATGAGATCGATCGGCAGGATGAAATAGGCGAGGGCCGCGAGCAGCATGCCACGCACGCGGATCGGCGTCGCCGGATCCATGGCGCAGTAATAGGCGGCGACGAGATCCTCGACGAAGGGGATCTGTGCGGCGAAGCGCTTGAGCTTGGCCCAGAACTCGAGGCGCACCTTGCGCTCCCGCTCGGCAAACCCGCGCAATGAGACCTCGCGTCCCAAAGCTGCCTCCCGCAATTTGCTCGCATCACCAAAGGCGACCATCTGTCTCTACCTCGCAGTCTGAAAGACCCCAAGCCCTTGATAAACATAGGGAGCGGCCTACCTCCGTGCAAGACGCGGGTCCGGCTTGCGGAGGCCCGTCCGCCCATGCGAAGGAGCCGCCATGGCGAAGCACCGTCTGCTGTTTGTCTGTCTCGGCAATATCTGCCGCTCACCCATGGCCGAGGGCGTATTCCGGCGGGTCGCCGAGGAGGCGGGCGTGGCCCATCTGTTCGAGATCGACTCGGCCGGCATGGGCGATTGGCATAAGGGCGAGGCGCCCGACCACCGCGCACAGAAGGCCGCGCGCGGGCGCGGCATCGACATTTCCGGTCAGGCGGCGCGGAAGGTGGAACTCGAGGACTTCGACACGTTCGATCTCTTGCTCGCCATGGATGCGTCGAACGTGGCGGATCTCTACGACCTCGCCCCGCACGAGGCGCGGCACAAGATTCGCCGCTTCCTCGAATACGCGCCGCATCTCGACACCATGGACGTGCCCGATCCTTATTATGGTGGCGCTGCAGGGTTCGACCACGCGCTCGATCTCATTGAGGCGGCATCGCGCGCGCTGCTCGCCGATCTCACCTGCGAAGAAAAAGCGCAAGCCAAGAAGGGCGGCTAATCCTTGACGCCGAAGGCCTCCTCGAAGTCGTAGTCGGAGAAGTCCTCGTCATCGCCGTTGGCGCCATCGAGGTCGTAAGCGGCCTCGATGACGTAAGGGCCGCCGCCCACGGAATTCCGCGACGAATAGAGCACGAAGCGGTTCACGGTGAACGGCTCCGCCACGACGCCGCCCTGGCGCTCCAGATAGGTGGCAACGGCGTCGGCGCGCGCGCCGCGCAGGCGCGCCAGCGTGACATGGGGCTTGAAGTTGCGACCCTCCGGCGGCAGCCCCGCCTCACGGGCGGCGCGCTCATTGGCGCGCCGCAACGAATCCAGCGACTCGGACGGCGCGAGGTCGGCAAAGATGGCGCGGGGCTTGTTGCCGCCGAAGCTGCCGAGGCCGCGGAGCCTCAGCTCGAAAGGCGGCACGTCGATGCCGCCGAGCGCGTTGGTGAAGTCGCGCGCGGTGGCGCCGTCCACATCGCCGATGAAGCGCAAAGTGAGGTGATAGTTCTCGGGATCGATCCAGCGCGCGCCGCTCAAACCGGAGCGAAGCGTGGTGAGCCGCTCGGCGATGCTCCTCGGGATCTCGATCGCAGAAAAGAGACGGGGCATGGCCTGGTACGTGGTTCCTGCAAATCAGAGTCTCAAGGGCACGGGTTGGGGTAGTCAAGGTGGATCTGATCGATGTCCTCAAGAACCGTGTCCGAAAGCGCAAGATCGGCGGCGTCGATGTCGGTCTTGAGCTGATCCATGGCAGTGGCGCCGATGATCACCGAGGTGACGAAGGGCCGCGACACGGCATAGCGAATCGCAATCTGCGCCGGATCGAGGCCGTGCTTCTTGGCGAGCGCGACATAGGCGGAGATGGCGCGCGGGCCGTTCGCCTTCTCGTAGCGCCCAAGGCGGTTGAACAGGGTCTTGCGCGAGTGGGGCGGCAGCGCGCCGTTCTCGTATTTGCCGGTGAGGTAGCCTTGGCCGAGCGGCGAGTAGGCGAGGAGGCTCACACCCTCCTCATAGGTGATCTCCGACAGGCCGACCTCGAAGGAACGGTTCACAAGGTTGAAGGCATTCTGGATCGAGACGGGCCGCGGCAGGCCGTGCTGCTCGGCGAGCTTCAGAAACGTCATCACGCCCCAGGGCGTCTCGTTGGAGAGCCCGATGAAGCGCACCTTGCCGTCGCGCACGAGCGTGCCGAGCGTTTCGAGAATGTCGTGGATCGGATGGGCGTCGCCCGGCAGGCGCACAAATTCGAGCCCTTCGAAGATGCGCATGGGCCGGTCCGGCCAATGGAGCTGGTAGAGGTCGATATAATCGGTCTTGAGCCGCGCCAGGCTCTTGTCCACCGCCTCCAGAATCTGAGCCTTGCTCTGCCGCGACAGGGCGCCGTCGTCGCGCAGCCAATTGATAGTGCTGCTGCGGCCGGCGACCTTGGTCGCGATCATGACCTTGTCCCGGGTCTTGCGGGCTTCAAGCCAGGTGCCGATGATCGCCTCGGTGCGCCCTTGTGTCTCGGGCTTGGGCGGGATCGGATAGATCTCCGCGGCGTCGAAGATGTTGATGCCGCGATCGACCGCATAGTCCATCTGGGCGTGACCCTCGGCTTCGGTGTTCTGCTGGCCGAAGGTCATGGTGCCGAGGGTGAGGGCGCTCACCTTCACGCCGGTGCGGCCAAGCTCGCGGTACTCCATCGGTCCTCCCGTTCTTAACGCTGCAGCAAGGTTAACAGATCGCTGCCGGCGCTCGCGCCTATCCTGTTGTTAAGGAGTGGGGGCGTAAGAGAAAAATCGCAACCCTGCCAAGCGTCGCGGCACACCCGAAGACGCCAGAACAGGATCAAAACCGGGATGGGATGCAGACTGCATGGGCTCGATGACCAATGCACTGAATGGCGCGGCCGAGGCCGCATCGAACCCGACTGAGACGGCGCCGCAGTTTCATGAAACGCTGATGCAGCGCCTGATGCGCTGGGTGCTGGGCGCAGCCTACGCGCTCAGGCCGGCCCGCATCGGGCTTCTGCCGCGCATTTGGCTGCTCAGCCTGGAGCGCTTGTTCAAGCCGAAGTCGGAGCGCGACAGGCTGCCGGAGCTGCCGCACTTCTACTCGGAGCGCGGGCTCGTCGGCATCAGCAACGATCTTTCCGTGCCGGCGCTCGTCGCCAACTATTCGCGCGGGTTCTTCCCCGTCTGTCACATCGGCTCGATGAAGTGGTGGTGCCCCGAAGAGCGCGCGGTCATCGATCCGGCGGAGACACATGTCGGCAGGAATGTGCGCCGGCTTCTGAGGAAGCACAAATTCACCGTCACCATGGACAAGGATTTCGCCGGTGTGATGGAAGGGTGCGCGCGGCCGCGGCCCGGCAAGGTGCCGCTCACCTGGATCACACCGCGCGTCATGCAAGCGTTCTGGGAGGCGCACAAGGCCGGCTACGCCCATTCCGTCGAGGTGTGGGATGAGGAGGGCCGCCTGGTCGGCGGACTTTTCGGCATTGCCATCGGCAAGGTTTATTTCGGCGAGTCGCAGTTCTCCGCCGTGGAGCACGCCTCGAAGATCGCCACCGTCGCGCTTCACCGGCATCTTGCGCATTGGGGCTATCATTTGCGCGACGGCAAATGGATGACGTCGCATCTCGCGAGCCTCGGCTTCAAGCCGATGCAGCGCGACGACTTCCGCTCGCTGATCGAGTGGTATATCGACGAGCCCGGTCATGTCGGCCGGTGGGATATCGACCCCGCGCTCGATCTCACCGACTGGCCGGCCAAATCTTCGGACGGCAAGCAGGCGCACGATCCGGCGCCGTTGAAAGTCGCCTGAGGCGGCATGGCACGATCCCTAATCCGGCCGAGCGCCAGCGCCCAAGGAAGCGCGTGGTACGAGATGCTCCTCGCGCAGGCCGGGCGCCTCTTCACCACGTCGTCGCTTCTGTCGCTTGCGCGCGTGGCGGGCGCGGTCGCCGGCTTTGCCGTCCAAGTGGTGCTGGCGCGGACGCTGCACGCCGCGGCGCTCGGCGTGTTCTACTCGGTGACGAGCCTCGCCGCCGTGGTCGGCCTCATCGCCGCCCATGGCTATCCGACCATCGCCCCGCGCTTCTTGTCGCGCTATCGCGAGCAGGGCAGGGACGGGCTGATCGCAGCCTTCGTGGCGCGGGCGCGGAAGGACGCCACCGTCTACGCCGCGATCATCACGGTCGCCGTGCTGGCTATTGCCGCCTTCTGGCCGTCGCTCAGCCTCGAAGCGCGCCTCGCCACGGCCGCCGCGGCGCTGTCGATTCCCGCCAACGCGTCGCTTCGCTTGAACGGGTCGCTCGCGGCAGCCATCCGCCGCTTTGCGCTCGCTTATCTGCCGGACACCTGCATCAGGCCGTTCGTGCTGCTCGGCGGCATACTCATTCTCATCGCGGCGGGCGTGACGCTCACGGCGGCCAATGTGACGCTGCTGCTGACACTTGTGTTCACCGGGCTTGCGCTCACGCAATATCTCCTGCTGCGCAAGGACATTCCCAAGGCCGGAGAGACGGCGAAGGCGGTGCCCGCGCGGCTCGTCAGCATCTGGCGGCGCGAGGCGAAGCCGCTGATCCTCGTTGCGCTGTTCACCTTCTTCTTCGCCGACGTGGACATTCTGCTTGTCACGCCTCTTCTGCCGAGCGCCGACACGGCAATCGTCGGGCTCTGCCTCAAGCTCGCGCTGCTCGTGGGCTTCGCCGTTCAGGTCGCGCATCAGGTCGTGGTGCCGGATCTCGCCGATGCGCATGCGCGCAAGGAGCACGGCGTGATCCGCGACGTGGTGCTCAAGGCGCTGGCCTTTCCGCTTGCGGTCACCATCGCCGCGCTCGTCGTCGTAGGCCTGTGGGGCGAGACGCTGCTGTCGCTGTTTGGCCCTGAGTTCGCCGGCGCGAAGATCCCGCTTCTCATTCTGCTCGGCTGCCAGCTCGCCCGAGCCCTGTTCGGCCCGAACGTGCCGTTGCTCACGGTGATCGGGGCGCAGCGTCAGAACGCGGCGCTCGCCGTCGCGGCGCTCATCGTGCTCGCGATCAGCAATGTGGCGCTGGCGCCCGCTTACGGCGTGCTCGGCGCGGCCTTTGCCGTCGCCATCGCCACGCTCTTCTGGCTGCTAGCAACCGCGGTCGTGCTCGCGCGACTCAGCGGGCTCCGCACCGATGCGGTTTATCTGCTCGGCCGGCTCGTCTCGGCGCGCCGGGCGCCTGCTTAAGCCGCCGGGATCACGACCGTCTCGATCGCGCCCGACCGCTCTGCATCGTCCGCGGCCTGCTCGCTGGCGAACCCATAGATGAAGATCAGCCACAGGACGAAGGCCACAACAACGAGAAGGGCTATGGCTTTGCCGAGCGCGCCGAAGGACAAGGGCATGGAGTGCGGTCTCTCTGGTTTGGCGAGGCTGCGACCCTAGCCAAAGGCCTTCGCGGGATCAATCGAATTGGCCCGGCGCGCCTAGTGAGGCGCGTCTCCCGTCGGCGGCTCTTGGTCCGCCGGCGCGGCGTCACCAGGTGTGGCGGCGACTGGTTCGGCCTGCGACGCCGACGCCATCGTGTCGTGGATCCAGCCGGAGAACGCCGCCACGCGCGAATAGACGCCCGGAAGCGAGCCGCCGCAGCCGCGGCCCCAACTCACGACGCCGACCTGCACGAAGCCGCTCCCGTCCTTCGCCGGTACGACCGCCGGGCCGCCCGAATCACCCTGGCAGGAGTCTTTGCGCGTCCCTTGGCGCATGGCGCAGATCTCCGTGTCGGCAATCTCGCCGCCGGCAGCGCTGAAAGTGGCGGCGCAGCTGGCGTTGTTCACCCAGTCGACTTCCACCTCGGCCAGCTTGCGCGGAAAGTTGACTTTGTCCTCCAAAGCGCCGGCGGGCCCGAAGGCGGCGAGAAGCTTCGAGAGGTCCTTGTCGTACGGGTCCCACATGGCGCCCCAGCCGGTGACCACGATCTCGGCGCCGGGGACGAGAAGCGTCTTCTCCGTCTCGGGATCGGCGAGCGTCACCGTTTTGGCATCGGCGACCGGCGTCTTCAGCTTGAGCAGCGCAACATCGGCCTTGGCGTTGTCGGCGCAATCGGTGTCGCCTTCGCAGGCGGCATATTTGGGCTGCACGAAGATCTCGGCGACCTCGACCTTGGTGGTCTCTTCGCGGTCGTTCGATCCGTAACCGATCACCACCTCGCTCGGCTCGATGGCGCGCTTGGGGCTTTCCCGCCCGGCATACATACAATGGGCGGCCGTCAGCACCCATTGCGGGGCGACGAGCGAGCCGCCGCAAAAGCCTTTGTCGTCCTCGAGCGAGCCGTAGAGGCGCACTTGGTAGGGATATTTGCCCTCGGGCGCCGGCTTGCCGCCGACGATCATCTCGGTGTCGTCTTCGGCGAACGCGGGCGTCAGCGCGAATGCCATGGCGAGGAGCGTCAAGGCACCAGCGAGAGGAAGAGCTGCACGCATCATCGCGGCGAGGCCTCTAGTCCGACGACATGGTATTTGCGGGCTCTGTCGACTCTGCAGGGCCTGCGTGCGAATCCATGGTCTGCTTGATCCAGTCGGAGAACGTGGCGACACGCGCGAACACGTTGGGATTGCCGGCGCGGCCGCAACGGTCGCCCCAACTCACCACGCCGATCTGCACGTAGCGCTTCGGGTCCGCGGCTGGGACGACGAGGGGACCGCCGGAATCGCCATAGCAAGAGTTCGAGGCCGAGCGCGGCTTCATGGCGCAAATTTCGCTGTCGGCGATCTTGAGCTGCATCGGCTGATAGACCGAGCGGCACTCGTCGCGGTCCATGACGTTGATGTCGGCCTGGTAGAGCTTGCGGGGGTAGTTGAGCTTCTCGGTGATGTCGGTTTGCGGATTGATCTTCGACAGCAGCTCGACGACCTCTTTGTCCTCCGGGTCCCAGATGGCGCCCCAGCCTGTGATGGTGACCTTGACGCCGCGAGTGACGAGCTTCGGCTCCGTGTCGGTATTGGCGAGCTCGACCGGCTTCGCGTCGGGTATGGGCTCCTTCAACTTGATCAAGGCGACGTCGTCGCCGCTCGAAAGGCCATGCGCCAGATAGCCGGGATTGACGATGATCTCCTCGCTCTCGATCTTCGTCGTCTTCGTGCGGTCGGTGCTGCCGTAGCCGACGAAGATCGTCGCGGTCGGCTGCAGGTTTTCGGTCAAGTCGGCGTCGGCGACAGCACAGTGGCCGGCCGTCAGGATCCATTGCGGGGCGATGATCGAGCCCCCGCAGAAGCCCTTCTCGTCGTCCATCGAGGAATAGAGGCGGACTTGGTAGGGGAACTTGCCCTCGGGCGCAGGCCTGCCGCCAACGATCATCTCGGTGTCGGTGTCGTCGGCGGCAAAGGCGAGGCCGCCGGCGTAAAGCGTGCCGAGCAGTACGAGGGTGAAGGAAAGAATCCGGTTCATTGGTTCGCGCCTGTGTTTTTGTCGATCCAATCGGTGAACGACGACACGCGGGTGTAGACGCCCGGGAACAGCGGGTTGCCGCATTGGGGACCCCAGCTCACGATGCCGACCTGGACGTAGCCTTTCCCGTTTTTGGCCGGAACCACGAGCGGCCCGCCTGAGTCGCCGAAGCAGGAATCCTTGCCGCCGCGCGGGCCCGTGGCGCAGATCTCGGTGTCTCCGACGGTGAAGGCGGGCACTTGCAGGGAGTCGTAGACCGCCTTGCACTCGGCGGGGTCGATCACCTCGATGTCGACCTCGTGCAGTTTGCGCGGCGCCTGGAGCTCCTGGTCTTTGAGGAGCCGTCGCTCGGACAGCCTACGGCGTCCCGCCATCACGTCCATCGCGCTGTTGAAGGCCTGAAAATCCCAGATCGCGCCCCAGCCGGTGACGGTGGCCTTGACGCCGGGATGCAGCAGGGCCGGGGCGGAGGCGGGATCGGCCAGGGGAACGGCCGGCGCATCGGGGATCGGACGGCTGAGCTTGATCAGGCCGAGGTCGGCCTTCTTCCCTTCGAGATAGGCGGGGTGGACGATGATCTTCTCGCTCGGGATCTTCGTCGTCTTGGTGCGGTCGACGTCGCCGAAGCCGACCACCACGCTGTCCGTGTCGACCAAGCAGTGTGCCGCAGTCAGCACCCATTGCGGCGCGATGATCGAGCCGCCGCAAAAGCCGACGTCGTCGTCCATCGTTTCGTAGAGGCGCACTTGCCAGGGATATTTGCCCTGGGCCGCGGGCTCGCCGCCGACAATCATCTCGGTGTCGGTCTCGCCGAGGGCCGGTGCGCTGAGCCCAAACACGAAAACGGCTAGGACAAGGTTCGAAAGCACATAGACTCGCTTCATTTCTCTCTCCGTGGATGAGCTTTTATTGTTGTGCGAGTTGCGGCAATCGTGGCCGTGTATTTCTTCGCTGCCATTTTAACTATGCCCAACAACGCTGTACATTAAACTTTCGTGAGTTGAGGATGTGGCCCGCATCTCGCGCAACGTCGCAAGATGTTCATTGAGGTCGGAATGACAGCTGATACTCGGGATCCAAAGGCCGCACTCGACGAGATCGAAGAGGATGTCGACCTGAGGCGCGGCGACCCCGACGTGCTGCTGCCCAAGCTCGCGACGCTGCTCTTGAGTCTGCAAGGCGATTCTCCGCTCCGCGGCCGCGTGCACCGTTTGATGGGTGTCGTCCACAATCGTCTCAAGCTCGACCGCGATGCGTTGCGCGAGCTGTGCGAGGCGAAGGCGCTGGCCGAATCCGCCAAGCCGCCCAACTACCGCGAGCTCGCCAAGATCGGCCGCGAGACGGCAGTGATCTATGCGTGGCGTGGTGACGACCGGCGCGCGGCGGCCGAGCTTCTGCCGGCGCTCGCGTTCGCGTCGCTGGAGGGCGACGACCGCGAGGTTGCCAAGATCATCGCCGAGTTCGGGCGCATCGAGCTCGAGGCGCAACGCTATGGCAGCGTCGTCATGCTGCTCCGCCATCTGGTCTCGCAAGGAGAGGGCAGCAAATTGCCGCCGCGCGAATTCCAGCGCGTGCGCGTCAATCTCTGCCAGGCGCTGAACCGGCTCGGCGCTCATGACGAGGCGTTGCAGAACAGCACAGCCTTGATGAAGGACCTGCCGGAAAGCGAGAAGCGCCTCCGCTTCCTCACCCGGCTCGAAGAGGCGCGCGCCTTTGCCGGACTCAAGCGGTTCAATGTGGCGGAGCAGTCGCTGCACGAAGCGGAAAAATTGCTGCCGCCCAAAGACAGCGCGTTCGAGCGCTCCGAGTTCATCCAGGCAGTGACAGAGCTTCAGGAGACGAAAGGCGGCCCGCCGGCCGTGAAGAGCCTGGAGCATCTGATCGAGGACTATGCCGAGCAGCATCTCGTGGTGCGGGAGGCGGTGGCACGCCGGGCGCTTGCCAACGCATTGTTCAAGATCGGGCAAGACGACCGGGCGCGGGAGGCCTTGGCGCAAGGTCTGCGCAGCGCGCTTCAGGCCAATCTCGTGGAGGTGGCCGACGATATCCGCGCCGACATGCTGAAAAGCGCGGGCGCCGAGCATCTGGAGGAGCTCGCCGCGACCATCGATCTCATCGGCGGCGGCAGCGAGATCGACCGGCGCTTCGTCCGGCTCGATCGGCTCGGCAGAGGCGGCGCGGGCGAGGTGTCGCTCGCCATCGATCTCAACGATGGACGCACGGTGGCGCTCAAGAAGATCGATCTCCGCGGGCTGACCGAGGTCCAGCGCCAGGCCGTGATGAATACGGTCAAGACGGAATACGCCGCAGCGGGACTGCTCAACGACCCGCGCGTGGCGCGCGTGCTCGATTTGCGCATGGCGCCGGGCGGCGCGCTCTATATCGTGCAGCGCTATGTGCCGGGGCCGACGCTGCGCGAGCTCTATGCTACCGGCGCGCGGCCTGAGCGGCTGCTCGAGCTTCTCGCCGGCATCGCCGATGCGCTCGCCGTGCTGCACGGCAAGGGGATCGTGCATCGCGATCTCAAGCCGGAGAACGTCATCGTCGCCCACGACGCGCGCGGGCTGGAGTGGCCGGTCCTGATCGATCTCGGCATCGCGCTGGTGGCGGGGCACAAGGACAAGCTCAAGCGTTTCGGCACGCCGCCTTACGTGGCGCCGGAGCAAGTCGCGGGCAGACCGGTCGATGGCCGCGCCGATGTCTACGCGCTCGGTCAGATGGTCGCCGAGATCTGGGGCGGCAAGGTCCCGTCGCGCTTCACGCTCGGCGTGCGGCGCCGGGCGAACGAGCCCACGCCGATGCCGCGCGCGATCCGCGAGGTCGTGCGGGGGATGCTGCGGCAGAATCCGGAAGATCGGACCAGCGATCTCGCCGGGATCGCCCAGGCGCTCAGGACCCAGCGTCAGCAGATGGCGCGGGGCTAGGTTCGGACCATTCATAGGCATGCAGTTCGTATTTCGCGGGCTGCGTGACGAGGCTCCACACGATCACCTCGAGGGTCGTCGGCTCCTTGACCGTGACCCATGCGGTCGGCGCGAGCTCGAGCTCGCTCGTTTGCCGCTTGTCCTTGGCATCGCGCAGGAAGGCCGAGGTCGCCTTGTCCTTGACGTTGATGCCGATGGGTACGCCGCTCTCCGCATCGGCGATGAAGCCATAGATCTTGCCGGGCTCGGCTTTGAACGCGTAGGTCTTGGAGACGAGCTTGAAGGAGTCGACATCGCCCGCATCGAGCGTGCCGGAGCCGAGCACGCTGGTGTTGCCCTTGCCGACGGCGTAGCGCTTCTTGGCGAGAGCTTCGAAGTCGGCGACCGCGACATCGAAATAGTCGGCGAACTCCTTGCCGCGCGTCTGCCAATAGGTCTCGTCCTCGGCAAGCTCCTCATCCGCGTTGTTGTCGGCGAGGTGCTGCAAGAGATCCGCACGCTGCGCGAAGTTGATGAGCGCGGCGCTCGGCAGACGCACCTTGGCGTTCATCGCCTCGCTCTTGTCCTTGAACACGGCGGTATTGCCGCCGTTGACGATGCCGATGACCTTGCCGCTCGGGTCGATGAGGGGGCTGCCGCTCGCGCCGCCGGTGACCGGCACCGAGTGCTGGATGAGCAGGCGATGCGCAGGATCCGCGCGCACCATGAAGACGTCGGTGAGCGCGCTGATATAGCCGAAATGAAGCGTGGCGGGGGCCTTGGTGGCGGTCTCGCTGCCGGCAAGCCCTTCAACGGGAAAGCCGATGGAGGCGACCGGCGTGCCGGGGGCGAGCTTCTCGAGCGCGTCCTGCGAGGCGAAGGCAAGCGTGGCCGGGAGCTTGATGCTCGGATCGATCTCGATGATGCCGACGTCGTATTCGTTGATGAGATCGAGCGGCGTGAACTCACCCCACCGTGTCGTGCCTTGGGTTGCCTTGTAGCTCTTGAAGGCGAGATAGCCGGGGTGAGAGATCACCTTCTCGATCTTGATCTTGTTGCCCTCGGGACCGATCAGGAAGAACTCGCCCTCGTTGCCTTTGATCGCCTCGGTGACGTGGGCGTTGGTGGCGAGCTTGCCCGGCGCAAAGGCCCAGGCGGTGCCTTCCGCCTTGTCGACGCCGCCGTCGTCCTTGGCGACGAGATAGACGGCCTTCTCCAGCGTTTCGAGCGTCGCCGGCGAGAATTCCTTTGCCGCGCGCGCGGCCGCCTCGGCGCGGGCGAGCGCGATCTGGTCGGCCAGACTCGTTTGCAGATAGGTGAGATAGCCGACCACACCGATGAGCAGGAGCGCGAACACGCCGCCGCCGATCGCGACCTTGCGGCCGAGCCGCTCCGTCGATGTGATCATCTCCTCCTGCTTGCCGGTCACGGGCAGGCCTATCGCCGACGGCGCGCCGATCTCGACCGTGAAGACCGGGCCTTCCTTCCGGCCGAGCCGGAAGGTGCTGCCCGACTTGACCGGGGTGCCGTTGTCGGCGGGCTTGCCGTCGATCTCCACGTAGCGCGTGCCGAACAGCTCGACCGTGTAGTCGCCAGCCGGGGTGCGGCGGAGCTCGAAATGGCGGCGGCCGATGACGTCGTATTCGGGCGGGTAGACGACTTGGGCCACTTCGCGGTCGCGGCCGAACAAGACGGCGTCATAGCTGTCGTCGAAAGTCGCTTCCGTGCCTTTGAGCGGACCCTCCAGATGTTTGATGGTGATGGTCATTGCGTGCCGGCTCCGGGCTTTGCGGGCGCCACGGTGAAGATCGGCAGCGAAGGCCGGCTGCGGACCAGCGGATGCGCGCCGTCATCGGCGGAGGGGATGACTTCCGCGCGGCCCACCGGCACGAGCATCACGTCGCTTCCCTGGTCGAACTTGGCTTGCGCGGCGAAGGCTTCCGTCGCGAGCACGAGATCCAAGGGAAGTCCGGGCAAGTCGTCGGCCGCCTGGAGGCGGGCAATGAGCTTCTTGTCGAGCTTGAGGCTCGTGCCGAGTACGAGGCCGAAATCGCAGATCACGCGCAAAGGATGCTTCGCCTTCCGCGCCGCATCGACGGCGGCGCTGGCGGTCGCCATCGCGTCCGCCGTGGTCTCGGTTACGAGACACGCGCCGCGCCGCCCGTCGCGATGGGTGCGCTCGACGATTTCCAAGCCCTTGCCGATCTTCTTGAAGAGCTTGCCGAGGCTCGAATCTTTGGCTTCGGGCGCGCCGTCCCACAGGAACACGACCGGCCGGAAGGCGGTCTCGCCCCGCGCGCGGACAGGCCGCTTCGGGCGCTTGTGCGGGTAGGAAATGAGATCGAAGGGCCGGCCATGCGCGCGCCAGTCGGCCACCACGCGGTTCGCTCCGGCCACGCTATCGCTCTCGGTGTCGTCGGACACGGCAACGAGCCCGCAGGCGGTTTGCAGCATGGCCGCGCGTTGCAGCGCGCAGCCCGCCGCGTAGCGGAAGCCGTAGAAGAAGTAGCCGTCGATGTCGCGCTCGACGGGCTCTTGCGGCTCCATGATGGTGAGCGCGCAAGGGCCATGGGTGCCGTCGAGAATGGCACGGAAGCGCTTCTCCCATTTGCCGGGCTCGCCCGGCGGATCGCCGATCCTGACCGATGTTTCGATGAAGCGCTCGGTGTTGAACGGCAACACCGCCTCGAACTCCGCGCCCATCCTGAGCGCCGTCTCGGCAAGGATGATGTCGGCGCCGCAGGCGAGCGCGCCATAGACGAAGCCGACATTGTGGGCGGCGAACAACTCCTCGGCACGCGCGCGGATGGCGGCCTCGGTCTCCGCTTGCGCTGCCGCGTCGAGCTCGGTGCCGCGGAACATGTGGCCCGAGATCACCGCGACATTGCGGGGACGGAGGGCGTCGACGAGCACGTCGAGATTGGTATCGATCACGGTGCCGATGCGCCGGAATTGCAGAACGGTTGACGCCTTGGCCCCGTCATCAGCGCCATGCGCGTTACGGGCTCTGAGCAGCACATCCTTGGCATCGCCGCCACGATCCACGATGAGCAGCGCCTCGGCAAGGGTCGCGAGCGGCCAGTAGTCTTCCGCCTCGGGCGACAGCGTGGCGGTGAGGAGGGCGGCGATCTTCCGCGCCGCGCCGGTGTCGCCCGCACACAGCGCCATGGTGGCGGCGTTGACGCCGGGGTAGTAGCCCTGCTTCGCCGTGTAGAGACGGTGATAGGCCTCGAAGGCGGCGAGCGCCCGCTTGCGTCGCTCGTCCAGCCTTGCGGTCTCGAAGACGCGCTCCTTGAGAAGGCGCGCATGAAGCGCGGCAAGATCCTCGACGAGCTGCGCCTCCCACTGGGTCCCGCGCGGCCGCACGGGCTCCGGCTCGTCCTCGCCGAAGCCTTCATCGACGAAGGGCTCGGCGAGAATACGGTCCATGGGCAGGAAGGGGTTGCGGCGGGCTTTGCGCACCGCGTCCTCGAGCGCACTCAAGTCCTCGAGTGGCAGCCCGGAGCGGGTGAGGAGGTCGAGCGCCCCTTTCGCATCGCCGCTGCGCGCGGCCGCAAGGGCGGTGCGGTGATGCAGCTCCGGGCTCGACGGGTAATAGCGCAAAATGTCGAGGCCGATATTGCGGGCGCGGATCAGGTCGCCGCAGGCAATGGCCGCGTCGATGTCGTCGATGGTGCGCTCGAGCGCGGCGCGGCTCCGCGCGGTGCGCAAGCTCGCGAGCCGGCTGATGCGCTGGTAGTCGATGATCTCGATCTGCTGGCTGCGCGCGCCGGTGCGCAAGAGTCCGGAGCGCTCCCACTCGTTCAGGCGGCGGCTGATCGTCTCGCGGGAGACGCCGAGATCGGCGGCGATGTCACTTTGCGCGATCTTCTTGGGAAAGCGCACGCGGTTGCCCTCGGCGATGCCGATATCCGCCGACAGCTCCACCAGCCAGTCGGCGAGAAGGAGATCGGGAAAGGTGTGCACCTTCTCATGCTGCTGGGTGAGCGCGGCAAGCAGCCGCTGCGAGCCGATGCGGATGAGGCGTGCGCGCAAGACCGCGTCGTCGGTGAGAAGGTCGGAAAGAAGCGAGAGCGGGAGAGGCACGATGGAAGCAGGCGTGAGCGCGACGGCCGAGGTCGTGCGCTTGACCGCCTTCGGCATCAGTCCGTGCTCCAGGAGCTCGAGCTCGCCGAAGATCTCGCCATGCACGATACGCTCGAAGCGGAGCACGCGTTTTCCCGACGGCGGCTGCAGCTCGACTTGCACCAAGGGATCGACGTCGAGCCCATCGCCATTCGCTCGCGCCCCGAGAAGAAGGTAGATCGCGTCCGCCGGATCGCCCGGGTGGAACACGCATTCGCCGGCTTGCAGCGTGCGCGCAGAGAAGCCGCGCGCGGCGCAAATGCGCGCGGGCCGTGTCGCTTGTCCCGCGCATCAGCGCGGATCGCGCGACCAGGTCTTCGAGCGTTTCCTTCATAGCTGTGGGCGCCTCGGCCGGCAGGCTGAGAGGGTAGTCCATTTCGGCGAGCCCCACCAAGCGCCCCGACAAAGGCGACAGGTCGTTCATGGTAAGCAGCAGACATCTCGATCGTGGTCACTGGCCGTGCACCCGTGCCTGGCCTCGGCAAAGAGACTGCCACGGCGGCGCCGGTCCGCTCTGTGAGGGGTGTCACAATGGCTCTAAAGGCCGGGCGTCAGCGCCCTCCGTGAGGGGCCTCACAAAGCTCAGGGACTTTCGGCCGCGCTGCCACCAAGTTTCTTGAGGCCCTCGATTGTTTCGCGCGTCTCTGCCACGTCTCGTTGCCACCACGGCCTTGTCCGGGAAGGCTTCGGCCATGCGGCGCGCGATCTCAAGTGCGTCCTCGTAGGCGGCGAGCGCGCCGTCGCGGTCGCCAGCGGCTAGCGCCGCTGGCCTCGTCCCAGGCAAGTCCGCCGTCGGTGACGCCGATGAACAGCGTGTCGGAGCTCTTATTCGCGAGCCAGTACTCGATCTCCTTGCCGACCCAAGGCGAGGCGGCCGCTTCGGGCAAGGTGATCAGGATTAGGTGGGTGGGACTCCGAGAGTGCCTGCTCGATGGACGGCCAAAGATGGGGGGTGGCCGACAGGCTGGTGTCGTCGCGGAAGACCCGCGAGCCGCGGCGCCGGTACCAGGGCTTGCCGAGCTTCTGGATCACCGACTGCAGCGACCGGCTTGTCCTTGGCGTGGTTGTACGAAATGAAGACGTCATAGAGCGGCACAATCCCTCCGGCGATCGTTGGCTCGATCATAAAGCGCGAGCTCCGGAGGTGAAACGCTCTTCGACATTCGCTTTGTGAGGGTCGTCACAGTGGATGCCTGCGGCGCCCTCTATCTCCCATTTTGCCGACGGGGGGTCTCCCTAGCCCCCGAAAGCCAACGAAAACTGACGTGTTCTGTTTCGAGTCACGGATCGGCGCGGGTGCTTGTCCCACCTCGTTCTCGCGCCGACGCGCTGAGAGGGCAAAAAGGTCTGGGTTCGCTCCTGCCCGGCCTGTCAGCATCCCCCTCCTTTCAGCGAGAGCGGGCGCGAGGTCTCCCCCACCTTGCGTCCGCACCTTTTTGGCGCGCCGCGTGCAAGGAGGAGAATGTGGGCTGCTTGTAATAGCGTGAGCCCACAGCCAGGCAGCATTTTGGCATCGGACCGCGATCTCGTCGTCGCCATTCTGCGCCATCGCCTCGGCCCGGCGCTGGGCACGGCGTACGAGATCTTGTGCTACACGTAGAACTGCTGCTTTACGTAGAATGGCTCGGCGGCGAGAAGCGCGAGAAAATGACGCCCGGCAGCGCCGTCTCGGTACAATACGACTGAGCATGCTGCCTAAGAATTTGGGGTAATGTGGTCCTGCCCATGTGTGGCATCGCGGGGTTTCTCGATCCCAAGAGGCGTTCCGACGATAACGAGCTGAAGGCGCTGGCCGCAAGCATGGCCGGCGCGTTGCGGCATCGCGGGCCTGACGCCCAAGGGGTTTGGGTGGACGAGAAGGCCGGCGTGGCGCTGGGCCATACGCGGCTTTCCATCATCGATCTGAGCGAGGCAGGCGCGCAGCCGATGATATCGGCCTCTGGCCGCTTCGCGCTCGTTTATAACGGCGAGGTCTACAACGCGGGCGAGCATCGCGCCGAGCTTGAGCGGGCTGGCCACACGTTCCGCGGCCATTCCGACACCGAAGTGATGGTGGAGGGCTTCACCGAGTGGGGCGTGCGCGCCACCGTGGAGCGGCTAGTCGGCATGTTCGCCTTCGCCGCGTTTGATCACGCCACGGGCACCTTGACCTTGGGCCGCGACCGGCTTGGCATCAAGCCGCTCTATT
This sequence comes from uncultured Alphaproteobacteria bacterium, assembly GCA_963826465.1. Classification (GTDB taxonomy): domain Bacteria; phylum Pseudomonadota; class Alphaproteobacteria; order Rhizobiales; family Methyloligellaceae; genus Methyloceanibacter. The sequence goes on from CAWGXJ010000014.1 coordinate 208,888, forward strand.
GGGGCCGGGTCGGCGGGCGGATCGCGTTCGCCTCGGAGCTGAAGGCGCTTGCCAAGCTCCCCGACTTCGCGCCTGAGATCGACCGAGAGTCTCTCGCCGCCTATCTCTGTACCGGCTACGTGCCGGCGCCGGCGAGCATCTATCAAGGCATCGCGAAACTCGAGCCCGGCATGCTGCTCGCGGTCGGCGCGGACGGCGCGACGTGCGGCGAGCGTTATTGGTCGCTGCTCGACGTGGCGACGCGCGGTCAGGCGGCGCCGCTCGATCTGAGTGAGACAGAGGCGTGTGAACGCCTCGACGCGCTTCTGACGGACGCCGTGACGCGGCGCATGGTGGCCGACGTGCCGCTCGGCGTGTTTCTGTCCGGCGGCATCAACTCCTCGACGGTGACGGCGCTTATGCAGAAAAGCAGCCCGAAACCCGTGAAGAGCTTCTCCATCGGGTTTCACGAGGCGGGCTATAACGAGGCGGCGCAGGCGAAGGCGGTCGCCGGCCATCTCGGCACCGACCATACGGAGCTCTATATGACGGCGCGTGAGGCGCAAGCGGTCGTGCCTAAGCTTCCTCAGATCTACGACGAACCGTTCGCCGACGCCTCGCAGATCCCGACGTTTCTTGTTTCGGAGATGACGCGGAAGCACGTGACCGTGGCGCTCTCCGGCGACGGCGGGGACGAGCTGTTCGCGGGCTATAACCGCTACGGCCAAGGTTTACGCGTCGCCCGCGCGCTCAGACTGTTGCCGCTGCCGATAACGACTTGTCTTGCTCAGATGATCAGTGCGGTGCCGCCCACCAGGTGGGATCGCCTGTTCGGCGTGCTGCCGGAGGGCATGCGACCGCGGCTCGCGTCCGAGAAACTGCAAAAGCTTGTTGGGGTGCTCGGGGAGGATGCCAGCGGCTACTATCGGGCGCTGATCGCGTCGTGGTCCGGCGCCTGGTCCTTGGTCAAAGGGGCTCGGCAGCCCGACCACAAAGCGTTCAGCGATACCGTGCGGGCGCAATTCGGCGATGAGCTGTCCTGGATGCTATATGTCGACAGCGTCACCTATCTCCCCGACGACATTCTGACCAAGGTAGACCGCGCCTCGATGGCCGTGGCGCTCGAGGCGCGGGTACCGATCCTCGACCACCGCATCGTCGACTTTGCGTGGCGGTTGCCGAAGGACCTCAAGATGCGCGGTGGGCAGGGGAAGTGGCTGCTCCGTCAAGTCCTCTACAAATATGTGCCGAAAGAGCTCGTTGAGCGACCGAAGATGGGCTTCGGCGTGCCGATCGATGCGTGGTTGCGCGGCCCCTTGAAGGGCTGGGCCTCCCACCTGCTCGACCCCGCTGTCATGGCGCGGGCGGGGTTTCTCGATCCTGCGCCCATTCAAGAGAAATGGGCGGAGCACCAGTCGGGCCGGCGCAATTGGCAGCATTTCCTTTGGAACGTGCTGATGTTCGAGGCATGGCGCCGCGCGCAGCGGCCGGCTTAGTCTGGACGAAACCTGCCCTGTCGGCTATGCCGGGCGCCTGAAATCCGGCCCTCGGATCCATATCCGGCCCGGGTCGCCTCACGTTTCACGAGCAAATTGCTGGTAGGCCGCCGCAGGAAAGAACATTATTTTTCCGCGATCTGGCGCAAGCGTCAGGCAGCCAGCTGGAGGAATTGGGTTTGTCCGAAAAAGTTGCATTCATTACCGGCGTGACGGGACAGGATGGAGCCTATCTCTCGGAGCTGCTCCTCTCCAAGGGCTACCGCGTGCATGGCATCAAGCGGCGGTCCTCGTCGTTCAACACCGAGCGCGTCGATCACCTCTACGAGGACCCGCATGAGGGCGATCCGCGTTTCCGCATGCATTACGGCGATCTCACTGATGCCACCAACCTTATCCGGCTCGTGCAAGAGGTCCAGCCGGACGAGATCTACAATCTCGCGGCACAGAGCCACGTGGCCGTGAGCTTCGAGACGCCCGAGTACACGGCGAATGCCGACGCCATCGGCACGCTCCGCCTCTTGGAGGCGATCCGCATCCTGCGCAGGGAAGATGAGACGCGCTTCTATCAGGCCTCCACCTCGGAGCTGTACGGCAAGGTGCAAGAAATTCCGCAGCGCGAGACGACGCCGTTCTATCCGCGCTCCCCCTACGCCGCCGCGAAGCTCTACGCCTATTGGATCACGGTGAACTACCGCGAGGCGTATGGCATGCATGCCTCAAACGGGATCCTGTTCAACCACGAAAGCCCGATCCGCGGCGAGACCTTCGTGACGCGCAAGATCACCCGCGCCGTCGCGGCGATCGAGGCCGGCGCGCAAGACTGCCTGTGGCTCGGCAATCTCGATGCTAAGCGTGACTGGGGTCATGCGCGCGACTACGTCGAAGGGATGTGGCGCATCCTCCAGCAAGAAGTGCCAGACGACTATGTGCTGGCGACGGGGGAGATGCATTCGGTACGGGAGTTCGTCGAGCTCGCCTTTGCCGAGCTCGACTACGCAATCGAGTGGTGTGGCGAAGGCGTCGATGAGCGGGGCGTGGACAGCCGGAATGGCCGGGTTCTTGTGCGCATCGACAAGCGCTACTTCCGACCGACCGAGGTAGATCTCCTGCTAGGCGATCCCAGTAAGGCGAAGAAGGTTCTCGGTTGGGAGCATAAGACGCCGTTCCCGAAGCTCGTGTCCGAGATGGTCGCCTCGGATATGCGCAGCTTCCGGGGCAGCAACGTGCTTCGGCGCGCTGTCGCCGAGTGAGAGGGGGAGCTATCTCGAGCTTGAGTATGTATCCGCGAGTAATGGGTGCGAGCGTGTTGCAGCTCTTGAAGTTCAGGCTCCGCCGCGCGGAATCTGACGCCAAGCCCACATTTTTCTTTCATATTCCGAAATGCGCCGGGTCAACTTTGTGGGAGGTGATCTGGGATATATACGGAACGCGGAATGTCTTCTTGGCGAAGAGCAAAAAGCAGCACGCGCGGCTCGCGGCAATGCCAATGGAAAGGCGCCGTAATTATTCGGCGATAGGTGGCCACGGCCGTCTGCAATTCTTCCGCGAGATGCTTGGTGACATGAAAGTTTACCACAAGATTGTGACCTTGCGCGATCCAATCGACCGCGTGATTTCGGAGTACAATTATATCTCCACGCGTCCGCAGCACCCGTTGCACAAGGTCGTCACTGCGCAGGATTTTGAGACCTACATTAACAAGACCGCGCAGCCTAATCGGCAGGTCAAACTTCTTGCCGGCGCGAACTCCGACGCTAAAGATGCCTTCGAAGTCGTCACGCGGTTTTTTGATGATTGGTCCACGAGTGCTGACGTTGGGGAGATGGCGGAGCGGCTCTACCAGGTGACGGGCACGAAACCTCGACCCGTAGCGTACAAGAACAAGGCGAAGTCGTCGTTTAGCCGCCGCGACGTACCGGCGCCGATGCTTCGCTTCCTCGAGGAGCAGAACCGCAATGATCTCGCGCTTCTCGAGGCACTGAGACGCACCCGGGCTCGATGACTCATTTTGCGGCGCGCACGCCAAGTCTCCCCGAAACTCGCTCGGGCTCTTGGCCCAGCGATCCACAGGACAAGTAGATTAGGTGAGCGGCGATTGTAACAGGACAAGGCTGTCGTCTCAGGAATACGCTCTTGGAGACGGCCAACAAAAATGGCGCTGGCTCTTGTTTGTAGGTCCGCCCAAGACGGGAACTTCGTGGGTCGATCGAGTCTTACGTGGAGTCGACGGTGTCTGCTTGCCTCACAAGGTCAAGGAGACCTTCTTTTTTGACAAACGCTTTGACAAGGGAGTGGAGTGGTACCTCAAGCAATTCCCTCAGGATCGCTTAGGCGATCTCATGGTCGAGGTTGCACCCAGCTATTTCTTTGCGGACGATGTTCCCGAGCGGATTGTGGAGACAATCCCTGAGGCACAAATTGTCGTTTCGCTCCGCGACCCTGTGCGACGTGCCGTCTCTCACTACCTGAATCTGCGAAAGTATGGTTTCACGAACCTCGACATCGCGCGCGCGCTCGAGACCTTTCCGAACATCACAAGCCACAGCCTCTATGCTGCTCGTCTCGATAAGTGGTTCCAGACGTTTGGCAGATCGAACGTGCAGGTTGTCTTCTACGAAGAGGTGGTTGGAAACACCTCGAGGCTACTAGAGGACGTTTTGGGGCGCTTCGGATTAGAAATGAAGGGGCAGGCGGCTGTCCCGTCAGGTGGTGAGCGCGCCAATGCGGCAGCGGTTCCAAGATCGAAGGCTTTTGGAAGGCTCGGGCAGCGCATAGCGAAGATGTTGCGAGGGGCCGAGTTCCATACCGTGATCGATCTTGGCAAGCGGTTGGGTCTGAAGAAGGCCCTCTTTGAGGGAGGCGCTCTTCCGAACCAGCGTGAGCTCGCGCAAGCTCTATCGCCTCGGCAATCCGCCTTTGCAGAAGATCGAGGCGCGCTTACCAAGTTGCTCGGCCGATCACCCCCGTGGTGAGTCGGCTTAAGCTGCGCCGACGTTGGATTCGGCGCTGCCGAACCCGACGCGATACCAGTCATAAGTTTGCTTGAGCCCCGAAGCAAGATCGTACCGCGGTTTCCAACCAAGGGCAGCGAGACGTGTGCAATCCAACGCTTTGCGTGGCGGCCCGTCTGGCTTGGAGCTATCAAAGACGAGCTTGCCCTCGTAGCCGATCACCTCGGCGAGGAGCTCGGCGAGCTCGGCGATGGTGACTTCCTGACCCGAACCAACATTGATGTGCTTCTCGGCGTCATAGTTCTTGAGCAAGAAAACGAGGGCATCAGCGAGATCATCCACATGCATGAATTCACGCAAGGGCGTTCCCGTGCCCCAAATCTCGACGGTCGACCGGCCTTCGTGGGCTGCGGTGTCGATTTTGCGCATAAGAGCAGGGATGACGTGGCTGGCATTCAAGTCGAAGTTGTCGCCGGGCCCGTAGAGATTAGTTGGCATGGCCGCGATATAGGAGCGGCCGTACTGCGCCCGGTAAGCGCGGCACAGCATGATGCCCGCGATCTTGGCGATGGCGTACCATTGGTTCGTCGGCTCGAGCGGCCCAGTCAAGAGCGTATCCTCGCTCATAGGCTGAGGCGCCTCGCGCGGATAGATGCAAGACGAGCCGAGGAACAGCAGACGATCGATCCCACATTCGTGAGCGCCGCTGATGAGGTTGGTTTCGATGAGAAGATTGTCGTTTAGGAAATCTACGGGATAGGTCGAATTCGCCAGAATGCCTCCTACTACCGCTGCGGCCACGATCACACTGTCGGGAGCGGCATCTTTGATAAAGGCCTTGGTCGCGGCTTGATCACGCAGATCAAGCTCGGCCCGCGGCGCTGTGATGGTCTCAACGCCCTCGCAAGCGAGGCGTCGGACGACCGCCTTCCCTACGAGCCCCTGGTGACCAGCGACAAAGATGCGTTTCCCCGAAATCTGAAACTGCGGTGCCATTAGAACTCAGCGTGACCCGGGGCTCAACTCGTCGCACGCAGCGGCGGACGATCCCCCCTCCAGTGCTGGCAGTCAGAGCTATCTTATCCGGCTTGCCCCTTCAATAGTATCGCCGCTTGGTATCCGATGTCGCAGGAGCATGCCGGGCTCAATCCGGACTAGTTTCTGACGCCTTGCTATGGTTTGAGACCTAAGATAAACCCGCCTCCTATATCGGGGCACCGCTTATGCCTGCCGCTGGATCATACCGCCAATGGAAAAGTTAGTGGACGGGCCCGCAGGTGAGCGGCTGACGATTGGACCCCAAACAGCGGCCAACAAGAAAGGTCCAACCCGTGCGGGAAGGAAGCGCCGGAAGACTTCCGTTCTGACGCTCTTCCAAGATCTGGGCGCTTCGTTTCGATCGCCTGGCTTCTGGCTCTACGGTGCATGGATAGACACGAGCCTCCAGTACCGGTCGCAGGCCCTCGGTGCGTTTTGGGGCGTGGCGGGCACTTTGCTGTTTGTCGTGCTACTCGGCATGCTTTATGGGACGGTCTTGCACAATAAGCACCCCACTTACTACGCGCATCTCGCGATCGGCTTCGTACTCTGGGCCTTCATGCAGAAGTCTCTGACGCAGAGCTCGCTGGTTCTGACGAAGAACCGGAACATGATTGAAAACGGGTACGTGAAATATCCCGACTACATATTGCGGATGATCTGCAGTGAGCTGAATTTCCTCGCCCTCAACCTTATTGTCATCGTCGGGGCACTGGTGCTTACTCCCGTGACGATGACCTCAGCTGCCTTTGTGCTCCTATTGACGGTGCCGCTTTTCTTCGCGGCGGTCCTTGGAATCTGCTTTCTATTCAGCATATTCGGCGCGCGTTATGCAGACTTCACGGAACTTCTACGCACGCTCCTCCGCCTTGGCTTTTTCGTCACGCCAATCATCTGGGTTCCAGGTGCGGTGAGCGGCAAAGCACACATCATCGGAGCTTTCGTGTTCGCCAATCCATTTTACTACCTAATTGAGATTATCCGGGCGCCCTTGGTTTATGGGCACATCCCGTGGCTCGAGGTGGGCGTCGTGGCAGCAGCCGTTCCCATCATTTGGCTGATGGCCAGTCTGGCCTATGCTCGGGCACGGCCATTCATTCCGCTGTGGATCTGAGGTGGGAATGGCGCAAAGAAGCTACATTAGCGCCGATAACGTGCATATGAGCATTCCGCGTATGTCGCGGCGACGCGCCTCGCTGCACGCTGATTATCGATCGGTGCTGCAGAACCTCCTTGTAAACCGCAGAGAGCGACAGCTTCGACCGCTGATTCGCGGCATGAGTTTTGAGTTTCGGGCAGGCGATCGCGTCGGACTGATCGGCCAAAACGGCGCGGGCAAGACAACGCTGCTGCGCCTTCTGGCCGGTGTGCTAGTACCCAGTGTGGGCACACTCGAGGTCAGTGGGGCCACACAGAATTTGCTCAATGTCTCAATGGGCATGCAGATAGAGGCGACGGGTCTTGAGAACATCTATCTGCGCGGCTATAGCTCGGGCCTATCGCGCAAGGAGATCAGGCAGCGGGTACCGGAGATCATCGAATTTGCCGGGTTGGAATCGGTGATCCATGACCCCGTGCGCACCTATTCCTCAGGTATGCAATTGAGGTTAGCTTTTGCCGTAGCGACGTCGGTAAGGCCAGAGATTCTACTTCTCGACGAATGGATTAGCGCAGGAGATCGATTCTTCGTGGAGCGTTCGAGGGAGCGACTCCTTAGTCACGTGCATGCGAGCGAGATACTTGTCTTCGCCAGTCACAGCCCAACGATGTTGCAGGAGTTGTGTCGGCGAGGACTGGTGCTGAAACAAGGAAGAATCGTCTTCGACGGCGAGATGGACAAAGCGCTCCAATTTTATGAGTCAGACCAGTATCAGAGATGTCTGAGCTGAGCCGACCCATTAGTATCGAGTACAACGACGACGGCGTGATGAAGACCATCTACACGCTGCCTCCGACGCGCGCGCCGGAGATGCCTTGTGTTTATGCATTTTCACTACCAAAAGCAGGATCCGTACTGCTCGATTCCATTTTGAGTACGTTGTCGCCTGTGGTGGGACTCACCTATGTGTCGATCATGGGCGAGTTCTTCGAACTCGGTCTCGCCGAGAAAGACGCACCGGCCGAAACCTCGAAGATCTTTCTCGATAGCGGCTATTGCTACGGGGGCTTCCGTTCCTTTCCGCAACGGTTCAAGATTCCTAATCTCGCCACGAGGAAGGCCATACTCCTGGTTCGCGATCCGCGAGACATGCTCGTGTCGCACTATTTCTCGACACGCTCGAGCCACCCTAATCCGGGGCGCAGACTTACCACCAGCATGCAAGGGATGCCACTGCGCGAGAAAGCGCGGGTGCTCACAGTCGACGAGTACGTGGTCGATCTGACCAAATTCTACGATAGGCTCTTGCGCAGCTACATAGAGGTTGTTGAAGAGAACCCTGAAAACTTCCGTATCTACCGATACGAGGACGTCGTCTTCCAGAAGCGTGAGTGGATTGCCGATATGTGTGACTATTTCGGCTGGCTGGTGCCGGAGGCTAAGGTCAAGAAGATCGCAGACAAAAATGATATCCGGCCTCGCGTGGAAAAGGAATCCAAACATGTCCGGCAAGTGAGTCCCGGTGACTACAAACGCAAACTTAAGCCAGATACGATCAAGCGAATAACCGAGATCCTTGAGAAGGACCTTGAGTACTTTGGCTATGACATGGCTTAGCCCGAAGCGCTGCTGGCATTGTTGGCTGCAGGCAGTGTATCCTAATTTCTAGCGGCCCCGAGCGCTGCCTACCTTTGAATCAGGTCAGCTAGGTGCTGACAGGTTTGGGCAAAGTCCTAAACAAGGCGCACCGAGATTCGAGTCTCAGCTAAGGCGAGCAATCGTATGTCAACTGTGTATTGTCAACTGTGCCGCACCTATCAAAGGTTCGTCGATGTTCGCGCCGAATTTAGTCATCTCGACAAATAAGAGATTGGATATCCTGTGCGGGCCAGAACTCCCCCTAAGGAAACCCACCTGAGACACTTGGAAAGGCCTAGCAAAGGCGAGGGGGCGAGGAGCTACTCGGCCCAAATCGAACAGCACGTCGGGGACATGCTCCATCGCGAACTGCTCCTCACTGGCCACCCTCGGTGCGGATCAAAGTTCGCGGCCGAGCTATGCAATGCTGCGGGTCTTGAAATAGGGCACGAGTTTATGGGGTCGGACGGGATCTCGTCATGGATGTTCGCTGTTGACGCGGATCCAGTGCCGTTTTTCCAGGGCATAGAGGCGTCGAGCCGAAAGCGGTTGCACTGGAATCGGCTTATACATTTCGTTCGCAATCCCTTTGCAGCCATACCATCCATAATGTTGGGCGATGCACACTCGACATCCTCGAGGGAATTTCGCCGGGAGCACATTCTCGAGAAAATGGGCTTTGATTTAGATCAAATCGACTCTCCAATCGAACGTGCGGCTTGGTCACTTATTTATTGGACGAGGATCGTGGCTAATCAACAGCCCGATTTGTGGTTTCAAGTCGAACAACCTAAGAAATTGCTGGAATATCTCAAGGAAGTTCGCTTAATACAGGATGCGATTCACATAGATCTTATTGCGATACCATCTTCCGACACAAACGCAAAGAAGCCCTATAAAGGCGTTATTTATAAAAAGCCGCATCTTAAGCCTTCTGACTTTTCCTCCATGTCGGAGGGTTGTCGACTAGAAGTAGAACGATACTGTGCGAAATATGGTTACAACTACGAAATACATGATTCCAGAAGCGCTTCTGTTGAGCAGAAGTTGTCAGACAAGACCTGCCACGTTGTTCCTGCGAGCGACAATTATTCTATATCCGAGGAAAAAAGAATAATTAGTTGTATCGTTTCTAGACGGTCTGTACTGGGAAGAGTTCTTAACGCATATAGGATGTTTATTGGAGGGCCAATAGAATTAGATGAAATTATATATCTTTTTCCTTTGAAGTTGGAGTCCGGCTGGTTGGACCGTAGACTAAACGCCGGCCCGATGGATCGGCTCAAATTGTATGTAAAATCGGTGCTCGGTCGTGCAATATTTGTTGGATCTCTAGTAGAAATCGAAGACCTAAAGGTCGGCTTGGGCCATACAGTAATGGTGAGAAAGGGAAACTTTTTTTCTAGGTCTCTCGGATCATTAAAATATTTCGTAGCTAAACAAATCGATCTTAGGGAATTCGATATCTACCGAGCCAGTAGTTCTAAACGAGAGTGAACTTCTGAAAGTTTCGATTACGATCGGAATTGCGCTCGGCGGGCCTTGGGCATCTCCTCTTCGAGGCTCGCTTAAGGAAGACATTTGCAATTTTATTGTCCCACTTCGGGGATGGGTGCCAACCTCAATCCACTAGATGCCACCCCTCAATCATTATTGGACCGCAATTGACAAGCCTCGCTTTCGTGACGATGACTTCGTCCTGGGCACGTCGCTGAACGTGTCGGTACCTAGTAAGTTCAATTGGTTAACCGAGCTAGACGGCCTCTTCGCAGCTCGAAACCGTGTCAAGTGAAGTTCGAGGATGGGACCGCTCAGCATTCCTGTAATCATGTGCGGCGGCGCGGGGACCCGTGTCTGGCCTGAATCGCGGGAGGCACTACCTAAGCAATTCATCCCGCTGGTCGACGAAAGGTCCACGTTCCAGCGCGTTGCCACGTTGGTCAACGACAGAGCCGTCTTCGACAAGCCGATTATCATCACCAATCGCGATTACCGATTCCTCGTCTCAGAGCAGCTAGCGGAGGTCGGCATTGAGGCGACCATCGTGCTTGAGCCGGAACGGCGTGATTCTGGTCCCGCCATTGGCGTCGCCGCGGCACTTGCCGAGCAACGGGGCTCTGACACGATCGTGGCCATGTTTGCGGCTGATCACATCTACGAGAAGCCCGAGGCGTTTCTAGCCTGCGCCCGCGCGGCGGCGGAGATTGCCGCCAGGGGCTTTATCGTTAGCTTTGGTATCAAGCCATCCCGTCCGGCGACCAACTTCGGCTATATTCGCCCTGGCCTGCCCCTCGAGGGCACCGACGTGAGTAAGGTGGAGGCCTTTGTCGAGAAGCCGGATCTGGAGATGGCGAACCGCTATATCGCAGAAGGCTATCTCTGGAATTCGGGGAACTTCGTATTTCCCGCGCAGCTCATGCATTCGGAGATCGCCCGCTTCGAGCCAGAGATGGCGGCCGCGGTCGAAGAGGCTGTGGCGAAGGCCAAGCCCGATCTCGATTTCTTAGTACTTGACGACACAAGTTTCGCTCGCGCGACGAAGAAGTCGATCGACTATGCGGTTATGGAGCGGACGGACAGAGCGGTCGTTCTGCCGGCAGATATGGGCTGGTCGGATCTCGGTACGTGGAGCGCGGCATTGTCATATGTAACGACCGATGCCGAGGGGAATTCGGTGCGTGGCGATGGCGTCTTGCTCGATTGCCGAAATGTTCACGTGCGCTCGCCCGAGGTGCTAACGGCAGTTGTTGGCCTCGAGGATATTATCGTCGTCACTACACCCGATGCGGTTCTGGTACTCAGTATCGATGAAGCCGACAAGGTGAAGAGTCTGGTCGACGAACTGAAGCGCCGCAATCGCCGTGAGGTTATCGAGCATCGGCGGATCTATCGTCCGTGGGGCTACTATCAGAGCGTCGATCAGGGTACGCGCTACCAAGTCAAGCGCATTGTCGTGCATCCGGGCGCCAGCCTTTCATTGCAGAAACACTTTCATCGGGCCGAGCATTGGATCGTAGTGAAGGGCACGGCACAGGTCACGCGGGGGGAGGATGTCATTTCGGTGCATGAGAACGAGTCAATATATCTGCCAATCGGCTGTTTGCACCGGCTGTCGAACCCGGGCAAAATCGATCTGGAGTTGATCGAGGTGCAGACTGGTAGCTATCTCGGCGAGGACGATATCGTGCGCCTTGAGGACATCTATAACCGCCTCTAAACTTCTGCGCCTTTAGGGCGTGCCACATCCTAGGCTTGGCTTTGCGTATCTCGATCGTCACACCCACTCTCAATCGATGCGAGATGCTTATGCCAGCGCTCGACAGCGTGCAGCGTCAGGCCTGGCCTGATGTCGAGCATATCGTTGTCGATGGAGGTTCCACCGACGGCACGGTCGAGCTCGTTGTGAACCGTCCCGAACTTGGCTTCATTCCAGGCCCTGACAATGGCATTTACGATGCGCTTAACAAGGGGCTTGCAGCGGTCTCCGGCGACGTGGTCGGTTTCCTAAATTCCGACGACTACTACGAGGCTGGCGCTTTCGCCGCCGTTGCTCAAGCGTTTTCTGCCGCTCCCGATTGCGACGCAGTCTGTGGATCAGCCCGCCTCGTCTGCGACGGCGGTACAGTCGCGGTCTACGACTATGAGGAGGACAAGCGCCTGACTTCCGCGCGGACCGCGCTGCTCGGTGCCTCGATTATCAACGCGCGGTTTTTTCGGAAGGCCGCCCTCGAAAAAATCGGCCCTTTCTCGACGGCCTACCGTATCGTCTCAGATCGGGACTTCCTCACGCGGGCGATCACGCTTGGCCTGAGGACGAAACCCATTCAGCTCCTGGTCTACACCTACCGGCGGCACCACGCCTCGCTGTCCTTCTCGGGAAACACCGCCCAACTTCCCGCCATCTGGCACGAGCTCCTGCCTCTGGCGCGCTCCTGGTCGGAAGCGAAGAACGCCTCGCCGGAGACGAAGCGGATAGCCCGGTCACTCGAAGGGCGCTGCCTCGGACGGCTCGTTCAAACAGAGCTTCGCGCTGGGCGGCTAAAAAGCGCCTGGCAGCTCATTAGCCAAGGCGACCGGAGGCTCTTAGGTAATCTCGCCGCCGTGGGCCATGGCCTGATTGATGCCACGGCTGCCAGGATTGCAGTTCCCATGGATATTGCGGTAGAGCAGCCCACGAGATCCCGGCAACAGGCAGAGGATTAACGTTTGCACCCGCGTTATCGAAAGACTTGTCGCGTTTGCGGCTCCGCCCAGCTTACGCCCGTCATCGACCTTGGCGCCCAATATCTTCAGGGCTCCTTCGTCAAGCCAGGGATGCTGCTGCCGCCTATGCGCAAACTGCCGACCCAGCTCGTTCGTTGCGACGTGACCAAGGACGAGAACGGTTGCGGCCTGCTTCAGCTCGCGCACTCCTTCCCGCCCGAGATCCTCTACGCCAACTACTGGTACCGGTCCGGGACTAACGCCACGATGCGCGAGCATCTTGCGGGCATCGTGAAAAGCGCGCTTTCGATCGTTGATAAGCCGAAACCCACGGTGCTCGATATCGGTTGCAACGACGGCACGCTCCTTTCCTATTATCCCGTGGGCTCGACCTGTTACGGCGTCGATCCATCGGACGTGGCGAGCGAAATCGGACCCGAGGTAACGGTAATCAACACGGTATTCCCATCGGAGCGGGCGATGGCAGCGCTGCCGGAGCACGGCATCGATGTGCTCACCTCGATCGCCATGTTCTACGATCTGGAATCGCCCGTAGCCTTCGCTGAGCACATTGCGCGGCTTCTTACGGAGGATGGAGTCTGGATTCTCGAGATGTCCTATCTGCCGCTAATGCTGCTGCAGAACTCGTTCGATACGATCTGCCACGAGCATCTTGAGTATTACAGCCTCACGGTGTTGGAGACGATCGCGTCTCAGGCGGGCTTGCGTATCTTCCGTGTCGAGATCAACGACGTTAACGGCGGTAGCATCCGCTGCTACGCGTGTCACGATCTCAACAGCAAGTACGGCACGGCAGAAGACCGGGCGATGATGCGGCGCTTGCGCAGTCGCGAGTTCGAGATGGAGCTTGATACGGACAAGCCATACGTGGCGTTCCAGAGCCGGATCGAGCGGCTCAGAAGCCAGCTCAACACTGTGCTGTTCGACATCCGCGCGCGCGGCGCGCGGGTCCACATCTACGGCGCATCTACGAAGGGAAACGTGCTGCTCCAGTGGTACGGCATCAACCGCGTGATCGTTGATTGTGCGGCGGACCGCAATCCGCAGAAGGCGGGCTCCAAGACGCTCGGCACCGATATCCCGATTGTGACAGAGGAAGAGTCTCGCGCGACGAAGCCGGACTATTATCTGGTCCTTCCATGGCATTTCAAGCGGGAATTCCTGGAGCGCGAGCGCGATACTATCTCCACTGGCACAAAGATGATCTTCCCGCTACCCGAGGTGGAGATCGTGTCAAAGGAGAATTACGATCAGGCGCTCGCGAGTGCTGCGCGCAGCACCGAGCATCTGACGCAGCAACTCCTCGGATGAGAGGGCCGCGATGCCACGCTCCCTCATTCTCGGCGTAAACGGCCAAGATGGCAGCTATCTCGCGGAGGTGCTGCTCGCGCGCGGACATGAGGTGGTGGGCTTCGGGCGCGATCCGGAAAGCGCCTACACGGTGCCGCAATCGGCCTTCCGGTATGTCCGCGCGGATTTGCGCGACGCTGAGACCTTCGCAGGAACTCGTGGCCGAGGTGGCGCCGGATCAGGCCTTTCACGTCGCGGCCATCCATGGTGCGGCGGGCTTCGCCTACGAGGCTCTGTGGCGCGACATGATGGCGGTCAACGTTCTATCTCTGCATGTGCTGCTAGAGTACGCGCGGACCGCGGCCCCCGGCATCCGCATCGTGTACGCTGGCTCCTCGAAAATCTTCGCGCCACCGCTCTCTGGGCTCATCGATGAGACAAGCGCGGTACGCCCCACCTGCCTTTACGGTATCGGCAAAAGCGCCGCGCGCGATCTGATGGCCTACTACCGTTCGGAGCACGGCGTGTGCTCGACCAATCTCATTCTCTTCAACCACGAGTCGCCGCGTCGGTCCTCGGAATACTTCTTACCTAAGCTGGCGCGCGCTATCGCCGACGCCAAGCGCGACCCGGACCACCAAACCATGGTCGAGACCCTGGACTTCCGTGTCGACTGGGGTGCGGCAGACGAGTTCATGGATATAGCGGCTGACATCGCCGAAAAAGCAGAGGAGCCAGAATTCGTGCTGGCCTCCGGCGCCACATGGCATGCGAGGGAAGCGGCGAAACATCTTTTCGCATTACATGGGCTCGATGCTAAGCGCCATCTCGTCGAGACGCTCGAACCCAGCGACCCAGGACCAGACTTCCGGGTCTCGCTTGACCGGCTTGAGCGCGTCATTGGACGGACGCCGAAGAAAAATATCAGTCAGATTGTCAACGAGATGATCGCTAGCATGAATGTGCCAGCATGAAGCGCGTGCTTCTGGGCCAGCTCAGCGCTAACGGCGACTGCGTCTACGCGACCATCTTGGCACGGCAGCTTCGCCACGACAATCCGAGCGCGCGTATAACTTGGGCAGTCTCGACCCAGTGCGCCGACCTGCTTAAGAACAATCCCGACATCGACGAGACATGGGAGATTCCCGTACAGGGTTGGAACGCGCATGAGCTGATATGGCGGGTATTTCAGCGCGAGGCGGTTGAGCGTTATTTGCGGCGCGAGTTCGACGAGATCTTGTTGTCACAGATTTGGCCCGACAACGCGCGGAACTATGACGGCACTGTCAGGCCCAGCATCCTGCGGAGTTTCGGACGTCCCATTACCGTGCCAATCGAAAACGTCATCCTTGTGACCGACGAGGAGATCGAGACCGTCGCGGCCTTCGTGCAGGGCAGCGATCTCCAAAGCTTTGAGCACCGCATTTTGTTTGAGTGCTCGTCGCGCAGCGGCCAGAGCTTCGTCACCCCAGAGCTTGCGCAAGACATCGCCGAAAAGCTCTATCATTGCCTTCCCAATGCGACGGTGATCTTCACTACCAATGAGCCGATGACGCTGCGGGATCAGCGCTCCCGCTATGCCGGGGCGCTTTCTTTACGTGAGATCGCGCATCTTACTCATGCCTGCAGCCTGTTTGTCGGCGCCGGCAGCGGCTGCACCGTGCTAGCGACATCGACGGCGGCGAAGCCACTCCCCTTCGTGCTGCTGCTCAAGGCTGACACGTCCGTCTTCGCGTCGTTCGCGCACGACTTTGAGTATTTTGGCATCGATCATCCGGGTGTCGTCGAGTTGACGGACGAGGATCCGGAACGCATCGCGTCTTGTATCTCGCTCGTGTGCCGCGAGGGGACTGGCCCAGCGCTTGGCGAATTTGGCGGGCGCATTTCCGTGACTTTCGACCATTACGGCCAGGTGCTTGAGCGAAATCTCCTAAGTCAGCAGCGCTATCTGGATGCCGCCTGGTCGTTGACGACGACGGCGAACCGGTATGGCTGGACAGAAGATCTCCTTCGTTTGGGGCATGAGAGGATCGCGCCTGGCTTGTGCCGCGATCCGAGCTGGTTTTTCGCTCACAACCGCCGCCGCGGTGAAGAATTCCGGGCGGCTCTCGCCGATGCCGCCCGTAGCCCCGCCCCGGAGCCCCGACAAAAATCGGCAAGAGATCAAGGAATTCTGCTAATTTGACCGAGATGGTCTCGCTCGATCTTGCGGCTCAGTGCAGCCGCCCAAACCGCTCCGATGTGTCGTCTCCCTGCGTGGCGTCGGCGCCGTGCTGTTTTGTCGTGCGGGGTCTGGGGGAGCGCGCGCCGGCGCGGGTGCAGCTCGCCGATCCCGGGGATCTCGATTTCGCGGCGAAGATCTGTGACGACGAGATCAAGTTGGTCGAGGCGGCGATCGAGGCTGGCCGCATCCCAATGCCGGAGGTTCTTGGTGGTGACCTACCGCGTTTCGACGTTGCTGTGGAGTGCCTAGCGCCCACGAACGATACGATGCGTCTCTTTCGCCATCCCGTAGCCAATCTTATGGCACCGATGGTGGCAAGCAGCGAGAGAAGGAATTTTTGGGTGGAGGTGGGCTCAGTGCGAAGCCGGAGTAAGTTCTCCGTCGTTGCCGATGAGATCGCGGAGATCGCGGGAAGACATAAAGTTGTTGTCGTCGGCCAGGATGCGCGGGCCCTCGCGTCTGCGCTGCGCATACGTGGGTCTGAAGTGGATTATCTTCGTTCGCGACGCAGTCTCCTGCCGAGACGTTGGCGGCGCCACACTTTCACCGAATGGCTTCAGGCTCATGGCGATGACATGACGGAGGTCGGCGCAGTCGTTCTTATGAGCGATGGCGACTTCGCCTTCGAATGTGCCGCGCTGAGGGATGCAGATGTCATCCCGCCGATCGTTTGTGTGATGCAGGACGAGGTTGGGGTGCCACACGTCGCGGAAGTTCTGCCGGCGGAAACTCCAGATACGGAGGGCCCATGGCCGAAGATCTCCGTGGTGACGGTCAGCTTCAATCAGGCGACCTACCTCGAGGCTTCTATCCGTTCCGTCCTCGATCAAAACTATCCCAATCTCGAATATATTATCGTGGACGGCGGCTCGACAGATGGCTCTATCGAGATTATCGAACGCTACCGCGATCGCTGCGACGTGGTGATCGTCGAGCCAGACCGCGGTCAGTCGGACGCACTAAATAAGGGCTTCGCGCGGGCGACGGGCGAGATGATGAACTGGCTTTGCAGCGACGACCTTCTCGAGCCTGGGTCCCTCGCTCGTGTTGGCCGCGCTTATCGGCGCCATGGCGCCGATATCATCGCCGGTGGCTGTGTGCGGATCGGCGAGACGCGGGAGGAGGAACGTTACCGTCACCACACGCGGCTACCCTTCGGCCGTACGATGCGGCTTGCGCCGCTAGACATGCTGCACTTCATGCGCTCCTGGCAGGATAGCAACTACTTCTATCAGCCGGAGGTGTTCTTTTCGCGACGTGCGTGGCTGGCCTCTGGCGCCTATATCAAGGAGCACCTCTTCTACCTCATGGATTACGATTTGTGGCTGCGCATGGCTCTGGCGGGCGCGACGGCTCGTCATATCCCGATGATGATCGGCTGCAGCCGCATCCACGCGGCGCAAAAGACGCGGGCCGACCGGAAATACCTCCACCAGATACCGGGCCTTATGGAGGAGTACAAAGCCCTATTCGCCGCGCTGAAAGCCAGTGCAGACGCTAGCTTGAGAGGCTTTGGGGAAAGGAATAAGCAAGCTGTCAGTCAGCAGTAGATCGGCTAACGCTTATCAAGGGACATTCGGTCGGAATAGAAACACGCCAAGGATTGTTGCTAGCCATATCGCCGCGCCTAACTCGAGGCGGACTGAAGACCATGGGTTGAGCGTGTTCCAACGCCTAAAAGATCTTTATCGTAAGCTTGGCTCCGGATCGGCGCTGCTCACGGGGTTGAGGGCTCATGATGAGCAACTGGCACAACTTCGGGCGGCGATCGCGACCCTTATGGCCGAGTCACCAAAGTTGAGTACCGCAGAAAAGAAGGCTTCGAAAGCCAGGATTGAGGGGCTGCTCGCCTACCAAGCCATCTCCAAGGACGAGGTGGAGAGGCTGAGGGCACTCTACGAGTCCGCCGCTGCCCGCTTGGCGGTAACCGAGTTGGAGGTCGCCGACTTGCGAGAGCAGCTTAAGGTTATGCGGGACACGCTCAAGCATCGAGGAGTGCGCAGATGAGATTGATGGTTGACGTCGCCCCCGGCGAACTCATCGACAAGATTACCATCCTCGAGATCAAGCTTCAGAACATCAAGGACGAGGCCAAGCGCGCCAACGTTAGGCACGAATATGAAATCTTGATGGGGACTTTTCGCGCGAACATAAAAGAAACGAAAGAATTGCGCGTCTTGATGGACGAGCTGCGAGCCGCGAACGCGAAAATTTGGGAAATCGAGGACGAAATTCGCGATCTGGAGCGGTCTAAGGATTTCGGCGAGCAATTCGTTGCGGTTGCGCGCTCTGTTTATCGCGCCAACGATCGCCGCGCTGCGATGAAGCGCGAGATTAACGAGCTACTCAACAGCCCCATCATCGAAGAGAAGAGTTACGCCGCGTATTAGGCGTAGCGTCAGCGGCGGTTTGTGGACCCGACCGTGCTTTTCACGTCCGCGCCTACGGTGTTAAGGGCCACTCGTCATCGGAATCGAGGAAGGCGATGTAGTGTCCGCGTGCCATAAGCGCCAGTGTTGCGAGATGCGGAAGCAACGACGGTTGCTCGTGCGGCGTACGAAACGCGTGGCGGGCTGTTTGAGCTCCTCGGCGATGGCGTCGGCGATATGCTCGGTCGAGCCATCGTCGACAATTACAAGTTCGTAATATCTGAAGGTCTGAGCGCGGACACTGGCGACGGCGCGGTGCAGCGCGGCCTTTCGATTGAAGACTGGGATGACAACCGAGAGGGGGGGTGCGCCACTCATTCCCACACCAGGTTCACAGGACGAGTTCGCCGGCGAATGTCGCCTTCGGCCGAGCCGGCGCCCGCACTCGTCGGCATGAAGATCGCGTCGCCGTCGCCAGCATATACCACCGGGCGACTCCGTGAGGCATCTCCATATATCTGAGACTCCCGTTTGTGTAGCGCGGGGTCCGACCAACAGACGTCACCTCAGCTTTGTTGTCGGTCCCGCTGCTCTCAGACGTGAAGCGAGACTGCAGCCTTGTGCCTATCATCAACGCACAAGAGTTTGAGCCTCGACGTCGGGCGGCTCTCCTTGCGCCAATTTTGTCGATGAGCCGCTGGCGCTAGACAGTCGCATCCCCTGCGGGTAACGATTGGATGTATCTGTCGATCCAATTCGTGGACTGGAGCCTGGGAAAAAATGGAAGTACTTGTAAGCGGTGTGGGAAGGTCCGGTACTACCGCGCTGTATGATTTTCTGACCCGATATTTTGAACACCAAGGAATAACGAGTAGGTCATTTTATGAGCCGTTCCTCTGGAGGCTAAATGATCGAGAATTCAAGCAGCCAACCAAGTTCGGTTCCACGAATGCGATAAGTGTAAATGGCATGGCTACTCACTGTGCCCTGCCGTTGTTTTCAGTAGACACTTATGCTCCAAAGCTATTCGGAGAGTTTCTTGATAAAATCAAAAAAGACCCAAACATAGATATTTGGTTTTGTAAGTGCATTAGAGCTTCCGGTCGTTTGAGGTGGTTCCTCGAATCCCAACCGTCACTTAAGATTGTTTGTATTTTCCGGAATCCTGTTTCGGTTCTTAACTCAGTTCTGGAGAGGTTCAGTTTTTTTGGGGACGAGTTTCATCCGTCAGATGCGAAGCGCTTTTACGATGAACTTAAGGCTCTGAGTTTGATCGAAGAACAGGCGATCCCAACACAAGAGCATATGCGGCTCCTTGACTGGTGGAAATATATGAACTTCTCGATGGCTCAACTTAAAGATCGCTATTCAGATCGATTGCTTTTTTTGTCGCAAGAGTCATTGGATGCCGATCCGGAAAGAGTTTATTTGCAAATATTGCACTTCATCGGTCTGCCGGAGCCAGGAGAGATGAAGCCGTTCCTGAAGTATTCGCCTGATACAGGCCGAAACAGACTAAGTCCGACTGTGCTCAATGATGCGTTGCCATACCTAGATTGGTATTTTCGGCAACTCCTTCCATTGGATCAATCTGGAGTGAAAATAAACGAAGCCGAACTGCGGCGGCGAATAGTCGTTGCTCACATCCAGGAACTAGTAGGACCCAGTTGCGATCTGCCTCCGCTCGACACGCAACCCCTGATACTGAGGAGCCTGCTTGGGCAAAGTCAGACCCGCGTGGATGAACTGCTCGGCGAGCAAGCGCAATTGCAAAGGGCCCTCGCCTGTACCTTCTCAGGGCGGGTGCTTCTCATCATAGACAGGCTTGGCTATCTCGCGTGCCGGGGAGCTAAAGCAGTCTTGTCTCGGCTGGAAGGCCAGCGAGCAAACTGAACGAAAATGATTCGCAAGGTAAGCGTCATCATCGCCGCGCGAAATGCGGAAAACACAATCGCGCGCGCCGTCGACAGTGTATTGAGACAAGAAGGCGTTGACGTCGAAATTGTCATTGTCGACGACGCTTCCAGGGATGGATCGTTGGATATCATCCGATCTCTTCAGTCATCGACTGAGTGCATTCATCTGGTGATCAATCCGACCAATCTTGGAGTTGCCAAGTCGCGAAACATAGGATTGAGCGCGGCCAGGGGAGAGTTCGTATCTACGCTCGATGCGGACGATTACTATTGCGACCGGCTAAAGCTACATCACGAAATAGCCGCTATAGAAGCGAGTCCCACTCAGAATGTAATCGGATTTTCGGGAGTGCTGCACGTCCGAGATGATGGCTCCCTTATCTGTAGACTTCAGCCGGACGATTGTCCCGTAACGTTCGAAAAAATGTTGTGTCGGGAGTGCTTTATACCAAGGGATTTCACCCTAAGGCGAGAGCTCATTCTTGAACTAAGTGGTTATGATGAGGACATAGCGATCTTCGAAGACTGGGACTTGAAGCTGCGGCTCTCCCGTGTGGCAGATTTTGCCTACACTGGGCGTTACGGAGTCTCTTATGTGCAACATGGGCACGGATTCTCTAAAAGTAGCAGCCTCTCTTACTGGCGAAACTTTGTGCTTATGAAGCATGCCTGCGCAATACCGACCCCGGAGTCTAGGGTGGATATCCTGGGAAAGCTAAACGCAAATGCAAAGGGGTCCGCCATTAGCCCTGTCTACCCAGAAGAGCGGGATCCGCTAGAGAATTCAGGATCGGTCTGTTTGAAGCAATTTGAACACATAGGCAGGGAGGAACTTCCCGATAGGCTGATTCACAAGTCCTTCCTCGATCCGGATTTCGTCCACCGGACCTACGGCCTTCTAGTTTCATTAGATGATTGGAAACAGGTCAGGCAGTTCGCAAATCAAATGACCGCCGGAGGATTAGATCCGAATCCATATTTTAACACGCATTTTTACAGCGCTTGTTATGGCGTGGATCGCAGCAAATGCGTGGCGCACTATCTGGCGCATGGGTGGCGCGTGGGCTATTGGCCCTCCGCATCGTTCGACCCGGCGATCCATCTGCACGTTCTGCCGCGCGCAAGATGCGCAGGGTGTAACCCCGTCTCGTGGCTCTACCGGCAAGGTCTTGCCAGTAGTAAAGAGCTCGCCGCGCAATGTGGCCGTCAGGCCGCTTTAGCCCCTGACAAGGGGGTCGTCAGCGTCGTCACGATAAACAAAGACAATGGGGTAGGTCTGGAGCGCACACTGTCCTCAGTCGCTGCGCAACGTGGCGTCGACATTCAATCCATTGTTATCGATGGTGGTTCAAGTGATCGGAGTCGCGAAGTTATTGCGCAATTCTCCAACTTGATCGACGCGTGGATAAGCGAACCCGACAGGGGAATTTGGCACGCCCAAGAGAAGGGGCTTTCGCGTGCGTCGGGGCAGTGGGTCATTTTCATGAATTCGGGCGATCGCTTCTTTGACGACGTGGCGCTCAGCGATCTACTGAACTGTGGTGCCTATGCGGACATTGTCCACGGATACGCGATTCAGGATGGCTGGTTTAGTCCGATGCGGTTTCGTGAGTTTCTCTACCAGGGGATGCCTTTCAGCCACCAGGCCTGCATCGCCCGTCGCGACCTATTCGATACGGTCGGATTTGACAGCGGATGTCTTGTCGCCGATTTCAAATTCCTGATTGATGCCTATGTCGGCGGCGCCATATTCGAAGGCACCGACGTCGTGGTGGCAGGGCTACAGCCAATCGGCGTCTCTACGACGCAAACGGTTGAGAGAGCGTTGGCGCGGTGGGCTGTCGTTCAGCGCCACTTTGGAAGTCGGTATGATGGTGACTACCGCGGCTTTATCACTAACCTTCTTGGTGTCGAGAAGCCGGCGAAGTAGGCCCCCTCTTCAATCCGTCCCTGCGAGGTCATATGACGAATAAGATTCAGTCAGAGAACATAGAGCGGATACTAAAGCGCGCCAGGGGTGGTCGCTGGGGCGGCGTCCGTGTGGAAGAGCTCTCTGCGTTACTCTCAGAGTTAACGCTCATTATACCGCTCCCACCATACGGACAAATTCAAATTGATATTCCTGATGATTACCAATACCGGCACGTCGCTCAGCTTTTTGAGCGAGCCAGTCCGGAGATAGCAAATTTTGTTAGGCTAATCGAGCCTGGCCTCTATGCGGACAAGCTCAAAGAGATTCCGGACGACTTGCCAGAAGACAGTCCGCTTTCTCCATACTGGAGAAACCAATTCTTCCCTCCGGGTGACGCGCGGGCTCTCTACGCCATCGTCGTGATGCTCAAGCCATCGCTGGTCATTGAAGTCGGGTCCGGAAACTCGACCCGGTTCAATCGCAGGGCAATTTCTGATTTCGGGCTTAACACCAAAATAACCAGCATCGACCCGTCGCCGCGCGCCGACATCACGGATCTCACGGACAGACAGATCAAGGCTGGCCTACTCGATGTCCCCCTGTCGATCTTCGACGACCTGGGCGCCGGGGATATCCTCTTTCTTGATGGGTCCCATGTCACGTTGCCAGGCACCGATGTGACCCACTATCTCCTCAATATCCTGCCCCAACTAGCACCGGGTGTTATCGTTCACATTCACGACGTCTTCTTGCCATGGGAATATCCTCCACGGCTGCGGCGACGTCAGTACAGCGAACAGCATGCCGTCGCTGCAATGCTCCTGTTCTCCGAGGCATGGGACATCCTGCTTCCTGTTTGCTACGCTTATCGCGCCGGCATGGTCAGCTACAGCGGAGGATCGCTCTGGCTGCGCAAGCGGTGACCCGGCTTTAACGCTCGTTTCTTCTAAGGTTTCGAGAACTGACATTATGTGCCTAAGCAAAGCCTGAAATAGGCTTAGTGTGCTCGTCGAGTCAGCTTGGGGGCCGACTAGCGCTCGGTGAGCTTACCCTCCCCATGAGTTTGAATTCCAAAACATTGATGATGAGACGGTAACTAAATCGGCTTCGCCCAACGGCAATAACGGCCACGCTGGAGGACTTTCCGATGGGGATTTGGTGTGGTCGTGAAGGACTTCGCATTGCTCTTCCCTCCGCTCAAGAGGCTCTATGAAGAGCGAGAGCGGCTGAGAGAGCAGCTGCACGTGACCCGCTTGCAGTTAGCCGAGGCGCGCGCTCACTTTCGGAATCAGCAACCGATAAGCCGGCTGCTAACTCACATGGATCGGCAAGGTACCGATTTAGTTCTGGATGTAGGCGCCAACGAGGGACAGTACGCTAGTCGCCTACGGAAAAACGGCTTTCACGAAAAGATTCGTTCGAACCCCTAAGCGCCGCCTTTGAAGTGCTTCAGCGCAACTGCAACCAAGACGACAGTTGGTCGTGCCACCGGTTCGCTGTTGGCGAGGAGAATGGGCAAGCGACTATCAATATTTCTGCGAATTCGATGAGCAGCTCGCTTCTGCCGGTTTGCTCCTGGACCATAGAAGCGGAGCCTTCCATTACTTTGTGGGGCAGGAGACAGCGGACGTGCGCAGACTTGATGGAGTTTGTGCCTGAATTAAACTGACGCTCAGCCTGGATAGGCCGCAGTGGTCGAGGAAGGGTCCAAAGCGCCGCCGAGCCGCAGACACATCACGCTCCGCGACAAGCGTGTCGAGCGCATCTCGCTGATGGTCGTGTGCGGCGTGGCCTCGATGAGTCCGAGAATGTTAATCACAGTGAAGATTGAGCTTTGAGGGCGCGGCTGTCTCTGACGGCCAGTTGTTCGATCGCAAGTTTGATGCGCCCGGCTAACCCGGCGTATCGCCGTCGCCAGTCTGACCGAAAATTGTTCCGCCGCCCGACGCGCCGGCAGCCCACCGAGCGCAGCGTCAATCACCCGATCACGTCTAGCCATCGGTGCTAATGGGTCCCAGCGTCAGGAGCAGTGCATCCGTCCAAGGCAGTCCAAATCCTCGGCGAAACAAATATTGCGTCAGCCTGATTCCACTGATGATTCCTCATGCCATTCGGTTCATGGTCGTATAGGCCGACCTTGATATCCTCAAGAGAGAATAGGCTGTACCCAAACTCGGACATAAACTGGCTGACCTGCCAGAACAGCGGCTGCTCTCGGTATTTCTCGATGAAGACAAGCTCCATTACCGCGAGCTGTGCGGCTCCTCCTTGCAGGATTTTGCTCGCGCCGTGTAAGGCTTCCAGTTCACCGCCCTGCAGGTCCAGCTTGAGGATTTCGATAGAGTCAATGCCTCTCAATTCGCACTCTCGATCGATGGTGGTAACGGTTACAAATGTCCCACCCTTCAACGAAGCTGACATTGGATAGTATGGCTTGCTCCTCGCCTGAGGGCGCGGGAGCAGCGAATTCGTCGCGGTATTCGTTCCCCTGAAAAATTCGGCATGACCGAGCTCAGCCCCAAGCGCGGCATTCACGATCTCAACATTTTCCTTGTCGCGTAGATTTCGCGTAGCGACCAGCCATGTGTCCGGATCAGGTTCGAAAGCCAAGATTTTCGACGATGGAAACATCTTAAGCGCTTGCAGAGAGAAGGTCCCATGGTGGCACCCCCCATCAACGATAAATGACCCTTGCACTGGACATTCGAGCAAGTCCAATAGCCGTTTGGCTGTCTCAAGCAAACTCATGTCTAAGCGAATTCCCTCAGTGACAAGCACTGCCCGTGGCCTGGCATGACGGAAATCAGCCTCGGCTATGTCGAGGGTGATTTCTCTACCAGCGTCTTTGGTCCCCAACCAGAAACACCTCACGTCGGGGAACGGCTAAGCGGACCCTTTAAATGATAGCACAGGCCTCGTAGACGCTTGAAGCCCACTGGGGCGGTAAAATCCTTCCATGCCTCCAAAACCGCCCAAAATCGCCGAATCAACACTGTTGTCAGCGGCTACGGCCATCGGCTAAACCTCAGGTCGTATTCCTGAAATCTATCGGCAGTTTTAGTGCGGAGGGGTAACTGTGCGGATTTTAGTGCTCGATGGGTGATGGCTTTTGCGGCTGGCCCACAGCACTCCATCTCTCGAAGCTCTGCCACGACGTGACCATCATCGACAACATGTCACGCCGTCATATCGACATCGAGCTCGAGGCGGAGTCCCTAACCAATCCGTCATCTCGGCGAGCGTCGCGCCTTCATCCATATTCAGGACACGGCGAAGTGCATCCAGCTCGCTGTCGAGAATTCGCCACAGACAGGCGAGCGGGTCAACATACTGAACCAGATGACCGAGACGCACCGCGTGCGGGACCTGGCGCAGATGATCGCCGACCTTGCTGCCGCCAAAATGGAGTTCGTACACAATCCGCGCAACGAGGTGGACAAGAATGATCTGTTCGTCTCCAACGAACGCTTTCTCGCCATGGGCCTTGAGCCGATAACGCTCAAGGCGGCCCTTATGGAGGGAGGTACAGGACATCGCGCGCAAATATTCCCACCGTTGCGACATGAACAAGATCCCTTGCATCTCGGCTTGGAATGTCGCCGCGAAGGAGCGCATCGCGAGTCCAAAATAGGTTTGAGGCTGGCAACACCGCAAAACGCGGATACCCACGCTGCAGGTCGCGCAGCCAGGAAAAGCACTCAAGGCTCTCAGCCGGGCGTATTGCAGTGGCTAAAAAAAGCATCGCATAAAGCTGCCGCTCTCCACTGACCGTTTTAAGCAGTCCCCAATCGGCCGCGTGAGGATAGGATACGGAATGATCGTTTGGCTCGCATCATATCCGCGCAGCGGAAATACGTACTCTCGCTCTATCCTGAACCATTACTTCGGCATTCGCAGCTTTTCGATCCATGGCGATCAAAGCGACATCGCGGCGAACAGCGCGCTCGCCGAGGTGGTCGGTCATTCCAAGGGCGATCGGAATACTCTGGACGTTGTGCGATTGCGCGACGCTGACGAAACCTTTTTGATAAAGACGCATGACACGCTGGCAAGCTACATGTCGGCTCGCGATGACGTGATCTATATCGTGCGAGACGGTCGAGATGCCACGGCGTCCTATCTGAAATATATGCATAATATATTAAAAATAACAAATACAACTCTTTCTGAAATTATAACCGGAAATATTGCTTTTGGCACCTGGGGGAACCACGTATTGCGCTGGTCTCAGGATTATTTTAATAATATACATCGATTTAAGTTCGAGGACATAATCACAAACCCAGATAAATTTGCGGATGAACTATCCGATATTCTGAACAGGTCGCGCTCAAGAGAAAAATTTCCCGACTTTGCACGCTTTAAGTCAATCTATCCGAATTTTTTTGGATCCGGCAAAACAGGGACGTTCTCGGAAGTCTTCTCCCCCACAGACATTGCGTTGTTTGACATATTTAATGGGCCAGCAATGCGCATGGCTGGATACTGGCAAGACTATCCAAATTCTGAGGAGATCGCTGCCTATTCGATTTTTTGCTCACGGATCGTCGATGCTAGGAAAAGCGCGAGGCAGTTGTCGGAACTGGAAGGCAAGCACCAAAAACTTCTACAGGAGAAGGAGTTACTCCTACGCGAGAATGAGGAACTCAAGCACAGGACCCTCCTAGGACGTATCATGGGTGTCTTGCGACAGTGTTAAAAAGATTGCGTCTAAAGGAGATTAAGAGGCGCCTTCCGGCGCCGCACACGAATGGCTAGGTCAGAGAATAAGAGCGATCAGCTCGCCTCATTCCAAGGCGTGAAATCCAAGCGCGAAGCGGAGCTTCGAAGGCAAAATAAGAAAGTGACGACAGCGCCACCGTCAAAGTGAAGAAGGCCACCGCGTATAGGCCCGTGTGTTCGCTGAACAGAGGTGCTTGCCCCAATAGCTTGAGTATCGGGTAGTGCAAGAGGTACGCCGAATAGGAGATCGTACCTGCATAGACGGCCAAGGGGTTAGCGAGAACTGGTCTGGCAAGGCTTGCGGACAGCGCTGACCACAACAGTAGAGGTGGGACAATTAAGTAGGCGGCGGGGGAGACCCAAGGAGATGGTGGCGTCGGCATCCCAAATGCCGAGAAGACCCGAGGGAAACTCAGAATGTAGCCAAGCATCGCGGCTACGAAGACCACGTTCATCAACCCCGATGCCTTGTTGATCAGTATCTTGCTGGGCAGCATCGCAACGCCCATACCCACCAGGAAAAAGGGCAGGAACTTCACCACGACGGGAAACTCCGGCGCTCCAATCAACAGCACGACAGCTACGATGACGCACATGAGCGCAAGCAGTGCGCCTCTGGAGTAGAATCCGACCAACCACAGCACCGGAAAGACGAAGTAGAACTGAAACTCGACCGGGATCGTCCAGACAACCTCGGTGCCGTGCCACAACAAGAGGTGCGCCAGGACGTTCTTGTTGGTGACCGGCAGGGACCATTCCGCACCAGCCTGCGTGAGCAGGTACGCCAGCATGACGACGAGAAAATACAGGGGCAGTACGCGAGCTACGCGACGCTGTAGGAACTGCGCCACCGAAGACGCATCGGGATCCTTTTGCGCATAAAGGGTCATCATCAGAAACCCGGACAGGCAGAGAACAGCGTCACACCTACTCGGCCTGCCCCGTAGCCGAACAGAAGATCGAGCAGGTCTGTCTTATTGCTGAAGTGCGATACAAGGACGGTCAGAGCTGCGAGACCGCGCAAGCCATCCAAGGTCGAGTAGTGAGTTGATCCAGGCTCGACGCTCACGCCCATTCCCCGCCGACGCTCTACCATTGGAGCCGCCCTCTCGGCTCCCGCCGAGCATAGTCGCAAAGACCGTTCCGGGGCTAGACCCCCTCAGATTCCAAACTAAGACTCTACCGATGAAGCGCTCGCGAACGGCTCGTGCGACGAGGGCGCACCGGGCCGGCATCTTCTGATGCGTTTTGTGTGCGGGCCACAAGAATAGGCTCGGGCGACAACCAAAGAGGTTCGTCTTGTCCTGCCTCAGGAGTAAGATAACAAGCTGCACTTAGCCGCACAGCAACTTCTGCAATGGGAGCGGCGCATTCCCGGCTAGCTAGTTTGGGTAGCCAAAGAATCCCAGCTCTTCCTTGAAGAAGTCGTTAAGCTCTTCTATCGTCTCGGTCCTCAGCTTCTTCTTATAGTTTCCTGGATGAACTTACCGCACATGTTGATCCGGACGTTCGTCGTCGAGGAAAATGTCGAATGGAGCAACCGCGCGGGCGACTTTTCGCAGGGGCGTTGATCGAGTCTTAGAGCTCACGCGTGGCAAATCGAAGTACCGCTTCATCGATGCCAAGGCTGCGCAGCCTTTCGCGAAGCTTGCTGAACTCGCGTCGTCCGTTTGGTTTTACCGCTTCACCTGGTTCGGGGTGACTCTTACAGAGAGAGTGGTAGAGGGAAACAAGAACATCGCGAACATCCCGGACGTGAACAAGGGCAGGCACCACAAGGGGAATCTCGAATTCGGTCGGCACGTTCGAGAATTGATAGAAATAGCCAGCGGGCTTAAAGATGTCCGCGGCTAACGAAGGTCTTTCACGGCGTGGAATGCCAGCCTCGAAGAAAGCCCCTCCAGGCCCGGTTGGTTGAAGACCGGATTGCCACGCAAGTTCCCTGAGGATGCGCGCACCATCTTGCTCCCAGATTTGGGCTGCGTAAACATGAGACGTGACGGGTTATCTGACAGCGGTGGCGGTAACCGATAGATGACTTTTCCTTCATATTCGATAACAGCATCCGTCTCCCATTTTCGCCGAAACATACTAAGAAATCTGCGCAGCACTCCGCATCTACCACTCCGCTGAGGTTCCTTGATGCCTGGGCTCAACTTAGCTCAAAATCAGATGGTCTGTATAGACGGGGACCGATGCGCAGCGCGGCACTGCCATCTCGTGAATGATGGCCACCGCATCGCGCATCACTGCGGGGCCTCTCTGCAGGCTTGCTCACAATATCACCCTTCGCCCACATCACAGAGATGGACGCCTTGTGTGCGTTGACCGACGAGCCGCGCTTGGCGAATGCTAAGATTTGGGACATCGAGGACGACATTTGTGATCTCGAGCAGTCCAAGGACTTTGGCGAACGGTTCGTCGCGGTCGCACGCTCCGTCTACCGGAGCAACGATTGGCCCGCGGCCACCAAGCGCAAGATCAACGAGCTGCTCAAATAGCGCGATCGTCGAGGAAAAGAGCCACGCCACCTATTGAGGCCGCGCCACTAGCGACCGCTGTTCACGCCGAGAGCCCTGCCAAGGTCCATCTTGATGGTCTGAAAGGCGGCCGCGATAAGCGTGGGTCGCTTCCACGGGCAATAGAGAAACGAGGTGCCGAGAGCGCCCATGGCTGCGCCGAAGTGGCCCTTGCGGTAGTTCATGGCCGCGAGCTCGTATTGCAGCGCCG
The DNA here is from genome assembly GCA_963826465.1 of uncultured Alphaproteobacteria bacterium. GTDB lineage: Bacteria > Pseudomonadota > Alphaproteobacteria > Rhizobiales > Methyloligellaceae > Methyloceanibacter. The sequence goes on from CAWGXJ010000014.1 coordinate 238,479, forward strand.
ACAGAAGAATCATACGTTGCCCGCGCGAAAGGTCATAGCGGCCTTCGCGCACGTATTGCGCCATCTTGTCCACCGCATCACGGAACTGGGTGTCGTCGACATGGGCGTAGCGGTCGTGATGTACGTCGACCAACACCTCGCGCAGGCCTTTGATCGGTGCGTGCTTGGCGGCGAGGATCAGCCAGTCCCAGTCCTCAAGTCGGGCCAGTGTTTCGTCCATCGGCCCAGCCGTTACCCAAAGTGTGCGCTCCACTATCAGGGTGGAGCCGGGCGAGATGCGGCAACCCCACAGGATCTCGTCGACGTCGCTGACGGCGGGCGGCAGGCGCCGATCGAAGACGGCGCCCTGACTCAGTAGCGCGAAGCCGGTGCAACACGCGCGTACTCCGGGCTCAGACTTCATGAGCGTAAGCTGGCGCGCGAGCTTGTCGGTGCTCCATTCATCGTCGGAGTCCAAAAAGGCAACGTAGTCGCCGCGTGCCTTGCGGCAGCCAGTATTTCGAGAGGCGGCGGCACCGCAATTCGTCTCATGCCGTAAGAGGTGCGTGTTGGGTTGTTTGAGCTCATCAGCGATGACGTCCGCGACAGGATGGGTCGAGCCGTCATCGACTATGATGAGCTCGTAATCTTTGAAGGTCTGGGCGTACACGCTAGCGATCGCCCGACGCAGAACATCACTTCGGTTAAAGACCGGGATGACAACCGAGACAAGGGGGGCGCTGCTCATTTTGAGACCAAAGTTAGGTGCAGAAGACTGGATCTGCATTTTGAACGGATTCCGGCGGTCTATTACCCATCGCGTGACCCCGACTGGAGGAGATCCAATAGTGGCCCCCCCGCTTAAATCGAATTCGTGCTTTTCATTAGGCGCTAGCTACTGCGGCAGTGATCTCTAAATGGGCAACGGACTTACGACACTGAGCGGCCATACTCATCGCGGGGCTTTGCCACACCTCAAGTCTACGCCCAACCCATCATGGCGACCGACCTCGATACTGCTCTCCGTGACAGTCTTCGCACCGGCGCCGGTTGCTCACCCCGCGCCACATGGGCGCAACCCGGCCGAGGCTCCCCTCGTCGCTGGATGAAAGTTAGGGGCAGGTCAGGTCGCCTCGATTTAAGGGGACTGAGCGTAGCCGAATGTCTCGATTTGGAATCGGCACACTTCGCGTACCTTCGAAGTCGAAGTATCGTCGTAATATTCGGAAAAGTGAGCGGGGTGGGCCCTCTTGCCGGACTTGTACCGGCCGAGGCGTTCCGGCTCGTAGGGGATGTCGAGTTTGGCGCAAATCCTCTTGAGGTCAGAGGCCAAAGCCTCATAACGAATAACCTGATCGAGAACTAACCTTCCATCGATGAAAATAATATTTTTATCAAACTGCAATATCTTGTTCGGAGTGTCGGCACAGCCATCCTTGAAAAGTCTGTCTGACTTCCGAGAACGGGGCCGTTATCAACTGCTGCCTGAGTTCGGCAGGAATCTTGAACCAAAACAAAGAAACTATGCGATCGAAAGGATTCCGGATGCAGGACACCTTAAGGTAGCTGCTCCAGACCTCTTCGCCGACGAGCTGCCTCAACTCACGCGCCGACATATGATTATAATAGCTATGGCCGATTTGGCCATTGGGGCGCGCTCCTCGGTAGCCAATTATCCCAGCAGAAGTGATAGTTTCGGTCCGGGGGCCGGCCTCCACATAGTGCTCTTCTTCTGGAAGACAGTAACGCTCAAGATAGATCTCTACGCTCGTGCCAGCGGTCTTCACGGTTTTGAGAAAAATAAAGTTCTTACGATGGCTTACGAGCATCTGTTAAGCATAGCCTATGTCCAATTTCCTCGACAAGGCAAAAGTGCGCGTTAGTACGGCCATCCTGCCGGAGAGGGGCGCCGCTGATCTTGCGCGTCTATCGCGGCGCCGGCCGCAGGCTGCCCGCAGCGCAGCCCGAGGCTGTCGCAGGGTCTGAGGACAGGTGTGGCACTGGTCGGTGAGACGGGAGGTGAGAGAATCAGGCGCAGAGCCATTGCGATCAGAGCCCTTACATCGAACTGGGCTTCTTGCATGCCCTTAAATCCCCTTGCGTCCTCCCTCCAGCCCTTCAGAGGGGCAATCAATCTAACTCTCGCGTGAGTCATTCACTCAGGAACTTGATAAAATGGGGCCATGCTTAGCCGTTTTGCTGTGAGTTCATGGCAGTGAGTTCAATGAGGCCCCTCGTCATACTGTTTACAGGGCATTGTGGGAGCAGTTGGCTCTCAGATATGCTAGGTGCGCAGCCTTGGTGCGTATGGCTTGGATTCGAGCCGTTTACCGATCTTATGGAACTCGAGCGCTCCCAGGAGATACCTGGCCTCGCACGTTCCTTGTTCCTGGGCTCTCCGCTAGAGGCAGTAGGTGCGTTCGACGTACTTGCCCCGAACAAACCAATCGAGAACCAGACCGCGTTCTGCCTAAAGGCACGCTTGGATCTTGATCAAGAGGAGACCTTTTTTAACATTCTCCCCAACAGCAATGCTGTGTTTGTCCACCTAACCCGAGGGAATAAGTTAAAAGCCGCGATATCAGCATTTAAGCGAGAGCGTCTCGGCATCAGCCATTTGATAAATCTAGATGGCGTCGCTCAAAAACGGTCGCCGGTGACCGTTGATCCTAACATCGTCGTAGCCAAGGCTTGGGATTTCATTCGAAGGGACGCGATGATTTACGTATACTGCAAGTACATAAGGCAGCCGATGATACGAATTGTATATGAGGCGTTGTATGCAGACACATCAAAAGAAATTATGCGCATTGCCGCTAAATTTGATGCCGAAGTAGAGACGAACCAATCTAAGTATAGAAAGATGACCTATGAGCAGATTGAGCTTGCGGTAGCGAACTACGATGACCTTGCAAAGGCGGCTTCTCGAGGGGGACTCGAAACATTTTTGCGCTCAGATGTTGACAACATCACAGAGGCTTACGCCGAAAAGCACTTAAGACAGAAGAGATGGATCCCGCTCGCTAAGCTACTGAATCGCTCGCCCCTTCTTGCTGACGAACTGAAGCTTATCGTGGATAAGCTTACGGCCTCTCTGGATTCATAATTCGTTCTCCGCTTTTTGGTGGCCGCACCAAGTTCGCTCCTCTAGTGGTCTGGGCCCTGTTCCGGAGGGGAGTTCTTGGGCGAAGTTGCAATTCTCTCGACTGTGGCCCAATCGCACTAGTGCCCCTGCTGCGATTGAAATAGTGTTCCTAACACCTGGGTGCCTCGTTGGGGGGCGGCGGGTCGCGTCGTGGTGGCCGAGAACTGGCACGTGGAAAGGCTGGTGCAGGGCGAACGAAGCGAGGGGTTTAGGCAACAACAGCGAGGCTGTCATGAGAGAGGTCCAAAAGATTGACTACGCGAAGCTGCTTGGCTTTGCTACGGTCAGCGACGAGATTGCTGGTGAGGTGGATTTTCAGGATGAGACCATCGGCGCCAAGCTCGGGGCGAAAGTTGGGGGCGAGAATGTCGGTCCTCTCCACGACCCTACCCTTCCTAACAACTAAATTTTGAGGCGCTAGCCGTATTCGATACTGCCTAGTACACCGCACGAGCGGCGCTCACGCATACTCCAAGGCTTCCTCAGCGGAGCCTTGGAGTATCCATCTTTATGGAAGTATCCAGCTTTATGAATTGATCTAGCCCATGGCGCAGTCCACTAGGCTTGATTAGTCGCATAGAATAGCATCCGATGCCCTTTGGGCACCCTGATAAGCGCGCTTTGCCGGGGAACGAGCGAGATTGCGATAGTCGCGACTAGGTTCGAAAGTTGGGAATACTGTCCATACTAGTGACGACGTCGTTCCGATTCCTCCAGCATGTTAATGATGAGTGGGAGTGATCGTGGAGGGGGAACTGACTTCAGCTTCAACTCAGAATATTGCCCTTCACGATTCCAAGGCTCCTCAATGGGGCCTCGGGCCATCTTTGTTCCGCACAAGGGAGATCGATGAGGCACTGCGGTTTCGGCTGGGCGATTCGTTGGATTACCTCGCAAGTCTCCCCACCTTCAACGAGCTTGAAAAGTCTGTTTTGGGTGACTTGCGCGCAAGGATTGCCACCGGTCCGGTATCGCCTTGGGTCTTCTGCCTATATTCCAAGTTAGTGGCTGAGCTTTCGAAGGGCTCCCCGACAGTCCATGGCGTTCTCCAAGACCTTAGCTCGGTCGCCTCGCTTTCCGCGGCCGAGGGAATCCTTCCTTTCCGCAAGGCCGGCTTTGCTGAGAGTTGGTGGGATCATTTCCGTCTTCTCCTTGACACCGACCGTCAACGCCCTTTTGCACCTCGTGCGCCTGAGCCCGAGGACTTCGAAGCTTGCAAGTTCGACATTGAGCTGGGTCTCAGGACGCTGCAACTGGCTGATCCGGTTTGGTTTGATGAGTTGCAAAGCCTGCTCCGGATGATTGTTCTGGCGGCGCCTGCAAGCTCAAATCCAGCGGATGGGTTCAACGGAGCCTCGACATTCTTTCTTTGGGGCGCCGCACTCATCAATGCTTCAGTCAGACGTGGACCAATGTCTGTGGTTGATCTGCTTGTTCATGAGAGCAGCCACATTCTTCTGTTCGGGCTGTCCGCAGAGGGAGCGCTGACCCGAAATAGCGGAGAGGACCGTTATGCTTCGCCCGTGCGTCGGGATAAGCGACCGATTGACGGGATCTTTCATGCTGCCTTCGTAACAACGCGAGTGCATCTCGCTATGGGGCGCCTGCTGGCAAGCGGCTCGCTAGGTGACAGCGACACAAGGGCGGCACTTCAGCGACGGCAGTACAATGGAAAGGCAGCGATCGATGCCATCGGCGTCCTGGAGCGTCATGCTGAACTGACCGAGCTTGGTCAGAGCATTCTCGGAAGCTTAAAGGAATATTGGAGCCAGGTTCCAGTTAGCTAGAGCCTTTTGGCGTCTGATGCCTGATAAAGTCCAAGAGATCATGCTGGCTGCCTTGAGCGCAGCCAGGTATGGCGTTCCGCCGGATCCGCTGCTCGCTCGCGCCATTGTCGCGGGCGATCGCGATCTGAAACTAGAGCAGCTCAAATTCGACAGCCTCGCCTGGATGGAGTTCTGTATCTCTGTCGAACTTCAATGCGGACAAGAATTAGCACCAGTTGATATCGATGGAATGCGTTACGTTTTTGAGATCGAGGAGTGGCTGCGCGCCCGCATCTAGAGATGCTTCAGAATGTGCCCCGAAAGGATCGAGAAGCCGACCCTCAGGTCGAGGCCCGAGTGGACGTTGACTATTTAGCGCTTGCCTCATCCTGCAGAACGGTCAACCAGTTCAACCGGCTGCATATCGATCTCGAAAACACTCTCGCTCCACTTGATGTCGCAAGGATATCGCGGATAGCCGACTTACCTAACGCGAGCATCGACTGGCTGAAGAGACTGCGACGTCGCTCGCCTAGAATGTTGAGATCTCCTCAGCCGTACGAACGACGTCAGCTGAATAATCACGTTACAATCTATGAAGCCCCTGGAAGTTGCGGGGAGCTGAAGAGCCTTCTTATCGCGTTTTGTGGTAACTCCGGACGCTTGATGATGCCGATTCCAATGTTCCTGCAATTGTTTGAGGCTGCTGATTGGAACGTGGCGCTAGCAGGCAGAGCGGTGAGATCTTCCTATCCTCGACGGCGCGACTGGCGTGTCGAGCGACTTCTCAGAATTTGTAGGGTTCCTCAAACGCGTGACGTCTGAGAAGCAGTACCGGCGTATCGTGACGTTCGGGACAAGCAGTGGAGGGTTCACGGCTATACTTGCAGCAGTGCTGATTGGGGCCGATTGCGGCGTTTCGATCGGGGGGTGGGTGCCAAGATCTTTCGTCAACGGAGGATCTCCTTGGCTACGTGATGAGACTCCAACTGGATCTCAGATATGTCTATGGCGCAGACTGCGAGGCGGATCGGCATTCAGCAACTTCAATGTTGGACCTATTTGGCGGTCGTCTGTACCCGATTGCAGGAACAGACAAGCACAACGCGCTCATGCACTTATCGGAGCGGGCGCGGTTGGGAGCGTTCCTCTATGACATCACGGACTGCGGAGAGGATTGCCCGTCATTCATTGCGAGGTTCAAGCGATTATGCAAACGACTGTATTTTGTTGCTGGAGTAAACGAGGACAACGCATTGAGGCGAGTTTCGCGGCGTGCTCGGCGGGCAATCCTCAATCGGATTAAGATCTGAGGTCTTAGCGGTAGGATGGAGCATTTTTCGCCATATGTCCGACTTGAGGAGCATGCTCGTCGCCAGCCTTGCGAGGACGCGATTGTCAGGGGTCATTCGACGCTGGCCTATGATGCATTTCTTGATCGCGTGATCTCCTGCGCCGGTGAGTTGCTTCGACAAGGCTTTGTGCCGAACCAAGTGACAGGAATTTGCGTTCGAGACACAATTGAGCATCTGGTCTGTGCCATGGCGCTCATGTGCATGGGTACGCCGCAAATGAGCCTCGGTTCCCACGAGCTGGGAAGTACAAAAAGGGCGCTCGCTCAGAAAGTCGGAATCGGGCAAGTCATTGCTGACGAGGCAAGCGACTGGATGGAAGGCCTAAAGGTTATCCGTCGCTTCCTGATAGCGACCAAGCAGCGGGGATCCGAGCCGGATCATTTCTTCGGTGGGTCCAGCCTGGATACGGTTGTTCTGTACCAAAACACCTCAGGGTCGACCGGACATCCCCAAGACCTTCGGTATAAGTCTAGATCGGCTTTTGCGGGTGGCGACCCGCTATGCCAATGATCCGAAAGACCACCGAACACTTCGCGGAGGCTCAATCGAATTTGATGCCCACCGTTTTCATCGCATTGCGTCGCTAATTGCTGGCAACACGTGTGTGTTTGTGAGAGATGTCAATCTCGCAAATCTTGCAGACTTATGTGAGAGCGCGAAGTCTCACTGATCATCATGGGCGCCTATGGATTCGCTTCGCTCTTGCGGGCACAGATGGCCGGATATCAGCGGTTGCCAAGCTTCACGAATATCTCGATGGGTGGGTACGCGGGTACCGGGCGCTCTGCGAAGCAGGATCAAAGAAATCCTTACGGACAACCTTTGGGTCCAGTATGCGACCAGCGAGGTTGGCACGATCTCCGTTGCTTCGCCCGACCAGCATGACAGATTTCCGGAGGGGATCGGGTTTCCCATAGAAGGCATACTGACGTCGAAATCGTCGGGCAGGACGGAGATCTTCGGCGCCAGGGGAAATCGGGCAAATCCGCGTGCGCAAGCCGCAATGGCCTCCGGCTACATGTCAGAGGCCGGAGCGACTTCGTCTTTCCGCGATGGTTGGTTCTATCCCCGCGATCTTGTCTCTCGCGCCCCTGGCGAGCCAATGATTTTTCACGGGCGCGCGGACGACGTGATGATTTTCAACGGCATTAATATTTTTCCGGCAGCCATCGAGGACACGTTGGAAGGCCATGCTGACGTGCAAGAAGCCGTCGCGTTTGCAGTCGAGTCGCGCATCCATGGAGCAGATCCCCGTGGCGGCCGTCGTACTGTCAGCGAACGCTGAAAGGCGAGATGTACTACACCTCATGGACCATTGCCGGGAGCGATTGGGATGCGTGGGCCGAGGCAGATCCTCGCGGTTAAAAGCATCCCTCGAAGTGCTCGTGGGCAAGCCTCTCAGGCGGCAACTTGCAGAGATGTATTTCAGCAGTTGAGCCGTGATCGATTCTGGTCATTAGGCTCGGGAATCGGTAAAGGCGACACGTCAATTTCCCCGCCGGCGAGCGAGCTTCGAGGATTTGGTTAATCAGGCGGCCGTATGCGCTTGTCCTAGCGATAGCGGCGTGCCGCTGTCACTGCAGTTTTGCGATTGTTATGCGGCGGATTCCCAAAGGCCCATTTCGCCCGCTGATGTCTGACCAGATCCCAACATAGTGGTCGGTAGACGCAGCGCCACGCGGAAGCGTGTAGTTGAAGCTGAAGTCCTTAAATTCGTTGGTTGGCTGGAAAACGAGCCAACCGCTATTGCCTGCGGAGCCGGTTGAGTAGGCCGCAGCAAATGGAGCTTGGTTTTCGATGCCAACTCCCCGAGCCGAAACTGTCACGCGAATTTGTCGGGCACCGGCCACCACAGCGCTCGGCACCCTAACGGACACACCGTCGGTCGTACCACTTGAGCGTGCGGCAGACAGGGAGGACTTAACCCAAACAACCGAGGAGTTGCCCGGATCCTGCTGAACGATGTTGCCGCGCGACTGACGCAAGTCTGCAGCCCGACCCGAAAATATGACTGTCTCGTTCGCAGCTAAGGGCGATTCGGCTTTGTGCAGAAAAGGGAGATTGATGATACCGCTGCTCAAGACGTAGAACACGGCTGCCGCAACCCCAACAACCATAAATCCAATCGCCGCCACCCGAGCGATATTGCGAAATCGCGAGCGAGCGGACTTCTGGGGATATTCGGGTGAGCGATGTTGGAGCCGCGGGTCAGGTCGCCCTGCCATGCCTGGCATTGGCGCGGGTGCTTGCGCGCCGCCCCACTGTGGCCGGTGCGGATCGTTGGGAAACGGCCCCGAAATACAAGTCATCAATCTGTTCTTTAATCTGAAGGCAGGCCTAAGAAAGCTGTTGGACGATGAAGTCGTACGCTTCACCGAAGCCAGTCAGGTCGAGAGGCACCTGTACCAGCTGCTTAGAGCCCCTAACGTAGCTGGCGGATGCCTTTTTGCTGTCCTTAACTGCAGACGCCTCCTTGGCGTCAAATGGCGCGGTGGCGAGGCACAGGCGCGCACCGCAAAAAGTGTACTCGATTGTCTTAGGCGCAGCGTCGCCAAGGAACAACCGCACGCCTTCCTTGATTGAAACTCCCGGAGGCACCACGAGCGCCTGCGTCTGTTCGCGGTCTTTGTTTATGGAGATCGTCCAGCGTAAGACGAGCCTATTTTTGTTCGTGTTCTTGACGGGCGCGACATGGGTTTGGACCATCGAGCAGGTTTTCGGCCCGTTGTCGGGCTGATCGCACACGACGGCCCATTTGCCGAAGACCTTTTCGGTTCGCGTCGCGGCGCTCGCCGGAAGGAGGGTCAACGCTACAAGTAAGGCAGCGGCTCCGCCGCGGCATACGCTGGCGCGCCACATTGGCGACAACTGTACCATCGAAAATCCCCCTGAAATTTGGGCTGAGGCGGTATGTATAGCCCGGGATCCTAGCCCGCGGCAATCAAAACCCCAACCCGCGCCATGCGATCCAATTTGCTCGGCTATGCCATTTTTTCGGGATATAAGGAAGCTTGAATAATTGCTTGCGGCATTCGGACACTGCCGCCGCGAGGCCTGCTTGCCAACGGCCTCGATTTGCAGCTAACAACGAGAAGTTGCTGGCATTTAGACCTCACTGGGATCTAGTGCGTTCTTAACAGGACAGTCGAGACAGGACAAGTCGAGGGGAGTGATTGGAAATGAGTGATGCAGGTATCCCGCAAGGACGTCGGGCGGCCACCGGTCCCGCGGCAGCAGCTCCCGAAAGTCAACAGCGTATCCCCATCGAAAAAGCGATGGAGCAAGCCTTCAAGCTCTATAACGCTGGTCAACTGGATCAGGCGCAGCAACTGTGCTCCCAGATCGTCGCCCAGCGGCCCAAGTTGGCCGAGGCGCATAATCTCATGGGGGCCATCCTCCACGCCAAAGGCGAGAGCGCCGCGGCCGTGAAGTCGGTCCAGCGCGCCATACACCTCAATGACAAGAACGCGCAGTTCTACGCGAATCTCGGCGAAATGGAACGTCGACGGGGCAAGCTTCCCGAGGCTCTCGTCGCGTTGCGACGAGCCACTAGCCTTGAGCCGGAGTCGGCTCAAGCGTGGAACAATCTCGGTATCGTCCACTACGATCGCCGCGACTATGCGGAAGCCGTCAAATGCTATGAGCGGGCGGTCTCGATTAATGACAACTATCCCGAGGCACATAACAACCTCGGAAACGCTTACCGCGCTCTCGGCAAGAGCGAAGAGGCGCTCGATCAGTATCAAAAGGCGTTGCTCATTCAGGAAAACTATGCCGAGGCCTATAACAACATGGCCTCGATTCTGCGGATGCGACCAGATCAGCTGGCGGAGGCAGAACATGCCTATCGCCGGGCAATCGCTCTTAAGCCCAAATATCTGGAGGCATACAACAATCTGGCGTCGCTGTTTGTCCAGAACGAGCGGAACGATGAGGCCTTACGGTTGCTGGGCACGGCCATCGAAATCAATGCCAAACATGTGCCGACTCTCCTCCAGGTCGCCAGGATTCAGTTCAGCCTGGGCAATAATGCCCAGGCCGAGCAAGCAATCCGGCTCGCCCTCAGCGAAGATCCGAACAGCGCCCAGGCTCACTCGATGTTGGGGGAAGTGCTCCATGAGAACGACAATTTCGTCGAGGCGCTGACAGCGTATGAGACGGCCTTGACGTTGCAGCCTCAGTTCGTCGAGGCCCACAACCTTTACGGGGTTTGCCTCAAGTCAGTCGGTCGTCTGGATGAGGCGCGAGAAGAGTTCCTGAAGACAATCGAACTCAATAAATGGGCTTACGGCTGCTATGCCAACCTCGCCGACTTGCAGAAGTTCACGCCGGATAATCCGCAGTTCCAGGCGATGGAAGCCATCATGAACGAGGCTTCGGACCCGATGCAACAAGGCTACACGGCGTTGCATTTTGGACTTGGAAAGGCCTACGAGGACCTCGGCGACTACGAAAAGGCGTTTCATCATTTCCAAGCTGGCTGCGGCCTGAAACGATCAACGCTGAAGTACAGCGAGGAAGAATCGGCTGAGTTCTTCGATTCGATCCGCCGGACGTTCAGCGCCGATTTCTTTGCCAACCGCCCGTTTGAGGGCGATCCGTCGACCCTACCGGTCTTCATCGTCGGCATGCCACGCTCGGGCTCAACGCTCGTCGAGCAGGTTCTGTCCAGCCATCCGCAGACTTTTGGGGCTGGGGAGATCAAGGAGTTCAGCCGTCGCCTGACCGCTCTGAGGGGCCGTTTCCCGTCTCTGCCGAAGTATCCTCAGATCGCAGCGAAGATGAACGCCGCGCAATACAAAATTGTATGTGACGGTTACTTGAGCAAACTGCGCCATTTTTCGCCTACGGCTGATCGTGTGACAGACAAGCTGCTGACGAACTACTATTTCGTCGGCATGCTTCATGTTATGTTTCCGAATGCCAAGTTCATCAACACGCTACGCAATCCTGTAGATACGTGTTTGTCGACCTATACTAAGTTGTTCAAGGACGACATGCCGCATAGCTACGATTTGGGCGAACTCGGACGCTATTACAAAAAATACGAAGAGCTGATGGCGCATTGGCGGGAAGTGCTGCCCCCGGGGGTGATGAAGACCGTCGTCTACGAGGACGTGGTCAAGGATCTCGAGACGTCAGCCCGCGATCTTATCGACTTCATCGGATTGCCTTGGGATCCGGCGTGTCTGGCGTTCCATGAGTCGGGCCGACCAGTGAAGACGGCAAGCGTCGTCCAGGTTCGCAGGCCGGTTTACAACACCTCGGTCGAAAAGTGGCGCCGGTACGGTGATCGGCTGCAGCCGCTGGTTGACGCCCTCGGGTATGAGGCACCGGCTGAGTCCCAGTCCGCCTGAACCTTTTGATTTTGCAGTAATTTTCGTAGCTTGAGCGGGGGCAGTTTGCCCCCGCTTTCTTGCAGGCGCATGGGTTTGAGTGCCCGGCCCCTCCCCCTGATTTTCTCCTTGTGAAAGAATCGGTTGTGGCAGTTCTGCCACGCCTACCAGGAATCAAGCCTAGGCCGATTGCCTTGTGCTTGCCTTTCGCTGCGCCGCGTGATTACCGTGGCGTTGGGGAATTCACCGCGCGTCGGGGTACGTACGCGCGTTAAACAGGGGGACTTCCAAAATGGCGGACAAGCCTCGTAACAACAAAAGAATCGCGGCATTGCTGGCGGGCGCGTCGATGCTGACCCTTGCGGGGCAAGCACGAGCAACCGTGTTGGTCACAGCCCCTAACACGTGGCAACAATTTTGTCCTCAACTTCAACACGAACATGGTCGTTGTCACGAGCACCGCGAACGTGCCTGGCGACGTCGTCAATAACGCAAAAATTGGTCCCAGCCAGAACCCGGTTCTGATCCAGAACGGCGCGACGATCGGCGGCGCCTTCATCAACAACTCGACGGTATACGGCCACATCGAAGGTAACCGGCAAGCGGGCGGAACGGCTTCGGCGGCGGGCATTTTGGACCTCTCCCCCGGGGCGCCCGTCATCCAGAATAATGGCCTGGTCACGGCAAACGCGACCGCAACCGGCGCTAAGGGCAATGCTGCCATCGCAGTAGCGGGTGGCGTGGTGCAGGGCGCGGCTTTCACCGGCGTGGCGTCGCAAACCATCCTCAATAACGGCAAGATGCACGCCGGGGCCTCCGCTACTGCGAAAGCAGGCGGAGCAGACTAGCGCCTTTGCGGGAGCCGGAGCTGGCGGAGCCCTTCAGGGCCTGTTCTTCGTCGGCAGCGGAAATCAGGTCATCACAAATAGCGCCGCGGGGACCATTAGCGGTACCGCGCATGCGCATGCGGTCAATAAGGCGGCCGACTCCACTGCGGTCGCCGTCGGTCTCGGCGCCGGCCAGGGGCAAGCCGTCGTCTTCGGCCCGGCGAACCAGCTGGTCGATAATAACGGCCTCATTCTCGGCAAGGCCTCTGCCACAGCGCTAGCAGCCCCACAGCCGGCGCCGGGCGACACGATGCCCTCGCCGTGGCCGTCGGTGTCGGCGATCTGCAAGCGATTGGCGGCGCTTTCACCGTCGCGCAGACCATCCACAATAGTGGGACCATGAGCGGTCTGGCCCATGCTTCGGCCAAGGCTAAGGGGGGTGATGCCACGGCGGTCGCCGTCGGTCTCGGTGCCGGCCAGGCAGCTATTGGCGCCGGCTCGGTCAGCCAGATCGTGCAAAATAGCGGTAGCACCATCGTCGGCAGTGGCACGGCGTTCGCTTCGGATGCAGTGGTCAAGGCCACTGGCCTTGCCGCGCTTGCCGTTGGCGTCGGTGTTGGTGATCTGCAGGTCGCCGCGCTCGCGGGCACGGCCTACCAGTCAGTGACCAATGGCCCGACCGCCACCATCAAGGGGCACGGCAAGGCGACGGCTATCGGCGGCGGCACGCATAATGCAACGGCAGTGGGCGTGGGCGTCGGTGAGGGGCAGGCTTGCCCTCTTCGTCGGTCAGTCGACCCAGATCATCCACAATGGTGGTCTCATCCAGGCCAGCGCGACGGCGAACGCAAACGCGCGAGCAAGGGCTACGGGCACTGCGAATGCCATCGGATTGGCCTTCGGCGCTCCGCAGATCGCGGTCGCCACGCGGGCGGCCTACGCGACCAACCTCAATTCCGGCACGATCAACGCAACGGCAAAGGCTACGGCGTTCGCGGCAAGTAGACAGCGCATTCGCTCTGGCAGGGGCCTTTGGCGCAGGATCAGGTCCTCATCGCCGGGCTGACGGCAGTCGCGAGCATCGACAATGCCTCGAGCGCCTCGATCCATGCTGTGGCCAACGCCAAGGCGACCGGGCAAACAGCTACGGCCGTCGGCCTGGCAAACGGCGCCGGGCAGATTGTTGCTGCCGGCGTTACCGCGAGCGCCTATGTCGACAATTCGGGCGGCCATATCCTCGCCACGGCCACGGCCAAGGCGAAGTCAACCGGGACGGCCGGCAGCGCGCTGGCGGTCGCCGTCGCCAATGGTGACGGTCAGATCGTGCTCGGTGGTGTCAGGGCTTACGGCTCCGTGCTGAACCACGGCACGATCAGCGCCAACGCTACGGCCAACGCGTCAGCCACCAAGGATGACGCCGACGCAGTGGCGGTAGCGAACGGGCTCGGTCAGATCGTGGCGGGTGGTGTTTCGGCGACCGCATTTGCAGAGAACTACTCAGGCGGCTCCATCAATGCCAACGCCAAGGCCACCGCGGTCTCCGGCGGGACGAACGACACGGCGCTCGCAGTCGCCGGCGCCTTCGGCCTGGATCAGGTCGTTCTGGGCGGTGTCTTCGCAACAGCCACGGCCCGCAACTTCGGCGTGATCAGCGCCAACGCAACGGCCAAAGCGACCGGAAGCACGGCCATCGGAATTGCTGCCGCGAACGGTGTGGGCCAGATCGTGGCGGGCGGTGTTTCGGCATACGCATTCGCCGAGAACGCCACAAGCGCTTCAATCAATGCTATAGCGAACGCCACGGCGAACGCCTCGGGACCGACCGGAACGGCTCTGGCGGTGGGCCTCGCCAACGGTATTGGCCAGATCGCCCTCGCCTCAGTTTATGCGACGGCTTCGATTAGCAACTCCGGTGGTCATATTCTCGCCAGCGGAAATGCTAAGGCCATCTCAACGGGCGCGTCGGGTAGCGCCATCGCGATCGGCGCCGCTAACGGCGTCGGTCAGCTCGCCCTTGCTGGCGTCAGTGCCAACGCAACGATCATCAACCACGGCAATATCACGGCGAATGCGAACGGCTTCGCCTCCGCCACCAGCGATGATGCGGTTGCCGTGGCGCTCGCCAACGGTGCCGGACAGATTGCAATCGCAGGCGTTGACGCCAACGCGTTTGCACAGAACTCGGCGAGCGGATCCATCAACGCCAACGCTGTGGCAACTGCCAAAGCTGGCGGCGCGAACGATACCGCGGTCGCGATTGCGGCTGCGCTCGGCATGGACCAGGTGGCCGTCGGTAGCGTGTTCGCCTCTGCGACCGTCCGCAACTTCGGCGTGATCGACGCTAACGCGACCGCTAAGGCATATGGAAGCACGGCCGTTGCAATTGGCCTTGCCAACGGTGTCGGACAGGTCGCGGTGGCTGGCGTCTCCGCTACCGCTTTCCTTGAAAATGCGGATCATGCCTCGATCGATGCCAACGTCAACGCCACGGCATCAGGGCGGACGGCGGTTGCCGTCGGCCTCGCCAATGGCGCGGGTCAGCTCGCGGCTGGTTCCATCTTCGCGATTGCTTCCGTCTCCAACTCTGGCGGGCACATCGGCGCAAGTGTCAACGCTAAGGCCATCTCGACTGGAACGGCCGGTAGTGCGATCGCAATCGGCGCCGCCAACGGCGTTGGTCAGCTTGCGCTCGCCGGGGTCTCCGCTAGCGCGATCGTCATCAATCATGGTGACATCGATGCAACCGCCAACGTGTACGCCTCTGCGACAAAGGACGACGCAGTGGCTGTGGGTCTCGTCAGCGGTGTTGGCCAGGTCGCGGCAGGTGGCGTTTACGCCGACGCGTACGTGAACAATTCCGCGTCCGGCTCGGTTAACGCGAACGCAAACGTGACGGCAGTTGCTGGTGGCGCGAACGACACCGCGATTGCACTCGCCGGCGCATTCGGCGTGAATCAGTTGGTCACGGCTGGGATCACAGCATCTGCGACGGTCGTAAACCACGGCCTGATCGATGCGAATGCAAACGCCAAGGCGAGCGGCAGCACAGCCGTCGCAATCGGCGCTCGCCAATGGCGTTGGTCAGATCGCGGTGGCCAGCCTCGCGGCCTTCGCTTCCATGGAAAACACCGGCACGGTGAATGCGGCCGTCAACGCGACTGCAGTTGGAAGGACCGCAGTGGCCGTGGGCCTCGCGAATGGCGTCGGGCAGATCGCCATTGCCGGCCGGACCGCCAACGCCTTCTACAGCGCTTCTGGCGGTAACGTCAGCGCCAATGTCAACGCCAAGGCGACTTCAACCGGCACTGCGGGCAGTGCGATCGCGATCGGCGCCGCGAATGGCGTCGGGCAACTGGCTTTGGCTAGCACTTACGCAAGCGCGACCATGATCAACCATGGGGATATCAACGCTTCCGTGAATGCACACGCGTCGGCTCAGAAGGACGACGCTGTCGCCGTGGCGCTCAGCAACGGCGTCGGCCAGATCGTCGCGGCGAGCCAGGCGACCGCTTCGGCAGCAAATGCCAAGAAGGCCTCGATCTCTGCAAATGCTGATGCCACAGCGATCTCCTTCGGCGCCAACGACACGGCGCTTGCCGTGGCTGGCGCTTTCGCCCTGGATCAGGTCGTTCTCGGCCAAACGGCAAACGCGCTCGTCTCCAACGGTGGCAGGATCAACGCATCGGCCACAGCCTTTGCTAGCGGCAGCACCGCCTATGGCGTGGCTCTGGCCAACGGTGTCGGGTCAAATCGCACTCGCCGGTCTCTTCGGTACGGCTTTTGCGTCGGTGAACAACTCCGGTGGCTATATCGGCGCCCACGCGAGTGCCTCGGCGATCGTCTTTCGATACCGCCGGTACAGCGCTTGCGGTTGCTGCGGCTAATGGTGTTGGCCAGGCTGCCCTTGCCTTCTTTGGATCGGCAAGTGCGGTCGTCCAGAATCATGGACAAATTGAAGCCGACGCGACCGCCAACGCCAACGCGACTCAGGATGATGCTTACGCCATCGCTCTTGCCAACGGCGTCGGGCAGCTCGCGGCAGGGTTCAACGCGGCCGCATCGGTCTACAACTCCGGCCATATTACGGCGAGCGCTCTCGCCCATGCCGTCGCCAGCGGACCAAATGACACCGCATTGGCACTGGCAGGGGCTCAGGGCGTGGGGCAGGTGTTGTTCGGCTTCAGCTCCGTGAACGCAACCGTCCTCAACAGCGGACATATCAAGGCTCAGGCCGCGGCTTTCGCCACGGGGCCAACCGCGACGGCCGTCGCAAGCGCCGTGGGCGTCAGCGTCAACGGCTTCACGTTCTTCGGCACGCTGAACTACGACGTCGAGAACTCAGGCGTCATCCGGGCTAACGCCTTTGCCAGCGCGAATGGAGCCAACGCGACATCGGCTGCCTTTGCGACCGGTATCTACGTGGCCTCCAACTGGGTGAAGAGCGGCACCATCCTCAACAGCGGCAGCATCTACGCTTCGGCCACGGCGGCCAATGGCGGCATTGCCGGTGCCGTCGGCATCTGGGATCCGTCAGTCGCGAATAACGGGCTGATTGCCAACGACCATGGGCTGATCAAGGCCTACGCGCAAGGCGGGTACGTGACGGCTGCTACGGGCATCCTCATCACCGGACCTCAAAAAGACGACGCGGTGATCGTGGACGACAATCAGCAGTTTGCTCAGGGCCCTGTCCAGCTCCAGCCTGTCCTTATTCCTGAGGCCTTGACCACCATCCTCAACAAGGGTGGCACGATCTGGGCGGGCTACCGGGTTGAAGGAGAGGATGGCTCGCTGAGCCCGATCTATCGAGGGAATGCCATCAACACGCTCGTGGGCACCGAATCCGGTGGAGATCGATCTGCAGGGTGGCAGCACGGGTCATATCTTCGGTGACATCCAGATCTCGGATTGGGATGTGATCAACGTCACCAATGGCACGACCTACTTCGATGGCGTCATCAACAATCCTTACTGGCTTGGGAACCCGAATGCTCCGTGGATGGATCCTTACCGGGGTCAGCTCAACATCTACGACGGCGGCAAGCTGGTGCTGTGCCAGGAAGGCTGGCAGGGCGCTTGCGATCCGAACGGTTGGGGCAATGCCAACTACAATCCCGCGAATGGGGTGAATGGACCGTCTATGTCTACATCGACGAGTTCAATATGGGCCCGAGCGGCACGCTCGCCTATCAGCTGACGCCGCAGGACTGCGCCCGGGACCTATCCGCAGGTGTTCGCCAACACGGCGAACCTCGGCGGTACGTCTGGGCGTTCAGTACCTTCCGGGTTTCTATGCCAATAACATCTACTACGACAACATCATCCAGGCCGAGCACGCTCAATGGCACCTTCAACAACGTCTGGGACAACTCGATCCTGTTGAAGACCAAAGCGCTCTATAACGTTGACGGCAACGACGTCGACCTCAAGGTCAAGCGGACGCCCTTCAATCAGGTCGCTGGTCTCACCAAGAACGAGAAGTCCGTGGGCACCGGCCTCGAGAAGGTCTACAAGAAGCTGCCTGGACCGGGCGTGAATCCGGCTGGCACCAGCGACTTCGCGCAGATGGTGGCGAAGCTGTTCACCATCGACAACGCGAAGGCCTACCAGTTGATCATGGATCAGCTGTCGGGCGCCCAATATGCCCAGATGCTGCAGTCAGTACTGTGGTCGGGTAAGCAGTTCAACAATGTGATCACCGATCGCATGGATTGCACGGTGAACGCGATGAACAGCACGGCGCTCACGCCGACGACGCCCACGACCTGGGGCTCTGGCTGCTTCTCACCGAAGCAGTGGAAGGCCTGGGGCCGTATCATGGGCAGCTGGAACAGCAACGACGGCGACGCCAACGCCCCAGGGTACAACGAAGACCAGTGGGGGATTTATGGTGGCGCGGACTATGCCTTCGATACCGCTTGGTTCTTGGGTGTGGCCGGTGGCTACTTTAACTCCAATATGGACTTCGATAAATTTGGAGGCGTCGGCGGCGGTTCGATCGACTACGACGGTGGCCAGCTCGCGGTCTACGGCGGCTGGGACATCAGCACCTGGTACGATCGGGCGATCGTCAGCTTCGGTTGGTACGGCGGAAGCAGCAACCGGAACATCGCCATCAACAGCTCGCCGGTCGATCCGTCCGGCAGCCCAGACTCCAACATGGTGTCGTTCTACAACGAAGCGGGTCGCCGCTTCGGGGTTGGTACTGGCACGTTGCTGACGCCGTTCATCGGTGTGAACGTGGCCCACGCGGAGCTTGACGGCTTCACTGAAAGCGACCACGGCACGGGCGCGGCCCTGAGGATTAGCGGCAGCGACGGCGACTCCGTGTCGACCCTCCTCGGCCTGCGCCTGAACGGGACTTGGGGTGCATGGCGGCCGGAAGTGGCAGTGGGCTGGCAGCACGAGTATGACGACACGTTCCAGACTGTGAATGCTTCCTTCGCCGGAGCGCCGAAAGGCTCCAACTTCCAGGTGGTGGGCACCGATCTCGGACGTGACGCGGTGGTGGTTGATGCCGGAACGACGTACCTCATCAATCCGGCGAGCGACTTCACCGTCCGCTACTACGGGACCTGGCTGGATAAGTACGACTCGCAGTCGGTCATGGGACGGTTCACCTGGAAGTTTGGTGCTACCGCGCCTGTAGCCGCTGGACCAGCAGCCTATGAGCCGCTGAAGCTGGGCCAAGAGTAGCCGTCACAGCTAAAGCCGAAGCAGAAAGCGAGAGAGAGCCCCCATCTGGGGGCTCTCTTCTTTTTGGCGGATGCCCTCTATTGATTGTGCGAGATTATGCGCCCTGGCCGCCGGACCGAGTATAGGTTGTAGCTTCCGCCTCTTTGGCTTCCTCGGCCTCCGGTATCAGGCCAAGCGCGCCAGCCGCACCGCGCGGAACTCAGTCACAAGTTCGCCGACGGTGTCTCGAGGTCGATTTCTGCTGGGCCCGTCGTCTCTCTTCAGCCTACTATCGGCTACTCTAAGGCGGTCTAAGGCTTCGGCTGGCAAGCGACTGTTCGTCTTCTCGGGGCGCGATAAGACGGTCAACGTATGCCCGGGAATAGCCGATCCGAGCACGCGCGAGGCCAGGTAGTGGTCAGTGTAATCGTAATTGTTGTTCGCTACTGCGGACCTGGCTCGATCGGTACGACGCCCAGTCGGACATTTGACTCGTTCAACCTGTAAGTTTGGTGCTACGGCGCCTGTAGCCGCTGCACCAGCAGTCTGTGAGTCGCTGAAGCTGAGGGCGAAAAGAAAGTCAGGCACAAGCCAGGCTAAGAAGCTTGAGAAGGCCCCCAGTTGGGGGGCTGCCTTTTTCATTTGCGGAATTATCACTGTGGTTCGTGCGAGGTGAGTCGCTCTGGTCCGCGCGACAAGCCCTAGGCTGTGGCCTCAGCTTCCTCCGCCTCCGGTATCAAGCCAAGCGCGCGCCAGCGAGGCAGTCGCACAGTACGGAACTCATTCACAAGTTCGCCGACGGTGTCGAGGTCAATCTCTGCTGCCGACTCATCGTCTCTCTTCAGCCTGAGGCCGGCGGCTCTAAGGCGATCCAAGGCGTCGGTCATGAGCGACTGCTCGCTTTCTCGGTTTGTATCCAGGACCAGGGGCGCGATAAGACGGTCAACGTATGCGCACGGAATAGCCGATCCGAGCACGGGCGAGGCCAGGTAGTGATGCGTGTTTCCAGTCAGTGCAATCGCTGCGTTGTTGAGGCGGTCGCTGGGTCCGCGATCGATAGGCATCTGACTAGGCCTAGCCGGAAATATAATGCTGTGGTGAACAAGAACTTCCAGGACTCTGAAGACATCGACCGGACGCGCGCCCGTGGCTTCACTCGCGGCAATTAGATCGTCAGCGCGCGCAGGACCCTCGCCGAGACGCTGCAGAATTGCGTCAACCACAGCTCGGTTCAGTGTCGCTTCCCCGGCAGGCACGCGCAGCTTGTCGGGCACCTCGCTCTGCATGTTGGTGAGGGCGAAGGTGATGTTGCCTAGCCGTTCGCGCCGCTCCTGTGGCGACAGCTGAACCGGTCCTTTGACATAGACGTCACGACGGAAATGTTTGTTGACCACATAGTCGCGCAACAACTCCCGCATTGCCACATCGGGGGCTGCACGGACCAGATCCTGTAGATCCTTGGGTACGCTAAGCTCAAGCCGATTCTCGACAACAGTTGCAGAACCAACGTACGCAAGCTTTGCTTCCGACAGCATACCCATGACATCGGTAACATAGAGTGGCTGCCAACCGCTATTAAGGAATTCATGGGCGAGGTAACCCTTGCTTTGCTTCTCCATTCGAGCGATGCGGTTCTTGAGTGCGGGATTCTGGGCGACGAAGGCGCTGGACTTCTCAGCCAGCGTCTTTAGCACCTCGTAGCCCTTGCTGAACTGAGCTAAGCTGTCGCCGGATGACCGATTAGCCACCTCCTGTAGGAGCCGCTGAACTGGTCCGACGGGCGCCCATCCCGGCATCGTGTTGTAGCTAACGAAGAAGATGCCTGCAGGCACAAGCTTCCTGCGGATAAATTCATGGATGTCATTGCGTATCTCCGGCGTCACCCAGGAGTAGACACCGTGCATCGCAATAACATCGAAGTCTGCCAGGGCGCCATCCGAAGAGTTGCTGGCCTCACCAAAGCTCATTTCGCGAAAAATCAGATTAGGTAGATCAACTCGGTCGGCGAACCCCTTTGCTTCCGCAATGTGAGTTGGACTGAAGTCGATGCCGACAAAGTCCATGTCGGGATTTGCAGCGGCTAGCAGGGCGGTACCGAACCCGCGCCCACAGCCCAGTTCGCAGTAACGAAGCCGTCGCGACCAAGGGACGCCGACGACGCCGTTGATGGCGCAAACGTAATCCAAAAAGGACGGGGCGAGCTCGCGGTAGTACCCGAGAGTGTAGGCTACATCTGCTGCATAGCCGGAAGACCACTTTAGTGACATGAAGCTTGGGAGGCCCCTCTTTATCTATCTGGGCAGATGTTCGTGGTGGCGGCTCAAGACTATCAGCCTGACCGGTTCCATCAATGAAGTCATGTTATAGAACAAAATCAATGAGTTAGAATGCCTGCGGCGCGGCGGCAACTCCGGTCCACAAATATGGCGCCCGTCCCGGTCCCTTCTTGTCGCCTTTGTACGAGTTCGGTAAGATTTGCCAAGCCCCATCCGTTCTAACGGATGGCGGTCGGCCTCGACCAATGCGATAGGAAACCGGGGAAAACTGGTCGAGCGAAGGGGGAATATCGCATTGAGGCTTTCATCTCGCCCGGGAAGGCGCGTCTTTCCTGCCAGCGTGCTTGCGTTGGCTATGTGCGCCTTCGCGACCACCGCCTCGGCAGAAAAGGTCGGTGTCGCGGCCGCCGTTCAACCCGACGCGTTCAGCAGTCTGAATGGTGGGCCGAGATCGCTGCTCAAAATTGGAAAATCGATCTTCTACAATCAAAGGATCGACACGACTGGCAGTGGCCTCGTACAGGTGCTTCTCGTCGACGGCTCGACCTTCACAGTCGGGCCGGGATCTGACCTCGTCATTGATAAGTTCGTCTATGACCCAAATCGGAAGAGCGGAGAGGTAGCTGCTACCTTCTCGAAGGGTGTCATGCGATTTGTCGGCGGCAAGCTTTCCAAGAATCCGGATGGCGTCACCGTCAAAACTCCCGGGGGATCACTTGCCATTCGCGGGGGTATTGCCGATCTCTTGATGCAAGGTGGCAAGTCCATCATAGCGTTTCACTACGGCGTGCAAATCAAGTTCACGACCAACACCGGGCGCGTTTATGACGTCTGGGAGCCGGGTTACAAGATAGACCTATCCAACGGCAGTCCGCAGATCAGCAAACTTACGAGCGCTGACATGAACGCCATTGCGGCGGGGCTTTCGGCGGGTAACGGAGCTGGCGGCGGAGGCTCTGACACCGCCGATGTAAATCCGGGCGTTGGAGGGGGCTCTCAGCAGGCGAATAACCTGAATTCTGAGACAAGCGAGTTTATTAGCGACGCCAACCAAACCCAAATACAGGCGCAGCTTCAGAACCAAACTGAGGAGCAGTCTCAGCAGAACAATCAAAACAATCCACCTCCGCCCTGCGAAGGCGAGGAGTGCAATCCGCCACCGCCACCCTGCGAAGGCGAAGAGTGCAATCCGCCACCGCCGCCACCTTGCGAAGGCGAAGAATGTAATCCACCGCCGCCACCTTGCGAAGGCGAAGGGTGCAATCCGCCACCGCCGCCGTGCGAGGGCGAAGGGTGTAATCCGCCACCGCCGCCCTGCAAAGGCGAAGAGTGCAATCCGCCGCCGCCACCTTGCGAAGGCGAAGGGTGCAATCCGCCACCGCCGCCGTGCGAGGGCGAAGGGTGTAATCCGCCACCGCCGCCCTGCAAAGGCGAAGAGTGCAATCCGCCGCCACCACCTTGCGAAGGCGAGGGTTGCAATCCACCTCCACCACCGTGTGAGGGAAAAGACTGCAATCCGCCACCGCCACCCTGCGAGGGCGAAGGGTGTAATCCGCCACCACCGCCTTGCGAAGGCGAGGGTTGCAATCCACCTCCACCACCGTGTGAGGGAAAAGACTGCAATCCGCCACCGCCACCGTGCGAGGGCGAAGACTGCAGCTCAGATAACAACGAGCACAAAGGAAAGGGCTGGGGTGTCGGCGGCACACCGCCGTGTCCGAATTGCGATAATCGGCCCGGCAATCAGGGAACCAACCAGGCGAATCAAACGAACGAGGTGCCGTCTCAAACGGACGCGCAACTGCTGGAGAGCAACCCCAAGCCAACTAATGAGCTGACCACGCAGACATTCCAGGCGGAGTCAACCACTCCTAGTGTGAGCGGTGATACTGGCGGCTCGAATAATCTGGACACGGCCAGAGTTTTCAGCAAGTGGGGAATTGGCCCGGGTGGACAGTCTAACGTCACGGATGGCCTGCCGGCGGTTAGCGGTTCTGGTGCGCCTGGTAGGCTTGACGCCTTGCGCACATTTGGCTCAGGACTGCCGAAGGAGCTAG
This sequence comes from uncultured Alphaproteobacteria bacterium, assembly GCA_963826465.1. Lineage (GTDB taxonomy): Bacteria > Pseudomonadota > Alphaproteobacteria > Rhizobiales > Methyloligellaceae > Methyloceanibacter. The sequence goes on from CAWGXJ010000014.1 coordinate 261,895, forward strand.
CGGGCCCAATTGGCTCAGGACTGCCGAAAGAGCTCTCGGGACCAATCGGGTCAAGACTGCCGAAAGAGCTCGCGGGCCCCATCGGGACAGGACTGCCGAAGGAGCTAGCGGGCCCAAGTGCACTAGCTGGACCGGCCAAAAACATCGCCGCTCCGAATGGGCTTGGAGTGCCCACGAGCAAATGGTCGGGCATCAAAGAGTTTAGCAATCAAGATCTTGGCGGCGCCGGCAGAGGCATTTTGGGCCGCTTCGGTTTTGGCTCTGAGCGGTAGAACATAAGCCTATTTCGGGCTCCGGGTCGCGACGCAGTATACCTTTGCCCAGCGTGCACGTCGCGGAATGTAAATGCATTTAAGTGGTCTACTCATTTGACTGCATCACGACAGCCAAGGCGGCGCGGGATGTGCGTGCACTTTTTTGCATATCAGTGGGCTCCTAGCTCTCAAATACCGGAATCCTAGAGATGTCGGTCGATCATAGTCCTTGGAGACAAACATGGTGCTGACCAGCGTAGGTGCGATGCGTCGGATTGGCATTCTGGGTGGCTCAAGTGATCAGGCAACGGCTGACTACTACCGTCGCTTTAACAAAGCGGCGAATGACCTGTTCGGCGGATGGAACACAGCCGAGCTCCTAATATCCTCGATGAACTTTGCCTTCAGCCGAGACTGCGCAATCAACGGTCGGTGGGAGGACCTAGCCGCCTACCTGTCTGATCGAGCCGTCGCGCTAGAGCATGCAGGCGCGGAGCTTCTCATTTGCGCGTCGAACACGCTGCATCGTTTGGCAGCTGCCTTTACCAGCAAGATCAGCATTCCATTTCTACATATCGTCGATCCGACGGCGAGCGCGATTCTGAATGTGGGCCTGAGGCGGGTAGCGCTACTTGGTACCAAGACCGTCATGGCAACCGATTATCTCAAGAGCCGTTACACTGAGCATTTTGGGATTGAGATCATGGTGCCTCATCACGAAGAGCAGGATGTTGTCGATCGCATCATCTTCGATGAACTGTGCCGAGGCCAATTTACTCCGAAGTCAAGGGCCGCATTTCTCGACATCGTCGATAGGCTGCGTGCGGACGGGGCCAATGGCGTGATCCTAGGGTGCACGGAGATCCCCTTGTTGATAAGCCAAGCGGATCGGCCAACGCTACCAATGTTTGATACGACGGGTCTTCACGTAGCAGCCGCTATGAAATTAGCAACTGAGACCAGGTTGGGCTGAGGCTCAGCCCGCCTGCTCAATCTGCATCTGATGAGAAACCCAGGGACTCAGTTTCAGTCGACCTAGAGGTCTTCACAAGTTCAGCCTCCAATTCGCGTACCAGTCTCTGAAGGTGCGATCATCGATGCCCCTGGTTTCATTCTTTCAGCCAAATTGATCGGACTTTTAGCTAACAGTTCTCCGCGTTGAGCCTTTAAGAGCAAGGCACTCCTAGCCATAGAACAACAATGAAATTGCCGTGGCATCACATTGCGGCATTAGTTCTAGTCACCATGTGTTCTGGTGGCGGCCGAAGAGGAGGATTGATCATGCGCGACCTCACGAACTCTGAACTGCAGGCGGTCTCCGGCGGCCTCGCGGCGAAGCCCGTTTTTGCTTTGCGCCGCCGTCCTATCCGGGATGGCATTAGACAAATAGTGGCCAAGCTGTTCGACCGTCGCCGCCTGGAAGCCAAGTAGACGGCGAGACCTGCTACCGAGTCGGATTAGCAGTTTTGGGGTAGTGGCCTCGACCGGCCAATGGTCGGCCGAGGCCACGCCTTCCTTCCAAAACATCTGACTTCAATAAAGAGATGACACGCTCTCTTTTTCGACCCGAGGCGCTCGAGTTTAACAAAACTCATCGTGATTTTGGTCAGGTTGGACGTCTGCAGCCGATCTCGCTGAAGTTCCTCGCATGGCTGCTTATTGTCGCTGTCGGCGTACTCGTAACTTTCGTTTGCCTCGCCGACTACACGCGCAAAGAGACAGTTGCGGGTTATCTTTCACCGGAACTGGGAACGGCCGCAATCCTCGTGCCTCACCAGGGGACTGTTACCGCGGTTCACGTTTCGCAAGGTCAAACGGTATCGAAGGGCGATATCCTACTCACGATCGACACAGCGCAATTGACGGCCGACGGCAAAGACGTAAACGCAACGATCCTGAGTAGCCTCCTGTCACAGAAGGCGGTTCTCACCAATCAAACGGAATCCGAGGAGCGCAGCGCGCGCGCAGAGAAGTCTCGTCTCGTTGCGGCCATAAGCAGTGGTGAATCAGAATTGGCGCAACTGTCGTCGCAGATGCGACTTCAACAAGAGCAAATCGTGCTTGCTCAGCAACTTGTCGATGCTGCGATGAAGATGCGAGCTTCCGGTTACGTCTCTGCTCCGGAGCTTTTGAGCAGGCAGCAGGCTCTGTTGGAGGCGAAACAGGCTCTAAGCAGCCTCGAGCAGCGACGCTCAGTTCGGGAAACAGAACTTCGCCAAACGCAGACCGCTCTAGAGCAGCTTCCTACGGACTCGGCTAGAAGGCTCCAGCCTCTGCGAAGCAGCTCGGCTCAGATAGATCAGCAGATTGCTGAGATCGCAGGCCGAAAATCCTTTGCAATTCGTGCCCCGATCTCGGGGCGGGTCGCTAGTCTTCAGACGGCGGTCGGACAGATCGCCGACCCCAAGAGTGTCCAACTCGAAATCCTGCCTGCTGATAGCCCTCTCCAAGCTGTGCTCTTCGCGCCGACGAGGGCCATCGGCTTCATCCGACCGGGACAAAAGGTTCGGCTTCTATACGATGCATTCCCATTTCAGAGATTCGGGGCCTATTCCGGACACGTGGTCAGCGTTTCGCAAACGATCCTTTCGGAGGTCGGGCTGCCGGCTCCAATTGTGCTGAAAGAACCCTCCTATAAGGTGATTGCTGCGCTCGATAGGCCTGATGTCGACGCGAATGGTCAGAAAGTTCCTCTCCAAGCGGGGATGTTGCTCCAAGCCGACATCCTTCTCGAGAAGCGCAGGATCATTCGCTGGCTTCTAAATCCACTTCTAAGTGCGAGAATGTAGATAGGAATGCTTAACTTCAGCGGCAAGCACACCCTACCCGTTATCCTCCAGTCGGAGGCAGCAGAGTGTGGTTTGGCATGCCTCGCCATGATTTCGAGCTTCTACGGGCATCGCATCGACCTGAACGCGCTGCGGCGACAGCATCTTTTCTCGATAAATGGCGTCACTCTCAAATCTCTAATGGAGGTCGCTAGCCATCTTGGCTTTACCTCAAGGGCCGTGCGTCTTGAGCCCGAGCATCTTAGGCACTTAAGGCTGCCTGCCATCCTTCATTGGGACATGAATCACTTTGTGGTTCTGAAGTGCGTGAGAAAGCGGGGCATTGTGCTACATGATCCCGCTTTGGGTGAAAGGCCTATGTCTTGGAGGGAGGCGTCAAATCATCTCACGGGCGTGGCTCTGGAACTAACACCTACTTCGAATTTCGAACGCAAGGACGAACGGGCGAGACTCAGACTCTCCACCTTTCTTAGACAGGCAAGCGGAGCCAAACATGCCCTGTTGCAGCTTCTTGCCCTATCCCTCGCACTTGAGCTTCTTGTTATTGCGGGTCCATTCTATCTTCAGCTAACTGTGGACGAAGTTATTGCAAGGGGAGACACCGACTTACTTCTAATATTGGCACTGGGCTTTGCGCTTGTCGCCACGCTCACCGTCGCGGTGACCTGGTTGAGGTCATTGATTGTTATCATTCTCCAGAACACCCTTCATTTTGCCTTTGGCGCTCGCTTGTTCCATCATCTGATCCGACTTCCCTTGTCGTTCTTTGAGAAGCGGCACATTGGTGATGTGATTTCCAGATTTACGTCGGTGGAGCCGGTTAGAGACCTGATTAGTGAGGGCCTGATCCTGGCGATAATCGATGGGACAATGGCTGCGATAACGCTCGCGGTACTGTTTGCCTATAGCGCCAAACTAGCTCTTGTTGTTGTACTCGCATTTCTTGGTTACTGCACCATTCGACTGGGTCTGTTTCGGCTTCTCCGTGACCGAAATGAGTTAGCTATCCAAATGAAGGCCAATGAAACGTCGTGCTTTGTCGAAAGCTTGCGAGCGATGCAAAGTGTCAAACTGTTCAATCACGAAAACCAGCGTGAAGGCCAGTGGCTCAATCGCTTTTCAGACGCAGTCAACGCGGACGTGAGGCTCGAGCGGGCCAATATCGGCTTTGTCGCAGCCAACCATCTGCTTTTTGGTGCAGAGAATATTATCGTCATATACCTGGCCGCACGTTTGGCTCTCGACAATATTTTCACCGTGGGAATGGTATTTGCGTTTATTGCGTATAAGCAGCAATTTATCAGCAAAGCGAACTTGCTCGTCGAGAAGCTCCTCGATTTTGGTATCGTTGGTCTGCACCTTGAGCGTCTATCGGATATCGCTCTCACGTCCAAAGAAGCAGGCCACGATGCTCCGCTTGTGCCTCGCTCAATTCAGGGGCGGATCGAAGCGCGCGATATCTCGTTCCGCTATTCTGATACTGAGGAATTTGTCCTAGAGAATGTTAACTTCGCGATCGATCCAGGTCATTTTGCGACTGTGAGTGGCCCATCCGGCTGCGGCAAGACCACCCTAATGAAGGTCCTTCTCGGATTGCTGCAGCCCACCAGCGGTGATGTTTTTATCGACGGCATTCCTCTGAATACTATCGGCGTGAGGGCATACCGTGAGCAGATTGCTGCCGTCATGCAGGAGGACCAACTGCTTTCGGGGACAATTGCAGACAACATCTGCTTTTTTACTCCCGATCCCGATGACGCGTGGATCAGAGAATGCGCCCACATGGCTGGTATCGACGAGGAAATCTTGCAGATGCCAATGGCCTACAACAGCTTGATTGGTGACATGGGCAGTTCTCTTTCGGGTGGCCAAAAGCAACGGATCATTCTGGCGCGCGCTCTATATCGCCGACCAAAAATCCTTTTCATGGACGAGGCAACAGCTCACCTGGATTCTGACAAGGAGAGGCAGATTGAGCAGCATCTTAATCGCCTAAACATGACACGTATCAGCATTGCCCACAGGTCGGGGTTATCGGATGCGGCAGATGTCAGATTGCATTTTCGGGGTCAGCATTGGGTAACGTCTGTGCCCGAGCGGACTAAGCCTTCCCCACAAGGGCGCTCCCTGGTTGCGAGCTAGTTGCAAGGAAGCGAGAGTCGTATAGAGCCCGAGCAATCATGCGAGGGTCAGAGAGAAGTTGGCCTAAGCTATTGTGGCTCTCGTTGCGATTGGCGAAAGCGATCCGACTAACCCAAAGGGCTTCGCTGTTCACGCCGCGACAAGGTTTTTGGAGGGAAGCAAGCGCCGCGTCGCAGCGCTCTACGTGGAATGGCTTCTAAGGCCTAGGAGGACGACAAACGAGCCGGCGCTATTTCCTGGTTCGGGGTTCCTTGGCTACAGTTACGACGCTGAGGAGGTCTGTCTCTGCCAAAGGTCCCCACCATAGGACTTCATCCGCGTCGCCGACTTTCTCCCTTACATTTGTTTCAGCCGCCCGAGACCAAAATGACAATCCCCGTGAAGAGGAGAATAGTCCAGACGAGAAGAAGTGCCACTCCGACGCGGACGATAAGAGTATGCCAACGCTCCATCTCACCCCTCAACCCATCGGCGCCGTCAGGTTTCCCTTCTAAGGCACAAGTCATAAAAAGTAGGCTGCGGTGAGGGGCCGGGTAAGGAACCCAACTAAGGCTCGGAAGCAGCCAATTCTCCTGAAGTCTCTTGCTTCTGCAGGCGGGCCCGCGCATTCGCTGCGGCATCCTTGCTGAGGATCGCCTCAACGGCACCGTCGAGGCCATATATGTCCTCGAAGGTTCTCACCTGGCCATCGTTATCGGCCACGGCAGTGAAGTAAGTGGTATGAACTGGGATAGAATGGTCCAACGGAACGGCGCTGTTGTAACCTTTGTCCAGGAGCTGATCCACCTTGCTCTTTTCCCAGCCCTTGTCCTCTGCAAGCAGGACCGCGGCGACTTTTCCGGGATTGTCGACCCGCGGACAGTTATGTCCCTCAGCCCGGGCTGTCTTATTCAGAAGGTCTCGTTTGATCGTGTCATGCATGTAGACCATATGCGTGTTTGGATAGACAAATTTGACTTTGCCGAGCACGTTCCTGGGTCCAGGTGCTTGCTTGAAGCTGATCGCGGACATGTTGACGCTTTTCCAATCGATTCCGTCCGGATCAACCTCACGACCGTTATAGATAACCTTCAACTGGTGCTGCTTCAGGATTGCGGTGTTATTGCTCCCAAACCAACCGCCACTTCCGCCGCGCAACTTGGGCAAGAGATTTTCTCTGACGATGGTCGGTGGCACCGTCCACTCTGGATTAAACACAATGCTCCTCATATTGGCTGAGAAGATTGGCGTTGCGTAGGCTCGTTCACCGACCACGATCTTCTCAGAGTGAATGGTCTTGTTCTCTTTCACCACATACATCATGAACTCAGGCACATTGAGCCAAACATATAAGGCTCCTAGATGCTCCGGCATCCAGCGCCAGCGCTCCATATTCACTAGAATTTTCTCCACCAGACGCTTCGAGGCGGGGTCCGCTTGTGCGCGGGTCTTGAGAAGGGCCTGACGCAAAAATTCGAACTGGGCATGTTTGGGGTGCAAGTTTCGAAGATAGTCATCTGGCGCGTCTGACGTCGCGATTTCTGCAATCACCCTGTTGGGGTCACGCACGTGCGGCTTCTGGTCCACAAGCTTACTCAGCGCGGACAGGTCTACGCGACCGCCGCCGGCATATCGGGCGTATTGGAGGATAGCGAGGTCAAGCGAGACCTCGGCTGCCGCCCGGTCCTGGGTGTCGGCCGGCCGAGCATTCGGGGGCGGCAAGACAAAAGCGGCGCTATCCAGTCCCCAATCATCGGCTTTAGAGATCTCTTCGATGATCGCCTTCGCCTCGGCTGTAAATCCAGCGCTATCCAGCCAAAGCGCAGGACCATTACGTGATGCATAGAACGCCTCAAGTGCCTTAAGGTCGTTCTCATTCGCGCGGTCTCGAACCGTGGGGTCCTGCAGCCGTAGGCGTATCTTATCGACGATGAAGAGCTTTTCTGGCGGCTCCGGCTCTTGTAGCGAGACGTCCTCGATTGAAGCCGGTGGCGCGCTGGTCGCATTGGGTAAGCTGGCGACCACCTCCGCCGGTGACGGTTCGCTCACTGCCACCGTTACGGGATTGTCGGGAACATCGATTATAACAACAGGGCTTGCCGCCTCAGGTAGATCACTAGAGGTGAGATTGATGGCTAACGTAGCGGCGAGCACACAGGCTCCCGTTGCACAAAAGATTGCGACTAACGTAGGACCGCGCATCCCTTAGACCCCGACCTAGAGCTAAGATTACCCGGAATCCGAGGGCCCGCCACAGCAAAAGCCCCAACAGATTAGGCTTTAAAGGGGTCCGATTTGCTTTGCTTGTCACTAATTGAATTAGTAGCTTAGCAAGCTTATCAGCCGAATGACTGAAGAAATTCCACAATATATCTTCCCTCTTGGGGCGATTGCTTTGCGATTCCTTGACTTTATCTTCAACTTGCGGTGATAGTGCTACCACACGGCTCTCTGAGCCCGTACGTCCCCGTGCGGAGAATGGTATTCATCTCGCGCTAGGAGGACGCCTAGCCGGCAATGGCACAGGATCGGACGCGAGTCCTGCGTTCACGGAATTGATAGGGCTGGCCTCTGCATCTGCGTGTGACTCCTCGCGCGATTGCTCCCAGGTCTGACCCGGAATTACTTCGGTCTTGACACGGCGAACGGGGATCTTCTCTTCGGGGGCGCCAGTGACCTCCACGATGGTTGCCGTGTCTGAAATGACGTGGCCGTCGGCCGCAAGAAGTTGGATCATGAGTGCGGCTTCGTCACGCGCTCCTTCGGGGATCAGGAGGAGCAAGTTGCCGAGCTCGCTGGGTCTCAATTTCCAGCTTGTTTGCCCCTGAGGCGTGCCAGCAGAAAAAGTGCTGCCTGGAGGAAGTCGGCTAATGATGATTGTATCGCGCCGGCTGGATCAGATCTCTTTAGGGCAATCGGAAACAGTGTGTGCTGACCAGCTACGCTTTGATTGCGGTAGGTATGGAGACCACGGGAAGATAGATCGTGACCGCATGCTGTATTGTGCCGATCCTGGGTGGGTGGCAGGCTGGCCGCGATGAGATACCACTGGTGGGACTGAGCCAGAGAACTGCTCCCAGGGCTAGGAAAGGTAGCAGTGCCGCAAGGCTCAGGCCTATCGCTAACGCGACGAACGCCAGACGACCGGGCACGAGCACGGGCGAACGAAATGCATTTGAAAGCACGCAACATGCTCCTCGATCTGGAACATTTGCTTGCGCGCTAGAAAGGCGCCTTAGATTTGTCGTCGGTTCATTTCCTCGACTATGCAGAGGGACGACCAAATACCCTTTGACAGGTCCGATGCTGTTTCGGCGTCAACCCGGCCGGAAGATCAACGACGCCAAAGCTGTGCCTTCTGGCTCTCTGTTCTTCGCGCAGTTTAGTTCTGCCTCTTCGGCCCTCGAGCTGCGGGAACGGCAAGACATTGGTCGAGGGAAGGGGTTCGGGCTGGCTCATGAGTACGCCTGCCATACTCTAAAGTGGCTTCAGCACACCGCCCGAATTTCGTGAAGTACTAAGGTTGCTGGGTCGGGAATTGCTCGCTCCGCCGTCTTATGCAACTCGTGGCAATTTCTGACCCACCCCAGCCGACGAGCCATTTCATTGGCCGCCATCCAAGCCAGGTTTCGGAACTCAGAGAAGGTGATGGTCGCTTCTGGGTCGTCGGGCCCGTACTCAACCGTGGCGAGCCAGGGCGCTTCTTGCTTTCGATATTTTGCCCTAAAGCAGGTGCCGCGCATCCCAACGAGAATGTCAGTGCCTTGCACTTCGACCTTTAGGTTCGAGTGGGTCATTCTTTAGCCTCCCCGTTCCGGCAATACGCCCACTCTTCATTGCCGGGCAAGCGACTATCCTCTCGCTCGAGGATCCGTTTGCCGGTGTTGTAATGGAGTGTTTTCCACTGTTTCCACAGGTCGGGCTGGCTCTAGGAAAGGGGTAGCCACGGAGGCTGCTCCAGCGAGCTTGCTGAAGGCATCAGGGGGTCTGGCTTTGCCAGGGGCAAAAGACCGTCGTACGTCGGGCCCTCGAGACTATGACCTGGCGGTCAAACGCCGTAATAGCTCCGATACCAGGTCACAAACTTATCTAAGCCTTCCGAGATCGGGGTGCTTGGCTCAAACCCAATATCCGCAGCAAGGTTGGTGACGTCCGCGTAGGTCGTAGGAACGTCGCCAGGCTGCAAAGGCAGGAAATTCTTTTTGGCTTCCCGTCCAAGTGCGGTTTCAATCAGGCGAATGAAGTCCATCAACTGGATGGGGCTGTGATTGCCGACGTTGTAGAGCCGGTAAGGCGCAGACGAGGTACTCGGGTCTGGGCTGTCTCCTGACCAGTTTGAGTTAGGTTCAGGCAGCCGATCAACAATGCGAAGCAAGGCTTCAACGACATCGTCAATATAAGTGAAATCCCGCGCGTGATTGCCGTTATTGAAAACGTCAATCGGCTTGTCTGCCAGAATGCGATCGACGAACTTGAAAAGCGCCATGTCTGGGCGACCCCACGGACCGTAAACGGTGAAAAAGCGCAAGCCCGTGGTCGGCAATCGATAGAGATGGGCATATACGTGCGCCATCAGTTCATTGGATTTCTTGCTCGCCGCATAGAAGCTAACAGGATGGTCGACGTTGTCCTGCACGCTAAAGGGCACCTTCGTGTTGGCTCCGTAGACTGAACTCGACGAGGCAAACACGAGGTGCTCCGCGCCTCCGCGCCGACAGGCTTCAAGTATATTCAGGAACCCCACTATATTAGACTGCACGTACTCCTCAGGATGGGTGATGGAGTGGCGCACACCGGCTTGCGCAGCGAGATGGATCACCCGCTCCGGCCGATAATCGTGAAATAACTGCTCTATGGCTGCCCTGTCTGCGACGTCGGCTTTCACGAAGCTGAACTGATTGCGGGGACTGAGCTGTGCGAGTCGGGCTTCTTTCAACGTCACATCGTAGTAGGAGTTGAGGTTGTCGAGACCCACCACCTCATCGCCACGGTCGAGCAGGCCGCTACCGTGTGAAATCCGATGAAGCCAGCAGCGCCAGTCACCAAAACTTTCATGTCTGCTCCGGCTAGTTTTGTATACTGCAGGTTCGAAGCATCGAGCACCGCATCGAAACAAATTTCTACAAGAAGTGTCATAGGCTTTTTCAGGTGTCTTTATCTTCGGTGTCTCTCAAATGTTCTACATGGCCAAGGTGCGGTAGGTGCTGCAGTGGCATGTCTAGAACGCCTAAAAAGTTCCTCGAATATCAGTTTTCCCAAGGCAACTGTGTAAGTCTGCGGATTAGCCATGTCTGCCTCTACTCTCAGCCTAATCAAGTTTCGTGTCCTATTGTAGCCGCCTCAAGCGGAGCCACGAAGGAGATGCGGAAATGCGTGAACTAACCGCCCAAGAGCTGAATTTCGTGTCTGGCGGCCTTAGCCGCACGCCAATCGTAATGAGGAGACGTCCAATCAGGGAGTTGCTCTCTCGCGTCTTTCTGAGGATTGCTGAGAGGTTAGGCGGCGGGCCAAAAAGAGCCGAGTTAGCTTCCTAACGCGTGGGAGGGGCGACCAGGCGTCACCCTTTCACCTCATTCCGGCCGAAGTCTTTCTCACAATAAGCCTAGCCCCGTGGCCTGTTTCGGGGTTAGAGGCCGCCTCTAATGTAGTTGCGTAGAGGCGGCCTCAATCGCATCTCCTGGCTCTCGATCATGCGAGCGAGCTTGCGGGGGCTTTCGTGGTGAATCTCACCGCTAAGATCCGTCATCAGTAAATCAGCCAGATGACTACGAATGCTCCCAGTGTCAGACAAACAAGGCTAGCGATGCCTGCCTTCCAGTTCACGCTCAGCCACCGATCCCAGTGTGCCTTAGGGTTTTCGCTCTGCAGGACCAGTTCCTTTGCGGCAAACGGCGCTTCCATTGCGCGCTTGAGCTTAATTTCCAGCCGAAGCATCTCGAGGCTGTCGTCGGCTCCGCTAGTCTCCGGCCCCGCCACCTTCAAGCATTCACTGCACTTGTTATCGGCCTCGGCGGCTGCAACACCGAGTTGACGTCTCAAGTTTATGTTTTGACGTAGTTGCTGTTCAAGATCATCGGATTCTGAGGCCATGCCAACACACCGTCAGTTGCCGACCATAAGAATGCTTCTGATTCCTCAGGCGTGCCTGATCTCAATGCTGAAAACCCTCTGACGCTCGCTTGTCTGGGAAGCCACTTCGTGCCCTTAGGCTCCTTGGCGAAAACTTCAGCGGCTTGCCAGGTAAAAATCCTGACGGGGCATGCGCCAGCAAATGAAGCGCTTCCTCTGAAGTTAGATTGCTCACAATGCCAATAAGGTGAGCACCTACCTCTTCACTTGCCTGCTGTCCATTGCCTCCGCAGCACCTCACTTAAACTATAGCATGAATAACGTGGTTATAGGCCCTTTCGTGGGAGCAATGAAGTCGGGGGCGGCGGCGGGTGCGACGTTGCCGATGAAAAAGGGCGCCAGCCGAAGCTGACGCCCCTTGGAAATTGAGGTTCCAAGAGCGGGTTTGTACCCCGCGGCTGGATGTTAGCGCTGGAACTATGGGTTGGCTGTAACACGAAGGACACAGCGCAACAGAAAATGACGCTTCACGTTAGACCCATGGTTAGCCTCTCTTGATCCCTAGACGAGCAAAGCACGGAGGCCAGAATTCTCTCTGTCCCGCTAACCAGGAAAGCTTGAGGAGAACCGCCATGCAAGCTGACGGGTTAAGAGCTTACTTTGTGTCTAGGCGGCGGGTCTACGGCTGCCGTGCCCCCGTGGGGAAGTCACTCTCTCTCGCATTACCGATAAAGAGCGGCTGAGAGGTGGGTCCTGAACCCTGCTATTGAACCGTGCAAGGTGGCCGCCATCCTGCCTGAGAAGTAGGTCCGGCGGAGGAAGGGCGCCGGTTGAAGCCGACGCCCTTTGGGTTGGAGTTCCCTGGATTTTGGTGCGGGTGCAGCCCACCCGCAACTCGGACTCTAGCGCCTCGGGATAGCCTGCGCTGTAGCCTGAGGGTGATAGTTGGAAAGGAAACGGCCCCGCTCGCTCGATGGGGCCGTCTCTCACGCAGCACAGGTCAAAAGAGCCCACGTGTGCGGGACTTGAGTGAATATTAAGCGCTCCATAGTTAAGAAGCTGTTAAACGGCAGCGGTCAGGCGGCGGAGGGGTGAAGAGCCAGGAGGCCCCTCCGACGAGACGGTGACGGGGCGTTCGGGAGGCCCCATCTTGGCTTAGAGAAGCGGCACCGTAGACTCTGCGGTTTGGAGCTGGCTTTGATGCCTTGAGTGAGGCAGTAACTTAAGCGACGTTATCTGCTAGGACTGGATCTTTGAGGCTGAGTCAGCATCGGCAGCAAAGCAATGAGTTTTCTCGATAACGGTTGGACGGAACAGCAGGCCGCGGGGTTGCTCGATAGCCTTGGCCTTGAGGACGGTATCCCGGATTGGGACCCAAAGTATCTTCAAAAACTCAGGGACTGGTGCGCTGCCCACGACAAAGACTGGACGACAATCGAGGGGCAACTGGAGTTCGTTGCCTATGACCTTTGTCACACATATGAGCGGATAGGGGCGGCACTCAAACGATCTGAAACCGTCGAAGAGGCTAAGGAAGCCGTCGAGCCTTACGTTAAGGCAATACAGGCGCCCGTGATTTCGAGGGGACCGAGACTGCCTCGGTGAAAGCAGGGAACCGATCCATTGTTAAACAGCTTGTCGGGCGCATTTTGAGCCAGCTCAACTTCGCGCGCTCTTCCTAAGGTTTCCAGGCCAAAGAAAAAGCCCCGGCAAGGTTATCGGGGCCAAGGGAATCAGGGACTGTAAAGGCAAATTGGACGAAAGCCGCCTTCAACTTATAGTTTTAACCAAAATGGCTTAGCCGGCAAGCCTGTATTGAGAACAACGAAAAGGCCGATTTGGCCACCTTGATCCGCCCGTCATCGTGGTGGGTGAATTGTTGACGGCAATCGTTGCACTGACGATAGCCGGAACGGGGAGCATTACCCATTAGGGGCGGTCACGGAAATGGAGCCGGAAGTTGTCCCTGCTTCGCGGTTTGATTGAAGCTCCCAGACTCGAAGAACGGGCGCATCACCCGTTTGCACGAGAGGGCGGCATTGGCCAGGTCCGACATCAAGGTGAAACCGCATCTCTCTATCTCTGTCGTAGCGGCGAAACACATATGCCGCTAAGTTGCCAATGCAAACCTACTAGCCTTGGAGCAAAACAATGAGACAGATCGTATTGGTCGCAACGTTTTTGATTGCGGGTTTCGTTGCGGCTTGTGATCAGGGTGAAGAGGCCGCTCAGCCGCCAGCTCAGGAATCAAAGGATCAGGCAACAGAGCCGTCAACGGAGCCGACCATGGCGCCCGAAGCTCCTATGGACGAAGCTCCTATAGAAGAACCACCGGCCGAAGAGGAACCTTTGGACGAGCCCTCGATGGAAGCGCCGTCTGTCGACAACCCTTCAGCGGACGACAGCTCGCCGTCCGAGGACGGTGTGGTCGAACCTCCAGACGAGACGCAGCCACAATAGGAAGGGAAGTTTGAGAGGTTCCGAGCTGAGCCCCAAGGCTAGGGCGAAGTGATTCTTAAGACAGGCCTCGGGCGTCGACTTCGGTCGACGCCTCTTTGTCAATCGCTCGATTTAGCCTTGCCCAACGGCAGCCGACCTAACCTGCAGGGCCTCAATCTCCCAGGACGAGAGGCACAAGAGGGGCGGGCCAGTAAACTACAATTCCTGGCTCGTCTCTTTTTTCACTTCATCCCGTTCTTTGCCAGGGGTGAGCGGCACTGATCGACGGGTGAAAAAGAGAGCGGCTCGCCGCCCGGGACAGTGGGCGAGAGCCGCTATACGCGGAACTTGACGGGCTAACGATGCGCTCGCGTGGTTAACAACCTATTTATGCGCTTGCTTGAGGCGAGCCGCCTGAAGCAGGGCACATATACCTCCTGCGTAAAGCGCGTTTCGTCTTCAATTCGGATGACCCAAGGTTCGTCGTCGTCGGGCAAATGAGCCCGCGCTTGATAGGCAAGTCTCACGGCGTGCCAATGAGCCGCTTCCAAGCCAGCCAACTCCTTACCAGTGGAGTCGATGATGACCCGGGTAGATAAAGCTATGTTGAAGTAGTAGCGCGGCATTTGGGTGCCCCCCCGCTTTTGTGACCAATTGCGCGAGCTATTCAGCATCACCCTCCTTTGTGGCATCACGAGGCGAGATTTCAAAAATGGTGAACGTGCATCATTTGACCAAAAATTTAGACGACGTCCTGAGCCGCGTCGTCGAGGCGTTGCGTCCGCCGCCGCAACTGCCGCTTAGCGACTAGAGGCGAACGTGCGCCTCTCGCAAGATCTCAGTGGCGAGCTGACCAGCAAGATCGATGTCGTTGTGGACGGCAATGGTTTACCGGTGTAGCTCGGCCTCACTGGTGGACAGGCGCACGACAACCGGCTCTGCTCGGTTTTGCTGCGACCGCTCCCTCGGCGTGCGCGGTTGCTGGCAGATCGCGGTTACGACGCGGACTGGATCAGGGCATTTGTCACCGAACCGGGCGCGTGAGCCAACATCCCGCCCAAGCGCAATCGCAAGGTCTGCTTCAGCCCCTATCTCTACCGCGACTGCAATCTAGTCGAGCGGTTCTTCAACAAGATTAAGCAGTCCCGGCGAGTGGCAACCAGATACGACAAGCTCGCCGCCAACTATCTCGTCTTCGTCAAGCTCGCCTGCATCCGCCTATGGCTGCGCGTTTACGAGTCCGCGGCCTAATCAGTTAATGTCCCAGGCGAGGACGCACCACAACTCGCACCATTTGATCCAAGGACATACACTTTCGGCGTCGGCTTTGGATCGGCGCTCTTTTCTCTTGTTCGATTAGCCATTCCTAAAGGCAGTGTCGCCTAGACTGCGCGGCCTTCAATCTCCCAGGGTTGTGAGGCACATCGAGGGGCGGGCCAGTGAAAGCTGCAATCCCTGGCCCGCCCCTTTCTTGCTGTACCGTCCTCCGGGCCTCGAGCGGCGGACCTCGCTGTTCCGCGAGAGGTGCCTTGGCCGTGCCCGCTTCCTGCTCGAACAGGAGCACCTCGTGGTCGCCTGCGGTGAGCGCCCGCGCGATGGAGAGTCCGATCACACCTGCGCCAGCGACGACGGTGTCGATCTTAAACATCACACCCCAATGCGCGGCGCCTGGGCAACGGTGTGTTGGTAACTACTTCCTTCGGTTCGAACTCGAGGCGCATGTTGCGCCCCTCGCTGCAATCGGCCCGCAACATCCCGCTATCGACGGGATCGGCGAAGGTGTTGAATCCTTCGGAGGCCGGTACCTCTTGGCGATATAGCGGTTCTTGGTCTGCTCCGTATCTCACACCAAAATGTCCCCACGCTGAGCCACTGCGCGCTTAAGATGAAAGAGGTAGGAGAAAGATTCCAGAAACCGCCTGCTGCGCTGCGTTACGCTAGAAGCAAAGTGCATTGTGGTCGATGGCTCACTCGGCGGCAGCATTAGCTGGCACGAACTATTGAGATTTACGGAGAGCCATCTCAGTGTCTCGACCCCGCTCTCTCATTTCTTGTCGCAACAACGATCTCGAAATGGCACACGCGGCAGAGCATCGCGTCATCGGTCTCGCCGGATGCCGGCTTGAGTGGCGAGATTTTCTCCTCCGCCGCCCAGCAACATGGACAAAGATATTCGCTCCCCGCTCGAATAGGGAAGTTTGCGAGGCGCTCCGTCACCAGCCTTGCCAGGACATTGCTTCAGTTGAAACTCAACCTTCTGACACGGTAGTATCCCTTCCGACGGGCGGTGAAGCCGGCCGACATTTAGGTGACACCTGATGGGGGTAAACCGAGACCAGTTTTTCGCCCTACTGGATGGTCTCACGGACAAGGAGATTGAGGCTCGCCTCCCTCTCTTTGACTCTGGCGAGCTTGCACTGGTCCAGGAGTATGTCGAACGCTCCGTGGTGGACCAGATCAAGACTGCCCGCGGGGGCGGGATCATCAACAGCGCGCGCTCGGCCAAGGTCGCTCTGGCAGCACTAAAGATGGCAAACGCGGCCGACACCAAGGCACTAGCCGCGCTGATCCTCTCTGTTGGCGCAATGCTGACGGCTGTCCTATGCGGCATCATTCTGGTGATGCGGAACTGAGTGCTTCACTGCGCGCACAGCAGCACGGGTTTGCGCAGGGAAACATTGGCCGCTCGCCGATCGTCCTCGCGCTCTAAGCCAAGTTCGAAGGCATCTCCCAGATGACAACGGCACCTGGTCATCAAAATTGAGAGACGCTCTGCGAAGCCTTCCTTCAAGCACCACGCTCAAGCGTGGCGGCAGGTCAAGGCGCTATGAGCTGTAAGCGTCGCCTTTAACCAAAAAGAAGTCCACGGGTGCTATGTTTGGGATTGCTAGCCTCACTGAGCCCCAATCCGCTAGCACAAGATAGGGCGAGTAAGAAAGTCTGCTAAAAGGCTTTGCTCGCCCCCTTTTTTGATGTCGACGGCGTCGGGGGTGGTGCTGGACGATGAGGCGCAGGGTTGAGGCTGGCGCCCCTCACTTGATGATCGGATCGTTTATCATCGCGATGACGAGTGCACTCAACATCCTGCGACGCAGGGACTCGCCCTCGGTCGCGAAAGCGAACTCGATCTCTTCTGGGCTGAGTTCAAGCGTTATCGATACTGGGTCTTTGGGAGGAATGACGTCAAAGCCATCCCAGAATGCAACGCTACTCATGTTCTTACCCTTTCTGAGGCGCATTAAGCGCGCTGGGGCGTTACCAAAGGGGTCCCGGTCCAGCCAAAAATTGTCGCCAAACTTGAGCGGATCAGCAGGGTCATCCCCCTCCTTTGAACCAGAAGGACAGAGTGCCGTCAGCCAAGCCTCTGTTCTGGGCACCAGCTTGCATCTTGTCGACGAACTGCATGAAATCGTAGAGCCTAATGATACGCGTATGATCGAGAAGAGGTATGGCGACTTCGTCGATAGCCAAGATGGGAGGGCACAAAATGGCTGACCAGCATCAAAACCCGCCGGTAACAGATCCTGACAACGTCCCTGAGATCTTTAGTGACGGTCAAATGAACGTGGCGATACGAGGCCCTCTCGCCGTCATCACGTTCACGCATGTTCGCGCAAATCCGACGCCAATGTTCAAGGATGGAACCATTGAGCCGATCGCCGTGGTGACTGCGCGTATAGTCGTAACGGTGCCCAATCTGGTAGCGCTCCGCGATTTGCTCAACATCGTCATCACCACTCCCGAGCAACCCGCTCCACCAGCCGGGGGTCCTACTGTCCATTAGGGCTTTGAACCCAGAATGCCAGACAGCAAGATTCCATCTTGCGTGAGGGGGCGCCGATCAGGCTTACGGGTCTCCAGTCTTGCTCTCGTTCAGCGTATCTAGGTCTGATGCCGTGGGATCGGTGGCTGAGGGGGACAACCGCTTGCAGCTCTCCCGCCAAAGCACGCCGGCGACAGCGAGGGGGTCAATCTTGCGCTCCTGCCACCACTGCTTCTCTCGCAAGGTCCGGTGGATCTCGTCGTGATGTATGGAGCAGAGTGGGACCGTGAACTCGTCGCTCACCTTCAGCCCGAGTCCTCTAGGTTGGGCGTGGCGCAGGTGGTGAGCATGTGACGGCGAGCGCCCGCAAATGACACAAGGTTGGCTGGCGACGTATTGGAGGTGCGCCTTGGAGCGGATACGGCGCGGCTCGCTGATTTTCAGTGCGCTCTTGTCAATCCTTGGACGCCTTGCGGCATTGCTCTCCGCAGCCAGTGGTGCCTCGCTTTGAGGTGCCGCCTCATTGGATTTTGCCAGCGCTATGGCGCAGCTCTTGAGGTGGGCCACGAGCTGCGCCGCGACACCAGATTTCTGAAGATGATCTTGCTTGAGGGTCTTATTGAGCCCGCGCACGACGTCAACGTTTTGCTCCCAGACAGAAAATAGAGTCTCGATATTCGGGGCCTCGCTCATGGCCTTGCGCAGCGCAGAGGCGAAGTCGCTCGGCTTTTCGCAACTCGCCACCTCGGCGCCGGCGTCTGACCGCAGCATCCAAGGGCCGGTTGCCTTTGCGGCTTCTTTGCTCCGAGGTTTTCGGACGCCGTTCTGGTCTCGGTCGTAAAGCGCAAGGCCAAAGGGATTTCCAAAGGTAGCCAGCGCCCGCTTGGTTGCATCTGTCTCGGCCGATTTGAGCGCCATGTCGTGCGCCTGTCCTGGGGTCAGCGCCCTGGCCTCGCCGGTGCCTGAGCCATCGCGGATTACGGTGACGTCATCGGCGCGAACGCGGATGCGCACCTTTGCGACATAGGCGACAAGGTAATGCGGGTGATCCGTCGCGGTCCAAACACAGCGGGTCGCGACAGTCCTCCGGTCCCAAGCATCGAAGCCAAAAATCCGGTTTGCCTCGGCAATGGCGTGCCATCCCTCGACATAGTGGAAATCGACTCCATTCGATTTTCGAACCTTGACAAATTTCGGATCGAGTTTCGCCTTGAGTTGGCGCGCCTGTGTGTCGGAAGACGCCATTACTTGGTCCTCACGTTTAGAATCGGCCTGGGGTTGCTGAGTTGGGCGCCGGGAATTTCGCCGCCTCGCTTCAGATCCGAAAGTAGTGATTGGCGATCGAGTTTCGGCGGCTGAGGCACCCAGTAGGACACAGGGATCGCGCTCTCAGAGACGATGATCAGGCCACGCAGGCCGACGCGCGTAAAGGCCGTAAAATCGGGCTGCTCAAGCTTCTTGAGGCCGACCTCGGTCATCGCGTCAAGAGCAAGCTGGCGCTTCTTCATGCCCCGCGCCTCAAGACGCGCCAAACGCTGCTTCATCTCCTCGAGTCGTGAGCGAAGGCCGGCTTGGAGGGCTTCATCCACTAGCGCCGAACGGATCGCGGCGGCTATCATCTCGTGGAGGTCAGTGATTCCCTCCAAGGTATCCGCCAGCGTGTCTTCATCGGCCGTGGGAAAGGCTTCTGACAAGCGCTGCCGAAGCAGCTGGTATGTCGAGACCTCGAGTTTGAGACCTGCGGGGTGCATATGCCACCTTTTGGCTCTTGTATGAGCCTAAAAGTAGCATTTTCGCGCCGGGCTCGTCAAGCAAGATGCTCGGGTGGAATGATAACTTCTGCGCAGATTCGAGGGGCCAGAGGGTTGCTGGGGGTCAGCCAGGCCACGCTTTCGGAATGGGCTTCTGTCAGCGTCGCGACCATCAAGCGCGTAGAAGCGGGGACGCAAATTCGTGGATCTGCCGAGACCTTCAGACGAATTGAAGTGGCTCTGGAAGTCGCAGGCATCGAATTCATTCCGGCTGAAGAGTACAAGGGCCCGGGGGTCAGGCTTCAGCACCGCCCCTGAACCGTTGTGCGCGGCGCAATCGGCGACCCGTGGCGTTAAGCATCTAGAGACCACATAAAGCTCGACCGCGTACACGCGCAGGAGCCGGAGACGGGTCAAGGACGCGTTCCAAGACCGGTGCGCCAGTTCAATTGATCGCCTCTTGGTGTGCCGGAGCGAGGATTAACCCAACTCGCGAAGAAGCTCCTGCGCCGACCGAAGAAGATCTCTCATCGCGCTTCTCCGCTGGACTGCTTCCTTGGTGAAGGCCCCATGTTTGAGCGCATTCTTGTTGCCTCGTGGGGCGCCGGACCCTTGTGCGCCGCCATGCATGCGGCACCGCCTCTTCCCGCTAACCGCGGGTGAGCGACAGGGGAGGCCAGAGCGAGTTTTTGCCCCACAACGCGGGCTGACTAGCATTGCCGCAACGTTTCGGCGGTGCTGGCTCATGCGCTCAAACAACTCATGCGGTCTTGGATGAGGAGCTTTCGCCTGTCGGCTTGGTCGGATCACCGGCTTTTAGATCCGATTTGGGGCCTTGCGGTCGCGTTGCCTTTGCTGCCACCCTCTTTGGAACACGCTTCAACTCTCTCTCGAGTCCCCGATGGTGATCGAAGGCCTTGCTGAGAGCAGCGGTGACAAAGGCGAGTTTCGTGGCGTAACTGAGCTCGAGGTCTCGAACCGGCGGGTCATCTGTGTTTGCGCGTGCAAAACAGTCCATTGCGGCATTGGTGGCCGCGATCATCAGCCGTGACAGTGCCGTTTCCGCGCCGTCGCTGGCGTCAAACGTTGTAAAAAATGCTAGGGCTTGAAATTCGCGCGGAGAGCCGGGCGCTGCCGAACTGTCCGGCATGACTTGCGCGATCTATTCTACAGCGGTCTCCATTGATTTGCCTCTCATGGCCCTTCCGAATTCTTGGAGTACCTGACTTTGGGTCGCCTGTGGAAGCTGCTCCCAAACCGCGTCGACCTCCGCCGTTGTCACCGTCTCCTGCTCCGTCTTCTGTTTTCTACGCTCACTCACGACACACCTCCCTTGTCCTTCACTGGGGTCTATGGTCGAAGTACCACATATAGTATGCGCCTTCGGAATACACCCCAACACCTGGTTGGTGAACCTAGACTCTTGATATGGTGATGAGTTCGCCAGAGCCCAATCAGGTGGTGGCCCAGGACGCTACCTCTTTACTTTGCATGGGGTTGTTTTGCCAAAATGATGCTTTGGCCTAGCCGTCAGCGAGGTCCGCGACGTACTCCCCGATGGCAAGCGACGCCGTGAGCCCCGGGGACTCCATACCGTAGAGCGCGACATAGCCCGGGTGACCCGTTTCGGCGGGACCCTGGATGACGAAGTCTTCCGCCGGCCCTTCGGGCCCGCCGGTGCGCGGCCGGATGCCGGCATAGGCCGGCGCCAGGGCGCCGTCGGGGAGGCCGGGCCAGTAGCGGCGGATCGTGGCATAGAAGTTCTGAGCGCGGCCGGGGTCGACGGCGTAGTCGATATGGTCGACCCACTCCACGTCGGGCCCGAACCGCGCCTGTCCGCCGAGATCGAAGGTCAGGTGGATGCCGAGCCCTCCCGGAACCGGCACGGGGTAGATCAGGTGCTCGAAGGGCGCGCAGCCGCTCATCGAGAAATAGCTGCCCTTGGCGAGGTGGCGCGGGGGAATGGTCTTCGGATCGAGCCCGCTCAGCTTTGCCGAAACATCCCACGCGCCAAGTCCCGCGGCATTGACGACAAGTCCGGCCTCGATCTCCGCAGGGTCGTCTCCGCCGGTGCGGACCACGACGGACGAGCCGCCAAAGGTGCCGCCGGTTACGGGCGTGCGCAGCTGCACCGTGGCGCCGGCGCCTTCGGCATCTCCTTGATAGCTGAGCATCAGGCCGTGGGCGTCGACGATGCCGGTTACGTTTGACAGCAGCGCGCTCGTCGCCTGGACATGCGGCTCCAGCTCTTTCAGGCGCGGCGCGTCGATCAGCTCCAAGTCCTCGACGCCGTTTGCGAGCGCCCGCTGGTGGAGCGCGCGAACTGCGCCGTCCTCATCAGAACTTGTCGCGACGACGAGCTTGCCGCAGCGCCGATGCGCCACGCCCCGGCCGGCGCAATACTGGTAAAGCGCGCGGCGCCCCTCCACGCAGAGCCGCGCCTTCAGGCTCCCGGGCTCGTAATAGAGCCCCGCATGGAGCACCTCGCTGTTTCGCGATGAGGTGCCTTGGCCGATGCCGGCCTCCTGCTCGAGCACGAGGACCTCGCGGCCACGCAGCGCAAGCGTCCGGGCGATGGAAAGGCCGATCACGCCTGCGCCGACGACAACGGTCTCGATCTTGAACATCACACCCCGATGCGCACGCGGCGTTCCTCCGCGTCCGGGCCGTCAGTTCGCGGGTTTCTTCTTCTTCGTCATCCGGTTCGTCTCGAAGCGCATGTCGCGTCCTTCGCCGCAGTCGGCCTGCAAGGCCACGATACTGACCGGCTCGGCGAAGCTGTTGAACCCTTCGGAAGCAGGCAGCTCTTTGGCGACATAACGGTTCTTGCAAATCTGCGTCGAGTGGACGCGTGGCGCGTTCTCGACGAGGATGGGTCGAGCCCCCTCGAAGACGTTGTAGGCAATCCGAACGTTCGCCACATCGCCCTTCTTGCCGGTGATCATGATGCCGCCGCCAGCATTATCGATGAACTTCGACTTCTCGATAATGACGTTGCTGATGCGCTGATCGGGCTTGTCCGGTTCGAGATCGATACCGGCGCTGGGTGCCGTCCCGGTGGTATTGCGGAACTCCGACTGGGTGACGAGGATATGGCTGCCGTTGATGATGGAGAGGCCCTGGCGACGATTGTGGATCGCGTCGACGCCGCAGAGCGCGACATCGGCGGCGTCGTTGATCAAGAAGCCGTCACCCCACATGTCCTTGGCGGTCACGCCGGCGACGGTGATGCGCGCCGACCTCCGGCCGATCCAAAGGCCCATGCCCCATTCGCCATTCTTGCCTTTGTGCTCCTTGCGGTCGCCCAAAAGCGTGCCGCCGACCACGTTCACGTCGGAGGCATTGGCGACCTTGACCATCGCGTAGCGCGGGACGCCGTTGGGGATAAGCTTTAGCACCGCGCGGTCCGCAAGTTTCAAGGTCATCTTGCTCTTGAGGGCGAGAGTATTTTTGCCGGCCCCGTGCAGCATGAAGACGCCGTCGGGCACGTAGACCGTCCCACCGGTGCCGGCGACCGCGTCGACCGCCGCCTGGATGGCCGCGGTATCGTCGGTCTTGCCGTCGCCCTTGGCGCCCTTGTCCCTCACGTTCACCACGAGGGGAGAGCTTGGCTTGACGGCGCAAGCGTCGAGCGGGGCGCTGTACGCGTGACCCGCCAAGATGGCCGCGATGAGGGGGAAGAGAAAAGCGCTCGCGCGTAAGATCGTGCTCAAGGGCATCGGTCGAAATTGTTGCGTCGGCTTCGTGACTCGCACCTAGCACGTTCCCCGTAGTGAGTCACCGTCTGCTCAGGCCAGGGCCTTCCGGACCGACGTGGCAATGCGCGCCGCATCGTCGTCCGAAAGATAAGGGTGCATGGGGAGGCTCATGACCTCATCGCAGATCGTCTCGCTGACCGGCAGCGAGCCTTCGCCGCCGCCGTAAGGCGCATACGGCGCCTGAAGATGCATGGGCTGCGGGTAGTAGATCATGGTCGGGATGCCGGCCTCGGCGAGCTTTTCCTGCACCGCGGCGCGGCGGTCGGTCTTGATGGTGTACTGCGCCCAGGCGGATTGCAGACCATCGATACGCTTCGGCACCGTGACGACATCCCTCAGCGCTTCGTCATAGACGCGCGCGACGCGCTCGCGGGCTTCGAGCTCATCATCGAAGACGGAGAGCTTGACGGAGAGGATCGCGGCTTGAATGCTGTCGAGACGGCCATTGATGCCGATGCGGACCACCTCGTATCTGTGGCTGCCGGCGCCGTGGACGCGGATCGACTTGAGAACCTCGGCGAGGTCGTCGTCATCGGTCATGATCGCGCCGCCATCGCCGTAACAGCCAAGAGGCTTCGCCGGAAAGAAGCTCGTGCCGCTTACGGGCGCAAGCGAGCCGACGCGTCTGTTGTGATAGACGCCGCCGAAGGATTGCGCGGCGTCGGAAATGAGATGCAATCCCTCGCGCTCGGCGAGCTTGTTGAGCCCGTTCCAATCCGCCGGGAGTCCGAAGAGATCGACGGCGACGATCGCCTTCGGCGTCAGCTTGCCCTGGCTACGGGTCTCGGCAATCCGCCGCTCGAGATCCGCCAAGTCGATATTGAACGAGTCCGCCTCGACATCGACAAAGACCGGCGAGGCGCCGGCGAGCAGGATGACCTCGGCCGAGGCCGTGAAGGTGAAGGACGGCACGAACACCGCGTCGCCCGGGCCGATGCCGTGAGCGAGCAGAGGCATGAAAATCGCATCGGTTCCGCTCGCGCAGGAAATCGCATGGCGGACGCCGCAATACTCGGCGAGCTCCGCTTCCAAGCGCGCGACCGCGGGGCCGAGGACGTATCGCCCGTCGTCGAGAACTTCTTGGATCGCTTCGGCGATCTGTGGCTTGAGACGCGCATACTGCGCCTTCAGGTCGACGAACGGGACGCCTGACATCGATACTCCCTCTTCCTTTTGTCGGTCGCGCCCCTGCCTAGCCAAGTCGGGGGAGGACATCAATAGGACGAATGGCCCTCGGGTCGGCTCCCGCCGTTCAGGCTGGGTTCAGGTCGAAAATTCCAAGCTCTCCCCCAAGGTCGTCGTCCCGCCGCCCGAATTTGGCCCTGCTCTGGGTCGAGGGAAGCGGGGAGAGCAAGAGTTAACGCAGCCGATGGGCTGAGTCGCGAGATGTTGGAGGGTTTCATGAGACGAGGATGGGCGCCGAGACGGGCGCTGATGGCCGGCCTGTTGGCGCTGCTCGCCTTCGCGCCGGGGCTCACCCTTCCCGGGACCGCCAAGCTCGGCCTCGGCGGTCCGGCGATGGCGCAAGAGGCCTTCGACATCGACCAGTTCTACGACGCGCTCGCGCCCTATGGCGAATGGGTGCAACACCCGGCCTACGGCTATGTATGGCTGCCGCTCGCCGTGCAGGAGAATTGGCGCCCCTATACGGTCGGCCGCTGGATCGATACCGACGAGTACGGTTGGTATTGGGATTCGCCCGAACCGTTCGCCTGGGCCGTGTATCACTACGGCCGTTGGGGCTTCGATCCCCAATATGGCTGGTTCTGGGTTCCGGGCGACACCTGGGCGCCCGCTTGGGTGCAGTGGCGCTACGGCGACGACTATGTGGGCTGGGCGCCGACCGTGCCGGACACCTATCGGGGCTACGCCTATGGCGGCCCCGCGGCCTACGCGCCGACGCCGCCCATGAATTCCTGGGTGTTCGTCAGGCCCCGCTATCTCGCGGCGCCGCGGATCGCGCCTTATGCGCTGCCGGCCAGCCAAGTGGTTATCGCCTTCAACCTCGCGCCCAATGTGTACCGGCCGATATACCGCAACGGCTATGTCTACAATTACGGCATGCCGCGCGATCGCTGGTCGCGACTCACCCATCAGCGTGTCGAGACTCGCAGGATCTATCGCGGAAACTATAGAAACCGTCCCCAGGATTGGCAGCGGCGGCACAACAATGAGCTCTATGTCTACGCGCCGGGGGTGAGCAAAGGTGTGGCTCCGCACCGGCCGCCCAAGAAGGTGAGCAAGAAGCCGACGAAGCATAAGAACACCGCC